>NZ_DATJEB010000034.1:0-25121 GCF_035497235.1 Agriterribacter sp.
TGCTGATAACGATCTGCAACTGGTCGTCTGTTTGCAGGCGGAGGGGATCAAAAGCGGCTGTTCTTACCTGCTGCACTTTGGCATCCTGTTCGGAGTTCAGATCCTGGAATAGCGCCAGCTCCTTACCTGTACGGCAGGAACTCAATAATAATAGCATGCCTGCAATAAAGAAGAGGAATCGTGATTTATACATAGATGAATGTATGTTTAACGAACTTAATATAGTTAAAAAAAACGAAGGCATATAGCAACGCTATGACTTTTTAATTAAAAATATTGCGCTTACCCTGGCAATAATTACAAAGCTTCGCCCACTCAGTCACATTTTAATGTTACTGACATGCAGAGCAATAACGCAAGTTTAGCATCAATATGTGGTACATGCCCATATCTTTTTAAAGGGTATAGGAAGATAAGTGGAAAAAGACAGAGCAGGCTTTTCTTTTTTAAGACAATCCTGGCAGGAAGGCTTCAAAAAATGTGTTTTGCAATTAACCCATATGGATACCGGCAATATTAAATTGAGGCGCAAAGATAGAGCTACTTTTTAAACCCCATATTATATTGATCAGAATTTATTATATATCAATAGTATAGAAAGAAAACAGGGCATCAGGATTTTATTTTTACAAGCATATAATAAGTAAAGTTTGAAAAAGGATAAAGTTGAAAAAAAAATCGTACTGAATTGATTTACAAAAAAATAATACTGGTAATAATATAAAAAGAATGAGATTGGGAATAAATTTGCATTTATTGAAACCACGTGTTTTAAAAAAAAATAGTAAGTTCCCGTCAGAGGACCAAAATTATATTTTACTGAAAATAGTGCTATTAATCTGGAAACATATCATATTTAGCTTCCAAACACGTTAAGCATGTTCCTCTTAAAGCATTTCTAATTTTGGGACTTAGAAAGCGAAGCTGTGTCTTTTAATGATATATAAAAAATATAATTTATAATAATGTTTTCGGTTGTTATGCCTCTTTTCAATAAAGAAAAGAGCATTAAAAATACGATATTATCGGTGCTGAAGCAAACGGTTACAGATTTTGAGTTATTGGTCATTAATGACGGATGTACCGATAAGAGTCGTGACATTGTAGCTGATATTCAGGATAGCAGGATCAGAATAGTGGATAAACCTAATGGAGGCGTTTCAAACGCTCGGAATGAAGGTATTAGATTTGCCGGGGGTGCATATATAGCTCTTCTGGATGCAGATGACCTTTGGGAGCCGGACTTTTTAGAAACCATTAGGCAACTGATCGCCGATTACCCGGAAGCTGAATGCTATACTACCGGATTTGCCTGTAAATACGAAACTGAAACATTAAATACTTTTGGCGCAAAAAAGCGTGGAATTATACCGGACTTTTTTAAACAGATGTATACCGGGCCGGTCATGAACTCGTCTTCGGTGTGTATAAAGAAAAGCGCGTTTGAAGAAGTTGGCTATTTTAATTCCGGCATCCGGCGTGGAGAAGATTATGATATGTGGGCAAGAATAGCCAGGTCGGTTTCTATTGCAGCAACACCTGAAATTAAGGTAAGTTACAGGCTGCAGGCAGAAAACAGAGCTATGGTAGTATTGCGTAAGCCTCAGGAATTATGGCTCTATCATATCCCTTCTGAGAGCTATCGTGATAAAGACGAAAAGAGATTTTACCGAAGGTTTCTGCATCGTCAGGTTTTGGAATATCTTATTAAAGGAAAATTTAATTGGGCCTGGCAAATAGCTGCTCATAACTGGAAAACAGCCAATTGGTATTCTTATTTCTTCCTTCCTGCAAGTCTTCAGTCCCGCCAGTTCGCCAGTTGGATAAAATTATTGAGGAAACGATTTTTCGGGAAAAAAGAATGGTTATTCCCGGGATAGTGGGGAGGCCTATTGTATCGTTAACTGATTTCTATATCTTTGCAACCTTACCCTGCCCAGAGTTGGTTTCATTGTTTTTTTATCTTCATGATTACGGGAACAAAATAAAGTTAAGATGAGAAAAATTGCTATTGCCGGGGCTGGTGGGTTTTCAAAAGAGGTATGTTTAACTATTAGTGATATTAACAAACAAGATTGTCAGTGGGACTTTATAGGTTTTTTCGATGATAATGTGCCGGAGGGAAAGTTCTTTACGGATTTCCGGGTACTGGGCACGATAAACGACCTGAATCAGATAGGAGAGGAGACCGATGTCGTCATAGCAGCCGGTAAATCTAATAACATACTGTCCATCCTGCAAAAACTCAGTTTTGATAAATTGAACTTTCCTAATCTTTTTCATCCTTCCTGCCAGTCTTTGCATTTTGAATCCCTGGTTATAGGTAAAGGCAATATCATTCAGTCTTTTTCTTCTTTGTCTGCCGACAATAAAATCGGCAATTATAATGTTTTTAATGCCGGTGTGAGAGTGGGGCATGATACCATTATCGGCAATTACAATACATTTGCCACTTCAACCCTCATTTCCGGGGGAGTGGAAATCGGAGACCAGAATGATTTTGGCATGAATTCCGGGATTTTGCAGTATAAAAAAGTGGGGAACAGGAATGTTATAGCCCCCATGTCTATTTTGTTCAAAAGCATTAAAGATGATGGACATTATATGGGTGTACCTGCAATGTCTACCGGTGTATGAGGATTATGCTAAGTTTGAGATGACGTATTGATTAACAGATTAAGTATAAAAAAACTGAACTATTTCAATTTTCAAGCCAATTTATATGGATAAAAACCAGTTTTTACAATCTTTTGCAGAACAATTTGATGACACCGATCCCTCTGCTATTACTATAGACACAAAGTTTAAAGAAATAGATGAGTGGAGTTCTATGATTGCACTAATGATCATTGCAATGGTAGATGAGAATTACAACAAAAAGATCACGGGTGCGGATTTGAGAGAAACCGAAACTATTGGGCAGTTATTTGAGCGGTTAAGCGCTAAGTAACATGGTATTTAATATAACAGTGAAACTGTTTGCAGATGACAGAAAAGACAGTTTTTTCGCTTCAGGGGCGGCATATTCTTGTAACAGGCGCTTCATCGGGTATCGGCTTAAATATTTGCAGGTCTATTGTAACTTCCGGGGGAAAGGTAACTGGTGTAGCCCGGCGTGTGGACCTTTTAAGTGAAATGGTAAAGGAACTGGGTGAAGACAATGCTTCGTTCATAGAGGCGGATCTGGCATCGGATGCAGGTATTGAGAAAGTAGTGGCGGGGATACCTGAAATTAATGGGCTGGTGCATGCTGTGGGGATATCAAAATTATCTCCACTGAAATTCATTAAACGGCAAAGCCTTGAAGAAGTGATGAATGTTAATTATTTTTCAATGGTTCTTTTGCTTGCTCAGATCACCCGGCATAAAAAGCTGCAGCGAAACACCAACTCCTCTGTAGTATTAATCTCGTCTGTAGCGCAACAAATAGGAACTAAGTCATCGTTATTATATACCGGAAGCAAAGGGGCCATGTCTGCAGCCAGCAGGGTTATTGCTAATGAGCTTTCATCACAAAAAATAAGGGTGAACACCATAGAGCCGGGTATGGTTCAAACCGCAATGGCTTCAGAAATGGAAGATGTTCTTTCTAAAGAAGCGATTGAAAAAGACAAGGCGCAATACCCGTTGGGCTATGGTACTCCGGAAGATGTTGCCAATGCTGCTATTTTTTTACTATCAGATGCTTCAAAATGGATGACTGGCCAATCTCTTACGTTAGATGGCGGCAGATATAAGCTTCTTGATTAATTTATATATATGGCTTTACTTCATAATAAATTTGTAACAATAAAAGGCGTTAGCGCCTGTGTGCCTAAAAACAGGGTGAAGAATACCGATAATATTCATTTCACGCTAAACGATATCAATGCATTTATCAATAATGTGGGGGTAGAAGAGCTGAGGGTGTCGGGAGCGGAGATGTGCACTTCGGATTTGTGTGTTGTTGCAGCCGAAAAACTTTTGGAAGAATCACATACCGATAAAGACGACATTGGTATGCTTGTGTTTGTTTCCCAGACTCCAGATTATTATTTTTTGCCTAATACGGCCTGTATTATCCAGGACAGGTTGCAACTCAGCAGGGAAACCCTTGCATTTGATGTGCCATTAGGATGCAGTGGCTATGTGTATGGATTGAATCTGATTGCGTCTTACCTAACATCTGGTCAAATAAAAAAAGGTCTTTTATTGGTAGGTGATACAGCGTCAAAAACGCCATATCCCAAAGATAAAAGCAGCAGCATGCTGTTTGGAGATGCGGGGGCAGCTACGCTGCTGGAGTATGACGAAAATTCAGAAGGGTTGTATTGCCATATGGCTACAGATGGCGCCGGCTATAAAGCAATTATGATTCCCGAGGGAGGTTTTCGTAAACCTTTTTCAGAGCAGTCGCTGAAAGAATATACCAATGCGGAAGGATTGGTAAGGTTACCACATAGCTTGCATTTGGATGGATTTGATGTTTTCTCTTTTGGGATCAGCGAAGTGCCAAAAACCTGCAAAAAATTAATGGAGCATCTTGCCATTACCAATGATGATATTGATTACGCTGTGTTTCATCAGGCCAATAAAATGATGAATGAAAAGATTAGAAAAAAATTAAACCTTCCCGAAAATAAAGTCCCTTATTCCCTTCAACATTTTGGAAATACCAGTTCAGCGTCAATACCGCTTACGATGGTTACGGAAATGAGAACTGATTTACAGCAAAAAAACAACAGGCTCCTGCTTTGCGGTTTTGGAGTAGGATTGTCCTGGGGTACTATGTATACCGCGTGTAACAATATTACCGTTCCTGAATTAATAGAAATTTAAAACGGCAAATAACCGATGCCAGATTTTCCATTAGCGCACTTAACAGCCATTGCTTATTATTTGCCTTCCGGGGAGCTTACCAATGAACAGCTTAGTACAGTTTTTCCGGAATGGAGTGTGGATAAGATCATGAATAAGGTAGGTATATCTGCGAGAAGAGTAGTGGCTAAGAATGAATTTACTTCTGATTTGGCAGTAGCGGCAGCACAAAATCTTTTTAAAGAGAATAATTTTAATCCGGACAATATTGATTATCTGATATTATGCACGCAAAGCCCGGATTATTTTTTGCCCACTACCGCCTGCCTGGTACACGAAAGATTACAATTGTCTTCAGCGGCCGGCGCCATAGATATTAACCAGGGTTGTTCCGGATTTGTGTATGGATTGGGTCTTGCAAAAGGGCTCATTGCTTCCGGAGATGTGGACAATGTGCTTTTGATTACTGCAGAAACCTATAGCCGTTTTTTGCATCCCGATGACAAGGGAAACCGGTCAATTTTTGGCGATGCGGCAGCAGCAGCATTAATAACGGCTAGCCCGGCAGGTGCAAAGATTGGTAAAGTAGTACTGGGAACGGAGGGGAAAGGAGCTAAAAACCTTATAGTTAAAAATGGGGCAATGCGGTTTCCCAAAACAGAGGATCAGTCTATGAGAACAGATATAGATGGCAATTTTTTTAATGATAATTATCTTTACATGAATGGTACCGAAATTTTCAATTTCACCCTGGAATCCGTACCCGCTCTTGTAAAGGATACGCTGGAAAGGAACGAACTGCAACAGGAACATATTGATCTGTTCATCTTTCACCAGGCAAACAAATTTATGCTTGACTATCTTCGTAAAAAGATCAAGATTCCCGCAGAAAAGTTTTACATACATATGGAGCGTTGCGGAAACACGGTTTCATCAACCATACCCATTGCTATGAAGCACGCTTTGCTTGAAGACAAAATTAAAGCAGGTTCAAAAGTGCTTGTGGCGGGTTTTGGAGTAGGGTATTCGTGGGGAGGAACTGTTTTACAGTTTTGATTTTCTTTTTTGCACCAGGTGCGTTCCCGACACCCTTACCTCTATTCTATTTTTTAAAAAAAACCAGTTGTTTGTCATGTATAGGTCTTTTTTTAAAAGATTATTTGATTGCCTGATTGCTACAATAGTTTTTATTATTGTTTTTCCTTTTTTTGCTGTAATAACAATATTGCTTTTTATTGTAAACAGGGGGAAGCCATTTTTTTTTCAGGAAAGGCCTGGTAAAGGGGAACGGATATTTAAAGTTATTAAGTTTAAGACAATGACTGATGAAATGGATGGTGGTGGGAAGTTATTGCCTGATAATTTGCGAATGACACCAATCGGACAGTTTGTAAGAAAAACATCACTTGATGAAATTCCCCAGCTTTTAAACGTTATTATAGGAGAGATGAGTTTGATTGGGCCAAGGCCGCTGTTAGTATCTTATTTGCCTCTGTATAATGAAACACAAAAGCTGCGACATCAAATAAGACCGGGTATTACCGGATGGGCTCAGGTAAACGGACGCAATGCGATTAGCTGGGAACAAAAGTTCGAGTATGATGTATGGTATGTCAATAACTATTCGTTCCTTTTAGATTTTAAAATTGGCATACTAACCATACTTAAGATTCTGAAAAGCGAAGGGATCAATGCAGGGGAAAGTGTGACTATGCAGGAATTTAGCGGTTGCGATTGAAGATTAGGTGCTATACATTTTCGTTCGGTTAATAGTTATGATCGCAGACTTTGTAAGTTTATAAACTTTCCCTCCTAAAGTTACTCTTTATATGTTTATATCAAAGGAAGTTCAGCCTTCTGCTACTTTAAAATTTAGTCAGAAAGCGAAGGAAAAAATTGCAAAAGGTGAAATAATATATTCACTGGGATTAGGCGAACCCGATTTTGATCCTCCGGTGGAGCTTATTGAAAGCGTATCTGCGGCTGCAAAAAACGGGTTTAATAAATATGGCAATAGCATGGGGCTCGATAGCCTCAGGCTGCATATCGCTCAAAAGTTGCAAAACGAAAATGGGATACCCTGTGAAAAAGATGATATTTGCATAACATTTGGCGCCAAACAGGCACTTATTCTCGCACTGATGGCTATACTTCAGCCAGGGGATGAGGTAATAAATATTTCCCCGTGTTATGTAAGCTATGTTCCCCAGATAAAAATTGCTGAACCCAATGCAATTATTAAAAATGTTGATTTATGCAGGGGTGATTTTTCTTTGGATTTTCAAATGATAGAAGCGGCTATTTCCGGAAAAACAAAATGCATTATTCTTAATTCTCCCAATAACCCATCCGGCAAGGTATTTACCCGCGCTGAATTCGACCAGCTTATTTCACTTCTTAGCGATAGTGAAATATACCTGATTTCGGACGAAATATATGAATATTTGAATTTTGGACAATATGGTATGATTAGTCCGGGTTCTTACAATGAAGTTGCCGGCAGGGTATTTACCATTAACGGATTCAGCAAGTCTTTTGGAATGACAGGTTGGAGAATAGGATATATGGCGGTACCCAAGAAACAGCGCAAAAGCATTAGTACACTTGTTCAGCATATCAACACAAATGTTACTTCTTTTATTCAAAAAGGATTAGAAGGAATTTATAATATTGACAGGGGTTATTTAAATAGCTATAATATGCACCTTCGGAAAATGGCAGGGTACATAACAGACGAATTAAATGCGGCGGGTTTGCAGGTAATTAAACCGCAGGGAGGCTTATTTTGTTTTGTTAATGTATCTGCTAAAGGATTGAAATCGGACGACTTTGCTGCCGGGCTATTGGATGAGCAAAACGTAGCGGTAACACCAGGCATTGCTTTTGGTGAAAATTGGGATGATTACGTTCGGATTTCTTTTGCCGGTAAAGAAAAGGAAATAAGATCAGGAATAGAAGGGATAAAAAAATTTCTGCAATAGTGAGGAAATTATTGGTTTTACAAAAAATGTCAGCTAAGATAAAAGAGAGGTTTACTGAAGCTTTATTACCATATTTCGAAATTGAATTTGCCTCCTCTTTTGATCCGTTATATTTGAAGGAAAAGATAGCGGGAGCGACTGTATGTTTTGGATCTTTTTTGCCGGATGTCGTTATAGAATCCGCCAATAACCTTAAGGTTTTTCAGTTGGCAGGAACTGGAGTAGACAGGTTGAATTTGCAATTGCTTGAAAAAAAGGGAATAACAATTTGCAAAACCCAGGCCCACTCTAAATACGTAGCAGAATTTGCAACAGCAATGTTGCATAGCCTGGTAAAAAAGATCACTTGTTTTGACCGTCTGTTACGGGCAAACGATATTAAATCTTTACGAAGTTTACCCGGGATAGATTTTAATTCATACACGCTTTTCGGAAAGTATATTGGAATAATAGGATATGGACATATCGGTAAGTCTATTCACCAATTACTTCAAGCATATACTACCCATTTTTTGATTAATTCCGCGACAAACAAGCCTGAAAGCGAACTATTGGGTGGAACATATGCCGGATTAGAAGAATTGATTAAAAGAAGCGATGTTGTTTTTGTTGCATGCCCGCTCACCGGAGAAACAAGGGGAATGATAGGTATAGACGCGTTTCAGTCAGCTTCCCGTAAAAGTATCTGGATAAATATTTCCAGAGGTGAGATCATTGATTTTAATGCTTTAATTTATGCGCTGGAGCATAAACTTATTGGCGGATTTGCAATTGATAACTGGTATCCGGAGATACCGGATGCAGAAAAACAATTGTCTTTATTTGATAACATTGTAATGTCACCTTATCGTGCAATAAATATTAGCGGGGAAGATCCAAACATATCAGATGCATTGGATAATCTCCTTAGGTTCGGGAAAGGCGAAAGTTTGACTCATATAGTAAATTATGCAAAGGGATATTAATTTTTTATATTGAAGCTATGTTGAGGCTATATTGAAGCGATAATTATAGAATCGTTGAATTTTAAGGTTTCTATTTTATGAACAGCGTTATTGTAATTGGAGGTCCGGGCCCGGCGGTTTCCATTGGGAATGCCATCAGGCATGCAAACCAAAAGTTTGGGTGTGATATTGAATTTGCAGGAATACTGAATGATGCTTTAGCAGGGCAGGAAATTAATAATATTCCTGTATTGGGCAAACTGTCGGATGCTCCTGCATTTGAGGCACAGGGCTATAAGTTTATTTTCACTATTTACAAGATTGGCGGCCAGCCTCAGCGCATTCAGTTATTTAATAATCTCGGAATTGCTGAAAGTAGTTTGTTTACTTTTATTCATCCGCTTGCTTATGTGGCTCCTGGTGCAGATATTGCACCGGGTGTTGTGATTATGCCGAACGCAAATATTTCGCACGGTACCAGCATACAATTGGGTTCTTTGATTATGAGTAACGCCTATATAGGTCATGATACAATAGTGGGTAAACATTGTTTTGTTGCTGCTACTTCCTGCACGGGATCTTATGTTAGTGTTGGCAACGGAGTTTGGATTGGATTTAATGCTACCATAAGAGGCAGGCAAAAAGTAGGACGGTATGCAGCCATTGGCATAGGTTCCGTTGTAGTGTCTGATATTCCAGACGGGGAATTGTGGATTGGGAATCCTGCGCGGTTTCATAAAAAGGTTACAGACGCAATACGATATTAAGAAAAATTTCCGGCGAGAGATATGTATAAGCTTTTTTTGAAAAAATCAATGGACTTCGCTGTAGCATCTTTATTGATGATACTACTATTGCCCGTTTTTTTGATATTGATTATCGTATTATGGATACATTACAGAGGCAACCCATTTTTTTTACAGCAAAGAGTAGGATACAGAGAGAAGGTTTTTTCAATTTACAAATTTAAATCTATGAGGGACCTGTACGATGATGAAGGAAACAGATTACCTGATCATATGCGGCTGACTATAGTGGGGAAATTTTTGCGAAAGGCCTCTTTAGATGAGTTACCTCAATTGATCAATATTTTAAAAGATAACATGTCATTTATAGGCCCCAGGCCATTACCCGTTAGATTTTTGCCTTATTATACGGAAAGAGAACGGAAGCGGCATTTTACAAAGCCCGGTATTACAGGTTTGGCTCAGGTGTCAGGACGCAATCATTTGCCATGGAATGAAAGGCTGGAATTGGATGTAAAATATGTTGAAAATATTTCTTTTGGCACGGACTTCAAAATTGTGTATAAAACCATCTTAAAAGTAGTAAAGCAGGAAGATATTACTTTAACACCTCAGATAGATTCGCTAATTGTACAAAGGGGAGGGAAAAAACCTGATATCAAGAAGGGAACGAAATAATATTATATTAGCTCAAAATATGAATATTTTATTAAGCTGTGCCGGCAGAAGGAACTATCTGGTTAACTATTTTAAAACTGCGCTGCGCGGTTCCGGAAAAGTTATAGCCACCGATATGCAAATAAATGCACCCGCGCTGGTAGATGCCGATATAGCTATTAAGGTAGATTCTATTTATCACTCAGGATATATAGACCAAATAATAACAATTTGTAAAGACCATGATATCCGGTTACTGATCTCTCTTAACGACCTGGAACTCCCTATTATAGCAACACAAAAACACAGGATCGAAAAAATGGGAGTAAAAGTTGTAGTGTCTGATATTGACGTAATTGATATTTGCTTCGATAAATGGAAAACTACTCAGTTCATAAAAGAGATAGGACTGGCTACACCAAAAACATTTATTGATATTAATAAGGCTTTGGAAGCGGTTGCTACGGGCGATATGTTGTTTCCTGTTGTAGTAAAGCCCAGGTGGGGAAGTGCATCAATAGGTATAGAGTTTGTGGATTCAAGAGAAGAGCTGTTAATGGCCTACCGGTTATTGGATATCCGCCTGCGTAAATCAATTCTGGCGAATGCGAGTAATGCTGATGCAGATCACGCAATTCTTATCCAGGAGAAAATAAACGGGCAGGAATATGGAATGGACGTACTCAATAGCTTGTCCGGTGAGTTTGTAAAAGCTTTTTCCAAAAAGAAACTGGCTATGCGGGCAGGAGAAACAGACAAATCCGTATCTGTTCAAAATAAAGCATTATCTGATATTGGAAGGATATTAGGCGAAAAGCTTGGGCATATAGGTAATTTGGATTGCGATGTTTTTGAAACTGCTAACGGGTATTATATTCTGGAATTAAACCCTCGTTTTGGAGGCGGTTATCCTTTTACTTATGAGGCTGGCGCCGATTTCGCTGCTGTGCTCATTGAATGGGTTAAAGGCAATAAAGATATCGAATCTTTTCTGCAATTCAGGATTGGTGAAGCTTATTCAAAATACGACAAACTCATGCGGGTACCGCAGGAGTAGTTCTTTAATTACAATGGTCATTCAATTAATATTATGCAACCTAAAATATGGCTCTCTTCACCCCACATGGGTGGTAATGAAAGCAAATTTGTAAATGAAGCATTTGACAGCAATTGGGTGGCGCCGCTTGGGCCGAATGTAAACGGACTGGAAAAAGATATCGCCCGCTTTCTTTTGCCTGAAAATGAAAACAATATTCACGTGGCAGCTTTAAGTTCCGGCACAGCAGCCATCCATTTAGGATTGATACTGCTTGGTATTAAAGCCGGTGATGAGGTAATTTGCCAGAGCATGACTTTTTCGGCCTCAGCGAATCCTATCGCCTACCAGGGCGCCACACCTGTATTCATAGACAGCGAATCCGACACCTGGAATATGTCGCCCCAGTTTTTGGAAAAGGCAATCAAAGACAGGATAGCTAAGGGCAGGAAGCCTAAAGCAATTATACCTGTTCACTTGTATGGAATGCCTGCCAAAATGGATGAGATCATGGCAATTGCCAACCAATATGAGATTCCTGTGCTTGAGGACGCAGCAGAGGCGCTGGGCAGCCATATTAACGGAAAAATGTGTGGTACCTACGGTGTGATAGCTGCCTTATCTTTTAATGGAAATAAAATTATTACAACATCGGGAGGCGGAGCCATGGTAGCGCATCAGCCCGAATTGGCCGAAAAAGCCCGCTTCCTGTCTACCCAGGCCCGCGATCCCGCGCCCCATTACCTGCATTCTCATATTGGCTATAATTACAGGATGAGTAATATATGCGCAGGTATTGGAAGGGGACAAATGGAAGTGCTGCCTCAACGCGTTTTGCAACGCAGGGCAAATTTTGAATGGTATGGTAAAGTTTTGAATGACACAGATGCTATACAGCTTTTAAAGGAACCTGATGGATATTATTCTAATCACTGGCTTACTACAGTGCTGATCAAACACCCGGTTATTACACGGGAAACGATCAGGCTGGCCCTGGATAAGGTAAACATTGAAAGCCGTCCTTTGTGGAAACCCATGCATTGCCAGCCTGTTTTTAAAGATGCTCCGTTTTATGGCGATGGTACGGCAGAAAAATTATTTGAAAACGGCTTATGTCTGCCTTCGGGCTCTAATTTAACAGATGAAGAACGTAACCGCATTTTAACAGCAATAAGAGCAGTTTTTTCTTAGTAGCAGATATTTTATCGGACTTAACTTAAAGCCAAAGGTCAGGAGATCACGTATTTCCTGACCTTTGGCTTTTTTGATCAATAAATTTAAGTGAAAGAAGAGTAGTTTTATCTTTTGCGGGTTGTAAACAAAGCAGATTATAGTATTTTGCAGTGGCTGTAATGAAAGTTTTTTAATAATAAAAGTCCTATTGATCAACAGGGTACTAATTTTATAAATGTTTAATTATGACAAAAAGAAACTCCTTTTTTCTTAGGTATGCTTTTCCGGCGCTGTGCTGTATATGCGCTGTTACCGCTTACGGGCAGTCTTCCAAAAGCAAATTGCAGGTGTATAACATTGAAGTAACGCCGGTTGACGCCTCAAAAAAAGTAACCATTACCGCCGCTGGCAAGCCTTTTACAGAATTGGTATATACCGATACGCTTGAAAAACCTTTTTTATATCCTGTATATGCTCCCGATGGGCAACTGGTTACACGCGGGTTTCCTTTTGCTCCCCGCCCCAACGAGCCTACCGACCATCCTCACCACACCGGCTTATGGCTGAACTATGAAAGTGTGAACGGACTTGATTTCTGGAACAATTCCTATGCTATCCCGGAAGATAAAAAAAGCAAGTACGGCTGGATAAAAACGAAGAAGATCCTTAAAACCAAAGGAGGTAAAAAAGGGGAATTAAAGATGCAGGCTACCTGGGAAAACCAGAAAAACCAGGTTTTGCTGAATGAAACCACTACTTATTTTTTCAGGGCAGACGAAGATAAAAGAATTATAGACAGGGTAACCACACTTACCGCGGCGCAGGATGTAAATATGCCGGATGTGAAAGACGGGATGCTGGGTTTGCGCCTGGCACATGAACTGGAGATGCCTTCTAAAGAAAAAAAAGAATTTAAAGATGATAAGGGAAATGTTACGGTAGTAGAAGGTGGTGCGGATAGCGCTCCATCCGGAAATTACATTACAAGCGAGGGCAAAGAAGGTGATGCCGCCTGGGGTACCAGGGCGCAATGGTGTATGTTGTATGGAAAACAGGGAAACGATACTACCAGTATTGTTATTATTGATCATCCCCGCAATGCAGGCTACCCCACTTATTGGCATGCACGGGGTTACGGATTGTTTGCTGCCAATCCTTTAGGGCAAAAAGCATTCAGTAACGGAAAGGAAACCCTCAACTTTGCTTTAAAACAAGGGCAGTCGGTTACCTTTCGCTACAGGATAGTAATCGCTTCCGGAAAACAAAGAATGAGCAATGAAGAGATTAATCTGGTGGCAGGAGACTTCTTTCAGAATACCAGGTAAACTTTTGCAAATATTAATATTTTGATATGTACATTTACTAAATAAAAAACACTACAGATGAAGTCGAAAAATCTTATATTAATTGTTGTTATAGGTGCTATATTATTGTTAGGGGGGTGCGGTTGCGGTGGATATAATAAAATGGTTGGATTGGATCAAAACGTAAAAGGTAAGTGGGGGAACGTGCAGAGCGAATACCAGCGCCGTTCTGACCTTATACCTAATCTTGTAAATACCGTGAAAGGCGCGGCCAACTTTGAGCAGGAAACCCTTACGCAGGTTATCCAGGCACGTGCCAATGCCACTAAGGTAAATATTAATGCCGATGACCTTACGCCGGAAAAGCTGGCCCAGTTTCAAAAGGCACAGGGTGAAGTAAGCGGTGCACTAAGCCGTTTGCTTGTAACGGTAGAACGATATCCCGAATTAAAAGCCAATCAGAATTATCTTAACCTGCAATCGCAATTAGAAGGAACGGAAAACAGGATCAAGGTATCGCGCAATGATTTTAATACAGCCGTGCAGGATTACAATACTGTAGTAAAAACATTTCCTAATGCATTGTACGCCGGAATGTTTGGGTTCAAAGAAAAAGGATTCTTTGCCGCTGAACCAGGCGCTGATACTGCACCGGAAGTGAAATTTTAAACTCTCCCCCCATTCATGAGGCTTTTTCCATTCAGAACCAAGCATTTTTTTACACCTGAAGATAACCAGCGTATTGTGTCTGCTATCCGGGAGTCTGAAAAGCTCACCAGCGGGGAGGTGCGGGTATATGTAGAAAGCCGTTGCCGGTTTATGGATCCTGTAAACAGGGCTATAGAACTGTTTTACGGACTGAAGATGGAAAAAACAGAACAACGTAACGGGGTAATCGTATATATAGCCATCAGGGATCATCAATTGGCGGTATATGGCGATGAAGGTATTCACCAAAGGGTAGGCGAAGCTTTCTGGAAAGCAGAAGTTGGGCATATGCTCAATGCATTCAGTGCTGCGAACCATGCGGATGGCATTATAAAGGTGGTGAAGAATATAGGGGAGGCTTTATGTAAACATTTTCCCTATATAGCCGAAACCGACAGGAATGAATTGCCGGATGAAATTGTGTTTGGAAAATGAAGAAGTATTTTTTTGTCATACTGTTCTTTATCTCCCTGGGTGCTTCTGCGCAAATAGATAAAATTATTCCTGCTGCACCCAATCCGCCGCGATTAGTTAATGACTATACGGGTACGCTTACTCAATTGCAACAGGAAAACCTGGAGCATAAGCTCAAAAATTATGATGATACAACTTCCAACCAGGTTGTAGTTGTTATAGTAAAAACATTAAATGATTACGATCCGTATGAATATGCTACAGCATTGGGGCGTACATGGGGAGTAGGCAATAAAGAATTTAACAATGGCGTGGTTTTTTTAATTGCCAAAGACGATCGTAAGGTTTTTATAGCCCCTGGTTACGGATTGGAAGGCGCCCTGCCGGATATAACCTGTAAGCAGATCGTAGAAAATGAGATCCTTCCCAATTTCAAAGGCAATGATTACTACCGGGGTATTGATGAAGGCACTACCGCTATTATGCAGGCTGCCGCGGGTGAGTACCAGCCACCCGAAGGATATGCAAACAGGGGGAAGAAAAAAGGTGTTCCGTTACCCCTTATCATATTCATCATATTTATTATTGTTATTATTATTTCCCGTATTGGAGGGGGTGGTGGAGGAGGTTCATTTATGAGCCGGCGTGGTTATCGTGAAACGGGTATCCCTCCTGTATTCTGGTTCCCCGGTGGCGGTGGAAGCAGGGGAGGCGGCGGCTGGAGCGGCGGCGGTTCCGGTGGGGGTTTTGGCGGATTTGGTGGCGGCAGTTTTGGCGGTGGCGGAGCAGGGGGAAGCTGGTAAGGCAATAGTACCGGGTTTGTACGGTTTTTTTTATATGATATGTGTCTTCGGTGTATTTGTTATCTCAACACACAGGCACAATAGCATATCATAGGAAAATATAGGGTGATATTAAAAAACTATGTGTACCCATGTTTGTTGTAAATGTTCAGAAACGTAAGTAATCTCAAACTGATCCTCCTTTCCAAACATTCAAAATTCGGATTAATAAAATTTAATAGAATATTTTAATGCAACACCTGCATCAGTTTTTCAATAAATACGCTATCAATTCCCTGAGTTGGGAAGCGGACTGAAAGCCGGTAACCCGTTTAAGTTCTACTCCGTTTTTGTAAACAGCTATTACAGGAATGCTTTCGATATTCAGTTTTTGCGCTAAGGGTTTGGCTTTATCCAGGTTAATGCGGGAAAAAGCTACTTTACCTTTGTGTTTTTTTTCAAGTTTTCTCAATGACGGCTCCATTTGCTTGCAGGGTATGCACCATGGCGCATAAAAATCAACCAGCAATACCTTGTTTCCGGCAAGCAATTGATCAAAATCGGAGAAGGTAAAGGTATCAGTTTGGTTTTCCGCATCTTTCTCAAAAGCTACAGGCAGTTTATTATTTTCCCATTCCATCATGCCGCCCTGCAAATCATACACGTTAGTAAAGCCCAGATCATGCAATGTGCCGGCGGCTTTCGCGCTTCTGCCGCCAACCTTGCAGTAAACAAATACGGGTTGTGCTTTGTTTATCATTGCAAGCCTGACTTTAAAATCCGCGTCATAAATATTAATATTCTTTGCTCCGGCAATATGCCCGGATTGAAACTCTTCGGGCGTGCGAACGTCAATAACCTGTTTGTGAACCGCTGAGTCTAAGCTTTGTGCAAATATCTTTGCAGGCAATAGCTTTACGCCGGTTTGCTGCTGGGCAAAAACGCTTAATGATAAAAATAAAGCGAAAACAGTTTGCAGAAAAGGTGATTTACGCATTGTTGCTGTATTGATTAATGATTTGCTGAAGCTGATGGGCCTGTACAACGCCGGACTGCCGCCATAATACTTTTCCCTGCTTAAATAAAATAAGTGTGGGTACACCCTGCACCTGGTAGACAGCAGCGGTTTGAGGATTCTTATCTACATCTATCTTTATAATTGAAGCCGCATCGCCGATGCTTTTTTTTAATGTTTCAAGGATCGGCGTCATCATCTTACACGGACCGCACCATGTGGCATAAAAATCAACCAATACCGGCTTATCACCATTAATAAGTTCAGAAAATGTTGCCATAACCCTGTATGTTAATATCCCGCAAAGGTAAGCAATTAACTATTTTTATCATCCAATAGGTCTTTCAGCACCGTCCATACATTTTCGGCCACTATCTTTTGTCCTTCGGCAGTAGGGTGTATGCCATCAGACTGGTTTAACTGCGGCTCTCCGCCTACTCCTTCCAGCAGGAAAGGCAGAAAAGCAATGTTATTCTTTTTTGCCAGTGTAATAAAAAGAGTGTGAAATTTTTCACTGTATTGTTTTCCCATATTGGGTGGCACGCGCATACCGGCCAGCATGAGTTTTACATTGGGATATTTTTCTTTTACCTTATTCAGTATCTGCTGCAGGTTTTTTTCTGTTTCTTCAAGCGGTATTCCCCGTAAACCATCGTTGCCGCCTAATTCCAGCACAAAAACCTGTACCGGTTGTTTTAGTATCCAGTCAACCCTGCTGTTGCCACCCGCCGAAGTTTCACCGCTTAATCCCGCGTTTACAACTTTATAGGGAAGATGTAAAGAATCAATTTTAGCCTGTATCAATGCGGGGTAGGCTTCGGAAAGGTCAAGACCATACCCGGCAGTAAGGCTATTGCCAAAAAATACAATATACTTTACCGGAGATGAAGGCTGCACTGTTTTTGGTGTGGCGCTGTTCTCCGGAGCGCGGGATGGAACGGAGCCGGGGTTGCCGCAGGCTGTGCATAATAGCAGCAGCAAAATTCCGTAAGAGCTTAGTTTCTTCATAACATCACTAATTTATTCTATAAAGCTGTTCAGTAAATTTTAAAAATACGGTAATTTAAACAGCTCTTATCCAAACAGGGTAATTTGGGGTTAAACAATTAACTGTTCATACGTCAAACTGTATTTTTGCACAAAATAAAACGCCATATTTGCACGTAGCAGAAACAAATACCGGCGCTATAAAACGATATGAAAAACTTGAAAATGGATGCTATACTAAATGTACATAACGTAAGCAAAACGTATCAAAGCGGCGCCAAAAAGCTTACGGTGCTTCATAACATTAATTTTACGGTGGAGGCAGGTTCTATTGTAGCTATTGTAGGTCCTTCAGGCAGCGGGAAGACCACTTTGCTGGGCTTGTGCGCAGGGCTCGACAGGGCAAGCACCGGCGCCATTGAGTTCAGTAAAATGCGGCTGGATGACAGGAGTGAAGACGAAAGAGCATTTATCCGTAACCGTTATATAGGGTTCATTTTCCAGAATTTTCAATTGATACCTACCCTTACCGCCCTTGAAAATGTAATGGTTCCCTTAGAATTACAGGGAGAAAAAAATATCCGTCCCCGCGCCATCGCGTTGCTTGAAAAAGTAGGATTAGCCGATCGTATACACCATTATCCGGCGCAATTATCCGGCGGAGAGCAACAACGGGTTTCCATAGCGCGTGCTTTTTCTACCCGTCCTGAAATATTATTTGCTGATGAGCCTACGGGCAACTTAGATGACGAAACAAGCGCGAAGATTGTATCATTGCTCTTTGAACTGAACAGGGAAGCGGGTACCACGTTAATTATTGTTACCCATAATTCCGAACTGGCGGAAAGTACCCAGCGCATCATCCGTTTAAAAGGGGGACATATTATTGCAGACGAGCCTGCCAGTAATGCAACGCTGGGGGTTTAATGATTATACATGAGTACAGACCGGCTTTTGCCAAATAAAAAATCAGATATCCCGTGGCTTTTAAAGATGGCCTGGCGCGATAGCCGGCGCAACCGTTCCAGGCTGGTGCTATTTATGTCTTCTATTGTGCTGGGTATTGCGGCTTTGGTAGCTATTTTTTCGCTGGGCGATCATGTACGAAATGATATCAATAACCAGGCTAAAGCACTGCTGGGCTCCGATTTGGTGATTGAGAGCAATAAAGCTGCGGACAGTTCTGCACAAACGATGCTGGATACCCTGGGTAATCAGCGTTCGCAGGAATGCCGGTTCGCTTCCATGATTTATTTTACAAAAAACAACGGAACGAGACTGGTGCAGGTATTGGCGCTTGAGGGTGATTATCCCTATTACGGCCGTTTGGAAACGGTTCCGGAAAAAGCGGGTATTGATTTCCGTAAGGGGCAGGAGGCACTGGTAGACAAAACACTCATGCTGCAGTTTGATGCAAAAGCAGGAGACTCCATACGCGTAGGTGAGCTTACTTTTGTTATAGCAGGGATGCTTACACAGGCGCCCGGCCGCTCCGGGCTTTCCACCACTATTGCTCCGCCGGTATATATCCCGTTCAGGTACCTGCAGCAAACCGGGCTTTTGCAAAAAGGGAGCAGGTTTAATTACAGTTATTACTTCAGGTACGATGATCAGAAAGCGATGGATAAGCAGCTTGCCGCTATAAGCCCGTTACTGGAAAGCAAAGGGCTGGATTATGAAACGGCTGAATCCCGCAAAAGAGACACCGGCAGGCAGTTTGAAGATGTTTCCCAATTTCTTGCACTCATTGGTTTTATCGCTTTATTATTAGGTTGTATAGGCATAGCCAGTTCCATTAATATTTATATCCGCGAAAAAATACCCGCTATCGCTATACTGCGTTGCCTTGGCGCCAGTACAAAGCAAACCTTCCTGATTTACCTGGTACAAATAACAGCGCTTGGGTTTATCGGCGCAGTAGCCGGTGCCCTGTTAGGAACGGCAGCGCAACAGGTTTTGCCTTTTGTATTAAAAGATATTATACCTGTACAAATCAGTACTTCTGTTTCATGGCCATCTGTTGCCAAAGGAATAGGGTTGGGCGTTATCCTCTCTTTCTTATTTGGTTTGCTGCCCCTGCTTTCTATACGCAGTATTTCTCCGCTATATACCTTGCGGGTATCTGTTGAACAGGCGCCGGCATGGCGTAATCCCTGGCAGGTACTCCTGTTTGCCGCCATACTTCTTTTCATCGCGTTCTTTGCAAGGCTGCAAATGCAGAGCTGGACGCAGGCATTTATTTTTACGGCAGCTATACTCGCCGCTTTTTTGTTGCTAACAGCCGTGGCTGTATTGCTGCGGGGCGCCGTACGCCGCTTTTTCCCATCCTCCCTTAATTATTTATGGCGACAGGGATTTGCCAATTTGTATCGTCCCAATAACCAAACTATTTTATTGGTGGTTACCATAGGTTTAGGAACCCTGTTTATCGGCACATTGTATTTTATGCAGGGTATACTCATGAGCCGTGTATCCATGTCTGCCAGCAATAATCAGCCCAATATGGTATTGTTTGATATTCAAACCAGCCAAAAAACTGCGGTGGCAAAACTGGTAAAGCAATATCATTTGCCGCTGTACCAGGATGTGCCTATTGTTACGATGCGCATAGAAGAGATAAACGGAAAGAATGCGGCGGAAGCAAAAAAGGATTCCATATCCGGCATACCTGCCAGGGCCTTTGAAGGAGAATTACGTGTTACCTACCGCGATTCGTTAACGAATACGGAAAAGATAACTGCCGGGAAATTAGAAGCAAAACCATATACGCCCGGCAACAATATTTACATATCATTAGAAGAGCGCTACGCCCGTCATCTTAGGGTATCCATAGGAGATAGTATCCTGTTTAATGTACAGGGCACCCTTATACCAACTATTGTGGGCAGTTTCAGGGATGTAGACTGGAGAAGGGTGCAAACCAACTTTCGTGTTATTTTTCCTGCAGGCGTACTCGATGATGCGCCGCAGTTTCATGTGCTGGTTACCCGTGTGCCGTCTAACGAAGCTTCTGCGGCTTTTCAGCAGGCGGTGGTGCGCCAGTTTCCTAACGTATCCATTATTGACCTGGGGCTTATATTAAAAGTACTGGATGAAGTGCTGGGTAAAATTGGGTTTGTGATCCGTTTCATGGCTGCTTTTAGTATCATCACAGGATTGATCGTACTCATTGCCTCCGTTTATGTAAGTAAATTTCAGCGTATACAGGAAACGGTATTGTTGCGTACGCTCGGCGCCAGCCGGAAGCAACTGTATACAATTACCGCTTTGGAATATTTTTTCCTGGGTGCGCTTGCGGCAGGTACCGGCATATTGCTTTCGCTTGCGGGTAGCTATATTTTGGCAAAATATAGCTTCGATGCTGCCTTCAATCCGTCATTAATGCCCATACTTGCATTATTCTTTTCCATATCCCTGCTTACCGTTGCCATAGGATTGTTTAACAGCAGGGGAATAGTAAACACGCCGCCGTTAGAGGTACTGAGAAAGGAAGTTTAACTGCCGCCAAAATGTTTCAGCTCTTCTGTGAAATTCAAATAAGGGTACTGCTCCTGCAATGCCTGCACTTTAGTAAAGTGGCTGCTTAAAAATTGCCGGTGCGCTTCAGATAAGGGATTGAAAGGGCGGTGTTTCACAGCGATATTGATCTTTTCCATGGCTTTCATTACTGCATAACACGATGGGTCAATACACGCGGCTGTGAACTTTTCCCATACATAAGCCGTAGCCAGGTAATTGGGGTGAACCATGTCTTCCGCGTAAAAGCGGTAATCCCGCAGGTCATCTATTACCAGTTCGTATGCAGGAAAATAAAAATGGTTTTCAAATTTTTCAACAACATGGTGAACCGCCTGTATTAAAGTGGCTTTGCTTTTGTTGTTCTCCACCAGCCCGTCTCTTGCATGTCGTACCGGGCTTATGGTGTATATAATTTTAATGTTGGGGTTGAACAGCATTAGCCTGTACCGCAGATTATCTAAAACAGTAAACACTTCTTCGGCGGTCAATAGCTTTTTCCTGAACCTGTTTGCAGGCACTTTATGGCAATTGGCTACAATATGCGTATTCCTGTTTTTTGCCGTGTACAATGGAGATGTTTTTTCTATCCATTCATATACGAATGCTGAACCTAAAGTTAATATCAGCCAGTCGGCCTGCTTCAAATAAGCGTGTGCAGCCTGCTGTGAATCATTCATTTGCTGCAATGCGGTTTGTTTATCAGGATGGGAGAAGCGGCTGTGATGATCCCAACTGCTCCAAAGTTCATTGTAATAAAACAGGTCATCTTCGCTATACAGTTTTTGTTCTATATAAGATACTACTGATGCCGCTATGCTTACCGGGTTAAAAAGAATACCATTTGGATTTTCAAGCGTGGTAAATTTATTATCAGCAAGTTGCTTGGTAATATGTTCCGTAAAGCAGGAGCCCGATAAAAACAGCTTCTGGCGGTGATTGATTTTTTGAGCGAAAGGCGGTATGTTTAATGCTAATCTGAAGTTCGTCATACTACATAAAAATAGTTTGGGCCATAATAATACTTTGCTGCAGGGCTTCCATATCAAGCTGATCACATAGTCCCAGCTTTGAAAAATAGCTGATCATTTGTACCGTATCCATATTACCCACCAGTTCGTCATTAGCCATAGGGCAACCGCCAATACCCATCAATGCGCCATCGAACCGGCGGCAGCCTGCTTTAAATGCAGCTTCAATCTTTTGTAAACGGTGAACAGGAGTGGAATGCAGGTGTACACCAATTTCTATACCAGGCAGGGCGTTGATCAAATGAGCAGTAACACGGGTTACCTGCTCAGGCGTAGCCAAACCTACCGTATCGGCTAAGGAAATAACGGTAACGCCTAATTGTTGTATGGCTTTTGCCCATTTGTATACAATTTCTTCGCTGTACGGATCGCCATACGGATTTCCGAACCCCATGGAAAGATATATTACTAATTGTTTTTTATGCGTAATGCAAAGCTGTTGTATAGCTTCAACCCTTGTTAGTGATTCAGTTATAGTACTGTTGGTATTGCGGAGCTGAAAAGTTGCTGAAACGGAGAAAGGGAAACCGAGGCAGCTAATGGCATCGTATTGCAGGGCTTCTTTTGCTCCGCGCTCATTGGCTACTATGGCTAATAGTTTTGTGCTGGTGCCGGAAATATCCAGTTGAGTTACCACCTCATGTGTATCTGCCATTTGAGGCATGGCTTTGGGCGAAACAAAACTGCCGAAATCTATGGTGTCGAACCCTGCTTTCAGTAAGGTATTGATATAATCAATTTTCTTTTGCGTTGGAATAAAACGGCTCCAGCCCTGCATGGCATCGCGCGGACATTCAATTAATTTTACTGTTTCTGATGCAGCGATCATATGTAAAGTGCAATTTAGCAAAGAAAAACGGATAAGCGCTTTCCGCCGGATATTGCACATAATAAGGTTGGCTACTTAGTATTTTTATTTTCTATTTGGATAGCTGGCGCGCAGAATATAAAAGTAATTTGATACTTTTGGCCTCTTTCCCGACTCCGTAGCTCAGTTGGTAGAGCAGCTGACTCTTAATCAGCGGGTCCAGAGTTCGAGTCTCTGCGGGGTCACGTAATACTGCAAAGGGTTTCAAAGATTGAAGCCTTTTTTAGTTTTTACCCTTTCCGACACAACTCCGACACTTCCGGTCAATTAGGTTGTTTTTTACTTCTTTCCCAGCGGTTATACTTAACCGGGGTATTTGCTGTTTTATTATTTGTTTTAATTATATTTAAAGCATCAACTCCTAAATTATGAAAAGATACCTACTGATCATTATTATTGGCTTGGTTGCCCTCTCCTGCAACAATAAGTTTGCCCGCATTTATGAGACAAAGACTACATCCGATATGAAATTGGATAATGGGTATTACCATTTTGAAAATGACACATTCAGCATACACTATTCATTTTGGGCAAACAAAGGGGTGATATCCTATACCATTTACAATAAATTGGATATTCCTGTATACTTGGATTGGAAGAAAAGCTCCTTTGTAAAAAATACCCTCAAATTTGATTACTGGATGGATGAGGTGAATTCAATTACAAACAGCTATTACCAGGGAAATGTCGTCTCAGGTGTTTTCTATACCGGACTTGATCTAAGGGCTGTGTTGATTGAAAAGAAGCGAGGTTCCTCAGCATCCCAAACCAAAGTGACAAAGCCGGAAAGAATTACGTTTCTGGCTCCCAGGTCACAAATATTTAAAGCGGAATTCTACATATATGAACAACCTGCAGGAAATGCAAGGCTATAAAACAGGTTCAATTTCTGATCCCTCGGCGCCCAAGAAGAAAATTGATATTAAAACCGTTAGTTTCGACAGTAAGGATACACCTGTTTTTTTTAGGAACTTTTTTACTTATTCGACAACTGAGAAATTTGAAAAGGAATCCTATATTGATAATGGTTTTTACGTTTCCAAGATCATTCAAATGAAAAAGAAGCCGTTTATGGGGAAGGCCTTTATTGATCCAGTAGAGGGATATACATACAAATTTCCGTTTAGGAATTCCTTACACTATTATGTGCTTTTTTGACGGTCTGATGTGATATATCGCTCTACAGAAGTGATTGCCTTACCATTTTCGTTACAGTCTGTCGTATCAACTTCTTTTCTTGCTCTGAAAAGTCCAGGCTATCCCCCCGGGAATTTAACCCGCTGATTTTTCGTTTGAAGTTTTTAATGTCGGGCAGGTAGTCAGTAAAAAATCTCTCTGCCTTTATGTAGCGCCACCAGTACAAATCCGGGATATTTTTGAGGGCAACGTTTATTTGCCTGTCTTCTTGAATTCAAGAATTGACTTAAGTTCAGGAGGAAATGCAGGAGCTTCTGCATCCGGATTAGCAGATAAAACTCAATTAGAAAGCATTGGTTTTAAAGTGCTATTAGCTAACGCAACTACTCCTAATCAGCCGGTACCATCAAATATAGCTATGCCCCCCGTGCTAAATAGTTTTAAAACAATTAACGCTTTTTCAGAATTTATTAATAACAAGTTTAACACCAACCTTACTGACGCGCAGGTAGACAGTCTCTACCTTTCTAAGTGTGGGCATAAACCCGATTGGTATACTGAACCCAATACCAGCTTCCCGGCGGGCTTACTCCTCTGCGGCAAAAACGAGCCTTCTTCCCCAACACTCACCTATGAAGAGGTGTACGATCCGTCCTGCTCCGACAGCAGCACGCTGGTCTTTAATTCGGGTATGGATATATATACCATGTACAAAGATTCACTGAATAATATATTCGACAGCCTGTACACGGCCAAATGTCTTGGTGTGGCCGCCCTTGAACAGTTTACCGTAAAGCGCAATGTAAGCGAGTACCATTATGCCTTATACTATATACGACCAGGCGGGCAACCTGGTAAAAACCATTCCGCCGGAAGGGGTTAACATTAGCCGGCATCCGGACACGCTTGCGTTAGTGGCACAGAAGAGATTGTTGGGAGAATCCTATCCGCGTAAGCATACCATGCCCACCCTATACCGTTACAACAGCCTGAACCAGGTGGTAAGCCAGCAAACGCCCGATGCC
>NZ_DATJEB010000035.1:0-83241 GCF_035497235.1 Agriterribacter sp.
TGCAGCAGTGATGGGTGAAAAGCCGGTTAGCTCCTATGAAAATTATCTTACCGGCAATGATCCTGCTCAATGGGCGGCCAATTGCAAAATATTCCAGGCGGTTACTTACAAAAACATCTATCCCAATATTGATGTGCGGTATTACGCGCAGGGCGAACAATTAAAATATGATATCATTGTTTACCCGGGTGCAAATGTCAATGATATTGTTATGCAATATGAGGGAGCCGATAAATTACAGATCAGGAACCGGGAATTATACATTAAAACCTCTGTGGGCGATGTTAAAGAACTATCACCTTATTCTTATCAGATTAATGATGCGGGAAAAAATGAAATAGATTGCAGATATGTAATAGAAGGAAAGGACAAGGTTAAATTTAAAGTAAAGCAATACGATCCTTCTCAAATATTAGTTATAGACCCCACGCTTATATTCGCCACTTTTACCGGAAGCACTTCAAGCCAGTGGGGATTTACGGCAACATACGGGGCGGATGGAAGCCTGTACTCCGGCGGCATTGTTTTTGGAGCCGGCTTTCCTGTATCAACGGGCGCTTTTCAAACCAATTATAACGGAACTTCGGGCAACGAAGCCTTTGATATAGGCATCATGAAATTCAACAGCAGCGGCACCAACAGGGTGTACGCTACTTATATAGGTGGTGGCGCCGCTGATCAGCCGCATAGCCTGATAGAAGACAGTAAAGGCAACCTTGTTATACTGGGCAGAACGAACTCCGGCGATTATCCCTTGCAACCGCAAGGCAATACATTAGGAAGCGGCGGCGGATACGATATTGTGGTTACCAAACTCAATGCTTCAGGAACAGCGCTCATCGGATCAAAAAGAATTGGCGGTTCAGGTACCGATGGTGTAAATATATCTACTTCCAGATCGCCCAACAGCTTATCTGTGTTTTACGGTGATGATTCAAGAAGCGAGGTTATACTGGATAACAATGATAATATTTACATAGCCAGTTGCACACAGTCTAATAACTTCCCCACAACTGCCGGCGCATCGCAAACCGGTCTGGGCGGAATGCAGGATGGCGTATTACTGAAAATAGCTCCCGATGTGGGAACGGTGATGTTCAGTACCTTATTTGGTGGCAAGGAAGATGATGGCACTTTTGTTCTTGCGCTTCACCCCCAAACCAGTGCTATTTATGTAGGCGGATCAACAAGAAGCAACAACCTTCCGGGCGTACCCGCTTCAGGAGTAATAGCGTCTTCCTACCAGGGGGGAACGGCAGACGCTTTTATAGCTATTTTTAGCAATACAGGCGCCTTGCAAAAAGCCACCTACCTGGGTACTAACAGTATGGATGCCATATATGGTTTAAAGTTCGATCCCAGTGGATTTCCTTATGTAACAGGCGTTACATTAGGCGCCTGGCCGGTTAGCCCCGGTGTGTATAATAACCCGGGAACCAAACAGTTTATTGTAAAAATGCAGCCCAGTCTTTCGGGAAGTGTTTATTCAACCGTATTTGGCAGCGGAACGGCAACATATAATATTTCACCCGTGGCCTTTGCTGTAGATAAATGCGAGAATGTATATGTGGCCGGATGGGGAGGCAGGTTATCGCCTTCAGCAGATGACCAGTTTCATACTTCGGGAACATTTGGAATGCCTACGAAGGATTGTAATGTACTGCCCAACGGATGCAGTACTGATGGCAGCGACTTTTATTTCTTTGTACTGGAAAAAAACGCGAAGGATATACTGTTTGGCGCCTTTTACGGACAGCGGGGAGGATTTGGGGACCATGTAGACGGTGGTACCAGCCGCTTCGATGCCAATGGCGTAATTTACCAGGCCATTTGCGCTGCCTGCTTTATCAGTAATTTTCCCGGAACTACCTTTCCTGTAACGCCGGGCGTATGGCGGCCCAGGTCGGGAAATCCGAGAGAATGCAACCTCGCTGCCGTTAAAATTGAAATGGATTTTTCGGGGGTAACCACCGGTCTCAGAACAACTATCGAGGGCAAAGCCTACAGGGATTATGGCTGTGTGCCGGTTACGGTAGATTTTTTAGATACTTTGCAAAAAGGAAAAACATACCTGTGGGATTTTGGTGATGGCAATAAAGACATCACAACTACACCGGGCACCAGTCATACATATAACGTTGTTGGCTCTTATAACGTAAGACTGATCTCTATAGATTCCAGCAAATGTATTATAAGCGATACAGCGTACACTACCATCAGGGTACGAACAGACAGAGCGGTAATAGGCGCTACCGCTGCCAAGTTGCTTCCCTGCGAAAGTCTTAATTTCGAGTTTACGAATACATCGGTGGCGCCACCGGGCAAGCCTTTCCAGGGCGCCATTTTTACCTGGGATTTTGGCGATGGATCGGTTCCTGTAACGACCGGAACCGGTAATATAAAGCATGAATTTCCGGCGCCAGGTACGTATCACGTAAAGCTTTCACTTGCCGACACCAATTATTGTAACGCACCCGATACCTTTACGCTTACCATGCGTGTAGCCCCTAACGTTAAGGCGCGCTTCGACACGCCTCCCGAAGGATGCGTGCCACACCATGCGGTATTTGATAATACTTCGGAGGCCGGTCAATTATTTTACTGGGACTTTGGGGATGGCAGCACTTCAAACGAGTTTTCGCCGGAACACGAATACACTTCTGTAGGCACCTACAGGGTAAAATTAATAGTAGTGGATTCCATGACCTGTAATAAATCTGATTCCACATTTTTCACGATCAATATACGGCCTATACCAACAGCCGGTTTTACTTTTGGCCCGGTGCCACCATTAGAAAATACGCCAACCACGTATACCAATACTTCCATGAATGCCATAAGTTATAAATGGTTTTTTGGAGATGGCGATACTTCCGTTCAGGTTAACCCGGTACACCAGTTTAATTCAAACGGCGACTTCAATACCTGCCTTATTGCGTACAATCAGTATGGCTGTCCCGATACGGTTTGCCAAACCGTATCCGCAATCGTATCTCCCTTAATTGCCGTAGCCAATGCCTTTTCACCCAATGGTGACGGGGTAAACGACAAAGTATATGTAAGAGGATACGCGATTGGAAAAATGATTTTCAGGATATACAACAGGTGGGGACAATTGGTATATCAAACAACAGACCGGAACCAGGGATGGGATGGAAAATATAAAGGCGTGCTGCAACCTATGGATGCATACGCATATACATTAGAAGTAGAATTTACAGATGGAAGCAAAGCAACCAAAAAGGGAGATATTACGTTGCTGAGATAAGGGAGGAATTTGAAATTTAAGATTTTACAATGCTGTACTAATTGCCTGGAAATTGACGCATACAAAGGAGATCACTGACATGATATCATCAGCTTTACATACAAGCGTTTCAAACGCGGCAGACATTGGAGGAGTACAGCCCCCTGTCAGACGAAACCGCAAAAGCGGAAGATGTTTCGCGTTCCTGTTGCTATTGGGTATCGGCATATTAAATGGAGTGCCTGCTTTTGTTGGTGCGCAGGATTTACATTTTTCGCAATTCTTTAATTCTCCCTTAACCACTAATCCGGCCAATACCGGTTTTTTACCTGAAAACGATTACCGCCTCGGTGCTAATTACCGCCAGCAATGGGCAAGCATGCCTGCGCAATTTAAAACCATGAGTATTTTTGGAGATGCACAGGTTTTCCGCGACAGGTTTGAATCGGGCTGGGTAGGTGTTGGCGGTGTAATACTACGCGATGTTGCCGGCAGTGGCAATCTCACTTCCACTAAAGTATATGGTTCCGCCGCCTATCACCAAATGCTGGGCAGCACCGGATTGCTTTCCCTGGGCTTTAACCTGGGCTGGGCAAATAAAAGAGTAGATGTAACAAAGTTTACATTCGATAACCAGTGGAACGGAAAATTTTTTGATGCCGGCGCCCCCAGCGGAGAAAACTTTGCGGCAACCAATATCAACTATTTAGATGTACAGGTTGGCTTGAATTATGCTTATTTTCCAACCGATAATATTTACCTCCATGCAGGCGTATCTGTGCACCATGTAAACGCACCTAAAGAATCCTTTTTTAACAGCGCTTCAGGCTATAATAACGCTATAGCCCGCAGGTACATTGCCTTTGCCGATGCGGTACTTAAAGTGAACGACAGGGTAATTGTTAGTCCGGGCGCCTATTTTACCACGCAGGCAAAGGCAAAGGAATTAACGCTTGGCCTTCACGCCAACTATAATCTCTCGGGTGATGGGGAAAAGCAGGTGATCGGAGGTCTTTATTACAGGGGAAGCGATGCCGTTATTCCAATGATTGGTTTTCAATGGAAATCGGTAAGGCTCATGTTTTCTTATGATGCTACTACCTCTTCCCTTAAAAACTATAACAATATGCAGGGAGCATCCGAGTTTGCTTTACTATATAATGGCTACTACAACCAGTATAACCAAAGCCTGCGCCAAATGCAATGCCCCGTGCCACGGTTTTAGTAATATGTTCATGTATCCGCACTTTCCCTTACTGGCAACCAACCGCCCACAGAAAACCCTTGCGCAGGTGAGAGGTCAGAGATTCCACCCTGTACCTTATAACTTGTAACCTCACCTCTTACTCTCTTACCTCTCCCCCTATATCAACTCTCCCTCATCTTTATATCGCCCTGCCCCGTTAAGCTGTAATTTAAACCCTCCTTCCTTTTCAACATAGGTTTTATACTTTTTCCTGTATTTTTTATTGACCCGCCTGGGTTGTTTTACATCATTAATATACAAGTTGCCATTCTTAATTTCAACAGAACAGGGTTTCCCCTTTTCTATTAAACCATCATTTTCAAGGTCGTTCATAAATGCCTTCAATTGCTGTAATGAAACCCCCGTCTTCTGCAAACCATGCGTAGCATTTTGCAGGTTTATTTTAAGGTGATGATCAATATTGAACTGCATTTGTTTGAGTTGCTGATTGGCTATTACCCGCGCATTGTTTAACTGTATTTTCAACTGATCCAGGTGAATATCATTTTCAGACAATAACCGTTTATTTACATCCGCTAAAGCATACCTGGTATTTTTTTCTACCTGGCTCCAGTCTTTATTCCTGAGCTCCGCTTCCAGTTTTTTTAAACTGTATTCCACGTTTTTCAAAGCCTGTTCAATAGCCTGCTCATTCAGTTCCTTATCCAAAACGGATCTATTATCCAGGGTGCTTCCCGCCGGTCTTGTTTTTGGGGGGATACTGTCTCTGAAGAAGGAGGATGTTGCCTGAACCTGCTGAAAGCTGCGAAAAGGGCCGCCCTCCTTTCCGCCATAAGCAAAGGAAAAAGATACGACTAACAGGCAAATGATCAGAATACCAAAACCATATTTACCGTGAATGGAAGTTCGGGGTAACATAATTGCAATGTTTAAAGATGATGAAATACGATTAGTTTCGTATAAAAATACGATAAACTTCGTAATTAAGAAATAAGTTGGCTTATTTTTTCTTCCCGGTATGTTAAGAAAACAGGAATATTACTACGGCAAACTCTCTATCGTAGTAAAAATTGTACCGTTTGGGACGATTGTTGTTGTAATACTATACTTTTTCCTTCCGTCATTTCCGCTACTATTTCCGGGGTATAATGCCGGATCGTTAATAAGCTGAGTTGTTTTTCTACCTGCACATCAAAAATGGCTGATGCCGCCTCCGCCAACCGGTTTACTTTGTCTTCTTTATCATCTGTGCAAACCATTAATATTACGGCGCCGGTTTGTATGAGATTGGCCGTAATATGCTTTTCCGCCAGCAAATGATAGAGATGCGAGATAGCGCTTCCTTCTATAAATGAAAAATCCTTAGAATGTAAATGAAGCAGGGCCTGGTTATTTTTAATGATGATTACCGGGGGTGGGGTTTTTATTGCATTATGCTGAATAACGGTTCCGGGCAACAAAGGATCAAGAAAGCATTTTACAAATAGCGGGATAGCTTTATTTTCTAATGGTTTAATGGTTTTGGGATGAACCACCTGTGCGCCATAGTACGCCATTTCAATAATTTCATCATAGTTCAGCTCATGCATTACAACAGCCGAAGGAAATATTTTGGGATCGGCATTCATAATACCTGCCACATCCTTCCATATAATAACCTGTTCCGCATTAAGCAGGTTGCCAAAAACAGCGGCACTGTAATCGCTCCCTTCCCTTCCCAGCGTAGTGCTTTCATTTTCATCTGTAGCGCCAATGAAGCCCTGCGTGATAACCATTTCATATTCATCAAAAACAGGAACTACTTTTTCTCTTATATTCTTTCCCGTAACAGCCCAGTCAATACCTGCATTCCTGAAATGATCATCCGTTCTGAAAACATCCCTTACATCTAACCATTTATTATGTATCCCCTTTTCGTTAAGGTATGCACTGATAATAGTGGTGGAAAGCAGTTCGCCAATACATACAATCTGGTCGTAGTAATAATCAAAATCCCTGGCAGGCTCATCATGCAGTGTCCATTCCACTTCTGTAAAAAGATGCGAAAGCCGCGCATCTGTTTCATTAGCGCTGGTAACCAGTAAATATTTGGCAGTATTTAAATGCTGTTTTTTGATATGTTCAAATAATTCAAGCGCTTCTTCCTTCCGGTTATTATAAAAAGCTTCCGCAACCTTCTCCAGCGCATTGGTTGTTTTTCCCATAGCCGAAATAACCACTACTTTTTTATCGTGAGGGTATAAGTGCAAAATAGTGGCAAGTTGTTTGATCCTGTCTGCGCTATTTACACTGGCGCCGCCAAATTTAAATACTTTCATTCCGTAATGTTATTTGCTGTAGGTAATAGAATATGCAAAGATAGTTGTATGCCTTCTCCGGCTGTTAATACCCGGAATAAAAACCGCGCGGGTCTGCATGCCGCCCCGCCTTTGTGTTAAATAGTTTGCCATAATCCTTAACTGTATTATCTTGCCGCTCATGGACAGAAAAGAAGTAATTACCGTAAAGAACCTGGTAAAAAACTATGGCCATTTTGAAGCGGTAAAAGGGATTAGCTTCAGTGTGCATGAAGGAGAGATATTCGGTTTACTGGGACCGAATGGCGCCGGTAAATCTTCCACGCTTGAAATTATGGAAACGCTCCGCAAAAAAACAAGCGGTGAAGTAATAATAGATGGCTATAATCTGGATAAACACGCGGACAAAATAAAACGGATCATCGGGGTGCAGTTACAATCATCGGGGTTTTATCCCGGTCTTAATCTTACAGAACTGATTGCCTTATTCGGCGGCTTATATAATGAACCCGTTAACGCCACCCAATTGCTGCAACTGGTTAATCTTGAAGATAAGGCGAAGAACAAATACAAAGAACTCAGCGGCGGACAAAAGCAACGGTTTTCCATTGCCACTACCTTAATTAATAAGCCCAGGGTTATTTTTTTAGATGAGCCTACAACAGGGCTTGATCCGCATGCGCGCAGAAACCTGTGGGACCTGATAAGGGATATCCGGTCAAAAGGCGCTACCATTATTATAACCACCCATTATATGGATGAGGCGGAAATACTTTGCGACAGGGTTGCCATTATGGACCAGGGAAAGATTATAGCAATGCATTCTCCCGACCAGTTGATTGATGATCTTGTGGCATCGGGCTTTGAACGACCCAAAGAAGTAAAAAAAGCGAACCTTGAAGATGTATTCATTCATCTTACAGGACATGCTTTACGAAATGAATAAACCTTAAAAAAATACAATAAAACAAATTATTACATGAACGGCAGGATTTTAAAAAGGATTACCTACAGCGCAGTTACCATTGCATTGATCAGCTTTTTTGCGGCATGCTCGTCCGTTAAAAAAATGGCTGCCGGTACTTCACATATTATATTTGCTGAGGCTAAACCTCCGGCCCCGGTTTTATTGAGCGCATTAGACAGTTTAAGTTATGCATTGGGCATGATTGATGCTACTTTCTTTAAATCGCAGGGCGTAGATACCATTAATTACGCTTTAATGAATAAAGGATTTGATGAAGTATTAAAAGAAAAAAATACATTATTAACCAGTCAACAGGCAGATATGACAGTAAGAGAACAACTACAGGCATTTATGCGTAAAAAATCGCAGGGCACTATTGATGAAGGCGAAAAATTCCTGGCCGAAAATAAAAAAAGAGAAGGCGTAAAAGTTACCCCCAGCGGTCTCCAATATGAAGTACTGCATATGGGAACAGGGCCCAAGCCATCGGATACCAGCACGGTAAAAGTACATTACGAAGGATTTTTGATCAATGGCAAAAAGTTCGACAGCTCCCGCGACAGGGGCGAACCCATTTCCTTTGCACTGAACCAGGTGATTAAAGGCTGGACAGAAGGCGTACAGTTGATGCCCGTAGGCTCCAGGTTTAAGTTTTACATTCCCTATACCCTGGGTTACGGCGAACAGGGCGCCGGGGGCGCTATACCCGGTGGTGCAGCTCTTATTTTTGATGTGAAGCTGATTGATATTGTGCATTAGTGAGTTGTCAGTGGTGAATGGTGAGAGGCAGCTATTATTACACTTATCTTCCTGATAGGCTAAGACAAAAGTTGTATATATTTCTGCCGTGTACAGCAAACCGTTATAACTCCATACTATGGCAACAGACCCGCGTTATCCAATAGGGCAGTATATGCCTGAGCCTTTTTCGGAACAAAAGAAAGAAGCCTGGATCACCGATATCAGGTGCCTGCCGCAATTGCTTGAAAACACCCTGCTGAATTTAGATGAGCAACAATTGCAAACGCCCTACAGGGAAGGAGGATGGACCATACAGCAATTGGTGCATCATGTAGCCGACAGCCACATCAACGCTTATTGCCGTTTTAAGCTGGGGGTTACGGAAAGCGACCCGCAGATAAAACCTTATGATGAAAAACTATGGGCCGAATTACCTGATGTGCAGCACCTGCCTGTCAATATTTCTATTACCCTGCTGCACGCGCTTCATGCCAGGTGGCATTACCTGTTAGAAAAGCTTACTATACAGGATTGGGAAAGAACCGTATTCCATCCCGAACAAAAAAGAAAAATAACGCTTTGGGAATTGCTGGGCAGCTATGCCTGGCATGGCAAACATCACACAGCACATATAACCATGTTAAGGGAGGAGAAGCATTGGTGATTCCCTTACTTCTTACCCCTTACCCCTCATGTCCTCCATCAGCTCACTGCCCCGCCTTTGGCAACGGCTTCCTGGGCAATTTGTTATCCCGCATTGCGGCATTATAAACAAATGCGGCAATAATAGTAGCCGCCTGTTTCAAATCATCCGCCAGTAAGTGATCATACGAATCCATGTTGGTGTGGTGCGTGCGGGTGCTGTATTCAATAGGATCCTGGATAAACTGGAAGCCGGGTATACCCACAGCGTCAAAAGCCAGGTGATCGGTGCCGCCGGTATTACTGATGGTTATTGCCGAAGCCTCCATATCCTTAAAAGGAGCAAACCATTGTGAAAAGATGGATCTGCATGCTTCATTGCCCTGCAGGTAAATACCCCTTATTTTACCGGTACCATTATCAAGATTAAAGTATGCCGAAACTTTAGCGTGACCGGGCTGCAGCACCATGGTAGCCGGATCGGCAAGATGATTTTTTACATAGTTCCGCGATCCGTGCAGCCCCTGCTCTTCGCCACTCCACAAAGCGATGCGGATAGTGCGCCGGGGCTGAACACCCAGCGTTTTTAATATGCGTACCGCCTCCAGCATTACTGCTGAGCCTGCTGCATTATCGGTTGCACCTGTTGCGCCCTGCCACGAGTCGAGATGCGCCCCAAGCATCACCACCTCATCTTTCAATTTTTTATCCGTGCCTTTCATTTCTGCCAGCACATTATATCCCTTAGTATCCTGTACTATAAAACGGGTTTGTATTTCCGTTTCTATTTCAACCGGAATATTAGCCTGCAATAACCGCACTATGCTTTTATAGTCTTCTGCCGCCACCATAATATCGGTAAAATTCTCCGGATCATCTTTTTTATACGAGCCGCCGCCCTGTACAAATAAAGTTCCATCACGGCCACGCATACTGTAAGTTAATACAGCAATGGCGCCTTCCTTTTTAGCCATTTCTTTTATATCATTCAGCAATGCCACAGGGCTTACGCTACTGCGTAACGGAGCTGCGGGGCGCGGATAAGCAGGCACAGATGGTTTTCTACCGGTCATTTCCTGCAGTTCTTCGTCTGTATACCGGCGTGCATCCGATTTAAACCCGGGCAGTAAAGTATCCTGCTGGTTCATGATGATGATCTTACCCTTAAGTTGTCCGCTGTATTTCCGCACAAAACCGGCGGAATCTTCCGCGTCAACCAGTATAACCTGCGCTTTTTGTAATCCACCGGTGCCGCTAGTCCATGCTTTTGGGAACCCGATCAGGGGCCGGTAGTATGGCACGGTTTGCGCTATATACATTTTCTGCAATTCCCATCCTTTTCCAAACTCACCCCAGGGTTCAAGCACGGCATTTTCCAGGCCCCAGCCTGTTAACTGCTCTTTTGCCCAGTTAGCTGCCCTCGTAAAGCCCGGTGAAATGGTTAGGCGCGGGCCGCTCACATCAGTTAAATGAAAGGCAATGTCCATTATTTTGGAATGATTGAGTCCTTCATCTCTTATCTTAAGCATCATGGACTGGTCAATCTTTTCCTGCGCATTTGCCAGGTGAACAGTACAGGTCACGAAAAAGAAAAAAAAGATGATTTTTTTCATACTAATTAATTTTTTTTGCTTCATGTGGGCAGTGAGGACACTGCCCACGGCGGGCACCCCGGTTGGGGTCCCACCAACTGGCGACAATTGAATATGTGTTAGGGCAAGACAGCAATATAACAATGTTTGAATGACTATCGGCTTGGGGGAACAATAGCAATTCTATAGTACTTTATTAACCGCTTTATTGTACTCACTATTACAATATCAAACTTTAAAAAGAGGTATAAATGCAGAACGGAAGCATGCGGGAAGCGGGGTGCAATGAATCCGGGGACCAGCCCATCCTTCCACTGATAGCTGACCACACCTGACACCTACTACTTCAGCACAACAGAATCTTTCACTGTTCCGCAGGTAAGCATTTTACTGCCAAAGTAAGGGTTTTTAATTTCTGTTGAACTGCTCAGCCAGTCAGCTCCGGCATCGTTAAACGCCATCGGGCAATGCAGGAGATATACTTTTTCTTTACCATACCTTACCGTTCTGGTAAGATCAAACAGGTTGCCTGAAATCATCTGGAAGGCTTTGCGTTTACCATCTATACCGGTTTCGCCCAGCAGGCCTTTACTTTCACTGCTTATGCCACCGGTATAGGTTTGCGCGGTAGGTATAATAATATTATTGGTATCAATACTTTTCAATTCATCCAGCTTCAGGTTATCTGCCGACTGAATAAGTAAAGCAGTAGCCTGATTGGCCGCAACAGTATCACTGGCAACAAGCGCATCGCGAAGCGCATAATACCGGTTAAGCACATTTTCAAACGATGCGTCAAAGGCTGCTGAATGCGCAGTAACTGTAGCAACGGGTGGTTCATCCGTGTTTGTTGCCGCTTTTTTTTCATTGCTTTTACACGCAAATAAAAACAATACCGCTATAACGTAAATTAACTTATTCATCGGATAATAATTTTTCACAAACCTACTGAAAAAGATCGTTAAAAAGATTGGCCTGCACAGCTTGCAAGTTACCGCATCATTAACGGCTGAAACCCCACCTGATACCTTCTATCCCTTAAATGTTTTCTTCATTGCCCTGTACATGGTTGGAGCGCTCCAGTCGCCGGGAACGATCATACGGCGAATAGTATACAATGGTTCCGTTGAGTCGCGCCGCGTTGATAACTGAAAAGCCGCTTTTACATTATTTTTTTTCAATTCAGGTATCGCTTCTTTATTCCATGCACCAAAAGGGTAGGCGAAATATTGTACCGGTTTCCCGGTTATTTCTTCCAACTGCCTGGCGGGTTTAGCAATTTGTGTTTCCCATTCGCCATCTTTATATTTTCTTACATCGTGATGATCCCAGGTATGAGAAGCAATTACATGTCCTTCATCCGACAATTCCTTTACCTGGTCTTTGCTCATATAAATGGAACGACCCAGGGAAACCGTCATAATGAAAAATACCCCTTTAAATCCATGCTTCTTCATTTCCGGGGCGGCAATGGCATACTGGTCATGGTCGCTGTCATCGTAAGTAAGCATAATGGGTTTGGCCGGTAGCGGTTTCCCGGTAGTGAGGTAAGCATACAAGTCATCGGGCAGCACAGTCTGGTATCCGCTATCAGCCAACAGTTGCAACTGGCTTTTGAAAGTAGCAGGAGGTACCACCACATCCTTTACACCCCGCGATTCATTTCCTTTCCAATCCCTGATCTGGTGATAACATAATACCGGCACTTCGGGGCGTGCCATTATTGTTGCCGCATCGGCTATCTTTAAAAGCGTATCTTCTTTTACTTTAGACAGGGCAGGCGTTTCCAACATATCCTGACGTGGTGTTTGATCGGCAGTTGATCCACAGGAAGACGCCAGCACCAGCGTGGCTGCAGTAAGGAGCAGGATTAATTTTTTCATGTTCATAATAACGGTGTTCGCATTAAGAAAGTATAAAACCAGATGCAAAGATAAAGATGTGCGAATGTATATTTGTGCATCCAAACAACCGGATCGTGGCTACACTTTAACATTTATGCTTTTATTAATGAAAGTTTTAAAAATTTACACCCAAAAAAATGAATATATCGCTTGCCGGAATGAATGCCGTGGTATGCGGCAGCACACAGGGCATAGGATTAGCCGTTGCAAAAGAGCTGTCTGTACTGGGCGCCAGGTGCTTTTTGCTTGCGCGTAACGAAAACATGCTGCAGGAAGCCCTCTCTCAACTATCCGTTCATGCACAGCAAAAACACGGGTATCGTGTAGCCAACTTTTCCGGCAACGGGCAGGCGCTTTCGGCAATTGAATCCATTGTTGGGGAACACCACATTCATATACTGGTAAATAACACAGGGGGACCTGCAGCCGGACCCATTACAACCGCAACCACAACCGATTTGGAAAACGCATTCCGGCAGCATCTTGTAAACAATCAACTGTTAACACAAGCGGTTTTGCCCGGTATGAAAATGGAAGGATACGGCAGGATCATCAACATCATTTCCACCTCGGTTAAAATTCCCATTGATAATCTCGGTGTATCCAATACCATTCGCGCGGCAGTGGCCGCATGGGCTAAAACCCTGTCTAACGAAGTGGGGCAATATAATATTACGGTAAACAATGTTTTGCCCGGATCTACCCAAACCGCCCGGCTCGGCAGCTTAATAGAAGAAATAGCAAAGAAGCAACAGCTCAGCAGGGAAACAGTAGAAACAGAAATGATGCATACTATTCCAATGAAACGGTTTGGGCTACCCGAAGAAATAGCCAATGTAGCCGCTTTCCTTGCTTCCCCCGCAGCTTCTTACGTAAACGGAACAAGCATCCCGGTAGATGGAGGAAGAACAGGAAGCATATAGGGTGGTGAGAAGTAAGAGGTAAGAAAAGTAAGAGGTGAAAAGACAAAGAGAGAAGTTGTATTAGCTCACAGAATCTAACGATTGAAGCTGACACCTCATACCTCATACCTAACGGACTAATAAGGCGAAGGACTTACGGAGGTCCAGCCACCGTCTACTACCAGGCTTTGTCCTGTTATATGCCTTGATGCCGGGGATACGAGAAATAAAGCGGCATTGGCAATATCCTGCACCTGCGCGGGCCTTCCCATTGGCGTTATGCGGCTCCAGGTTGACACATATTCCGGATCATCACCCGTACGTTCTGTTACAGTGGCGCCGGGCGCTATGGCATTCACTGAAATTTTATGTTCAGAAAGTTCTACTACCAGGGTTTTAGCCAGCATTTCCAATGCGGCTTTGGTCATGCCATAGGCAGCCAGTTTTTTATGCGCCTGGTGCCCTGTAACGGATGACATGAATAATATGCTTCCGCCGGAACCCTGCTGTATAATTTGTTTAGCCGTGGCCTGCGCCAGCAAAAAGCTGCCGCCCAGGTTTAGCTGCATTACTTTATATAATGAATCGGGAGGGTAATCCAGGAAGTCGCCAAACAAAGTGATGCCTGCATTGGCTATAGCAACAGTGAGTTTACCAAACCGGGTAACCGTTTCCTTTACCATGGCGGTAATAAACCCCGGCGATGATACATCGCCGGGCAATGCCATGCAGGTATGTCCTTCTTTAACAATAGTGGCAGCGGCCTGACTTGCTAATTTTTCATCTACATCATTCAGCACAACCGATGCGCCCTGCACACATAGCTGCCTTGCAATTTCAAAACCAATACCCTGTCCTGCACCTGTTACAATGGCTACCTGTTCGTTAAATATTCCTGAAGAAGCATGCATACGATACTAATTTCAAATCTTAAACTTTAAATCTCAAATTTAATGCGAATCCCTTGTTACTTTGCTGCCTGAAGAACCTCTCAGAAAATCAAAATCGGCGCCCAAATGGGCCTGTTCCACATGCTGAATGTAGAGGTTTGCATATCCGCGGCTGTAAGGTGAAGGGGGTTGTATCTTTTCTGCCTTCCTTTTTTTCAACACTTCATCTGTTATAGCTGCATGCAATATCCTTTTCTCCACATCAAGCGTAATCATATCACCGTTCTGTATAACCGAAAGGTTGCCACCCACAGCGGCTTCGGGCGATACATGCAGTACCACTGTTCCAAAACCCGTTCCACTCATTCTTCCATCGGAAATACGAACCATATCCGTAACGCCTTTGGCTAATAGCTTCCCCGGCATACCCATATTACCTACTTCGGGCATACCCGGATAGCCAGCCGGGCCTACGTTTTTCAGCACCATCACGCAGGTTTCATCAATATCCAGTTCAGGGTCGTCAATCCTGTTCTTATAATCTTCAATATCTTCAAATACCACGGCCCTGCCGGTATGCTTTAGCAAATGAACGCTGGCGGCCGAAGGTTTCAGCACAGCACCCTCTTCACAAACATTTCCTTTAAGTACTACTATACCCGATATGTTGTTGAACGGTTCAGTGCTTGCAGCAATCACTTCCCTGTCGTAGCACTCTGCATCCGAACAATTCTCTGCTATTGTTTTGCCGTTTACCGTTATGCAATCTTTATGCAGCCATTGCTCCATTTCTTTCATCACCGCAGGTAATCCCCCCGCATAATACAGGTCTTCCATAAAATATTTTCCCGAAGGCTGCAGGTTAGCGAGGAGCGGTATGTTCTTGGAATGCACATCAAAATCTTCAATAGAGAGCGCTACTCCTATTCTTCCGGCTATAGCCAGTAAATGCAATACAAAGTTGGTAGACCCCCCGATGCCTGCATTGACCTTAATGGAATTTTCAAACGCTTTCCGGGTGAGTATATCAGATAGCCGCAGGTTTTCTTTCACCATTTCCACAATGCGTATGCCCGATAGCTGTGCCAGTACCTTTCTTCTCGAATCGGCCGCAGGAATAGCTGCATTACCCGGCAGCGACAAGCCCAGCGACTCTACCATGCAGGCCATGGTGGAGGCCGTACCCATTACGGCGCAATGCCCCCTGCTCCTGCACATGCAGGCTTCCGCAACCGTCAGTTCTTCCTGCGACATGGAGCCGGAGCGTACCGCCTCACTGAAACGCCATATATCACTGGTACTGATATCTTTGCCCTTATACTTTCCCGTGAGCATGGGACCACCCGAAACCACCAGTGTTGGCAGGTTAACGCTGCAAGCGCCCATTACTAAGGAAGGGGTGGTTTTATCGCAACCGCAAAGCAATACCACACCATCCATAGGATTGGCGCGAATGGATTCTTCCACGTCCATACTGGCCAGGTTACGGTAAAGCATAGCCGTAGGTTTCATCAGTGTTTCTCCCAGCGACATTACCGGAAACTCTACCGGGAAGCCACCGGCTTCCGATATCCCCCGTTTTACGGATTCGGCCAGTTCCCTGAAATGCGCATTGCAGGGCGTAAGCTCAGACCAGGTGTTACAAATACCAATAACAGGCTTGCCTTCAAATTCATACGAAGGGATGCCCTGGTTCTTCATCCAGGCACGGTATATAAAGCCATCTTTACCGGTTTTCCCAAACCAGCCGCGGCTACGAAGTTCATTACTCATGATAAAACAATGCTTTTTTTTAAAGGTATTGTTTTTGGTTTAATATTGGGTGAATTTGCAGTTTATAGTTTAGGTTTCAGCAATCAGATTCAGCTAAAGCATACTAACGATGAACTGAAAGTTCTCACCTTTCACCCCTCACCTCTCATTTTTCATTTCTACTACTGCAAATACGGCCGGCATCTTTGTTTAATCTGTTAGGGCTGCTTAGCACCAAAGCAGCGCGGTAGTCCTAACAGGTTGCCCATCTCCACATTTTAAACCGTCACCGCATCTTCCTTCAGCACTTCCGCTATAGCAACAAGCAATGCTTTTACATCATCCGGAAAAATTTGACCGATATTGCCAATACGAAAAGCATTGGCCTTGCTGAGCTTCCCGGGATAAATAACAAAGCCTCTTTTGTTCAGCTTTTCATAAAATAATTCAAAATTAAAAGCAGGGTCTGAAGGATATAAGAAAGAAGAAATGATATGTCCCTGGATCTCCGGTTTGAGGTATTGTTTAAAGCCGAGTGCAGCCATTCCTTCATCGAGCGTTTGTTTATTGGTTTTATACCGTTGCTCACGGGCAGGGATACCGCCTTCTTCCTCCAGTTCCTGCATGGCCTGCCGGAAAGCCATAAGGCTTAAGGTTGGCGGTGTAAACCGGAACTGCCCGCTGGCTTCCAACCCTGCCCATTGATCATATATATCAAGGCTCAGGCTGCGTGCCTGTCCTTTCGCTTTTTCGAGCTCACTGCGTTTGCATAATGCAAAAGCAAAGCCCGGAACGCCTTCAATGCATTTATTGGAAGAAGAAACGAGGAAATCAATTTGCATGGCTTTCATATCCATTGCAACGCCGCCAAAGCTGCTCATAGCATCTACAATAAACACTTTACCGTGTTTTTTACAAACAGCGCCAATTGCCGTTACCGGATTAAACAACCCGGTAGTGGTTTCGCTGTGAATGCAGGCTACATGTGTGATGTCCGGATGACTTTCTAAAAACGCTTCCGTTGCTTCCGGAGTTACAATGGTATCTTCATCAAAACGAAGAACCTGATGGTTCAGCCGGTGAATGCCTGCCATTTTAACAATCCTTTCTCCATAAGCGCCATTGGCAAGTATCAGCAGTTTATCTTTATCTCTCACAACACTGCTGATCACACTTTCTACCGCAAATGTACCGGAGCCCTGAACAATCACACATTCATAACCTTCTTCCTTACGCACATGAGCCAGTTGCAATAAACCATTACGAATGTCTTTTACTGCATTCATAAATACATGATCCCGCGATCCCATATCCTTCAGCATCGCCTGCTTTACGGTTAAGGAAGTAGATAAAGGACCCGGAGTAAATAATAACGATTGATGGACCATAACGTATACTATTGATTAATAATTGATGATAGATTTACGCACTTTGCATTTCAGTAATAACAGGCGCCGTATCGTTTTTTGCACGAACGGCAGACTTATAAAAAAACACACAGGCAGCCGCCAGTAATACAAGAGATATGGCAGCCTGCAGGTAGGTGAACTTCATAAGTACCAGCGACCAGTTCATTTCTTTCATAAAAAACTCTTTATACAGCATCAGTACTACGCTGCCCAGGTAACCGATGGAATCGCACATGTACACAAAAAAGCCAGCGTTGGCTTTAATGCGGAAGTGCGCGATGAGCCGTTCAAATAAGGCGATCTGCATGGGCATATATGCCAAAAAAAGACCGGTACCCAGTAATAACATCCACCAGAAAGGAGTAATCATATGTTTTTGAAAAAGAAAGGTAGCCAGCGCCGTTATCAGAAAGCCCGCGCCTATGATACCGTTCACCACCCAAAAACCTTTAAAGTTATTTTTAATAGCAGAGAGGCTACCAATAACTGCTAATACAATAATACTTGTTATGGCTTCGGTTTGGGTAAACACGTTTTTGTCCCATCCCGGGTCTACCTCATTCCATATTTCAACCGTAAAATTGTCCCTGAAATCGCGCAACGTTGCCAGGAAAGTATAGAGTATAATAAAAGCCACCAGGCCCCAGCCATATTGCCGGAACACATTTCGTTTGTCGGTATTGGTCATTGGCAAGCGCGGCGCCCTGGCCAGCATGTCATCCTGCGAAGGAGCGGGGATAACAGACAGCATCCACACAAATAAAAGAAATAAAGGCAGGAACAATAAACCCATTACAAAAGGCATCCAGAACTCTGTTACGGCAGGCAACCATTCATGCACATCGAAATAAATGGTTTTTAACATACCCGAAGAAACGATGAGGCTTACGCTTAAGCCTATAGCAAGGATTTCCGTAAATCTCCGCCCTTCAAGATAACTGAATACAATGCCCCAGATCATTCCCAGCGGAAGTCCGTTCATGAATAAAAAAACAAAATTATAGGGATGAGGCACCCAGCCAAAAAGCAACAGCGCTATTTCTGCAAAAAGTATTAACCCAATGATGAGTTGCGTACGGCTTGCGGCTTTTAGTTCGGATATGACTTTAATGCCTATGAACTTGGAAATCATATAGCCAAATACCTGCGCTATAATAAGCACTACCTTATAGTTTATGCCCCATAACGATAACCCTTCATAAGTGCCTGCATTAAACGGTTTGCGGAAAGCATACATGCAAAAGTAGGTTCCAAATGCCGCCACCATACACCAAACAATAAAAAAGCCTTTGGAGCTTATAAGCAGTTTTTTGATTACTCCCATTTGTAAATTTTTATTAAACTTTTGTTTAGTATAAGTAAATATATTAAAAAATAGAATCGGGCGTGAAAATAACTATAAATAAGGCTTTAATTTTGGGTATGCATTATAACACTAAACTATCGGTAAACATCAATAAAATTGCCACACTCCGTAACAGCCGCGGTGGCAATAACCCCGATGTATTAAAAGCCGCCAGGGATATTGAACGGTTTGGCGCTGACGGAATAACGGTACACCCCCGCCCCGATGAACGGCATATCCGCTATACTGATGTAAGAGAGATAAAAAAGATAATCAATACTGAGTTCAATATTGAAGGTAATTGCAGGGAACAGCGATTTATTGACCTGGTATTAGAAACAAGACCACAGCAGGTAACATTAGTACCCGATGACCTGGGGCAAATTACGAGCGATCATGGCTGGGATACCATAAAACATAAAGATTATTTAACCGGGGTCATCCGCATATTTCAGCAGGCAGGCATCCGCGTATCTATCTTTGTTGACCCTGTTATTGAAATGGTTGAAGGCGCTGCTGCAACGGGAACCAACCGGGTAGAATTATACACGGAGGCGTACGCCAAAAACTATCTTACACATAAAGAAAAGGCCGTTGCCCCCTATGTGGCTGCCGCGCAAAAAGCCAAAGCACTGGGGCTGGGCATTAATGCCGGGCATGATCTTGACATGCACAATCTCAGCTATTTTAAAGAACAGGTTCCCTGGGTAGATGAAGTTTCTATAGGGCATGCCCTGATATGCGATGCACTTTACTTAGGATTAGAAAATGTGATTCAATTATACAAGCGGCAACTGGGATAATGTTGATGGCACGAATATTGAACTATTCTGGCATTAAAAACTACAACAACATGAAAAGATCATTCCTCTTTCCGTCAATAGCAGTTTTACTGCTTTCATCGGGCGTGGCCCTGGCACAGGATAGTAAAGCACCGGCCAGCCCTCCTGCCATTACATCGGCAAAAATTGCCAGTGGTGCTACCATTACCATTGACTATAGCCAGCCATCCGTAAAAGGCAGAACCATTGGTAAGGATCTTGAACCCCTGCCCGGTAAGGTATGGCGTACCGGCGCAAACAAAGCCACTGTTTTTGCAACAGACAAGAACATAAAAGTGGAAGGAAAGGATTTACCTGCAGGTAAATATGGTTTGTTTACCATTGCAGGTGATAACGAGTGGACGATCATATTCAATAAAACATGGGATCAGTGGGGCGCATTTAAATATGAAGAAGGGCAGGATGCCCTGAGAGTAAAAGTTAAACCTGCCAAAGCGCCTGCTTTTGCCGAAAAATTTACGATCAATGTAGATGAAAGCGGCAAAGTGAGCTTATTGTGGGGAGATACAGAAACGGATTTTACCGTGATGTAGAAAGGGGTGAGAGGTGAGACGGAAAAAGTGAAAGATGAGGAGAGATTTCGCAGGTTGTTAGCGCCGGAAGCAGCAACCTGCAACTTGTTCCCTGTAACCTGAAACTTCCTTATATCTTTCACGTTTTTCTTTTCATTTTTCTCTTATTTTGAATGCCTTTCCTGCAATTTCCCGGTAACGTCTTTCAGGCGGTATCCTTTTGCGTTTAAAAGAATGAGGTAATGAAACAAAAGATCCGCGGCTTCATTAAGAAATAACGCTTCATTATTATCCTTGGCTTCTATTACTGTTTCTACCGCTTCTTCCCCTACTTTTTGAGCAATTTTATTGATCCCTTTGGCAAACAGAGAAGCTACATACGATGCTTCAGGCGATGATTTTTTACGCAGCTCAATAATGTCTTCGAGGTATAGCAGAAAATTATCGTTGTGATTTTTCTCAGCCCAGCAGGTATCTGCCCCGGTATGACAAACCGGACCCAGGGGATGCGCCTTGATGAGCAAAGTATCATGATCACAGTCGGTGGCAACCGATCTTAATTCCAGGAAATTTCCGCTTTCCTCTCCCTTTGTCCATAACCTGTTTTTACTCCTGCTGTAAAAAGTAACTTTCCCCTCCCGCATGGTTTTTTGTAAAGCCTCATCATTCATAAAACCCAGCATCAATACTTTTTGAGTATCGTTATCCTGCACAATGGCAGGCACTAATCCATCCTGATATTTATTAAAATCAACTTTCATACTTATTTTTGAAGCTGTAAAGATATAAAATATGCAACCGTGTATAAAATGGGTTTAAAAAGCTGGTTTGCAGTATTTCTACCTTCCCTAAAAAGAAGTTACCATTTGGTAAGTTACGGCAAACGAAACTGAATGCATTGCTAATCATTTTATTATGCCTTCTATATGGCAGCAATATGACAAACGCCGTTTAGCAGCGGAAAAAACAAATGCCAAGCTGCACAATAATTCAGGAAAAGCGATACCTTGTCTTTCTTCTTTCTTTTAACCTCCTGAAACCGCCCCCTATTCTCGTGAAAAGCCATGTCGTAAATTTTCAGGACAACCATGAAGGTTGTTCATCCGTACCACTTAAATATGAATGCTGGCATGCGCAATCTCAAAACAACATATTGTTTTGTAAAAGTTATTATACTGCTTTGCCTGTTTCAGTGCATAAGCGCTGCAAACGCACAAACTGTTGAATTAACCATCCGGGTAACCAGTAATGCACAGTTGCCTGTAAGCAATGCTACGGTTGAAATAGACGGGCAGCGCAGCATCACCGACTCTTCAGGGAAATTTTTACAATTACTGGAAAACGGAAACCACATTATAAACGTGAGCGCCGTAGGTCATTACAGTAGTTTCGTTACTATTAGCCTGCTTTCCGATACCACTATTCATATTATACTTCTCCAAAAAGATAACGAACTCAGCAATATTGTAGTTACCGCCGGAAAGAACAATAAAAGAGAAATGAGTTTTTATGCCCTGGATATTGATCAGTTAAAAAAACTGCCTGTTATTCTGGGTGAAACGGATCCGCTAAAAACAATCACGCTTTTGCCCGGTATAAAAAACGGAGGGGAGGCGGGTTCCGGCATTTATGTAAGGGGAGGCGGGCCGGATCAAAACCTCATCCTGTTAGATAATATACCGGTGTACAACCCCAATCACCTGTTAGGTTTTTTTAGCGTATTCAATGGCGAAGCCATAAAAGACGTTACGGTTAAAAAGGGCGATATGAATGCAGCCTATGGCGGCAGGCTGAGCAGCGTAATATCTATTGATACCCGCGAGGGCAATAAAGATTCCCTGAAATACAGCGGCGGTATAGGTTTAATTTCTTCCAAACTTTCAGTGGAAGGTCCGCTGGTTAAAAACAAAGCTTCTTTTATATTAAGTGGCAGAAGAACCTATATTGACCAGGCAGCAAAAGTATTCGCGAAAAAAACAATCGGTAACAACGGATATTATTTCTATGATATTAACGCCAAAGCGGATTACGAAATAAATAATAACAATAAGCTGCTGTTCACCTTTTATACCGGTAAAGACGAATTTACCTACACCAACGATAAAAGCAATTTATTTAATGCCAATTGGGGCAATATGATTGCAGGACTTAGCTGGAAGCAACAAGTACTGCAGGGAAAACTGAAGCAATCCGTATCATTGATTTATAACACATTTAACTTGGACAGTTATTATGGCTATGATCTCACGGATTATATTTTCACATCCGCCGTTAACGATTACCAGTTTAAGAACGACTGGAGCTACACGCCCTCCGGCAAATTCAATTTACACTGGGGCCTGCAACATATCTGGCATCGCTTTAAGCCTGGCGCAGGCGATGTAACCGAAGGCGTACAGGAGTTTAAAACAAAAGTAAACAACCAGTTTGCCCGGGAAACAGCCGTTTACTTAAGCGCAGGGTTTAAAATAAGCAGCCGTTTACGTGCTACTACCGGTTTAAGATACAGTTATTTTAACCAGGTGGGGCCCACTGAAATGATGCTATATAATGAAAGTGGCAGTCCAACAGGGGAAACCGCATCGTATAAAAAAGGACAACGCATAGCGCATTATGGTTTTCCCGAACCCCGGCTGAATATGGATTATGCCCTCTCTGCGGTTTCCAGTATAAAACTTTCTTATACTAAAACCATTCAATACCTGCACCTGGCTACAACAAGCGGCGCAACTTTTCCCAGCGATATATGGATACCCAGCGGACAAACGGTTCAGCCTGGCGCCGCCCAGCAGGTTGCTTTGGGCTACTTCAGGAATACGCCTGACAACAATTACCAGTTTAGCGTGGAAACCTATTACAAACACCTGCAAAACCAGATAGAGTTTAAACCGGGAGCGCAGTTGCTGCTCAATCAGAATATGGAGGGAGAGATGATGTTCGGAAAAGGAAGCGCATATGGAGTAGAATTGCTTGTTGAAAAGAAAAAAGGGAAACTAACCGGTTGGATTGGCTATACCTTAAGCAAAACGGAAAGAACTTTTGCACAATTGAACAACGGAAAGGCCTTTCCGTACCGATACGACAGAACACATGATATTAGTGTTGTAGCCAATTATTCCCTTAACGACCGGTGGAACCTGTCGTCTGTTTTTGTGTTTGGAACGGGCAACGCGCTTACTATGCCCACGGGCAGAGTGAATTATAATATAGGGTTTAACGCAACTCAGCGTACGGCATCCTATACCAGCATGAACCAGTACGAAGAAATTAATAACTATCGCCTGCCGGCATACCACCGCGTTGACATTTGTGCCACTTACACGCCCGTCCCAAAGAAAAAAAAGCGATTCAGCAGTAGCTGGAACTTTAATGTTTATAATATTTACAACCGGCAGAACCCTTATTTTATTTATATGGATATTAACCAAAAAGAAAAATCACTGCAGGGTAAAATGGTGTACCTCTTTCCTGTTACCCCGGCCATTGGCTGGAATTTTAAATTTTAACACATGAGTGATTCACTGAAAACTTTGCATCGCGATCAAACAGCCGGCAGGCATATTTCTGGATTATACCGGAACCTGCTACATACCGTTATTATTACCAGCGCGCTGTTGTTCTTCAGCGGTTGTGAAAAGGATTTTGATTTAGCGCTGAACTATAGCGAACCGCAACTGGTAGTAGAAGCGTATATCAATAATGAAATACCGGAATATAATTATGTAATGCTCAGCAAAAGCCAAACCGCTGCCAATACAGACATTGCCAGTATTCCCGTAAAGGATGCCCTGGTAAAAATATCTTCCGGCAGCTTACTGAACAATACCATAGTATGGGACAAAAACGCTACCGTTGTTTTAAAAGAAGCTCATATCCCCGGTGCTCCTGTAAGCATCAGCGATGGTATTTATACCGACCCCCATCTGCAAACCAACCCTGACCTGGCATTACAGGGTATACCCGGAAAATATTATTTACTGGAAATAGAAGTTAACGGCCGGGTCTACACGGCAACAACCGCTTTGCTATACCCTATACCTATCAGCTTAAATACCGGTTTTCATTATACCGACAACGGAGGAATTGAAAAGGGGCGTATTACTGTGCTTTTCAAAGATCCGGATACCACCGGCAACTGCCGGCTATTTTACTGGCGTCATGACGATAACAAAAAAAGTTTTGGATGGGGAAGCCTGGGTACCAGTAAAAGAATCATCAATTCTGATGAAAATAATAATGGCGCCTATATGCAGATTACCAACTCCTATGGATTTGTGAAAGGAGACAGTATTACCTATTACATGGCTAATGTAACAAGAGATGTGTATAATTTTTGGGACAGTTATAACAAAGCGAGGAATAGCAGTGGGCCATTATCTACGCCTGCATCTTTATTGAATAATATAAGCGGTAACAACGTAACGGGGTGTTTCAGCGGGCTCGCCATCAGCGCCGCAACTATCGTAATGGATTAATGCAACAGCATGCTAATGGAAGCCTTAAATGTTCCGGCAACCTGCATTACCCTGTTTTCTGTTTTTTTCATCGTTTTATTATCTATTGCTTTATTTGAGCAAAATTCAGATTCTTAGCGAGCCGCGGAATGCCCTGGCGGCATAGTAAGATTCCGCACCGTTGTGATACACAAATACACGGCCGTATCGGAAATCGGCGAAGAGGGCGCCACCGAGTTTCCTGATGTCAGAAGGCGTTATTATCCAGCTCGACGTTTTGGTATCAAAATTTCCAAGTTGCTGCAGCTCCCGGTATTGTTCTTCTGTTAAAAGCTCAATGCCCATTGCCGCGGCCATATCCATAGCGTTATTCTCCGGCTTATGCGCTTTTCTTGACTCCAGTGCTTCACGGTCGTAACAAACGCTTCTACGGCCTTTAGGACTTTCCACGGAACAATCATAAAAAATGTATTGCCCTGTTTTTTTATCATACCCCACCACATCCGGTTCTCCGCCGGTTCTCTCCATTTCATTGAGCGACCACAATTTTTCAGCACTTGCCTGATTACCGGACAGGCGGGCCTGTACTTTATCCCATTCAATATCTTTATGCCGGCTCCTGTTTTTCTCAAAGCGGGCATTCAATACGCTGAGCAGCTCTTTGCATTGCCGGGGTGATAACTTTTTTTTATTGTTATTCATGTGTATGTAATTGAATGTTTAAAGACCATATGGAATAACCATACTATTACTCCCATTCTGTTTCAAAAATATTTACGTGCTCATGAATGCTTCATATTTCCTTTGCGGTTGATGATACGCTACAATCGTGTTTATTATATGTATTAAAATTAACTAAATTATTTTTTCTACGTTCAGCGTTCTGCCTGCTATTCCGCAAAGGTTTACCTGGAAACAACTTCATTCATTATTAATTTGGACTTTCCGGCGGCATGCGTACAGGAACATTATTTTCAAATAAAAACTGTTTCAGTTCCGGAATGGCTATTTCCTTAAAATGAAAAATGCTGGCGGCTAAGGCCGCATCGGCTTTGCCTTCATTAAACACTGTTATAAAGTGTTCCATTGTTCCCCCGCCGCCACTGGCAATTACAGGCACAGGTAATTGTATGGCTAAGGCGCTTGTAATGTCCAGCGCAAAGCCCTGTTTTGTTCCGTCATGGTTCATTGAGGTTAACAAAATCTCTCCTGCACCAAGATTCACCGCCTGCTTCGCCCATTCAATGCATTTCATACCGGTTTTCGTTCTTCCACCGTTAAGGTATACATACCATTCGCCATCTTCTTCTTTCCGGGCATCAATAGCCAGTACCACGCACTGGCTGCCAAATTCTTTTGCCAGCTTATTAATTAACTGAGGGTTCTTAAACGCGGCTGTATTTACAGAAATCTTATCTGCGCCATTCTCCAGCAGCACGTTCACATCTTCTACGCTGCTAATGCCACCGCCTACCGTAAACGGGATATTGATGTGATGGGCAATACGGTTAGCCAGCTCGCTTAATGTTTTTCTTTTTTCAACCGTTGCAGTAATATCTAAGAACACCAGTTCATCTGCTCCCTGCCGGGCATACAATGCACCCAGCTCTACCGGGTCGCCCGCATCGCGCAGGTTTACAAAATTGGTTCCTTTTACGGTACGCCCGTCCTTAATATCAAGACAGGGAATGATGCGTTTGGTGAGCATAGAATGATTTGAGATTTGAAACTTATGATTTGAGATTACCTGTCTGGTTTCTTTCTTTAAATTGCTGACCTTTTATTGTGGATTTGTTGAGGCAGGTAATAAACCCTGCTATTTCCCTGGATAGTTTTTCATATTCATCAATTAAACCAAGACCCTCAATCTTATCAATATAATTATTATCAATTGAGCGATATAACTGAGAACTGACTTCACCAGCTGATCCTTTTGCAATTCCAGGAAAGTTTACAAATTCCAACCTGGAAGAACGTTCGAAGCCCTCAGCAATATTATCCATGACGGAGCAAGCCGAAGCTCTTAGCTGGTCCCTAAATTTAAAATCACTTTTAAATAATTGGCTCTGTTCAATCATCTTAAACACCCTGTTACACGAGCTTCTCGACTGCTGCCACAATGGTAAATCTTCAAAACGATAAATGGTGAACACAGGTTAATTTGAGACTTGAAATTTAAAATTCGCTTAAAAGTAAGATTTGTTTCCGGGAAAATGCCTGAACTCAATCTCAAATCTCAAATCTCAAATCTTTAATCTTCACTTTTCCCTCATATATTGCCTTGCCCACTATGGCGCCATTGCAGCCGGCATCGCGGAGTGCATGCAAATCATCAATGGAGCTTACGCCGCCGCTGGCTATGAAATGCAGTGAAGGGAATTTTTGCAGGATGTTTTTATATAAATCAATTGCCGGGCCTTCCAGCTTCCCATCTTTACTTACATCTGTACAAAATATTTGTTTTACGCCATGCCTTATATATTTTTCAATAAAATCGTATACCCATATACCGGTGGTTTCCAGCCAGCCGCCAATAGCAATCTTTTCATCTTTTACATCGGCCCCCAGTAAAAACTTATCCGCACTAAAAAGGGTAAACCATCGCAGTAGTTCTTCTTCATTTTTCACCGCTATACTGCCCACGGTTGCCAGCGCCGCACCCGAATTAAAAACAATGTTCACATCCTCCTCCTGCTTAATGCCGCCACCAAAATCAATCGTAAGCGCTGTTTTGCCCGCAATAGCTTCCAGTACTTTCCAGTTTTTTACCTGCCCGGCTTTGGCCCCGTCTAAATCAACCAAATGCAGGCGTTGTAAACCGGCATCTTCAAATTCCTTAGCTACTTCCAGGGGGTGCTCATTATAAATTTTCTTCTGCGCATAATCGCCCTGCGTAAGCCTTACGCATTTGCCGTCTATAATATCAATGGCAGGTATGATTTCCATATTATTGTTTAAAGCATTTTGGTTTTAATGACAGCGCTCAATGAAGTTTTTAAGGATGCGTTCACCGGTATCTGCACTTTTTTCGGGATGAAACTGCACGCCGTAAAAATTATCTTTGTGCAGCGCCGAACTGTAGGGAATAATATAATCCGTAGTGGCGATGGTATGTGTGCCTGAAGCGGCATAGTAGCTATGCACAAAATAAGTATAACTATTTTCCGGAACCGCATGAAACAATTCCGTTTTAAGCTCATAAATATTGTTCCAGCCTATCTGGGGTATTTTAATATTGTTAGCATCCGCCTGTTTATCTTTCCTGAAAAGTTTTACATCTTCATCAAATATATGCAGGCAATTCACATTGTTCTCCTCCGAAAACCTGCACATCAGTTGCATGCCCAGGCAAATGCCCAGCACAGGTTGTGTAAGGCTACTGATCAGTGCATCCAGCTTCCTGTCTTTTAAATACCGCATAGCGCTGCTGGCCTCGCCCACGCCTGGAAATATTACTTTATCAGCGCTGCTGATCTGTTCTACGTCATCGGTAACCTTCGCCTCCAGCCCGATGCGTTCCAGCGCATACAAAACCGATTGAATATTGCCTGCATTATATTTTATAATTACCAGATTCATTGTAACTTTATTTCTATGCGGAAATAGCTCAGTTGGCAGAGCATCAGTTTCCCAAACTGAAGGCCGCGGGTTCGAATCCCGTTTTCCGCTCTTATTTTAATATTGTTTCCAGAAATTTTTTTGTTGTTGCTTCCACATCGGGGTTTTCATTCAATGCTTTTATATAAGCGCTCCCGATAATAGCGCCATTAGCATACTTGCAGGCCGATTGAAAGGTGACTTTATCTTTTATTCCAAAACCTACCAAAACCGGGTTCTTTAATTCCATTTGCTGCAGCCTTTGCAGATACAACTCTACATCCGAAAAGTTTTTATCCTTACCGGTAGTAGACGAAGAAGAAACTGCGTAAATAAACCCCGTACTCAATGCATCAATCTTTCTTATTCTTTCCTCCGATGTTTCAGGTGTAACCAAAAAAATAAAGTCTAACCCGTATTGCCTGATCACCGGGCCGTATTCGGTTTCAAATTCACGAATAGGCAGGTCGGGCAATATTAGGCCATCCACTCCTGCCGCCGAGGCATGCGCACAAAATTTTTCAAAGCCATACTGCAAAACCGGGTTCATATATCCCATTAAAACTACCGGAACAGTTATGCCCGCACTATGGTTGCCGCCGGCATTGCGCATGGTCTTCAATTGCTCAAGCAAAATTTTTATCGTCATGCCGTTTTGTAACGCCACGCCGCCACTTCCCTGTATAACCGGTCCATCTGCCAAAGGGTCGCTGTAGGGTATACCCAGTTCAATCATATCTGCGCCATTGTTCTGCAAAGCCTCCATTACCTTTAATGTACTATCCAGGTTCGGATAACCCGCGGTACAGTATATATTCAGCACTTTGCTGCTTTTCGTTTTAAATAGTTCCTGTATGTTGCTCATATTGTTTATCCTGAAAAAGATGCTGTTATTTTTTGTCAAAACTGAATATTCACTATTGGCTATTCACCACTGACTACTCACCACTCACATTTCTTCCTCCATTGCTTTCATATACGTAGCCATATCCTTATCTCCTCTGCCGCTCAAACAAACCACTACGATATCCTTTGCTGTTAGGTTCAGCTGATCCAGCCCGGCTATGGCATGAGCGCTTTCCAATGCGGGTATAATGCCTTCCAGCCTGGTGAGCTCAAAAGCCGCAGCTACGGCTTCTTTATCCGTTGCACTTAAAAATAATGCACGGCCTGTTTCAAACAAATGCGCATGCAAAGGGCCTATGCCCGGGTAGTCTAACCCGGCTGAAATACTGTGTGGCTCTACTACCTGCCCGTCTTCGGTTTGCATTACCAAGCTTTTACTGCCATGCAAAATGCCCGGCTTACCCAATTGCGTGGTAGCAGCGCTCATGCCACTCCGCACCCCGCAGCCTGCCGCTTCTACAGCAACCAGTTGCACGGCAAACTCTTCGAGGTAATGATAAAATGCGCCGGCCGCATTGCTGCCACCGCCCACACAGGCAACTACATGTGATGGCAGCTCACTGCCTGTATGTTCTTTCAACTGCCAGCGCATCTCTTCGCTGATGATGCTCTGGAATCTTGCCACCATATCGGGATAAGGATGCGGGCCTACCACACTGCCTATTATATAATGCGTATCTACCGGGTTGTTGATCCAGTCGCGAATTGCCTCATTGGTGGCGTCCTTTAATGTTTTACTACCACTGGTTGCGGGTATAACTGTTGCACCCAGCATTTTCATCCGGGCCACATTGGGCGCCTGTCTTTCAATGTCTTTTTCGCCCATATACACCACACACTGCATATCCATTAATGCACAAACGGTTGCCGTGGCTACGCCATGCTGACCGGCGCCGGTTTCGGCTATTATGCGGTGCTTGCCCAGCCGCCTTGCCAACAGCAATTGCCCGATCGTGTTATTGATCTTATGCGCCCCGGTATGGTTCAGGTCTTCTCTTTTTAAAAAAATAGTTGTACCATGTTTTTCACTCAATCTTTTTGCATGGTATAATGGTGAAGGTCGTCCTACATAATCTTTCAGCAGGGCCCTGAACTCCTTCTGAAAATCATCCTCATACATAATTTTCAGGTACCGGCTTTTTAACTCCTCCACATTGGGATACAACATTTCGGGAATGTAAGCTCCGCCGAACCCTCCATAGTAGCCAAAGATATCCGGCTGCTCAAATGTGCCTTTATATTTGGCAAGGGCTATTGTTCTGTTGATCATTGCACACTTATTTAAAGCACTTTATTTATTAAAGCAAAGTTTTAAATTTTGAAGAACATAAGGTGTACGAAGTCAGAGACTTCGTAAAGCGGTTGGTACTACCGTACATCTACTATTGCAGCGCCTCCACAAATTTTCTTACTTTTTCCATATCTTTTATTCCGGGACTGCTTTCTAATTTACTGTTCACATCCACCGCAAAAAGACCTTCGCCATGCTTACCGGCAGCAAAAGATTGTAAGGCGCCTGCATCTTCTATACCAATACCGCCGCTCAGCAAAAAAGGCTTATTAATATGCGCATTATCCAATATGTGCCAGTCAAATTTTTTACCGCTGCCTCCATAATTAAACCAATCTGTATCAAACAAAAAAAGATCGCTTACATTCCTGTATTCCCTTATCTTCCAGTCTATATTATCGCCTTCTTTAATCCGGAATACTTTTATCGTTGGCACCTGTTCGCTTATCCTTTCACATAGCCTGGGCGATTCATCGCCATGCAACTGCGCCATATACAATCCATATTGTTCTACATAGCTCATTACATCATCATATCCCGCATTCACAAAAACACCTACTTTATTAATCTTTAGTTTCGCCTTTTTTAATGCTCCCCCGTCAATGCGCCCTACCACGTACCGCGGCGATTTATGGTAAAAAATAAATCCCGCAAATTCAACGCCCATTTCATCCAGCTCATGTACCTGGTTTAACTGTGTGTTTCCGCAAACTTTTATACGCATAGCTTTAACTTTTAAGTTGTTGGGCAAATGCGGCAAAAGCAATCGCAGGGTCTGGCGCTTTCATAAAGTTTTCGCCAATTAAAAATCCCTTATAACCGTGTTGCTTTAGATTTCTTATCGTTTCTACATTACTTATCCCGCTTTCGGATATCTTAATTTTATCAGCCGGTATTAAACCACCCAGGTATAACGATGTATCAATACGCACTTCAAATGTTTTGAGATTCCGGTTATTAACACCAACAATATCCACTTCATCGCAAACATGTTCCAGCTCCTCCTCATTGTGTATTTCAAGTAATACTTCCAGTCCCAGGTTTTTAGCGGTTGCGGCTAACGCTTTTACCTGCGCCGGGGTTAAATTAGCGGCAATCAGCAGTATCACATCCGCACCAATGGCTTTCGCTTCTACTACCTGGTAGGCATCAATCATAAAATCTTTTCGCAAAACAGGGATATCATTTACCCTGGCTTTGGCAAGATCATCCAAACTCCCGCCAAAAAATTTCTCATCCGTTAAAACAGAGAGTCCTGAAGCACCATGCTGCGTATATGCAGCGGTAACAACGGAAGTATCCGCATTCGCATTGATCCATCCCTTAGACGGCGACTTTCTTTTAAACTCCGCTATGATGCCGGTTTTAGACTCGTCTGTCAAAAACTTTCGCAACGAAAAAGCGGGTTTCAAAAACCATTCCATCTTCTCCAGAACCTCCACCGGCCTTTGCTGCTTGCGTTCGGCTACTTCAATTTTCTTTTGAGCGATTATTGTTTCTAAAATGTTCATAGTTGTGTAATAAGGTGCCGGATTGCAGGGTACAGGTTTTAAGTTGCAGGGGTGTTATATCACTGCTCACCTTTATCTATATCCTGTTCCTTTCATATAGCCTTTCGTTAAATACACTCATTTTCAAATTTTCACATTCCTCACATTTTCCACATTCTTCACTGCAACGCCTGCAGCTTCTTCAGCGCTCCAAAGGCCTTTCCGCTTTCCAGGCTTTCTACCGCCGCAAGATACGCATCATTATAGCTCGCATAAGCGCCTGTGCAATGCAATGCCATTGCCGCATTGGCCAGTACCACAGCATTTTGCGCCCAGGTACCCTCACCTTTTATAATGTTTACAAACAATTTGGCAGCTTCCTCAACGGTACTGCCGCCATAAATATCGGAGGCAGACACCATGCGTTTTCCCAATTGTGCCGGTGTCATAATATATTCTCCCTCCTTAGTAATGACTTTGGTATCGTTGGTGAGAGATATCTCATCATAGCCATCCAAACTATGAATAATGGTAAACGCTTTACCGGTTTGCTGCAGCAGGTAATTGTATATCCGCGCCATTTCTAAGTTGTATACACCCACTAATTGAAAAGCGGGCTTTGCCGGGTTGACCATTGGCCCCAGCATATTAAAGAAAGTACGGACAGCTAAATTTTTGCGAATAGCGCCAACAGCTTTTAACGCGGGATGAAAAAGCGGTGCATGTAAAAAGCAGATATTGGCCTCCGCTACTTCCTTTTCCAGGTGGCCGGCATCTGATTTAAACCGGTAACCCAGTTGCTCCATTACATTGGAAGCGCCGCTAACCGATGTAGCGCCGTAATTACCATGCTTGGCTACCTTTTGCCCGGCGCCGGCAACAATAAAGCAGGCCAGCGTTGAAATATTAAATGTATTTTTTCCATCACCGCCGGTACCCACAATATCGGTTGTATTATAATCATCCAGGGGAACCTGCACGCATAATTCCAGCAACGCATCCGAAAAGCCCTGCAGCTCTTCAACGGTTATGGTGCGCATAAGGTATACCGTTACAAACGCGGTTACCTCGCTTTCATTATACACGCCTTTGGAAATATTCACCAGCACTTCTTTGGCCTGCTGCCGTGAAAGCGTTTTGTATTCGAACAGGTATTGTAATATTTTTTTCATACCCTTATCCCCTACGGGGGAATTTTTGATTGTTGAATGAAGTTTATCCTATTTTCCCCTTATTATTTTCCGGAGCGCCTAACCAGTTCCGCATGATCTTTTCCCCATCGGGTGTTAATACACTTTCGGGATGAAACTGAACACCCTGTACATCGTATTGCTTATGCTGCAAAGCCATTATATAATTATTCTCGTCTCTTGCTGTTACTTCCAGTTGCTCGGGAAAATCTTCATCACCTACTATCCAGCTATGATAGCGTCCTACCTCAATAGCAGCAGGCAAGCCGGCAAATAAAGCAGACTCTTTATCCTTATACAAGTTCACAGGGCCGGATACACCATGGTATACCGTACTTAAATTAACCAGCCTGCCACCAAAAACCTCCGCAATGGCCTGGTGCCCTAAACATACACCCAGTATGGATTTTGAAGCCGCATACTGCCTGATCAACGGCAGCAGCAACCCCGCTTCTTCAGGTAATCCCGGTCCGGGGGAAAGAATGATCTTATCGTATTCATTCACTTTATCAAGACTAACCTGGTCATTGCGGTACACATCCACTTTGCTGTGTAATATCTTTTCTACCAGGTGAACCAGGTTATAAGTGAAGGAATCATAGTTATCAAAAACCAATATTTTCATGCCTGTTATTTGTAGTTTGTGGTTTGTGGTTTGTTGTTTGTTGTTTGTTTACTTTCACATCTTCCCTACCTTGTACCCTTTAGCCTGCAACTTGTACCCTGTAACTTGTAACTTCTTCTTCTCCCCCTAAATCCCTTCCGCCATCTCCACGGCTTTTTTCAATGCGTTTAATTTATTATTCACTTCCTGCAATTCACTTTCAGGATGGGATGCCGCCACAATACCTGCTCCGGCCTGTGAAACCAGCATATTGTTCTTACTTAAAAAAGTACGGATCATAATAGCATGATTGCAACTGCCATTGAAGCCCACAAAACCAATAGCCCCTCCATAATAACTCCGTGCAGTGGGTTCATACGCGTTAATTAGCTGCATGGCTTTAAATTTGGGCGCGCCGCTTAAGGTACCCGCCGGAAAAGTGACGGCTAATAAATGAAAGGGATTGGTTCCCTCTTTTACATTACCGGTTACTTCACTTACCAAATGAATAACATGCGAGTAATATTGCACCTGCCGGTAATGCTTCACCTTCACTTCATCACAGAGCCGGCTCAAATCGTTTCTTGCCAGGTCAACCAGCATAACGTGTTCGGCATTTTCCTTGGGATCATGTAATAACTTATCGGCCATCTGCTGGTCGGTTTCATCATCACCGCTTCTTTTAAATGTGCCGGCAATAGGATGCACTACCGCTTTGCCGTTTTTAATGATCAACTGGCTTTCAGGAGAAGAGCCCATCAGCCGGTAGTCGCCATAATCGAAATAAAAAAGATAAGGAGACGGATTAATATTCCGAAGGGCGCGGTATACATTAAATTCATCGCCGGTAAAGCCCTGGGCAAAGCGCCTGCTCAGCACTATCTGAAATACATCACCCCGGTAGCAACGCTGTATTCCCTTTTGCACCATTTGGCGATAGTCTTCATCCGTCATGTTAGACGTTTCTGTTCCGTTTGCCCTGAATGGGAACACAGGCACATCTTTACTCCTGATCAGCGACTCTACCATTTCCACATCACTGCTTATTCCGGGAATACAATTTTCGCAGAGATACATTTCATTTTTAAAATGATTGATAGCAATAACATATTGATATAACCGGTAACGCATGAGCGGTATGGAAGCAAAAGCCGGATGGCCGCCGGCTGCACGATCGGGAAAAGTAATGGTATCAAAAAACTGAACGGCATCAAAGGTAGTGTAGCCATACAGCCCCTGTACGGAAGTAACGATTTTGTCGGCTGATGGTTCTACATCAAAACGCTGCATAAAATTCCATAATATACCGGGTACTTCAGCCGGATTGTTTACGGGGATATGTTCCGGCTGCTGACCAGGCAACTTAAATTCTATAGAACGATGGTTGGTAATTTCCATACCTGCAATGGCGTTGATACAGATAAAGGAAAAACTATTTTCCGCGGCATGATAGTCGGTACTCTCCAGTAATATGGTATCACGAAAGCGGTCTCTTACCCTTAAGTAAATGCCCACCGGGGTATACACATCGGAAAGCATTTTTTTAAACCGCGTTTTTATTTCAATTTTCTTCATAACTGCCTTGCTCTATTTTCATAAAAAAACCCCGGTGATTTACCGGGGCCTGAATATTGTAATATACTAACATACGATAACAGCATTACAAGCCCCAAAGAGAGTTTGTATGCCACCACCAGTATTTATTTGTATAATTTTTCATGATTGAGGCACAAATGTCTATGCTTTTTTGTTAAAAAAAAAATTTTGACTTAGTTTTTCAGAATTATTTTCAATCATCCCCTAACGCTTTGTCTCCAATGGTTCAAAAAAGATTGCTTTCGCTCGACTTTCTCCGCGGTTTAATTATGGTATTATTAGCGCTGGAAGCCGCAGGATTATACCATGTATTGAATGGTGCTGCCGAAGGAAGCTGGTGGCATAATATAACTATACAGTTTGATCATCATAAATGGAACGGACTGCGGTTCTGGGACCTGATACAGCCGGGCTTCATGTTTATTGCCGGTACGGCCATGGCCTATTCGCTGCATAAACAGCAGCAGAACGGCGTTCCCTGGTCGCAATCCTTTCGTAAGGCATTGAAAAGAAGTGGCTGGTTGTTTTTTTGGGGCGTATTAGATTATGCTGTAAGAAAAGACGGGCTTGCTTTTGAACTCTGGAATGTATTAACCCAGCTTTCTTTTACCATGCTGGTGGCTTTCCTGATCTTCAGGCTCAGTGTTACAACACAAATGATTATTTGCGTGGGTATATTATTACTCACAGAAGTATTATACCGATTTACCAACGTGCCGGGATTTGATCAGCCCTTTACAGATCAGCACAACTTTGGCAATTACGTTGACCTGTTGCTAATGAATAAAATTAACCGTGGCGGCTGGGTAGCCATCAATTGCATTCCCACAGCCGTGCATACCATTGCCGGCGCGCTGGCGGGTAAACTATTACTGAGCGAAGGCGCTCACAAAGCAAAGCAGTTGCTGATATGGGCCGCCATTTGCCTGGTGGTTGGTTTTGGTTTAGACTGGCTGCATATAACACCTATCATTAAACGCATTGCTACTACCTCTTTTACTCTGGCTTCATTAGGCTGGTGCCTGCTGGCATTAGCGGCATGTTACTGGTGGATTGATATCCGTAATCACCGGAAACATCTGCTTCTTTTTACGGTAATAGGTATGAACTCCATCTTCATTTATTTGTTCTTTGAAATTGTAGGCAGCAGGTGGTTTAACGATTATGTCGCCGCCGTTACCAATGGATTAATGGGCATGGCGCATTTTCCGGGCTTTTTGATGGACCTGATTACCTGCCTCACCATTTTCGCACTGGAATGGGGGCTCTGTTATTTTTTATATAAGAAGAAGATATTTTTTAAATTGTAGTTTTACATTACTTTACCTATACATTTTTCTTTAAACACATAGTCATAAGTACATTGCCTTTTTCCGACTGTGCGCCTATGTGTCTACTGTGCCTATGTGTTATTTTATTCCCAATGAATTTGTATTGTACTTTTCTATTGTTATTGCGCCAACAGTTTTCCAGTCCTGCATACTTATTTATAAAAGTATATCCCCACTTCATACCCACCCGGCCGCACTGCGCCATGCGGATGAAAGGAGCGTCGCAACAAAAGTTTCACCTGTGATTCAATAGCCGGCTTCCACAAAATACTCCTTCCTGATTGATTCTATATTATTAGCGATCCTGCCAAAATGCAGCAACAATAGTATAGGTAAAAGGCGATACATTTGTTTGCATGAAAAACAGGTATTCCCGTTTGGGAGAAATATGCTTTGTTTGTTATTGGATAGCTGCCATAATTGTGGGTGGAGGAATTACCGGCTGTACTACTCAAAAAAAATACGATAACCCGGTAGTGGTCATTGAAACAAAGTTTGGAAACATAACTGTGGAACTTTACCCGAAAAAAGCGCCGGCTACCGTATCTGCATTTCTCCGGAATATGGATTCCGGCTATTTTAATAATAGTTCATTTTACCGGGTACTGCGCAAAGACAACCAGGTAACCGGATCGCTGCATTCGTACCTTATACAGGGAGGGGTGTGGCAATCCAATCCGGAATTGAAAAGTAAATTCAACCCTGTTCCGCACGAGTCTACCCAACAAACGGGCATACTTCATAAAAAAGGAACGATTTCAATGGCAAGAAACGAACCGGGAACTGCCACATCGGAGTTTTTTATTTGTGTGGAAGATGAACCGGGCTTTGATTACGGGGGTAAAAACAATGCAGACGGACTGGGTTACGCAGCTTTCGGGGAAGTGGTGGAAGGTATGGAAACAGTAATGAAAATTTACCGGCAGCCTGAAGATAAACAACGGTTTATGCCCCCCGTTACTATCCTCAATATACACCGGATGCAGCAGGAAATTCCAGGAAATATTTCCCATCTGCCAAAGAAAAATAATGATACCGCCCATTTTTAAATTCTTTTCCTATCTTTAATATTACTTAACCTTTTGATTAGCCTTTGTTAACATTTTGATTATATTGCATTCATCACTTTGCATAGCCTGCATAAACTCCGCACTACATCATTTTAAAATCATTTTATGAGAAAGGAAACCCTTCTTTACGCATTTGTTATTTATTTTTTGGCTGCCTGCCAAACGCAAAAATCAGAAAACTACCCCGCAGGTATAGCACATGTTATTGTGATTGGTGTGGATGGCATGAGTCCGGACGGCATACGCAACGCCACAACGCCGGTAATGGACAGCATGATTGCCGGCGGGGCCGTAAAATGGAAAGTACGTACGGTATTAACTACCGCCAGCAGCCAGAACTGGGCTTCCATGATCATGGGCGCGGGACCTGAACAACATGGCATTATTAATAACGACTGGGAAAGAGATGATCATACACTTCCTCCTATAGTAGCAGGCCCGGAAGGTATATTCCCTTCTATTTTCGGGATCATCAGGGAGCAAAAACCGGATGCGGAAATTGGAGCGGTTTACCACTGGAGCGGCTTCGGAAGATTATTTGAAAAGAAAGCGGTGAACTACGATAAAAATTTTTCAACGGAAGACTCAACGGCAGCGGATTTCATCAGCTATATCAAAACAAAGAAACCCACTTTTGGGTTCGTGCATTTCGATCATGTTGACCACGCGGGACATCACGATGGACATGGTACGCCACAATATTATGCAGCAGTAGCAAAAGCGGATTCATTGATTGGCCAGGTGCTGAAAGGTATTAAAGAAGCCGGTATGGCTGAAAACACATTGGTGATCATTACTGCCGACCATGGTGGCATTGGGAAAGGACATGGCGGCCCCACACCCGAAGAAGCTGAGATTGCCATGATATTGTACGGCAAAGACATAAAGAAAGGCTATACAATTCAGCAGCAGGTATATACTTACGACCTCGCCGCTACTATTGCCTTCGCTTTTAACCTTACACCGCCTTATGCATGGATTGGCCGCCCCATTAAGCCCGCCTTTGAAGGTTTTGAAGAACCGGCTAATTTATGGGAAGGAAAAGAAGTGATCGCAGCTCCCACCATATTTCCTAAAAGAAATTTATACCAGCAGGCCGGGGGATTATATATTAATGAACCCGCTACGGTTAAGATGAGCGCGATGGCAGACAACAGCGTTATTCATTATACTTTGAACGGCGATGTTCCAGACAGTAATTCGCCCGTATACAAGGAACCCTTTACTATTGACAGCACCGCGGTGGTGCAGGCAAAAGCCTTCGACAACAAAGGCAATGAAAGCTTAGTAACCGCAGCCTATTTCAGAATACTGAAAACCGGCATAGACAACGGACTAACCGTTTCTTACTTTAAGGGCAAAAGCTGGAAACAACTGCCTTCCTTTGGAAAACTTACGCCTGCAAAAAAATGGAGCAGCTATGAATTTTCTGTTGACGAAAAAACAATTACTCCCTTACTTGAAAAAGATAATCGAACCTTTGGCTTAGTATACGATGGTTATATACAAATTGATACGCCCGGCGAATACCGCTTTTCTACGCAGTCGGATGACGGCAGCAAACTGTTCATCAATGATAAAGAAGTAGTAAACAATGATGGCGATCATGGCGTAAAAGAAGCAGCAGGTGACATTACATTAGCCGCAGGCAGGCATAAAATAAAAGTGGCATTTTTTAACGCAGCAGGCGGTTACTGGCTGGATGTGTTTTACAAAGGCCCGGGCATTGCCAAACAACTTGTTCCGGCAAATAAACTGTTCCTGAAAAAAGCCTAAGATTAACCTGTTTATTACAGCCAATTAGTATGCCTGTGTTTTGAAACACTGTGGACACAGCGACACGGAGGCACAAAGTTATTTTTATTTATTTCCAGTTACACGCGGATCAGGCTCCGGCAGCCGGATCCTTATTCAACAAGCTTACCTTATCCGCCGATCCCCTCTTTTTATTATCTTGCACTTATGAAAAATTTATTGGTATTACTTTTCACGCTTTTCACTATCACTTCTTTTGCGCAGGATAAAAGAAAGTGGAAACAGCTTTTTAATGGTAAGAACCTGAAGGGCTGGACCGTTAAGATCAGCGGACATGAACTGAATGATAATTTCGGTAATACGTTTCGCGTGGAAAATGGAAAAATGGTGGTGTCTTACGATCAGTATACCTCCTTCAACGACCAGTTTGGCCATATCTTTTATAAAAAACCCTACTCCTATTATTTACTTGCGGTAGAATACCGCTTTGTAGGCAAACAGGTTGCCGGCGGCCCGGGATGGGCGTATAAAAACAGCGGCATCATGCTGCACTGCCAGCCGCCTTCCACGATGCTTAAAGACCAGGACTTCCCTATTTCCATAGAGGACCAGTTACTTGGCGGCGATTCTACCGGTGAAAGAACAACCTGTAATCTTTGCACACCCGGCACTAATGTTGAAATGGATGGAAAATTATTCACGCCGCACTGCATCAACTCCAAATCAAAAACATTTCGCAATGAAGAATGGGTAAGGGCGGAAGTGCTGGTGCTGGGCGATTCGGTGATAAAGCATATTGCCAACGGAGATACCGTGCTGGTATATCAAAAGCCACAAATAGGCGGAGGCGCGGTGAACAACTATAACCCGGTGATGAAAAAAGACGGGCAACTGCTGAAAAGCGGCTTTATTTCACTGCAAAGTGAAAGCCACCCGGTTGAATTCAGGAAGGTGGAGATCATTGACCTGGAAAAGGAATACAGGAAAAAGCGGAAATAAAGCAAAGCAATTACAAACGCTCCAATAGTTATTTAGTAGCTAGCGAAGTCGTTATTTTTGATTCGTTATTAAACCAGTACCATACATCATGGACAATTCAATTTTTGGCGCAGTAGACCAGTTCATCAATAACCTGTTTGTTAAGGAAGATGATGCATTAATACAAACTAAACAGGCTATTATTGACGGCAATCTTCCTTTAATCAGCATTTCCGAAAACCAGGGAAAGTTTCTGCATATACTGGCCAGACTTAATAATCCCAAAAAAATATTAGAAATAGGCACGCTGGGCGGCTACAGCACCATTTGGCTGGCAAGAGCATTGCAGGAAGGCGGGCAATTGATTTCGCTTGAACTGGATCAGCATCATGCGGATGTGGCCGTTGCCAATATTTCAAATGCCGGTTTAGGCAACGCCATTAAAATACGTGTGGGCAATGCCCTGGAGGAATTACCTAAAATGAAAAAAGAAGGTGCAGGGCCTTTTGACGTTATATTCATTGACGCCGACAAAGAACCCTATGCCGAATATTTTGAATGGGCTTTGCAACTGTCGCGCCCCGGCACGCTGATCATTGCAGACAATGTGGTGCGGGAAGGAAAAATATTAGAAGAGAATAGCACGGATAGCAACGTAACCGGCGTGAAACGCTTTATTACATTACTGGCAGCCACCAAACAGGTTACCGCTACCATTATTCAAACTGTAGGCAGCAAATACCATGATGGCATGGCGCTGGCGATAGTGAATGCGGTAGTATAGCAGCGGCAGCAATAACCACCCATATCGGGGTACCCGGTGACATAGGCGACTTTCAGAACTTTTTTATCCCATGAGACTACTGAGTCCCACGGAATAGGTAATAACCAACCAGCCCGCGGCAGCCTGTTGCCGGAGGCTTCATGCTTTATAACAGCTTAGTATGTATATTTATGCGTTGGAAATCGAATACCCATCACCGTAGTACTATTTAACACGAAACAAAAGCAATATAATAACCGCACGATTTGAATTATGAAATTAGACTGGCTACTTGATTACAACCCTGTATTACTGGCGCTCTTTGCTACTTTATTTACTTATTTCGTTACCGCCTTAGGCGCGGCTATGGTTTTCTTTTTTAAGAAAATCAACAAAAACATCCTGAATGCCATGCTGGGCTTTGCAGCAGGCGTAATGATAGCCGCGAGCTTCTGGTCGCTGCTGAAACCCGCCATTGAAATGGCAGAAAAAAACGGTAGCATTCCCTGGGTGCCTGCAGTAGTTGGTTTTTTAGCAGGCGGCGCTTTTTTATTAGTGGCAGATAAGATACTACCCCACTTACATATTGGCCGGCCTATGGATAAGGCCGAAGGAATAAAAACCGCCTGGAAAAGAAGTGTGCTGCTCATTCTTTCTATTACACTGCACAATATTCCCGAAGGACTGGCGGTGGGCGTGGCATTTGGCGCTTTAGCCCACAACCCCGATATTGGTTTGCTTGGCGGCGCAGTTTCGCTTGCTATAGGCATTGGCTTGCAAAATTTTCCTGAAGGCGCGGCCGTTTCCATACCCCTGCGCAGGGAGGGCTTTTCGAGACGAAGGGCATTTTTTTACGGGCAACTATCCGGCATTGTGGAGCCTGTTGCCGGGGTCATTGGAGCTTACCTCGTTTTTACGGTTACCCCCCTGCTTCCTTACGCGCTTTCATTTGCCGCCGGCGCCATGATATTTGTAGTAGTGGAACAACTGATCCCTGAATCACAAAGCGGGGATGAAACTGATCTGTCTACCATTGGCGCCATGCTTGGCTTCGCCACCATGATGGTATTAGATGTGGCTTTAGGCTAAGGTTTCAGTTGGCATGCTATATTCATTCACCTATCGAACCTTGAAAGCGGGAGCATTATATCTGTTGAATGATTATTGTACGGTACAATAATGACACCGCACAATTTCTGTCTTTTAAGGGACCACAGGAATTTAAAATATTATAAAATCAACAGCCAGGAAGAGTTATAGTATGGATCCTCTGTAGTACAATATTGCTAAGAGTGCCTTTATGCATTCGTTCCAACGTTGCCTTCACAGTCATATATTGAATCTGCAGCGAAACCACGGTGAATGCCCAATCTATAAAGTTTGCAGCACAGCCATTCCGCCCTGCAATCCTTGCAGGTTTTGCAGTACAAACTTAAACAACAAAAAACCATCCTGAAGGATCGGAAGCAAAAGTTATTGAATAGGATACCGGGATGATACATGTCGAATTATTAACACTTTTTCGATGCATCCTAAGATATATGTCGAATTCTTCGACATGGTTAAACTTTATAATACAATTCATATTGTCGTTTTTTTACATATTCTTGACACGTATTAAGCTTATGTCGATTCCATTATTCTGCAGGAAAGTAAAGACAGTTCCGCTATAGAAAATATAGTAACCACACAGAATGAACTGTACCGGGCAATAATGTCGCCGGAGGATGCGCCACATATGAGCTCTGCTACCAAAGAAGTTTTAATGTACAGAGAGGCCCTCTATTCGGGGCTGGATCTGCCCGAAAAAAAGGGGCTTACTGCCAACACACTGGTAAGTATTATGCAAAAGCTAAAAAATACAACAGCAGAGGTGCGGCGGGGAACCGGAACCCGGTTGGTCAACCCTGTAACAAAGGAAACAATTTATACGCCGCCCGAAGGCAAAGAATTGATCAGGAATAAGCTCACTGCGTTGGAAAAATTCATTCATCATGATGATGAAAGCATTGATCCCCTGATAAGAATGGCCCTCATGCATTACCGGTTTGAAGCTATCCACCCTTTTGCCGATGGCAATGGACATACCGGGCGAATAATGAATGTGCTGTACCTGGTGCATATGGATTTACTGCCACTACCTGTATTATATTTAAGTTCATTTATCATTCGACACAAAAGCGAATACTACAGGCTGCTGAGAGAAGTAACCGAAAAAGAAAACTGGCTAAGGCAAACGTATTGCAACCTTTAAAAGCAGGTAAAGAAATATATTATATTAACGATCGCCTCATGAAAATCATCAGCAATTAAAACAATAGCATTCCATAAACAAAATACGTAGCGCATTCTATCCTTCACAGCCTTCCTGGTGTGAACTTTTGCAGCACCTGCCTTTTTTACATGAAAACTCATAGCCGCACTCACAGCTCTTTATGAAGACCCCTGCACGACTATAAAACAGCTTTACAATACCCCCTTCGTGCTCGGCAAATAATTGCTCAGCGGGTCGCGCTTAACCGCCATGCGGATGGCTTTCGCAAACGCTTTGAATATCGCTTCTATTTTGTGATGTTCGTTGTCGCCCCGGCATTCAATATGGAGGTTACATTTGGCGGCATCGGAAAATGATTTAAAGAAATGATAAAACATTTCGGTGGGCATCTCCCCTATCTTCTCCCGCTTAAATTCCGCATTCCATACCAGCCAGTTGCGCCCGCCAAAATCTATCAGCACCTTGGCATCGGCTTCATCCATGGGCAGGGCAAAACCGTAGCGCTCCATCCCTCTTTTATCGGCCAGGGCTTTAGCAAACGCTTCCCCCAGGGCAATGCCCGTATCTTCAATAGTATGGTGCTCATCAATATGCAGGTCGCCTTTGGTATGAATGGTTAAATCCATTTTCCCATGGCGGGCAATTTGTTCCAGCATGTGGTCAAAAAATCCAATGCCCGTTGAAATGTCTGCCTTTCCCGATCCGTCTGCATTCAATGCCACACTGATCTTTGTTTCATTAGTATTCCGTTCCTGGGTAACCGAACGCAGCCCCAGTTTCAAAAATTCATATATCCGGCTCCACTCCGTTGTTTCCAGGGCAATGGCATCCTGCAGCGCGGCTACCTTGTCCGAAATTTCAGCGGCGCCCAAACCGGCATCATTATTCAGCCATATGCCGCGGCAGCCCATATTTTTTGCTAATTGAATATCGGTTATCCGGTCGCCTATTACAAATGAATTGGGAATATCATAATCCGGGTTATTCAAATATTGCGTAATCATACCGGTAGCCGGTTTACGGGTAGGCGCGTTTTCATGCGGATAAGTTTTATCTATAAGCACAGCGCTGAAATGAATACCTTCCCCTTCCAGGCTCTTCATCACTAAGTTGTGTAAAGGCCAAAAAGTTTCCTCCGGAAACGTTGCGGTTCCCAGTCCGTCCTGGTTGCTTACCATTACCAGCTCATAATCCAGTTCCCTGGCTATTTTGGTCATGTATTCAAACATGTGCGGGTAAAAAGTAAGCTTATCATACGAATCTAACTGGTAGGTTGGAGGGTCTTCGTAAATCAATGTACCATCTCTGTCAATAAATAAAATCCGTTTTGCCATAATGCTTATTTCAGGGGTTTTAGTTTTAATTTGAGCCTTTCATATCTTCTTCTCCGCTCTCACTTTCTTCACCTCCCTTGCGGTAACTGCACTGGCTTTATTGCCAAAACTATTGCGAACATACGATAGTACATCGGCAATTTGCTGGTCGGTTAAATGCGGGTGTGGCGGCATGGGATTGTGAAAAGTGTCTCCCTCAATTTCTATAGGTTCCGTTAAACCGTTCAATACAATTTTTATCAACTCCCGCTTTGGCCCCAGTACCCATGCAGTTTTCGCCAGTGGCGGATTCATGCCCTGTACACCCAGTCCATCCTGCTGGTGACAACTGAGGCATTCTTTTGCATAAACCGCTTTCCCTCTTTCCATTACCACGGGAGGTGGTTTGCTTTGATCCGGGTCAAGGCTCAGCAAAACAAACACGAGCGCCGCAATCACCACATTTACAGGAATCAGTCTTCTTCGCATATCATTTACCGTTATAACTAACTTTCCAGATATTGCCCTTGTTATCATCCGATATATACAAAGCACCATCGGGTCCCTGGGCCAGTCCGCAGGGGCGGTAATCTACCCTGCCCGATGCTTTCTTTTCCGCACTGCCGGCAAAGCCATCGGCAAACACTTCCCAGTTGCCGCCGGGTTTACCTTCTTTCATAGGCACAAATACCACAAAAAAACCCGCCTGCGGTTCAGGTGCCCTGTTCCATGAACCATGAAAAGCAATGAACGCGCCGTTCTTGTATCTTTCAGGAAACTGGCTGCCCGTATAAAACAGCAACGCGTTAGGGGCAAGGTGCGCGGGAAATGCCATAATGGGCTTATCCACAGCTTCGCAACGGCCCTGCGTTCTGGCATCGCCGCCATATTCAGGCGCTACTATTTTTTTCTGTTGCTCACCGTCATAATAACAATAGGGCCAACCAAAATTAGCACCTTTTTTAACCAGCAGAAATTCTTCCGCCGGCAATTCAGCATTATCCTTATCTGTATACAGGTTATCGAACATACGGTGCAGGTCATCGCGGCCATGCTGCATGGCATACAATTCATTGGTACTGCTGTTCCAGCTTATTCCCACTGCATTCCTGATGCCGGTGGCATAACGCACGCCATCCTGCTGGGTTTGGTTCAGCTTACGGGCGTTAAACTGCCAGATACCTCCGGCATATTCTAATATCGGGCAGGGCTCCTGTCCCTTTGATCCTACCGCCCTGTCCTGCACCTGGCAGGAATTGGAAGGCGCTCCTATGTTAACATAAATATTGCCCGCGTCATCCAGTGTTACAGATTTGGCATTATGCTGGCCGCGGTCTGTGAGGTCTTTTACAATCGTTTCCGGGTTGTCCGGATCTTCCACCGCATGGCTGGCGCTCAACTTATAACGGTATACAGCCGAATTGGAAGAAGCATATAAATACCCATCTTTAACAGCGATGCCCGTTCCGGGATAATTGCCAAAACTGCTCATTTGCGCCGCGTTTCCTTCTTTCAGTACTACAATGCCCTTACCATCTTTCAGCCGCTCTAACTTCGCGTATATATCTCCGTTACTGTTTACCGCAATATGGCGTACCCGCCCCAGGTTCTCTGCTACCGTGGTGGCGGCAAATCCTCCGGGCAATATTAAGCCTGCCTGTCCGGCGGAAGATGGGTGCAACACAACGGTATCGTTTAGGTTTCTACTATCTTCCGCGCATGCAGAAGCTACTATCATGAATGCGAAAACCAAACATGACAGATGCCATTTAATCGTTTTCATATCATATCATTTTTAGAAAGCATAAAATTACAAAGCCGCTCCGAAATCTTTCAAACTATTCACGAGCGCCGTATTTTCTGCAGGACTGCCCACCGTTATCCGCAGGCAGCCCTCACATAACTGCACATTACTGCGGTCGCGTACCACAATACCCTTATCTAGTAAGGCGCGGTATACCGCCTTAGCATCCCCAACTTTTACGAGTAAAAAATTGGCATCAGACGGGTACACCTGTTCCACTACAGCAACAGACAATAACTGCTCCGCCATCGCATCCCGTTCTTTCACCAGTATCCGTATCATTTCATTCACATCGTCCACCTGGTCAAGTGCCTTCAGTACCAGGTCCTGCGTTGCCTGCCCGATATTATAGGGCGGTTTTATTTTATTGCAGATGTCAATAATATCTTCTCCCGCAAAAGCCATACCCAAACGTAATCCCGCGAGCCCCCAGGCCTTGGATAAAGTGTGTAATACCACCAGGTTGGGATATTCGGCAAGCTCCTGCACAAAAGACCGCTGCCGTGAAAAGTTAATATAGGCCTCATCAATAACCACAATACCCGGGAAATTATTCAGTACAGCTTCTATATCCTCCCTGTGCAGCGAATTAGCCGTGGGGTTATTGGGTGAGCACAGCCAGATCAGCTTTGTAAAATCATCTACCCGGGTTTCCATATGCACCAGGTCTAACTGAAAATTTTCAAGCAGGGGCACTTTGCGCAATTCCACATCATTAATATGGGCACTTACTTCGTACATACCGTAAGTAGGCGGACAAATGATCACATTGTCTTTACCGGGATTACAAAAAGCACGAAATAAAATGTCAATGCATTCATCGCTGCCATTACCCAAAAAAATGTGCTTTGGCTGCACGCCTTTTATAGCCGAAAGTTTTTCTTTTATTTTCAGTTGATGCGGATCGGGATAGCGGTTATACCATTTCGTTGTTGGCGATCCCAGGCTGTTTTCATTCGCGTCTAAGAATACCTTTGCCTCCCCGCTAAATTCGTCCCGCGCGGAAGAATAGGGAACCAGTTGCTTTACATTTTTCCTTACCAGGTCGTTTACGTTAAAATTCATAGCCGATGTTGAAGTTTGGGGTTTATTGTTTGTGGTTTGCGTATCCGGCATTGCTCCACATTTTCAAATCTTGAAATCCTCACATCCTCTTCCTCACCGCATTAGCGTGCGCCTGCAGCCCTTCTGCTTCAGCCATGCAAATTACAGTGGAAGCAATACGCTGTAAACCCTGTTGGGTGAGTTTCTGGTAGGTAATCTTTTTCACAAAACTATCCACGCTTACACCACTGTACGCCTTTGCGTACCCGTTAGTAGGCAGGGTATGATTGGTTCCACTGGCATAGTCGCCCACACTTTCCGGCGAATAATTTCCCAGGAAAACAGAACCCGCATTAACCACCAGATCAGCTACCGCCTCATCGTTTGCACAACTGATGATGAGGTGTTCGGGCGCATAGGCATTAATCAATGCCATGGCCTCATTTATACTTTCAATTAGAATCGCTTTACTGTTTTCCAATGCTTTTATGGCAATGTTTTTACGCGGCAAATCATTTAACTGTTCGTTCACCTCCACAGTAACCTGCTCCGCAACCCGCGCCGATGTACTCACCAGCAATACCTGGCTGTCCGGGCCATGCTCCGCCTGCGACAACAGGTCGGCTGCAACATATGCCGCATTAGCGGTTTCATCGGCCAGCACACAAACTTCACTCGGACCTGCAGGCATATCAATGGCAATACCATCCCGTTGTATTAACTGCTTGGCGCAGGTTACATACTGGTTACCCGGGCCAAAAACCTTATATACCGCAGGAATGGTTTCTGTTCCATAAGCCATAGCGGCAATAGCCTGGGCGCCACCCGCTTTATATATTTGCGTAATGCCTGCCACCCCTGCCGCATATAACACTGCAGGATGAACAGCACCGTTTTTACCCGGCGGCGTACATAAAACAATTTCCCTGCAACCCGCCAGTACCGCCGGTATGCCCAGCATTAACACCGTGGAAAACAGCGGCGCGGAGCCACCCGGAATATACAATCCCACCTTTTCAATTCCCGTGCTTTTTCGCCAGCATTGCACGCCCGGCATAGTAGTTATCCTCTCCATTTCCTGAACCTGGGCCGCATGAAATTTTTCTATATGTTCTTTTGCCTGCGCTATCGCTGCTTTTAGCGCCGGAGACAGCACCTGCTCCGCTGCTGCTATTTCCGCTTCAGACACTTTAATACTTTTCAGTAACACGCCGTCAAACCGTTGGGTAAGCTCAGCCAGCGCTTTATCGCCGTTTAGTCTCACATTGCCCATCACCTCCAGCACCGCAGCTTCCAGCGTGGAATGATCCAGCGTTGGCCGTTGCAGCAGTGCGGGCCATTCGTTACGCGGAGGATTGATGATGATGTTCATTGGAAAATTTGAGGTTTGAGATTTAAGATTGGAGCATGAAGTTGCTTCGATTCAGGTTTCAAGTTACAGGTCACAGGTTTCAGGGCGCAGTTCGGATTTCGGATTTTTCCTTTCGGATTTGCCCTTACATAACCATTTTCTCAATAGGCACCACCAGTATACCCTGTGCGCCTGCTGCTTTTAGCCGCTCTATTTTATCCCAGAACTCATCTTCGTTTAAAACGCTGTGTACCGAACTCCAGCCTTTATCTGCCAGGGGTAATACCGTAGGACTTTTCATGCCCGGCAGCAAACCAATGATCTCATCTAACTTATTGTTGGGTGCGTTGAGCAAAATATATTTATTATTCTTCGCTTTTCTTACGGCGTGTATGCGAAACAGTAATTTGTCGAGCACCTGCTGCTGTACCGCATCAAAATGGTTATGCCGGATAAGCACAGCCTGCGATTGCAGTATGGTTTCCACTTCTTTCAGCCCGTTGGTAAGCAAGGTAGACCCGCTGCTCACCAGGTCGCAGATGGCATCGGACAAACCAATGCCGGGGGCGATTTCCACCGATCCGCTGATCTCATGTATTTCGGCATTCACCTTATTCTTTTTCAGAAACTGCCGGGTCAGGTGCGGGTAGCTGGTAGCAATGCGCCTGCCTTCGAGCGACTGTATATTATTATACTGCTCGCCTCTTACCACGGCAATGCTCAGCCTGCAGCCGCCGAAGCCCAACTGTTCAACCGCTTTCACCGACCTGTTCTTTTCATATACCACATTTTCTCCCACGATGCCCATATCGGCCACCCCGTCTTCCACGTACTGGGGAATATCATCATCTCTTAAAAAAAATACCTGCAGCGGAAAATTGGTAGCTTCCGTTTTGAGTTTATTGGCACCGTTGGAAATAGCGATGCCGCATTCTTTGAGCAGCTTCATCGAATCTTCGTGCAGCCGTCCCGATTTTTGTATTGCCAGTTTAAGCATTATCTATCTATTATTAATTATCTGACCGGATATATCTAAAATAAAAAAGACCTACCGGATGGTAAGCCTCTGACATGTTGTATTGAAATCTGCACATACAGCACCGGCCTACCCTTTGGGTAAGAAATGATGGTGATGATGGGTGCGATGGATCATTATTGTTTTGTTTTAACGGCGCAAAAGTAAGGCACAAGTTTTACCTGGCAAAATTTATGTGGTATTTTTTAAGGGTTTCACGCAGAGCACGCAAAGGAAGCCTGAATGCTGCTTTGCATTACCGCAACCTGCAACTATAAATCACAAACCATAAACTTCCAAACTATAAACTACCAACCCAAAGTCTTTCAAACTGCAAAAATAAAGTTGGTATATAAGAAAGAAAATTTTACTTTAACAGCAAAATCTATAGCTATGTATCAATTGCACAAAAAGAAACTTTTAGCGGGCATATCTTTAATTTTTATTCTTATGATAGGCGTTGCCGCTACAACCGTTCAGGATAAAAAGCCAAAACCCAACCTGAAGGTACTTCCTAAAGATATCAGCCATGAAGAACTCGAGAAGATAATGAAGGGTTTTAATGTTTCATTAGGCGTTAAATGTAACCATTGCCACGCGCCTTCTAAAACAGATGCAAAGAAACTCGACTTTTCCAGCGATGACAAACCCGAGAAAAATGTTGCACGCGACATGATGCGTATGACAGCAAAAATCAATAAAAAATACTTCGATTACGGGGGAGGAGAAGGGCATGCAGCCGCATTATCCTGCATTACCTGTCATAACGGAAAAACACATCCTGAAAGCAAAATAACCCTGCCTCCGCCACCACCCGAACGTTAAATTAATCATTACAGGCATTCTCACAGCACATCAATAATGGGGTTGTTTAAGAAGTACTGCTTTGCCACGAAGTTGCTAAGGCACGAAGAAAATAAAACCTGAAGACCAGGACTTTGTGCCTCTGCCGGTGGGCAGGTCTGAGCCTTAGTGGCATATTTTCTATACCGCCCTTTTAAGACAGCCTCATTATTGCATTATCTTCCATGCCATTTCCTTCATCAGCGAAGCGTCTTCTGTTCCCACATCATTTACACCAACGCTCCTGAGATTGTATTCATGCAGTAATAACAACGCCTGCTCAATGCCTGCATACCCATAATTTTTTGCCGTAAGCATATAGTCTTTAATAAAATAAGGGGTAATACCGGTAGCTGCAGCCGCTGTTTTTTCATCCTGCGATGGTACGCCAAATAACATGTATACCTTACTGAAGAAATTGTACAGGGCGGGCAGCACCATTTGTATAGGCGCTGCTTTGGGATTGGATCCAAAATACTGAATAATCCGGATGGCTTTTACCACGTCTTTCCGTTGCAGCGCTTCCTGTAATTCAAAAACATTGTATTCTTTGCTTACGCCCACATACTGTTCAATATCTTCTTCGGCAATAGATTTACGGCTGCCCAGGTTGAGCAATAGTTTATCAATTTCATTATTAATGCGGCTCATATCGTTACCAATATGTTCTACCAGCAGCATTACCGCCTTACGCGAAATGGTAAATCCTTTTTTTTGCACCTGCTCACCGGCCCATTCAGGCAATTGATTTTCGTAGAGTTTTTTAGTACTCAGTACTACCGCATGCTGCTTTAACTGTTTCGACAGCTTACTCCGCCCATCCAGCTTCTTTTCTTTATGCGCTACCACCAGCACGGTAGATGACAATGGTTTTTCAATATACCCTTCCAGTTTATCAATATCCCGCATCTGCTGGGCTTCTTTTAATATTACCACCTGCCTCTCGGAAAACATGGGATACCGCCGGCAGGCATTGATCAGGTCGGCCCAGTTGGCATCCCTGCCGTAAAATACAGACAGATTAAACTCTGCTTCAGCTTCAGACAGGATATGATGTTCTGCATATTCAACCAACTGATCAATATAAAAATTTTCTTCCCCCTCTAACCAATATACCGGCCCAAATTTTTTTTGTTTCCAGTCTGTAATAATTTTTTCAACGCTCATAGTGGTAAGTTAAGTGAACCGCCGGACTGACCGGGAGCCCGTACGGATGTTTATTCTACTATTATAATATTTTCTTTCTCTAAGTAAGGCAGATGTTTAAACCGCAGTATAATATTGGCAACGGTTACTACATCTTTCTGGCAATACGTTACAATGCGCGGCAGGTTCTTTTCTTCATAATATACATCCTTTACCATACTGCCGTCAATGTCATCCTTAGGCGTATCAATACCCAAAACAGCAGCAAGTAATTTAAGCGATACATAGTTTTTATAATCGCCAAACTTCCATAACTCCATTGTATCTGCCATGTTGGTTTCCCAGGGCTTTTTACCGCTCAACCGGAGGCATTCGGGTAAAGGTATGTTCAGTATCAGCATACGCCGGCAGATATAAGGAATGTCAAATTCTTTAAGATTATGCCCTGCCATGGCAAAATTGCCTCTTTTATCGCGAAATGTGTTCAGCAAATCTATAAACCCGTTTAGTACTACGGCTTCATCATCCCCGCTAAAGGACTTCAGTTTAAAACATAAACTGCCATTTGCATCGTTATAAAAGAAACCCGTGGAAATGCAAATTATTTTACCAAATTCTGCCAGGATACCCGCTTTTTGGAGGTAGGATTCATCGGGCAAAATATTTTCTGGCATGGTTTTGGAAATCTTGTCCTGCCAGAGCTCCTTCCATTTTTCCGGTAACAGTTGAAAATCAGGGGTTCCCGGAACAGTTTCTATGTCAAGAACCAGTAAATTTGTTAAGTTTATCTGATGTATCATATCTCTAAATTTGTTTAAATTCAAAAAAAAATAACCATTATGAGCGCTTCAAACTATCCCTCAGCTTCAGGTCAATCTCAACCGCCTAAAAAAGACAACCGCGGTATAATATACGGTATATTAATTGCCGCTTTGTTAGGAACATGGGGTTATATTATTTATGATAAAAGTAAAACCAAGGAAGTAATTCAGCAAAAGGATGTTCAGTACGCTTCCTTAGACTCGGTAAGAAACCAGCTTTTAACAGATTACCAGGCCGCTGAAATCCGCTTAGATAAAATGACCTCAGAAAATACAAAGCTCGACAGCTTAGTTAAAACACGCGACAAGGATGTAACCAGCATGAGAAGCAGGATCAAAACATTGATCAGCAAACAAAACGCAAGTGCGGCCGACCTGGCTGAGGCGCGTAAGCTGATCAACCAGTTGAACGGGAAAATTGAAGAATATGTAAAAGAGATTGAGCGTTTGCAGGGTGAAAACCAGCAGTTAACAGCTGACAAACAGCAACTGACTACTGAAAAACAACAGTTAACCGATACGCTCAACACCAAGTTAACTGAAAATAAAGACCTGAGCAGCAAAGTAGATGTAGGCTCTACATTAAATGCCTCTAATTTCCATCTGGCTGCCATTAACGAAAAGAAAAGCGGTAAAGAGTCTGAAACCTCAAAAGCTAAAAGAGCCGATAAGTTCAGGGTTTCTTTTGATGTAGAAAATCGCTTGTCGCTTACAGGAACTAAAGATCTTTATATCATTGTTTCCAACCCCGATGGACAGGTGGTTAAAGAAGACGGGCTGGGATCGGGCTCTGTTACAACAAGAGAGGACGGTGATAAAGAATTTACCAATAAAGTATCTATTGATTACGAACAGGGCAAACGTAAAAACGTAAGCTTTGATTTGAAGCAAACGGATAAATACAAACCAGGAACTTATAAGGTAGAAGTATACCAGAATGGTTTTAAAATTGGAGAAGGTGCTGTTACGCTTAAAAAAGGCGGCATTTTCGGATAATACTGATCTTAATAAATGAAATAGAGAAACCGGGAGTAGCAATGCTTCCGGTTTTTCATTTAAAACAAAGCCCTTAATGCCGCACGCCCGATATGCACGGTGTTTGAAGCGCCTGCTTTTCTACCTTCATACTGGAAATTGAGTTCAAGATAGGAAGTAAGCCGTTTGGTAAAATCAACTGTCCACAAAAAATTCTTACCCGGCAATAAGGCATCCAGCATAATATAGGAAACACTGGTATTGGGTGTGTTGGCGTTTCCGGGATCGGTATATTTAATCTGGCTGTAAGTAAATTTTGCAGTAACGGAACTGTTAGACAGTACATTGTATTTTACTTCGCTGGTTAAAGAATTGATAGTTGCCGCCTGCGTTGAGTCTGTATTGCGCTTGTCATCATAGCGGTATCCCACCGCTATCCGGAAATTAGTTCCTCTTATAAAAGACAGCCGCGGCTCTATTCCCTGCGATTCAATATGGTAATTCCTGTTATCGAAATTTGGCGTTACCAGTTTATTTTGTGCGCTTTTACCCAGCAGCTCCAGCAAAAAAGAGCGGGTGATGTTCCACCGCCCTTTTATATTCCAGTCGTTCCCTTCCCGGCTTTCGTAGCCATAGGTAAGAAAGGCCTTATTGCTGTTGCGGATGTTATTAACATCCATACCCCACACATTACTGAAACGGTTAAACGAAAAAGAATTGCCGAGTACCTGGTTCAGCACAATTAAAGAAGTATCGGACAAAGGCACAGCCAAAGGATTAAATTGCAGTTTGCCTGAATTTTCTTTTTTATATACCTGTAATGAACTCTGGAAATATAAGCGGGCAATAAATTTTTGAAAGTTGTTTGCTTTTGCCGCATCAATCACCGAACGCGGATTAACTACAACACTATAGTTAAACTGCAGGTAGTTGGCTTTAATGAACTCATTAGTGGGCGTAAATATGCGAATATATTTTGCCTGGTCGCGAAACTGCGACAACTCAAATTCATTCAGTTCCGGAATGCCATTGCCATTATAATCGTTCCATGTATATTCACCCTGCCCGGCCGGCACTTCCACATAAGTAAAATCTCTTTTTTGTTCCTGCCCCGTTCCTACCTCGTATAATATATTTCCGTTGATCAGCCCCTTCAACTCGTTGATAAAATATTCCGCCCTGCCTAACACCGTTTCTTCCGGTTTTTGTGAAGTAACCTTACTGTCGGTTACATCTAATTTCCTGTAGGTAAGGTTAACTTTTAACTGGTGTTTTTCATTTTTCATCAATTCGGTATAAGCGTTGATATTACTACTCCTGTCAGATGATACCAGTTTAGCCTGGTAGGGATACTTATCGCTCCGGGTATAATAAGTAACGCCCCATTTATTAGGCTTATCTACGGGTGATTTAAGATAGGCCTGCCATATTTCATAGGAAAAACTACTGGCGTTTAGTGAATCAAGTTGTTTGTACTGCACATCATTCCGCTCCGCGGTATATCCTCCTCCCAACCGGTAGTTGCCCATTTTTGGAAAATCCCTTGCTACATCAATAACGGGTTTTACATAATAACCTTTTTGTTCGGCCTGGCTAAAATGGGTAACATCTAACTGGTTATTAAAATGCCAGTTGCCATAATCGGCCCGCTGCAGGATGCTGTTCCGCACACCGTTGTACCCATCGCCCCTGTTATAATTTTCAAACTGATAGCGCAGCGCGTTCCCTTTTTTGCTGTTAAGTTCAATGCCTGCATGAAAAAGATTTTCAGTTGCAGCCGTCACATTATTCAAAGGCAGTCCCCATCCCCTGTAAAACTCTACGCTCCGTAACCGCTCAACAGGTTTGAACCTGTCCTGCACCCATTCATAACTTAACTGGCTTGCCAGTGTCAATCCCTTTGCGCTCTTCTTCAACGGCCTGCTGTCGTTTACCACCAGTTTCGCGGCAAAGCCCTTGTCATCGCTTTTATCTTTCGATGAATAAGTGTTGATGTTATAGCTGCTCACCGCCATTTCCGTACTCACCTGCGTATGAGGAGAGATCATATAATCCGCGCCAATGCTTAACAGTTGCTGCTTTTTGGGTGCTACCAGCAATAATACAGGGTCGTACCTGCCTTGCCTGTTGTTATTGGCATCGGGTGCTACCCATTTAAACAATTTTCCATTGGCGGCGCTTGTTTCATCCGGCACATAATCACCCATTCCCTGCCCTACTTCCGTAAATGCCAGGTTGTACAGGGTATCACCGGGCGCAACCGCATACACATACACGGAATCATGCATGGTATTATTAAAAAGGGTATCAATCTTTTTATACAATATTTTATTCACCGAAAAAGTATCCAATACCTGCGAAGGATACAAGGCCTGCTGCACACTGTCGCCGATATCGGCCAAAAATTGTTTCTGCCGCGGGTCAAGCGTTTGATTGACAGGGGAGTTTTTAGCATCGCTGTTGGAGTAGGCCGCTACCCTTATTTTTAATTTCTTCCCTATCGCCGCCTCGTCAAAAACATATAATTGTGAATTGAGGTAATTCCTGTCGGCGTAACCAAATTCCACCTGTATACGTTTATCCTTGGTGATCATTCGCTTAGGGGTAAACGTTAGCTCTGCGGTATTGTAATTGATCACATAATCCTGGTCTTCCCCCCGCTGCATCAGCTCTCCGTCTATGAACACCCGCTCCGTGCCGGCCAATACAATAAAGAACAATTCATTGTTAGGTCCCTGCAAACGGTAGGGACCCTGGTTGCCTTCCATACCATTAAAAACATTACGGGTGTATTTGCCTTTTGCGATGGCCCCGCTCAGTAACAGGCGGTTGGTTACTGAAGCACTGACCCTGCTCTCCCGCTCAAAAGCTGCACCCTGCAAACGGGAGTAATAGTTAAGAAAATAACTCTGCTGCTGGCGGATATCTATATCGCCAATATCAAAATGCCAGCCCCCTTTTTTAAACTGGATGAAGACCTTATCAAACTCGTTCAGGTTTTGCGTATTGCCATCCGGTTGAATAGGAATATTGCTGTCGGTTATGGCAGCGGCAATCTGTATACTGTCTGCAAGGTATCCGTTCATTTGCAGGTTTAGCGTAGAGTTGAGTACCACATCCTGCTGGTTGCCAAAAGAAAGTCCCCTGCCAAAGCTTCCGTTATAGGTTACATTTCCAAAGTCAAAGATGGAGTTTTGAAGGGAGCCGGCATCCTGTATTGTTGCCGGTGATGCCAGAAAATTATTGCTAATACTATCGAACCGCATTCGCTGGTATACGGTATGGAACCTGCCCGGGAATACCCTGTACAAAACAGACACGCTGTCTGCCGCCGGTTTTTTCTTCCACAGCAGCCACCCGTTAAAAATATCCAGGGTATAATTACTGCTATCCACTCCCTGAATAAAGAAGGTTCCCGGAACAATACTTAATGTATCTAAATAAAGCGTATCTGAAATAAGCGGCAGTACTTTTCTGCGAAGGTTCGACAGTGAAGGATTTTGTTGGGCAATTCCCCATTGTATACCCAGTAAGCACAACAATATCAATAGCAGCCGGTTTTTCAATCCTTACTTTTTTGTAACAATGCCTAAAGTTAGAAATTATTGCATACCAGGGATAAAAAGAAGTAAATACCGGCAATACGGACAGGATACGAGGTAAAACCAGAAAATGAAAATCAAAACCTCGTCATTTTTCCCTGCCTCCGTCCGGTCAGGCAGGCCGCTCCATGCACCGCAAAACATGGCGCTTCATTGCACCGCCCGTCACCGGACGCTGTTCCTTACATTCATTGCCGGGATTAATCACAAAACTGCCATCTGATATTTAAAATCCCGCAATTTACCACACTCAATACAACACTCTTACCTTGATCGTTTCTTTAATGCTCTTCAGCAGCTCCATCGCCTCTTTAGAAAGATTTGTATTTACATCTAATACCACATATCCAATTTCATCATTGGTTTTAAGATACTGTGCTAATATATTAATGTGGTGAGAAGACAACTGCGTATTAATTTGCGACAGCACACCAGGCACATTTTTATGTATATGCAGTATCCTGTGCGTTCCTTCCTGCAATGGCAATGCCAGCTCGGGTACGGTATGCGACCCCGTGGTTATACCCGTTTCTAAGAAATTGATCAGCTTCAGGCTTACATCTTCGCCTATATTGGTCTGGGCCTCTTCGGTAGATCCGCCTATATGCGGCGTAAGAATAACATTGTTCAGTTTTTGCAGCGGTGAATAAAAAGCATCGCCGTTTTTTTCAGGTTCCACCGGGTACACGTCAATGGCTGCGCCTGAAAGCTGCCCGTTTTGTAAAGCCTGTGCCAACGCATCCAGGTCTACCACCTGCCCGCGTGCGTAGTTAATAAGAATAGCTCCCTTCTTAAAATGTTTAAATACCCCGGCGCTAATAAGATTTTTAGTTTGCGCGGTTTCCGGCACATGCAGGGTTACAATATCTGCTTCCTGCAACACTTCTTTCATGCTCTTCCGCAACTGGGCGTTACCTAAAGGAAGGCGGGTAACAATATCATAAAAAATAACTTTCATCCCCAGCGCTTCCGCCAGCACACTTACCTGGGCGCCAATATTTCCATAACCAATAATACCTAATGTTTTACCCCGCAATTCATAACTTCCTTTGGATTCTTTCAGCCATATGCCTTCATGCGCGGCTTTGTTTTTATCGGGAATGCGGCGTATGAGCATAACCGAAAGTCCTATAACCAGTTCGGCTACCGACCGGGTATTGGAATAGGGCGCGTTAAATACAGATACACCGTTAGCCGTAGCCTGGCTAAGGTTAACCTGGTTTACACCAATACAAAAACAACCTATGGCCTGTAGTTTGCCCGCGGCATTTAACACGGCAGGGGTTATTTGCGATTTGGAGCGAATGCCCAGCAAATGCGCGTCTTTCACTTCTTTAATGAGCTCTTTTTCGGGTAATGCCCCGGCTATTCTTCTGATTGAAGTATAGCCTGCTTTTTTAAAATTCTGCACTGCCTGCTCACTGATATTTTCCAGCAATAAAATGTTAATCTTTTCTTTGGGATAACTGGTCCGTTTTTTGTCGCTCATGGATTATATTTGTAGAATTGCAGTGCGAAAATAATAAGTAATTGCCTTTCAACGTTCTTTTCTGATCATATCCAGATGAAAAAAATTCTTTTTTATACTTTATTGATTTCCTTTTTTGTTCCCGGTTGTTATTATTCCACCATCAAAAAAAACATGCCTGCGGTGTCTCACGCAAACGACTCCGTGGTGCATCAACCCGCGATTTCAGAAGCGGAATTCAAACGTTATTACAACGCTTCAGAACAGTTTTATGAGAACATACTGGAAAGAAGCCATTTCAGCGGCGAGTTTCTTGTGGCCAAAAAAGGGGAGATCATTTTTGAAAAATATGCCGGCTACGGCCATACCGGCACTAAAGATTCGCTGAATGCCGGCAGTGCGCTGCACCTGGCCTCCGTATCTAAAACATTTACGGCAATGGCGGTATTAAAGCTGTGGGAAGAAGGGAAATTGAGGATCAGCGATGAAGTATCGGTTTACCTGCCTGGCTTTCCCTATGAAGGCGTTACAGTAAAAACCTTATTAAATCACAGGAGCGGTTTGCCTAATTATGTTCATGTAATGGAGCAACTGGGCTGGAACAGAAAAAAAACCGTGTACAATGCAGATGTATTACAATTCCTGGTTACCAATAAAAGCAAGTTGCAGGTAGCCCGCCCCAACAGGTCATTTCAATATTGCAATACCAATTATGCTTTGCTGGCGCTTATCATAGAAAAGGTGAGCGGACTGCCTTATCCCCAGTTCATTTATGAAAATTTCTTCGCGCCGCTGGGTATGACCAACAGTTATGTATTTACCATGTCTGATTCTTTGAAAGCGCTCCCTTCTTATAATTACAAAAACAAACAGGAGGCTTTCACTTTTTTGGATGCGGTATACGGCGATAAAAATATTTACAGCACCGTACGCGATTTATTGAAATGGGAAACAGCCCTTAGCTACGGTAACCTGTTTAAGCAGTCTACCCTGGATTCGGCCTATGCAGGGTACAGCTATGAGAAAAAAGGTATAAAAAACTACGGCCTGGGCTGGAGGATGCTGGAATATCCCAACGATGAAAAAATAATTTACCATAACGGATGGTGGCATGGCAATAACACGGTTTTCGCCCGCATCATTAAGGATTCCGCTACTATTATCATACTGGGCAATAAATACAACCGTAATATTTACCAGGCAAAAAAACTTTTCCCCGCTTTTGGCGATTACGCAACAGAAGAAGATACGGAGGAGTAGATGCGTCTATGGTGTTACAGGGTACAAGTTTCAGGGTACAAGGCACCCTGAAACCCGAGAACCTGCCCCCCTATAAATCCCCTAACTTTACCGCACCAAGTAACATTCATGAAACTATTTTCCGCCGCGCAAATCAAAGCATGGGATCAATATACCATACAAAATGAACCGGTAACTTCTGCCGGATTGATGGAAAGGGCGGCTATACGCTGCTATGACTGGATTGTGGCAAATATTCCGGCTCAAAAAAAATACATGGTGTTTTGCGGACCAGGCAACAATGGCGGCGATGGATTAGCCATAGCCCGCCTGCTTATCCATACCAAAAATACTGTGCAGGTGTTTATACTGGGAAGCGCAGGAAAAAATTCCGGCGATTTTCTTGCCAACCTGGAAAAGTTGCAGGCGTCAACAACGCAAATAGAACTGCTGGAAAGAGAAAACGCATTTCCTGCCATATCCTCATCCGATATTGTTGTAGACGCATTGTTCGGTTATGGGCTTAACCGCCCTTTGGAAGGTTTGTCTGAAGCATTAGTTACCCATATTAATCATTCCGGGGCGACTACTATCGCAATTGATATACCCAGCGGGCTTTTTGCAGATAAAAGTACACCAGGAAATACCATTATCCGCGCCACGTGTACCCTAACATTCCAGGTAATGAAGCTTGCATTTTTATTGCCTGAGAACGCTGCCTATACCGGGTCTGTTCAATTAATGGATATAGGGCTGCATCCGCAATACTATACCGATACACCTGCCGCTTTTGAAATTATTGAAGCGGAAACCATCCGTTCCTTTATTCAACCCCGTAAAAGGTTTTCACACAAAGGAACCTATGGAAACGCGGCGCTTATTGCCGGCAGCTATGGTATGATGGGGGCGGCTGTGCTTGGCGCGAAAGCCTGTATGCGCAGTGGAGCAGGTAAGCTTACCTGCTATATTCCGTCCTGCGGCTATACCATTTTGCAAACTGCTGTTCCCGAAGTGATGTGCGTAACCGGCACAAATGAAAAGCAACATATTTCCCTGCCGTTAAAAGGCGTATATGACGCCTACGCCATTGGCCCGGGGATGGGGCAATATGAAGCAGGAAGCGCTGTACTGGAAACCCTGTTAAACAAAAAGCCGCGCCGCCTGATCATTGACGCCGATGGTTTGAACCTGTTATCAGCTAATCCCCGGCTATATTCAAAAATACCGGGGCATACTATACTCACCCCTCATCCAAAAGAGTTTGAAAAACTGTTTGGAACCTCCACCAATGATTTTGAGCGGCTTCAGTTAGCGCTGGAAAAGGCTAAAACATTACAGGCATACATTGTACTAAAAGGGAATTACTCTTTTATTGCTACCCCAGGTGGAAAAGGTTATTTTAACCCAACCGGTAACCCTGGTATGGCCACTGCCGGAAGCGGCGATGTGCTTACAGGAATATTATTAGGACTATACGCGCAAAACAACAATGCGGAACAGGTTATTTTAACCGGGGTATACCTGCACGGACTTGCAGGAGATATAGCTGCTCAGCAACAAACGGAAGAATCTCTTGTAGCCGGCGATATTATTGAGCATCTGCCTCATGCCTTCAGGCGCCTGAAAACCAGTGTTTATTTTAGCTAAATGGTGTTTTTCAGCCTGAAACCCCTATTTTTGCCGTCCCAAAAATATAACATACAAGAACTCAAAGTTTATGGACAAATTGTTCTATCTCGTGCCCATTCTGGGACTACTCGGATTGCTTTACACTTTTATAAAATTTAACTGGGTTGTTAAGCAGGATGCCGGTTCCGAACGGATGAAGGAAATCAGCAATTATATTGCAGAAGGCGCGATGGCTTTTTTGAAAGCGGAGTGGAAGATACTAGGCTATTTTGTTGCTATTGTTGCTATTTTGCTGGGCGTTATGGCGCAGTCAAATCAACATTCCCACTGGTTTATTGCCATTGCTTTTATTGCCGGGGCCGTATTTAGCGCGGTTGCAGGCTATATAGGTATGCGCATTGCCACCAAAAGCAACGTGCGTACTGCGCAAGCTGCCAAAACAAGCCTGAGCAAAGCATTATCAGTTTCGTTTACAGGCGGATCGGTGATGGGGCTGGGTGTTGCAGGCTTAGCCGTATTGGGACTGGGAAGCGTTTTCATTATCTTATACCTGTATTTTGTAAGTGGTATAACCCCCGGCACACCGGAGTACAGCCGGGCGATGTTAAAAGCCATTGAAGTGCTTACGGGCTTCTCTCTTGGCGCAGAAAGCATTGCTTTGTTTGCCCGTGTAGGCGGCGGTATATATACCAAGGCGGCCGATGTTGGTGCAGACTTAGTAGGAAAAGTTGAAGCAGGTATTCCGGAAGATGACCCGCGTAACCCGGCAACTATAGCTGATAATGTGGGCGATAATGTTGGGGATGTGGCTGGTATGGGGGCCGACTTATTTGGTTCCTATGTAGCAACAGTGCTGGCAACAATGGTACTTGGACAGGAAACCATATCTGCTGATAATTTTGGAGGAATGGCACCCATATTACTGCCCATGCTGATAGCGGCGGTTGGTATCATTTTTTCCATTGTAGGCACGTGGTTCGTTAGAATAAGTGATACAGCCGGAATTAATACAGACATCGTACAGAAAGCCCTGAATATGGGGAACTGGGGTTCTATTATACTTACTGCCCTGGCTTCCATTGGATTAGTATATTATATTTTACCCGAAACCATGTCGCTGCGCGGACATGAATTTACCAAATGGGGTGTTCTGGGTGCAATTGGCGTAGGCCTTGTGGTAGGCGCTTTAATGAGCATTATTACGGAGTTTTATACAGCAATGGGCAAAAGACCCGTAATGTCAATTATTCGCCAGTCTTCTACCGGTCATGCTACCAACGTAATTGGTGGACTGGCAGTAGGCATGGAATCTACCTTCCTGCCTATATTGGTACTGGCAGGTGGTATATGGGGTTCTTACGAATTTGCCGGCTTATATGGTGTAGCCATAGCCGCGGCAGGTATGATGGCCACTACGGCTATGCAACTGGCTATAGACGCTTTTGGACCCATTGCCGATAATGCGGGCGGTATAGCAGAAATGTGCGAGTTGCCAAAAGAAGTACGGGAAAAAACAGACGTACTGGATGCCGTGGGTAATACCACCGCTGCTACCGGAAAGGGATTTGCCATTGCTTCAGCAGCTTTAACCGCATTAGCGTTATTTGCGGCTTTTGTGGGTGTAGCTGGAATAGAGGGTATTGATATTTATAAAGCTAAAGTATTAGCCGCGCTTTTTGTGGGTGGCATGATACCATTCATTTTCTCCTCTCTTGCCATACGCGCGGTGGGTGAAGCGGCTATGAGCATGGTGGAAGAAGTTCGCCGCCAGTTCCGTACCATACCGGGGATTATGGAAGGCACAGGAAAACCTGAATATGAAAAGTGCGTAGCCATCTCTACAGAAGCTTCCATAAAGAAAATGATGCTGCCCGGTGCCATTGCCATTATTTCTCCGCTGATCATTGGTTTTTTAGCGGGGCCGGAAGCTTTGGGCGGCTTTTTAGCCGGCGCAACGGTAAGCGGCGTATTGATGGGCATGTTTCAAAACAATGCTGGCGGCGCCTGGGATAATGCCAAAAAGTCATTTGAAAAAGGTGTAGAGATCAATGGTGAAATGTTTTATAAAAAATCGGAGCCGCATAAGGCATCCGTTACCGGTGATACGGTGGGTGATCCGTTTAAAGACACTTCAGGTCCGTCTATGAACATCCTGATTAAACTGATGTCAATTGTTTCATTAGTTATTGCGCCAACTTTAGCGGAAGTGTATGGCACTAAAAACGGCGGGGCTGCTATAGAAAAAAAGCAGGCAACCGAACAGGTAACAACCATTACATCGCCAATAATAAAATAACAATCTTTTCAAATCATTTAAAGAGGCAGGTTTTTTAGAAAAGCCTGCCTCTTTTGCTATCTATGCAGATGTTAAGCTACTGCAATTTACCATTTGATAACCGGGCATGGTTTTATTAATTAAATATTGATAGTCATCGTGTTATAATAATTTTATAAAAAAATACCCCTTTTTTAAACCCTTACAGCCGTACCATCGTACTTATACTTAGTAATTTCATAGAAATTTTAGCGTACCGGATATTATTGATTGAAGAAGATTAGTATCTTCACGCCGCTTTATATTTAACACTATTTGAAAGAACCAAATCCTATTGGGTAAAATCATTTCTAATCCTCCTGTTAAAAATCTCCCTTGAAACCACGGGTATCCATTCTGTTTCCACTATTCCTTGAGCGGCCATTAGCTTAATCAGCCTTAATCATTTACACTGACTTGTTAATAAATATTTCTGCTCATGAAATCAATTTTACTTTTTATTGTAGCGATATTGTTTACTGCTGTTGCTACAGCTCAATACGAAATAACTGATGATGAACTTTTTGCAGGAGTTCACGATGATGTATCAAACCCTCTCGGCACCACAGTTCCGGGTATAACTAAAAGGATGGGGGCTGTAAGATATAATCATACCAACGATAAATTTATCGTAAATAACGGAGGAGGCTGGCTTACCCAATTTAACTATGGACCTTTACCCGATCCGTATGGAATGACGGGCACCAATACCGATTATTTTTTATTCCAGGGAATAAATGAAATTGCAGGAGACGGAGGTATTGTTGTGTTTGATACCGTTCATTTCGATATTGGAGCAGGTAATACCATGAACATTACCAACCACCGCCAGGGAACGGTTACCCCATACGGAGAAGTGTCGGGAGGCATTATGATTGGCCGTGCTTTGTATTTTAATAATGGCATTACTACAACCGACAGGAGATACCCTGTAAATAGCGCTTTAGTGTTTGTAAACAATGCCTTTTATGAGGGCGGATTAATGGATGCCCAGCACGTGGATGGCTTTGTGAGTGAAGCAAATTATACAGATGGGAATACGGCTTTGGGACATAACGGTGATTTTACTTTCCCGGTGGGTAACGGTTCAGAGGTTTACCCGTTGAGAAGGCGAGGTGCTTTTACTGCCGGAGAACATTTGTTAACCGTGGGCTGGGTAGATGGCGACCCAGACATTATAGTGGATCCTACTCAGGGAATTGTAAATCCGAGAACAGGCCCCGGCTCCCTCGGATCCGGTATCAGTGCTGTAGTTCCGGTAGGTTTTTGGGACTGGCATTATCTCGATGCAACAGAGTCCGATCCTTCAGGTCTACCTCTTAATGGTGCAGAAGCGCTCACAGCAAATCAAACCATTACAGTTTCTATTCCTGGTTTGGATGGGATTCTTGTAGGAGCCAATGCCTCAGACTTAAGACTGGTAGGATTTAATGCCGTCAGTACTCAGTGGGAGAATCTTGGTACTGCCGGAGCAAGCGGATTAACCAAAGGCTCCCTGCTCTCAGGCACTATCAACGCCAGTCAACTCATTACGGCAATTGCTATTGGCAGCACCCAGAATATCATTCTCCCTGTTACCTTTACCTCCTTTACCGTTAAAGCAGATGGTTGCAAAGCATTATTAGAATGGCAAACGGGCATGGAGCAAAACAACAGCCATTTTGTGGTAGAGCGCAGCGCCAACGGAGCAGAATTTACCGCTATCGCCCGGGTGAGTGCGGTTGGTAACAGCAATACCACCAATACCTACAAATTTACAGATCAAACCCCGCCAACTGGTGTAAATTATTACCGCATTAAACAAGTTGATTTTGACGGCAAACATTCCAGCACCGATATAAAAGCTATACGAATACAATGCAATGGAAATGCCATAGCCATAAAAGCATATCCTAACCCCGCCGGCAACCAGGTAAACATACAAAGCGGCAAAGCGGTAGCACAGGTAAATATAGTAGCCACCAACGGGCAAACGGTTATGAAATATGTACCCTCGCAAAACCAGGGCGGCACTTTCTCCCTGAATATACAACGTGTTCAAAACGGTATCTATTTATTACAAATCGTAAATAAAGACGGCACCATTGACGTAATTAAATTGTTGAAACAGTAAAAACCAATTACAAAATTTCCCAGGAGGTCAAAGGTGAAAATAAACACATTCACTTTTGACCTTTTTTTATTTACAACATGTCCGCCTGCCACTCTTGTTGCCTGAATTTTTCGTAAAAAATACCGAATTGTTTGTTTGGTTACGAATGAACTCGTATATTCGGTACGATAAAAATCGTACACATGGCACAACAAAAAACAGTAAGACCCACTGAAAGCGAACTGGAGATATTGCAGGTTTTATGGGACAGGGAAAATGCAACAGTGAGGGAAGTGCATGAAATTTTATCTGTGAGCAAAGATGTGGGGTACACCACCACCCTGAAGCTCATGCAGATCATGCACGAAAAAGGTTTGGTGAACAGGGATGATTCTTCCAAAACCCATATTTATCAGCCGGCAGTAAGCCGCGAAAAGACACAGAAACATTTTGTAGGCAAAATGATAAATAACCTTTTTTCGGGTTCCCCTGCCCAACTGGTGATGCAGGCCTTAGGTAACCACAAAGCCAGCCGCGATGAACTGGAGGAAATACAAAAACTATTGAACTCGCTTAAAAAGTAATACTAAAAGGCGTTCCAATGACGGCAATATATCAATCACCATTTTTAATTGCTCTCGGGTGGACTATAGCTGCCAGCATCTGGCAATCGGCCCTGCTATGGCTGATTTACCAGGCAATATGCAGCCTGCACCGAAAAATCTCTCCCTCACACAAACACTTCATCGCTGCGGTATTACTGCTGGGTTCATTTGGATGGTTTAGTGTAACCCTGACAGATAAATACAGTAAAGCCATTAAGTTGAGCGAATATTTATCCGGACAGACAGCGCATTCCAATACAGCAACAACAATGGCTTATTCTCCGGATACCCTGTTTTCTCAAAACGGGCTAACAGACTTTGCCAATCAATACCTTCCCTATATCTCGGCCGGTTATCTTATTGTATTGTTGTTGTTGTCAATAAAACTAATAAGAGCTTATTTGTATTCAAAGCAATTACAAACAAAAGGGTTGCTTGAGCCGGACAGGCATTGGATAACACTGGTAAACAACTATGCGCAAAAAATAGGTATTACCAAAAAGGTGCGCATCTGTCTTAGCCGGTATATCAGCGTTCCCGCTACTTTAAGCTTTTTTAAACCTGTTATCCTGCTTCCGTTGGCGGCCTTCAATCATCTTACCGTTCAACAGGCTGAATCTATCATATTGCACGAACTGGCGCATATTAAACGCAATGATTATCTTATCAATATTATTGTATCGGTTATAGAAACCATCCTCTTTTTTAATCCGTTTGTTCACCTGCTGAGCAAATCATTGAAAAAAGAAAGAGAACATTGCTGCGATGATTTTGTACTCCGGCATCGCTTTGATCCGCATAGCTATGCCACTGCATTGCTATCGCTTGAGCAACTGAGGGTGGGCCTACAACCGCTGGCTATAGCCGCTACGGGCAAAAATAGTCACCAACTGCTGGCACGAATTAAAAGGATAATGAATGTAAGCACAACAAATTTCAATTACGGGCAAAAATTACTGGCGCTTGTATTAATGAGTTTGATGATGATATCAGTAGCCTGGCTGTCTCCTTCTTCAGAAAATAATGGGTTCAGCTTCCCTGAAGCCATTTATAATGGTGATACCAATCCGGCAGATCAATTAATGACCACCGCTCCTACTATAGCTGAAAATAAAACAACGCGAACGCTAACACTTCCGGCAAAAGATAGGAATATGCCCGGAGGAGCATCGCACGCTAAAACCAAACAGGCCGGCAATGCAAATGCTCCTGCATTCCTGCCCCGCATTGTCCATCTCACTTCACCCGTCATCCCTGGCGAAGTGTGGGAAATTCCTCATCCACCTGTTGCGCCTCCGGCACCGCAGCTCCCGTTCAATGAGAATAATGATATAAGCTGGGCGCCTGAGTCTTTCGCTGCGCCGGTATTACCAGCAGATGTTTTTGATAATTATGATTTCAGCTTCAACCTGCAAAACGATCTTATTAAACTAATGGAGGATGCTAAAATAAAAAGCGCCCTCTTCAACAACCAGTCACTGAACGGGGAACAATTACGGGTTTTGATAAATACTGAACTATACAAAGAACAGCTCCAATTGAAAGGCGCCATTAAAAACAGGAAACAACTCAGTAGTGAAACCAATGAAAATAAAGTAGCCGGCAATGCCCGTAAAAATAGTACTGCTGCCCGTAACAGCATGCTTTCATTCTTCAACCCATTAGCAGAAAAACTGCCGGATATAAAAAGGGCACTTGCTGAAGAAAAGGCAAAGCTCGACAGCTTTAGGAAAGCTTCCGTGGAACTGGCCGAAAAACAGAAAGAGATATGGTTAAGACAGGCAAAAGAAAAAAATAAAGCAGGTGAAAATGAAGAACCGGTTGCATATGAATTTATCATGCATGTTGACGATAATACCCCGCTTCAACCGGCCACGGTGAAACGCCTCCAACAAAATGTTTCAATAACCCTGCATTCAAAAAAGGCAGAAAGGGAAAGACGAACGAACGGCATGACCTCCAACAAGAACATATCAGCATTTACCATTACGCCATCGCAGGATAATAAAGCCATAAATGCCGGAGCGGATGATTACCGCGCAATGAACACAGCGCGCAGGCAAAGGATGGTGATCTCGCTATAAAAAACAACATCAATCAATATTCAACAACTTACCAGAATCTCCAGTAAATATAGCACCACACTATGGCATACAATACCAGCCATAATTTAATGCTTTGCCAGCAGGGCCTCTTTTTTGCACCAACTTCTAAAGTGCTGATCCAGGACATCCGCCATAAAAAAGGTTTTACCTGTTCATTCCTGGGTGGCGCGGTATTTAATGAAACTACCATAATCAGTAACATGGTCAGCACCTGCGCTATCGCCCCAACATATAACCAATGAAGATGTATATCTGCAGTTAATAAAGAAACGGCAAGCGCTATCTGAATAAAAACACCACCCATTAACCCTGCAATAGCCCCGGCATAACTGGTTCTCCTCCAAAAAATATCCATTAGCAATACAGATATAAATGGAGTGGCCATATAGGTAACGCCTGTTTGAAAATATTTGAACAATCCGATATTGCCCACTAAAGGAGCCACAAGTGAGGATATTAATAATGCCGCACCTCCCGAAACCTGTCCGGTAATGATCAGTTCCCTGTCCCTTGCATTTTTATGGATGAATTTTTTATATACATCCAATGAAAAAATAGTGGCTATTGAATTAGAAAGCGCACTAACGGTGGACATTACCGATACAAAAAAACCAGCTAAAATAACGCCCTTCAACCCTGACGGAGCAAAGAGTTCCAGCACTACGGAAAATGCACGATCCTGGCTATCCGGCAATAAGGAAGTCCCCTGTTGCATTATATCTAACCAATGATATACTGCCTTTAGAAATGAAAACTATTATATGGGGGATGCAGCACAGCGGTTAACTGTCTGCTCACCATTATGTTTTTCTTATGTGCAGCACTATGGCTGCACAACGAGGCTCCCCCACCATAATTTGGAGCGAGTTTAATAACATCAATTTGTCTTCGGTTGGGATGGCGGCTGTTTAAATTAAAAAAACAAAACTATATGTTTTGTCAGAATGACTTGAATTAAGGCCCCTTAGGGTATATCCTATGTTTTGCTGCCACGCAGCTCGGCTAATTTGGAATGCACCCCCTCTCACTTCTCCACTGTTTCTACAATAACTCTCCAAATTGTTGCATGCATGGAGTCGGGCAAAAGTTCAAGAGCAGGCTCCAGCTCTTTACCATTCCAGCTACGGGTATTAACATTCACTCCAATACCGTCTATCTGCTGCAACCTTTTAGCTCCGTGAAATTGCAGACATACGGCAGCATCAGCATTTTTGGGCTGGCTTATAGCCCTGTAAGGCAAAAAGCACAAAAAAATAAAAGCGCTTATTATTGAAATAATTATTTTCATGGTGAGCGTGATTTAATCATTTAATTAAGAATCTTAAAAATTCGTTTTGCTTCAAGCCCTATTTCAACTTTTAAATTTGAAAGGATTGGACTATTGGCAAAATATTAGCATCAATAGATTCGTCAGTTTCATCTGCTGTTGCTTTTGCTAAGAGCCAATGTTCCGTATGTTCTACCGCATCGCCAGGAGTTAACTTTGTTAAGGGACCAAGCGTTTCAATTTCAAGATAGCTTGCACTAATATAGGTTTCATTATTACAATTATAATCCGGATATACAACAGCAGGATTAAAATCAAATTTTTTTATCAATACCTCGCCGTTAAGGTAATAAGCAGTCCATCCCTGTTTGTTTGTTACACCAATTTTTTGTTCTGAAGTAAACAATGGGTCCTGCTTAACCTGAATATATTTTTCACCCCAAATCCAGCGGGGGTCGTTCATTTTTGTATACTGCCAAAGCGCTAAAGAACGGGATGGTAACAAATAATCATTCCCTTCACCATAAGGTTCCTGGGGTATAATTGCTCTTCCACCAGGGGCAAGCATCGTAATAGCCCATGCAGCTAATTCTACATCCCACAAATTTTGATTTATCAGGCGATGTAAAACCTTCACCTCATTTTTATCTTGCGATAAAGTGATTTCTATTTCTTTCACAATACCTGTAATAGCTTCCTTTGCCTGTATTAATTTAAGGTGTCTATCCTGCAATTCAAATTCAATCTTATCATTGTCTGGATTATAACTAAATGGCAATGCTTCCGGCGCGAGCCACAACCTGTGTCCGCCATATATACGCCATTCCTTTCCACCGGTTTTACCAGCATGTTCAGGCAGCAGGTAAAACAAATTTTGCTTATTTATAAATCCGAATCTCACTATACGGGGGCCAATGTCGGTAGTAACGATCAATTCTATCTCATCATTACTCAACCTGATACAATTGGGCCATCCGTTATAATTTATTTTTTCAGGCATGCAATACTTATATGTCCTGTTCAAAACAGTGTTTTTATTTAATATTTACACCATACTTTAGAATAACTTCCGGGTTCAATTCTATACCTAATCCCGGTGTTTGGGGAACTTCAACAAATCCATCTTTTTGTATAAATGGATTAAGTAATAATTCCTTCCGGATAGCAGACTCGGTTACAGAAAACTCAAGAAATGGGGCATGCGGAATAGAGGCAATAAATTGTATAGAAGCCGCCACCAGTACTCCTGTTTTAAAAGCATGCGGCACACAGAGAATATTAGCATCAGCGGTCATCATCGCAATTTTCTTTGCTTCCGTTAATCCTCCGCAACGTGACATATCCGGCTGTACAACATCAATATGTGTTTCGTTTATTAACCGGGCAAATGCTAATCGGCCGCTTTCTTCTTCGCCTGTTGCAATTCGCATCGTTGTTGATTCCGTCAGTCTTTTGTAACCAATATAATCTTCGGCGGGCAATGGTTCTTCCAGCCAATAAATATTTAACTGCTCCAATGCTTTAGCAACGTATACCGCTTCTTTCAAGCGGTAACGTTTTCCAATATCTATCATAATCTCCACCTTATCCCCGGCTGCTTTTCGTGCGGTTTTGATTAACTCAATATCATAATGAACATCATAGCCCAAAGGGCCCCATCCAAATTTAATAGCTGTGTAACCCAGCGATACATATTTCTCCGTCATTTTCTTTACTTCGTCAGGCGTATCAGGCATCAGGGCGCTGGCATAAGCCCTTACTTTATCTGCATAACTACCTCCTAATAATTTATGAACGGGTTTTCCTACAGCCTTCCCCATTATATCCCATATCGCCATATCAATGCCGCTCATTACATGCATTACCGGTCCGCTACGGCCATAGTAATAAGTTTTGTCCCACATATCGTTCCATATTTGTTCATAGTCAAACGGGTCTGCTCCAACCACTACTTCCCGAAGCCCATAGCAGGTTCCATGAGACATGTAAGCATCTACTACCGCTTTGCCCACATAAGGCGCTGTATCCACTTCACCATAGCCAGTGATCCCTTCATCCGTTTCTACTGTAATAATCAAATCATCCTGCGTTCCGTCTGCAGCACTTGAAATTTGAGGCAGGCGAAGAACAGTAGCTGTTACGTTTGTAATTTTCATTTGTAATATTTTGTTTATTGATTATTTTAATATTCCATTTGATATTAAGACATTTTCTGTACCTCTTCAGCTTCAATTAGTCCGTTTTTACCTCTTCTATTGAATAACGACAAAAGCTGCTTTTCGTAAACCGTTACCATAAGCGTACCGGCAAAAATAATTATGCCGCCCATAAGCATGGAAGCAGTAATCTTTTCATTTAGCAAAATAATTCCAAGCAGGGAAATAAAAAATGGCAATAAATAGTTTCCCAGTATTGCCTGAGAAACATCCATGCGTTTTAGTATATGAAAAAAAAGTAGCATGGATACACCATACACCATCAAGCTCAACTCCAGCAAACCCAAAAAGGCTATTCTGCCCGAATGGATGATTTCGGAAAAACTAAATGGTTCCACCCAAATCAACAAAGGAATGCATGCTATACTGCCCACCAATGAACTATACACCAGTATTTCAAGTTCTGTAAATTTTTTGTCAACCAGCATCTTGCTGTACGTATTAAAAAAAGCAGCGCAACTACATGCCAAAAGAAAGATAAGATTGCCTTTAAAATATATGCTTTCTGAAAAACTAGCTCCCTTAATATCAGGTAAAGAAGTTAACAACACACCGGCAATTGCAATTATAAATCCTATTACTCGTACAATGTTGAATTTTTCTTTCAGCAAAACAGCGGCGAAGATGGCTACCAGAACAGGGATAGTTAAAGTAATTATACCGGCGTTGGATGCCAGTGTTAATGTAGAACCGAGTGTATAAAGGTATTGCATTAAAAATATGCCTATCAACCCTGGTAAAATAAAATATCTCAGGTCTTTCCATGTACGCCGGCCGGAGCCTTTTCTTTTTTTATTCTCCGCCCATAAAAAAGGAATAAACAGTAAGGTACTTATTAGCATTGGAACAAAGGCGATAGTCATGGGGCCAAGTTTGTTTCCAATCAACCGTATAACAGGTACCTGAGTCGCCCAAATAAAATTAACTAAGATGACTAATAACCAATCCCGGGTTTTTTGAATTTTGAGCATACTCCTTTTAAGTTATCATTTTGCTGTAAACATTGTTATTATTTTGGCGGCAGGCCGGAACCAAAACCACCATCCACTATATAGGCAGAGCCGGTTACAAAAGAAGCGCGATCGCTTGCCAGGAAAATTGCAACCTGTGCAACTTCCTCCGGTTTCCCGATTCGCCATAATGCATGTAATTTTCCCGCTTCTGCACGAGCCTGAGCAGGATTTGCCTGACTTTGAAAATAACCTTCAGCCAGTCCGGCATCAATATATCCGGGACAAATGCAATTAACACGAATCCCCTCCGGGCCATGATCAATAGCCATTGCTTTGGTAAGCCCGATGATAGCGGCTTTAGTGGAACAATATCCTGCACAGGAAGGCTCAACATAATATGCATTCACAGAAGACATATTCACAATATTACCTTTAGTACTTTTTAAGTACGGTAAAAATAGTTTGGAACAAAGAAAAACACCGCCAACGTTTACTGACATTTGTGCGTTCCATTCTTCAAAAGAAGTATCAGCGATTGTTTTGTTTACCTGAATACCTGCATTATTGATTAGTACGTCAATCTTTCCACACAGCTCAATGGTTTTATTAACCAGTGTGGTTACAGATTCCGGTTTTGAAACATCAACCTGGCAGGCAAAAGCCTTTCTACCTGCTGCTGTTATTTGACGCACGGTTTCTTCTGCGGCATCAAGCTGTATATCGGCTACAACTATATTGGCGCCTTCTTTTGCAAACTCAAACGCACAGGCCCTTCCTATGCCCGAACCCGATCCGGTTATTACAACTGAGCGATTTTGCAGATTCATAATGATTAAGTTATAAAGCTTTGTATTTATCGAATACTTCACTGAGTGTTTTTCCATTAAGCAGTTCTTTTCTTGATAAGTTTTCAGCAAGAACTTTCTCTTCAGCTTTTTCAATTACTTCATTTTCAAGCATTTTTGGTATAACAACGATGCCGTCAAAATCGGCAAAAATTAAATCGCCGGGATGAACCAATACGCCACCACATTGCACGGGTACGTCATAATCAATAACAAGGCCCCGTCCTTTTGAATCCAAAGGTCTTATCCCCGCATAATATACCGGAAAACCCATGTCAATGATTTTAATACAATCCCGTATCTGGCTGTCACAAACACAACCAGCAACCCCCTTCCGTTTTGCAATAGTTGACATTAGTTCACCCCAGGGCGCATTTGTACCATTATGATCAGTAGAATGAACAACAACATCGCCATCCATAAGCGAATCCATAGCTTCAATTTCCAACCCGTAAGGATTTCCCTCATCCACGCTATTAACCTCTTTCCATTTCAATGTTTTTGCCCTGCCAATAAACCCACAATTCCTTATATCCGGTAACAGCGGCCGCAGCCGCTGATGCATAGCCTGGTTGCGATAACCCATTTCATCGAGTATGTCACATACTACAGCTACGTACAGTCCTTTCATAGTTAGATAGTATTTATAATTTGATATTCCCGGTCCATTGTCAGTTCAAGTTTAAACAATCTTTGTGGTTAACAAATTTACTTTTCTTTTCAAGCTCCAATTTACCCGATACTAACCAATCATTACCCTTTCCTGTGTACTGCATACATAAATGCTTTTAATTTATATTACTTATTTACCAGTGTAAAAACACAGGATGCAGGAATCAACTTTGAGAAAGTCTGATTGGCAACCGTTACATTGGGACCCTGCGAAAAATTATTTGAAGAATCGGTATAGTAATATTTTAATGAAGACACTGTTGAGCTGTTTTTTAAGATGCCTTCAATTGTCTGAGCACTGTTACTGTCGTTTTTTCCGGTAATTACGATTGATCCATTTACAGGATCATGGAATGCCGAAACTGTCATGCCAGGGAGAGTTGTGGAAATATCAATCCGTTTGAAACCTGGTTTGACAAAATTAAAAAGCTGTTTAAATACATAGTAATGTGTCCGTTTGGTATATACATGGGGATGAGCTGTGTCTTTTACTGCAAAAACTCCCCACATACTCCAGGCCAAATCCCGGTTAGGGTGGTGGTGGCGCCACCGGCTATCGTAGCCTTCCCAAAGTTGAACTCCGGACACACCAACATTCAAATGCTGAAGAACATATTTATAAGCAGGACCTGCATAATTGCTGAACCCATAATCTGAGTTATAAGTGCCATCATCACACCCATTGCATACTGCATTTGCTTCTGTCATAATTACTTCTCTGTCGGGATAAGCAGAATTCTTAACTGCGTATAACAATTCCTCGCTCCTTGATGTAGAATTACCATATTGATGACCTCCAAAATATTTTATTTTTGACATGGTGACCGGGCTGGCAATCAATGCATGAATATTGAAGGAATTATAACAATCGTCTGGACCGATAAGTGTAACACCGGTAATACCATCGTTGATAAGTTGCGTAGCTATGTTACTGAATATGGCGCCAAGTTGATTGGTGGTCATGATGGGCGCCTCAATACCGAAGCAACCAGTTTCATTGATCGGTGAAAGCATGCTGAAATGGATAGCAGGGCTTCTGCGTTTTTGACCATAATTAACCATTGACGCCATCATTTCCGCATATTCCTGCTCCACTCCGGAATTAAGTTTTGTACCTCCCATCCAACCTGCAGTTGCTCCAACAGGGCTAAGTGTAATATCAGTTATCCCTTTGCTATTTAAATATTGTATTGTATTCCAAACACAAGTAAACCGCGGGGCACTATAAACAGAATCGTAATATATCCAATTATATGAATTGGGATCATTGTTATCATTTACGCCTTCCCAGTCGCTATCATCAAACATAAGGCGGAAACTTGTACATCCCATTCCCGTAATCAGGCTATCGAGAACCTTTTTTACTGATTCGGGATTATCCCTCCAGGATTGAGGATTGACATTTACCCCAAGACCGCGAATTGTTTGGTATTTCTTACTACCATCAATAGTTGTATTTTGGGAAAATGTTGTATTCGCCAGGAGAAATAGCAACATACATGTTGAAAAAACAATACGCTTCATATTGGCTTTTTTTGATATTATTATCCGGTGGTACCTTGTTTTTAAAATCCTTCTCTATTTTGCTTTTAAAGAGCTATTCTTATGTTTTTATAATCACGTTTGGCAAGATGCCAGTATGCTGCTGCTCCTATAAAGCCTACTCCTATAACAATTACATCATAATGATTCGAAGGCATAAGAACTGTTTCGGCTTTAAAAATTTTCTGTAATATGCTCGGTCCTTTTTTAATTCAAACTTAAAATCTGCCTAAAAATAGAATTTTGATTCACCAATATAAAACCATTCGTGGAGACAAGAACGGTTTCCAATTATTAAAACATTAATACCCATTATTTGGTAAAAGACCTTTATTAATATCAATCTCTCTCTGCGGTATTGGCCATAAGTAATTTTTACTTTCATCAAATACTCTCTGCTCAGATACTATGCGCTCTGTTGTAAGGGTTAGTTTTCCTGTAGCAGGGTCAACCATACCCAGTCTTGAACCGTATACAGGCCCATTCATTACCTCTCCGCCAATTTTCCAGCGTTGTATATCAAACCAGCGCAACCCCTCCAATGCCAGTTCCACTCTCCTTTCCCGGCGCACCAATTCGCGCATTTTGGACTGCGAATTGTACACGGACTGATCTACTACTGGCATCCCTACACGCTGACGCACCTGATTAACGGCATCATATACTGAATTATCCAATTGGTACAATTCAATTTTCGCCTCTGCATAGGAAAGCAATATTTCAGCATAACGTATCACCGGTATATTTAAACCGGAGTTCCACATATCGGAAAAATCTGCCAGGTGCGATGTATATTTTCTGGGTGCATAACCCGTATAACTGTATACGGCATAGTAATCAATGGAAGAAGGGTTGAGGGGATCAAAATAAGCTCCCTCATAAAAAGATCCGGGATGAATAATTGTCGCCTCCAAACGAGGGTCGCGATTCTTATAAGGATCATCAGGATTATAACCCGATGAGGGTTCCTCAATAGTCTTTCCATTTTTCATTTCATAACTGTCCACTAAACTTTGTGTAGGGTCAACCGACCACCATCCACCCTGGGATTCCGTAACCAATACGCCAAGCCCGTACATCGGCACATCATTCGCAATGTATTCAACATTCAATATAATCTCTGAATTGTGCTCATTCTGCATCCTAAAAAGATCGGTGTAGCTGCCGTACAGGGAATATTTTCCTATTATCTTTTCGCAAGCTGCTACGCAATCTTCATACTTTCCGTTAAATAATTCCAGTCTTGCTTTTAATGCCCAAGCGGCACCGCTTGTTACGCGACCTTCATCAGCCCCGCTATAACTTTCCGGAAGATCCGGCGCAATAGCAGCAAGTTCATCCCTCAGGAATTGTACAACTTCTTCTTTCTTGTTCCTGGTAACGACATTAGCTTCTTCGGGAGTAAGCGCATTGTTAACGAGTGGCACATCCCCATACAATTGTGACATGAGGTAATACTTATAGGCTCTTAAAAAACGGGCTTCTGCCTTCATCCTTTTTTTAAGCTCTTCATCCATCGGCGTTTTGTCCACATTTTCCAGGAACCAGTTGCATTTTTGAATGGTTCTGAAATCCCAGCGGCTATAGCCGGTATTAGTGGGCGTAAGCTGCACGGCATTGCCCATCATGGAATATCCTTCCCAGGGATATGGATTAAAGGCATTGTCGGAAGCACAGTCAATATAAAATATCCATTGCCCGTCTTCCCAGTTCCTGTAACATCCGTTCAGCGCCGCTTCAGCGTCTTTAACCGATGTCCACAATGATGATTCACTATACTCATCCAATGGTTGGCGGTCAAGAAAGTCTTTATTGCAGGAGCAAAGGATAGAGATTGCAAGGCTGCAAACTATGAATATATGTTTCATTAGTTATTTTTTTATTGTTTTATCAAATGTATCTTATCATAATAAAATTTTAACCGCGTCATTATTGTTTTCACAGGCGTTTGAGACCTGTTGTCATTGACGATTCAAATCATTTTATTATTCCATTAAAAAGTAATGTTAACGCCTACGGTATTTACCAATACCTGCGGATAAGAAGTTCCTCTTGCGCCTGCAGGTGCCTCGGGGTCTACCCATTTATAAAAACTGGAAGCGGTGAAAATGTTCTGACCGCTGTAATATATTTTGATGTGTTCAATGCCGGCCTTGTTCAACAATTTATTATTGAGTGTATAACCAACCTGTACGTTCTTCACCCTCAAATACCCTGCATCTCTTACCCAAAAAGAGGAAGGCGTGATCATAGGATCATTTTGCGTATTGGAACTCCACAGCCTGGGGAATTCATTGGTTGGGTTGGAGGATGTCCAGTGATTATCAAAAATCGCAGTAGGTTTTCCGTATTTATCGCTCACCATTCCCATCAGTTCGCCTCGTACAAAACCTTTAACTCCTGCCGCACCCTGAAGGAACAATGAAAAATCGAAACCTTTCCAACGCAAAGCAATGGTTGCTCCATAAGTACCTTTAGGAAAATAAGTTCCGAGGTATACGCGATCATCCCCGTCTATTGTACCATCTTTGTTCTGGTCCTTATACATAATATCGCCTAATCCGATAGCTCCACCGCTTTGAACTGCATGGCTATTGATCTGCTCCTCTGTTTGAAAAATACCTTCAGCTTCATAACCATAAAAGGAGTTGATAGGATAGCCTGTTTTCAAAAACGAATAATCGCTAATGATTGGGTCTGTTCCTTTCAAATCCTTTATGGTATTCTTAATAAAAGAAGCATTGGCAGATATATCGTAATGGAATTCGTTGCTACTGCCGTGATAAGCAAGGTCAAATTCAATTCCGCTGTTTTGAACGTTTCCTGCATTTTGTACAGGGGCATTAAAACCATATACAAATCCTATGGGAATGTCAAGCAATATACGGTTGGTAGTACGTACAAAATAGTCAATAGTAAAAGTAATTTTTCTATCCAGCAAAGTGGCGTCCAATCCAAAATTCGTTGATCTTGTATCTTCCCAGTGAATATCTGGATTGGCTCCATTAACGGGCGCCACTCCCGAAGCTACACTGTTTCCAAAAGTGTAATTCTGCCCTGAGGCAATTGTACTGATATAAGGATAGTTACCCACAATATTCTGATTGCCGAGTATCCCCCACGAGCCTCTTATTTTTAATTCAGACATTGTATTTCTGAAAGAGCTAAAAAATGGCTCTTCCGAAATCCTCCATGCTGCTGAGAATGAGGGATAGGTACCCCATCTGTTGCCTGGCGCAAAACGCGATGAGCCATCATAACGAATATTTGCTTCAACCAAATATCGGTCCTTAAATTCATAGTTGATTCTTCCAAAAAAAGATTGCAATGCCGTTTCGTAAGACGATCCGGTAGCGGTCTGTCCGGGTACTGGACCTGCATTCAGTTCCCTTAAAGAATTATTCAGAAAATCCTTTCGAAACCCTTGCAGGTAATTAAAGCTTGTGTACTCCTGGGAATAGCCGGCTAACAATGTTAAATCATGATCACGGAAAGTTTTGTCGTACTGCAGTAGGCCCTGAAGCGTTATTACGTTCAGGTAATTGTTATATTCTGTTAACGAATTAGGTCCCTGGTAAAAGGTAGGATCTCCTGTTGTGTGATTGTAGTACTGCAGATCTTTTATAAATGATTTTGATTGATTGATATCCAGCCGGTAACCCAGTAATGGTTTAAAATGCAATCCCTTTATTATTTCAAGATCAGCGTCTGCTATTCCACGAAGATAATGGGTGCGGTTTTTATTTGTACTGCCAGACTCCAGCCAGGCCATAGGACTGCCATCATCATAGTAACCATAGTATCCGTTCGAATATTTGTAAGGAACATTGCGGCCAATACGGTTAATCTGCCATAGCATACCTGCAAAACTCCTGGTATAAGGATTTGTTGGCTCGGTGAAATTCTCGAGGTTGTAAGAAATATTTCCATTTACCGTAAAACGCTCACCTAATTTATTACTGATTTTAAACCGGGTGGTGTAGCGTGATAAACCAGTATTGTTTACCAGGCCATCCTGGTTGAAACACCCAAGCGAAAACAGCGATTGCGTTTTTTCGTTTCCACTGTTTACATTTATATAATGGCTCTGCTGTAAACCAGATCCCTTATAAAATAAATCCAGCCAGTCGGTATTTGGATAATTATCCGGATCTGACCCATCTTTAAATTTTTCTATCTCTTCATTTGTATACCGCGCAGGTTTCCCTTCATTCATCAGCGCCTCATTATAAAAAGTAGCCGCTTTCCACGATGGTACGAAATCCGGAAGTCTTGTGGCCTGCTGCTTTCCTATGTACCCATTATAATTAATAACTGTACCGCTTCTGCCCTTTTTTGTTGTAACCAATATTACACCATTGGAAGCCCTTGAACCGTAAATGGAAGCGGAAGCTGCATCTTTAAGAACAGTGATGCTTTCAATATCATTCGGGTTAATATCATTCATGCTCGATACTACACCGTCCACCACAACCATAGCATCGCTATTACTCAGGGTGCCAATACCTCTCACCCTGATAGTACCCTGGTCCTTTCCGGGCTGACCATTATCCTGCATCACGGTTACACCAGACATTGTTCCCTGCAAAGCGGAACTTACACTGGTTAAAGGCCTGTCATCTAATTCCTTTGAGCTAACCGTGGAAACGGCACCGGAAAGGTTCACCTTCTTTCTTGTTCCATACCCTATAACTACCACGTTTTCCAGTTCTTTATCAAGTGTTGGCCGCATGATAATGTTAAGAAATGTATTTTCTGAAATCAGTGTTTCATAGTTCTCATACCCTACATAGGTTATAAAAAGTTTCTTCCCCTTTTGCGCAACAATATTAAAATACCCTTTTGAATCGGTTGTTGTACCTCTTTCTGAACCTTCTACTTTAACAGACACATTTGACAAAAGAGATTCCCCATCGGTCACCCTTCCGGATACCGCTATTGATTCCTGTGCACTTACGATAGAAACAAAAAAAATAAAAAATGCTAAAAACAACAGTTTACCCTTTAGTTTTTTCACGGCAACTGCTATTAGTCGCTTTGTTATTGCTTTTTCTAAAAAAACCGAATCTCGGCTCATGGTAATTTGTTTTAGTTTTGAAATGCAGCTTGTTTCCATTTATACCTGGAGTTATCCGCCACACTAAGAATATATCATAACAAATTTAGTTTTATATGCGAAGGGTGGTTTACCTGATATTAACCAATCACTTCCCTATTTTGTATAGTTTTTAAAAAACAAACTCAGGAGAACAAATAAGCCATTATACAATAACCCACCGTTGAATGCTTTTTCCAAATTAAAGTGGTACATCATGTTGAATGAAGGATTGAACTCCTTTGCCAAATCTGCACAAATAGCAACTGTTTTCAGAAATCATCTATTATCGTATTTTATCCAATTACTACCTTATCTTGTCGCCATATAAAGAAAAATTGAGAAAAAGAATACAGATTACCATATATTTAATAAATGAAACCTCACTATAAACCCATACCGTCCGAATCTAAATTATTCAAAGTTGAATTTCAAAAAACCAGTAAGGAGTTCTACTATCCCTGGCACTATCATTCGGAACTGGAGCTGGCCTTTATCATAAGTGGTAAGGGCGTAAGATACGTAGGTAATTCCATCGAGAATTTTTATGAAGAGGAGCTTGTTTTGCTGGGTTCTAACCTGCCGCATACATGGAACAGTACTGCCGATCAGGAGCAGCCTGTAAATGCTATCGTTATTTACCTGAAGGAAGAATTTTTTGACAAATCATGGATGCAGAGTATAGAATTTGAGGCCATCAGGAATTTATCAACTTCAATGAACAAAGGCATTAAGGTTGACAGCAGGGTGGCTGCGGCATTAAAACAAAAATTCTTTAACCTCATTAATGCATCGCCATTTGATAAGCTGATGATACTGCTGCAGATATTGCAGGAGTTGGCCCACAACCCCGAATTCAGGTTTTTGTGTGAACAGGAATTTACCGGTGACCTGAATGATACCGACAAAACGCGTATCAATGCCGTTTACAATTATATTCAAACGCATTACCAGGAGCAGGTTTCCCTTGCTGATATCGCGTCAAAGCTAAGCATGAGTGAAGAGTATTTTTCACGATACTTTAGTAAAACTATGAAAAAGCCCTTTTTTGAATTTTTAAACGAATACAAAATCAACAGGGCATGCAAACTGCTTATTGAAACCGATAAGCAAATCAGTGAAATATGTTATGCTTCCGGCTTTGAAAGTCTTCCCTTTTTCTACAGGCAGTTTAAAAAATTCAAAGATTGTCAGCCCAAAACGTATAGGATGAATTATCAGAAAATAGCTGCGTATCAACCGGCATAACTTCCCTGCCATTTATTATCCGTGTTTTAAGAATACGATTGCTTAAAACAATCTGCTACAAAATAAGCAAACGATTGTACCAAATCGGGTAAAAAATAACCAGGCAATTGTAATAAGTTTGTTTGAGTTCAAAAAATCCATCAAGATTTTACACATGAATAAAACAACACTCTTTATTATCAATTGCTTAATCGCAAGCTCCCTGTGCGCACAGCACCAGTTAAACCGCTACTCAAATAAGCCCGACTCAATAGCTACTCATAAGGTTGTTTTGGATAACCAGTCGAAAATCATTTCGTGGATCCATCCGCAGTCCCGCGCGTATGATATTTTCCTGAGGCAGCGATGGAATTTTATAAAAACATCCGTGCCATACAGTCCCGGGCCTCCGCCAAGATCACTGTATCCGCAATATTATTTTTACTGTGCTTACAAGGTAGGTAATGGAAAAATCCTGCAGGAGCCTGATGCCTGGATGAATGATGTTG
>NZ_DATJEB010000036.1:0-67434 GCF_035497235.1 Agriterribacter sp.
GGGAACAAATAACAGCCGTATTATTAACATAAGTGCTGATGAACGAAGCCTTGCCCAGAGTTTTCAAGACTATCAAAGCTGGTTGAAATAATTTACTCGCAGAATCGCTATATTTCTGCTATTTGCAACTAAGTAAATCCGGAAGAACTAATTTTGCATCCTCAAAGGAGTTAGTTAATATGAAGCGTAATGAAGCAAAGGGAATGGTTATCAGCATGGACCGGGGAGTACAGCAAACTGTTTTTCCCATACTTTTCGCCATTAGTTTTTCGCACCTGTTAAACGATACTATACAATCTATTATCCCGGCCATATATCCGCAGCTCAGGGATACTTTTTCTTTAAGCTTTGTACAAATTGGGCTGATAACGCTTACTTTTCAGTTGGCAGCATCATTGCTGCAGCCGCTGGTTGGATTATATACTGATAAAAAGCCGCAGCCCTTTTCATTGGCCACGGGCATGACTTTTACCCTCACAGGGCTGGTATTACTGGCAAACGTGGGCAGCTTTCATGGGGTATTGCTATCCGTTGGACTCATTGGCATCGGCTCATCCGTATTTCATCCGGAAGCATCCAAGGTAGCCTATATGGCTGCCGGCCCACGGCGCGGGCTGGCGCAATCTATTTTCCAGGTGGGCGGCAATGCCGGCTCCGCTATTGGCCCATTGCTCGCGGCTTTCATCATTCTTCCCTATGGCAGGCATAGCATTTCGTGGTTTTCTATTATTGCCCTCCTGGCCATTTTTGTTTTGTGGAGGGTTGGCTTGTGGTATAGTGCCAGTTACCTGCACATCAGCAAAAAAACAAGCGGTGCAACGATCCCTCATCACCTGTCAAAAGCTAAAGTCCACGGCTCTATTGTTATTCTTTTGCTGCTGATCTTTTCCAAGTATTTTTATATGGCCGGCATCAGTTCTTATTTTACTTTTTATGTAATAGATAAATTTGGTGTGGGTATTCAGCAATCGCAGCTCTACCTGTTTGTATTTTTGGTTGCGGTTGCCGCGGGCACATTGGCCGGGGGACCTATAGGCGACAGGATCGGCCGCAAATACGTGATATGGGGCTCCATACTGGGCGTAGCGCCTTTTTCATTAGTACTACCTTATGCTAATCTTTTCTGGACAGGCATACTGATATTCATTATTGGCGTAATACTGGCTTCCGCTTTTTCCGCTATCCTCGTGTATGCACAGGAGTTATTACCGGGCAAAGTGGGTATGGTGTCGGGCCTGTTTTTTGGATTTGCTTTTGGTATGGGAGGCATCGGGTCGGCGCTGCTGGGCAAGCTGGCTGATATCACCAGTATTGAATATGTATATAAAGTATGTTCCTTTTTACCGCTGATTGGTTTGCTTACCGGGTTTCTTCCTAATTTGAAACAGCAAAAGGTGTAACAATCCAAACAACCGAAAGAATACTATGGCAACATCAGATATCAATATTGACGGGGAATACAACAGTGGCTTCTCTGTGCCCCGATCCTTTTTAGAATTTCACCCCGGTTCTTCGATGAACACCGGTGCATATATTGATTTTGCCAGGAAGGCAGTATCCACCATTGATCCGGGAGTTATTCAAAAAATAGCCACAGACCTTGGCTTATCCTTTGTACCCGAAAAAGAAAAGGAAGGCGAAGTTTGTTTTATTAATAGTGAAGAAGTACGGCCGGAATTTAAACTCAGTTTCGCGCCGGTTGACTTATCGGATTATATCTCAGCTGCACTGCACCACTCATATACAGCCCACCCTAAACCATTACCGGAAACCGGTCCTGTGGTCATACCTTATCCCAAAGACGCCATTGGCTTTTGGAAATTGGTTAAGCTGGGAGAAAAATTAAGACATGATCGGGATTTAAAAATTTTGCCAGAATAAAACACATCACTATTTATGAATAAATTTGAACTGGAAGAAATACGATTGATAGGCCTGGCTTTAAAAACAAAAACATTTAATGCAAACGGACAGTCTGCCATTGATTGCGGAAAGCTGTGGCAGGATTTTACAAATGGAAACTATGCTGATAAGGTTCCCGGTAAATTAAGCCATGATATACTCGCCGTGTATCACCAATATGAAGGCGATCATACTAAGCCCTATTCTTATTTCATAGGTTGCAAAGTAAACACCAATACGCCGATCCCTCCCGGGATGGACAGTTTAATTATCCCTGCAGCACAGTATCAAAAAATCATCACCAAAGGAAAGATGCCGGATTGTGTGGCCAACGCTTGGAGCGCAATATGGCAATCTGATATTTCCAGGGCATACCGGTTCGATTTTGAACTGTACGACGAAAGAAGTAAGGATTGGAGCAATACGGAAGTAGATATTTTTATTGGCGTTGAAAAATAACTCCGCCAAATCCCTCCCCACAATCAAACATATTGGATCCTCCAGATCGGTCAGGAATTTTAAAATGATTTAATTTCCTTTTATTACCGGTTAAAAAAATATCTTGGCAAAAGCGAATATTTGGCTATTTTTCAATTTTCCGCCCGAAAGCAGGTATACACAAATAAACAATTGCACCATATTATGAAAGAAAAAAACCGTTTAATATCCCGCAGGCAATTTGTTGCCACCGCAGCAACCGCTACGCTTGCAGGCCCCCTGATCTTTGGTGAAGCGGCGCAGGCTGCTTCCCGCAATGGAAAGCTCAATCATGCCTGTATTGGCGTGGGCGGTATGGGTTTTCACGACCTGCAGCAATTCAAAAGCCATCCCAATGCGCAAATCGTTGCGTTGTGCGATGTAGACGCTAATAACCTTAAAAAAGCAGCGGAGCTTATTCCCGGCGCCCGTTTATACAGCGACTGGCGGGAACTTTTTAAAAAAGAAGGAAAGAAAATAGATTCGGTAAATGTAACCGTTCCGGATCATAATCATTTTGCCATAGCCATGCAGGCTTTACGAAACGGCAAGCATGTATACTGCCAGAAGCCTATGTGCCATGACGTTGCGGAAGTGCGAATGCTTACGCAAACAGCAGTTAAGGCGGGTGTTGTTACCCAACTGGGAACACAGATTGCTTCGGGTAAGGGTGACCGTACGGCAGTGCAATGGATCAAAGAAGGAGCCATTGGCAAAATCAAACATGCATACCTGTGCTCTAACCGCCCCGGAGCCATTGATACTTACCGGCTGGTTGGCCCGCGCCCGGTGCAAAAACAGGAGCCACCTGCACATCTTAACTGGGACCTGTGGATCGGCACAGCACCTGAGCGTTCTTATGCGCCTGAAATATACCATCCTACCAAATGGAGGGCATGGCAGGATTTTGGAACCGGCTGGTCGGGCGATATTGGCTGCCATATTTTCGATGCGGTGTGGAAAGGGCTTGGGTTAAAGGCCCCTATATCTGTTGTTGCGGAAGTGCAGGCATCGTGGAAGGATTCACCTGAAAGAAGAGCGGATACCTGGCCGCAGGGCGACCATATTACCTGGATGTTCCCGGGAAATGATTATACGGAGGGTAAAGTATTGCCGTTAGAATGGTTCGATGGCTTATTTTATCCGCCTCAGGAAATACGATCCCTGTATGCCGGTAAAGAATATCCTGCAGAGAGTGCCATGCTCATAGGAACAGAAGGCGCCCTGCTGATACCGCATGGCGGAATGCCGGTATTGCTGCCGGAAGATAAATTTAAAGCGCATACGCTTCCCCAATTAGAAGAACGTAATCACTATCACCATTTTGTTGACGCCTGCCTGGGCGGATCCAAAACCGAATCGCATTTTGCACAGTCGGGGCCAATGACCGAGGCTATTATTCTTGGTACTGTAGCTATAAGAGTACCCGGCCAATTGCTGGAATGGGATGCGGTGAACCTGAAATTTCCCAACCACCCCGGTGCTGAAAAATATTTGCGCCGCCGCTACCGCAAAGGCTGGGAAGTGAAGGGGATGTAGTGGGAGTGGTAAGTAGTAAGTAGTAAGTGATAAGTTGGTAAGACAGAAATGGGATTTCCAATAAAACTATTCGCTATTGAAACGGCCGGGTAAACCATTAAAGGTTACCCGGTCTGTTCATGCCATATTAACTATTTGTGAACTGGTGCATATTGTCGTTTATAATCCGGAGTTTTGAGTTGGAAAATGTATTTATAGCAAATAATATAAAGTTCATGATTAAAAACTGCATTTGTGTCCTTTCGCTTTTACTAATGAGTTCAGTTGTTTTCAGCCAGCAAAACAGCAGCAAAAAGAAAGCTAAGAATATTATCCTAATGATAGGGGATGGGATGGGAACGGCACAGATTTTTGCCGGATTAACTGCCAATAAAGGAACGCTTAACTTGGAAAAATTCCCTTTTAGCGGTTTTCACAAAAGCCAGCCTTCAGAGGGGTACGTTACAGATTCAGGTGCCGGCGCTACCGCTTTTTCTATAGGTAAAAAAACATACAATGGCGCTATTGGTGTAGATGCCACAAAGCTGGCACAGCCTACTATTCTGCAGATAGCCGAACGGAACAAACTGGCAACGGGTATGGTGGTGAGTTGTGCGGTTACCCACGCTACGCCGGCTTCTTTTATAGCCCATCAGCCTTCGCGCGGTATGCAGGAAGAAATAGCGGCGGACTTTCTGAAAACAGATATTGATGTTTTCATCGGCGGGGGAAGAAAATATTTTAACCAGCGTAAAGATGGACGTAATCTTATAGATAGTCTTAAAGCGCGCCGGTACCAGGTGCTGGATACATTAACAGATATTGTAAAAGTGAACTCCGGCAAATTAGCCGGCTTTATAGCCGATGGTGAACCGCCGAAAGTATCGGAGGGCAGGGGTGACCAGTTGCTCCAGTCAACGCACACGGCATTAAAACTATTGCAACAAAATAAGAATGGATTTTTTTTAATGGTGGAAGGTTCGCAGATTGACTGGGGCGGTCATGCCAACGATATAGACTACATTACTACTGAAATGATTGATTTTGATAAAGCCATTGGCGCCGTGCTTGATTTTGCAGCTAAAGATGGCAACACACTGGTTATTGTTACGGGAGATCATGAAACCGGCGGACTTTCTTTAACCGGAGGCGATATAAAGGCTGGTAAAGTGGATGCGAAATTTACTACCAAAGGACATACCGCTGTAATGATACCTGTTTTTGCCTACGGACCGGGCGCCGAAGCTTTTGGTGGTATATATGAAAACAATACCATTTTCGATAAAATGATGAGTGCATTCAGGTTTAAATGAAAGGAAAGGGCATTACCATATAGCCTATCTCCCCCGGCATTTTATTGTACAAACTATTCCCAGTTAATATGCTTGAGCAGCACCCTGGCAACTTCCTCCGTATCTCCATCAAAATGATGACCGCCGGGAAGTATTTCATGTGTGTATTTTTTTAAAGAAATTTCTTTTAAGTCAGGCGTATGCTCATCGCTGGCGGTAACAATAACAAGGTTATCTTCAACAAGTTTATTTATTTCAGATACAACATCCATACTTCTTCTTTTGTTTTCTCCCAAAATATCAGACCAGTGGATTTCAAAATCGGTGCTTCCGGAAGAAGCCATCATAAAAGAAACCCGTAGATTGTCATGAATGCTTTTTGAAAGCCTGCTAATAATAAAGGGCAGTACATCGGCGCCAAAAGAATAGCCGATAAATACAACCTGCTTATTTTTTCTGCCCGCTGTTTTTTTGCTCAAATAATTATTCACATCCATTGCTGTTTTTCCAGGTGTTTTTTTATCCCAGAAATAGGTTCTTGCATTTAATGCAGCAATTTCATATCCTTCTTTATTCAGGGCAGCACACAAATCTGTGGAATATGTATTTAAGCCTCCATCGCCTGATATATAGAAAATGAAAGGCTTATCGCGGGAGGCTGCAGCCCACTCCTGTACCGGCAGGTTTTGTGCAAACAGGGTTGGCGGCAATAAGAATGTCCATAAAAAAACAAGCAGCAGGAGTGTTTTATGCTTCATAGTACGATCCGGGTTTCATCACTTTATTTAAGGCTGCAGGTAATTGCAGCAGGTCGTAATCCGTTTCAAATACCAGAAATTTATCTTTCCATGTGCTGGCATACTTCTGCTTAAAATCGCGTAATCCATGATAATGTTTAAAGCGTTTTAATCTCTCCCCGGCATATTTAAAAAGTTGCTCGGCCGGATTTTTGGGATCAGCAATGCCCGTCATAGGCACAAGCCCCATGTTTATAAACTGAAATTTATTTTCTTTTGCATACGCTATGAGTTTAATAATAAGCGCATCCATGCATCCCCCCGGCGCTTCAGCGGTTTTTCTAATAAGGTCGTATGTACATTCGGCGGGCGCGTAATCGGGTACAATATTCAGAAACGCCGCGATGTTGCCCTCCGCATCGGTAACCGTAATTACATCCTGCTGTGTTATTTCGTTTGCATTAAACATACCTTGCGAAAAAACCTGTTCATCTTTGCCAAAAAAGGATAACCATTCCTCTGATACTTTTTCGAGTGCAAGCACCAGGCTAATCTCCTGTGGCGCTTTATGAACCGTGGTGGTAAACCCTTTTTTTTGCAGGCTGTTCAAAGCATTTCTTAATGATTTTTTATCCTTTCCCTCTAATGTAAAGTTTTCCGTATTTAATATGGCTTCCTGGCCTATAATCATTTTTTGTTTTCCAAGCTGGTCAAACCACAAAATACCGCTTTCATCTACCCGGTAAAATGCGGTTTTTAATCCTATATGGCCGCACTGTTTATAAAATTCTGCTAACACATCCAGTGTATTTTCCTCTTCACACACAGGCATTTCCAGTGCTATGGCAAAACCGTTGGCAACACGATAAGATACGAAAGCATCGTGCAGGTTAGAAAAGAAAAAAAGTTTATCTGCAGCTATTTTAAAATAATCCATGGAAGAATTTCCATACGCCGCCAACAGGTATTTTGCCCTTTGCCTGCTTGCTTCATTGATGGGTTCTGTTTTTAAAAATGGTTTAATAAGCGTAAACAAAAGAAATCCCCAGGCTGCAAAGCCTAATAAATGAATTATTTGTATAAACTGATGGCCGAAAGGAGTGAGGGGGTGGAGTGGATTATCGTTGGTGAATAGGAAACTTTTGATCGTATAAACCAGTGATTGCCGCCAGGTAAAATCTATACCAAAATGTTTAACATCTATGAAGTAAAAACTTACAAACCCAAAAATTAGTACCGCCAAAAAAATACCGGCAACCGATAACAGCCCAAAGCGGATCCATTTAAGGCTGCTCCGCACCGGGTATTGGCTGCGGCTGATTAATAATAAAATAATAATTACTGCGGCAAAAATAGCTTCCTCATAATCCAGCGCTTTTGTGAGGTTGCCAATGAGCGATAAAGCAGAAAGCAGCAGTGCCAAACGCCAGGCGTTCTTTAGCCCTTTAAACATAAATGCCGCGGTAATCAGCATGGTCAGTCCTATAAACAACACCAGCACGTTTGAGGCGTTAATCGCTTCCAGCGGAATAAAGGCCCTTATCAATTTGAGGCGCGGGCGCAACGGTGGCGTTACCACAGATATAATATTGATTAACCCCAGCGTGAAAATAAATAAGGCGGGAACAATCCTGACAAATAATTGTCTTCCTCTCCATGCAAATGCCAGCATTCCAAAAATCATAGGAAGCCAGAACTCGAAGACCCGGTATAAAACCGTTACAGATAAAGCCTGAATGGTTGAGTAGCCGTACATTTCTAAAATATAAACCAATGATATTTCTACCGCGCCAAGCCCTCTTAAAAATGGGGAGCTTATCATTAATAATACAGAAACAATATATGCTGTGGCGGCAATGGGAAGCGAGGCGGGCAGCCCCAATGCCAGCATGGCAATAAAAATGTGAAATATTCCGCTAAACTCCACACCGGTTGAAAATAAAATAGCGCCGCCATATTTCCTGCTATTGATGTTAGCTGCAAAAAGTTCGTCAATTACAGGGGCTATACGAGGGAATTTATTTTTAATAAACCCGTATAGCCTTCCTTTTGCTTTAAGCAATTTTGCAATAAGGGTAATGCCTGCCAGTATAAGAATAACAAACAGCAGGCTAATCCACACATTCCATAAGTGCCGGTTGGCCGATAAGGCAAACAGGATGATTACCGGAAAGCCAACAAGGAAAACGGTGAATAATCCCGCAAAAGCATACAACCCGCTAGCCTGGTGTACTTGTGTTTTATTAAATCCTCTTTTTTTAAATTGCGATGGCATATAGGCCAAAGCGCTTACGCCCCCGGCCGGTAAAAAAATACTTAAAAAATTCCTTTTCAAAAAAAGTTCGGTGGCGTCAATCAGTTTTAACGGCGACCCTATAGCGGCAAAGCTGCTTATATACATGCCGCTTTGGAGAAGTATATAAAGAATGGTAAGTCCCGTGCCGGCAATCAGCCAGCTAACATCAGCATCTTTAATACGGGGGATAATTTCCAGCAGTTCCTTCCTTTCACTCCTAAAGAAAACAAATGCTAGCAGTACCATTAACGCCGCCAGTATTTCTCTCCAGTATAGTTTCGCAGAAAAGAATTGTACCTTTTTATATAGCGCAGGAAGATTCAGTTTTTTTGTAAAGATAGGAAACAAAAAAAACTGTACCGGTGTAGTCTGCTTTTGCCGGACTGGCGGCAATGCCAACGCTGTTATTGTGTCTTTTCACCAGCGATGGAAGGGGTGGGCATAATACAATAAAGGCTGGCAACCATTTATAAATTGGTTATCAGCCTCCATGCTTTAGCGCTAACATTGGTGAATGTTACTTCAATCACCAGGGTATAGAAACTTTTTTACTATTTAAATTTTTTCTGCACCATTTCAGCATGCTGAAGATGCGCTTTTAATGAAGGAACAACATTCTGTAATAATGCTTTTAATTCTGCGTTTTCTGTTTCAGGTATTAACAGCCCCTCTACTGCGCCAATTACGGCTTTATGATAAGTTACTTCATTATCTATATATGCCTTATTAAATGCATTGCCTTTTTTTGAACGCAATGTTTTTTCTGTTTTTTTGGCATCTGCCAGTAACTGCTGACTAACGGCGTTGTCTTTGGGCGTAACGCTTAATTTTTTAACCAGTGCCGCCGCCTGATCAATCACCGCTTTGTGGTTATCGGCCATCATATTGGCAAATTGTATGATGTCTTCATTTTTTGATTTTTCTTTCGCAATGGCTGCGTAATTAATGTCAATCTGGTTGGCTACAACAGCAACGGAAGCCACTTCCGCATCCGAAAGTTTGGGATTATTCTGCGAAAAAACGGACGTAAAGAAAGTAGCGGCACATACCACTGCAGTTGCAAAAAGCGGCTTCACTAATGTATTAGCTTTCATGTTTATTATGTTTTAATTGAAAAACTTACTTACGCTGATTAGATCATGTAAAATGAAAAAGGTTACAGAAAATGGAATAATGTTAATTGAGAACGCCTCAAAAGGGCCGGTACAGAAGATATGCCAGTATACATGAGGCATGGCAGGATTTCCGTAAAATTAAAAAGGTTGACAATCCTTTAAGTGGATGTCAACCCTGTTATTTTAACCGGCAATAGCCGGGAAGCAAAAAAAATTACGCGTTCCTGTTAATGCAGTTCAGATCATTGAATGCTACTTCTAATCTTTTAATAAAAGTTTCTTCGCCTTTGCGCAGCCATACGCGGGGGTCATAATATTTTTTATTGGGCTTGTCTGCGCCTTCCGGGTTGCCTAACTGTCCCTGCAGGTAAGCTTCACTTTTTTTATAATTGTCCAGAACGCCTTCCCAGAATGCCCATTGCAGGTCGGTATCAAGGTTCATTTTAATAGCGCCATAACCAATGGCCTCACGGATCTGGTGCTGGGGCGAGCCGCTGCCGCCATGAAATACAAAGTAAACGGGTTTGGCCGCGGTTCTTAATTCTTTTTGAATATATACCTGGCTGTTGTTTAAAATTTCCGGGCGTAGTTCTACGTTTCCGGGCTTGTATACGCCATGCACATTACCAAAAGCGGCTGCTACGGTAAACAGGTTGCCCACTTTGCCTAATTCGGTATAGGCATAAGCTACATGCTGCGGCTGTGTATATAATTTATCATTATCCACATTGCTGTTATCTACCCCGTCTTCTTCACCGCCGGTAACACCCAGTTCAATTTCAATACTCATGCCCAGTGGCTGCATGCGCTTAAAAAATGCGACAGAAGTTTGAATGTTTTCCTCAATAGGCTCTTCGCTCAGGTCGAGCATATGCGAGCTAAAAAGCGGTTGTCCTTTTTCTTTAAAATACTGCTCTCCCGCATCTAATAAGCCACTTACCCAGGGCAGCCACTTTTTGGCGGCATGGTCGGTATGCAATACCACAGGTACACCGTAATACTTAGCTACATTATGAATATGCAGCGCGCCTGAAACACCTCCGGATATATTGGCCTGCAGTTTATCGTTCGGCATTCCTTTTCCGGCAATAAATTGTGCGCCGCCGTTGGAAAACTGTACAATAACAGGCGAGTTAACCTTTGCTGCGGTTTCAAGGGTAGCATTAATGGTGTTGGTTCCAATACAATTAATGGCTGGCAAAGCAAATTGATTTTCTTTGGCATCTTTATATAACGCTTCCAGTTCTTCGCCAAAAAGCACTCCGGCTCTATACTTTTTCATATTTATGTATTTATTTTTTTAATCATTAAAAGACATTTCCCAACAACCGAAACAAGGCTGTAAAGCGCCGCGAAGATAATATACTTCGTTTTCATATAAAATTTCTTCCGGCAATCTGGTATTTTGTGGCTGCTAACCGCAAGGAGGCGCTGCCTTTTGCCAGGGCATTTACGTATATAGTAATATCCCTTAAAACCGATAGGATAGATTTATTTATCTTGCACGTAACTTTATTTAAATTTTTTTTTAAAATAAAGCGTTTTCAATCAACGTTTTACTTCAAATAATTGTCCTCATTAAATAATGCATAAACTAACTGATATGATTTTTCATAAAAAGTACCCTGGTATTACAGGGTACTTCGGGCAATTTTCAAAAGCACGCTGCTTCCCGTTTATTGTACTCTGCTTCTTTTATACTGCCTCACAGGCCGGATACTCCAATAATGGCAAATTGCTTTTTCAGGCTGCTATGCAGGATTCTATAAGGATAAACGGAAAAGTAACCGATTTGGATGATAATACGCCTTTAAGTGGCGTATCTGTTGAAAACCTAAGAAGCAAGATGGGTACGATAACCAATGCGGCCGGTGAATTTTCACTATATGCTGAAGTGGGAGATCAAATTCAGTTTACTTATATAGGCAGAGCGCCTAAAATTGTTATTTACAGGAGAGAAAGCTTCTTAGATATTGTATTAACTAAGGGTGAAGGTGCATTGTCAGAAGTAGTTATTACAGGTTTTCAGAATCTCGATAAAAAGAAATTTTCTGGCGCCGCTGCTTCATTCAAAGCTGCTGATGTAAAAATTGACGGTGTTGCCGATGTAAGCCGTATGCTTGAAGGCCGTGCCGCCGGCGTATCTGTACAAAATGTGTCGGGAACATTTGGCGCTGCGCCTAAAATAAGGATCCGGGGCGCAACATCAATCAATGGAGAAAACAAACCTTTATGGGTGGTAGATGGGGTAGTGCTGGAGGATATTGTGAATATTTCAAACGACCAGTTGTCAAGCGGAGATCCAACCACGCTACTGGGATCATCGGTTGCAGGTATTAATGTAAACGATATTGAAAGTTTTGACATCCTTAAAGATGCCGCAGCAACGGCACTGTATGGAGCAAGAGCCATGAACGGCGTTGTGGTAATTACTACTAAAAAAGGCCGTGCAGGCAGGCATATCATCAATTATACCGGCAATTTCAGCACACAGTTCAAGCCAGGTTATAACCAATTCAATATTATGAATTCTGTTGACCAGATGTCTGTATTGTCGGAACTGGATCGTAAAGGATGGCTTACTACCAATATTCTTAGTGACGGCGATTATGGCGTGTATGGGAAATATTTTGATTTGGTAAATACGCCATCACCTGGCGGAGGTTTTGAAATACCCAATACCCCCGAAGCCAAAAGGGATTACCTGCTGCGTTATGCCAAATCCAATACCGACTGGTTCGATATTCTTTTCAGGCAATCCTTTATACAGGAGCATTCTTTAAGCATTGCTTCCGGAACAGATAAAATGCAATCCTTTTTTTCTACCAGCTTTTATAACGATAACGGATGGACCGTTGCCGATAACGTAAAACGCTATACGCTGAACTTCCGTAATAACTATAATCTTTCTGATAAGTTTACCGTTGGTTTTTTAACAACAGGATCTTACAGGCAGCAGGAAGTACCCGGAACAGTTGAGCGCAGGGCAAACGTGGTAAGTGGCGGTTTTGAGCGCGATTTTGACATCAACCCTTTCAGCTATGCTTTAAACAGCAGCAGGGTGTTAACCGCTTACGATGAAAACGGGGAACGGGAATATTTTACGAGAAACTTTGCGCCTTTTAATATCCTTACCGAACTTGAAAATAATAAAATCAGGATCAATGTAATAGACCTGAAATTACAGGGTGAAGCAGGATATAAATTTACAAAGCAGCTTCGTTATGAATTTATAGGTGCATTGCGTTATGTGCGTTCAACAAGAGAACAGGAAGTAACTGAAAATTCCAATATGGCAAACGCTTACAGGGCTGCGGATAATGCTGAAATGCGGCAGAATAACAAGTTTCTTTACCAGGATCCGGAAAACCCCAGCGCTGAAAAAATTGTTGTTTTACCCTACGGCGGCTTTTATAACCGCACTGAAGACCAGTTGCTCAATTTTGATGTACGAAACAGTGTAACGTATGTAAATACATTTAGCGAAAAGCATGATGTTAATCTTTTGATTGGCCAGCAAATAAAGTATACCGACAGGCAAAATGCGAGCTCTACCGGCTATGGTTACCAGTATGAAAGCGGGGGCGTAGCAACGCCCGACTTCCGCATTCTTAAACAAATGATTGAGCAGAACTTTCCGTATTATGGCATGAGTAAGGACTTTGATCGTTTTGCCGCGTTTTATTTTAATGCGCAGTATACGTATAATAATAAGTATAACTTTTACGGAACGGTACGCTATGATGGCTCCAATAGATTAGGATCATCTATTACTGCACGCTGGCTGCCTACATGGAGTTTTGGCGGCGCCTGGAATATAGACCGGGAAAACTTTCTTCAAAATCTTTCATTTATTAACACGCTGAAGCTCCGTGCCAGCTATGGACTCACAGCCAGCTTAGGACCTGCTTCCAATTCCAATATCATTCTGCGCAACATCAACATACACCGCCCTTATTTATCGGATGTAGAAACCATCATTTACATAGCTAACCTGGCCAATACACAGCTTACCTGGGAAAAGAATTATACCGCAAACATTGGGCTGGATGCCAGGTTGTTCAATAACAGGCTTACGGCAAGTATAGACCTGTACCAGCGGAAGAGCTTTGATCTCATCAGCCAGATCCGTACTTCCGGTATTGGCGGTGAATCGTTAAAGGCTGCAAACTATGCAGACATGACGGCACATGGAGTGGAAGTATTGTTGGGAGGAAGCGTAACCGGTGGCAAAAACTGGGATTGGAAAAGCAACATCACATTTGGGTATAATGTTAACAGGATTACCAATGCGGAAAACCTGCCCCGTATTTTTGATCTTGTAAAAGCGGAAGGTGGTAATCTTAAAGGGTATCCTGTAAACGGACTCTTTTCTATAAAATATTCAGGATTGAACCCGGATACAGGCATACCGGAATTTTTAAACGAAAAGGGAGAAAAATCCCCGGCGGTTTACATGCAATCTGATAGTGTGCAAAACCTGGTATTTGAAGGATCCGTTGATCCTATGTTTACAGGGGGATTCAATAATACTTTTACCTATAAGGCATTTTCACTCAATATATTTATTACCTACCAGGCCGGCAATAAAATAAGATTATACCCTGCCTTCAAAAACAGGTATACGGAATGGGATGCAAGTCCGAAGGAATTTTATGACAGGTGGGAGATGCCCGGTGACCAGCAGGTTACCAATATTCCTTCAATAATGGATTTTTACCAGGCTATGCTAACTAACAATGCCTCTTCGGCATATCCGTACAACAATTATAACTATTCTACTGAAAGGGTGGCTAAAGGAGATTTTATACGGTTAAAAACGATCTCCCTTACGTACCGGTTGCCGGAATCCATTACCCTTAAAACCGGCTTTTTGAAATCAACCGCGTTAACCATTGCTGCTATCAATCCCTGGTTGATATATGCGGATAAAAAATTGCAGGGACAGGATCCGGAATTTTTTAATGCCGGCGGCGTAGCGCAACCTATACAAAGACAGATTACCCTTTCATTAAAAGCAGGACTGTAATAAAAAATAGTATGAAAAAATTACCTGTATATATCTTTTTATGTACCGCTGTTTTAACTGGCGGGTGTAAAAAATATCTTGAAAAAGAGCCGGATAACAGGGCAAAATTAACGGATCAGAAAAAAGTGTCGCAGCTATTGGCTTCCGCTTATCCCGCGGCAAGTTATATGGCATTTAACGAAGCAATGTCTGACAATGCGGGAGATAAAGGAACCGGTGAGCTTGATCCAACCAACAGGGATCCCTATTATTTCGATAACCAGGCCAGTCCCGACCAGGATTCCCCCGATTTTTACTGGAACGCATGCTATGAAGCGATAGCGGCTGCTAACCAGGCATTGGAAGCATGCAGCAATGCGGCTAATCCCTCCGGTTATCAAAATCAAAAAGGTGAAGCGCTGGTTGCAAGAGCTTACGCGCATTTTATGCTGGTAACCCTGTACGCAAAACCTTATAACGCGTCTTCATCAGCTACCGATCCGGGTATACCTTACGTAACGGAACCCGAAAACGTAGTATCTAAACAATATGAGCGTAAAACAGTTTCCTATGTATATGAAATGATAGAAAAGGATTTGCTGGAAGGGATACCTTTGATTAGCGATGCGGCGTATACCGTACCCCGTTATCACTTCAATATTAGCGCTGCCAATGCATTTGCCTGCCGGTTTTATTTGTATAAAAAAGATTACGAAAAAGCGGTTCAGTACGCCGGTGCGGCCGTTCCTGATTTTTTACCCGGCCTTCGCGCATGGAATACAAGCTATCTTACCATTGGTATTAATAATTTACCCGCCGAATATCAGAAAACTTCTGAAGCTGCCAACTTATTATTAATGACCTGTGTAAGCACTTATAGTTATGGTCTTAATTATGTAAGATACCGCTATGCGTTAACACCGGCTATCAAGGATGAAATATTGAATACTTCTATAGCGGTAACAGGCGGCAACTGGGCGCTTGACATGGGCATTTATGTAGGGTCACAAAAAAATCCCGGGATTCCCAAGCTTAACTATACCGATTTTGCGCTGGCTAATCCCACTGCAGATTATGGGCTCGCTTATGGCACTACTTGTCTTTTTACGGTAGAGGAAGTACTCTTCAACAAGGCCGAAGCCAATACATACCTTGGTAATTATGAACTTGCCATTAGCGATCTTAATACCTATATGAGTACCCGTATAATAGGCGTTACCCCGGGTAGTTTACCTTCAAACCGTAGAATTACCCAATCAAAAATAAGAGCGCACTATAATAATACATTGAGTATACAGGACGCGCTGGTAAAATATATCCTGGAATTAAAACGCGCTGAATTTATACATGAGGGAATGCGCTGGTTTGATATACTGAGGTATGATATTCCGGTAACCCATCATTTTTCAGGCAGTGGCGATGTGGTAACAGGATCAGTTACTATTGACGCTACAGATAAACGGCGGCAGCTAAAACTTCCTGACGGAGTAAAACTTTCCGGAATAACCGATTTAAACAGATAATGGTTAAAAATTTTGTTATGAAAAAACGTACAGTTGTTTCCGCGTTTTGTTTTATTTGTTTAGCGCTTGCATCCTGCAGTAAAGATGGTATCAATCCTGCAGATGCTGAAAATATTAATGGGCTGGGTGGTGATACCTGGGTACCCGGGCCTATTGATAACTGGATCAATGATACGCTCACCACGCCATACAATATTAGCGTAAAATACAAATGGAACCAGTTTGAAGACGCCGCTGATATTACCTCTATTCTTGTGCCGCCAAAAGAAGAATATATTATACCCATACTCAGCGCGGTACGGCAAGTTTGGATCAACCCTTATATAGCGGAAGCGGGAGAAGATTTCTTTAAAAAGAATGCTCCTAAATATTTTTATATGATTGGCAGCCCTGCTTTTGGCGATAATGGTACGATAAAGCTTGGCGTAGCGGAGGGAGGGAGAAAAATTATTTTGCTGGCCGTTAACTATACTAAAACCAAAGGTATGGCTGATTATAATCCCGCCGATAGTATGTGGATTAAACAAATGTTTTTGACCATCCATCATGAGTTCGGCCATATTCTTCACCAGGCGGTATTATATCCGCAGGATTTTAAAAATCTTAATCCAAGCCTGCTAACTACCAACTGGACGGATTATACGGATACCCAGGCGCTCAGCGATGGCTTTATAACAGCATATGCTATGAATAACAGCGATGATGACTTTGTTGAAATGATTTCTCACATGCTGGTGAATGGCAAAGCAGGTTTTGAAAACCTGATAGCTTCTATTCCCGATGGCGTAACAGACCGCGGCACTACAAAAGCGCAGGCTATTGCCCGGTTGCGGTCAAAAGAAGCCATTATAGTTAATTATTATAAACAGGTATGGGGCATTAACTTTTATGAACTGCAAACAAGCGTTCGCGCCGCTGTAGTTTCTATGCTTTATTAGAAATTTTTTATATGATCAGTGATATGAAAAAAATACTTTTTAGTCTTTTTGTTATTGCCGCTGTTGCGGGATGTAAAAAAGATAATAACCACATTTTTAACAAATCACCCGATGAACGGCTGAATGAAGCGCTGGCAGGCTACCAGGCAACATTAGCCGGGGCGCCGTACGGATGGAATGCCGTGCTGTATCCAAAAGGTGGTGGCGCATACGCATTTTACTTCAAATTTAATGATGCCAACAGGGTGCAGATGATTGCAGATATTAATACCGCGTCCGCCACAACGGTTAAAGAAAGCAGCTATCGTTTAAAAGCGCTGCAACAGCCCAGTCTTTTGTTCGACACCTACTCCTACCTGCATATACTTGCCGATCCGGATGGAAGCGTAAACGGTGGAACTGACGGGCAGGGCTTACTGTCGGATTTTGAATTTTATTTTAATGATTCCACTACTGCAGATACGATTAAGCTCACAGGAAGAGTAAACGGCAGCAAAGCCGTTTTAGTGAAAGCCACCCAGGAGGAAGCACAGGCCTATACAGGCGGGGCATTTGATGTAAGCGTGCTGAGTGAAAACCTGTCTCCCATACTGCAGTATTTTAAACGCTTTACTATAGGGGGAGATACATACGATATTAACGTGAATCCTTCTACCAGGATAATAATTTTTACATGGTCAGATGCCAATGGAGAGGTACAAACATTTACCACTGCATTTTATTATACATTAGAAGGGGTTCGTTTCCAAAATCCTTTTGTGTTGGGGAGTACAAGTATAACCGGACTTTCAGATTTTTTATGGTCAGGCGGTACCGGCACGCTTAACCTGACCGCAGGCAATACGCCGGCAACCATTAAAGGCGCTGCCAGGCCGCTGGTAATTGATGTAAACGCCCCGCAAAGATGGTGGCAAACTGCTGTAAATGACGGAGCATACTGGGAATCTTTTGCAGGCTTTCATGTAAATGGCGTTGATGACGCTTTTGGAATAGGTACCCTGAGTAAGTTTTATTCCCTGATATATGCGCCTGAATACGAAGCGGGTGTTGATTTGTACGCGCCGCTGTTTATTAACGCGGCTGGCACAGGGCTTGAACCACATTACGGTGGCGCTATTAGTACCCCGGAATTTACTCCAGATGGCAGAGCCGTGTTTCCTATATTGGGTACTTATGGGCCGTATCCGCCTACCGGACCCGCGGCGGAAAGCCTGGGGCAATTATTAATTCCGCAGGGATATTATTTTATTCAAACCAGCGCCTCTACTTACGATATGGTTAGCGCGGATAATGCCAAAACATGGATTACATGGAGCTATTAAGCTTATGGTATAAAAAAGAGAGAGGCAATTATGTAATGCCTGTGTATCGCAAAAGATAAATGCTGCCGTAGCATGCAGGACTAATTATTAATTCATTATTTTTAATGATCTAACTAATTAAAATTTATTCGGTATGAAAAAATTGACGCTTAAAATAACTGCTATCGCGTTTGTGGCAGTAAATGTATTATTGGCATCCTGCTCAAAAGAAGGTCCCGCCGGTGCAACCGGGCCTGCCGGAGCAGCAGGACCGGCAGGAGCACAGGGTCCTAAAGGCAATGAGGGAACAGCCAATGTAATTTATTCAGACTGGCTGGATGTAGGTTTTAGTGCGGATACAGTACATATAGGAAGCGTAATTGACACAATTGGCTATTTTGCCTCTATTGATATACCTAAATTAGATAATGAAATTTTAACCTCCGGCGAAATTAAATTATACGTGAATACCAATACAGCAGACGAACCGTTTATTTCGCCACTGCCCTATTTTAGCATATACGATGGAGTGAGTATAGAACCTGTATATTACCTGAATACGGTAGAATTGTATTCAAATATTGATGCGGGAACAATTACATTCCAAGGTGTAAAATATCAGCAATACCGTTATATCCTCATTCCCGGAGGTACAGCCGCCCGCAAAGCAGGACCAGCCGTTGACTGGAACGACTATAACCAGGTTAAAAAATACCTGAATTTAAAAGATTAATCTTTTTTCTGGTATAGGAAGCCTGTAAGATAGCCCAAAGTTGTCTTGCAGGCTTTGCTTTTATATGGCGATAAAGCAACCCCAAAAAAGATATAATTCTGATATATATTTGTATCTTAATAAGCTAAATTCTATGTGGCGTAGCCCCTGCATACTACTACTCTTATTGGCGTTTTCCCTTCTGTCGTGCCAAAAAGAATTATCGTTTGAAAATTCTTCACCCGGCAACAATAACCCGGCTGCATTACTGGGTACCTGGAAGTTTATAGAGCTTAAAGTAGCGGTAGAATCAGGCTCTACCTTTGATAATTATGGTGTTCCTGGAAGGATGGTAGCCACATATACTGCCACTACGCAAAACAACAGGGGCGTTCTTACCGTTACCACCGATAAAATGAAAACAACCGATTTGGGTTATACACTAACAGCGGAAGTTAAGATGGTTACTTATTTGGGAGGGAACCCGGTTGATCAGCCTCTTTATGAACAACTTGATTTCGAGATGCCACCCAGCAGTGCCAGCAGCAATTACCAACAGGCAGGCAGCGATTCTCTCTATTTCCCCAACGGTTCCATTTTTGACATTCCTGATACTAACGGCCAACAACCGCCGGGCCCTTCTGATCCGGCAGGGGCCAGGTTTACTATAAACGGCGATACGCTCGTCATAAAATCAGCCGTAAACAGGTCAACAATTATCAAACAGGGGAACGATGAACTGGAGGTGACCCAGAAAGTAAATGCAGCGGCCACTTTTCTGAAACAATAAAAAAATGATAATCAATCTGCAGATATCCGGCCCCATATCCATTCCACCAACTGCGCTGCGTTGCACCGGTTATTAAAATGCTGCTCAAGCAACATTTGCCGGAAGGCTATTCCTTCCTTTGTAAATGGCTGCTGGTATAGTGTTTGTATAGCGGCTTTAAAGTCCTTATCATTTTCCGCAATTACACAGCCACTTTCCATACCGGTTCCGGCTACCATAGCTTTGTTTGCTATACAATGCCTCCCGCAAAAAACAGCATGCAACAATTTTAATTTAATGCCGGTAGTGGTAAAAGAAGGTAACAGGTTGATTTGCGCATCTTCAATGAGTTGCTGCATTTCTGCTTGTGAAGGGTTTTCGGTTATACTGATATGCGTATAAAGCTGTACTTCTTTTTTTAATGTACGAGAAGGATTTTTTCCTGCAATTATAAGGGGAATCTTCAGAGTTGAAAATACATTTTTAATAAGCCATAATGCGGCCTGTTCATTTTCACTTACCGATAAATTACCCTGGTACAGGCAATAAGCGCCTTTCCCTTCCCGGCATGTTGCGGTATTCCATGCGGTAAAAACAGGAAGATGACGGATATTCGTTACACCAAATTCATGCAAATAAGTCGCGGCATCCTTTTCTGTTACTGCAATAATAAGACCGGCTTTTATAGCAATCTTTCTTTCATATTGCTTCAGCAAAACACTTTCTACTGTATAATATATTTTATGAAACAGCGATCTGGTATGGTGCAATAACTGGCGGTAGTATGCGTATTCAACATTGTGCAGCCTTACCATAACTTTTCTTCCTGCCAGTTTGTTTTTATGCAACAGGTAAGTGCTGTGTATGCCTTCCAGCAATACAGGGTAATTGTTTGCAGAAAGATGTTGTAATAATTCCGGGTCGGCTCTTGAGCTAACAATATAAGGTATTCCTGCCGCCAGACCCCGCCAGTCTTTGGAACGTTTATAATACCGAACCGTTGTACAATATTCCAGCAAAGCATTTTGCTCACCCCTTCCATATTCATAGCAATGTAAATGAATACTCACGCCGTTTTCATATAGGTATTTCAACTTGTAATACAGGTCAAACACGCCGCCATAGTCAGGCGGGTAAGGCACATCCAAACAAACGATATGTATATGTTTTTCCAATCTTATAGTAATAGGTTCCTGTAAAATTCTACCAGCTTTTTTTCTTCATTTTGCCAGTTGTATACTTGCTTTGCGGCTAAACAGTTTTGCCGGAGTTTTTTATATAGTGCGGTATCGGCTAATAAAATATTAATATGCCTGGCAATATTCTCTGCAGACAGGTCGGCTACCAGGAGGCCAATCTCAAATTGATCATTAATTTCCCTGTATACCGGGTAATCTGCACAAAGCTGAGGTACGCCTGCATGTAGGTAATCAAAAAAACGATTGGCAAGGGAGTAATAATTGCTCAAACCTTCCCTGTCAAATAATGTAATGCCAATGGTGGCTAATGCTGTAATTTTTTTTAATTCATCAGGAGCAATTCTTCCTCTAAAAATAACTTTATCTTCCACTGCGTATTTTTTAACCAGTGTTTTTACCTGCCGCATAAAATTTCCATCGCCGCAGATCACCAGGGGCACATTAATATATTGCATGGCAGGGATAAGTGTTTCAAAACTTCTGCCTTCATTAACCGCTCCCTGGTATAAAAGAAAGATTTCCGTTTTTGCCGGCTGTTGCTGCAGGTTATTTAAAGCCGCAATATTCCTGATGATGGAATAGTCTACACCATACATTCTTTTAAATTCCTTAGCTATCGGCAAATTAACCGTATATCCCGAAGTAAATCTGGGTACTGCAAACCGTTCTATTCTTTTCCAGAAGCGATAAATAGAAGGGCGGGTACGCACCTCTTTCATCTCGCAAAACAGTTCATGCGCATCATATACGCGGGGTATTTTTTTAATGCGGGAGACCAGCCAGCAGGGAAGAATAGTATCCAGGTCAATAGCGCAAATCCCATCCATTTTTTTGAAAAGGAGATAAAACAATAACCTGGTATTAAATTCAATATATAATAATTTACCCTTGGTAAACCAGCAAAAAAGCCGCACCTGCCGGAAGGAGTGAGGCTGAAGGTTTGCAACTCCTTTGTACTGCCGGCCAACCAGCACAATATCATAATTTTCACGTGCAAGCGTGGTGCATATTCTTATCATCCGCTGGTCGTAAACCAGCTCATTAATAACAGTGAAATAAATGGTTTTCAAAAATAGTTATATTATATGGGTGCGTATGCCCGCGTAAATTTGCTCAATTATTTCCACGGTTTTTATTCCGTCTTCAGCCATAACAGCATCATGCGCTTTTCCGTTAAGGCTGTTTAAAAGATTTTCATATACTTTGTCGTGGTTACTCATACTTCCTGTATAAGATCCATACTCATTGGCGCCTTTGCTTTGCGGTAATTCCTGAACAGGGTAATCTTTAATACGCTGATACTCCAGTACATTAAGGTATTGCCCCCCAATTTTGATCGTTCCCTTTTCTCCAAACAGGGTAATGGATCCTTCCATATTAGACTGAAAACTGTTTATAGTAAAATGCAGTGAGCCGATTGCCCCGCTTTGCATTTCCAGTTGCACAACAGCCGTGTCTTCAAATTCAATGCAATCCCGGTGCTGGTAATTACGGCCAATAGCATTTATACTTTTTACATCACCCAGCAGCCAGTACAGTAAATCAATAAAGTGACTGAACTGGGTAAACAAAATTCCTCCATCCAATGCCTTACTACCTCTCCAGGAATTCTGGTAATACGATTTTGGCCTGTTCCAGAAGCAATTAACCTGGAAGCTGGATATATCGCCCAACCTGTTTTCGTCCATTATTTTTTTTAGTTCAGCTACTGGCGGATTATACCTGTTTTGTTTTACTATAAACAATTTTTTCTTGTTTGCACTGGCGGCCTGCAGCATATCCCGGGCATCTTTAACCACAATAGCCATCGGCTTTTCACAAAGCACATGCATGCCGTGTTCGAGCGATGCGATGGCATGCGCGGCATGCAATCCATTTGGGGTACAAACTACAGACACATCAATCTCTTTTTCCAATTGCAGCATATCCGCTATATCGTAATATGCTTTTGAGTGGTACAGCGCAGCCGCGTGGTCTGCTTTTTGCCTGTTGATATCACAAACCGCCCCAATAATTCCATGTTTTTTTATCTGCGCTGCATGCCTTGTACTTATTTGCCCACAGCCAATCAATGCAAAACTGTATAATTTTCTCAAACCACTTAATTTTTCCGGGAAATTACTGATTATCAAAAGTATTTTCGATTCTGAATATTTAAATAGCTTTCAGGTATAATTTTTTTTTATTATTCTTGTAACGTTAAAACATATTCAGCTATGGAAATTTTTCAGCCCAATCAGCCAATTGTTACGGCTAAGCCTGCAAGGCCGGTATTTCTTACTGTTTTGTGTATTCTTACCTTTATCGGAAGCGGATGGGGAATAATAAGCGGCATAACCAGCTACCTTTCAGCCAATGTTACTTCACACATTGCCCGGGCGGCCATGCAGGACGCGAAGGAAAAGATAGAAGACGAAGCGAACACCGGATCAAAATTTGCCGAAAAAATATTATCCGGTACCAGTGAAATGCTTCAGCCGGAAAACCTCAAAAAAAGTGCCTTGTTCAGTATTATTGCTTCGGTTTTCACACTTCTGGGAGGCGTACTGATGTTTGGCTTAAAAAAAGCGGGGTTCTACAGCTATGTGCTGGGTACGGCCATTGGTATAGCCGGACCTTTTATAGCTTTTGGCGGAGGAAACTTCATCACTATACTATCATCCTCCTTCATAGCTTTTATCGGATTTTTTTTTGTGATACTATACGGACTGAATGTAAAGCATTTACGCTGAAAAATAATTCAATAAATAATTCCTTTTTTTACGATCTTTTACTACCTTCGCGGCCAAATAAGAAGAAGATATCATTGGATGTTTTAAAAAAAAATTGAGATGCCAACATTAGTCGCCGACAAAAAAGCAAAGATTTTCGCAGAATTTGGTGGAAAAGAAACCAATACAGGTTCTATTGAAGCGCAAATAGCACTATTAACAGAACGCATTGCCCACATTTCCAAGCACCTGCAGCAAAACAAAAAAGATTTCTCCAGCAACAGGGGTCTGCTGCAATTAGTAGGAGAAAGAAAAAGTTTACTCACTTATCTTAGTAAGCATAATCTGCAGGGTTACCGCGGACTTATCGAAAAGCTAGGACTCAGAAAATAACGTATTCGTTACGTATAACTATTCCCAACCCTGATGTTGGGAATAGTAGTTTTATGACGATCGTTTTTCATTATTTTATTTAACTACACGGCTTGCAATGCCACGGTATCCCTCCTCCCTGATACTTACAATTGCAGGCCCTAAATTCAAATCACTTTATGCACTCTCAACTCATTGATGTATCATTTGACCTTGGTGATGGCCGCACCATAACCATTGAAACAGGCAAACTTGCACGCCAGGCAGACGGGGCTGTGGTTGTACGCCAGGGTAATTGTATGATGCTGGCTACCGTAGTAGCTAACAAAGAACCCAAACCGGGGCAAAGTTTTTTTCCGCTGAGCGTAGATTACATGGAAAAATTTTCATCGGCAGGGCGTATCCCCGGATCCTTTTTTAAACGGGAAGCCAGGCTCAATGATTATGAAGTATTAACAAGCCGCCTTGTTGACCGCGCATTACGCCCTTTGTTTCCTGATGACTATCTGTGTGAGGTACAGGTAATTATAACACTTATTTCGAGTGATATTGAAGTAATGCCGGATGCTTTAGCCTGTTTGGCTGCGTCTGCCGCATTAGCGGTTTCTGATATTCCCATTAAAGAAATTATTTCTGAAGTAAGGGTAGCCAGAATTGATAATGAATATATTGTTAATCCTACCCGCACCCAATTAGCCAAAGCCGATATGGACTTTATAATAGCGGCTACAGAAAAAAACCTGATGATGGTGGAAGGCGAATCTAAAGAATGCGCCGAAGAAGACCTCGTGAAAGCCCTTGAAGTGGCCCATGAAGCCATAAAACTTCAAATTAAAGCACAACAGGAACTCAGGGGTAAAAAAGGAATTACACAAAAAAGAGATTATCCCAAGCCTGTACAAAACGAAGATATTCTTGAAAAGGTAAAAGCCTTTGCCACAGATAAAATAATTGAAATTGCCAAAGCGGCTTCAGACAAACACGAGAGAAGCGAAGCCTTTGCAACGCTTAAAGAAGCATTGGTTGCCAGTTTGGGTGAAGAAGCCGAAGAAGAGCATGTAAAGCTCGCCGGCAAATACTTTGAAGATCTGCAGTGGGAACTGGTGAGGAATATGATCCTCGATGACCGTACCCGCCTTGATGGCAGAAAATTAGATGAAGTACGCTCACTGGCTATGGAAACTGATTTTTTACCAGCGCCACACGGTTCCGCATTGTTTACCAGGGGAGAAACGCAATCGCTCACTACGGTTACTTTAGGAACTCCTTTGGATGAGCTGCTTATTGAAAGCGCTGCGAAATCTGATTATTCAAAATTCATCCTGCACTATAATTTTCCTCCTTTCTCAACCGGCGAAATTAAGTTTTTACGTGCGCCGGGCAGAAGGGAAATCGGGCATGGAAACCTGGCCCTGCGTTCATTAAAGCAAATGATGCCCGGAAATGATTACCCCTACACGGTAAGGGTGGTGAGTGATATCCTGGAGTCAAACGGCTCCTCTTCCATGGCAACTGTTTGTGCAGGCTCTCTGGCATTAATGGATGCCGGCGTTCCTATTCCCAAGCATGTAAGCGGTGTGGCTATGGGATTAATTACAAGAGGAACGGATAATAAATACGCTATTTTAACCGATATCCTGGGCGATGAAGATCACCTGGGCGATATGGACTTTAAAGTTACCGGAACCCGGGAAGGGATTTGTGGCGTACAGATGGACATCAAGATAGACGGACTGAGTATGAATACCATGCGCGAGGCATTAGAACAGGCGCGCAAAGGACGTTTGCATATATTAGACGCCATGTATGCCTGCATAAGTGCCGCACGCGAAGAAGTGAAGCCGCATGCGCCGCGAATGGAGAAACTCTTTATTGATAAGGAATTCATTGGTGCCGTAATCGGACCCCAGGGTAAAGTAATACAGGAAATCCAGAGAACCACCGGGGCAACCATCAATATCGAAGAAGTAGGTACGGTAGGGGAAGTAAGTATTTTCTCTCCGGCTAAGGAAGGATTGGATAAAGCCGTAGCCTGGATAAAGGGCATCGTTGCCGTTCCTTCTGTTGGCGAGGTATACGAAGCAACCGTAAAGGGAATAAAGGAATTTGGCGCTTTTGTAGAATTTTTGCCCGGCAAACAGGGGCTTTTACACATCAGTGAAATTAGCTGGAAACGTTTGGAAACTATGGAAGGTGTGCTGAAAGAAGGCGATGTGGTGAAAGTGAAATTAGTAGGTGTAGACCACAAAACCGGGAAGTTTAAATTAAGCAGGAAAGCGCTGATGCCTAAGCCTGATTTTGCTCCTAAACCCCGTCCTGCCACAGACCAGGAACGCGGACCGGAATCTAACGCGCCTCATAATTAATCTTATTGTATTCATACATTCATAAAAGCTACCTGCATCACACAGGTAGCTTTTTACTTGTTAACCGATGGAAGAAAATTATATCGAAATATTATTTGAAACGGAAAGCAGGGAACAGGGCGAAATACTGATTGCCTGCTTAAATGATGCCATGGAAATGGAAGGCTTTGAAGAAGGCGATGGGTTTGTAAAAGCATATATTCCTGCAACAAAATACGATGAAGCACTTTTTAAGCAGATCCCGCTTCCGGGAAATATAAAATATACGCCATCCGTTATTAAAAATAAAAACTGGAACGCCATATGGGAAAACGAATTTGAACCTGTAATTATAGGCAATAAGGTAGCCATCAGGGCCGATTTTCATAAACATATAGCGCATGTTGCATATGAAATTGTGATTACGCCTAAAATGAGTTTCGGTACCGGGCACCACGCCACTACCGGTATGATGGTGGAAAGCCTGTACCAGTATGGCTGCTCGGGGAAAAAGGTAGCTGATTTTGGAACCGGAACCGGCATATTAGCCATTTTAGCCCATAAGATGAAGGCTGCGGAAATACTGGCTATAGATTATGATGACTGGAGTATAGAGAACGCGTTGGAAAATATTCAAAGAAACAAGTGCGAAAGCATCCGCCTCACGCAAACGGATCATTTTCCCGGTGAAAAAAAATGGGATATAATACTGGCTAACATCAATCTTCATGTTATTCTCGCTAATATGCAGGGTTTTCATCAAAGTTTAAATAATAACGGCTTATTAATTATTAGCGGTATATTGCAGGAAGACAAAAATAAAGTGGAATCTTTGGCCGGTAGTCTTTTATTTTTAACGGATGGCATAAGGCAAAAAAATAACTGGCTTTGTATAACGTTTAGAAAAAAGGCTGCTGTTTAAAAACTGGCTTCAGTTGCAAGAAAATAAATATATTTGCAGCCTACTTCAACCTGATATCTGATGAACGAACTTACATTGGTTATATTAGCTTACCTGATAGGTTCTGTCCCTACGGCTGTATGGGTAAGCAGGTACTTTTTTAATATTGATATAAGAGATTACGGAAGCGGCAATGCAGGCGCTACCAACACGTACAGGGTACTTGGGTATAAATGGGGTACCGTTGTAATGATTGTAGATATGATCAAAGGTTTTGCCGCTGTAAAACTTGCCTACCTGCTGCCTTACTATGTTATTGATGAATTTGCAAGAACCAATTTTCAGATAGGACTGGGCCTCTGCGCTGTACTGGGACATATATATCCCATATGGGCTCAGTTCAGGGGAGGAAAGGGGGTAGCCACGCTATTCGGACTGGTGCTTGGCATTTCTCCCTGGACAGCCTTATGTTGTATAGGCGTTTTTTTGCTCGTATTATTTCTTACCCGTTTTGTATCGCTTAGCTCTATCCTGGCCAGTTTGGCCTTTCCGGTATTTATTCTCGTTATTTTTAATGTAGATAATCATGCCTACCGTATTTTTGCAGTGGCTGTTGCGTTACTGGTAATGCTTACACACCAAAAAAATATTTCCCGCCTTTTAAAGGGAAGTGAAAACAAGGCGCCGATATTGAAATACCGGGATCGCAGAAAAATAAGGCGTTGAAGCGTTTTACCGCTGCAAAAAATAGCAGATTCAATTATTTTTGGTATAAGAATTGAACTATCAGCTAACAATATTGATTCAATCAAAAACACATGAGTCCAAAATCATTTCTTTTTATAGGCCTGGCTTTTTTAACCGTATCCTGCACCCGAAACGCTATAACAGGAAGAAACCAGTTGCAATTATTACCGGAAGCCGAATTACAATCTATGGCTAAAACGGAATACCAGACTTTTCTTTCCCAGAACAAAATTGTAAACACTACGGTAAGCAAGGATGCTGAAATGGTTAAACGTGTGGGTAACCGTATTGCAAAAGCTATTACTGCCTATTATACTGCTGAAAACAAAGGCGATCTTCTGAAGGGTTACCAGTGGGAGTTTAACCTGGTAGATTCGAAAGATGTGAACGCATGGTGTATGCCCGGGGGAAAAGTGGTAGTGTATACGGGCATATTGCCTGTTACACAAAATGAAGCGGCTCTGGCGGTAGTAATGGGACACGAAATTGCACATGCCATTGCGCAGCATGGTAATGAGCGGATGAGCCAGGGACTCCTTGCAGAAGGGCTGGGCAGTGTGGGTAGCGTATTAACCTCGGGTAATCCCACCGTAAATAATATTTTTAATACGGTATATGCGCCGGGTACTCAAATTGGAGTGTTGTTGCCCAACTCCCGTAAGCAGGAATTAGAGGCAGACCAGTACGGGTTAATTTTTGCCGCAATGGCCGGTTATAATCCAAACGAGGCCGTTCCCTTTTGGGAAAGAATGGCAAAAGCAGGGGGAGGAGAAAAACCACCTGAATTTTTAAGTACGCACCCTTCTGATGCAACACGTATTGAAAAAGTTAAGCGCTATGCAGAAGACGCGATGAAGTATTATAAGCCAGTAAAATAATACCGGGCAGGGTATATTTCCCATAATGTTTTAGAGCATTCACTTTCTCTTAGCAGCCGCATTACTACAATAAGTTGGTTATGCGGCATAATTTTACTATCTTGCAACTCTTTTTGCAACATTTAAAAATTGTGTTGAAGCATGATGCAGACTATGTTTGAAAAACTTCAACTTACTGAAGAAAAGAATTTACTGATCCAGGGTCTTCCTTCTTCCATCGAAAAACAATTTGCCAAGATTGCGTTTGCCAAAAATGTTACGCCTTTGCTCAAGTCAAGGCGGATAGATTTCGCGCTCATATTTGCCGTTAACGAAACGCAGTTAAATGGTATATTAAAAGAAGTATTACCCGCATTAGATGAAGAAGGGAAGTTATGGATAGCGTATCCTAAAACCACTTCTAAAATTGTGAGTGATCTGAACAGGGATTGTAGCTGGCAAATGCTGAATCAAAACGGTTTTGAAAGTGAGTACCAGGTAACGCTCGACCATGTTTGGACTGCTTTGCGGTTTAAGAAACCTGCACATGCCAGGGAACTGGTTCCGCTCATTAAAGAAGATGCGGCGGTCGTAATAACCCCGGTTCAAAATAAAACCCGCACAAGCCGCTATGCTTCTTCAGGGAGAGCCGCGAATGTAGCAGCAGGAAAATAAATTACAAATCCGCACTTAGCGCAGGATAAACTAAACCTTCACAGATTCTTATTGAGAATTTCAGTTCAAACAATTTTTATTGAATGAATGGAGCGTGGGTTATTGCATATATATGCTAACCTGAAACCTGGCTATTTAAAAATTACGGTTTCATATTCTGTTGTAAGCGTTTTTTCAAGCTGTTTAAAATGCAGATGTGTTTGCATTAAGGTAAGTTGCTCTTCCGCGGAGCCTGTTTTCTCCAGATCACGTTGATTTTCAGCTATCAATCTTTTTATTTTCCTGAGTTTAAGGTAAATCAAAGTAGAAGAAACTTCTTCTTTGTATCTGTCCTCACGGGTAAGTAAAGGGCCGTCATAATGATCTTTCCAGTTAGGGCTTAATTCATAGCGGGTATCCATTAAGCCTACTACAACTGCGCTGAGCTGCATATCTGGATGGTATAAAAAGCTTTGGGGACTGGGATCAACGCCTTCTTTAATCCAGGTTTGATACGTTTCAATAATCCAAAGCATTTGCTTATCATCTATTAATTCATGTAACCCGTTCGTTTCAAACTCTTCGAAAATATATTCCGCTACCTTACGTTTATCATCCCAGGCATGTCCGCCAAATTCAATTAATGCCCTTGCCATATTTCGCTCAATTAATTCATCTTTATTAAGCAGGGTTAAGGCGTCTTCATTTGTGGTTGCTGTTTCCTGCACCCCGGTTTCAGCGGTTAATTTTGCATCTTCCGATGCCATTTTGTTTTCCTGCTTTGTAATCCGTTCCCTGATGAATTGATTAACTAATGTGTTTAGCCCGGTTTCATCAATTTTCAGCAAGCCGGCGCATTGCCTGATATAATCCTGCTGTTTGGTAAAATCTTCTGCTTTATTCAGTCGCGATATGGTTTCCGCAATACGGTTTACCACAGCCGCTTTTTTATTAGAATCGCTGCCCGCATCTTTCAGCGATACTTCTAACTGAAAAAGAACGATGTCTTTTTTATTGTCTGCAATAAACTGTTTAAAGGCCTCGCCGCCTGTTTTATTTACATAGCTATCCGGATCTTCATTACCGGGCAGCAAAACCAACTGCACGTGCAGTCCTTCTTCTAAGGCCAGGTCAAGTCCCCTTAACGCAGCCTTAATACCGGCAGCATCGCCATCATAAATAATGGTAAGATTATCGGTATATTTTTTAATCAGCCTCAACTGATCCGGCGTTAATGATGTACCGCCACTGGCCACTACATGTTCAATGCCCGCCTGGTGTAATGAAACTACATCGGTGTAGCCTTCAACCAGCAAGCACTCATCTGCCTTATCAATTGCCTGCCTGGCAAAATAGGAGCCATAGAGTATTTTGCTTTTAATGTAAATTTCATTTTCAGGCGTGTTGATATATTTGGGCGCCCTGTCGTTTTTGCCAATGATGCGGGCTCCGAAGCCCATGATTTTTCCGGTTTGATTATGTATCGGAAAGATGATACGCCCACGGTAATTATCAACTAATTGTTCATCTCTGATAACAACCAATCCCGTTTTTTGCAGATTCTCAGGATTATATTGCGCCTGCAAAGCGGCTTTAGCAAAGGCATCTCTTTGCTGGCTGCAATAACCAAGCTGAAACTTTTCAATAATGGCTGTACTAAATCCTCTTTCTTTCAGATAGCTTAGTCCAATGTCCTGTCCTTCTTCACTCCGAAGCAAAACATTACTGAAGAATTGCTGTGCAAAATTGTTGATGATATAAAGGCTATCCGCTGTTTGGTGCAACGCACGGGTGGCAGAACTTACCTCCGTTTCCTCCACTTCTACATTATACCTGTTGGCCAGCCATCGCAACGCTTCTGCATAGCTGTATTTTTCGTGCTCCATCAAAAAGCTGATGGTATTGCCGCTTTTGCCGCAGCCGAAACATTTATAAATTTCCTTGACAGGCGAAACGGTAAAAGAGGGTGTTTTTTCATTATGAAAAGGACACTGACCCAGGTAGTTCGTTCCTCTTTTTTTAAGCTTAACAAAGCTGCCTACAATATCTATAATGTCAATCCTGGAAAGGATTTGCTGTATGGTAAGTTGTGAAATCAATGCCTAATCAGTTAAAGATTATTGCTACAAGTTAACACCTGCAAAGCTTTCTATGTTTTTTTTTTAAGGGCATGGTTTGCAACAATTTAAAAATATATTATACGTTATTACCCCTGTTGTCTATATCCTCGATTAACTAAGAATGATTTCCTATGAAGAGAGTTATACTGTTTGTATCTCTGCTGCTATTGACATATGTCAATTCAAATGCAGGAAATACCCCGGCAGGGGAGCCATCCGCTTTAACAGCGGATTTTTCGGCTTCTGTAACTTCAGGATGTGCGCCTTTGGTAGTGCAGTTTACCAGCACATCTACCAATAACCCGGGTGATCCTATTGTAAGCTATACCTGGAATTTTGGAGATGGTACCATTATTACTACGCCCAATGCAAATCCATCACATACCTATACAACAACAGATCCATTTAAATCATTTACCGTTACCCTTACTGTTAATTCACAAAGTGGAGGTACTCATTCAACCTCCAAAGCAGACTATATAACCGCTTATGAAAAACCTGTGTTTAGTCTGGGAAATGATACCGCAATTTGTGGTTCCGGCTCCTTATGTTTTATTTTGCCCTCTTACGACAGTTATGCATGGAGTCAGGGAACAGCTACAACACCTTATGGCTGTTTAAATTACAGCACAGGAACGAATATACTATGGGCAGAGGCAACCAGTGGTACCTGCACTGTAAGGGATACTATGATAGTGACCGGTATCACAGGATTAACCGGAAAGTTTGGATATGAGATAATTAATACTTGCGGAACGGTGGATGTACAGTTTTATGATAGTGCTGTTTCCTGCGATCCCAGTTTCCCGCCAGATTACTGGGAGTGGATAATGGATGATGATTGGGATAACGGTAAATATGGGGAACAAAATCCTACCTATTCCTTTACAACAGGTGGATTCCATAAAGTGTCTTATTACGTCCAGAATGGTCTTGGCGAAATAGCTGTAAAAGATTCAACTATTATCCTTCCCAATCCAACACCGGGCCCCGCTCCTGTAAATCTGGGACCAGACAAAAATATTTGCATGGGTAGCAGTGTACAGTTGGATGCCGGACAGGAACCGGGCGCTACTTATGTTTGGTCACCTGCCACAGGTTTGAGCAACACATCGGTATATAACCCTGTTGCCAGTCCATCAGTAGCCACCACATACACTGTTATTAAATCCAAATGTGGTGTTGACGCTGCACCGGCCAGTGTAACCGTAAATGTAAATCCTCCCTTCGTTGTAGACCTGGGACCCGATCAAAGCATGTGCCCTGGCGGAAGCTTAACACTGGATGCAGGAGTAACCGGCGCTACCTATCAATGGAGCAGTACCTATAGCCCGGCATACGCAACTATGACAAGCAAAACGGTGATTGCCTTAGGCGCAGGCACCTATGGTGTAACCGTTACCAAAAACGGCTGCACAGTAAACGATAATATTGTTATTACCGCGAAGCCGGCAGTTGACCCTATGTTTACTTATGCACAAACCGGTTTCTGCAGTACACTTTCGGTAGATTTTACCGATGCCTCTATACCCTGCAGCGGCAGCATAACTAATTTTGTATGGAATTTTGGTGATGGAACTCCCGTTGTCAGCGGCTATAACCCGGCATTATCGCATACCTATTCTACTACCGGTACAAAACATGTTAGCTTAACTGTAACTACCAGTGGTGGCGTTTCGCAAACATATGAGCAGGATATTGTTGTTACAGGCGGTACACCACCTGTGATCAACCTTGGACCTGCCGCAGCCATCTGTGCCGGCAGCACCATTACCCTTGATGCAGGAAACCCCGGTGCCACCTATAGCTGGAGCCCGGGCGGACAAACTACCCAGACCATTACAGTTGGTACAGCCGGAAACTATAGCGTTACCGTAACCAAAGACGGTTGTACAGGTACCGGTTCAAAAACCGTTACCGTAAATACTTCAGGATTGGTTGTTAATTTAGGTCCGGACATAGAGAGGTGCGCCATTGGTCTGCCAACAAAATTAGATGCAGGCATCACAGGCGCCAGCTATCTATGGGGCAGCAATCCCTATGTGCCTACTGTTGCTAATAAAACCACAAAAACAGTACAGACATTAACGGCAGGAAAGTTTTGGGTAACTGTAACCAAAGACGGATGTTCAGTAACCGACACGATTATGGTTATTGAAAAGCCAAAAGTTTCGCCTAAGTTTACTTTTACGCAAACGGGTTCATGCAGTCCAATTAAAGTAAACTTTACCGATGCTACAGAAGCGTGCAGCAGTATAAGCAACTACGAATGGAATTTTGGTGATGCTTCACCGGTATTGAGCGGATATAACCCTAACCCGGAACACGATTATGATCAGCCGGGACCCTATAAAGTAACATTAACAGTTTCAATCAGCGGGGAATCTAAAACATACGAAGAAAACATCATCGTAACAGGAACCGGAATACCGGTTAACCTTGGAAATGATACTACCATTTGCGCGGGCAGTACGATCGCGCTTGATGCCGGAGACCACCCAGGTGCAACATACGAATGGGCACCCAACGGTGAAACCACGCGAAGCATTACGGTTGATAAAGCTGATACCTATATTGTTACCGTAACCAAAGATGGTTGCAGAACGATAGATGCAATAAACGTAACAGTAGTTCCGGCGCTTACGGTTAACCTGGGTAATGATACCACTATCTGTCCGGGTAACCCGGTAATATTAGATGCCGGTAACCCAGGCGCTACGTATCTATGGAGCACGGGAGAAACCACCCGAAGCATTTCGGCAACCAATGCAGGCACATACAGCGTTACTGTGAACAAGGGTACATGCAGCGGCAGCGGATCAATGCAGGTGAACATTAACACAACACTTCCGGTGTCATTAGGTAACGATACTACCATTTGCGCAGGCAGCAGCATTACGCTTGACGCAGGCTATCCCGGCGCAACCTATGCATGGAATACAAGTGCTACTTCACAAGCTATTACAGTAACGGATGCCGGAATATATAAGGTTACGGTAACCAATAGCGGCTGCGCAGGCAAAGCTGAAATTGAAGTATCGCTGATGGCGGCAGCAACGCCGGTGAATCTTGGAAATGACACCACCATCTGCTTTGGAAACGCGGTTGTATTAGATGCGGGCAACCCTGGCGCTACCTATGTATGGAGTACAGGGGAAACAGCACAAATTATATACCCCATGGTATCTGGTACTTACAGTGTGGACGTAACACGTTGCGCGGTAACCGTGCGTGATGAAATTTACCTGGCAATAACTAACCTGCCCTTGCCTTCTGTTACTCAATCAGGAAATGAACTGATCGCTTCCGAAGCGGATACCTACCAATGGTATAAGAATGGCATGTTGATTCCGGGAGCCATAGCCAAAAAATACAAGCCGAGAGGGTATGGCAAGTACAAAGTGGTTGTTACCAGCACCAGTACAGGATGTAGTGGCGAATCCGGTGCGTATTTCTTTGTGCCGGAAGGACACACGTATATTGGAGATATTAAGGTTAAAATATCACCAAACCCTGGCAATGGGCTGGCCAAGCTGATCTTCTCTAAAATACCTCCCAAACCTATAAAAGTAACGGTATATGACAGGGTGGGAAGAAGAATACTGGTTACTACAATGATCAATACCGTAAATGACATTAACCTTGTTGCCTATGCGAAAGGAGAATATTTTGTAGAATGCGTTTTAGATGATAAAAGAATTATTATACCTTTAATAACCCAGTAAAATCTTTTCTGGAAGTTGATAGACAACCCCGCCATCCGGAGCAGTTATATATTGCACGGATGGTTTTTTTATGCACAAAAGCCGTTTTATATTTATATTTTTTAGTACTTTTAAAGTGTACGATCCGATCCCATTGGCTAAAGCGCAATTCATCCACTTCTTCACTTTAAAATTGTACGCCCATGGTTACCACAGACGTTCCACAGCTCCAGGAAGAATATAATACCTGGAGGGAGGTATTACGTTCACAGCGCGAAGAGTTTACCCGCATGAAAAATGAGTTGCAGCAGGCAGCAGCACACATTACCAGTAAAGACGCACTTAAAGATGTTGAGCATTATGAGAACCAGTTCGACATTCAGCTTGCCAACATCCATGACCTGAAGCAGTCTATCAAATTTCTCAACAAAATGCCCGTTCTTCAGCCCGTTTCCGGCAATAGTGCATTGCCGGAATTCATCACCTCCGGTTACGAAAAATTAGCGGCCGAATATCAGCATCTGCGGCAAACGCTGCACGAGATCAAAAATGATTTTAAGCAATTCCTGGTAAACTACAGCTGATATGTTATTCACCTTAAAACACGATTGCCATGGCTGCCGAATTCGACACTTCTCATGTAAAGAACATTGTGCTCCTCGGGCATGCCGGCTCCGGTAAAACAACGCTTGCCGAATGTTTTCTTTTTGAAGCCGGTTTAAGCTCCCGCCGCGGAACAATTGCCGAGAAGAATACAGTAGGAGATTACCACGAGCTGGAACAGGAAAGGGGCAATACCATCTTCTCCAAGTTAATGCACACTAAATGGCGCGGGTACAAGATCAATATTATTGACACGCCCGGCTATGACGATTTTGCGGGAGAAGTCCTCTCCGCACTTCGTGTGGCCGATACCGGTATTATGCTGTTAAACGCCGCTATGGGAGTGGAAGTAAGCACTGAAGTATTATGGCAGTATACCGAACAGTTTAAAACACCAATGATTTTCGCCGTAAATCACCTCGATGATGAGAAAGCGGATTTTGATAATACGGTAAAAGAAGCAAAACATCATTTTGGCAGTAATGTAACAGTAATCCAGTACCCGCTGCAACAGGGAGAAGGCTTTCATGGCATTATAGATGTACTGCGCATGACGATGTATGTATTTAAAGATGCAGGGGGTAAGCCAGAAAAGTTGGCCATCCCTCCGGAAGAAAAGGAGAAAGCCGATCTATTGCATAAAGAACTGATAGAAGCCGTTGCCGGCAATGATGAAACATTGATGGAAAAATATTTTGAGAAAGGAGAATTAGATGAAGATGAGATCAAAACTGGTATGAAGAAGGCCATGATCAATCACGATCTCTTTCCCCTGTTTTGTCTTTCGGCAGAGCGCAATATGGGAAGCGGACGCCTGATGGGTTTTATTGATAATGTTTGTCCCAGCGCCAATGAAATGCCGCCGCAGATTTCTGTGAGGGGAGAAGATATTGCCTGTGATGCCTCCAAACCGGTTTGTGCCTTTATTTATAAGGCGATATCAGAACCCCATGTTGGGGAACTGTCTTTTATGAAAGTATTTTCAGGTACGCTTAAATCAGGCATGGATCTTATTAATGAAACTACCGGCGTATCTGAAAAGCTGAACCAGTTGTTTGTGATGGAAGGTAATAAACGGATCAATGTTAGTGAGCTGAGCGCCGGCGATATAGGGGCTACGCTGAAATTAAAAAATACGCATGTTAATAATACATTGCATGACCGGAATGTAAACTATGCATTACAACCCATTGAATTTCCTGCACCTAATATGAGTATCGCGGTACGAACAGTAAAAAAGGGAGAAGAAGAAAAACTGTCGACCGCTTTACACCAGTTAAGGGAAGAAGATCCAACGCTTATTGTTAAGGTTTCGTCCGAATTAAAGCAAACGATTATTTACTGCCAGGGAGATATGCACCTTGCAGTTATTAAATGGAAGCTACAGCATCAGCATAAGGTAGACGTTGCGTTTGAAGCGCCGGGAATCCCTTACCGGGAAACGATAAGAACTGCCGCAGAAGCTGTTTACCGGCACAAAAAGCAATCGGGAGGGGCAGGGCAGTTTGGAGAAGTGCATATGCGTATAGAACCCTGGTATGAAGGCATGCCCGAGCCAGCCGGGTTGAATGTAAGGGGAAGAGATACGCAGCAGCTTCCCTGGGGCGGTAAGCTGGTTTTTTACAACTGTATTGTAGGTGGTGCTATTGACCAGCGCTTTTTACCTTCCATACTAAAAGGCGTAATGGAAAAAATGCAGGAAGGACCGCTAACAGGCGCTTACGTAAGAGATATCAGGGTTTCGGTATTCGATGGCAGGATGCACCCGGTTGACAGCAATGATATTTCTTTTAAAATAGCAGGCCTGATGGCTTTTAAAAACGCGTTTCAACTGGCGGCGCCGCAACTGCTGGAACCCATTTACAAGGTAGACGTATTATGCCCGGAAGAGATAACAGGTGCCGTTATGGGCGATTTGCAAACCCGCCGGGCCCTGGTAGAAGGTATAGATGCGGAAAAAAATTTTACAAGAGTAATTGCTAAAGTGCCGTTGGCCGAAATGAACGACTATTCTTCTTCACTACGGTCAATAACACAGGGCAGGGCTAAGTTTAAAATGCAGTTTCACGAATATACGCCTGTGCCTTTTGAATTACAGCGAAAGCTAACGGAACAATATAATAAAACAGCTAAGGAAGAAATGGTGGGATGAGGACGCTGTCTTTCTTAGCATTAACTGAATTATATTATTCACCTGCAAGCTGAAAAGTAACTGGTTGCCTGCGATACGCTTTTACCTTATGCCCGTTCTGCATGGCAGGTATCCATTTGGGGCCGCTTTCTACGGCACGCATTGCCACTTCAGAAAGTTTTGATCCTTTCATGGTTAAAGCTTCAACTCCGGAAATAGTTCCATTTATATCTACAATAAATTGTACCACGCAGGTTCCTGTTTTTTTCTCTTTCTGCAGCGCTTCAGTATCTTTGTTAATTGCACTGGAAATATATTTTACCCATGCTGCATCACCTCCCGGAAATGTAGCTTCCACTTCTACTTTTTGAAATATTTTACCACCTGATTGCGGGGGATTTATCAAGGCACCAGGTTTATCTTTCATCGTAATTTTAAGTACACCATTTTTCCCCTTTTTTCCATATTTAGCTTCAGCGCTTTCTCCTTTTAATACATCAATGCTGTAGATTTCATCTGGAACTATCATTTTTATGCTATCTCCGGAAATTTCTACTTCGTTAACAAAATATAAAACAGAATCACGGGAAATTGCAAAATTAGTAGCAGAGCCTACAGGAACTTCAACCAAATCGTTTTTGGCAACAGGAACAACGCCCCGTTTAATCGCTTCTGCTTTTGTTATTTTTTCAGCCTTATTGTTTTTATAAATAATAATAACCTGGTTATCCTTTGTAATATCAACCGATTTAATGTTTGCAGGAAGCGTGTCTATAGCAGTCTTCAAATCTTTTTTTATGGAAATATTACTATTTAAAACAACGATATTGTTTTCCTGCTTTGGCGGATAAGTATGCATAGAAGATCGGTATTCTTTTTGCAAGGCAACTATTTCATCTTCTTTTGCTTTCGCAAATTGCTCAATCGCATTCAAAATATCTCTTGCAATTTTTTCCTGATTCGCTTCATTTGTAATGAAAGCCAGATCATTTTGGTTACTCATATAGCCACATTCAATGAGTAATGAGGGATAATTAACAGTGGGCGCATCCAAAACCCAGATACCTTTTCCTGTCCTTTGTTTAATTTGTGGAGCCACGCCATAGTTCTTTTCTATTTCATTGGCAACCAGGCTTCCCAATAACTGCGCCTGGTTGGTATAATCTGTTTGGTTTTTTGAGAGATATATTTCAAATCCGGAAGTAGCCGGATCACTCCATTTAGGGTTTGCCCAGCCTACGTGAAATGAAATAAACAAATCGGGTTTTTGCTTCACTGCAAAGTCAACCTTATCACGCACTGGTTGTGTAATATCCCTGTCTCTGGTAAGAATTATCTTAACATCCTTATTGGTATTCAGTGATTTTATTTTCTTCGTAAGGGAAAGTGTAATATCCTTTTCACGAATCCCTTCTATGCTAATGGCTCCGCCGTCTTCTCCGCCGTGTCCGGCATCTATTACTACTGTAATTGTTTTTTCCAATGGCAGGGATGCTGTTTCATTACTGCCCGGTAACAGTTGTTTCGTTTTAATACTGAAGGCTGCAAAAATAAAAGCAAGCAGGGGCAGGGCCAGTATGCGGCCAATATAACTGATACGTGGATTTTGCAATTGTGTTAACATACGTAAACGTCTTTTTATGGATGAAGAAAAAAAACTGCTTGTGAGTCCGAATGCCTGCTGCGGATAAGCGGCATGTAGTATCATAGCGGCAAAAGCAGCGGTATCCTTATCTTCTATAGCCTTGCTGTCGGCTATAAATTCGTGTATCATATTCATTTCCCGCCGCATAAGCCAGAAAAAGGGATTGCACCAGAAAAAAATGAGCACTATATTCATAAACAGCCGGTCGGCGCTGTGCCTTTCCGTTACATGCACCATTTCATGTGTAAATATTTTTTTCCCCGCATCCGAGTGCATATCAATATTCCGGTTCCAGAAAATATAGCGAAAGAAAGAAAATGGCGTACCCTTTGCATCTGTTTGTACCACATTAATTTGATGTATCTTTTGTAAGGGATTGCGTTTTGCCAGGCGGTTTAATTTCACTAAGGCATGGCACAGCGCTATTATCAAAGCAAACGACACAACCATATATAGCATCATCGCCACTGCTTCCCCACTGAGATGGAAGCTACCGTTGCGGCTTACTTCATGCACATATTCGTCACCGGTAGTTACTACATTTAATAAGCGTATGATTTGTCCGTCATTTTCGGCAGCGCTGCGCCAGATATTTATTTTGATTAGCGGAAAGCTCAGGCTGATAACCACTGCGCTCAGCAGGTAAAACCGGTTCCAGCGGTGAAATATCTTATTGTGCAGGGCAAGGCGGTAATAGCCATATAAAATTCCTGAGCAAATAATAACTTTTAAGATGTAGTATGCTATCGCAAGCATAGGTTTTGAAGTTTATGGTGTATGGTATAGTGTTTATTTTCCCTGCTTCTTCAGCTCTTTCAGCAGGTGTTCCAGGTCTTCCACGCTCAGGTTGTTTTCTTTCACCATAAAAGAAACCACATTACTGAACGATCCTTCAAAATAGCCTTTAACCATATTTTTGATCGTGCTTTTAGAATAGGCTTCTTTGCTAACTAAAGGATAATACAGGTGCATGCGCCCATACAACTCAATCCCTGCAAATTCCTTCTCCACCAGTATCTTTAATATGGTTGCTACTGTATTCTGATGCGGTTTCGGCTGCGGAATGACATCTATGATCTCGCGCAGAAACGCTTTTTCCAGTTTCCATAACACCTGCATGATCTGCTCTTCCGCTTTTGTAAGATTTTTAACTGCACTCATAATTTTAAAATCTGAAATTATTTTTAATACCGGGAGCAAAGATAAACTAATTATTTAGTTTAACAACTATTTTTTTAGTTTAATACAAAAAAAATTAATTCTTACCTTAGTTCTTAGCGTAAAGAATGCGTTCTTTGCAAAAATGCAGTAAACGGTAACTTTTATTTTTTGAGGATTGTATTATGGCAGAAACTATTTTAGAGCTGGAACACGCGAATATCTACCAGGGAAACTCGCTTATTTTACAGGACGTAAACATTTGTATAAACAAAGGAGAATTTGTTTACCTGGTGGGTAAAACGGGCTCCGGTAAATCGAGCCTGTTGAAAACATTGTACGGCGATTTAAAGCTGAAAGAAGGAGAGGGGAGCGTGGTTGGATATAAGTTAAGGGACATGGATTGGAAAAAAATACCTTTTTTAAGAAGAAACCTGGGTATTGTATTCCAGGATTTTCAATTGCTCACCGACCGTAATGTACACGATAACCTGAAATTTGTATTACGCGCTACAGGATGGAAAGACGAAAAGCTTATTGAAGAAAAAATTAACGATGTGCTGGATAAAGTGGGTTTAAAAACAAAAGGCTTTAAATTTCCTTTTGAACTGTCCGGCGGTGAACAACAGCGGGTAGATGTGGCCCGCGCTTTGCTGAATTCCCCCAAGCTTATATTAGCCGATGAACCCACGGGAAATCTTGATCCCGAAACTTCAGACGAAATCATGCAACTGCTCTTTCATATTTCTAAAGACTATGGCGCAGCTATTGTTATGGCCACCCATGACTACAGGGTCATAAGCAAATTTCCGGCAAGAACCATGCGTACCGAAAGAGGTAAGGTGATAGATAATACGGCGATTACTTTATAAGCAGGGTACCAAGTTGCAGGTTCCAAGTTACAGGGTGCAAGGTTGTGCGGAAATGATGATAAGCATTGGATATTTTTAATCTCAAATCATAAATTTCAAATCTCAAATTCCCGCTCCCCATGCTTTTTGCAGAAAGCGCAACCAGTTTTTGTAGAAGATGTTTTCTATATCCTGCTCCGAATACCCACGTTTTGTTAGCAATGCCTTTAGTAATTGAAGGTCGGCAATTGTATCCATATCATACGGTGATTGTTCCTGTCCAAACATGCCATCTAAGTCGCTTCCAATAGCAATATGATCCGTATTGCCGGCAAGCTGGCAAATATGATCGTAGTGATCTATCAATACATCAAGCGTAATATTTTCTGTTTGGGGGTCATTTTTTCCTCTCACCCATCCGGGTTTCAGCATCCATGCATCCAGTACGCCGCCAATTACGGCATTTCTGTCAACCAGTATTTTTATTTGCTCATCGGTAAGCTGCCGCTGGTAGGGAACCAGTGCCCTGCAATTATGATGACTTGCCCATACCGGTCCCTTATACAGCTCAACCGCCTGCACAAAAGCCTCATCGGTTAAATGCGTTACATCGAGGATCATATTCAGCTTGTCCATTTCTTTAACCAGCTCTACACCGGCCCTGGTCAGCGGTCCTTCCATGCCGGTGCCGGGAGCATAACGCCCCGGGCCGTAATGTGCGGGGCCAAGCGCTCTTAACCCGTATTGATATGATCTTTCGAGGTAGGAAAGATTAACTAATGAATCAGCCCCTTCCAGGCTTAAAATATAGCCCACCGGTTTGGTATGGTCGGGTATCGCAGTATCATTCCATAGTTGAATATGTTTTTCCAACCCGCCCGCATTGGTAATCTGTATCATTTCACCACCGTCTTCCATAGCTTTATACCATGCCCTTTGACCCTGTGTTTGCGCCCAGGCCTGTTCGGGAGAGTGCCATCCGGGTAATGCGCTGTTTACCTCTACAAACCTTGCGATCATGGTAGCCACTACCAAACCAATTCTGCCGCTTCGTAATTCGGGAAGGGATACCATTCCTTTACCACGGTCAGGTTTGTCCGTCATATTTTTTTCGCGCTGCCGTATAGTGGCAACGGGTTGTTTCAAATCCCTGTTCCATTCCAGGGCATTCATAGAAAGATCAAGGTGGGCGTCTATGATAAACATATATATGGTTTTAAAGAGTGGTAAGTAGTAAGTGGTGAGTAGTGAGTGGTTAAGTTTTAAGCCCTGTATTTTTCTTTTGAAGTGTTTTTAGTTTTTTTTTCACCACGTCTTCCGGGTATTTTAAAGCAAGTTTCCTAATATCATAACTGAAAGCGGTAAACGTTTCTTCCCAAAGTTTTGCTTCTTCAGGAGTATAGGAGTGAAACCCATGCGCATTGGCAACGCCTTTTCCACCGCTTTTTACAATATCGTCAATAAGCTTTGGAACCTCCGTGCTATTATTTAAAGTAGGGAACAGGTCTTTCATTACGGTATGGTAAGCAGGCACACCGGTAAGATCCATCCATCGAAAAACACCTACTAAGGTCATCCAGTAGCCTGCATTATTCCGGCAGGCCCGGTCTACATCTTCTACTGTAGCATAACCCTGCTCTACCAGCGATATGGCCTCTCGGTACATAGCATACATGATCCGGTTGGTAATGAATCCACGGATATCTTTACGCACCAATGTGGGCTCTTTACCCCATAAGTGAGACAGTTCATATAAATATTCGCCTTTGGTTATATCGCTTTCATTACCGCATATCACTTCTAAGAACCGGGTGGTGTGCGATGGTTCGGCCCAGTGCAAACCAAAGAATCTTGAAGGATGGGAGGTTTGCTGCTGCAGTATACTTATGGGAATAGCCGATGTATTACTGGCCAGTAAAGCATTCTTATCAATAACCGCTTCAATTTTGCCGTATACAATCTTCTTTATATCCAGGCTCTCCAGCGTACATTCAATTGCCAATGCGCAGCCTTCTAATGAAGCATAGTCTTCGGTTATTATAAGACGCTGCAAGTAAAAATCCGGCGCGTTGGTAACCAGCTTCTCCCTGTGCGACCTCTGCAGGTGTTTTGTAATACGCTTAAGCGCAAACTTCAGATCAATGGGAAGGGGCGCTACCGCCACCACAGGGTGCCCGGCCATAAGCAGGCAGGTGGCTATGCTGCATCCCATTAACCCCAGGCCTACTACGCCAATTTTGATTTCAGCAGCATTTAGTTGTGTATCTCTCATCATGTGTTTTTAAAAGCAATTAATAAGTGGCCCTTCCGCCGGATAAATCGAAAGTAAAACCGGTGCTAAAACTATTTTGGGAAGATACTATAAAACAGGCCATATCTGCGGCTTCATCCAGGGTACCGCATCGTTTCATTGGTATTTTATCCGTCATATATTTTACCTGCGCCTCCGGCATAGCATCTACCAGTGCGGTTCTGATAACGGCAGGCGCTAACGCGTTTATGGTAATATTGGTTTCTGCATATTCCTTACCCTGCACCTTGGTCATGCCAATTACCGCCGCCTTTGATGCGGAATAAGGCAGCATGCCGGCATTTCCTTCCTTTCCGGCAATGGAAGCAATATGCAGAATACGGCCGTAATTATTATGGAGCATGTAGGGTAACGCATATTTTGAAGTAAAAAAACTGCCCATAAAATTTACCGCAAGAACCATCTGAAGGTTGGCGGTGGAAATTTCATGGCTTTTAATATGGGTTTCTCCTGTAATGCCGGCACTGTTAACAAGGATGTCAATTTTCCCAAATCTCTTCGCGGCTTTGTCAACAGCCATCCGTACCGCGTTTTCATCAGTAATATCCAAAGTGAATAGTTCAGTTTCACATTTTAGTTGGCTGGCAGCAATACGTAATTTATCTTCTTCCTTATCAAATAGCGCCAGTTTTACTTTACGTTCCGATAGCCTTCCGGCAATTGCCAGGCCCAGTCCTGAAGCTGCTCCGGTAATAATAGCTGTCTGATTTTCCCATGCAAGGTACATAGTGGTTGTTTTTGCACAAATTACAATACTTAATTGAGCAAACTTACAGGCAAACAATTGTGTAATGTAAGTTGAGGGAAAATTCTTTCAGTGGTAATGGGTTTCGCTTACATAGATTCCTCCCAAATGTCAAATTCGACCCTGTTTTGTTTGAGCAGCAGGTAATGGTTGCTTAAAGATGTGAACAGCGGATAACTTCTGTAAGGAAGGTTGTACTGATCCGACAACTGCTTCAGAACACGGGTGATTTCAGGATAATACGTATGATGGATATTGGGAAAAAGATGATGCGCAATATGATAATTATAATTACCCATTACAAACCGGGTAAACCAGCTTTCACCATTCACATCATTTGTTGTTTTAAGCATATGTAGCATCCAGCCATAGGGTAATTGCTGCTCACTGTCCGGAAGAGGAAATTCAGATGCCGTATTGGCATGGGGCGGAAGCAATACCATAAGTGCAAAAATACTGGCAGAAAGAATCAGTACACAAAATGCGCTAACGACCATCAGCCATGAAACACCTAAAACGATTTTAGGAAGGATGACTAAGTAAAACAGGAAAAATATTTTAAATGCCAATAACTTTATATACTCAGCACGGGGAATGGTTACGAGTTTTTGTACCGTTCTTTTTTTGCTGAAGAAATCCTTAAAATCGCGAACGAGCAACCAGTTAAATAAAAACAGCGGGTAAATGAAGGGGAGATAGACATGCTGGTATTTATGCATAGGAGAAAACGTAGCATGCGGCACTATACGTACAAGGGCGCTTTGATCTATATCGGTATCCCATCCATTTACATTGGGATAGTTGTGATGATAACGGATATGGCGTGTTTTCCAGATAAAGCTATTAGCACCCATGATATCAAACAGGTAAGTGTACATATCATTTATGCGGCGGCTGTTAAAAATAGTATGATGTACCGCATCATGAATAACATTAAGATAGTTTAAAACGATAGTAAGACCCATTAACCCATAGCAGCCAAACAGCACCCACAGGTTGGTTCCGTAGCACAACGCCAGTGCCCAAAACAAAAAGTATACAAAAGGAAAAAGAAAGGCTTTGAATATTATTTCTTTTCTTCTTTGCGGAGACAGGCGGGTAACTATTTTTTTAGCTTCCTGCCTGAGGCGGGAAAAAATATCTCCGCTGTCTTTTGCAAAATAAGGCTTCTTCGCTTTTAAGATATCCGTACTCATTGCTCAGTTTTTTACGACCAGCTTTTTTTCAGGAGGGAGGGAATGAATTTTCCCGCAAATTTAAATTAAAATCCTTTAAAAGAGAAGGCAAAAAGCATGCAAAAAATACTTCCCCTTTATTGCCTGTTTTGTTTTATCCATTCCACCGTTTCTTTTATACCCTCTTCAAGAGGTCTTATTTTGTAGCCCAGTTCGTTCACGGCTTTACTACTGTCTAAAGCCCAGTGGTATTTATATTTTGCCACCCAATCGGGAGTGATCATGGGATATTTTCCCGTAATGTTTGCATTCCAGAGCATTATGCGGCTAAGCGCATTCAGCACAAAGAAGGGAACATGGCGTAATTGCTTTTCAACGCCGCTATATTTTTTTATGATAGCCATTAAATCATTAAACGTTGCATTTACCCCTCCCAAAATATAACGTTCACCGCTTCGCCCTTTTTCCATGGCCCTGGTATGCCCGTCTACCACATCATCAATAAAAGGATAGGAACCTATATCATTTCCGTTACCGGGTATTACTTTCCATTTTCCCTTCATATATAATTCAACAATTTTGGTTACCGGGTTGCTGCCTGTATCATAACCGGGGCCATATATTCTGGAGGGATTAAGAATACAAACAGCCAGTCCCTGTTTTGCATAGTCCAGCGCCACCGCTTCCGCCTCACTTTTTGTAGATTCATACAAATTAAAAAAGCCGGTGATCCGCGGGTCGGTTTCTGTCATCGGCTTATCTTTTGAGGGGCCTATTACACCCGCTGTTGAAGTATATACAACTTTTAATACGCCGGCAGCTTTTGCGGCAGCCAGTACATTTTCCGTTCCTTTTACATTAAGGGTTTGAAACACGGAAGCGTCTTTAGCCCAAAGCCTTGCATAAGCGGCCAGGTGATAAACCTGGTCTACATTTTCCAGCGCCGGTTTAAGCGACTCCGGATTGGTAATATCACCCTTGAAAATTTTGATATTGGCTTTTTCCGATCCGGGCAGAGCGGGAATTGTTCTGCATAAAAGATGTATAGCGTTACCCTGCCGTGCAAGCTGTGCAGTAAGCTTTGAACCAATATATCCTGTTGAGCCTGTAATTAATATTGCCATGCATGAAGTTTGCAGCAAAGTTAACGCATTCCATACCGGGGTATGCCCGTTTATGAAGTTTAAAACCTGTTGGTTTTTATGTTATTATCCACCGATGCATAGTAATTCCCGCAATCCAATCCTTGGGTAAAAACGCTACAATAATATATAATAGCAATAAAGAATAGCTTTTACCGCTTATATATTAACCCTGTAAAAAGTGAAAGACGCACCCTATATATATCAAATCATTGCTGCTATAGCAGCCGCTTCTTTTTTCATACCCTTTTTTGTTTTAATTGTAAAGCGGCTGGTAAAATACCAGGCATTCGTATGGTTCGCGGTGTACTGGGTGCTGGCAGGCGCAGTTAATTTGCTGTTCATGAGTGAAACATTTACCAACAGCAACTTAATGATTGTTACAGAGCGGGTATTTAATCTTGCTGATGCCCCCTTTATGCTATTCATTCTTTACAAAACAGTTAAGGTAGAAACCATACGAAGAAGTATAAAAAAAATGCTACCGGCTTTTTTGTGCGCGGTGCTGCTGTTAACCGTTATTACCCGGTTGCAGGATTTTGCTGAAACCCTGATGGTAGGGGGAGGGCTGATCATTATCCTGATGTATATTATATGGATTATTATACATTATATTAATGGGATAAAACACTACAATACAGAATATACCCTGCAGTTTATTTATTTTGCCCTGCTGTTTGAATATGGCATATCGGTTATTACTTTTATTTTTAGCTATATAGTCCCCGACAGAAGCGATGTGCATGACAGTTTTCTCATTTATTATATTTCCATCATTATTTCCGTTTCACTGGCATCTTACGGATTATTGATTCACAAAAAAAAGCCGGAAGGGCAAAAAAGCAAGCCGCAAAGAAAAGAGCGGGAAGCGGAAATAAGGTTTTTATAAGCGGTTCATTTAATTGAGCCTCACCACCGTTGAATCGCTTTCTTTACCCTCCTCATTCTTTTCTTTCATCTGTATTTTCTTCCTCCGAATGCGGTCAGAATCAAACTCCGTTCTGAAAGAAATGCTTCCACCGGCCCGGTTTCTTTTACCTGTGGTAGATAAGGCATCGAAGTTACTCCGGTAAAAACAGCTTACCCTGAATTTCCCGTCGGGCGTAATTTTATATTCTGCGGTAATATCAGGCAGGAAAAGAAAATTAGTGCCTTCCGCGTTTATGGCAGGTTGAGAACCGCTGCTCACGAAATTAAAATCGCTTCCAAAAGTAATGACCAGCTTATCGTTCAATAACGATTTAATGAATTGAAGGCTGATATTATCCCGCGTAAGATTTACGGTATTACCTGAAGACGTACCTGCAGGGTCAATAGAAGCCCTGGTATAATTAAAATTTACACTAAGCGTGGGGTCTTTAAAGATGCCGTATAAAATGGTTTTAAGGGAACTGGTAAGATACCCCGAAATGTATTCGGAAATGGTATTGAAAGCAAAAGTAGTGGCATCGGTTTGCAGCACATTATACTGACCAATGGGGGCGAAACTCCTGAATACGATCAGGTAGGCCACCTGTTTATTCTTTTCATTATCATCATTATTGATACGCTGTAAATCGCCAAGCAAACGCTGGCTGTTTTTTACATCGCTGTTTGCGGCTAAGGCAATATCAAAATAAATATCGGGTTTCCCTAATGAGCCTTTTAATGTACAAAGCACATCCACATCTGTTCGTTCACTTTTCAACCTGCCTACCTCAGGATCTGTAGTTTGTCCCTGTTCTGCATACAATGAACTGAGCTTTACATCACTGGCTATGTATTTTGCTTTTAAATTGATTTCAGCCTGGTTAGGATCGCCGTCCCACCGTATATAGCTTCCTTCATTGGGTAACAGCACAAACGGTTTTTTAAATATCTCCTGGAAGCTGAAGCGGTAATATCCCCTGTCTATGGTATACTTGCCATTGATCGTAAACGGGGAACTGGAGCCTGTGTGCATTTTTAATGTGCCGCTGCCCGTTGCTTCTATTATATCGCCGGTTACTTCATCAAGCACCATGAACATGCGGGTATAATTATTAGCGGTAAGGTTAAGATCAATATTAAGCTGTGAAGCGCCTGCGCCCAAAGAGTCAACATTCATTTCCCTTCCGTATTGCTTCCAGATAATATAATCTGCACTGCCGCTTTCTTTAGAGGAAGACGATGTAATATAAATGCTGGAGCTGTCAACAGGTTCGCCGGTTATGGTCATTCTCATATCATCTTCCGGCCCTCTGAACCTGAAGTTGGCCTTGCCAATCGCTTTCCCGTAAAACAAACTGTTATCGGATCTTGTGGTATTCAGCAGTAGCAAACGATTGGTATTGATAGAAATGTTGTATACAAAATCGTTGAAATTAGAATGCTGTAAATCTCCGGTGAGCTGGGCTGTATTGAGCGCGTTTTTACCGTTTTGAGGAAGCGTATCATGTAAAGAGATTGTACCAAAATCTATTTTGCCCGGGGTAAAAATAATTCTTGCACTATCAAAAGTGTAATAACATTGCGTATACAATACTTTTAATCCTGCATTCTTCACATCAATAGTGCCGGTATAATCGGGTTTATTAATATCGCCCTTCATACGCAGATTGCCGGTGGCAAAGCCTTTCATACTACCAAATATGGAACCCAGGTATTTTTCCAGGAAGTGAATATTGGTATAATCAAAATTGGCGTTGGCATTAATTTGCTGGTGCAGGGAATCTACGATATCATACGAGCCCGCAATGCTGAACCGGTAATTCTTATTGTTCGATATCGCCTCGTATGTTGCTTTCTTATTGTTGTCGTCCCAGGCGCCGGTAATGGTGATCTTTCCTATGGAATCATTTTCCAGCCGGAATTGTTCCGCATTGAGTTCGGAAGATATATACATATCGCGAAAAGCGTCTTCAATGGTAACCGTTCCCGACACAATCCCTTCCATCCGGGGTTCTTTCACAATGAAGGGCATAAAATCGCCAATATTCACTTTCTTCATTTCAACAATAATATCATCCCATGTTCCAATATCAGAGTGTTTGCTTACCACAGCAATTTCCTGCTCGCCATTGCTGAATTTAATATTTCTGGCATCAATATAAGAACGGCTCAGCGTTAATTCACCTCCCTCATCTATTTTCCAGGTTTTTTCGTTCAGCACAATGCTCGATGGATCAAAATGTATTTTTACGCCGTCTTCCAGGTTAGTGATCTGCGCGGAAAGCCGCGCGTCATTGATGGTTTGCGTTGCGGCAGTGCTTATATTAAGCTGGGAAACATTATTGCTGGAGGCAATGGATATTTTACTTCCGGGAAATTGAAGACTGTCATTTACAATGGTATTGCCTATAACGCCGGTTAATTTCAAACTGTCCATATTGCCTAAACCCGTTAGCCGGAAATCCTGTACAGCAAGGTTTTTATAGGCGGCATAAGGGATCATAGTGCTGATAGCCATAAGATTGGTTGCCGAATTAAGCGAGCCAACAATGGTGCTGTTGTTAAATCCTCTGAGCGCGGGATTGATCAGCGACAGGTACTGGTCTATATTTTTTACATCAAGCTGGAAAAGAAAATTCTGACCTTTTATTGCTTTTTTGGGCGGAGGTATATAAGCGGGATAATATTTATTCAGGAATTGTTTTACCGCTTCGGGCAATTCGCGAATCGTAAAGTCTCCCATCAAAAACGCGGAAGCTTCGGTATTGCGCAGTTGTAATATTTTTTGCTGATCTATTAACTGTGAACTTAAGGTAAGGGTATCAAAAACAAATGTTTGGTTGCCCTTGGTAACGGCAACATCATATAAAGAAACGGTACCCAGAAAATTATCAATATCGTCTCCGTTAAAATTCATGTCAAATTTGCCTATTACATTCACATCTTCTTTAGCAAATCCCATCTTTTTTAAATTGCTCCTTTGTATATCGGCAAAAAAATTAAATTCAGGTTTATTTGTATTAAAATCAATATCGCCGTCAAGTGCAATAATCACATTAGGGTCGTTGACATGAACAGCACCACGGAAAAGTTTTTTATCCATGTGTCCCTTTACTACAATATTCTCATACGCATAATCATTATATGCTAAATGAGAGAATATGCCATCTAAGTTCGCATTCAGCGTTTGAGCGCTAAAACCGCTGCCCTTCACTTTTCCATTAAAAGAAACAGCACCCAGGCTATTTACGCCCAGGAAAGTTCCCATATCAAAATTATCCGTTGATATTTTCCCGGAGTAAGCCGCATTTCCTTTAGCGGGAAATTTCATATTCAAATCGGAAGTAATGGCGCCGAGGTTCGTTTGAATAGTACCGTAAGTAACAAAGTCGCGGATAAAGCCTGTAAAGTTTCCTTTGAACCCGATATAACGGATTTCGCTTAAGCGGGGATCGGTAATATTTTTTAAATCGGGGAAAATGCCTGTCAGGTCGGCATAAGTAGTACGAAAATCATTGGCTTTAAAATCAATATAAGTAGAATCCATATCGGGCAGTCCGGCCATTTTTATATTACCGTTGAGGTAACTGTCTTTTCCCGATTCAACAATAAAATTTTTAGCATTCAAATTATCTATCGTGCCTTTAATATCTCCTCCTATTCTTATCTGCCGGTTCCAGCCCTTAAGCTCCGGAGCAAAAAAGGCAATGTCTTTGCTGTGCAGGGTGCTGTTTTTAAACCGGCCTTCTAATTTTACGTTGCTGATAAAATCGCTCATGTCATCGTTAAAATCATCATACCGCATGGCATAATAACGGGTAAGATGGCTGAAGGGGGTTCTGATATCAAGACTATCGAATATCATGGCGCCGGGTTGCATCCTGAACGCAGCAGTAAGCGATTTAACCACGAAGCCTGATCTCTCTTTTGTACTCAGGCTTATGTTTGCAAACAAAGTATCCTGAATGAGTGCCACTTTTTTAAATGCCCCGTTAATGGCGTAAAAATGAATACGGCTGGCATCAAAATAATCATATATTTTACGCTGCACATCCCTGTTGCTTTTAAACACGCCATTGTTCAGCGTTAGTTCATTAATGAGCAGTTTCCATCCTCCGGCATTGAAAGGTGTTGCAGCAGTATCTTGTATATTATTGGCAATGGGTATGGATAGGGCAGGACGCCGCCCGGCATAATCATATATGGTAAAAACAGGCTCATCCATTTCAAGAACGCTGATGTTAACCCGTTTTTTTGTGAAATTAATTTCGTCTGCCTCCAGGGCAAGCTGGTGCAAATCAAGTTCCATATCCTGCCCCCGCCATTCATCCCTGTGCCTTATATGAATATTTTTAAGCGATATTTTTTTTAACAGCAGGGTGGTTTGTTTTTTCTTTTGAGCAGAAGGCGGCGATGAAAAATAATCTGCCAGAAACTGGTAATTCCATACACTATCTGCCCGGTGCAAATGAATGGTCGCGTCTTCTAATCCTATATATTTAAGCTCTGTCTGGTTCTTAAAAAAAAACCAATCGGTAATATGCACCGCTATCTTTCCGGCATATAAAAGCGTATCCTTTTGCTGATCTTCAATATATACCCCCTCAAGGTTCATTGTATTGAAGAGGGTGAAGTTGACGTGCCGGATAGCGACTTTAGTACCCATATCTTCCGACAGCCTGTGTGTAACCGCTTTTACCAGCCAGTTTTGTACGGGTGCAGCGTTAATCAGGATAGCCGTCATTACAATCAGGAACAGCAATGACAGGAATAGAACCTTTAATATTTTGCGCGTAGTTTTCAGGCTGGAAAATTGATTTGTAAAAATAGGTAAACCCTTTTGATGTGCAAATTCAATAGCAGCGGGAAAGCCCAACATTTGCATTTCTGAAACAGTTGCTCCTGCGCCAGCCCATAAATAAATGGTTAACTTATATCAATTTACAGCAATGCGCCAGGCTTCCTTACTTTTTTCTGAAAAAATAACCCACGCTTAGGGTAATCATTCGCGGAACAATCCTTGCGTAACCATCATCATTAATGATGCTTCCCAATCCATAACTGTAGCCGCCTGCAAGCAATACATTGTTTTTAAAATAATATCCTGCTTTCGCTACCAGGTTCATTTCAAAGCGCCCATAAGCCGTATTGGCAAACCGCATGGGCCGGTCTTTTTTACTGTTATTTAAATAGGTACTGCTTTCTTTTCCTGTAATGGCCACCGATGCCGAAGGACCAAACAAAAAGAAAAAGCCATTTCCGTTTGCCCTGGTATCAAAACGTAATAATAACGGTATTTCTATATAATGTATCTGCAGCTTTGAAGAGGTTACAGAATCCTGCAGGATGTTGTTAAAATGTATGGTAACTCCTTTAAGGCTGTATAATAACCCTGGCGAAAAGTATACATTTTTATCAAATCCAACCTTTAGCATGCTCCCGGCATGGAACCCATAGCCCGAAGCAGCCGGGATTGCAGGCCCGCCTGGTATTTTAACATGGGCATCTGTTTGTTGTATTCCTCCAAATATGCCATACGAAACCTGGGCACGGGTGCAAATGGTAACGAAAAAAAGAACGGCGTAAACACTGAATGTAAACTTCATAAAGGCTAAACCTGAAATTAGAGCGCAAATGTAAAGGTATAGATGGAAATTTTACTGTATAAATTGCAGCCGCTATGGTTTTCAGAGCCTCCTATGGATGCTCCGCAAAACAGAAAGCCTGCAGTTCTTTCCTGTACCGGGCGAAATACCGGCAGTTGAACCGTATTCAGGCTTTCTGCGCCATCATGGCATTATAATCTTCCGACTTGTTTTTTTCAATAGAAAGGCTTTTCCATTCCGTGCCTTTAATGATTTTCCCAATGTAAATGATCTGCCCCGCATGGTGCGGATAATGTGCCAGTTGCCGGTTAATGGCGTCTATTACAAGCAGCGGTTCTTTACGGATATATACTGTTTTTAAAAGATCATTGTCCTGTAAACTTTCTAATGTTCCCGTAAAACAAAGCCATCCCTTTTCCCAAAGCACCATGAGTTGTTGCTTAGAATAATGCTGGTCTTCAAATTCCGTATCCCGGCTACGCCAGCTTTTTTCGCCATCTTCGGTTAAAAAATGAGTCCACCTGCTCAGCATATTCCCGCTCATATGCTGTATAATAACCGCCAGGCTGTTGGATATGCCATTAGGCTGAAAATAAAAATCCTTTTCTTCCAACTGGTCAAAAGTACGTTCGCTAAGTTGTTTATAATAGTTTACCCGCTTTATGGCAGATTGCAGGAAAACGCTGCCGGTAGTATCCATAATAATGAGATATTATAGTGAATTAAGCAGCCTGAAATTACAACCGGTTGAAATAACTAATATGCAAGTTGAAGTAAATATTTTTCAGATGGTTTATTAAGGCAGAAAAAAATAACTGAAATATTCATCCGTTCAAGCAACCTTTAGCTTAAAAACACTAACTTAAATAACATAAAACCAACAATTATTATGTTAGACAATCTTTTGAATCTTGTAAAACAATATGCAGGAGATGCTATTGTAAGCAACCCGGCTATTCCAAATGAAAAAAATGATGAAGTGATCGCAGAGGCATCTAATTCCATTACCGGCGGCTTGCAGGGATTGCTTTCGCAGGGCGGACTGAAAGATGTTTTAAAAATGTTCGGAGGCCAGGATGGGGGAGTGGAAAACAGCAATGTTACCCGGCAAATTTCAGGTGGTTTTGTTCAAAATCTTATGGATAAGTTTGGTTTGGATAACCAGTCTGCAGGAAATATTGCCGGCAGTGTAGTACCCGGTGTTTTAAGCAGCCTGGTACAAAAAACAAACGATGCTAACGACAGTAGTTTCGACATCCAAAGCTTATTCAACAATCTTTCCGGCGGAAAAACTTCAGGGCTCAACCTGCAGGATCTGCTTTCAAAAGTAAAAGGCGGCGCGCTCGACCTTGACGGGGATGGCGATACCGATTTGCAGGATTTATTATCGGTCTTCAATAAAGGCGGTAACAGCGGCGGTGGTTTAATGGATAAAGTAAAAGGGTTGTTCGGATCATAAAAATCATTTACTGTATATTGTGTTCACCTGTGGTTGTTTCGCATAACCACAGGTATTGTTATTTTACAATACAGTAGAAAATGTCTTTTATTTTTATATTGCACGGGCTATGAAAAGAAGAAGATTTGTACAAAACATATCAGCCTCCATGCTATTGCTGATGCCAGGCGGAATGGTTACACCGGTAAAGGCCGCTGCCATTCGTAAGAAAAGTATTTTGCGCTTTGCTGTAACTTCCGATGGACATTATGGCGAAAGTAATACGCCTTTTGAAGCATATTTTTCTACCATGACAAATGCGCTCAATAATTTTCATTTAACGAACCCAATAGATTTTTGCGTTATTAACGGCGATATCATCCATAATGATCCTGCCTTTTTGCAGCCTGCCTCGGAAGCAATAAAGCTATGCCGGATGCCTGTGTATGTTACTAAGGGAAATCATGATATGGTAAGCGGGGAATTATGGAATCAAACCTGGAAAATGGGTATCAATCATGATGTGGTTTTGAAAGATAACGTGTTATTGCTGGGCGCTACGGCAGATGAAAAAGGAAAGTATATATGTCCGGACCAGGATTGGTTTACTGCAAAATTGAAAGCATATAAGGATGCCCGGAATGTTTTTATCTTTCTCCATATAACTCCTGTAAAGTGGACTGAACATGCGGTTGACTGTCCGCATTTCCAAAAACTCCTGTCTAACTCAACCCATGTAAGCGCCGTATTTAATGGTCATGATCACGACCAGGATGGAATAAAATTTTTAGGCAATATACCATTTCTGTTTGATGGCCATTTTGGTGGAAGCTGGGGTACAGCATACCGCGGATTCAGGATAGTGGAATTGCTGGAAGACAACAGCCTGCTCACCTATATGATGGATCCCTTTCAAAAACTTGCGGAACTGAGTATTTACCAGCAAAAAACAGTATCGGAATAAATGCCGTACAGGCTTACACATGCTTTTGTGAAACCGGCAGATTTCATAACCCCGTTCATTTGTCTAATAGTTTTTTTATCTTTTCAAGATATTCAACATCTACCTGGTCTTTGGAACGATTGACCGCTTTCTTATTCTGGATAAGGTGGTTAATGTGAAGAAAGCGTACCTGTACATCTTCAATATTTGCTATTTCAGCCTTTTGATAACAATCGTCAAACGACATTTCTTCAAGTCCTTTCATTGAGGTCATAATATCCAGCACAATTCCGGCGGCATGAAAACTTGTCCACCCCGGTACAAACGGCATAGTTTCTATGGTGGGAAAATCTCCGTAATTCAATGCCGCGAACGCTTTTCTTAAGTTACGCCTGTTCTGTAAAGTATCTTCTATCCACATATCCAAATCATCGGTTGTACGATTGTAGCCATGGAAACGGGTAGCCAATCCTCCCACCATAATAAATTTAACATGGGATTCATTTAGTTTTCTCCAAAAATCCATTAAAGCTTCATCCATTACGTCCATACATCAGCGCTTATATTGCATATGTATACTTTATTTACGCCTGAGCTTGTTGAACATGGTGTTCCTGCGTATCATTTGCGTGAAGAGTTGTAATTTTTCAATAGCCGGTCTTGTGGCATCAGTTATGAGCCGGTCGTCTTCCGATTCAAAAACGAAACCTTTACTTTGAGAAGATTTTACGTTATAGCTTTCGGCGGGATCTTCCAGCATGTTAGGTTCCGGACCGGTATATTCGTATTTCTTAGACGGAGCCATAATAATGCAAGTTACATTATTTTAATGTAATACACTCCTGTAAACGCCCCCTTTCCGCTGCATTTTACCACAGGTTTCTTTTACTGCGCATCCTTTAATAGCCTTCCGCCGAATCGTCACCGCATTTATCAGCAATGGCTTCAAAAGTATATCCCCTGCCTGTTTCACTTTTTTCTATTTTAATCAGTTCCGTTCTGCCAATATTACCCCTCGCGCTTATGGTATAGCCCATGGCTTGTAAAGAATCCGTTACCGCAGCAGGGAAATCATTTTCAACAAATAACTCGTCCGGCATCCATTGGTGATGAAATTTAGGCCTGTTTACCGCATCGGAAGCGCTTAGCCCGAAATCAATAATATTTACAATGGTTTGAAATACAGAAGTAGGGATGGTGGTGCCGCCCGGCGTGCCTGCTACCAAATAAGGAGCATTATCTTTTAACACAATTGTTGGGGTCATAGAACTCAGCATTCTTTTATTGGGCTCAATGGCATTGGCTTCGGTTCCCAGAGCGCCATACATATTGGGTACACCCGGCTTTACGCTAAAGTCGTCCATCTCATTATTCAATAAAAAACCCGCGCCGCTCACGATCGTTTTGCTGCCATACGACCCATTGAGTGTAGTGGTAACGGCCACTACGTTTCCCCATTTATCCGCAATAGAAAGATGGGTTGTTTCCTCGCTTTCGGGAGGCAGCTTTCCCGCGTGCACCCGTTCACTGCTACCTGCTTTGCCTGGTATATAGTCTGCCATTCTTTCCTGTAAGTAAGTGTTGCCCGTTAAGGTTTTAACAGGCACTTTTACAAAGTCTTCATCGCCCATAAATGCGGCTCTGTCTGCATAAGCCCTTCTTTCTGCCTCGGTCATGAGCTGCACGGCCTGTGGTGAATGAAAACCCATTTTGCCGATATCCCGCTGTTCAATCATTTTCAGGCACTGCTGCAAAATAATGCCGCCACTGCTGGGCAAGGGCATTGATACCACCGTATATCCCCTGTACTGGAATGTAACCGGTTGCCGCTCTTTTGCCTCATAGTTTTTCAAATCATCTAAGGAAATAATGCCATTGGCCTTTTTCATTTCCGAAACAATAAGCCTTGCTGTTTCTCCTTCATAAAAGCCACTTTGCCCTTTATCGCGTATGCGTTTTAATGTTTCGGAAAGATCAGGTTGAACCAGCGTGTCGCCGCCTTTCCATCCATCGTGCTTTATAAAAGCTATTTTAGAAGTATTGTATTGCCGGAAAGCCTCCTGCGTATGGTTCAGGGAAGCGGCTTCTTCTGCCGTTACAGCAAAACCTTTCTCCGCCAAATCAATGGCTGGTTGTACCAGTTGCCGAAAGGGAAGCACCGCATATTTCATTGAAGCAAATAACCCGGCCACGGTACCCGGTACGCCGGCAGATAAATGACCATGCTGGCTAAGCTGCATAACCGGGTTGCCTGTACTGTCGAGATACATATCCCTTGTAGCTGCGGCGGGCGCTTTTTCCCGGTAGTCAATAGCCAATATTTGTTCATTCTTAAGCCGCGCCACCATAAACCCTCCGCCTCCCAGGTTACCTGCGCCAGGGTAGACAACGGCCAGGGCAAGTTGTGTGGCTATAGCGGCATCTACCGCGTTGCCTCCCTGCTGCAATATCATTATTCCTATTTTGCTTGCCAGCGGATGCGCCGAAACTACGGCCCCGTTGGAACTGGTAACGCTTTTTTGAATTTGATAGGCAAAAGGATTTAAAGGGCTGCCTGCCTGGTTGTTGCATCCTGTTTCACAACAAACCATTCCGGCTAAGGCCAAAGCAACAATGGACGAATATTTCATCTGAATTTTTTAAAGCAGGAAAGTTACTAAAAGAATTTTGATGGTATGTGCAGCTCATTCCGTGGTTTATGCCCGATGGTTGCTTAAATTGCCGTATCAAATAAAAGCTTCATGAAAAAAAGGGCCGGTTTTTTATTACTGCTTATTGCAGGTTATATGTTTGTATCCGCGCAGGTACAGTCACCCGAAACCTTTTTGGGCTATAAACCCGGAGCACAATACACGCCTCATTTTAAAATCATTAACTATTTTAATCATGTAGCTGCCGCTGCGCCGGCTATGGTAAGGCTGCAACCTTACGGGCAAACCAATGAAGGGCGGCCATTGATTGCGGCTTTTATTTCATTGGGGGAAAATATTACGAACCTTGAAAATATCCGCAAAAATAATCTGCGCCTGGCCAATATGGCAATGGATAAAGCCGCGCCGGTAGAAAATACGCCGGTTATTGTGTGGCTGAGTTACAATGTGCATGGCAATGAAGCTTCTTCTTCCGAGGCGGCAATGCTTACCTTATATGAACTGGTCAATCCTTCTAACACCAAAACAAAAGAATGGTTGAAAAATACTGTTGTTGTAATTGATCCCTGCGTCAATCCCGATGGCCGCGACCGCTATGTAAACTGGTTTAACAGTGTGGCGGGTAAAAATTACAATCCGCGTTTAGATGCCAGGGAACACCGGGAACCCTGGCCCGGGGGGCGTACCAACCACTATAACTTTGATCTCAACCGCGACTGGGCCTGGCAAACGCAGTTCGAATCGCAGCAAAGGCTGAAGCTGTACCAGCAATGGTTTCCTCAAATACACGTAGATTATCACGAACAGGGCATTGACGCTCCCTATTATTTTGCGCCGGCAGCACAGCCCTACCACGAAGCGATTACCTCATGGCAAAGAGATTTCCAGGTAAGTATAGGTAAAAACAATGCTACATATTTTGATGCCAACGGCTGGCTTTTCTTTACTAAGGAAATTTTTGATTTATATTATCCCTCTTACGGCGATACCTATCCTATTTATAACGGCGCCATAGGCATGACCTACGAGCAGGGTGGGGGACCCGCTTCCGGCCTGGGTGTTTATAAAAAGGAAGGAGATACCCTTACGCTTACCGACAGGCTAATGCACCACTACACTACCGGGTTAAGTACCATTGAAATATCCGCTAAAAACGCGGACAGGCTGATCCGCGAATACAGGAAGTTTTTTAATGATGCCGTTTCAACGGGAACCGGTGCCTATAAAACGTATATAATAAAGAAAAAAGAGGGCGATGCGCAGCGCATAGCGGCATTAACAGAACTCTTGGACAAAAATAATATTCAATATGGTTCGGCTAAGGGAAATGCAAAAGGGTATAATTATTTTACCGGTAAGGAAGAAGCATTTACTATAGCTGAAGACGATATTGCCATAAGTAATATACAACCAAAATCTACCTTATTAAGCGTATTGTTTGAACCCAAATCAAAATTGGTTGACTCCGCAACCTACGATATTACGGCCTGGGCGGTTCCTTATGTGTATGGTTTAACCGCCTATGCCGTTAAAGAAAAAATGAGCATCACCGGCAGCTATATAAAAGAACAACCTGCTCAGAATGCCGCCGTCAGTGCCTATGGCTATGTTATTCCATGGGAAGGGGTGCAAAGTGCAAAAGTGGTAGCCCAACTTATGCAAAAGGGAGTGAAGCTACGCTTTGCCGCCGCCGGTTTTGAGATAAACGGTACCAGTTTTAAAGCGGGGGCCATCATTATATTAAAAACATCGAACGGGGCATTAGCTGATCATTTATGGACGCTGGTAGCAGCATCCTGCAATGAGCAAAACCTGAAAGCCTATCCTGTGAGCAGCGGCTTTGTAGATAAAGGATACGACTTTGGCAGTGAGCATGTAAAATATATGAAAGCGCCCAAAATTGCGCTGGTTACCGGCCAAGGAGTGAACGCCAACGCCGCCGGCGAAGTGTGGTTCTTTATAGAAAGAGAATTGAATTACCCGGTTACCCTTATCAATGCAAACGATTTGAACCGCGCAAACTGGAACGATATTGATGTTCTGATTTTACCCGATGGCAGGTATTCTTTTTTGAATAATAAGGATTTCCCCGATTTAAAAAACTGGATCAGCAAGGGAGGTAAACTTATTGCAATGGAAAACGCGGTGGCCCAGTTAGCCGGGTTAGACGGTGGCATAAAGTTTAAAAAAGAAGATGACGATACGGATAAGCAGGACCTGTATGCCGCATTGAAAAAATTTAGCGATCATGACCGGGAATTTATTTCTTCCTCTACGCCGGGTTCTATTTATAAAGTGCAGTTGGATAGTAGCCACCCCCTGGCATTTGGCTACCCCGGCTATTATTATACGCTTAAAATGGATGATCATGTGTATGAGTTTATTAATGACGGATGGAACGTAGGGGTTATTAAAAAAGATAACCTGGTAGCAGGCTTTGTAGGTTCGGAATTAAAAAAGAAGCTGAATGACGGATTGATATATGGAGTACAGGATATAGGCAGCGGGAATATTGTATACCTGGCAGACGATGTGCTGTTCAGGAACTTTTGGCAAAACGGTAAACTAATGTTCTGTAATGCCCTGTTTCTGGTAGGACAATAAATCACATATCCTTACCTTTGCGCCCCGATGAAATATACAGCAGAAATCAGCAAGCGTAAAACCTTTGCCATCATCTCTCACCCCGATGCCGGTAAAACTACCTTAACAGAAAAGCTATTGCTTTTTGGAGGCGCTATTCAAACAGCGGGAGCCGTTAAAAGCAATAAAATAAAAAAACATGCCACCAGCGATTTCATGGAAATTGAAAAGCAGCGCGGTATATCTGTGGCAACAAGTGTAATGACTTTTGAATACAGGGGCAACCTGATTAACCTGTTAGACACACCCGGTCACAAAGATTTTGCGGAAGATACGTACAGAACCCTTACCGCGGTAGATAGCGTGATACTGGTTATTGACAGTGTGAACGGAGTGGAAGAACAAACCCGCAGGCTGATGGAAGTTTGCCGGATGCGCGATACGCCCGTAATTGTATTCATTAATAAAATGGACAGGGATGGCAAACTACCCTTCGATTTGATTGAAGAAATAGAAAGGGAGCTGCACTTACAGCTCCATCCCATGACCTGGCCGATTAACAGCGGAAAAGAGTTTAAAGGCGTTTATAATCTTTTTGAAAAAAACCTGTTGCTGTTTGCTCCTCATACCAAAACCAATGACGAAGACATGGAGCAGATAACTGATCTTTCAACCCCCCTGCTGGTTGATAAGATAGGCGAACGGAATGCTGCACAGTTGCGGGAAGATATTGAATTGATCGATGGTGTATATGGTGATATGAATGCACAGGATTATCTCCTGGCTAAAACGGCACCGGTGTTTTTTGGAAGCGCGGTAAATAATTTTGGCGTTAAAGAAATGCTTAACACCTTTATCCGCATAGCTCCCGGGCCTTTGTGCCGCCCAACTTCCGAAAAAGAAATATGTCCCGAAGAAGAAAAATTCAGCGGTTTCGTATTTAAAATACATGCCAACCTGGACCCCAGGCACCGCGACCGCATTGCTTTTTTGCGGGTTTGTTCCGGCAAATTTGAGCGCAATAAATATTATCACCACGTTCGCTTGCATAAGGATATACGCTTCAGCAATCCCTATTCCTTTATGGCCCGCCAGAAAGATGTAATAGAAGAAGCTTTTCCAGGTGATGTAGTAGGGCTGTTTGATACGGGTAATTTTAAAATAGGCGATACCCTTACAGAAGGCGCCTCGTTTTATTTTACCGGGATCCCGAGTTTTTCACCGGAACTGTTTAAAGAAGTAGTGAACAAAGATCCAATGAAAACCAAGCAGTTGGAAAAAGGGCTATTGCAACTCACCGATGAAGGCGTTGCCCAGTTGTTTACGCAGCATGGCGGCAACCGGAAAATCATAGGTTGCGTGGGCGAACTGCAGTTTGAAGTGATTCAATACCGTTTATTGCATGAATACGGCGCATCGCTTCAGTTTAATACGCTGCCTTTTTACAAAGCCTGCTGGATAACTTCCGATGACCGGAAAAAGTTAGAAGATTTTACGCGTTTTAAAACAGGAAATGTGGTATTAGACAAAGATGACCATTTGGTATACTTAGCCCAAAGCGAATGGTTCCTTAATACAGAGATCACCAATAACCCGGCTATACAGTTTCATTTTACGAGTGAGATACATAAGGTGTGAGGAATACAAAGCACCAAGAAACAAGAAACAAATCAGAAATACATTCAAACATAAAATCCGAAGCAATAAATCCGAAATTTGATGATATGGCTGGCACCCGATGCAAGAAGGATGAGACGGTACCTGGAAGAATACAAAGGGCTGTCAGCGATCAGCCATAAGCTATGAGCAGTGCAAAGAAGGAGTATTCATACTGTCTTAGCAACTACCCACTGATGGCTGAAAGCTGATACCTACTGGCTATCTTCCATCTCCATCTAACAAGTTGCCCAATCCTCCTAATAAACTACCCTCTTCCTTACGGTTCACTGTACCATAGGCGAGTATCCTGCTGGCCAGGCGGCTTACCGGAAGGGTTTGGATCCATACTTTACCCGGTCCGCGCAAAGTAGCAAAAAACAAACCTTCCCCGCCAAATATCGTATTGCGTATGCCGCCTACAAATTGTATATCATAAGCCACATCTTTGGTATAGGCCACAAGGCAGCCTGTATCAATACGAAGGGTTTCACCCGCCTGCAATACACGTTGAAATACATGTCCGCCCGCATGTACAAAAGCCATACCATCTCCCTCTAATTTTTGCATAATAAATCCTTCGCCCCCAAACAGGCCGGTACCTAATCTCCTTTGAAACTCAATACCAATGGACACCCCACGGGCAGCGCATAAAAATGCATCTTTCTGGCATACTACTTTACCACCCAGTTCATACAGGTCGAGCGCTATAATTTTACCCGGATAGGGAGAAGCAAAAGCCACCCTTTTTTTACCCTGGCCGGTATTGGTAAAGGCAGTCATGAATAAGCTTTCACCGGTAAGCAGTCGTTTACCCGCGCTAAATAATTTGTTCATAAAACCGCCGCCCTGCTGCTGGCTTCCATCCCCAAAAATGGTTTGCATTTGTATACCATCATCCATCATCATAAAGGCGCCGCTTTCTGCCATCGCCGTTTCACCCGGATCCAGTTCCACATCTACATACTGCATTTCTTCCCCATAAATACGGTAATCAATTTCATGTGCTGTTTGCATAATGCTATATCTTTTTTGCAGGCTAAAATAAGCGAAGATTATTAAAATGCGATACCACTCATAAAAGAAGTGCTTTACGAATATGTTATACTTGCGCATATAAAGCTCGCCGGCTTGTGTAAAATCCAGTTTCCTGCATCTTTCTATTATTAAATAAATTTTTATCATGCATCTACGAATACTAATTGCTGTAATGGCAATAGCAGGCTTCCTGTTGTCGTGCAATCCCAAAAATGAGAAATCAGTGAAATCGGCCGAAGTAACCTTGACTGATCTAAACACCGCAGAAATACCCGCTAACAGCGAACGTTTGCAAAATGAAGAAGTGCTGTAGGAAAAACAAAAATCTCCCGATAAAAAAGCTCAAAACAATCAGTTGCAATCGCCACCGCCCGTTCCCGCAGACTGGAATAAACAGATTATAAAAAATGCTGTTTTGGAAATGCATGTTAGTGATGCAAAATCTTCCGGTAATGCGATAAAAGAAGCGGTGAGATCAACCGGAGGCTATATTGCATCGGCTTCAGAAGTGCAAATGTTCTTACAAATAAAAAATGAAATGGTGATACGTGTGCCGCGGGAAAAGTTTGATGAATTGCTGTACAGGTTATCAGGCTATGCAGATAGCGTATCCCAAAAAAACATGACCAGCGAAGATGTAAGTGAGGAATTTATTGATACAAAAGCCAGGATGCAGGCAAAGGAAAAAGTAAAAGACCGGTACTACGATTTTTTGAAACAGGCGCGCAATATTGACGAAGTATTAAAAGTGCAAAATGAAATAAGAAACCTGCAGGAGGAAATTGAATCTGCGGCCGGAAGGATAAATTATATTCAGAACCTGGCTGCATTAAGCACCATCCGGCTTACTTTTTTTCAGCAACTTGGTCCGGAAATTAAACCGCAGAATGAATATGGCTTTTGGAAAGCGCTAAAAGAAAGTGTACTTGATGGCTGGCTGATGGTGCAATCACTAATTATTATATTGGTAAAAACCTGGCCGCTCTGGTTGTTGGGCGGGGCGATATGGATGATGCTGACACGCAGAAAAAAGAATGCAATTGTAGTGCGTAAATAAATTTGTACCCCTGCAACCCAAATGCCATGTAACCGGTATTTTGTATACATTCGGCTTTTAATTAGCAAATGAAAAAGAAAAAGATTGTTGTACTTACAGGCGCAGGCATTAGCGCCGAAAGCGGTTTAAAAACTTTCAGAGACAGCGATGGTTTGTGGGAGGGTTACAATATTGAAGATGTGGCCACACCCCGGGCATGGAAAAAAGATCCTGAACGGGTACTGCGGTTTTATAATTTACGCCGGGAAAATGTATTAGACGCAAAGCCCAATGCCGCGCATGCAGGTTTGGCCGCATTGGAAAAGGATTTTGATGTGCATATTATTACCCAGAATATTGATGACTTGCACAAAAGAGCCGGTTCATCAAAAGTGCTGCACCTGCATGGACAAATACTAAAGATGCGGAGTGAAAAAAACGAACGGCTTGTATACGATATTACCGGTAACATTAACATAGGCGACAGGGCAGCAGACGGCGCACAATTACGTCCGCATATTGTGTGGTTTGAAGAACCGGTTCCTATGATGGAAAATGCAATAGCCATAACGCAAACGGCGGAATATTTTGTGGTAGTGGGCACATCACTGGTGGTATACCCGGCGGCAGGTTTACTGAACTACGCGCCTCACGGCATACCTAAATTTATTATTGATAAAAAAATACCCTATAATTCATCATTGCACGATATTGCCATTATTGAAAAGCCGGCAACGGAAGGAGTGGAACTGCTTGCGAAGCTGTTGAAAAAGTCGTTAACCAATAAGGGGTTTTGAGCGCGGCGATCAGGTTTGAATCCGCCACGACCTTTGATTTTTGCTGTTTGTCACTTTTTTTCGGAAAAAAAGCAACCAAAAAAGCCGCCCGAAAACGATTACTGCCCGTTTTCGGGAAGGAGCCTTGATGAAACTTTTGCGTTTCTGTGATTTCAGCTTCATTTCACTGCTGCTTTCTCATTTTTCAGTAGTCTGCACTATAGCTGTTTTATTTGAGCGTTGAGATTGCATCCCGCTTCGGCTTCCGGATTTATAGCTTCGAATTTGATTTGAGATTTATTTGTTTCCTGTGATTTGGTTCTTGGTGCTTTCATATCAAGCTTTCCCCAAAAACAATCCCTTCTTTCCCCAGCTCATCCAAAACAGGCACGTATATTTCAGGCGCTATAGGAATATGCAAACCGGTAAGACTGATCTTTTCCTGCAAAATCAATGTGGCGGCTATGCCTAAGGGTAAGCCAACTGTTTTTGCCATAGCCGTAACCAGGTTATTTTCTCCTTTTACAATAAGCGAGCTGGTTATTTTGCGTACTTCACCGCCACCATCAGCATAACTTATCTCATGCAGCATAATGATCATGTCTTTATCTGCCGGCTGCAGCATAAGATTTTTTTCCAGGGCTGATTGTATAATATCTGCTGCGCTTGCAATGCCTTTACCAATGATCCCGTTTCCGTATAAACCAAGATAGGATAACAACTGCTTTTCTTTGCCTGATGCGGCTTCTTTCAATCCTTGATTGCTGAGATGCAGATTAAAAAAAGAGTGATAACTTAAATTATCCGTATCATACAGCGTCTTTTCGTCTGTAAGTTCCAATTCAATTATTTTTTTCCATCCTATGCAAAAATCGGGGTGGCGTAATGTGGTGCGAATAAAAGTGGCTGTATCTTCCAATCCGTATAAATGTAAGTAGATGAGCGAATCCCTGTTGGGGTACCAGGCATAAGAACCATATCCCGGAACCTCCACCAGTCTTCCTGCATCAAAAAGCGCGTTGTAAGCAAGGTGCCGGATTTCATTATGCAGTTTGTAGATAGCGCCCGTCTTTCCTGCCAATACAATATTGCGCGGGTTCCAGCTTATTTTATAATGCCAGGGATTATCATCGCTTTCCGGCGCTACAAGCCCCCCGCAGTGGGAATAAAATGCAGTGATCTTTCCTCCCGCGGTGCGGATACGATGAATGATCTGCATGGCGCTCATATGATCAATACCCGGGTCCAGTCCCATCTCGCAAAGAAATAAAAGACCTTTCTTTCTGATCTCAGGCTCCAGCTTTTTCATTCCGGCATCTGCATAAGAAGCGGTGAGGAGATGCCGGCCGGCGGTTAGGCAATTTTTAGCCACCAGCAAATGAAGCCCGGGCGGCAGCATGGAAATAACGATATCAGCCTGTTCAATGAGCGCATTTCTTTGTTCATCATCTTTTACATCAACCTGCACGGGAGTAGCGTATAAAGAACCACCTGATTTATTTTGCGCCAGTTCAAAATTCCCATCTGCAATTGTGATCTGCCAGTTATTATTGGCGGCCTGTTGTATTAAATACGCTATTAAACAGGTGGCGGATTTGCCGGCTCCGAATAAAAGAATTTTTTTCAGCGGCAGCGTATTGCTTTGCAAGGTCATGTTAATTTATTTTCCAGCGATAAACTATCCACACACCGTGGATAAAATGAACAGAAAAAGACTAAAAATAAGGCTAAAGAGGCTTAAAAACAGTACCTTTGCACTTATTTTTTAAAGACTCCTGCAACAAGCATACGATATAGTAAAATATTATGGAAGATAACTTAGTGCCGTCGCAAACCAAC
>NZ_DATJEB010000037.1:0-196629 GCF_035497235.1 Agriterribacter sp.
CCGCAAGGCGCCTAAATAGCAAACTTGTATTCACTTTCAACAGAAGGGAAATGCGGAAGAAAACAAAGTGCTGGTTTTCATAAAATTCCTGCTCTTATTTAACACAATTGGTTTATATAAGTCAAATAAATTATTTGAAACATTTGATTTTTGACTGCTTTTAGCTGTGTTTTAGCTAACTTTAGCGCTCTTGTGGCCCTGCTTAATATACAATCGGAGAATTATCCAAAACACTTATATATGGCAACAATAAAAGAAAGGTTTAAAGCGAAAGCTGATGAATTATCGGGAGAGATCAAAGATATTCTTAAAGAACATGGCAATAAAAAAATAGGGGAAGTAATCCTTTCCCAGGTGTACCAGGGCATGCGGGGCATAACCGGACTGGTAAGCGAAACATCGTTGCTTGATGCGCAGGAAGGTATTCGTTTCAGGGGCTTCACTATTCCGGATCTGCAGAAAAAACTGCCTAAAGCGCCTAATGGAAACGAGCCGCTTCCGGAAGGATTATTTTACCTGATGCTGATGGGAGAGTTGCCGGCGGAGAACGATGTAAATGATATTACAAATGCCTGGCAGCGCCGCTCCCATGTACCCAATCATGTTTTTGACGCAATAGAAGCATTGCCTAAATCATCTCATCCCATGACGCAGTTTGTAGTAGCTATTATGGCGCTGCAAACCGAAAGCACTTTTGTGCGTAAATATGGAGAAGGCCTGAACAAAAAAGATTACTGGGATGCCGTGTATGATGATGCAATGAACCTGATAGCCCGCTTGCCCAGGGTAGCAGCATATATTTATCGCCGTAAGTACAAAGATGAAAAGCATATACAGCCTGATGGGTTGCTTGACTGGTCGGGTAATTTTGCCCATATGCTGGGCTTTGAGGATGATAGTTTTAAAGAACTGATGCGATTGTATATGACCATTCATGCAGATCATGAGGGCGGTAACGTGTCGGCGCATGCAACGCACCTGGTAGGTTCGGCATTAAGCGATCCCTATCTGAGCCTGGCGGCAGGCATGAACGGGCTGGCAGGGCCTTTACACGGATTAGCGAACCAGGAAGTAATTAAATGGATATATGAAATGCGCAGGGAGCTGGATGTGGAATTGCCATCTAAAGCGCAAATAGAAAAATATGTAAAGAAAACCCTGAAAGAAGGGAAAGTAGTGCCTGGTTACGGGCATGCTGTATTGCGTAAAACGGATCCCCGGTTTTCGGCTCAGATGGAATTTGGTAAAAAACACATGCCCAACGATCCTTTGGTGAACACGGTATGGCGGGTATATGAAGTGGTGCCGGGCATATTAAAATCGCTGGGTAAAGTAAAAAACCCCTGGCCAAATGTTGACGCGCATAGCGGGGCGTTGCTGGTGCATTATGGATTGGTTGAATACGAATTTTATACGGTATTGTTTGGCGTTAGCCGTTCCTTAGGCGTACTGGCCAATTTGTGCTGGGACAGGGCTTTGGGTCTTCCGATAGAGCGCCCCAAATCTGTTACCACGGCATTGGTAAAAGATTGGCTTGATGGTAAAGGAGAAATTTGGGGAGATTAAAGGTTGAAAGTATTTTGATTATTTAAAATGTCTACCAGGCTGTTCAACCGCCTGGTTTTTTATTTTGATGGAAAGGCATAGCGCTCTATATTTGCAATCCCGTAAACAGGAAAAAAAAGGGGTTTAGTTCAGATGCGCAGAGCGTCCCTATGGAAATTGGGAAGCCCGGCAGAAATACTTCTTTTAAAAGCTCGTAAAAAATATGGGGTTTAGCTCAGCTGGCTAGAGCGTCCCGATGGAAATCGGGAAGGTCACTGGTTGTAGCAATCCGTTTAAAAGTTCTTATAAAAAAACATGGGGGTTTAGCTCAGCTGGCTAGAGCGTTTGCATGGCATGCAAAAGGTCACCGGTTCGACTCCGGTAACCTCCACAACAAATCAAGGCCCGTATCATTACGGGTCTTTTTAGTTTATGTCATTTACGGTATACATTTTACATTCCGCCATTTTAGATCAATATTACATTGGTCAGAGTGAAGCTATGGAAGACAGGCTTTTCCGTCATAATAATTCTGGAAGTAAGTCTACCAAAAAAGCGAACGACTGGAAATTGGTTTATGCAGCGGTTTTTGAAACGCGGGGCGAAGCGATAAAAAGGGAGACAGAAATCAAGAAGAAAAAAAGCCGGAAATATATTGAGTGGCTGATCAGCACTGCTGGTTAGCGCGTCCCGCAGGCTTGCGGGAAGGTCACCGGTTCGACTCCGGTAACCTCCACAACAAATCAAGGCCCGTTAGCGCTCAGGTGCAGAGTAATTTCTTTTATCCTGCCCCTCGCTTTCCCAGGTTTATCCATTGGGGTTTGCAGGTCGTATTTGCTGTAAATGATGCGTATGTAAGAATGGGGGTATTGCAATACCGGGCAATAACTAACTGCAGTATATTTCAAACTTGTTGCTTAAACGCGGAAGGCGTTTTACCTGTTATAAGCTTAAAAAATTTATTGAAGTTGGAAATGCTGTTATAGCCGCATTCATAAGCTATGGCTTTAATGGCTGCATCCTTTGCTGTTATCAGTTTAATAGCCTGGGCAATCCGTATTTCGTTAATAAACTCCACCACTGTTTTTTGTGTCCGGGCTTTAAAAAAGCGGCAAAAAGCCTGCTTATTCATATTAGCAAGAGCAGCCACATCGTCCAGTTTTATTTCAGTGGAAAAGTTATTGAACAGGTATTTAAACACTTTGTCAATTCTTTCATTATCCCTCGCATGGTATGTATTGATATAACCTGCACCTGCCAGCAACTGATATTTTTTTGTGACACATAAAATCTGTAACAGTTGTAATAACAAGATCAGTTTTTCTGATCGTTCTGCATCTGCCATTTTAAATAACAGCGTTTTCAACTGCTCTTTGGCAGAACCATGAAAACTTATTCCTCTTCTGGCGGTTTGCAGCACCTGTTCCAGTTTCTTTGTATTATAAAAGCAGGATAACAGTTTAATTAATTTATCCGGATCAAAAAATAGCGCAACAGATCTGGCATGCTTTTTTTGTTTTGCTCTTTTATTTAAGTTTTTTTCTTCATTGTGCCATACATGAGGAATGTTGCTGCCCAAAAGGATCAATTCGTCACTCGTAAATTTCTCAACGCTATCCCCGATGATTCTTGTGCCCTCACCTTCTAAAATATAACTCAACTGGCACTCCTTGTGAAAGTGAAATTCGGTGGTGAAATAAGGACGGTCAATATACCGGGTAGCATACACTTCATTATCCCATCCCTCCAGCACTTTAGCAAAAACAGGTTTCATATTAGCTGCAATATTCAAATTTATTTATCAATTGGCTAATATAAAGTAAGCAATTGTCAATAACGGATCATACAATTTAAAAACCGGCAGGTAATTTTGCTATCTCGAACATTGAAGTAAAACAAACGTAATGCTTTCTAACAAAGTTATTCTTCTAACAGGTGGCGGCGATGGTATAGGATGGGAGTGTGCGAAGGCCTATGCCAAAGCCGGCGCTCTTGTTTGTATTGCTGATAAAAGCCCCGAAAATAGGGATAAACTTTCTTTATTAAACGGCCATGGCCATCAATACCTGGTATGCGATATTTCCATCGAAAATGAAGTGAAATGTCTTTTCAATATCATTTCAGATAAATTCAAAAGGCTTGATGCGATCCACAACAATGCTGCTACTGCTCATCCATCTCAACCCTTGCACGCAACTACTGACGAACAATGGGACACCCTGTTCAATGTAAATGTAAAAAGCATTTTACTGACCACTAAACATGGTATTGATCTTTTGAAATTGTCCAAAGGAACAGTACTCAACACCGGTTCGCTGGTGGGATCTATTGGCCAGGATAACCATGCTGCCTATGTTGCCACCAAAGGCGCTGTGAATGCATTAACCAAGGCTATGGCGCTTGACTATGCGCCCTGGGGCATAAGGGTAAATGCTATTGCTCCAGCCGCCGTTAAAACACCTATGCTGGAATCGTGGATTAAAGAGCAACCCCATGCGGATGAAATGGTGAAATACCTGGACAAACTGCAACCCCTTGGCAGCATGCCAGGAGGCGATGTAATTGGTGATGTTGCTGTTTTCTTATTGAGTGATTCGGCAAGATTTATTACGGGCTGTATACTGCCGGTAAGTGGCGGCGCCGAACTGGGTTACCGAAAGTTATTATAAAAGCTGTTAAATACTTTATGATAAAGAAGATAGAAATACACGATAAAAGATTTACCCTGCGGTCCAATGCAGGCAGCGATGCCATTCATAAAAACCCGCAATACTCCTATGCTGTCACCGGTTTAACCGATGATAGTGGAGAAACCGGTACCGGTTTGGCATTTACACTTGGTGACGGAAACGATCTGGTATGCGGGGCAGCGCAGTTTTATGCCGGGAAACTGAAAGGCCGGGATATTGAAGAATTGATGCACAGTTTCGGTGACACATTTAATAAACTGTCAAACGACCAGCAATTCAGGTGGCTGGGACCGCATAAAGGCGTAGTTCACCTGGGACTGGCCTCGGTTACAAATGCATGTTATGATCTGTGGGCAAAAAAAAGAGGGGTGCCACTTTGGAAATTACTCATTGATTTATCTCCCGAACAAATAGTAAACACCCTTGACCTTTCTTATTTGGAAGATGTATTGACAAAAGAAGAAGCGCTTGATTTATTAAAAGTGCAATTAGCTGGTAAGTCCGGCCGTATGAACATTTTACAAAAAGGTTACCCTGGCTATGATACTTCGGTGGGTTGGTTTAATTATGATGATAACCAGGTAAAAGAGAACTGCAAAAATGCAATTGCCAGAGGCTTCACGGCCATGAAATTAAAAGTGGGTTCTTCAAACCCCCAAAGGGATATTCGCAGGGCAAATATTGTGCGGGATGCTGCTGGTGCAGATGCAAAGGTAATGCTCGATGCCAATCAGCAGTGGACCCTGCCGCAGGCTATTGCTATCTGCAATGAATTTAAAAAAATGAACCCCTACTGGGTTGAAGAGCCAACGCACCCGGATGATGTGCTGGCACATCAAACACTGGCTAAAGCAATAGCACCGGTAAAACTGGCGCTGGGGGAGCATGTTCCCAACCGTATTGTATTTAAAAACTATTTGCAAACGGGTTGCGCCGGATTTGTTCAGGTAGATGCAGTGCGTGTAGGCGGTGTGAGCGAGTTTATTACGATTAGTTTGCTTTGCAAAAAATTTGGCGTACCGGTGGTACCACATGTAGGAGACATGGGCCAATTGCACCAGCATCTTGTATTGTTTAATCATATTGCCATGGGACATGAAGCATTATTCCTGGAACACATTCCGCATTTAAAAGAACATTTTGTATATCCGGTAAAAATTGAACATGGCACATATGTAACACCACAGGAGCCGGGTAGCAGTTGCGATTTAATATAAGAATAAGCAGCAAGATGCCGGGAGTCCGCATATCTGTCACCAGGATTACACAAATTGTTTTATAAGAGACCTGATCACTTTGCCTAAAAAATGAGTGTCAAAGCAGTTCTAACGACTAAATAAATAAATAAGAATGGTCAGCACCCCCGACATCATTATCACGATTGCTTATATCCTGTTTATTGTAACGATCGGACTTTGGGCAGGCGCAGGTAAAAAAAAGAAGGAACCCACGTCTTCGAAAGATTATTTTTTAGCCGGCAAAACGTTGCGCTGGCCTATGATAGGACTGGCATTGTTTGCCACTAACATTTCATGCCTCCATCTTGTAAGTCTTGCCCAAAGCGGATTTGATACAGGTTTGCTGAATGGCAATTTTGAATGGATGGCTGCCTTTGTGCTTATTTTATTGGCCTTATTATTTATTCCTTTCTATATCCGTTCCGGTGTTTCTACGCTTCCGGACTTTCTGGAAAGACGTTACAATAAAGCCTGCCGCGACTGGTTAGCTTTCATTTCCATCATATCAGCGATCATCATACACATTGCTTTTTCCTTTTTGGCAGGGGGCATTGTATTGGAAACATTATTTGGCGTTAACATGTATACCAGCATCATTGTGATTGCTGTACTTACCGGCCTGTATACTATTATCGGTGGATTGAGGGCGGTAGTCGTAACCGAATCCATTCAAAGTATTGTACTAATAACCGGCGCCCTCATCATCACCTTTTTTGCCTGGCACAAAGTGGGTAGTTGGGACAATGTGACAGCAGTATTGAAAGAAAATAATTCACTGGATAAACTCAGCATGTTGCGTCCTGTGGGCGATCCCAGTGGCATGAGCTGGCTCGCGGTGTTTTTGGGTTATCCTGTATTGGGGATATGGTACTGGTGCGCCGACCAGACCATTGTGCAAAGAGCATTGGGAGCCAAAGATGAAAATCATGCACGGGCAGGCGCATTGTTTTGTGGATTTATAAAAATATTACCTGTGTTTATTTTCGTGGTGCCGGGCCTGCTTGCTTATGTCTTATATCATTCCAACGTGCTTGATTTAAGCAGCCTGCAACAAACCGGCGTGAATGGAGACACAATGCTAAACACAAAGGGAATTTACACATTAATGATAACGCAGCTTGTTCCAACGGGTCTTGTAGGCATCTTAGTTGCAGCTTTATTATCCGGACTGATGAGCCAGATAGCAGGAGCATTGAACTCCATCGCCACCTTAACCAGTTATGACCTGTATAAAAGGATTAAACCTCAAACATCAGACAAAAAGCTGGTACAGGCAGGAAGATGGTCGGCTGGCATTGCGCTGGTATTTTCCATTTGCCTGCTTCCATTACTGAATCAATACCAAAGTTTGTTTGAAGGGATCAATGATGTAATAGCCCATATTGCACCGCCGATCACCTGTGTTTTTTTATTGGGCATTTTCTGGAAAAAAGCCTCGGCCATTTCAGCCCAATATACTTTGTGGCTGGGTTCCGCCCTGGGAGCCGCTGTGTATATCTTGAATAAATTATTGCCGGAATCCGTATTGGGCAGTGTGCCATTTATGATGATGGCTTTCTATCTTTTTGCCGTTTGTGTGTTGATGCAGGTTACGTTATCTTACATCTTTCCGGTTAAGCATACAGAACAGAGCAGCAAACTATACTGGAAATCTTTTTGGGAACCGCTACAGAGCAAAGGATGGAGCGGAATCGGTAACTACAAAATACTGTCAATAATACTGCTTTTGATATTGACAACGCTATACTCAATATTCAGATAAACCATAAAAAAGAATAGAACTTCTTAAAATACATACCATGCACTATAAAAAAATATTCATTTCGTTTTTTCTCTTAACAACTTTTGTAGGCGTTGAAACAAAGGGACAGGCTGTTTCTAATAGAGCCACTACCGGATCACTTAATGATTTTATGGATATGCGTTTCGGTATGTTTATCCATTGGGGACCGGTGAGTTTGCGGGGTACGGAAATCGGCTGGTCGAGAGGTCGTGAAGTACCCACAGCAGAATATGATAATCTTTACAAAGAATTTAACCCTGTTTTATTCAACGCCGATGACTGGGTAAAAACAGCTAAAGACGCAGGGATGAAATATCTTACCATCACTGCCCGTCATCACGATGGATTTTGTTTGTGGCCCACAAAGTTCACGGACTACAATATTATGAACACACCGTACAAAAAAGATATTGTAAAGGCATTAATGCAAGCCTGTAAAAAACAAGGCATCAAATTTTGTATTTATTATTCTGTGCTCGACTGGTATCATCCCGACTATCCTCTGCATACCCACCTTGGCAGCCCGATGCCTGATCCAAAATCAGATATGAACAGATACATCCAGTTTATGAAAAATCAGTTAAAGGAACTGATCACCGGCTATGACCCGTATATGATTTTTTTTGACGGACAATGGGAAAGCCCCTGGACCAATGCAATGGGAAAAGATATATATGCTTACCTTAAAAAATTGAACCCTGCTATCATCATCAATAACCGGCTGGGAAAAGAATTTGCCGCAATGGAAAATAAAGCCATTGATGCGTCAAAAATGATTGGGGATTACGACACACCTGAGCAGGTGGTAGGCAGGCTTAATATGCAAACGCCCTGGGAAAGCTGTTTTACCATTTGCACCCAATGGTCCTGGAAGCCGAATGATAAAATGAAAACGTTGCAACAATGCCTGAACATCCTTTCCAGGACAGCAGGTGGCAACGGAAATCTTTTATTGAACGTTGGGCCCATGCCTGATGGCCGTATCGAAGCAAGACAGGTAAGCCGTTTACAAGAGGTCGGCGACTGGCTAAAACTCAATGGCGAAGCCATCTACCATACAAAAGGAGGACCTTATGAGCCCGGATCAAATTATGCTACCACCCGAAAAGGAAATAAAATTTTCCTGCATGTGCTGAATACAGATACTGCTGTGATTGCTTTGAAAAATATTCCGGGCAGCAATATCATCAAAGCGCATACAATGAAAGGCGAAAAGGTTTCCATTGAAAAGGGAACTGAAACATTTCGTGTATTGCTTCCGGCTTCACTGGCGGGAAAAATGGAATACATTATTGTATTGGAACTGGATGGCAGTGCCGAAAACATACCAGTCATAAAATAGCAGGCACTGGCTGATACCCCGAAATACAAACGTATCGTCAAAAAAAGCAGTAAGATGAAGTTAATAACAACCGCTCTCATTTCAACATGGGCAATATTTCTTTTCCTGGCATCCTGTAACACTGCACTCCAAAAGGATACAACAGAAAGCAGCCCTACCCTGTCTGTTACAAGAGAAGCAGCAAAGATTAAACGATACGGAATGATTACAGGCCTTGAATCTGGAAAACTTGCTTACTATAAAGAACTGCACGCAGCCGTATGGCCTGACGTTTTGAAAAAGATAACGGAATGCAATATGCGCAACTACTCTATTTACGTAAAAGAGATAGACAATAAACCCTACCTGTTCAGCTATTTCGAATATACCGGCAATGATTTTGCCGGGGACATGAAAAAAATGGCTGCCGATACCGCCACCCAACGCTGGTGGAAGGAAACAGCACCAACACAAATACCACTACCAGATGCTGCGGCAAAAGGCGAAACCTGGTCCGTTATGGAAGAGGTATTTCATTACGATTAAGCCGGGCCGCATTATGCTGCAGGGTAGACGCTGGTATCAGGCAACTTAAAAATTCCTGATGCATGAACCTGTAAGTTGGAAATATTTTGGAAAGAGTGGATGCAACCGGGGATTAATTTGCTGAAGCGCATCGCTTAAGAGAAAGGTGAAATCAGCAAATCCGTGTTCATTCAGGTGGGAAGAAAAAACAGATTGAGGTTAACTGAAGAAACAGGAAGCAGTAATTAAACTGCGCCCTGTTATTTTCAAAGGATTTCATTTATTCGTTCGTATTCCGCTCTTGTTTAAAGGAGCCTATGGGATATCATTCAATTTCAAACACCGGAAGCGCCCTCTTATTCTTTTACTGTGATACCAATTGGATTGGTAAAGGTGCGATAGGAATGCCCGTTAATTTTTCTTTCCAACTCGAGTCTAACGTAATTTTTTATACCCTTCATTTTTTTATAGTTTAAAGTTGGCCCATCATGCACCAGCAGGCCTAACGGCCAGGGTTGATCGCTTTTTTTATAGTCTTCAACCGGTTGCAAAGAGACAGGTGAAGAAATCCACCGGATTTGATCAAAGTTTGTTGCTTCAACAGATATGACACCTTTATTTTCATCTATTTTTATATTTTGAATGGATGGAAATAAATCAAGATCATTAAATTGAAGGTTGCTCTGCCGGGAAGATTTACAGAAGTAAAAGCTTCCGTTTTTCATTGCTTCCCGTACAGAAGCCTGCGTTAATGTATCGAGCAGGAAAACTGTAAAGGTATTTTTGCTACCACCGCCATGGTCGCCTTTTCGCCCTGTTTCAAACGTATGCATATCGTCATTACCAAATCCCCATACTGGCCGGCCAGGCATAAACCTGGCCAGCAACTGGTCCCAAAGACCTTCATCATATGTTTCTGTTTCCGGTGTGTTGTTAGTGATTTCCATGCCTACCAGGCAATCGGATGAATTGTTTTTAAACCGGTCCACATACCAGTCAAGCGATTTGCGCTCAAACCATTCAAATTTGGCAGGTATACCGGGATGATTGATTATAGCCAGCCCACCTTTCTTTTTAATGTCTGCCAATTGATCATCTTCAAATATTTCCCGGCCGGTTTTATCCACGATTCCTCCGTAAGGCGCCCTGTTGCCAGTCCTGTCATACCATACGCCGTAATCAGAAAAATAACTGCCCATGTGATGGCGAAAGGTTAGTTCTCCTCCCTGGATTCCCAACATACCCAATGCCTCCGGCGAAGGGGAACCATAATTTTTCCACGGCCAGGTGGTATTGGCTGGAAAATTTTCAGGCAATCCACCTAATGGATAAGGAGTTGCTTCTTCTTCTGAAATGAGCCCCCAGCTCAAACGGGCATTGGGCCAGTTCCAATCATGGTCGGTAAGAGACAGAATGGAATATCCTGCTCTTTTATATGCTTCTGCCACCACTTTTACCTTATGGTATCCATCACTTTGAAGTGTATGCGCATGAAGATTGGCTTTATGCCGCTGGATAGTTTCCCAATGGATATGCTCATATGGATTGCTGACGGCAAAGTTTTTTTTCTTTGTGTTGGCAGCATTGGAAAAAGAGAAAATCGCAAGTACAAGGCAAACAGGTAAAACCGCTAAATATTTTTTGATCGTCATAACCACTTTTTATAATTGATAACCGGGATTTTAATTATAACCGGGGTTTTGAGGCATTTCTTTGGTAAGATTAGCATCAATCAACCTTTGCGGTATGGGAAAAAGGGTGTCCCTTTCCGTTATAAGCTGTCCACCATTTTTATTATATAGCCTTGTGCGTTCCAGCCATTTTTTGGTTCTCAATAATGTCCATCGCCGGTCTTCTTCCAAAATCAATTCCCTTGATCTTTCATCAAGGATAAAGTCCAGCGTAACCTGTGAGGCATCAATGTCGGAAGCATTCGATCTTCTTCTCACCACATTAATGGTTTCCGCTGCGCCGGGCAGATCACCAAGCAAAAACTGGGCCTCTGCCTTAAGGAGATATGTTTCTGCCAGTCTTAATATGGGCAAACTATTATAAGATGCCCCATCGGCGAGGTTGTTCGGATTGTGCCCGTCATCGAACTTCCTGGAGAAGGGCCATTTGGGATCGAATTTGGTAGTGGGGGTCAGGTCTCCACTCCAATCCAGGTGAATAGTATCTCCATATGAATATCCGGCAGGTAACCTGTCGGCCGCATAAGGAGCGTTTTCTGAAGCACTTTTCAATACAAAATATTTTCGGATGGCATGATCAGATCCCCTGTCGTCATTCGGCTCGTACAGGTCGAGTGCAAATTTCGTGAACGACATACGTGCTACGCCTCTTCCACCTCTTTCAGCAGTCAGTTGCAATGGTGTAATACCATCTACCTGAATATTCCAGTATCTGCCAACATGAAAAAAGATAGAACTATGGCTGCTGCCACCCACAACATTGATTCCAAACTGCCAGACCCATAAAGCTTCTGAATTACCCTCGGCCCTGTTTTCATTGCCAGCTTTGAACATATCCATAAATGGAACACCGGGTTTATCCTGATGTACACCGTAGCGGGCAGTGACCAGCCGGTACGCCGGCGAACTGATAGCCTTATCTGCCCAGAAGAGTGCGCGTTCAGGATTGTTCACCGCCAGATACATTTCAGCCAGATAAGTTTGAACTGCGCCTTTGGTTAACCTGCTGCTATACTCAGGTTCAACAGGAATGTGTTGCTCGGCAAATTCGAGATCGTCAATAATCATTTGTTTCACCTCACCGGCTGGTGCACGTTCCCAATCTGTCTTGATGTTGGACCCGGCAGATTCTTCAATGTTTAAAGGCACATCGCCCCAACCATAAGTCAGATGCCTGTATGCCCATGCGCGAATCGCCCTGGCATCCGCCACAACATAATTTTTGTTTTCTTCAGCGCTTCTGCTTCCGCCCACCCAGTTTACGTCCTCATCTTCGGCCCTGTTGATAATTGTATTGGCTGTATTGATTATTCTATATAGCAGCGTGAACTGCCGTATATACTGGCCATGTGTGGGATTATTTATATTTCCCCAGCTTTCTGCGATATGCTCAAAGCCGAGATACACATAATTGGTTGCAATATTGTCGGTGCCATTCACAAGATTGGCGCCCATGTAATCATTTTCACCTTTTTTAGTATCCCTGATCAAAGAATATAAACCGTTTACTCCGGCATTAAAACCATCATAGGTTTTATACAATGTTACAGCTGTTATAATATGGGGCGGTTGTTCCTTGAGAATATTGTCGCCAAATTTGGAACAACCCAAACTCATGATCACGGTTGAAAGAATCGCTATTTTAATTATAAGTTTCATAATCAGTTCAATTTTAAGAGAGGTTTACAAACCCAGATTAATTCCAAACACATATTCTTTCTGAAGTGGCATTGCCAGCTGCGAGGCCACTTCCGGGTCGAGGCCGGTCCAATTGGTAATCGTATACAGGTTGCGGCCCGTTACAAAAAAACGGAGCCTGTCCAATCGCAATTTTTGAAGCAGCCGTTCTGAAAGGTTGTAAGACAGGGTAACATCCTTCAGTCTTACAAAATCCGCGCTTTCATACCATACACCCCTGATTCCAGACATTAACTCGGCATCTAAATGATTCATCACATAATCATTTGTAGGGTTTTGAGGAGTCCACCAGTTCTTGTTGATTGTATTTCGTCTGAGATCCACCCCCCAGGTTTCCCTGTCTGTCATTAATCCACTGGTTCTGGTAGAGCCATGTACTCCATGAATAAAAACAATCAGATTAAAGTTTTTGTAGGTGAATGTATTTCCCAGTCCCCAGATAAATTTCGGATCTTTTTGTCCGATGATCTGCCTGTCATCCGAAGTCAGTTTACCATCTTTGTTAATATCCCGGATTTTCACAAACCCTGGTTTTGATTTCCATCCGGCCGCTTCCTCGGCCTCATTTTCCTGCCAGACGCCTTCAACGACATAATCAAAATTTACGGCTATCGGGCTTCCAATAAACCAAAGATTTCCCATATCATTCAGGCCATTACCATAGAGGTCAATGATTTTGTTCTTAAGAAAGGAAAGGTTTCCCTGTGTGGACCACCCGAACGAATTTCTTTTTATCGTTCTGAACTGAAGTGACATTTCGAGGCCCTTATTTTCTGTTTTTCCGATATTTTGAGTAATGGAGGAAAGTCCGTGAACCGGTGAAATGCTACGGTTCAGCAACAAGTCAAATGTGCTGGTCTTGAATATATTCAACCCTGCAGTAAGCCTTCCGGAAAAGAGACCCAGATCCAAGCCCAGATTAAATGTCCGTGAGGTTTCCCAACCCAGATTATCCTGCCCTAACACACTCGGGATATATCCCGACTGGGTAATACCACCGTCAATTATATTATATCCGGAAAGCCGTGATATGGTTGTGTATGACTCCAGTGCCTGGTTGCCGTTCTCACCCCAGGACGCCCTCAGTTTTAATTCAGAAAATTGATCTTTCCAGGGAAAAAACGCTTCATTTGCCAGGTTCCATCCCACCGCTACCGATGGGAAGACGCCCCATTTCGTGCGGTCGCCGAAACCCGAATAACCATCCCGCCTGCCGGTTAGCGTTACGAGATACCTGTTATCATAACCGTAGTTCAACCGAAACATTTGCGAAATCAGGTTGGACTTATCATAGCCGTACGAAGGCTGACTGAACACTGCCTGAGAAATAGAGTATATGGTCAGAAAGTCGTGTGGAAAGCCACGGGCTGTAATATTGGTAGTGGCATTTTCCGTTTCTTCAAAACTATATACAGCAGTTGCTGCCAAGTTATGTTTTCCAAACGATTTGCTATAAGAAAGGATATTTTCAAGAACGGCATTTCGATGATCATTGTTAAAACTGGATGCGCTTCCGGCATTTTTCAGCCCCGTTGTGGAGTTCCTTGCTGCATAATTATATCCTGACGCTTTCGTTGACCGGTACCCTGTATTCAATAAATAAGACAGCCCTTTAACGAAGGGAACATCAACCCGCAGGTAGTTGTTGGTTATAATCTGCTGCGATTCATTTTTATTGGTCCATAAAGTGCCTTCCAGGGGATTCCCGATGTCTTCATTTCCCGCATAGGGGAACAGGGTAAGGTTACCATTGTCATCAAAGGGTTGTGTAAGGGGGTTAGAATAATACACCCAGTTGAAGTCAGGTGGCGCGCCGTTCCTGTTGGTGTACGACATTTGAGTGCGGGTCCCCAGTGTAAGCCAGGGGGTCATATTTACTTCCAGGTTAACCCTGCCTGTTGCTCTTTTAAAATTATCGTTGATCGTAACTCCTTTTACATCCAGCAAACCACCGGAAACATAATAAGTAACATGCTCCGCGCCGCCTGAAACGGACAACTCATGATCCTGGCTTCTTCCTGTGCGTGTGGCCAGATCGTACCAGTTTACCCATTTTTTTTCATCGTATATACCCTGCTCAAAGGCAGTCATCCCAATCGGACTTCTCATCATTTTGTATTCATAAAATTCATCGCCTGTCATCACATCGGGAACATTCGTAAAGTTTTGAATAGCATGCTTTAGGTTGTAGGAAACCTGCATCTTACCCTTTTTACCTTGTTTGGTGGTAACGAGAATAACACCATTAGCTCCACGAGAGCCGTATATTGCAGCAGAGGATGCATCTTTCAGCACTTCTATTGATTTAACATCATTTGGATTAAGGTCGCTTATACTACCACTGTATGGGATACCATCTACTACCAGCAGAGGGGAATTGGATGCCCGTATTGATTTGCGCCCTCTAATCATTAATGATTGAGCCGGCTCTGCTCCTGCTGTTGTGGTTTGTACAATAACGCCGGGAATGGCGCCCTGAATAGCCTGGGCAATATTGGTGTTGGGAACCATGTCGAGCCTTTCCTTTGGAACAGAGGCGACAGTCCCTGTGAGATCGGATCTTTTCTGCGTACCATATCCGACAACTACAACAGCTTCGGCTTCAGTCACCCTTTTTTTTGCAGGAATATTACCCAGGTCCGTTCTGCCAGCCAGTTTTATTTCGAAGGTCTGGATATTAATACCGGAAATTTCCAGGATGGCATTTTCTTCCAGCCCGGACAGCATAAATTCTCCATTTACATCGGTTGAAGTACCGATGTTACGACCTTTAACTTTTACAGTAGCACCATTTACAGGTTCTCCGGTTTCGTCTACAATGCGACCACGGGTTACGATAAGTTCCTGAGGCATATCGGGAACATCGCTTTTTAATAGCGGCGCTTTTTCCGTTCGCTCAATAACAATTGTTGTTTTCTTAAGAAAATAAGTAAGGGGTTGATCTTTCAATATATCATCCATGAACTTTCCGAGAGGCACCCCGACAGAATGAACGGTCACCGGCTTTGAAATTTTCAATATCTCCGCATCATAAATCACGAAATACCCCGTCTGTTTCTGAACTTCATAAAAAACATGCTCCAGGGTAACTTCATTACCTTTCAACGTAATACTCTGCGACCATGATTTGGCAGAGACCTGCATACAGAAGGCAGTTAGAAGCATAAAGGTCAATCGCATAACCATCCATGTTTGTGTTACGAACCGGCTCACATGCGCCATCCTGAACAAGGCTATGATACGCCGGTTACAAAAAGCAAAAATTTTCATACTTTTGTACAAGTTTTGAGTTTAAAAAATTTGTAAAACGGTCCAATGGTTTTTCAGAGATTAAATTCAGAAACATACCAGGAGTGCTTGACCCACTTCTGGTATTTTAATATTGAGATACGTATAATTTTCCCTCTTCAATTTTGCTTTTCACCCCCAGTCCCTTCAAAACCTGCATAACCTCAGTCAGGTTGAGATCGCGGCCCATGGAACCACTTACCAGTTTATGAAAAATTCCATCAGGATAAATGATCTCCACATCATACCAGCGCGACAGTTGCCGAAGTACTTCTCCGATATCAGTTTGCCTGAATGTAAATGCTCCATTTTTCCAGGCAACAACCTGTTCAACGTCAACGCTATTGTTGACCTTCAACTTTCCCTGCGAAAAAACGGCCTGTGTTCCCGGCGTGATTACCAGATCAGAGGCGCCAGCGGTAATTTTTACGCTGCCTTCCAAAAGCGTTACTTTTTGTAATGATTCCTCTTTATAGGTGTTGATATTAAAATGGGTACCCAATACCTCTGTAGTAATATCTCCAGCACGCACAATAAATTTCCGCTCCGGATCGCCGGCAATCTCAAAGTAAGCTTCACCGCTAATGATAACGCATCGTTCTTTACCAGGAAAATGGGTAGGATAAGTAATTGAGCTTTCTGCATTGAGCCACACGCGACTACCATCTGCAAGCGTGAGTTGGAAAGTCCTGGCTTTGGGGGTGGTCATCGTGTTGTACATGACTGCTGAACCGGAATCTTTTGCAGTGTAAATAATGGAACCGTTCAGATTCTTTATAACCGTGGCGCCCTGTGCCACAGTTATTCCATTATTTGAACTGTCCAGGAATATGTGGCTACCATCAGCAAGCGTCAGCATAGCGCCATCTGTGCCGGGCGCCACATCCGTTTCAACAATTTTCGGTATCACAGAAGAGAGAACTGCGTTTTTATTTTCCCCACCGGAAAAAAGATATGCATATAGGCCAAGCCCTATAATGACAGAAGCCGCTGCAGCAATTCTTTTCCAGTATGAAGGTTTGACAAGAAAACAAGCAGGACGCGATAAAGGAAGAAGTTTTTTATAAATCACCATTGCCTTTTCATCGGGTAAGTCGGGCTGACCATCATTCTCGAGATGCAAAATGTTTTCTTCCATAAATTCCACTACAATATCATCATGACATCCCAGACGTATTGCTTCCATCAATTCATTCACTTCCTCTCCGGTGCAATTATCATTCATATATTGCCTGAGTAAATATTTTATCCTGGACGGGGTTATGTACATAAATAAAAAATGGAAACATCAATTAAATTGAATCCCTGATCAAAGGGACAATTGAAATGCAATTGAGGGGTAGTTGGAATTATTTTTTATATGAGAAACAGGAAAAAAAGATAAACGGGATAGATTCCGCTTTTAAGAAGGGCGTTTTTAATAACCTGCACTGCTCGCATACAGTGCTTTTTTACGGTTTCTTTTGAGATATTCAATTGGAGGGCAATTTCGTCATGTTTAAATCCATATATACGACTCAATTCAAACACCCTTCTTTGCTGCGGAGCCAACCGGAGGATAGCTTCAGCCAGCAATGACTGCATTTCACGACTGTCTACAACATCCATTCCATTGCTTTTAAATTGCCGCCGTTCCAGTAATTCTTCCCTGATAAAATCATTAGCAAAAGCTCTCCGCTTAAGCAGATTGTGAATGTGATTGATTGCGACTGTATTAATGTACTTGCGAAAATTTACAACAGTAGCCATTTTCAGCCTGTTCATCCAAATAATCGAATACACTTCCTGTAATACATCCTCGGCAATTGAATCCGATTTTAAAAGTTTAACAGCCAGGTAATAAATTCCTTTATGGTACTTATCATACAGGAAGCGAAAGGCGTCTTCATCGCCCTGTGACAATTTTTTCAAATGCAGATTCTCATTATGTGAACATTCAATAACAATCATAACCAATCACAAATTGAGCATAACAAAAAAAATAGGCTTTGATCCTAAAACTATTATCGCGCTGATTGAACTTTTACTACAGACAATATTGGTTTTTCAACATTGTACCTGCAAAATGAAATTATGCAGGTACAGGTTACTGATATAACAGCAACCGCCAGAAAAACAAAAGCGGTATCACCGGTTACATCAATAATTTTACCGAGTACCGGCTCTCCGATGGCGGCAAATAAATAGGCACTCATGTTCATTATGCCAACTCCCGTTCCTACATATTTCTCTCCTAACAGTTCCGGACTCATCGGCCAGAAGTTTGCCTGCACGCCGTAAATAAAAAACCCTGCACAAAACATCAGAAATCCATCCCAGCGTATGTTATTGCTATGCGTAAAAAAAATAAGTAATGAAATCGCTGCGCTAATCATCATACCTGTGGCTATTGAACGGGGGCGGTCGCCTTTAAAAACACTATCCGAAAGCGTTCCGAAAGTCAAGGCTCCAAGGGCCATTCCTACAGGCATTAAAAAGGTGGCCCATAAATTTTGTGGAGCATCTTTCCAATTTTGCCCTAAAAAGTGAACAGGCACCCAAAAAATAAGACCATACCTGGCCATACTTTGAAAACCTATGGCCAGGGAAGCAATCAAAAAGCGCTTATTTTTAAAAACAAATTTATACCGCTGTCTCCAGGTGGTGGGTTCCAAATCATTTTCTCCGTTATGCATATCCTTAAATCCTTTATCTGAAGGCTTATTACGGATAACAAGATAAAAGATAACAGATGCTGCCAGTAATGACAGTACAGGCAATCTGAACAGGTAACGCCATGATATATCTTTCTGCAGTAAAAAAATGGATATCAAATAGGTCAGCACGGAGGAAAAACCCGCGGCCATTGTATAAAATCCAAAAGCCTTTCCTCTTTCCCCAGGTTTCCACCAGTTTGTAATAATCCGGCTTCCAGGCGCCCACGCCATTGATTGAAAATATCCGTTCAAAGCCCATAGTATAAAAACAGGAAGTACTTCGGTCGTAAAACTAATTGCAATATTGGCCCCAACGGACAGCAGTGCACCCATGAAGATCATGCTGCGTGCTCCAACATAATCTGCCAGGTTACCGTTGATCAACTGCCCAACTGCGTAACCCATCAGCATGAAAAAACTGATCCAGCCCACAGTAGTGTAAGAAATACCAAGCTCAGCGGACATTCCGCTGGCTGCCCAGCCAAAATTGTGCCTGCCCGTATAATAAAACAGGTAACAAAACATGGTTATTAACAACATTATCCACTGTTGCTTTCTGAAACTGTTTATATGGGTCATGGCAGTAATAGTTATAATGGTAGGGTTATATTTTAATTCCAACTCTGAGGGGCTTGTGCGCTAAGGCGTAATCAAATGCCTCAGTAGCGGTATCCAGTGTAAATTCCTTTTCCACAACACGGTCAAAAGGATACCGCTGCCAGTTGCGGTTTAGAAAATCCAGCGCATAATTAAAATCTTCGTAATTATAATTGTGAAGGCCTTTAATCGTTAGCAGATTGCGAATAATTACTTCTGCATCAATTTGCAATTTGCGACTGCTGAATACCGCTCCTACCCAAACCGCTACTCCTCCAACAGCAAGCATAGACAAGCCGTTTTCCATAGCATCCGGAGAACCGCTCATGTCAAATACTACATCTATGCTCTTCGTAAAAAAATTTGAGTTGAATTTTCCGGCAAGGATTGTTTGTTCATCCTTAATGTTAACGGCCTCATCGGCTCCGAACAAAAGTGCATCCTGTATTCTTTTATGCTCAATATCTGCGGCGCCTACCCACGCTGCCCCGGCATCTTTACACATTGCTGCACAAGTAACACCGAGTGTTCCCATACCAAAAATGGCAATGTTCTTATTTTTCAAATTTCCGGCAAGCCGGATAGCACCGGCCACAGTGGCAATGGCACAATTAATAGTGGCGGCAATGGGTAAAGGCAATGCGGCAGGAATCTTTAATATACATGATCCCTTTTTTATAAAACAATATTCACCCAACCCACCGTGGAAATCATCGTTCCCGTCAACCAATCCGTGTCCATATTTAAAAAGATTATCTCCCTTTTGCGGCATGCCGTCAAGTGCATTCGAAGAAAGCGGATCACTTGCAAAAATTGTCCAGGTAATAATATCCCCAATATTCAATTGCCGGCCCTGGTAATCCTGGTGGCTATGGCTGCTTTCTATCATTTCGATTTCCCCAACTATTTCATGCCCAAGTACCGTTGGACATTTTTCCTTCCGGACGCCTGCATAAGTATGAAGATCGCTTCCGCAAATGGTAGTATAAATATTGCGGACAAGAATTTCACCTTTTTGTACATTTCGAAGGTTGCGATTTTGCATTTCCAGGGGCTGCCCCACTCCATGAAAGATTATCAGTCTACCTTTTTTCATCGACAATCAATATTTCTTTATAAGAAATTAATTTTCATATTAGCAAATATATTTCTTAAAGTGACATATCCAAGAAAAATATTAAATAAAAATTTCCTATTAAGAAATAGTTATAGTTTTGCGCCATAATATTAGAGCAATGCGTAAAACTGTCTCAAAAGAAAACCTGATTTATTATAAAATAGGTGACCGTATAAGAAAACATCGCAAAGAAAAGGATCTCAAATTGTTAGAGCTGGCCGCGGAAGCTAATATTAGTTCGGCAATGTTATCAAAGATTGAAAATGGACGAATGATCCCAACAATACCCACATTATTTGCTATTATAAATAAGCTGGATGTTTCGCCGGAGGTTTTCTTCTCGGAGTTGAATAATGAAACCAAATTCCCGGGATATATTTTTATTCCAAAGGCTGATTACGCATCTTATGTAAAAGAGGAAAACGCCAGTGGCTTCGATTATTATTCAATACTCGAACATGTAGTGAGCGTACAATCTTTTCAGTTATCCTTACTCGAACTTAGTCCAAATGCCAAACGCCCCCTTGTTACCACCGCAGGCTTCGAATATATCTACCTTATTAAGGGCTCAGTGAAATATTTTCTGGAGGATAAATATTTTAAAATGACGCAAGGCGATTCCTTATTTTTTGACGGCAATATTCCCCATGTTCCGATAAATGAATCTAAAAAGCCCTCATTGTTACTGGTGCTGTATTTATTTACTGAACCCAAATAGAAATTACACTACTTTCATTTTTGCGCTTTTTTACGAAACGCTGCTTCCGGCCATAAATGTTATTTCCGCTTCCTTTGAGCGAAATGATCTTCACCGTCCTAAAGACCCTCATTTCGTAATTTTAATAATCTTTTCGGACTCGTTGCCGATTGTATGAGCAGTTGCTCTTGTGGATGCAATAACACTAAAGCAACAACAAAAGAGATGAATACTGTAAGTTGCACAGCAGCCTTCATCAAAAGCCATTGCGGGCAGCTATGAAACCCCGCGCTGAGCTGTTGTTTACGGTATATATTGAACATTCAGCGGGGTTTTACCCCATACGCAATAGCTGTGAAGCCCCATCGCAACAAATAGGTTATCTTCGCGTCCTCAAATAAATTTTATGTACTGGACATTAGAATTAGCAAGGCACCTTGACGATGCGCCCTGGCCGGCAACAAAAGATGAATTAATAGATTATACGATCCGTTCCGGCTCTCCTGTGGAAGTGATAGAGAATATTCAGACACTGGAAAGTGAAGACGATTCTTACGTATATGAATCAATGGAAGAAATTTGGCCGGATTATCCCACGCAGGCAGATTTTTTATTTAACCAGGATGAATATTGATTGTAATATCTCTGTTAATAAAGCACCGATGGCCGGAGCCGGAAACAAAAAACTTACCTGTTTTTTTGCTCAGCTTTCTTTCCATCGCTTCTAATAACACACCTTTTGTTTCTATCATTTCAAAAATCACCCACAGCAGTTGCAGCACCATCATGAACATAAAAAACAGGAATATCTCGGAAATGAATACCCGAATAGCAGCACCCTGCCCGATAGCATGCGATGCAATAAAAATGAAAAGCAATACGGGTACAATGAAAGCACCGGGATAATGAAAATGAAAAGCGGCTGCTACGCCGCCTAATGCCGAAATAAAAAAAACGATTCCAATCCAAAACAGCACTTTTTTCTGCCATATTTTCCTGCCGGAATACCACTCAATAATGCACCTGTAATAGCACCGTATAATGCAGAGGTGAGAGCCTGACCATGAAGCACATCACTAAGATGCCATATTTCCTGTATCTGCTGTTCTGCACCGGAAATAACCGCTACATCCATGCCAAACAACAATCCGCCCAAAGCAATTACGATGCTCCAGAAAATGAGTTTTGTATTCATGTGACAAAGCAATGTAGAGCAATATAAATCACAAACGGTTCTGTTTTACAACGACACAATGAAGCTACTGATCGTATCAGTATGGAGCAGTATAGCAAAGAGATAGATGAAGCATTGACAGAAGTGGAGGCAGGCAACTATATTACAAGAACGAAATGGAAAAATGGGCAGCTAAATGGTAAGGGAAGTAAGATGGTCTCCCCGGCCACAACACCAACTGGAAAAAGCATATCGTTATATTTTGCTGGACTCTTATCAAAACGCAGAGAAAGTGATGACGGATATTTTAACCTCAACCCGCAGGCTTGCTGCTCATCCGGAAATGTATCCGCCAGACAAATACCGGAATAATAATTCAGGGAATTTACATGTTGCTAAAATAGCTGCCTGCGCACCAGCCGGCTAAATCTTTTATGGCGGCTGCTGTCCATACAATTTAATATTCACCTGATGCTTACTAATAGGAAAGCCGTGTACAAAATCGTATTACCCATTGCATTGGTTGTCTTTTTATTGTGTCGCGCCGGGGTCTGCATAAAAAGCCATTGTGGGAAGCCATGAAACCCCTGTGCTGAATTGATGCAGAGGCGCAGCTCGGTTCACTTCTGGAGCAACCACACTTTGCAAATAGCATGTCCTGAACTTATTTCCTCATCCGTACCCTCAGCACATACATGTTTGCCGTAATATACAGCGTTTTGCCGCCCTCGGCCAGCGCTACATTGCTGCATGGTTGCGGAACCGATATCTTTCCTGCCAGTTTCCCCAACGCATTGAATATCCATACTCCGCCCGGCCCGGTTGCAAAAACATTTCCCTGCCCGTCAACCTTCAGTCCGTCCGGCATGCCCTGCTCTTTTTTTGATGCTTCCGTTGCGTCAAACAGTAATCTTTCATTATGCAGGCTGTCGTTACCATCTATGTCAAACATATACCACACGGGCTTCTGTGGGTCGGAGTTGGCTACAATAAGCGTTTTTTCATTGTTGATAAAAGCAATCCCGTTAGGGCGGGTAATGGCATCGGTTAGTAAGCGCACTTCTCCCCGGCTGTTTACTTTGTACACGCCCTGGAACGGAATTTCCTTAGCAGGGTCATCCATTGCTTTTTCCAGGCCGTATGCCGGGTCGGTAAAAAAAAGATCGCCATTGCTCCTGAATACCGCGTCATTAGGACTGTTGAAACGCTTTCCCTGGTAATGATCCGCCAGCGAAGTAAATACAGGCTGTGGTGCATTCAACGGCGCATTCATCATAGCCATCCGCCGGTCGCCATGCTGGCACAGTACTAATTTACTTTCCCTGTTCAGCAGCAGGGCATTGGAACCCGGCTCGCCTGTTCGTGGAATGGCGCCGGTGTAGCCCGAAGGTGTGAGGTATAATTCAGCGCCTTTGGCTTCCGTCCATTTGAATATTTTGTTGGGAGGAATATCAGAGAACAGGAGCATCTTTTCATTTTCCAACCATAAAGGGCCTTCTGTCCACTTGAATCCTTCAGCAATAATTTCAACAGGCGCTGTTGTGTCTATGATTTTTTCTAATGAAGGATCAAGGCTTTGAATGGATCCAATGGATTGCAGGGCAGGCATTTTATCCTTGCAGGCCATAAAAGCGGCAAAAGCCAGAAAGAACAACAATTTATTCATATAGCGGCAATTGATAATGAGGTATGAAGATAATATATTGGGAGGAACAGGTGGCAGGGGTGTATTTCAAATCGTTGCCGGTTGGTGTCTCTCCAACCGGGGCATCCGCCGTGGGCAGTGTCTTCACTGCCTGCATAAATACAACAATTTGAAATGTATCCGGTATCAGGGAAATCTTGTTCTGACTATAAACTCCAGATAAAAAAAAGCCAATCCGGCGGAAGCAGTCAGCTATAAGCAGAACGGACAGAGGTGAAAAGAGAGCGGTGAAAGAAGGAGTATTCGATCTATCATTAGTAGTTACTCAACAATGTATTTTTTCCTTCAAAATATGAGTATGTATTTTTACTTTTAGCCTCCCTAAAAAGTAAATAATGAGAATTAAGATTATATCCTGTTGCACCCTGGCATTGCAGCAGCGGTTTCCGGGCTCCGCTCAAAATACAATTGGAAATATTATAGTCCAACCCATCGCGTTCCTGCCGGTAAAAATATTTACTGCCGCATATTCCGTGGCGCCGGCTATTGAACAAATAAAAGAAAAATAAAACCCCTTTATGAGAAGGATATCCCTTATATTATTTTTATTGCTCTCCGCTTGCTTTGTTTTTTCGCAGGAAAAAGCGCCGCTCCCTGAAACAAAGTATAAGCTGGCTGTAATTGCCCACCGGGGTAACCATGTTAAAGTACCTGAAAATACGCTTGAGTCTGTAAAAGCGGCTATTAAAAGTGGCGCCGATTACGTGGAGATTGACCTGCGTACCACTAAAGACGGGTACCTGGTTATTCATCATGATGGTACGGTTAACCGTATGACCAATGGTACGGGTAATATTAAAGACCTTACGCTGGCGGAATTACAACAACTGAAAGTAGCGGATAAAAACAATCCCACTAAAAAAACATACCGCATTCCCACTTTCAGCGCAGTGCTGAAGGCAGCCAAAGGCAAGATCAATATCTATCTCGATTTTAAAGATGCCGGTGTAACGGAAACATACAGGCAGATACAGGAAGCCGGCATGGAAAAGCAGGTAGTGGTATATGTAAATAAAATACCACAGTACAGGGAGTGGAGAAAAACGGCGCCGGGTATGCCTTTAATTACCAGCGTTTTGGAAGAGGTGAAAAATAAAGAGCAGCTAACCTTTTTCCTGGAACAGGGAACCATTGAAGTGGTAGATAATATCTACGACAAGGAAATGGTGGCAACGGCGAATGATAACGGGGTAGCGGTATGGTTAGATGTACAAAGCGATCATGAAGGCGCCGATGACTGGAACCAGGCGCTGCAAAGAGGTATACAGGGCATCCAGACCGACCATCCCGAAGCGTTGATCGCTTATTTAAACAAAAGCGGCTTACGCAACGGACTGGGAAAAGATTTGGCTAAAGAAGATCCTTACACGAAGTACAAGAAAAAAACCTACAGGGAGCTCAAAAACATAAAATATGGCCAGGCGCCCGGCGATGAAAATAGGTTTGACGCTTATTTTCCGAAGGATATGCAGCCCAATGCCAGGGTAATAGTATATATACATGGCGGCGGCTGGACCGGTGGCGATAAAGAGGAGTTTCCCAAACAATTGATTGAAGAACTGGTGGGTAAACGTGGTTACCTGGTTGTTTCCATGAACTACCGGTTGGTGAAAGACGGGCAGGATCGTTTTCCTGCGCAGATAGAAGATGTGCAGAAAGCGCTGGAGTTTATTGCTAAAAACGCGGCCAAATATAAATATAACGGCAATGAATACGCGTTGATGGGCGGCAGCGCCGGCGCTCATTTGGCCATGCTGTACGCTTACGGATATGATAACGCGAAACAGGTGAAGACGGTAATTGACCTGTGGGGACCAACAGATTTTACCGACAAATCGGTACGCCCCGATGGCAGCAACGCAGATAAAACCGTTATTAATTTTCTGGGTGAAAAAGATGAAAATGCGCAGGTAGCCAAAGATGCCAGCCCTGCTTACCGGCTCACTAAAGAAACAGGGACGCCTACCATTTTGTTTCATGGCGGGGAAGATCCTTTAGTAAATGTGAGCCAGGCACAGAACCTGTATCAAAAATTACAGGCGTTGGGAATACCGGCCCAACTGGAAATTTACCCCGGTGAAAAGCATGGTGTTGGCCCTGCATCGGCCGTTGATGTATTTACCAAAACTTTTTTATGGCTTGAAAAATATTATCCCGCAAAATAAAAATAACTGTATGAATAAAATAATGCTGCTGGCAGTATGGGCTGTTCTTTATGGCTGTGCCGGCAATACTATACACAATGCAGAAGGTAAAATTGAAAACGTAATCGTTATCACCACCGATGGTTTACGCTGGCAGGAATTGTACAAAGGTATGGACAGCCTTATTGCCGCTAATGGCCGGTTTAACCAGGGGCGCGGAGACAGTGCAAGAATATTTGAAAATTATTGGGCCGCAAATGAAACGGAGCGGAGGAAAAAGCTGTTACCTTTTTTCTGGGATAGTATTGCGCAAAAAGGGCAGCTCTACGGCAACCGCGCTTACGGCAATAAGGTAGATGTTGCCAACCCTTACTGGTTCTCTTATCCCGGATATAATGAAATTTTTACGGGCTACCCCGATACCGCTATTAATTCCAATGAGTATAAGCCCAACCCGCATACCACCGTGCTGGAATACATTAACCGGCAGGGAGGATTTAAAGGCAGGGTAGCGGCTTATGGCGCATGGGGAGCCTTTGACCGTATTCTTAATAAGGAACGTTGCGGGTTCCCGGTAGTGTCGGCTTTCAGTTCTGCCGGTGGTGGTCATCCAACACCCAAAGAAGAGCTGATTAATGCCATGCTTAAAAACTCCTATAAACCTTTTGGCGAAGGAGAATGTCTTGATGTGTTTACCCATTATGCGGCTACGGAATACCTGAAGGAGAAAAAGCCGCGTGTGCTTTTTATAGGCTATGGTGAAACCGATGAATGGGCGCATGCAGGCCGATACAAAGATTACTTAGACGCCGCCAGGCAGGTAGATACATGGATAAAGGAGATATGGGAATATGTGCAGCGTACACCGGAGTACAGGAACAAAACCGCGCTTTTTATTACAACGGATCATGGCCGGGGCGATATTAATAAAGATCAGTGGACTGGACATGGCAGCGGAGGCGTTGCGGATTCGCATGAGATGTGGATAGCGGTGATGGGACCCGGCATACCAGCCAAAGGAGAAGTAAAAACAGTTATGCAATTGTATCAGAAACAATCCGCACAAACCATTGCCTCCCTGCTGGAACTGCGCTACCAGGCCGATCATCCAATAGCTGAAGAAATAAAAGAGATGAAGGACTGATCATAAACCAATACCATTATTTGCATGACTGGAATGAACAACAGGAAAGAGAAAGGTTACCGGTGTGCCGGCTTTGTTAGCTTATGCGTTGTTTTTTGCATGGCGGTGCAGGCGCAAACATCAACGGTAAACCCTTTTCCTCCCGCTCCCAACCCGGACAGGATTGTGCTGAATGTTACCCGGGATCCGTCTACATCAATAGCCGTAAACTGGCGCACATGCGATACTGTTAGAGAAGGTTTCCTGGAAATTATGCCCGTTACAGCCGATCCCCGTGCTGTTGACAAAGCATTGCGGAAGCAGGCAAAAAGCGAAGCGTTTCAATTTGAAGATATTGCTGCCAACTATCATTCGGTTACCGTGTCTGGTCTTATTCCTAAAACATTATACATGTACAGGGTTGGGCAGGGTGCTCACTGGAGTGAATGGTTTCATACCAAAACGGCGGGAAAATCCGGAGATAAACTTTCGTTTATTTATTTGGGTGATGTGCAGTCCGGAATAAAAACATTGTGGCCAAGGGTAATAAGGGATGCATATACTAAAATGCCTGATGCCAATTTAATTTTATATGCGGGTGATATTGTAAACCGCGGAAACAGCGATTTAGAATGGGGAGAACTGTTTTATGGCGGGAGTTTTATACACAGCATGATACCTGGTATGCATTCACCCGGAAATCATGAATATGCCCGCACCGGAGATACGCTTTCGGCTTTCTGGCGCCCGCAATTCTCACTTCCCGAAAACGGGCCGGAAGGTTTAAAGGAATCATGTTATTACGCCGATGTGCAGGGCATGCGTTTCATTTCCATCAACTCTTACAGGGTAGAAGAGTCGGATGAAGACCTGCAAAAGCAAAAAGTATGGGTAGATTCGCTGCTGCGCAATAATCCCAACCAATGGACCACCATTTTGTTTCACCATCCCTTTTATTCTATACGCCCCACACGCGATAATATACGGATGCGCAATACCTTTAAACCGTTGTTTGATAAATATAAGGTGGATATTGTGCTGCAGGGTCACGACCATGCGTATGCGCGGGGGATGCAAAAAATACCGGGTGCAACGAAGGATGAAAAATCTGGAACCGTTTATATATTATCAGTAAGCGGTTCTAAAATGTCATCCAAATTTGAAGGTGGCTGGATGGACGTATCGGCTACCTATACCCAGCTTTACCAGTTGGTAACGGTTGAAGGAAATACACTGCATTACAAAGCTTACACGGCTGCCGGGGAACTTTATGATGCGTTTGACCTGGTAAAACAAAAAGGCAAAAACAATAGGCTGGTTGAAAAGAAATAAACAGGAAAAAATATATCGTTCAAACTTTCTGTCGTCATTCATCATTTGTCATCCAATATTATGCGGGTAAAAATTAATCGCCATATTTTCAGGAACAACTTGGCTTGTTGTTTTGCTATACTGATTTTCGCAAAAGCGCAGGCACAGCAGGCTAATCCCTATCCTCCCTCTTCTTATCCAGACAGGATCGTACTGAATGTAACGGCAGATCCTTCCACATCCCTGGCGGTTAACTGGCGTACACACGATAGCATTACTTCAGGCACTGCCGAAATTACGATTGCCGCTTCTAACCCGGCCGATGCTGCAAAAGCCACTACGGTAAAGGCTAAAACCGAAACGGTAACGCATACCGGAATTGTAGCCAATTATCATTCAGTAGTGTTTAATAGTCTGCAGCCCGGAACCCGGTATATGTACCGTGTGGGCAATGGCGACCACCGGAGCGAATGGTTTCATGTAAAAACTGCAGGAAATGCGGGTGAGCCTTTTTCCTTTATTTATATGGGAGATGTGCAGCAGGGTATGAGAACTTTTTGGCCGGCAGTAATTCGTGAAGCGTATACCAAAATGCCGGACGCAAAACTTATTATGTATGCGGGAGATATTGTAAACAGGGGACGTATTGATCATGAATGGGGCGAATTATTTTACGGGGGAGGTTTTATTCACAGCACCATACCCGGCATGATGTCGCCGGGCAATCATGAGCATGCTGATAATGCGGAGGGGGTGAACGAACTAACCGCTTTATGGCGGCCGCAGTTTACACTACCCGAAAATGGTCCCGCAGGATTAGAAGAAACCTGTTATTATTCCGATGTGCAGGGCGTGCGTTTTATTTCCCTCAATTCGCAGTCCATCTGGTTTGGCGGTGAGGGAATGCAAAAGCAAATAGACTGGCTGGAAAATATTTTATCCAATAATCCTAATCAATGGACATGTGTGGTATTTCATCACCCGGTGTATCCGGTAAAGGCTAACCGCGATAATAAAAACCTGCGGGAAAATTTTCAACCCATATTTAATAAGTATAAGGTAGACCTGGTACTGCAGGGACACGATCATGCGTATGGACGGGGTATGCAGAAAATTCCTATGCCTTATAACAGCGGCACATCGCCCACCATGTACGTGGTGTCTATGAGCGGATCAAAGATGTATGCGGATGATAAGCCCGCATGGGCCGATAAAAGCGGTGGTCATCTGCAGCTCTACCAGTTAATAACAATAAATAGAAAGAAGCTTTCGTATCGTTCGTATACGGTAACAGGTGAATTGTTTGATGCCTTTGAACTGGTAAAAAGAAAAGGAAAAAAGAATAAGCTTATCAATCTGAAATAATTGTTTATGATTGGTTAATCAAAAAAGAACTCATCTGGAAACGCAGTTCTTTTAGTTAAATCGTGTTAATTTGTTTGCTAAAACTGTATTTGTCAAAATAAAATATACCTAATGATGAAATTTAAGTACTGCTTCTCCGGTTTGGTAATGATGTTATTTGTATGTATGGCACATGCACAAACCGCTGCAAAGAGCACTTCTTCCACGCCGCAGCAGCCCAAAATAATAGTGGGTATGATGGTAGACCAGATGCGCTGGGATTATTTATACCGCTTTCAGAACCGGTACACGGAAGGCGGATTTAAAAGGCTGATAAAGGAAGGATTTTCCTGCGAGAATACACTGATTGACTATTCTCCAACTATTACGGGTTGTGGACATGCTTCTGTATATACCGGAACTTCGCCTGCTGTACACGGAATAGTAGGTAACGGCTGGTACGAACGTTCTATAGGTAAGGAAATTGGCTGTGTGGATGACGAGTCGGTTAACCTTGTAGGATCGGCGGAAGGCGGCACAGGGCAGTCGCCTCATAACAACCTCGCAACTACTATCACCGACCAGTTGCGCATAGCATCAAACTTTCAAAGCAAAACCGTTGGTGTTGCCATTAAAGACAGGGCTTCCATTTTACCTGCCGGGCATGCTGCTACAGGTGCTTTCTGGTATAATGGACAGGATGGAAATTTTGTTACCAGCACCTATTACATGAAAGAACTACCGGAATGGGCTAAACGCTTTAACGACAAAAAAGTTGTAGATAATTATTATAAGAATGACTGGAACACACTTTATCCCATCAATACCTATACCTTAAGCACGGCGGATGATAAATCGTACGAGAGTACAGCTAACGGAGAGGCGAAACCTGTTTTTCCGCACAACCTCAAACAGTTCACCGGCAAAAATTATGGAGCGGTACGCACAACGCCTTATGGTAATACCCTTACTTTTGATTTTGCCAAAGCGGCTATTGAAGGATATAATTTGGGTGGTGGAAAGTTCACCGATTTTTTAGCGGTAAGCTTTTCCAGTCCTGATGCCATTGGACATACCTACGGTCCGAATTCTATAGAAATTGAAGATAATTACCTGCGTTTGGATAAGGAGCTCGCCGATTTTTTTACTTATTTAGATAAAAGGTTTGGTAAAGGCAACTATCTCTATTTCATTACTGCCGATCATGGCGTATCAGAGTCTCCCGGATTTTATCTGGAAAATAAAATGCCTTCGGGCGCCATCCAGGATAAAGATTTCTCCAAAGCGGTGTTAGATGGCTTGAAAGAAAAATACGGCGTTGAAAAACCTGTGTTTTCCTTTACCAATTACCAGTTGTATATGAACTGGGAAGCGTTTGATAAAAAGGGAATCAGCCGCAGTGACGTAGGCCGTACTATAAAAGAAATTTTACTGAAAGTTCCCGGCATTGCCAATGTGCTGGAAAGCGAAGCATTGGGTACAGCGCCCATTCCCGACCATATAAAGTCCATGCTCATTAAAGGGTATTATGTAAAACGCAGCGGTGATTTTATGGTAATACCACAACCCACCTGGAAAGGCGGAAGCATCAAAGGCGCCACGCATGGCACATGGTATCCTTACGATGCGCATATTCCGCTGGTATGGATGGGATGGAAAATAAAGCCCGGCTACACTAACCGGGTAACGGGCATGACAGATATAGCTCCTACATTAGCCGCATTGCTGCATATACAAATGCCCAGCGGCGCTATCGGGGAACCTATTACGGAAGTAACGGGGGGAAGATAAGCCTGTGAATAGTGAGTAGTGAGTAGTCAGTGGTGGTGCGGGTTACAGGTTACAAGGTGCAGGGGAAAGTTCGTTTACTCCTGCTTTGTATTGCTCATAGCTAACTGCTGACAACCGTTGGAATTGACCTTTATCCATTTCAAAAACATGTATTACAAACGCATATTCTTATCGCTTGGCATCGTATGCATTACGGTACTTGCCATTGCGCAGTCTACCTTAGACAGCATCCTGTATGATTTTCATAACCGTCCGGACAGGGTGCTGGTAGCCGCACACAGGGCGGAGCATCCTGATTTCCCTGAAAATTCTATCGCTGCCATGAAAGCGGCGATACGGCTTGGTGTGGATTTTATTGAAACCGACATCCGGGAAACCAAAGACGGTGTGATGATCATTATGCACGATAAAACCGTTGACCGCACTACCACCGGTAAAGGACTTGTTGCAAATATGACCTATGCCGAACTGCAACAACTTTTTCTTTTGCATAACGGTAAACCTACTACAGAAAAAATTCCCACATTTAAGGAAGTGCTGGAGTTGGTGAAGGGAAAGGTAATGCTGGATATTGATTATAAAGCTGAAGGAAAAAGAGCAGCCAAATCAACAGCCAGATTGCTGAGAAAAACTAAAATAGAAAAACAGGCTTTATTTTTTTTGTACGATTATAAGGATGCGCCTGCCTTACGCAGGATGAATAAAAAAATACAATTCATGATGCGTGCCTACAGCAGGGAAGATGTGGACGGTATATTTAACCAGGGCATTGAAATTCCGGTGATACATGCCGATGCTAAATTTTACTCCGATTCATTAATGGGAGTAATTCGTGGAAAAGGCATAAGGCTTTGGATGAATGCCCTGGGCAGGTATGATAAAATGGAAAGGGCGGAAAGAAACAGTGGATTTGATTCCTTACTGCAAATGCAGCATACCAATATTATACAAACTGATTTGTATGAAGAACTGATGGCATACCTGAAGTTAAGAAGCTTACACAGGTAATTTGAAAATGTGGAAATGGAAGCGGTTGGTACGCGATGAAGGAAGGGTCAGACCGCAAGTGAATGGTGAGATGTTAGTAGTGAGTGGTGAGTAGCACATCACGGATTTAGCATTTGAGTTTTGTTTGGTTCTTATCATTTGGTTCTTGGTACTTTACATTTCATAAACTATAAACCACAAACTATAAACTTCAAATATCCCTTATCCGCATCCGAAAGTAAACACGGCGTGGAGGCTTGCGGTATGAAAATCGCGCCATACCCGGTTAATGTCCGACCCCTGTTCTGCCGCAATCATCCCGCAGTAAGGATAAAGATCATCCACTGCATTACGCGCCAGTTTAACCATTGATCTGCAGGTTTCTCCCAGGTTTTTAAGCATGGAAGCGCTCCATCGCTTTTCTTCGCAGCCAGCTTTCCATGTTTTTTCCAGTGCATCATAAAAAAGCTGCCGTGCGTCTTCCAGCTTACTTTTTGTACGTCCTAATATTTCCAGCATTTCACAGGCTTCCTTTATGGCATAGCCATGACGTTTGATCCTTTCTTCGAAAAGAATTTTACACTCGTCTATAAAATGAAAAGCCATGCCGGAATAATTGGCTGTTAGCGTTACTTCCGCGAAAGCCTGAAAAGGGAAATAAAAAACGGCATCCGGTAAGCGGGCATGTTGCTGTTCAATAATAAAGCACCTGTTTTTTGCTACATGCAATGCTTTTACACTGAAAGAATGGCTTGCAGTAGCTTTCATGCCGCTGGTATTCCAGTTGTTGTGTATTTCCACTTCTTCCTTCCTGAAAATAAATGTTTTTACAACGGGTGAGCCATCGGCCTGCAATACCGGTTCCCCGTCTTTTTCAATCATGCAGTTAGCCGTAAACGCGGTGGCATAAGGGGCGCCCGTTGCGTATTTCCAGCGGCCATTTACCATGTAGCCGTTTTGGGTAAGCGTGGCTTTCCCCGAAGCCACACCACTACCGGCAAGGCATACCTGCTTATCGGAGAAAAAAGAAGTGGCAGTGGATTCTTCCATAAAACCGATAAACCAGTTAGCGCCGCTGCACAGGGTAACGGTCCAGCCTGTACTGGCATCCGCATATGCTAAAAGTTCCTGTAAATACACCGCTTGGGGCAGTGGCAAGCCAAGTCCGCCCATGGCGTGAGGCACAAAAAGGTTGAACCAGTTTTGCGCGTAAATTAATTTCAGTTGTTCCGGGTGCAGTTGTTCCATTTGTTCTGCCGCTGCGGCATACTGTTTGATAAGGATAATGGATTCAGCGGTTAAAAGCGGTGAAGGATGGTTATTCATAATTATATAAATCACGCCAAATGTAGGCACTGCCACCCGGTTCGTAAAAAAATCCTACTTTCAAAAATGTAAATAGTAGCGTATGAAAAAATATTTTTCTTTTGTAATACTACTGGTAATAAGCTGTGCGCCTGTTTCGGGGCAGAACTTTAAGGAGCAGGTTGCTGCTAAAACCGGCGCGATACTTCCGGAAATGATTCAGTGGCGGAGATATTTGCATGAACATCCTGAACTATCGAACAGGGAAATTAAAACAGCGGAATATATTACCGTCCATTTTAAAAAACTTGGACTGGAGGTACAAACCGGCATCGCCAGAACCGGCGTAGTAGGTATTTTAAAAGGTGGTAAGCCTGGTCCTGTTATTGCTTTAAGGGCCGATATGGACGGATTGCCGGTTAAGGAAAGAGTGGATATTCCTTTTGCTTCAAAAGCGGAAGGAGAATATCTTGGAGAAACGGTACCGGTTATGCATGCTTGTGGCCACGACAGCCATATGGCTATATTAATGGGAACAGCGGCTGTGTTAAGCTCCATGAAAAAAGACATTTCCGGCACTGTGAAATTTATTTTCCAGCCTGCGGAAGAAGGTCCGCCCGGTGATGAAGAAGGCGGGGCGCCTTTAATGATCAAAGAAGGGGTAATGGACAACCCGAAAGTGGATGCCATTTTCGGGTTGCATATTAATTCGGCAACACCTGTTGGAGAAATAAAATATAAGTCAGGCGCCGAAATGGCTGCAAGCGACTGGTTTACCATTAAGGTGAAAGGAAAGCAATCTCATGGCTCCCAGCCATGGAGCGGGGTAGACCCTATTGTAATTGCGTCACAGATCATCCAGGGCTTACAAACCATTGTAAGCCGCCAGCAAAACCTTACCAAAGCGCCGGTGGTAATTACCGTGGGTAAAATACACAGTGGTGTAAGGAGTAATATCATTCCCGAGGAGCTCATCATGGAAGGAACCATCAGGACCCTGGATGAGGATATGCATAAGGATGTGCATGAAAGAATACGCAAAACCGTCAATCATATTGCCGCTGCCGGCGGCGCCACGGCAGAAGTAGCCATTGATACCAAAACAAAAGTAACGTACAACAACCCTGCTTTGGTGAAGCTGATGCTTCCTTCATTAGAAGCCGCCGCCGGAAAAGAAAAGGTATATGAAACCGAATGGACAACAGGCGCGGAAGATTTTTCCTTTTTCGGCGATAAAGCGCCGGCCTTCTTTTTCTTCCTGGGTGGGATGCCTGCAGGGCAGGACCCTAAAAAGGCCGCGGCACACCATACACCCGATTTTTATATAGACGACAGCAGGCTGGATACAGGAGTAAAAGCGTTTTGTAATATAGTGATGGATTATGGAAAGATGAAGGGGAAGTAGGTTTCAGGTAAGAGGTACCAGGCATCAGGTGAGTAGCTACTAACGATAGAATGAATACGCCTTCTTTCACCTCTCGCCTTTCTCTTCTCCTTAGAATTTCAGATTTGTAGTTTCTGATTTAGTATTTGAATTTTATCCGCCACTGCGGACGGGTTTGGTTCTTATCATTTGGTTCTCGGCGCTTTGTATTTCCTTAATTTCTTTTCCTGAAATAGAAGGTAAAAAGATAGATCAGTCCTTTAACGGTTTGATAGGAGCACCACCATATAAAACGCTTCAGCAGGCTGCGTTTTTGAATAAGCCTTTCCCTTGTTACATGAATGCATTCCTTTTCAATAATAGCTTCAAATACTGCCTCCACTTCCGCCGCAAAATGCTGGTCGCGTATATCAAGGTTTAGCTCAATGCTGGCATGAGCGCTGATATTATTAATATTATAGGAGCCAATAGTTAACCATGCGCTATCACAAACCGACACCTTACCATGCAAAACATTTCCCTGGTACTCGTAAATGGCAATATTGTTCCGCAATAACCAGTCATAAATATATCGCTCGGCATACTTTGCCAGTTTTATATCTGATAACCCGGCCAGAATGATTTTGATCTTTACCCCTCTTTTCGCGGCAAGTGAAAGTTTTTTCCTGAACATTGCACCGGGCAAAAAATAGCTGCATAAAATAACTACATGCGATTGCGCGGTTTTCAGCATTTCCATGTAGCTGCCCGATATTTCATTTTTATTGCGCACCCAATCGTTAATGCGCATGCGTACCCGGCTTGTAGTTCCGGTAATGGGGGGAGTGTACAGGTATTCCTGTTCACAGGGTAATACGCCTGTTTTTACCGGAAATCCTTTCCATGTTTTCCAGCAAAGCGTACATAGTTCTTTTACAATCTCTCCCTTCACCCATACGGCAAAATCCAGCCATGCCGTATAGCCCGGCCGGTCGTTATACCGTTCCGTAATATTTAAACCGCCTACCATGGCGCATTGGGTATCTGCTACTATAATTTTATGATGCAGCCGCCTGCCAAAATAGAAATGCTTACTCCGGATCAGGGGCTCAAAAAAACGAAAATGCACGCCCGCTGTTATGAGCTCATGGATAAATGACCCCGATAAGGCCCTGGATGCATAACCATCGGCCATCATATATACATTAACGCCTCTTTGCGCGGCTTTTTTCAGCGCGTCCCCTACTAATCTGCCGGTTGCATCATCATCAAAAATATAAGTCTGTAAGTGTATGCTTTGCTTTGCCTGGTCAATCATCTGCAGCATCTGGTTAAAATACGCAGCTCCGCCGCGAATAAACCTTACGGTATTATTCGTGGTATATCCTTCGGTGGACCGCTTTTTTTCAACCGGCCAACGCTTTTTATTTTTTATGATGCTGCCTGTAGCATATCCGGTTTTCAAAATACAGTCTTTTTGTAAATATAGATTTTATTGTAAACGTAGTTCAATTCGGGTTTAAAAGTGCATGATGATGAGGATCATAAAGCTTCAGTAAGGTAGTCATATTTTGTTTCTATAAAAGAGGGTAATATGCAGACATGCAAAATTATTCACTACATATACCGCGTTCATATGATCACATTCAGCAATCAACCTAAAACGGATTCTCATGAATACCCCGGGGCCTATCATCCGCCTGCGTATAACTGGTCAAAAGTGATGCAGCAGCTAAAAAAAGCATCCGATAAAAAACTGAAACCTTCCCTAATGATCAACGAAACTTCATGTTGCTACAGTATTGAAATTGAAGTTCCGGGCTATAGTAAGGAAAACTTTATGGTTACGTTTGAAGGGAATAAACTAAACATATACGGCTTATGCCCGAACACGCAATCCGGTGAGCAATCCGGGTATCATTTGCACGAAGGCTGCTGCGATTGTTTTGAGCATGCTGTTATTTTGCCCAAATATATTGATGCGGATTTTGTAAGAGCTGAATACAGGGCAGGTATACTCCGGTTTAATTTTCCTAAATCAGATAAGGAATGCATCCGCACGATAGACAAGATAATTGTTTATTAGTTTACCAGGCGATCAGTTCTGCCGTATGCTTATTTCCATATAGCTGTAATCACAAAAGGTAACCGGGTTGAATTGCCCGGTTTTGTATAGTAAGCCGAACAGACTGAACTATGTTTTTGCTTTTATTACCTTAACGGGAGTACTTTACGTACGTGAGGATGATTTGAAATGAATACCATATGTGGCCGTGCTGTAATATTTGAGTATTTTTAAAGTATGTTGCGTTCCCGGTTCTGGAAAAACTTTTTTGAAGAAGCAGGAGAAATAGCCCGTTTTACCGGCAGGTTATTTTCTCAATGGTTTAAGCCCCACTATGAAACAGCAGAATTTTTCAGGCAATGTTTTATCATTGGCTATAAATCCCTGCCGCTGGTAATGCTCACCACTTTTATTATGGGGCTGGTGTTAACATTGCAAATACGGCCTTTTTTGATAGATTATGGTGTGGAATCGCAGTTACCTGCTATGGTAGGCATTGCCATTATTCGTGAAATTGGCCCGGTTATTACTGCACTTATTTTTGCGGGAAAAATTGCCAGCAGCATTGGGGCGGAACTGGGTTCTATGAAAGTAACGGAACAAATAGACGCTATGGAAGTATCCGGTACCAATCCTTTTAAATACCTGGTGGTAACAAGGGTTTTGGCGGCTACTTTTACACTGCCACTGCTCGTTATGCTGGGTGATGCGGTGGCGCTATACGGAACTTACCTGGGCGTAAATATGAGCGGAGTTACCAGTTTTGACCTGTTCTGGACAAAAGTATTCCGGAATCTTTCCTTTGGCGATGTGCTTCCGGCTTTTGTTAAATCCTTTTTTTTCGGTTTTGCGGTAGGGATAGTAGGTTGCTATAAAGGATATTATTCCAAAAAGGGAACGGAGGGTGTGGGGCAATCGGCCAATTCGGCCGTAGTGCTGTCTTCTGTACTCATATTTATTATTGATCTTATTGCAGTACAGGTAACCGATGTGCTGGGGCTGAATTAAAAACATATGCATATAACGGAAGACATAGAAAAGCGGGAACAAAACCTTATGCGGGGTGAAGCGGTACTGGTGGTTCGTAATTTGTACAAATCGTTTGGCAGTCACAAGGTGCTTATTGATTGCAATGTAAGCTTACATAATAGCGAAAATGTGGTAGTATTGGGAAAGTCAGGCTCGGGTAAATCGGTGCTGATCAAATGTATTATTGGTTTGCTCAGGCCCGACAGCGGCACCATTAAAGTGCTGGGTGAAAATATTCCGGAGCTGAACGATGAAGGACTGGACAAGATCAGGATGAAGATCGGTTTTTTGTTTCAGAGCAATGCCTTATACGATTCAATGACGGTAAGGCAGAACCTGGAATTTCCGCTGAGGCGGCATTCCATTAGTCTAAAGCAGGGGGGAGTTGATCAATTGGTAAAGGATGCGCTGGCAGATGTTAAACTGGCACATACCATTGATATGATGCCGGCAGAATTATCAGGCGGTATGCGCAAAAGGATAGCGTTGGCTAGGACTTTGATACTGAAGCCTGCTATTATCCTGTACGATGAACCCACTACGGGGTTAGATCCTATTACCAGCAGGGAGATTATTGATTTGATCAAGGAAGTACAGCAAAAGTATCATGCGGCTTCACTGATCATTTCTCATGATATGAATTGTGTGCGCATGGTGGCAGACCGGGTGGTTATGCTGATAAACGGACGGAACTACAGGGAGGGCACTTACGATGAGCTGGTACAATCGAAAGATCCTGCGATAAAAGCGTTTTTTGAATAAACTGTTATGGCAACAAAATCATTTTCAAATCTTAAGCTGGGTATATTTGTATTGGCCGCACTAACTTTCCTGATCCTGCTTTTGTACATGATTGGTAAAAACAAAAACATCTTTGGTGCTACGTTTGCCGTGAAGGCTCATTTTGGAAATGTGCAGGGGTTAACGCCGGGGAACAATGTGCGGTATGCCGGTATACAGGTAGGCACGGTAAAGAAAATAACTATTTTGAATGATGAGCAGATAGAAGTGGAACTGCTCATTGAAAATAAGATGAAACAATATATCCGTAAAAACGCAAAGGTTACTATTGCAACAGACGGACTGATGGGAAATAAAGTGCTTAATATTACGCCTGCGCCAGGCGATGCAGACCTCATTAGCCCGGGCGATGTGCTGGTAACACAGCCCTCGGTTGATATGAATGGCATGGTGAATACGCTTTCCGGCACAAACGATGATCTTGCGGTGGTTGCCGCCGAACTTAAAGGTGCTTTGCTGCGGATAAACAACAGCCCTGCTTTATGGGCATTGTTAGCCGACAGTTCATTATCGCGAAATGTAAGCGCGTCAATGGTAAATATAAGGGCGGCCGCCGCTAAGGCAAATACGATGCTGACCGATTTGGATAATATGGTGCTGGATGTAAAAAGTGGAAAGGGGTCGCTGGGCGCTATATTAACAGACACTTCTTTTGCAGAAAACCTGAACGAAGCCATAGTGCGGATTAAACAGGTTGCCGTCCAGGCAGATACACTGGCAAAAGAACTTTCCCTCGTTGCTAATGGCATTAAACATGATATTAACGATGGGAAAGGCGCTGTTAACGCTTTGCTTAAAGATTCTGCCATCGTTAAATCCATTACGGTCAGCCTTGATAATATTCAGCAAAGCACGCAGCATTTTAATGAGGTTATGGAGGGAATGAAGCATAGTTTTTTGGTTCGTGGTTATTTCAGAAAGCTTGAAAGGAAACAGGCAAAAGAAGCGCTGCAAAAATCACAAGCGGACTGAGTTTCCTTTTTGTGCAAATGTTGATTGATCTCATCTTTTCTCCTGATCAAAGTTTTGGTAAAGAGAAGGTATCCAAAGTAGCTTTAACAAAATATTTCTTATCACTTAAATCACATATATGAACCAGGCTTATATGCATCTGCTCACCAACCATATTCCGGTATTGGCAATAATTTTTGGTATTATAATACTGATATGGGGTATTATCTCCCGGAAGAAGGAAATAAAGATGGTAGCTTATTTTTTATTCCTGGCCGCGAGCTTAGGCGGACTCGTTACGTTTAATACGGGTGAAGCGGCAGAAGATGTGGCAGAAAAAATTGAGGGAATATCCAAAACGTTGATCCATGACCATGAAGAAGCCGGAGAAACAGCTATTTACCTGATCGGAGCCATGGGAATTTTAGCCGTGTTTGGGTTTTATGCAGAAGTGAAAAATAAAAAAATGGCATCGCCTGTTTCAATTATCGTATTGATCTTTGCTATTATTACTTTTGTTTTAACCGCAAGAGCCAGTTACCTGGGAGGTAAAATAAGGCATACAGAAATGTCTGCACCGGCGGTTTCGCAAAATTTACCCGGTCAGTTCATTAATAGTATTCCAGTGAACCTAAGTGCATCATCACATAAAACTTCATAAATTTTCAAACGGTAATGAAAAAAATACTTGTACCAACTGACTTTTCTTCCTGTGCGGCAAATGCTTTAAATTTTGCAGTACAAACCGCTAAATTTTACCCTATTGAAATTAACCTGCTTCATGTGGTGGACAGAACAGACAGTTTATATGGCGAACGTGTGGATATAGCACAGGAAAAACACAGTACCATCTTAGAAGAAGTTCAAAAACGGCTGGACCAGGTTAAAACAAGCATCGCAGAAACGGAGTCTGTAGAAATACGAACCTTTCTCCGGGAAGGTGCCGTAGATGAAAATATTCTGGAACTGAGTAAAGAAAAGAATATTGAGCTTATAGTAATGGGTACTTTTGGAATAAACGGTTTAAAAGATAGCATATGGGGAAGTAAAACAGCCGGTTTAACGGGCAAAGCCAAAATACCTGTACTGGTTATACCTTATGAATATAACTGGAAGGTTCCCGCGAAAATTTTATTAGCCACCAGCTTTTTCGAGGAAGACAGGCACGTGCTGGAACACATAATTGGTTTGAGAAACGCTTTTAAAGCTACTTTGCATGCCGTAATATTTACCGATGAAGATACTGCCGATGCTGCCCTGTTTTTAGAGCACGGTATGAATATGGCAGACTATGAGAGAAAGCTAAAGAAACAGCTTAATACGGAATCAATCATTACCAGCCACCTTTTCGGACATAAGTTTGAAGATGCTTTGCAGGATTATATCAAAAACAATGATATAGACATACTGGCTATGATTACCTACCAGCGGAGCTTGTGGGACAGGGTCTTTCGTCCGAGTGTTACCAGGAGGATGTCGTATCATACCACTATTCCGCTTTTGGTTATCCCGGCAAATAAGGAGGACGAGGAATAAGTAGTTGCCGCGCGGCAGTTTAATTTTCGTTTCGCAGGCGCGAATCATTGTGTTGCGGCGTAATAAGCCGCTCCAAGCAATGCCGTTTTTGCGTTTAATATTAATTTTACAGGAACTTTCTCTAATAAAAAATTCAATCGCCCGCTCTGCCGGAATGAAGTATAAAACGCATCGTTCTCCAAAAGATGAATGATTTGCGGCGCTATACCTCCGCCTATAAACAGCCCGCCTGTGGCATTTAGTTTTAATACTAAGTTGGCAGATTCATAAGCCAGGTAGCGCACAAAATGCTGCATGGTTGTTTTGCAAAGCATGCTTTGTTCAACACATTCACTAATGGTAGCCGCCTCATCTGCATTGCGCATCTTTTGCGCCAGCCAGCCGGGTTCCTCCATTTTCTTTACATCCCGAAAAAACCTATACATGTTTACAATGCCCGGACCGCATACTAATCTTTCCCAGCTCACATGCTTAAATTGTTGCTGCAGAAAAGTGTATAATTCAAAATCGAGGTTGTTCCTGGCGGCAAAATCGGCATGTCCTCCTTCTGTTGCAAAAGGATGAAAATATTTTCCGTCCCAGTACATACCTGCTTCGCCAAGCCCTGTGCCGGGTGCTATTACAGCGGCATTTCCCACAGGCATTGCACTGCCTTCATGAATAACTTTTACATCATTTTCCCCAAGCACCGCCAGGCCGTAAGCGGTTGCCTTCAGGTCATTAATAAGATGAACATTCGCGGTTGGGTATTGCGCCGAAATTTCTTTTATGTCTATCTCCCATCGTAAATTAGAGAGCGTGGCATGCCCGTTCAATACCGGTCCGGCAACGCCAAAGCAAATGGCATCCGGTTGCGGAGTATGCAGGGTAAACTGCCGGGTAAGTTCAGTGATGTTATTATAGTCTTTCGACACCAGCTTTGCTTCCTGCAATAAGTGATAGTTGTTGTTTTCTATCCTGTATAAAGCAAGATTGGTTTTGGTGGCGCCCACATCGCCTGCAAACACAATGCTTCCGTTAACAGCTTGTTGAGATTGATTAAAGGATAGTAGCATGCGGTATAAATGAATGGTAATGAAAAGGAGAACACAGCGAATGAGGTGTTAGGCTATATTCTCCCAGGCTGGTTTCTTCCTACACATCAGCCATCGCGGGAATTTCAGCTACTTTATACAATCCGATATCTAATTTTTTCTTTGTTTCCTCAAATGCATTCAGCGTTTGTTCAATATCTTCCTGTGTATGTGTAGAGGTAGGAATAAGCCTGTAAATGATATGTCCTTTGGGAATAACAGGATATACCACAATAGAACAAAAGATACCATAGTTTTCTCTTAGATCCATTACCATTGCGGTAGCTTCTTCCACGCCGCCTTTCATATATACCGGGGTAACAACGGAATCTGTATTGCCGGTATCAAATCCTTTATCTTTCAGTCCTTTTTGAAGGGAAAGCGCGTTTTTCCACAACTGTTCTTTTAGTTCGGGGTGCGAACGCAACAGTTCAAGCCGTTTAAGGTTACCCATAACTAAGGGCATAGGTAAACTTTTGGCAAAGATCTGGCTGCGGATATTATAGCGGATATAATCTACAATGGGTTTATCGCCGGCAACAAAAGCGCCTATGGAAGCCATTGACTTTGCGAAAGTAGAAAAATAAAGATCAATTTTATCCTGCACGCCCTGCTCTTCTCCCGCTCCCGCACCGGTTTTACCCAATGTGCCAAACCCGTGTGCATCATCCACCAGTAGCCTGAATGCGTATTTATCTTTAAGCGCGGTAATTTCTTTTAATTTTCCCTGGTCACCGGCCATGCCAAACACGCCTTCCGTAATAACCAGTATTCCCCCTCCGTTTTGTTTTTTAATTAAAGCTTCGGCACGCTGCAGTTGCTTTTCAAAGTCGGCTATATTATTGTGTTTAAAAACAAATCTTTGTCCCGCGTGCAGCCGTACGCCATCAATAATGCAGGCGTGGCTTTCCGCGTCATATACAATCACATCATGCCGGTTGCACAATACATCTATAATGCTTACCATGCCCTGGTAACCATAGTTCAGTAAAACAGCGTCTTCTTTTTGCTCAAACTCGGCCAGCTCACTTTCTAATTGTTCATGATAGTGGGTATTGCCGCTCATCATACGGGCGCCCATGGGTAGTGCAAGCCCAAATTGCGCCGCGGCTTCGGCATCCGTTTTTCGTACCTCCGGGTGGTTAGCCAGCCCAAGATAATTGTTCAGGCTCCATACAATCATATCTTTTCCCCGAAAGGTCATATGGTTGCCAATGTCTCCTTCTAATTTCGGAAAAGCGAAATAGCCATGCGCACGTTCACGATGCTGGCCCAAAGGCCCGTAGTTCTTTGTTAGTCTTTCAAAAATATCAGCCATACGGTAATGTAATTAAAACAATAATAAAAAAACGGTGCAAAGACAGTACTTCTCACAGGTCAGGTAGTATGGAGTACTGGCGGCAAGATAGAATGCTGCGAAGGTAGTATTTTTGTGCTATTCTATAGGGGGGAAAAATAAAAGCCGGTGGAAACCCCTTACTGGTATGGGTTGTGTTCTGCTGTTACAAAGCGGTTAGCATGCCGTAACGCGCAAGACAGGCATAAAGAAAAAGTGCACCGGTTTATTGTGATGCACTTTAGTCTTTAATGAAATTTGATATGCTTTCAACTATACATTACAGGTACAGGATTGTTTTTTGTTGACGCGCCATCTGAAATTATTTCTTTAAATAGCGTATTTTACAAAAAAGTAATTATGCCCGTTTTTATTTCAGCTTCGCCGAAAGATTATTATTGATGGCTTCTAAGAAATCTTCGGTGTTGAGATAATGTTCGCCAAGCTTTACTTTATTGCCATGTATACAAATGGCAAGGTCCTTTGTCATTTTACCGCCTTCTACCGTTTCTATACAAACCGCTTCCAGCGCGTGACTGAAATCAATAAGCTGCTGGTTATTGTCTAACTTTCCGCGGAAGGCCAAGCCTCTTGTCCATGCAAAAATAGAAGCAATGGGATTGGTAGAAGTGGGTTTCCCTGCCTGGTGATCGCGGAAGTGACGGGTAACGGTTCCATGTGCCGCTTCTGCTTCCAGCGTTTTACCATCGGGGGTAATGAGTACCGATGTCATTAAGCCTAAAGAGCCAAATCCCTGCGCAACAGAATCACTTTGCACATCGCCATCATAGTTTTTACAGGCCCATACAAAATTACCGTTCCATTTTAAGGCGCTGGCTACCATGTCGTCAATCAGACGGTGTTCGTATACAATGCCTGCCGCTTCAAACTGCGCTTTAAACTCCTGCTCATAAATATCCTGGAAAATATCTTTAAACCTTCCATCGTATTTTTTAAGGATCGTGTTCTTTGTAGAAAGATATAATGGCCATTGCTTGCTTAACGCCATATTGAAGCAGCTCCTGGCAAAACCTTGTATGCTTTCATCTGTATTGTACATGCTCAGGGCTACGCCGCCTCCCTTAAAATCGAACACTTCAAAAACTTCAGGTGCGCTGCCGTCTTCTGGAGTGAAGGTCATGGTGAGTTTCCCTTTGCCTTTGATTACGGTATCGGTTGCCCGGTACTGGTCGCCAAAAGCATGACGGCCAACAATAATAGGCGCCGTCCAGTTGGTTACCAGCCTGGGAACATTTTTCATTACAATGGGTTCGCGAAAAACCGTGCCATCCAGTATATTCCGGATAGTGCCGTTCGGGCTTTTCCACATTTGTTTCAGGTTAAATTCTTTAACCCTTGCTTCATCGGGCGTAATGGTGGCGCATTTAATGCCAACACCATATTGTTTAATAGCAGAAGCTGCCTCTATGGTTACCTGGTCGTTGGTTTGATCGCGGTGTTCAATACCTAGGTCGTAGTATTTAATATCAATGTCAAGATAAGGCAGGATCAGCTTGTCTTTAATAAACTTCCATATGATCCTTGTCATTTCATCTCCATCCAGTTCAACTACCGGATTAGCCACTTTAATTTTTTCTGCCATGCCAGAATTTTTAAGGTTATAGTATATAATTGTTGGCAAATGTACATCCTGAATCCTGATTTGAAAGTATTGAACCTGTAAAGTTGGGAAATGGACAGGAGACAGGGTGCAGGGTACAAGTTGCAGGGTATAAGTTCCGGTAAGAAAAGAAATACCTGGACTGTCGTTAGTGGTTTTAGCTCCTGGCTGACGGCTGATAGCTCATACCTCCGTTTCTCATTGTATCTTGCACCTATGGTTATTACTTCTGCCACTTACCTGATCAGCAGCCCCGGTTATTTGCAATGCCCGAAGGCTGACCGCCCGGAATATGCTTTTATAGGGAGGAGTAATGTGGGAAAATCTTCACTGATCAATATGCTGAGCAATAACCAGAAACTGGCCAAAACCTCCGGCACCCCGGGTAAAACGCAGATGATCAACCATTTTGAAATGGTAAGCGATACCGAAAGGAAGCGTAAAGCGCAATGGTATATTGTTGATTTGCCGGGTTACGGGTTCGCAAAAGTATCGCAGCAGCAACGCAGGAACTGGAGCGAAATGATTGAAGCGTACCTGCGAAAAAGGGAGAACCTGGTAAATGTGTTTGTATTGATTGACAGCCGGCATAGTCCGCAAAAGGCCGACCTGGAATTTGTGAACCGCCTGGGCGAATGGGAAGTGCCTTTTTGCATAGTGTTCACTAAAGCCGATAAAACAACGCAATTAGAAGTAAGTAAAAATATCAAAGCCTTTCTAAGCGCCATGCGTAAAACCTGGCAGTTTTTGCCTGCGCATTTCATTACCAGCACGGTTAAAAAACTGGGTAAAGATAAGATACTGGACGCTATAGAAAAATGGAATGAAGCATTTGCAGCAGGTGGGCCTAAGCAGGATGTGAATAGGCAAGGGTGAAATGTGAAACGAAAAACGATACATGTGAAATGTCAGACAAGAAATGCCAGGCACTATTCACTATTCGCCGCTCACGTTTTTCCTCTCACGCCTAATTAACCACCTTATTGGCGCAACTGCTGCTGGCAAAGGCTTCCGGCTTGGCTTTGAACGCAAATCCCATCCCCAGTATGTAGCCCATGGCTTCGCGCAGGGCTTCATTACTTTTAAAATGAGGATTGGTGTTGATGTCGGCATGCACTTCCATATCAACATCAAATTCGGTAAACAGATCACATAATTCATAAGCGATCTCTATGCTCTTGGCCACCTCTACCAGCATTCTTTCCTTAATGGAATACTGCTTGCCGGTTTTTTCGTTATGAATGAACATAAAGCCGCCGCGGCCTTCCCGTAGGAATACGATTACCGTTGCAAATTCCGTTTCAGCGCCTTTTACCTGTGAGTCTGTGCCAATACAAACTTTTAAGTGAAAGCCCTTTTGCGTTTCGCGAATGATGGCTTCCTTTACTTCTTCTTTGATGGGGAGGTGAATACGTTCTCCGTTAAATCTTCTCCATAACATACATGAATAGGTTTTCCCAATGTACGTTTTTTTCTGAATATGCTCATTACCGTTAGGTTAATATTCTGTTGGAGAACGAGCGATCAGGTATCAGCAAATAACTACTAACGACAGGCTGGGTACTTCTTTTTTGCTCATAACACATAGCTGAACGCTGACAGCCTCCACCGGATTTGAATTTTGCCTGATCTGTATTTTCAGTATTGCCCCGTACTGAGCAAAACTAATGTACATGCTTCCATTGTTTCAATACCATTTTCACTGGCAATGCGCTGCAATGCCTCATTTTCCGCACCGGGATTAAAAATGATCCGTTGGGGATGAAGCGATAAAATGTAATCGTAGTATTCTTCCTGGTGAGCAGGGTTCAGGTAGAGTGTTACCGTATGCACACCGGGGTATGGTTTTTTTGCTGTATCAACAGGAACATCTTTTACTATTGCATTCGTTTTTCCAATGGCCACTACTTCGTGTCCGGCATTGCGGAGGCGGTCAAGTGCAAGATAGCTATATCGTTGAGGGTTGGGCGATGCACCCAGGATAAGCGTTTTCTTTTTTTCTGTTGCTGGCATAATACAAGAGGTGATAGGCAAAGTTATGGCTTAAAGCAATACCGGACCTCCTCCCATTATATCATCAGGAACCTTATCCGGGTACTGCTCAAAATTTTTAATAAACGCCCAGGCTAATTTTTTAGCGGTTTGCACGTAGGCATTTTTATCATTCCAGGCACTTTCAGGATTAATGATGCTGTAAGGAACGTCCGGGCAGCTTTGGGGTACAGCCAGTCCAAAAAATTTATCGGTGCTGTATACCACATTCATTAAAGTGCCCTGCAGTGCGGCATTGATCATGGCACGGGTATAGCGCAATGGAATACGTTTGCCTGTTCCGTAAGCGCCTCCACTCCAGCCGGTATTGATCAGCCATACATCCGCTTCATATTTTTGCAGTTTTTCACCCAGCATTTTCGTGTACACTGCCGGATGCAATGGAAGAAAAGGCGCTCCAAAACAGGCGCTGAAAACCACTTTCGGCTCTGTAATACCCGTTTCTGTTCCGGCAACCTTGGCGGTATAGCCACTAATGAAATGATACATTGCCTGCGCATGATTGAGTTTTGAAATGGGTGGAAGCACGCCATAGGCATCGCAGGTTAAAAAGAAAATATGACCGGGTGAAGGGCCACGCGAAGGCTCAGCCCCACCGGGTATAAAATGCAGCGGGTAAGACACCCGCGTGTTTTCAGTAATGCTTTTATCAAAAAAATTGATTTGCCGCGACCCTTTAATAAAATGGGTATTTTCTACCAAAGCGCCATAGCGTATAGCTTTATAAATGTTGGGCTCTTTTTCTTCTTCCAGTTCAAAACATTTGGCGTAACAGCCTCCTTCAAAATTAAAAATACCTTCATCGCTCCATCCATGTTCATCATCTCCTATTAATTTACGTTCCGGCGATGTGCTGAGCGTGGTTTTGCCCGTGCCGCTTAATCCGAAAAAAAGAGCGGTATCTGCTTTTTCGCCAATATTGGCGGCGCAATGCATACCCAATACTTTGTTTTCAGCAGGCAGCAGGTAATTCAATACCGAAAAAACAGCCTTTTTAATTTCGCCCGTATAGGCGGTTCCGGCTATTAATATCATTTTGTGCTTAAAGCTGATCACCACCGCGTTGCCCTGCCTTATACCGCATGCTTGCTGTGGTAATTGCAATCCGGGCGCCGAAAAAATATGCCAGTGCGGACTAAAATATTCCAGTTCCCCATCCGTTGGCCGGAGGAACATATTGCAGGCGAATAAATTGATCCAGGGCTTTTCATTTACGATACGGATATTGAGCCGGAAGTCCGCGTTGGCACAGGCATAGCAATCTCTTACCCAAAGTTCGGGTTGCTCATTGAGGTAGGTGGTAATATGCCCGAAGATGATATTGAAGTAATGTTCTTCCAGCGGTTGATTAATATCGTTCCAGTTAATGCTGTTTTCGGTGATATTGTCTTTTACTATAAACCTGTCCTGCGGACTGCGCCCGGTAAATTTCCCGGTTTTTACTACCAGTGCACCGGTGTTACTCAGCACTCCTTGCCTTAAACGGAGCGTTGCGTTTACCAGGTCTTCCGGGGTGGACTGGTAATGCATATGATCCGAAACTTTTAATCCGTAATGCGTAAGCTTTTGAGGTGAAAACAGGAATACCGGTACTGACATATGATAAATTTGAAAGGCAAAGCTAAAGATCAAATTTCTAAAAACCTAACGATCGTTAGTTTTTTAACTACTGCTTTATTCAGCCGCAAAAAGTAGGGTTAGTATTTTCCGGAACGGGGGAATAGGTCAGATTTTTTGCAACCCCGCATTTTATGCGGATATTGCGTTATTATTCAACCGGGTAAAGCATTATGCCATGAAATATCTGCCGTTAAATCCTGAAATCTTTATTCAGAACCGCAAAAGATTTACCGCGCGTATGGAGAAAAACGCCATTGCCATATTCAACAGCAATGATGAATTACCATCGAATGGCGATGCACTTTTTCCGTTTAAGCAGAATTCGGATTTATACTGGCTTACCGGTGTTGAACAGGAAGACTCCATGCTGATTCTTTTTCCGGGCAACCCCGATAAAAAATACAGGGAAGTGCTGGTGCTGGTTCGTCCCAATGAGCTAAAGGAGAAATGGGACGGGCGCCGCCTGCGGGCCAAGGAAGCCGAAGCCATATCGGGTATTTCAACAATTGTTTGGTTAGATACGCTGGAGGCATTGCTTCAGCCCTGGATCCATTTGGCAGATAGCATGTATCTGAATACAAATGAAAACGACAGGAAGACAAATATAGTTCCGGTAAGAGATTACCGTTATGCAAGACAAATGCGGCGCCGCTATCCCTTGCACGAATACAGGCGCAGCGCCAGGATATTGAAAGAATTAAGGGGCATTAAAACACCGCTTGAAATAGAAGTAATGCAGCAGGCCATGGATATAACGGAAAAAACGTTCAGGCGCTTATTGTCGTTTATTCGTCCGGGTGTGATGGAATATGAAATAGAAGCGGAAATTTTGCACGAGTTTTTACGCAACCGGGCTACCGGCCCTGCATATGGTTCTATCATCGCCAGCGGCGACAGGGCAAGAACCCTGCATTATGTGTCTAACAATAATGAGTGCAAAAACGGGGAACTGGTATTAATGGATTTTGGGGCGGAATATGGCGGCTATTGCGCCGATCTTACCCGCACGGTTCCGGTAAACGGAAAGTTTACCAAACGCCAGAAGGTGGTGTATGATGCCTGTTTGCATTTGCACCATTACGCCGCTTCTATTTTAAAGCCCGGCATTACGATGGTTGATTATACCGAAAAAGTGGGGGAGGAAGCAACGAAGCAATTTTTGAAGATTGGCCTGCTGAAGAAAGAGGATATAAAAAATGAAGACCCGGAAAACAGGGCTTACCGGAAATATTTATATCATGGCATTTCGCATCACCTGGGCGTGGATGTACACGACCTGGGTACGCGAACCGAACCTGTACAGGCAGGCATGGTATTTACCATAGAACCCGGTATTTATATTGAAGAAGAGCAGATTGGCGTACGCATCGAAAATAATTTCTGGGTTACTAAAAATGGCAATAAAGATTTGATGAAGAAAATTCCGATTACTACCGGAGAAATAGAAGCCCTGATGAAAAAATAACGAACCAGCTTACATAATACAGTATTACAAATTGCACCATTAATGAAGCATATCCCTAATTTATTTACACTCCTCAACCTGGTTTTTGGTTGTTTGGCTATTATTGTAATACTGCAAAGCGGCATTGGTTTAGTAACTACCGGCGATGGTGTTCAAATGATGAATATGCCGGAGCAAATATTCCTGGCATCGTTGTTTATTGCCCTGGCGGCGGTAGTTGACTTTTTTGATGGTTTTGTTGCCCGGTTAATGAAAACAACATCCGGTATGGGCAAACAATTGGATTCGCTGGCGGATGTGGTAAGCTTTGGCGTGGCGCCCGCACTGATTATTTACCAGTTTTTGCGCTTATCGGTGGCAAGGGAGGAAAACGGGTTAGACGCTTCTTTTGCATGGCTGCTGCCGGCATTGCTGTTGCCCTGTGCCGCGGCATGGCGTTTGGCAAGGTTTAACTTAGATGAAACGCAAACCTATCACTTTAAAGGCGTACCCGTGCCTGCTGTGGGTTTGCTGGTTGCTTCCTTTCCGCTTATCTTTTGGCACAGCTCTGTGGCGGCTGTTACCGGTATTTTTTTGAATAAATGGATATGGTATGCGGTAGTATTATTGCTGAGCTGGCTAATGGTATCTAATATGCCCGTTATGAGCCTTAAGTTTAAAGATTATTCCTTTAAGAACAATGTGTCCAAATGGATACTGGTTATACTGGCGATATCGCTTGTAGTATTGTTCAGATGGACTGCGGTTCCGCTTATTTTTATCGCCTACATTCTGTTATCTTTGCCGCTCAAAAATAAAATAGCATCATGACCTACGCTGTTCATATCAACATTATGCCGCTGAAAGAATTACTGGACCCGCAGGGGAAAGCGGTAATGAGCGGGTTAAGCAATCTGGGACTGAAAGGTGTGGAAGACGTTCGCATTGGAAAACGCATTACCCTGCAGGTAGAAGCGGGATCTGCCGAAGAAGCGAAAAAAATAGCGGAGGAAGCTTCGCAAAAATTGTTAGCCAACCAGGTAATGGAATATTTTGAGATAATGGTAGCCCCCGCTGCCTAAAGGAGCAATTATGCTTTACATTGTTCCATCTCCGATAGGTAATCTTGCCGACATTAGTTTCAGGGCGGTAGCGGTTTTAAAGAGCGCTGACCTCATACTGGCGGAAGACACCCGCACGTCATCGGTATTGCTCCGGCACTACGATATACTAAAGCCCGTTACACCGCATCACCAGCACAACGAACATAAAATAGTGCATCATTTGGTGGAGCAGATGCTGGCAGGTAAAACTATGGCCATGCTTACGGATGCGGGCACACCGGGTATTTCCGATCCCGCGTTTTTACTGGTAAGAGAATGCGTAAAAAATAATATCAGGGTGGAATGCCTGCCAGGGGCTACGGCATTTGTGCCGGCATTGGTGAACAGTGGGCTACCCATCAACCGGTTTTGTTTTGAAGGATTTTTACCATTAAAAAAAGGACGGCAAACCTTATTTAAAAAATTGGCCGAAGAAGAACGCACCATTGTTTTTTATGAATCGCCCATGCGCCTGGTGAAAACCTTAGAAACCTGTATACAGTTTTTTGGTGAAGAAAGACAGTGTTGTGTAAGCAGGGAACTCACTAAAATGTTTGAAGAAAATAAAAGAGGCAGTTTGCGTGAAGTGTGCGATTACTTTAATGCCAAAACGGTAAAAGGAGAGATTGTAGTAGTAGTAAGTGGTAAAGAGCAATGAGAGAATTTGAAAATTTGAAAATGTGAAAATAAGATCGGGTGGATCAGTCGCAAAGCAGTATGGTTCTCTAACTTTTATGTTATGCAATAGCGGTTGGGAACTATAAATCTCGTAAAGTAACAATATTTCAGGCTCTTTGCATATTTATCAGGGATATATAGCTTAAGCTACAGTAGTAACATAGCTAAATCAAGGCGTGTGCACGGATGTGTCGTATCCTCATCCGTGCTTGAACTTTTTTGCTACTTTTTCTTTCAAGAGAAAAAGTAAAAAGAACATTTATTAATTGAAAATGGGAAACTGAGGGGGGCAACCCAGATAAAACCATAAATCATAAACTCATATTTAAGCTTTTTTTACCAGTCAAAATATGTTTATTGAAGTTCATGGCATGAAATTGCATCTATATTTAAAAAATCAACATCATGAAAAGACTATTTTTTTTAGCCGTATTGATCAGTGCCGTAAGTTGTATGCAAACAGTTAATGCCCAGATCAGGAAAATACCTGCGGAAGTTACCAATGCTTTTTCAGAAAAATATGACGATGCTAAAAATGTGGAATGGAGAGATAACCTGAGCGCATTTGTAGCCAGTTTTGAGCAGGATGGCAATAAATATGAAGCAAAATTCAATAAAAAGGGAGGATGGCTGAGTACAGAAAAGCAATTGGAAATAAGCGACCTTTCCCGTAAAGTAAATGATGGATTTGAAAAGAGTAAATATTCGGAATGGGAAATAAAATCCGTGTACGAGATTGAACTGCCCGATGATGTAAAACAATACCGGATACGTGTAGCTAAATCGGATATCCAGCAAAAAAATTTACTTTTTAATGAGAAGGGAAAGTTGCTGAAGGATAATCTTACATTATAGGGTAAGATAGTAAAGGGTAAGAATAGTAAGATAGTAAGAGGTGGGAGGTAAGAGGAAAACCCTCTTTAGCCTTTCACCTTTTAATTTTTATAATGCGGGCTGTATACTGGCGGCCTTATTATCTTTGGCTATATTGAAATAATAAAATATTATTCCGGGATGAACAGGATATTACTCGTAGCATTGTTTTTATGTAGTGGCTATTCTATTGCTTTTGCCCAGTCAGACCGCTGGCAGCAAAAGGTGAAGTATGTGATGGATATTGATATGAATGTACAGACCAACCGGCTGAAAGGGAAGCAAAAGTTAGAGTACTGGAATAATTCGCCCGATACTTTGTATAAAGTGTTTTATCATTTATACTGGAATGCGTTTCAGCCCAACAGCATGATGGATATGCGCAGCCGCGAGCTGGGCAATATTGAATTTCGCACGGCAGATAATCAGATCATTAAGGATTGGGACAGCCGCGTGAGAGACCGCATCCGGCACCTGGAGCCGGATGAGACCGGGTATCAAAAAATTCTTTCTCTGAAAATGAATGGTGCTTCCCAGGCGTTTAAAGTACAGGAAACCATCCTGGAAGTACGGTTAACCAAGCCCATACCGCCTAAATCAAAAGTGGTATTTGATATGGACTTTGAAGCGCAGGTGCCGCTCCAGATCAGGCGGGCGGGAAGAGATAACCCCAATACCGGCGTGCGTTATTCTATGAGTCAGTGGTACCCTAAGCTATGTGAATATGATGAAGAAGGCTGGCATCCTACCCCTTACGTGGCAAGGGAGTTTTATGGCGTATGGGGCGATTATGAAGTAAATATTACCCTCGATAAAAATTATATTATTGGCGGTACCGGTTATTTACAAAACGCAAACCAGGTAGGGTATGGATATGAAAAAAAAGGAACAAAAGTGGTTCGTCAGCAGGGCAATACCTTAACCTGGCGTTTTACCGCGCCTAATGTACACGACTTTGTTTGGGCAGCCGATACGGAGTTTAAACATATAACCCGCGACATTCCAAACGGTCCCACCATTCACGTTTTATATAAAAACAAACCCAATGATACCGCTAATGACAACGCGTGGAAAGAAGTAGCCGATGCAGCAGTAATAGTATTACCGTTCATTGAAAAACATTTTGGTGAATATCCCTATAAACAATATTCGTTTATACATGGGGGTGATGGAGGAATGGAATATCCTATGGCAACTTTAGTGAGTGGTCCGGGCCTCGGTACTGCTTTTCACGAATGGATGCACAGTTGGTACCAGATGATGCTGGCTACCAATGAATCGCTGTATGCATGGATAGATGAGGGGTTTGTTACGTATGCGGAAGACCTGGTTTCCGCTTTTTATAAGCAGCAAAAAAACAGCCCGGTAAGGGGTAACGAACTTTCTACCGGACCTTCTTATGCGGGCACTGAGCTGCCATTGTATCATGCCGGCAGCTATGCCGGGTACTTTAGCCTGGTGAAAAGCGGGCTGGAAGAACCTTTAACCACGCATGCCGACCATTTTAATACGAATTTTGCCTATGCCAGGGCCGCTTATTCGAAAGGGGCCGTATTCCTGGCGCAGTTAGGATATATTATAAGCGACTCGTTAAGAGACAAAACTTTACTGGAATATTATAAACAATGGCGGTTTAAACACCCCAATGCCAATGATTTTATTCGTGTAGCCGAAAAGGTGAGTGGCATACAATTAGACTGGTACAAAGAATATTGGGTAAGCACTACCAAAACTATTGATTACAGTATAGACAGTTTGTGGGAGCAGGGCGGCAAAACAAAAATACGCCTGCGTATGATAGGGCAGGTGCCCATGCCCATAGATGTGTTATTGCAGTACAAAGACGGCTCGAAAGCAACAGTATATATACCGCAGTTGAGCATGTTTGGAGAAAAGCCCGCGGAAGGTGATATTCCCCGGCTTGTAAAGGAGTCCTGGAAGTGGACGCATCCTGTTTATGTGTTTGAAGTGGATCAGCGTTTAATGAATGTGCAGTCCATTGAAATAGACCCTACCTGGCGCATGGCGGATGTGAACAGGAAGAACAACAAGCTGGAGTTGAAATGGTAGGAAAATGTGAAAATGTGGAAATGTGAGAATTCGGAAGCGGTAAAATTCATGAGGCTTGCGGGATGGATTATTTGGCGCTTTGTATTTTTTCGTATTTGGAAATTCCCGCTTCATATTTTGTATTTACCCCTGCTATCCTGCTTCACTCTGCCGGAAATTCAGTATATTACACAGGAGAGTTATTTACAGGGTTTGCCATCTGGGTATTTTTGTATGAAGCGGTTTTTACTATATTTTTTTCTTATACTTTTTTTCCCGGTTTTTGCACTTGGGCAGAAGGTAATGGCTATAAAAATTGACGGAACCATTAATCCCGCTTCCGCGGATTTTATTCATAATGCTATTGAAAAAGCAGGTCAGGAAAAAGCAGAATGCCTGATCATCCGCCTCAATACGCCCGGTGGGTTATTAACCTCAACGAGGAATATTGTTAGCGACCTGCTGGTGTCTCCGGTGCCTGTAATCGTATATGTATCTCCCGGTGGCGCCCATGCCGGCTCGGCAGGTGTTTTTATAACCATGGCCGCGAATATTGCCGCTATGGCGCCTGCTACCAATATTGGCGCGGCGCATCCTGTAGCCATGCAGGGTGAAATGGACAGTACCATGAACAGTAAGGCAACCAATGATGCGGCGGCTTTTATACGCAGCATTGCCGATAAACGCAACCGCAATCTTGACTGGGCTGAAGACGCGGTAAGAAATAGTGTTTCCATAACCGAAACAGAAGCCCTGCAGAAAAATGTTATTGATATTATTGCTGTTACTGAAAAAGATTTGCTTAGCCAGATAGATGGAAAAGTGATTCAGCTTCCTTTTGGAACGCATGTGCTGCAAACTAAAAATGCTGTAGTGCAAACATACAGCATGAGCGTTTGGGAAAAAATGCTGAATATCATCAGCGACCCCAGCATTGCGTATATTCTGCTGCTGCTGGGCATGTATGGAATAATGTTTGAACTATACAATCCCGGCGCTATGCTGCCGGGCATAGTAGGTGTGATCAGTTTAATACTTGCTTTTTATTCCATGCATTCGCTGCCGGTTAACTATGCGGGACTGGCGCTCATAGTTTTTGGCGTAATTCTTTTTATTCTTGAGATTAAAATAGTAAGTCACGGCTTATTAACCATTGGTGGCATTGTTTCTCTTTTGCTTGGTTCAATGATGCTTATCCGCACCACATCGGGGCTGGAACTGGCAAAAATTTCCCGGGTTGTTATTTTTTCCGCTACATTGGTTACCGCTTTGTTTTTTCTTTTTGTTGTTGGAATGGGCTTAAAAGCGCAGCGAAGAAAAATAGTTACCGGCAGGGAAGGATTTGGGGGCGTTACCGGTATTGCTATGGAAACACTCAACCCTATGGGTATTATTATGCTGGAAGGAGAAATATGGAATGCCGAATCTGTTGGAGGTGAAATTAAAAAAGGAGAAAGCGTAATAGTGCGGGAAATGAAAGACCTGAAAGTATATGTTGAAAAGACCAATGTTTAATTCATAAAATAAAACAACAACCATGGAACAGCTTCCCATCGGACTTATTGTGCTCCTCTTTTTTGTGATTATCATTCTTGCTAATTCCGTTCGTATATTACGCGAATACGAAAGAGGCGTTATTTTCAGGCTTGGCCGCCTGATTGGGGGCGATGGTGTAAAAGGCCCCGGACTTATTATACTCATTCCTGTTATAGATAAAATGGTAAAGGTGAGTCTCCGGGTGGTGGTAATGGATGTGCCCACCCAGGATATTATTACGCAGGATAACGTTTCGGTTAAGGTAAGCGCGGTGGTGTATTGCCGGGTGGTAGAGCCGCAGAAGGCTATAGTGGCGGTTGAAAATTACCTGATGGCTACCTCGCAGTTCTCGCAAACCACGCTGCGGAGCGTATTAGGACAGTCGGAACTGGATGACCTGCTTTCACAACGTGAAAAGATAAATATCAAGCTGCAGCAAATCATTGACATGCACACCGAACCCTGGGGTGTTAAAGTATCGAATGTGGAAGTAAAACAGATTGATCTTCCGCAGGAAATGCAAAGAGCGATGGCCAAACAGGCGGAGGCGGAAAGGGAGCGGAGAAGCAAAGTGATTGCCGCGGAAGGTGAGTTCCAGGCTTCGCAACGCCTTGCCGATGCCGCAAAAATATTATCAGATCAGCCCAGTGCGCTAACGTTGCGTTACCTGCAAACCCTGCGTGAAATAGCTACTGAAAACAATTCAACTACTATCTTCCCTATACCGATTGATATATTAAAACCCTTTTTGAGTAAGCCGGAAAAATAAAGGCTTCCATAAAATGTGATCCTGCTTCAATCATTGGATATGCCTGCCACTGATAAAAGCAAAGAGAATATATAGACTGGATTACCGGAGCCAAAATCGAATCTACGCGCAACAGGCGTTGAGCAATATGCTGTAATGGGTGGAAGAAGGGAAAATAAGGAACTGAAAATATTTGAAGAAGTAGAGGAGGAGGTATCAGGCGTTTTTAAATAAGGAAACACCCATTTGGATCACAGCCTTGTGAGTATGCCTGATCATTTGGCGTCTCTATATGGCTTATCTTCCATGATCTAAACAGGTAACCATGAAATGTATTGTTTCCCTTTTTCTCCTGGCATTGCAGGTGCAAATTTTAACAGCACAGAACAGCCCCACATTTGCCGAAAAATTAGGATACCCGAAAGGCGCTAAAATTATCATTTTGCATATAGATGATATGGGTATGTCTTACGATTCAAATCTTGGCGGTATAGAAGCCATGACAAAAGGGGTTGCCAATTCCTGCAGTGTTATGATGCCCTGTCCGTGGGTACCAGGCTTTGTTCATTATATGAAAGAACATCCCGGATTGGATGCGGGACTGCATCTTACCTTAACATCCGAATGGAAGGATTACCGCTGGGGATCCTTGAGCGGCAAGCCTCAAACACCCGGCTTAACCGATGCTGAAGGCGCTATGTGGCGTGGTGTAGCCGATGTAGTGAGGCATGCCAGCGCCGATGAGGTGGAAACAGAAATAAGAGCACAGGTTGACAGGGCAAAAACCATGGGTTTTGAACCTACACATCTCGACTCGCATATGGGTACCCTGTTTGCCACCCCTGCTTTTATAGAGCGTTATATTAAAGTGGGCATTGAATACCAGATTCCGGTGATGTTTCCGGGTGGACATAATACTTTAATTGCACAGGAACTGAAAAACACCTCTGCCGATATGCAAATGGCACGTGTCATTGGTAAAAAATTATGGGATGCCGGTTTGCCGGTGCTGGATGATTTGTATAACGACAGCTATAGCTGGAAGCCCACTCCGGATATATATGCAAACGATAAAAAATTACAGGCGTATAAAACCGGTAAATATATGGACGTGCTGAAATCGCTTCAACCCGGTATTACCATGATCATTATGCATTGTACCAATACCACGGAAGTATTTGAGCATATATCTGATTCCGGACCAACCCGCAGAGGCGATTACTTGGCCATGATAGATCCGGCATTGAAAAAATTTATTGAAAAGGAAGGTATTGTTTTAACTACCTGGCGGGAAATGAAAGAACGCAGGGATAAAATTAAAACACAAAATCCGAAACCGTAAATCAGTAATCAGAAAGAAGGGAGGCCCCAATCATAAAATGTTATTTTATGATTTTCTCATGCGGTATTTTTTAGCCACTTTCGGATTATTGAAATATTTATCCAGCTCATCGGGTGAATCGCCAAATTCAACAACAGGAACTTCTATTAGTTGCAATTGGATCTGCTTTAGCTCATCCCTTAATTTTTGCGTTTTATTAATCAGCTCAGGGTCTTTTTCACCTACCAGCACGTTATTCTGGAGCAGGTAATCCAAGCGCTTAATACTATTACGTACAAGGGTAGCCGAATTTTGTTCCGCCGTTTTATTAGGAGCTACAGATTCTTTTACAGGTACCATAGCCACACCAACACTGGGTAATATTTTTCCTGCTGTTTTTTGCCCGTCTGTTGGCAGGGATGAAAATACAGTACCCCCCAGCGAAGAAGCCGCCGAGGTAAGATCAAAGGTAGTGCGGGTTCCGCGTGTGGATTTTACCTTTTTATCCAGTTCCATAAAAGTGGCTTTCAGCCGGTTGGAATAGGTCTGGATATTTCTTACTACCTCATTGTATTCAAGTACCTTTTGCGGGTAATTGATATTTTCTTTTACTACAATCCGGATGGTTGCCGTATCCCTCACGCTAAATTTGTTAGCGCCCACAAAATTAACAATTACTTCCCTTTGCTTATCCTTGTCGGATGATTTGACAAAGCCAAACGGTGGCGACCATTTAAAATCATCTCCGCATTTGGTTACTGTTCCAATGGTTTTAAGCGGATAATTACTGGTCATGGTGATATTCTGGATAGGAAAATTCCCGTCTTCACATTGTACTTTAAAACTAACGCTGTCTCCCTCATCAACATATAATATATTATTAACGCCAGGCTTTATTCTGGAAGGAATGATCTCTGTATTAAAAAAAAGCAAAGTAAAGGAAGTGTCAATTTTATCTTTGGGATCATCTAAGTTCTGCACACCTAAATCTACTTTGTAATCAAGATCATATTTCAGTCTGCCGGAAAGGAAGAAGGCCTTTTCGGCTTTAAAAGTCAAAAGTCCGCTGTTCCGTTCAATCTTCAGTCCAACCGGAGAGTTTTTCAGAAACCAGTAATATTTAGACTGATCTTTGTTTATATCCAGCTTATATTCCAGCGTGGAATCCACATGCAGCGTAATGTAAGGGTTTAGGTTTCTTATTCTCAGTATCGAATCTTCCTGGGGAATAGTGCGAAAAATAGTATCGGATTTAGCCGTGTCTGTTTTCAGCGAATCTATAACCTGTGAAAATGACGGGAGAGCAAAACCTATAAATAAAACCAGGATGAAAGCAAACTTATTAGTGATCAATTTGCTGGTCTTTTAGTGGGTTAAAAAATTAAGTAGCACAAATTTAATGCTTTATTTCATACATCACTCAAACTATCATGCATAATCCGGCACGATGTTGTATTAACTAAATAGTATGATCGTTAATGTTTTCAAAAAAAGGCTGGCTTTTAAGAGCCAGCCTGCTTCAAAATCAACCTGTAATTCGCCTGTACAAAAAACCTGTAACTGTAGTTTACTGAATGTCTATTTGTTTAGCAACAGCCTGTGCTTCCGCTTTCTTAGGCAGGTATACTTTTAATATCCCATCTTCATATTTACCCTGGATATTGTCTGCATCAATTTTTTCACTTAAGGTAAAACTCCGTTTAAAGCTGTTATACCTGAATTCCCTGCGTACCGTTTTGTAGTCATCACTTCTGGTTTCTTCTTTTTGTTCATAAGAAACGGTCAGTAAGCCATTTTCCACTTTAATTTTGATGTCTTCCTTTTTTAAACCGGGTGCGCTGAGTTCAAGGTGATAGGCTTCCTTGGTTTCATGAATATTTACGGGTGCGCTGCTGTATTGAACCGCATCATCGTCTTTACCCAGGTTTGTCCATTCATTAAGCCATTCATCTAAGAAGCTGCCATATGCTTTTTTTACCGGGGATCCGTTTACTTTTACGAGTGTCATAGTTTGTTATTTTTAATCGTTATTAATGTTGTTTGTACAACAGGGAATTATCAAACAGTGTTCCACCCGTAAAAAAATGAACTATTTGCAGGAAATGCTGCTTAAAATGAAATAAGCAGGACATTGTGTCCTGTTTTTATTATATTTGGTGACAATGTGACGCTATTATTAATGAGAAAAGATTTGCCTAACTTTGCCGTATCGAAAATTAATCAAACTAAAATATTCAAGCAATGTATCCCGAAGAAATTGTAATACCAATGAAGGAAGAGTTGACTGATAATGGCTTCAATGAATTGTTAACTCCCCAGGAAGTAGAGAGTGCTTTGCAGCAGAAAGGCACCACTTTAGTAATGATCAATTCGGTGTGTGGCTGTTCTGCAGGCAGTGCAAGACCGGGTGTATTGATGGCTGTGACTAATGCAGCTAAAAAACCCGACCAGCTTACCACCAGTTTTGCAGGTTTTGATATTGACGCGGTTAACACTTTAAGAGAGCATCTGTTGCCTTATCCGCCATCTTCTCCTGCCATAGCGCTTTTTAAAGATGGTCAACTGGTACACTTTATTGAACGTCATCAAATAGAAGGCAGACCTGCTCAGTTGATTGCCAGTAATCTTATTGCGGCTTTTGAAGAATACTGCAATTAAATTATTTCATTTACTTGTACTATCCCGTTCCGAAAGAACGGGATTTTTTATTTCAATCCATATTTTTAAAGTAACATTGTGCCTTACAACTAATGGTTAAACATGTATCCCAACCTATATTTTTTTCTTAAAGATACTTTTGGAATGGAGCCGTGGGCGTGGACGAAATTTGTAAATGCTTTCGGTTTTTTTGTTGCCATTGCTTTTATTCTTTCCGCTATGGTGCTGGCTTCGGAACTTAAGCGAAAAGAAAGGGAAGGGCTGTTGTTTCCGGTGGAAGAAACTATTATTATAGGTAAACCTGCCTCCCTGACGGAATTGCTGGTTAATGCCTTGTTAGGTTTTTTAGTGGGTTACAAGGCGTTGGGTATTTTTCTTAACAGTGATCAGATTCCTCCGCAGGAATATATTTTTTCGGGTAAGGGAAGTTGGGGTGGAGGTATTATACTGGCATTGGTTTTTGCCGGGTTAAAGTACCGCGAAAAAGGAAAACAGAAGCTTGCAAAACCCGAGAAACGAAAAATACGGATATGGCCGCACGAAAGAGTGGGTGACATTACTATTTACGCTGCTATTTTTGGCTTTATTGGGGCTAAGCTATTTGATAACTTCGAAAACTGGGACAGGTTTATACAAAATCCTATTGACAATTTATTATCTCCCAGCGGACTTACTTTTTACGGCGGTTTAATTTGTGCTACCATTGCTATTTTGTGGTATGCCCGCAAAAAAAAGATCAGCATCCGGCACCTGGTAGATGCCGCCGCTCCCACTTTAATGTTGGCCTACGCCCTGGGAAGAATTGGATGCCAGGTGAGCGGAGACGGCGACTGGGGTATTTTAAACAGCGCTTATGTTACCAGTGTATCAGGTAAAGCAATAGAAGCGGGGCCGGGCGATTTTGAAAAAGCGCTTGAAACCCATAAAACAATTTATTTAAGCGAATTTGGAACAGACAGTATACCACGCATGCCTGTAAAAGCGCCGTCCTTTCTTCCAAAATGGACGGTAGCCTACGCTTACCCGCATAATGTAAATGAACAGGGCTTTCAAATGGCAGACTGTACAGGCGACCATTGCAATGCCCTGCCTGTACCTGTTTTTCCCACTCCATTTTATGAGATCATTACCTGCCTGATTTTATTCCTGGTACTGCTGGCGTTAAGGAAAAAAATAACCATCCCCGGTCAAATGTTTGCCATTTACTTGGTATTGAACGGGTTAGAACGTTTTTTTATTGAAAAGATCCGTGTAAACACGAAATACGATCTTTTTGGATTTCATCCTACCCAGGCAGAAATTATATCTTCATTATTGATTATAACAGGTATTGCGCTATTCTTCTGGTCAAAAAAGAACGCAGTTTCAGCACCCTTAAAAGCATAGCCTGTATTTTTTCTGTAGTGTCTTCCTGCCAACTTATCTTGGTAGTACTATGCATTACCAAATATCATTGATTTAAGCCTTTCATTGCAAAACTATGTACTATGCATTGCAAAGTACCATAGGTTTGTCCTGCAATTATTTGAAAGACAAAATAAAAACTGCAATGAAAAAAATATGTATAACATTAGCTGTAAGCTGTTTCAGCATGTTGCTGCTCCAGGCTCAGCATATGTCAAGAATAACAGGCACGGTAAAAAGCGGTGAAAAAGCTATTGAAGCTGCTACCGTAACACTTTTAATGGCTAAAGACTCTGCTGTTATTAAAATTGAAGTAACAGATAAAAATGGAAAATTTGAACTCCTCTCTTCAGGAGAAGGCAGGTTTTTGTTGCTTATAAGCGCAGTTGGATTTGAAAATAAATATACTGCTCCTTTTACTGTTTCTTCGGCAAGTCAAACCATTCAAACCGGTACTACAGATATTGCAATACAAAGCAGGGATATGAAGGCCGTGGTGATAACCGTAAAAAAGCCGCTGATTGAACAAAAAATAGACAAACTGGTGGTAAATGTAGATGCGGCTCCCACTAATGCCGGTGCAACCGCAATGGAAGTACTCGAAAAATCGCCGGGCATAACAGTAGATAATGATGGAAACATTAGCCTGAAAGGAAAAGCCGGTGTAATTGTAATGATGGATGGCAAGCCCACTTATCTTTCCGCGGCCGACCTGGCTAATTTGCTTAAAAATACACCTGCCTCCGCTATTAACCAGATAGAAATCATGAGCAATCCCTCTTCGAAATATGATGCCGCCGGTAACTCGGGCATCATCAATATTAAGACGAAGAAAAGCTTAAAGACAGGTTTGAACGGAAGTATAATGTTAGGCGCCTCCGCTGGTTTTTTTTCAAAAAATGACGTCCTGTATGTACAGCCCAAATTACAGCACAGCCTCAATTTCAATTACAGGAAAAATAAAATCAACATATTTGGTAATTATAATCCCAATTTCAATAAACGCAAAAATGAATTAACCATTTTGCGAAAATTTTATAATGAAGACGGAACCTTAAACGCTTCAGCGGCATTGAATACTGCTTTTAACGGCAAAGGTGATAATCATAGCGCTAAGCTGGGCGCCGACTATTATATCAATAATAAAAACGTACTGGGTGTGGTATTTACGGGGTTTGGCTTTTTTGGCGATTTTGCACCTTCTACCATATCCAATATTTATAACCCCGATGGTAGCCTGCAATCGGGGCTGCATTCTGCTACAGATAATAATATCAAGTTCAGGAACTACACAGGCAATATCAACTACAAACACAGCTTCGACAGTTTGGGCAGAGAATTTACCATAGATGTGGACTATGTGAAGTATGATAATGTTTCGGAGATGCTGCTCACCACAAACGCTACAGATAAATTGGGCAACACCCTGGGCGACCCCATACTGCTGAAGGGACATCTTCCTTCCAATATTGACATCTATTCTTTTAAATCGGATTATGTACATCCGTTTAAAAAGGATTTCAAGATAGAAGCCGGCATAAAAGTCAACTACGTGAAGAACAACAATATTGTTAATTACACACGCTATGATGGTGAAGAATGGGCAAATGATTTTCGTTCCAATCACTTTATTTACGAAGAAAATATTAATGCGGCATACATCAATATTAATAAAAAGCTCAGTGAAAGGTGGAACGCCCAGGCAGGGCTGAGGGCAGAAAATACCAATACAAAAGGGTACCAGGTAACGAATGATTCCGCCTTTAAAAGACATTATACCAATTTATTTCCAACGGCATTCGTAAGCTACGCGATCAATAAAAACAATCAGCTAACCCTGTCGTATAGCCGCAGGGTAAACCGGCCGAATTACCAGGATTTGAATCCTTTCATTTATTTTCTTGATTCCTTAACTTATCAAAAAGGCAATCCCTACCTGCTGCCGCAGTTTAGCCATAATATGGAGCTAAGTCATTCTTTTAGAGGGAAATTCATCACTACGCTTAATTACAGCAAAACAACGGATGTGATATCACAGATATTACGGCAAAATACGGATGAGAAGACAACATTTCAAACTACAGAAAATGTATCTGAATTCCGCAATATCGGGCTGGCTGTTACCGCACCCTTTAAATGGACGCCGTGGTTTAATACCAGTATATTTTTAAACCTGTATAACAATCAGTACAAAGGAATATATAACGGGTCGCCTATTGATGCCTCTAATACAGCATATATGGTAAACCTTACCCATAGCTTCACTTTTGCCAGGGGATTTTCGGCGGAGTTGAGTGGTTTTTACCGGTCTGAAGGACTCAATGGTTTACTGGTGATGAACGAAATGTACCAGATGAGCATAGGCCTGCAAAAAAACATTATGGAAGGGAAGTCAACATTGCGCCTCAATATCCGCGATCCTTTCGGCTGGCAAAAGTTTGGCGGCTACATGAAGTACGGCGATGTGGATGTAACTGTAAAAAACCGCTGGGATACCCGCCAGGTTACGGCAAGCTTTACCTGGCGTTTTGGAAAAAATACCATCGCGCCATCCCGCAAAAGAGCAACAGGTGTATCGGATGAGATCAACAGGGCTGGGCAGGCGAATTAATGGGATTTGAAATTTGAAATCTCAAATCATTAAATGTTTAGTTTCTCTTGTTTTGGTTTTAGATCCCGCTGTTCCCGGTGGGATTTTTTTTAGGATTAATTTGAAGTTGCTGAATAAACCGGGGATGCCTGTACATACGCTATCTTTGAAGGAAAATAATCAGCAACATGGCGTATAAAAATCAGCAGGAATTTATTGATGCATTAGAAAAGGCGGGGGAACTGTTAAGAATAAATGCGTATGTAGATCCAAAGCTGGAAATGGCGGAAATTACAGACCGCGTCAGTAAAAGCGGGGATGGCGGTAAAGCTTTGCTGTTTGAAAATACGGGTTATGATTTCCCGGTGCTGATGAATGCGTACGGCAGTGAAAAAAGGATGTGCATGGCCCTGGGGGTAAACCGCCTTGATGATATTGCTAAGGAAATTGAAAATCTTTTTAAGCTGCTTACCAAACCCAAAGAAAGTATAATAGATAAACTCAACCTGCTGCCCAAGCTCAGCCAGTTTGCATCCTGGATGCCCAGGGTAAAAAGCGGGAGGGGTGCCTGCCAGGAAGTAGTAATGCAAAACCCCGACCTTGGAAAATTGCCCGTTATTACCTGTTGGCCTGAAGATGGCGGCCCATTTGTTACATTACCCGTTATTCATACCAAAGATTTACAAACAGGCATCCGCAATGTTGGCATGTACCGTATGCAGGTTTTTGGTCCAACCCTTACCGGTATGCACTGGCATAAGCATAAAGTGTCGGCAAGGCATTACAATGGCTACAGGGAAGCCGGAAAACGTATGCCCGTTGCCGTTGCCCTGGGCGGAGACCCGGTATATGCTTATTCTGCTACCGCTCCGCTGCCTGAAAATGTAGATGAATATATGCTGGCGGGTTTTTTAAGGAAGAAAAAAGTGGAGCTGGTAAAGTGTATTACCCAACCCGAACTGGAAGTGCCTGCCGATGCGGATTTTATAATTGAAGGTTATGTTGATCCCAACGATGAATTAATATGGGAAGGCCCCTTTGGCGATCATACGGGCTATTATTCGCTTCCCGACTGGTATCCCCGTTTTCATGTTACCTGCATCACCCATAAAAAAAATCCGGTATACCCCGCTACTATAGTAGGCATACCGCCCCAGGAAGACGCGTGGCTGGGTAAGGCCACCGAAAGAATTTTCCTGGCGCCCATTAAAATGACCATGGTGCCCGAGATCATAGATATGGAAATGCCGGTAGAAGGCGTTTTTCACAACCTCGTTATTGCCAAAATCAAAAAGGAGTTTGCAGGGCAGGGACAAAAAGTAATGTATGCCATGTGGGGTGCAGGACAAATGATGTTCAATAAAATATTGGTGATAGCCGATGAGCTTGTTAACATACAGGATTACAGGCGCCTGGCACAGCAGGTATTCAAAAACCTGAATGTGTCCTCAGATGTTTTTTTTGCTACAGGTCCTATGGATGTGCTGGATCATAGTTGCAGCAAAATGGGTTTTGGAGGAAAAATGTGTATAGATGGTACCCGCAAATTTGAGGAGGAAACGAATGAACAATACCAATTGCAATTGTCTGCGCAAAAACTTCAGCAAAACAATTTTCTTGATAACTTTCCTGAAATAACAGGCGTAAATATGGATTTACCGGGGCTGGATATCCCCTGCCTGATTATTGCGGTTAAAAAAAATAAAGCAGCGCACATAAAAGAGCTGCACAAGCAGATTTGCACCACCATACCCGGTATAGAAAACATTAAGATGATCTTATATGTAGAATACAGTGTTGATCCGGGTAATTTGCCGGTAGCGCTATGGCGGTTTTGCAATAACCTGGATCCCAAAAGAGATCATATACTTTTTGAGCAGGCCGCTGCCGGTCAGCCTGGAAAAAAGGTTGCCTGTTTAGGACTTGATGGTACACGAAAAACCAAAGAGTGGGATGGTTTTGACCGGGATTGGCCCAATATTATTGTTGCAGACGATGCTACTATAGAAGCTGTTGACAAAAAATGGGAAGCGTTAGGTATAGGCGGATTTCTTTCTTCTCCTTCATTGCAGTATAAAAGTCAGATGTACGGGAGCGGGGCAGTGGTGGAAGGCTTATAAAAAATAAACTGGTTGGATCAGGTATAAAAAAATTGAGGCTCATGGAAATGAGCCCCCTTTAGTTTCAACCCTAAACCCTTGAGAAAGATGTAATTGATATATCTAAGATTATGCCAAACTCCTCAAAGGAGGGAATATTTTTTAATTATTTAGCAAATAAAACCAGCCGGTAAGTTGTTACACTTAGTATTTTTCAAGACTACTAAAGAAAAAGCTACCCTCTATTTGCGCATTTTCATTGCTATCGCTTCCGTGAATGGCGTTTCTGCCTACATTTTCGGCAAAAAGCCGGCGGATAGTGCCGGCATCAGCCTTGGCAGGATCAGTTGCGCCAATTAGCTTACGGAAATCTTCTACAGCATTATCTTTTTCAAGAATAGCGGCAACGAGCGGACCGCTGCTCATAAAGGCAACCAGCTCACCATAAAATGGACGTTCCTTATGAATGGCATAAAATTCCCCGGCTTTTTCACCGGAAAGGGATGTAAGCTTTAAAGCCACAATGCGAAAACCGGCTTTAATGATTTTGTCCAAAATAGCTCCTGTGTGTCCGTTTGCAAAGGCATCCGGCTTGATCATCGTAAACGTAATATTGCTCATATTTTTTCTTTTGGGCAGCAAAGGTAATGGTTTAGCCCAAAAAAGATTTGACTGAATGCATATTATAATTCATTTTTGCGGCTTTGTATGAAACCCATCCAGGAGATTTATCCATTATTACATACGCCGCGCAAAGTAGTTGTTACCATGCATCAGAAGCCTGACCCGGATGCTATGGGCTCCTCTTTAGCGCTTGCCGGGGTATTGTCCCGGTTGGGGCATGAGGTTACGGTTATTTCGCCTACCAATTGGCCCGATTTTTTGAAATGGATGCCCGGTTCAAAAAAAGTGATTGATTTTGAAGCTGCCAGGGAAAAGGGCATTGCCGCTTTAGAAGTGGCAGAATGGGTGTTTTGTCTTGACTTTAATGCATTGTCCCGTACAAAAAACATGGCAGCAAAGCTTGCGGAACTGAAATGCGTTAAAATTTTGATTGACCATCACGAACAGCCGGAAACGCAGGCCTTTGATTATGGCATTAGCCTCACATCAAAAAGCTCTACTTCGGAGATGGTATATGACTTTATTAAAGCTTCGGGCAATGATAGATTAATTAATGAAGATATTGCCGACTGCCTGTATGCCGGTATAATCGGGGATACAGGTTCTTTTCGTTTCCCCGCTACTACTTCCAGCGTGCATGAAATGGTAGCTGATTTAAAACGTAAAGGATTAAAGCATTCCATCATTCACGAACACCTGTACGACAATTTCCTGGAAGACAGGTTAAGATTTATAGGGCATGTATTATTGCACCGGATGGAAATATTTTACGAGTATAATGCGGCGCTCATTGCTATACCAAAAAGTGATCTTATTAAGTTTAATGTAAGAACAGGAGATACGGAAGGACTGGTGAATTATCCATTAACCATACAGGGTATCAGGCTGGCAGGATTAGTTATAGACAGGGATGAAGAAAGAAAATGGTCGTTCAGGAGCAAGGGCGATATTGATGTAAATACCTTTGCGCGAAAGTATTTTAACGGAGGTGGTCACTTTAATGCTTCCGGCGGCAGAAGCGCCGATTCGCTTCAAACTACAGTGCAATTATTTAAAAAAGCAATAAAAGAAAACGCATCACAATTACAATAATCACAAAGTATGAAAAAAATAACATGGATAGGATCCATAGTGGCAGTAGCTTTTGGTTTGAGTTCCTGCAGCAGCGGAAGCGGACCGTATAAAAAAACAGCAAGCGGAATGGAATATAAAATTATAAGCAACGGCAAAGGGTCCCCCATTGCTTATGGCGAAGTAATGAAATTTCATTTTGCGCAAAAATACAAGGACTCTACAATGAAGGATACCTACAGTCAGCCTCCGCAATACCAGCCTATAGACAGTACGCAATTGCCGCCCGAGTATTATGGCATATTTAAAGAAGTAAGAAAAGGAGACAGTATTATTACCCGCATTCTTACCGATAGCGTGTTTAAAGGCGGAATGACTGCAATGCCCCCTGAATTTAAAAAGGGAGAATACCTGTTAACTACTTTTAAAATATTAGATATTTTGAAAGCGGATAGTGCACAGGCAGATTTTGCCGGAGAAGTGCAGAAGTTCCGTGAACAGGATTCTATTCATGCCATTGCGCAGAAAACAAAAGATGATAAAATTTTACAGGATTATATTGCCGCCAACAATATAAAAGCTACCAAAACGGAAGAAGGCACTTATGTTGAAATTCAGCAGGCTGGCGGAGAGCCGGGTAAAGACGGTCAGTCTGTATCCGTTAAATATACCGGCAAATTCCTCGATGGCGCCGCCTTCGACAGCAATGTGGATTCTTCTTTTCATCATACCGAGCCCTATACGTTTACATTGGGTACCGGCGGTTCCATAAAAGGGTTTGATGATGGACTGAGGCTGCTTGGAAAAGGAGCGAAGGGCAGGCTATTCATTCCTTCAGTGCTGGGTTATGGCTCACAGGGTTCCGGCAAAATAAAGCCCAATACCAACCTCATGTTTGAGATAGAGGTGTTGGATGTAAAAGACGCGCCGGCTCCGCCCCAGCAGTTACCTGTACGGCCTGCTGTGCCTCCTAAAAAGTAGTGAAAAAGGAAAGGCAAAAGAAAAAATGGGGTGGTATTGATGAGTAAACATAGGGGGTAGATGATGGAGTGCTGTATGCACTAACTCTCACCTGACTACTGACTACTCACCACTGACTACTCACTAAATAATGTTCAAACGGACAGGTTACCCCCGTAGCCTGTCCGTTTTGTATTTAAAATATATTGATGGTAAAAAACAGAGAATAAAAAATAAATACGTAAACTGAAAACGATTTACATAATAGGCTGTTAAAATTACAATGAGTATGGATGCTTTTACGGAGCGGTCTATTAAAGCACTGGCCCGGAAAAGAAAAATGACTGTTTCAGGCCTTATAAGGGAATTTGTGCGTTCAGCCTCGGAGAAAGAAAAAATTGGTATTGATGAACATGGTTTGGGCACCTTACTCAAACCTTCCTCTCCCATTCAGGAACTACGTGCATTGGATTATAAAACTATATTAGGAATGATCAGGGAAGAAAAGCTTAAAACCGGTTAATGATTGTTTTCATTGATACTAATATTTTTTTGGATGTTCTGTTAAACCGGGAAGGGTTAGCAACGGATTCGGAAAGCGTTTTAAACAGATGCTCAAAGCCGGGGTACAGCATGTAGACCTCTTCGATGTCTTTTACCAACATTACTTATTTTCTCATTAAATACAGGCCTCAGGAAGCTAAAGTTTTATAAACATTCGGTTGTTAGTGTGGTCACCCCCGGAACATTTCTTTTGGCAACACATGAGATGTGAAAACTAATTGTCTTGTTCCTACGCCTTTTTGTAAGCCATAAACAGATCAATGGCCTCCTTAGCCGCCTTTACATCATGCACCCGCAATATATGGGCGCCATTCATCAGGGCAATGGTATGTAAAACCGTAGTGCCGTTTAAAGCGTTTTCAGCCGTTGTGTGTAATGTTTTATAGATGGTTGATTTGCGTGAAAGTCCAACCATTAAAGGCCGTTTAATGATCTGCAGGGCAGGCAGGGATTTGAGCAGCGCAAAATTATGTGCTATGGTTTTTCCAAAGCCGAACCCCGGGTCAATAATAATATCATCAATGCCCGCTTTCCTGCATTGATCAACTTTTCCGGCGAGATAATCAAGTACAGTTGTAGAAACATTTTCATACTGGGGATTTTTTTGCATGGTACGGGGCGTTCCCTGCATATGCATACAAATATAGGGCGTGTGTAGCGCCGCAACCGCGGGAAGCATAGCTTCGTCCATATCGCCGCCGCTAATATCGTTTATTATAGAAGCGCCCGCCTGCACTGCGTTTTTGGCTACCCGGGAAGAATAAGTATCTATCGAAATGATGGCATCCGGGAAATGCTGTATAATGCGTTCAATGGCGGGAGCTGTTCTGTCTGTTTCCTCCTGCACGCTTATGCTTTCACTGCCGGGCCGGGTGCTTTGTCCGCCAATATCTATAATAGCGGCGCCTTCCTTTATCATTTTGCCGGCAAGCTGCGCAATCTCATCAACGTGTTGCTTACGGCTTTCTTTATAAAAAGAATCGGGTGTGGCGTTAATGATACCCATAATCCAGGGCTGATCCATCACCAGCAAACGCCCGTTGCAGTTTAAAGTGTACATTATTTGTTTTCGGCTTATTTTTGAAACTTCAGTTAAAGAACAAAAATAGTTTATCCCATATTAAATGAGCAGCTATATAATGACTACTACTCAGCAGTATGATACCGCAGTAAAACAATGCAGGGATATTTTTTTAAAGAAAACCACGGATTATGGTACTTCGTGGCGGGTTTTAAGAACCATTTCCATTGTTGACCAGATCTATATTAAGGCAAAACGTATCCGCACCATACAGGAAACCGGATCGCAGAAAATTGATGATGATATAACATCGGAATTTAAGGGTATCCTGAATTACGGGGTAGTAGGGCTTATGCAAATGGAGCTCAAAGCAGAAGAGGCGGAAGAGCTGGATGTGCATACCGTACAGCATTTATACGACAGGGTAATGGGTAATGCAAAGGCATTGATGGAAAATAAAAACCACGATTACGGGGAAGCGTGGCGGGAGATGAGCCAGGAAAGCTTTACCGATCTTATTTTATCCAAACTGCTGCGCATCAAACAAATTTTGGCCAACAAGGGACAAACCCTGATCAGCGAAGGCATTGATGCCAACTATTATGATATTATCAATTACGCTGTTTTTGCGTTGATCTGCATAAGCGAAGGGAAGCATGGATAGCGTGTTTTTGGGCTTGTTGCACATCTTCGGGAAAGCCAATCTCATAATCAGTCCATACCTTTGCTTATCGTTTACCTGCCTTTTAGTGTTTATAAAATCTTTTCATCTGCATGTTAGATATCATTATAGTTGGTGGCGGTCCTATAGGACTTGCCTGTGCGCTGGAAGCCCAAAAAGCCGGCTTACAGTATTGCATCCTGGAAAAAGGTTGTTTGGTTAATTCCCTGTATAATTATCCGTATAATATGACTTTCTTTTCCACTTCAGAGCGGTTGGAAATAGGAGGGATCCCTTTTGTATCCATATCGGTTAAGCCTACCCGGAATGAAGCGCTGGAATATTATCGCCGTGCAACGCTTTCCAACCGCCTGAATATACACCTGCAGGAAGAAGTGCAATCTGTTAACAGCAGGGATGGTAACTATGAGGTAATTACCACAAAAACAACCTACCATACCAAATACATTGTGCTGGCCACCGGCTTTTATGATAAGCCGGTGTTAATGAACATACCGGGTGAAGACTTGCCCAAAGTAACGCACTATTACAAAGAGCCGCATTTTTATGCCATGCAGAAAGTGGTAGTGGTTGGCGCCAATAACTCTGCTGTTGATGCGGCGCTGGAAACCTTCCGCAAGGGCGCCGAAGTAACCATGGTGATCAGGGGCAGCGAAATAGGCCGGCGGGTGAAATATTGGGTGAAGCCGGATATAGAAAATCGTATTGCCGAAGGAAGTATCAAAGCTTTTTTTAATTCCACTTTAGCCGCTATTGATGAAGACAGGGTAGCTATACAAACTCCGGACGGAATAATTACTATACCCAACGATTATGTAATTGCTACTACGGGTTACCAGCCCCAGTTTGATTTTCTGCGCAAAACAGGAATTCATTTATCGGATGATGAAAAACTACGTCCCGACTATAACCCTGAAACCATGGAAACCAATAAACAAAATATTTACCTGGCCGGTGTAGTATGTGGTGGCATGGATACGCATAGCTGGTTTATTGAAAATTCAAGAGTACATGCTACGATGATTATGAAAGATATTTTGAAAAAGGAAATGGAAGGAAATAACAGGAATTCCAAATGACAAGGACAAGAACCAAATAAAATTCAAATATCAAATCCGAAGCTGGAAACCAGAAATTCGAAGGGAAATGCAACTACAAACGATAAACTCCAAATCCCTCCTGTTTCAAATCTTTTTACGGAATGTTAATATACTTATGTACCTGCAGGCTCAGTTGCCATTGAGGATTTGCCTTAATATAATCAATGATCATTGGCGTAACGGCAGCGGCTTTGCTCCATTCGGGCTGAAGGTATAGTTTACAATCTTTATTTGCCTGCGCCGCGAACTTTTCACCCCAGGCAAAATCTGATTTATTATAGATGATTATTTTCAGTTCATTGGCCAATGGAATTATTTCAGGCAGTGGCGCTTTGAATTTTTTAGGAGAAAGACATACCCAGTCCCACACACCGCTCATTTTACTGCTACCCGAAGTTTCAATATGTGTACGAAACCCGGCAGTTTGTAAAGCTGTAGTCAGTAATTTAAGATCGTAGAGCAGAGGTTCCCCTCCTGTAATTACAGCAATAATTGTATTGTTACCCGGTAGTTGATGACTGACCGGAATAGCCTGCAGCGCAGTATTTACAATAGTATCAATTGATTTTTGCGGATGCGCGTCTGCGTCCCAGCTTTCCTTTACATCGCACCAAACGCAGCCCACATCGCATCCGCCAAGGCGAATAAACCAGGCAGCTTTTCCCTGGTGCGCGCCTTCTCCCTGGAGTGTATAAAATGACTCCATAACAGGAAGCGTTGTTGCAGAAATGTGTATTGTTTCTTTCAAAATCTAATATAAAATTTACAGTACTTCAGTCTTACAAACTTCAAAACCACGAACCATAAACTTTCCACTATTGTTTTTGCGTAGCGGCAAGGTAAGTATTCTGCATAAGTGCCGCTATGGTCATTGCGCCCACTCCGCCGGGCACGGGGGTGATATAGCTGCATTTGGGAGCCACAGTTTCAAAGTGTACATCTCCCTTAATGGCATATCCCTTCTTTTTGGTTTGATCTTCTACCCGCGTTATGCCCACGTCAATTACTATAGCTCCATCTTTCACCATATCTGCGGTAAGAAATTCCGGTTTGCCTAAAGCTGCTACAATAATATCCGCCTGCCGGCAAATGGCCTTCAGGTTACGGGTATGCGAATGGCAGAGTGTTACGGTACAGTTTCCCGTAGGCGTATTTTGACTGAGGAGAATACTTATGGGGCGGCCTACAATATTGCTTCGCCCTATTACCACTGCATGTTTACCCTTCGTTTCAATTTTATAATGTTCCAGTAACAACAGGATGCCATAAGGTGTAGCCGGGATATAAGCAGGTTGCCCCTGTATCATTTTACCCATGTTGGCAGGGTGAAAACCATCCACATCCTTTTCCGCAGCAATAGTGTTGATCACCTTTTCTTCGGCAATTTGTTTGGGCAGCGGTAACTGAACCAGTATTCCGTCAATATTATCATCTGCGTTCAGTTCCTGTATTTTTTGAAGCAAAACATGCTCTGCAACATCTGCTTCAAAGCGGATTAGCGTGGATTGATATCCTATTTCCCCGCAGGTTTTTACTTTGGAAGCAACATAGGTTTCACTGGCACCGTTACTACCCACTAAAACGGCCGCAAGATGAGGTGTTTTTTTCCCTTTTTCTTTGAGGGCGTCTACTTTTAGCTTTAAGTCATTTTTTACAGCCTGTGCTACCAGCTTGCCATCTAATATTTGCATGGCGCAAAGGTAGAGGTGAAAATTGAAAAGGCAAAAGCGAAATCAGCCGGATACTATCATTTAAATGAATAACCGGCTAAAAAACACCGCTTCTTATTTTTATTAGCTCTCATGTGTTCTCTATCTTTGTTGCATGTTATCCATCAGCACCCGTGGGCAGTTGATGCCGGCATCGCCCATCCGGAAATTGGTTCCTTATGCCGAAGCGGCTAAGCAAAGAGGTATCACGGTATATCATCTCAATATCGGGCAGCCCGATATTGAAACGCCCAAGCTTATGCTGGATGCGGTTCGTCATTCAGATTTTAAGATATTGGAATATAGTCATAGCGCCGGTAATGAAAGCTACCGCCGTAAGCTGGTGAATTATTATAAGGATGGCGGCATTCATATTGATCATACGCAGATCCTTATTACTACCGGCGGGTCGGAAGCCATTTTATTTACCATGATGAGTTGTCTTGATGTGGGGGATGAAGTAATTATTCCCGAACCTTTTTATGCCAACTATAATGGATTTGCTGTTGCCGCGGGTATAAAGGTAGTACCGGTAACTTCTTATATTAAAGATGGATTTGCCCTGCCGCCCATTGCTGCCCTGGAAGAAAAAATAACCAGCCAAACAAAAGCCATTCTTATTTGTAACCCTAATAATCCAACGGGGTACCTGTATAGCAGAGAGGAGCTGGGAACACTGAAGAACATAGTTAAAAAGCATGACTTGTATCTTTTTTCTGATGAGGCATACCGGGAATTTTGTTATACGGGTACACATTTCAGCGCCATGCAACTGGAGGGTGTAGATGACAATGTAATATTGCTCGACACCATTTCAAAACGGTATAGCTCCTGCGGCGCAAGAATTGGTGCTTTAATTACCAAAAATAAGCAGGTAGTGGAAACGGGTATGAAATTCGCGCAGGCCAGGCTTAGCCCGCCTTCTTTCGGGCAAATTGCCGGTGAAGCCGCGTTAGACCTGCCACACGATTATTTTAGCGCCACAAAAGCTGAATATCAGTTAAGAAGAGATACCCTGGTTAGCCGGCTCAATAAAATCCCGGGCGTATTTTGTCCCAATCCCGGGGGGGCTTTTTATGCTATGGCCCAGCTTCCGGTAGATGATTCCGACCGTTTTTGCCAATGGATATTAGAATCCTTTTCTTATAAAGAACATACGGTAATGATGGCGCCGGCAACCGGCTTTTACGGAACCGCCGGGCTTGGTAAGCAGGAAGTGCGATTGGCTTATGTGCTGAATGTAGATGCTATTCATAAAGCAATGGATTGCTTAGAAAAAGCGTTGGAAGTGTATAAGAATCTGGTGTAGCTGTGGAATTGATTGGTTGTTTTGTGATTGACACCCACCACTTACCACTTACTACTTACTACTCACCTCTACGCCTGTGCGGTAGGTCCCCCAAAATTCATGGGTATTTGTATTTCTTCAATATCCTGTATAGGCCCGTTGGCCGTTTCAAAGCGTTTTACATTATCCACCAGGGCTTTCATAAAGCGTTTGGCATGCTGCGGCGTAAGAATAATTCTTGATTTTACTTTGCTTTTGGGGGTGCCCGGCATCACATTCACAAAATCCACCACAAATTCGGCATGGCTGTGCGTAATAATAGCAAGGTTGGCATATACGCCTTCCGCAATTTCTTCAGAAATTTCTATGTTGAGCTGGTTGGGTTGCTGATCTGCCATAACAGTTATTTGTGCAAATGTAATTAAGATTTGAGATTTGAAATGGCGAGGTTTTATTGACTACTGACTATTCACCATTCCCGTCCAATCTTAATTCCTACATTTGACCTTCTTAAATAAAATCACCATGAAACAATACGTCTTTCTCATATTAAGCGCCGCGGCAGGTATAGTATTATCCTGCAATGGTAATAATAATGCCACTGCAACAAATGAACAAGCAAAGGATTCTGTTATGAACTATATACAGCAAAGGCTGGCCTCCTATGAAAAGGTAAAGCTAACAACCAATCTAAGTCAGCTTACGGCCGGGGAAAAAGAAATGCTACCGTTGCTCATTGAAGCCGCCCGTGTTATGGACGACTTGTTCTGGCTTCAGGCTTACGGCAATAAGGACAGTTTGCTGAATGCCACTGCTGATGAAGCAACAAAGCAATTTATAAGCATCAATTATGGCCCGTGGGACAGGCTGAAGAATGATACAGCGTTTGTTGCAGGGGCAGGTGTTAAACCGCCGGGCGCTAATTTTTATCCTAAGGATATGACCAAAGAAGAATTTGAAAAGACCGATATAAAAGATAAACAGGGATTGTATTCTGTTGTTAAACGTGATGCTGCGGGCAAACTGTATTCAGTGCCTTATCACAAAGCATATAAAACGCAGCTTGAAAAAGCAGCTTCGCTGCTGAAAGCGGCAGCAGCGCTTGCAGAAGATGCGGGTTTAAAGAAATATTTGCAATTGCGCGCTGAAGCGCTTGTTACCAGTAAATATACCGCCAGCGATATGGCCTGGATGGATATGAAAACAAATGGTATTGATTTTATTATAGGTCCTATTGAAAATTACGAAGATAAGCTGTTCAATTACCGTGCATCCTTTGAAGCTTACCTGCTGGTAAAAGATAAGGAATGGAGCAGGCGACTGGCAAAGTATGTTGCCATGTTGCCCGAACTGCAGGAAGGGCTTCCGGTAGAAAAGAAATACAAATCGGAAAAGCCCGGCGCCGACTCGGAGCTGAATGCATACGATGTAATTTATTATGCAGGCGATTGTAATGCCGGCTCCAAAACCATTGCCGTTAACCTGCCCAACGATGAAACCATACAACAAACCAAAGGAACCCGCCGCTCGCAGCTTAAAAATGCCATGCGGGCCAAATTCGATAAAATATTGATGCCTATTGCTGATCAACTCATTGATGCCTCTCAATTATCCAGGATAACCTTCGATGCTTTTTTCTCCAATGTGATGTTTCATGAAGTGGCGCATGGCTTAGGCATTAAAACAACTGTAAATGGCAAGGGAACGGTAAGGGCTGCTTTGCAGGAACAGCAGTCATGGCTTGAGGAAGCGAAAGCGGATATACTGGGTTTATACATGGTAACAAAACTGGTAGAAAAAGGAGAACTGGAAGGGGATATCGAAAGCTATTATACCACCTATATGGCAGGTATACTGCGTTCTGTGCGTTTTGGCGCCGCCAGCGCTCACGGTAAGGCCAATATGCTCAATTTTAATTTCTTCCAGGAAAAAGGCGCTTTTGAAAAGACAAGTAAAGGACGTTATAAAGTGAACTATGAAAAGTTTGGAACGGCAATGAATGCCCTGGGAGCGCTGATCCTAACATTACAGGGAAATGGCGATAAAGCAGGTGTGGAAGCGCTGCAAAAAGAGAAAAGCCTTATTAAGGCCGATCTGCAATCTGATCTGGATGCATTACAGCAAAGAGGAATACCTGTAGATATTGTTTTTGAGCAGGGGTTGAGTGCGCTGGGGTTGAAATAAGAAAGGATTAATTAAATCCGAAGCCAAAAACCCAAAATCCGAAGGAAATACAAAGAACCAAGAAACAAATCACAAGAACCGGATAAAATTCAAATTTTAAAGTCAAATATTAACAATGTCTTTCCATTTGGAAGATGGTTTTCTTCGCTGTCTAAGAGTGTAAATCCTATTTCTTGTACTTTTGCCAACATTGTCTCTGGTTCTATAACCTTAAAAATTAGCCCGGCTTTTTCACACTTTCAATACCCGTTGGGCTAACAGATTGCAAATTATTGTTTGACTGTATTGTAGCAATGAAATGTCCACCAGGCAAAATATTATTCTTAGAAAATTCTAAACATTTGTCGATGCCTGCATATTCCAAAACCAATGCCGCCAAATAAAATCAGCACTACAGATCTGATTCGTATTTTTTGTGATATCCTATTCTAAAAGTTGTAGAGTGGCAACTCTTTGTGGTGATACCTTTTAAAGCAAACATCAAGGTATTTCTGGTTAATGTCAATACCAATTACATTCTTTGAGATGTCGTTGTCGATGTGTTCAAGTCCGTTTTCGCCGGCAATACCTATAAAAAGACAAATCGCAGGCTTAATTTTTGTCAGGTACTTTTTTGTCAATGAATTAAGTAAACTTAATTGTCCAACAGAACTATGTTACATATGTTGTTCATAATCGTCTATTGGAATCTCTATCCATGGGTTGCTGTTATTTAGTGAATTATTTTGCATAGAGAGAGAGGTCACTAAAATTACGCCCAACTGCTTTATTGCACTTCCGTACTATGGTAAAGTTCTTCATCAATGAGAATGCGACCACAATTCTCACACACAATAATTTTTTTGTGCTGGCGTATCTCACTTTGCCTTTGAGGCGGAATAGCATTAAAACAGCCGCCACATGCGTCTCTGTGAACCGACACAATAGCCAGCCCGTTACGATAGCTGTTACGGATCCTTTCATAGGATGCCAGCAGGCGGGGTTCCACTTTTTCGCGGGCTTCAGCAGATATTTTGTGAAATTCGTTCTCTTCTTTTTCTGTATCGCCTATTATTTTTTCAAGTTCTCCTTTTTTGTGTTTTAAAACACCCTCTTTCGAGGCCACGGCTTTTTTAGCGCTTTCTAACAAACGCGCCTTATCGCCAATTTCTTCGTTAGCGTCTTTAATATGCTTTTCGGCCAATTTGATCTCCAGGTTCTGGAGTTCCATTTCCTTGTTAATGGCCTCAAACTCGCGGTTGTTTTTTACATTTTCACTTTGCTTTTCGTACTTTTTTACCAGCGCCTGCGCATCCTTAATGATGTTTTTCTTTTGCTCAATAAATTCCTGGATGCCGTTAATTTCTTCTTCTACACGCGTTTGCCGGGCATGCAGTCCGTGTATTTCATCTTCAAGGTCATGCACTTCCATAGGAAGTTCTCCCTTCAGTATTTTAATCTCATCTAATTTGGAATCTGCTTTTTGCAAAGAAACGAGTGAAGAAAGTTTTTCTTCTACGGAGAATTCTTTTACGTTGGCCATATGATCTATACGATTTATGAATTAAGCGTAATAAAATACCGGGTTGGTATTTACCGCTGTTTTTAGGACGGCAAAGGTAGGAAATTTTTCCAGCAAAATATCATGCAATAAGTCAACCGTATATTGCTCGCTCTCAAAATGACCTATGTCTGCTATTACCATCCGGCTGTCGGCATCAAAAAATTCATGATATTTAATATCAGCACTTATGAAAATATCGACGTTAGCGTGTAATGCGTTGGAAATCAAAAAGCTGCCTGCCCCTCCGCAGAGGGCTATTTTTTGTATCGCTCTCCCGGTAAGCCGGGTATGGCGTACAAGCCGGAGTTGAAAAATTTCTTTTAAAAAGGCCAAAAAATCCATTTCTTTCATAGGTTGGGGTAGCAATCCGGTAAGCCCGGCTCCTGTATGCCGGTGGGTGTTTTCCAACTGCACCACATCATAGGCAGCCTCTTCATAAGGATGGGCGGCTTTAAGCGCCTGTACCAGCTTTTGCTCTATCCATGCGGGAAAGATAACTTCTATTTTTACTTCCTTTTCAAAATGAAGCTCGCCCGTAGCGCCGGCAAAAGGGTGCGTACCCGCTTCTCCTTTAAAAGTGCCTGTTCCTTCACTGTTGAAGCTGCATTGGCTGTAGTTGCCAATATAACCCGCCCCGGCATGAAATAAGGCGGTTCGGAGGTTTTCCGCCTGTGCAATGGGTACAAAAGTATATAGCTTTTTAAGGGTGGATGCTTTTGGCAGTAATATGGTCCGGTTAATAAGACCCAGCCTGTCGGCCATCCTTCCGTTTACACCGGTAATAATATTGTCGAGGTTGGTGTGAATGGCATAAATAGCAATATCATTTTTAATGGCTTTAATAATCGTACGTTCTACGTAGGTTTTGCCGGTAATGCGTTTCAGTCCTTTAAAAACAACCGGGTGATGCGCCACGATCAGGTTGCATTTGCGTTTAATTGCTTCATCAACTACGGCTTCTGTTGCATCTAAGGAACAAAGTACCCCTGAACAGTGCTGCTGTTCATTGCCGGTAATTAAGCCGGCATTGTCATATGGTTCCTGCAGCGCGGGAGGCGCTGTGTTTTCCAAAACGTTAATGATGTCCTTAATTTTCATAACTCTTCAAAAAGTAATATAAAAATAGCCATTACTTTGCTGCTAAATTGTTTTCAGTGGCTTCACTGTCATATGATCATGAAAAAAATATTGCTGCTCGTATTTAGCTGCACTGCGCTGTTACAAATGAAAGCCCAGCAGTATAAAGGTAACTGGGATGCTTATGTGGTGCAAATCAATCATAAACCGGTATCCGTTGTTGTTGACCTCGACTTTGGTACTTCTCCTGAAGCTAAGGAAAAAAAGAATGTAATTATTGTGCAGCTTAATATGAAGCGGGTGCAGCCTGACGGAATGCCTGTACGAAATGAAATAAAAACGTTAGACAGTATAGAAAACGGACTGGTGAATGGTTTAAACAGTGCTTTAAACGCGCAGTATACGGGGCGTTACACCCAGGGTGGAAAGAGAGATTTTTATTTTTACAGCAACGATACATCAAATTGTATACATTGGGTTGCAACCGTTTTACAACATTTTTCTACCTATACCTGGACTGTTCTGGTAAACCGCGATGATGATCTCAGCAACTACCTTAATGTATTGTATCCTACCCAAAAAGAAATGGAACGTATACAAAACAGGCGTATGGTAGATGCCCTGCAAACAAAGGGAGATCAACTGACCGCGCCCCGTAAAGTGGATCATTTTTTATTTTTTAAAACAGCGGCCGACAGGAAAAAGTTTGCCGGGGTGGTACAGGACAGCGGTTTTGCGGTAGAAAATGCAGGTAAAGAGATAGGTGTGAAAGACCGGCCTTACAGTTTGCATATTTCAAGAACGGATAAGGTGGATTATAACAGCATTGATAAAGTAAGCTTATACCTGTGGGAGCTGGCATTGCATTATTTTGGAAAATATGAGGGGTGGGAAACTTTTGTGGTGAAGTAATAAATGTGGAAATGTGGAAATGGGTATATCCCAAAGATTAGCTACAAACGGTAAATTCTAATGAATTTAGGATTAAGTTGGATCAAATAGTCAGGATATATTTTAACCCGGCAATGGAAGAATGAATGTTTGGATTGCACCGAAGTACCGCTCTGCTCCGCAAGGAGAGGAGAAGGAGGTGAGGCTGCTTCGGTGTATAGCAGTCCTAACACGTTTTAGGAATGCGGAAATGTGGAGGCAATAACAGTTTAACGCTGCGTCTTTGCTTCGCTGCGGGCTTTGCGTGAAATAATGAAATTTGAAAATTGTATGACATCTCAACAACTATATGAACAGTACACCGCTCAAATGCGTAAAATAGCGGATGTAAAATATGCGCTGGCTGTTTTACAATGGGACCAGGAAACCTATTTGCCTGCCAAAGGAGCATCACTCCGGGGGCAGCAAATGGCCACGCTCAGCGAAATAGCGCACCAGCTTTTTGCGGATCAGAAGTTAGGCATATTGCTAAATGAATTGTCGGCGGCGGATGGACTTACTGACACGCAGCAACGCAATGTGACATTAACACTGGAAGATTATAAGAAGAACAAAAAGTATACTTCAGCATTTGTACGTGAACTTTCCGAATCTACCAGCAGGAGCTACCATGCATGGATAGAAGCGCGGAAACAAAATGATTTCCGTGTTTTTGAAAAAAGTCTTGGTGAACTTATCCGGCTTAAAAAAGAAGAAACGCAGGTATTGGGGTTTGAGCAGCATCCTTATGATGCGCTGTTGAATGAATTTGAAAAAGGCGCTACGGTTGCATGGCTGGATACCTTATTCGATGAATTGCAGCAGCCTTTACAGAAGCTGCTTTCAACCGTTATGCAAAGGCCGCAACCGGACGATGGCTTTTTGCGCCAGCATTTTGATAAGGACGCGCAATGGCGTTTTGGGCTGGATATGCTAAAGCGGATGGGATACGATTTTGAAGCGGGCCGGCAGGATATTTCAGAACACCCGTTTACCACCAGTTTTAATGCCTGCGATGTACGCGTTACCACCCGTATTGATGAAAATGATTTTACTTCAATGACATGGAGCTGTTTGCACGAAGGTGGCCATGCGCTGTATGAACAGGGATTACCGGCGGAGCAATACGGGTTACCACTTGGCGAATATTGTTCTTTGGGCATCCATGAATCGCAAAGCCGGCTCTGGGAAAACTGTATTGGCAGGAATAAATCTTTTATAGAATATAATATTCCCCTGATCCGTCAATATTTCCCGCAGCTAAACCAGGCCGGACCGCAACAATTATTTGCTGCCGTAAATAAGGTAAAACCTTCCCTTATCCGCACGGAAGCGGATGAGCTCACCTATCATTTTCATGTAATGATCCGCTATGGCTTAGAGAAAAAGCTGATGGAGGGAAGCCTGGATGTAAAAGACATTCCTTCGTTCTGGAACGAATCGTACAAAGCCTTACTGGGCGTTGATGTACCGGATGATAAAAACGGTTGCCTGCAGGATATTCACTGGAGCCACGGGAGCTTTGGTTATTTTCCAACCTACAGTTTGGGGAGCCTTTACGCGGCACAGTTTTTTGCCTTCATGCAAAAGCAGGATCCGGGCTTATTAAGCCAGGTTGCTGCGGGACGTTATACCCCAATTCATCAATGGCTGCAAACACATGTATATCAATACGGAAGAGCGTATACCAGCAGTGCGTTGTGCAATAAAATAACCGGTGAACCGTTGCAATTAAAGTATTTTATACAGTATCTTACCAGTAAGTACAGGGCTGTGTACCATTTTTGATTAAATCGTGTTTTCATGAAAAGTACAGGTGTTTGGTATGGCTTATTGTTTTTACTTATTTTTTCACTGAGCGGACTTCACTGCAAGAAAGTGAAGGAAGACCTTGGTAAAAAGTTCATTATCAGCGCTATGACAAACGGGCTGTGGATTGTGCAGGCGTTTACAGATGGAAATACTGATATTACCGCCGATTTCAGTGGCTACGAGTTCCAATTCAAGGAAGATGGTAAGGTATTTGCCATAAAAGCAGCAACCGCAGAACTGGTTGTGGGTGCATGGGAGGGTAATGTAAATGATCTCACCATATTTTCAAACTTTCCGGCGGCAGGAGAACCACTGTCAAAACTTAATGATACCTGGAAAATTACGAACAACACCACGAAACTTGTTGAAGCCAAACCTTTTACTAGCAGTCGTACAGCCTATCTGAAACTGATTAAAAAGAGTTAACCTTACCTGTGTAACCCAACTTTACGGTATAATCCGGCGTATATCTGGTTGGTATCCTGTCCTTTGACGTCAACCCCTGAAAAGTTATTGCGCACCGGCCTGAACTATATAAAAAATACGATAGTTTTGGCCAAATTTGCCGGCGGGCAAGTAGTATTACTGATTAAAAATCTGACCCCCTGTATAAATATATTGCGGTTTGAAAAAAGGAATATTTAATAGCATATTCATATTGTTGCTTGCTTTAACCGCGAATGCGCAAACTCCTGTAGCGGATTTTTCAGGGTCTGTATTGTCGGGTTGCGCGCCACTCCGCGTAAATTTTAAAGATTTGTCTACCGGCGATCCTAAATACTGGGATTGGGATTTGGGCAATAACCTGCTATCGAATATTCAAAACCCAACTACCACTTATTCACAGCCGGGTACCTATACGGTAACCCTGGTAGTGCGTAATGCAAGTGGTGCAAATGCGGTAACCAAAACGGAATATATCACGGTATACCCTTCACCTTCCGTTGCTTTACTGGCTGATATTACTACGGCCTGTTTACCGGCACCCATCCAGTTTACCGGAACGGCTTCTACTACGGTGGGAACAATTAGTGATTGGTCCTGGGATTTTGGCGATGGGGCAACATCAAGCCAGCAAAGCCCGCAGCATACCTATACCGAAACCGGGTATTACAATGTGGCGCTCACCGTAACCAGCAGCAATGGTTGCACCCGGCGCACGAGCAGGGGGAGGTATATCCGTATGGTATCGGGTATTGTTGCCGACTTTGTAAATACGCCTTCCGCGGAATGTAAGCCGCCGTTTGGCATAGCTTTCACCAATGAGTCCAGCGGGCCGGGCAGGCTTACCTATGCATGGAATTTTGGAAACGGCAGTACGGCAGATTCTGCCAATCCTGTGGTAAATTTTGCCACGGATGGTGGTTATTCGGTTCAACTGATCGCTCAAAGTAATTATGGTTGTAAGGATACGGTTCAAAAAACGGTTACGGTTGCTACTTATGCGGCAGGCTTCAACAGCCCCGACAGCAGTTGTTTGGTTGAACCCGTTAATTTTGAAAATACTTCCGCGGCTGGCGGCGCCTCTTTACTATGGGATTTTGGCGATGGCACGCAATCTTCAGAACTTAACCCGGTAAAAACCTATGGAGCGGCGGGAAGCTATACCGTAAAGCTCATCAGTAATTACGCGCATTGCAGCGATTCTGTAAGTAAAACCATTAAAATAACGCCTAAGGCCCCGGTTAATTTTACTGCAACCAATAACTTAGGCTGTGGCACCCCACTTGACGTGCAGTTTCAAGACATTACACCTGGCGCCATAAGCTGGCTCTGGGATTTTGGTGATGGAACTACTGCTACGGTACAAAATCCTACCCACACGTATACCGGCATTGCGTCTTATGATGTTACGCTTACGGTAGCTACCGCCAATGGTTGCGGCAATACCATTACCAAAAGCAGGTTTGTTCGGGTTATACCCACAACCGTTAAAATTATCACTGCTGTTGATTCGGGCTGTGTAAATTTTACCACTGTTAATCCCACAGCACAGGTTAGAACAGTTGATGCTATAGCTTCCTACCTGTGGGATTTTGGTGATGGAACTACTTCTACACTACAAAACCCTACCTACACGTATAGCAGTACGGGTGTTTTTCCGATGACGGTTAGGATTACCACTGTTGATGGCTGCACCGTTACCTCCACTCCCCACATGGTGCGGGTTGGAACACCACCTCCAATAGCAGATTTTACTTTTGATAATAGCGCTGGCGACTGTGTTTCCGATACGGTAAAATTTGAGGTAACTACCATCGCAGGCGCCAATGAGTGGCTCTGGGATTTTGGAGATGGCGAAACATCTGCAGAACAAAACCCCAGCCATTTGTACAGGGATACCGGCAAAGTAGCGGTAACGCTTATACCGCTTAATAATGGCTGCAGGGGACCGGCAACAACAAAAGTTAATTTATTTCATAAGCATCCACCGGTGGCTAATTTTAATTTTGAAGTAGATTGTGCCAACCGTTTGTTGGTAACTTTTACCGACAGTTCCATTGTTGATCCTTTGCTTAGTCCGCTTTCTTATGCCTGGGATTTTGGAGATGGGGAAACATCTGCAGAGAAAAACCCGCCGGCGCACTCCTATGGTAGCAATGGCAGCTACAATATTAAACTTACAGTACATAACGGAAGTTGTACCGCCGTGTATGCAAGGCAAGTAGATCTTTCTTCTGTGAACGCTGATTTTACTTTGCCTGCGGATCCATTATGTAAAAATGGTTATCTTCTTTTTACATCAGTAGAAGATACTTCAAAGGTGAGCGGTTATCAATGGTCGGTTGATGGGGCGGTAGTTCGTAATGAACAATCTTTCGATACGCTTTTTAGTGTGGCAGGAGATCACCGGGTGGAATTAAAGATCACCGATAAAAATGGTTGCTTTACAACCGCTGTTGAAAATATAAAAATTAAAGGTCCCACGGCGCAATTCACCTCATCTGCCACGGCAAACTGCGGAAGTGATGCGGTGAGCTTCACGGATCAATCCACTTCCGGAACCTCCATTGCGGAATGGTTATGGGATTTTGGCGATAATGTAACCCAAACGTTTTCTGCACCGCCGTTTACCCATCAGTATGCCGATACCGGAACCTATAGGGTAAAGCTTACTGTAAAAGATGCGGATGGCTGTACAGATACTTTTGCGCTTGCCAGCCCCATAAAAGTGGCCGCCCCCAAAGCATATTTTGGCGCCGCGCAAACATTGTTCTGTCCGGGCATGCCATTAACATTTAATGATTCATCCCGGGGTGCAGGGCTTACTTATGCATGGGATTTTGGCGATGGTAAAACGGCAACAGGGCAAAATCCATCTAATATATACGCTGAGGGAAAGTATAATGTGAAATTAGTGGTTACCGATAATTTGGGCTGCAGTGATTCTTTAACAAGAACAGATTATATAGATGTTAGAACGCCCATAGCCGCTTTTGATGCCAGGGATACTTCCTCTATCTGCCAGTTGCTGGAAGCTAAATTTTTTAACAGGTCAGAAAATTACGAATCCTTTTACTGGGATTTTGGTGACAGCACCAACTCTACACTGCAGGAGCCGAAGCATTTTTATGATGTGTACGGAAATTATGTTATAAAGCTTTATGTAACCGGTTATGGCGGATGCGTGGATTCTGCTGTTGGGCAGGTGAATGTGTATAATCCTTCAGACGTTAGAAATACTAAGATTAATTATAATGTTCCTCCTTCTCCCATCTGTAATGAGGTACCAATAGAATTTGATATCGTTATACCGTCAGGTACCAAATTCCAGTTTGCCTTTGGTGATGGTAAAATAGATTCATCAGGACAAACCACATTGAATCATCTGTACAATAGTCCGAATCCCTATCAGCCTACTGTGTTACTCGTTGATTCGCAGGATTGCAGGGTAAATGTACCCGGCCCAAAAGTGATCAATGTAAATGGCGCTATTCCTGTTTTTAATGTTGATAATAAGCAATTTTGTGATTCGGGAACCATATTTGTTACCAATTATTCCATAAGCAGGAGTGGAGACCCCATTGTTTCACAGCTTTGGGATTTTGGTGATGGGCAAACGTCAACTGATAAAAATCCTCCTGCCCATATTTTTCCGCAGGCCAACTTATACCCGGTCTCACTTACCGCTACCACGCAGAGCGGCTGCCAAAAAACATTTACCGATACGGTGCGGGTGTATCGTACACCCCGCCCTGTAATAGCGGTGGATGATATTACCTGTATAAGCCGTGCCATTGCTTTCAATGGTTCGCTTGCACAACCTCCCGATACGGCTATCCTGTGGAACTGGAATTTTGGTGATGGAAGAACATCCACCGAAAGAAACAATACCATTAGCTATGATGCTCCCGGAAATTATAACGTAACCCTTACCGCCGCCAATAATTTTGGTTGTAAAGATGTGGCAACAGATGCTTTAACGGTAGCGCCCCTGCCTGTTATTACAGCAAAAAATGTAATTATACCGGTTGGGGGCGAAATAGTGATACCGGTGAGCTATAGCAGTGGCATCAGCCGCTATAGCTGGACGCCCCCGGACGGATTAAGCTGCACCAACTGCCCGGCGCCTTTGGCTAAACCCAAACTAACTACCACTTATCATATACAGGTAACGGACAGCAATACCTGCTCCAATGCCGCGGATATAATAGTGGATGTGGTTTGCAAAACGGAAAATTATTTTGTGCCCAATACCTTTTCGCCCAACGGCGATGGGATGAACGATGTGTTTTACCCGCGGGGCAAGGGGCTGGCAAGTGTACAATCTATGAAAATATACAACCGCTGGGGACAACTGGTTTTCGACAGGCGAAACTTTTCAGCGAACGATCCCACTAAAGGATGGGATGGAAAAATAGGTAACCAGGCTGTGCCTCCCGATGTGTACGTGTATATGGTAGAATTTATTTGCGAAAATGCGCAAATTGTACCCATAAAGGGAAATGTAACCTTAATACGATAAATGAATGCTCTATAAAAAAAACACATACTGCCCATTATTTGGCATGCCGGTGAGGTGGTGCTTTTTAGTGTTTTTAATATTGCTGGCTGTAGCCCCGAAAGCGCAGGATCTTCATTTTTCACAATTTTATGAAGCGCCGCTGGTGCGTAACCCCGCGCTTGCCGGTTTATTTGAAGGCGATGTAAGGGCGCAGTTGGTATACCGCAATCAGTGGGGGAGTGTAACCACGCCCTATCAAACAGGATCGCTCAACGGGGAGTATAAGTTTGCCATAGGCCGGGGAGATGATTTTATGACTGCCGGTTTGCAGGTGTTATGGGATAAGGCGGGTTCGGTAGCGCTTAACACTACGCATTTGCTGCCCGTGGTGAATTATCATAAATCTATGAACGCCGATAAAAACAGGTATGTTTCCATTGGCTTTATAGGGGGATTGGTTTCCCGGAGCTTAGACCGTTCAAAAGTAACTACTAACAACCAGTATGACGGCTTTGGCTATAATGGCTCGCTGCCCGATGGGGAAACCTTCGCGTCTAACTACTCTTATTTTGATGCTGGTGTGGGCATGAGCTACAATTCCTCATTAGGCGATAATAAAGACAATAATTTTTTTGTGGGGCTGGCATATCATCATTTTAATAAACCCGCTAATTCTTTTTATCAAAAGCTGCAGCACCTGCCCAGGTGGGTAGCTTCTGGCGGCTTAAGAACTACAATGGGTGATCTTTCCTACATTACTATTAACGCCGATATAAGCGTGCAGGGACCTTTTAAGGAACTGATTGGGGGAGCAATGTATTCCCGGAAAATAGGAGATGAGGAAGCGCCGGACTATATTGTACATATAGGGGGCTATTTGCGGTGGGAAGACGCGATTATACCGGTAGTAAAATTAGACTATCATCCTTTTTCAGTAGCCTTCAGCTATGATATGAATATATCCCAGCTTCGCACATCAAGTCAGGGAAGAGGAGGATTTGAAATTTCGCTGAGTTATATCGGCTTCCTCAACACCAATGGCAGCACCAAAGGTGTATTACGCTGTCCGCGGTTCTGATTGTTGTCATGTTTTCGTATTAGGCACGCTAAGGACTGTCGCTTCAGCACTTATGAAATTTCATTTCCATATTTCCACATTCTCACCCGCCTATACAGTCGAGCAGGCATTTCCACATTAATTCAAATTACCATTTTTCAATTTCTCCTTCATACTTTGAAAGACAAAATTTGCGTTATCTTTTACAGATAAAATCCTAATTTTATAGAGTGAAGACCTTTACGCTGATATTTTTAATGGGAGTGATGTTGCATTTTTCCGGCTTTGGCCAGGAAAAGTATCTCCTTGCAGCTACAGCGCCCGCCGTAAAGATCTTAAAATTTTATCCTAACCCTGCTACTACTTTCATCCATTTCGATTTTCAGAAAGATTATGACAGATCATATAACCTGGTGATATATAATTTTTTGGGAAAGAAAGTTTTTGAGCTTGCCAATATAAGCCTTACCAACCAGGTAAATCTTTCCGATTTTACACGGGGCGTATACATTTTTCAACTGCGCGACAGGAATGGAAGAATCATTGAATCGGGTAAATTCCAGGTGTCTAAATAAGCGAATTATTCGCACACTGTTTTTGCAGCATACCACTGTAAATTTACACTTCATTCAAAACGCAAAGTAGCAAATCTTCCCAATTGTACCTTTTCCCTATAAATTAATAATAGGCAATCATGTCATTCAACAAATGATGACCGGGTTAATATTGCAGTATAATACATAACCTTGCTATTGATTTATGAAAACCGGTTAGTTATGATTTGTATTTTTTGAACGCTTGCTGCATAAACATAGAGCGCACCGGAAAAGGGTCGTAACGTGTTGCCTGTATGCGCTATATTCCTCCTGTGTTTCTTTGGGGTTCGGTAGCATCCAAAACTCACGTTAAAGAATAGCCGGAAACCTCCATGCTGGAATTACCAGTAGTGCCGGCTATGTGTTTGTGCTTACTAACTGTATTGTATAAACGAAAATAAAACCATACTGCAATTCTTCAGGAAAAGTTTCGTTTTAGCAGTGAAATTTTCATTTTAATATCTTCATTTTTAACTAAACTCTTAATTCTGATGAGAAACCATTTTACGCTTTGGCACCTGGCCGCATTTTTATCCCTGGTTTTATTTTTTTCCTGTAAAAAGGATGACAATCCTGCGTCCACTCCTCCTCCGCCCCCTCCGCCAACGCTGTTTGAGCGGGTACAGGGAAGATGGGATGTTGATGTACCTTTTATGGGCAGGAAGCAGGAAAAGTCATCGTATGCATCTTTTAAAAACCAGGAAAATCTGGATATAGGTGCAGTAACATCTGTAGAGTTTTTCAGCGACAGTACATGCATCATAACATTGAATTATTATTACGGACTGGTTCATGCTATCTCTGTTTCCGATAGTATTACTTTTAACATGGAAGGGCTGGGAGCTTTGACGAATATCCGTGTATTTGGCGATTCTTTAAGTTTTTCGTTCACTTATCATGATATTCCGATGACTGTAAAAGCAGCGAAGAGGGCCAATATAGAGGTAAGCGAAAATAAGAAAGCATTGCTGAACAGATGGAAGCTGACCTCTGAAGAAGATGGCGCCGCCTTTTATGAGGAAAATGAGATAAATGGCAATTTCCATATGATTATTTCGGCTGCGGGAAGTTTTGTGCAGCAATACCCTGATAATTACACTCAATCTGTAAACTGGAAGTGGCATCCGGAAGAGCCCGATGCTATTATGACTTATGCCGCAGGGCAGGATGAGGCAAATAATAATCATTATTTCAAGATATTGGAGCTAAGCGCTACCAGGTTAAAGGTGCAGGAAGTCTCTTTAGAACCGGTATATGAGGACGATGGAACAGGCAATGAAATCATCACCGGATACGAAAAAGTAATAGTTAACACCTTTGTTCTTACCGCTAAATAAATAATTGCATTAGTAAGATGTTATTCAAAAGCCGCCGGATACCAGACCTGGCGGCTTTTTACGATATTGTACACTATTAAAGTCGAATATATAGATTTTTCAATTTTCTTGTGTAGCGTTTTCTCCGCGCATTTTTTATGGTGCGTTACAATTTGCCGTGGAAAACCTGCAAGAATTGAAATACTGATAAATACCCCTAACGCCAAGACCAGTAAACATGGGCTGTCTGATCCGGACGAATGGTAAATATTTTTACATCTGTTCTTTCCTTACGGCTCTCGGAGTTGAGTTCGTCCAGGATTTAAAAGCCTTTCTAAATGCAGTCAGATCGGAGTAACCTAAAATATCCGAAACCTCAGATATTTTTATGGCCGGGTTTTGCATTAACTGGAAAGCAATTTCTTTTCTTATGGCGCCTGCGATATCGCGGAAAGTTGTTTGCTCCAGTTGCAGCCTGCGTTGCAAATGGCGGGGTGTCATATTCAATGCAGCGGCTGCTTCTTCAATGGTAGGTATTCTTCCCTTAAACTGCATGAATAATACCTGCTTTAAACTTTCTACCGTACTGCGGGAGGTCAGTAACACCTGCTTTTCGGCCATAATGGAACTGAATAGCTGAAACATGGATTGATCGCTGGTAAGCAGGGGAGTTGCGATGGCTTCTTTACTCAGAATAATGCGGTTGGCATCCTTATTGAAAAGCACTTCACAGCCAAAGGATTTCCTGTACTCCGAAATTTCCCGCATTTGATAGGTCAGTTCAATTCGCAGCGGAACAATGCGTTTTCCCGACAGGGTGCGGCATGTATTGATGACTGCGGCAAATAAAAAATCATTGGCATGCCTTGCCGGTTCCGGATATTTCATCAGCCACATTTTATTTTGTGCAATCTCTATAATCGCCACATCATTAACAGTGTACCGGTATTCAACCATCGGCGATGTCATGTGGCCATACCGGCACAACATCTGCATACTTTGGTCAATGTCTTTGCTGCTTTGGATTAAAAAGCCAATCATTCCGTGAAGCAGTTTGTCTACGCCCATGCCTACATGCAAGCCAATCAATGGATCGTTCGACAACTTTAAGAGCGGCACCCAAATAAGCGCTGCTTTCTCCCATTCAACCATATTTTCAGAGTCACCCATTTCTTCGGGACTGATGCCCGACATCTGGCAAAGGATATCGAAAGCTGCTCCAAATGAACTTGCCGTTTGAAAAATAGTGCGGATGACCATTCCCTGTAAAGCCATGGCGTAAAATATATCATTTTAGGCAGAAAATACCCTTTTCCCTACTTGTGTAACGCTGGTACTTTGCAGTATCAAAAACAAATTTATGGAATCAGTTAAAAAAAAGTTTTTAAAAAAATGGGTAACAGGCAACGTAGCTGTTTACTCCGGTGCATTAGGTTGTTTGCACCCGCTCATTGCGCACGGGCTTACCGGCGATCATGATAAATTGTTAACAACCCCGCAATTTATTACGCATACCCTGTCTCTGTTTGTTTTTATGTTCTTACTTGTAAGAACGCAGCAAAGAACGTTTCAAATGGCGGGGAAGCAGAAAACCGCTGCCGGGCTCTGGCCGTTTTTATTCTTTACGCCCTGGGTGTTCTGGCTCGGCTATTATACCCTGTTCGTTCCCTTCGATATATTGTTCATGTTCCTGTCAATTGGCATTATCAATGCTATACAATTAAAACCAATAGTTAAATTTCCAACGAAATGGGTATGGCAATGCATCCTCGGATATTTTCTTGCAGCAGTAGCGGGTATTATTGTCGGACTGGGCGCTTATCAGCTTTACTATAAGGATTTACCGGGAATTGCGAGGGATATGGCCACCTGGCTATCCATCAGCATTCCTGCTGCGCTCGTTGTAGCGTACTACTTCAAATATATTTTGGCAATCCAGGTTCTCTTACCCAACGATAGCGTGTCTGATAGGATGCCGGAACAGAAAGCGCATTTCCCGAAAGTTGCATGAATATCCCTGGTGAGTCAAACTATTATTTATCCCTTTTCCGGGAGAAACCAGTATAATTGATGGAACCATAGCCACTTCATTTGAAAGACCGGTAGAGGATGTAGCCGGCATCTTTATGGTGAAAGATGTACCCATTGGAAAATATACCATTAAAGCGGTATATGCAGGTGAAAAATTATTGCTTAATAACCGCCGCAGTGATGATAATAACGAAGAAAGCAAGACCGTTATTTTCGGCAAATACGGTTACCTGGGTGAAACCGAGTACAATACTGAGTTCTATATTACAAAATAAAAACTTCTCAATCAGATCCGGTGTATGTATTACTTTTTCCAGGCCATTAACAGTCTTTTGGTATCCGAACCCGTAATTGAGTGCATTCCTGCAAATGACAATGTAAGACCATTCAGTTAGCTTTTTGAATCGAACATAAAAAAGCCTTGACAATGAACATATTGCAAGGCTTTTTAAATTTTTGTTGCCCGACCTGGATTCGAACCAAGACAAACAGTACCAAAAACTGTCGTACTACCATTATACTATCGGGCAATCCTTACCTTAAAAGCAGGTTTAAGGGCTGCAAAAGTAAATACTCGCTGCATCTAAACCAAATTTCATTACCGGATATTTAATTGGCTTTAACCAAGTAATAATTTTTTCTGCCTTTTTGGATTAATACATATTTATCATGTAAAAGATCGGCTGTATTAATTTCCTTTGAAATATTATCTATTCTGTTACGATTGATGCTTACCCCACCACTTTGAACCATTTTTCTGGCTTCTCCTTTACTTGAAAAAGCGCCTGTTTCCGCCAGAAAGGAAACAATGTCAATACCGCTGTTTATTTTTTGTTTGGAATAATCAAATTTTACAACGCCTTCCATACTTTCAAGGTCTTCGGCAGTGAGTGCTGTAGCAGGCGCGTTTTGCTGTGCAAATAATTTTTCCGTTGTTTCAACGGCTTTGCTGTACTGCTCTTCTCCATGAATGAAAATGGTTACTTCTTTGGCCAGTGTTTTTTGTAACAACCGTTCGGCCGGGTTTTGATGATGTTGTGCAAGCAGGGTATTGATTTCCGCCGGAGATAAAAAGGTGAAAATTTTAATCCATTTTTCCGCATCTTCATCCGAAGCATTCAGCCAGAATTGATAGAACTGGTAAGGAGAAGTTCTTTCCGCGTTTAACCATATGTTTCCTTTTTCTGTTTTACCAAACTTTCCGCCGTCAGCTTTTGTAATAAGGGGGCAGGTAAACGCGAAGGTTTCGCCGCCAGCCTTACGTCGTATAAGCTCCGAGCCCGTAGTAATATTACCCCATTGATCACTGCCACCCATTTGGAGCTTGCAGTTTTTATTGGTGTATAGCCAGTAATAATCGTATCCCTGCATGAGTTGGTAGGCAAATTCCGTGTAGCTGATGCCGGTGTCGCCTTCAATACGTTTTTTTACACTGTCTTTGGCCATCATGTAGTTGACCGTTATATATTTTCCCGCATCTCTCAAAAACTCAATAAAACCAATATTTTTGAACCAGTCGTAGTTATTTACCAGTTCCGCGCTGTTCGGCAGGGCAGTATCAAAATTCAGGTGTTTCTCCAATTGCTTCCTGATCCCCACCACATTAATGTTTAATTGTTCGGCGCTCAGCAGGTTACGTTCTTCACTTTTACCGCTGGGGTCGCCGATCATACCTGTTGCGCCGCCGACAAGCGCGATAGGTTTATGACCTTTTTTTTGCAGGTGTACCAATAACAATATGGGAACCAGGCTCCCGATATGCAGGCTGTCGGCGGTAGGGTCAAAGCCAATATATGCCGTGGTCATTTCTTTATTTAACTGATCTTCCGTTCCGGGCATCATATCCTGCAGCATACCCCGCCATTTCAGTTCTTCTATGAGCGTCATTTTCAAGTTGTTTCGGGCAAAAATAATGTTAGTTTACCAAGTCCGTTTCAAAAGGCAATAATTTGAGTGTAAATCCGTTATAAAAGCTTGTATTTTAATGCCTATCCCTGCAAATGTTCCTGTGTATATTTGTATTGTTAACCGGTTTTAAAATGCCGGTATATAAGCAGAAATTACTTATCAGTAAATAAGTTGAATGAAAAAAGTGCTTCTGAGAATAGTTTTGATTGTTCTGTTAAGTAGTAGCCTTCATTCGTATGCCCAGTTTCGTAAATATTCCAATGAGTTCCTGAATATAGGCGCCGGGGCAAGAGGGCTTGGAATGGGTGGCGCCCAGGTAGCTTCAGTTAGCGATGGCAACGCGGGGTATTGGAACCCTGCAGGTCTTGTGCACATAAAGGATAATCCTGTTGTTAACTTTATGCATGCGGAATATTTTTCGGGTATCGGTAAATACGATTACGGCAGTGTAGCTATTCCCCTGAGTGATAAAAAAAGGACAATTGCGTTATCCTTACTGCGTTTCGGGGTAGATGATATTCCTAATACGTTATATCTTGTGGAGCCCGATGGTTCTATCAACTACAATAATATCCGTTCCTTTTCTTCGGCCGATTATGCTTTTCTTTTTTCTTACGCGCAAAGTCTGAAACAAAAAGGGAGTAAGCTGTTCAGCTTTGGTGTTAATGCCAAAGTTATTCACCGTAATGTAGGAACATTTGCAAAGGCCTGGGGCTTTGGTTTGGATGCCGGTGTGCAAATGCAAACCAAACGCTGGAAGCTGGGTATTGCCGCCAGGGATGTTACTACAACGTTTAATGCCTGGAGCTTTAGTTTTACGGAAGAGGAAAAAGAAGTGCTCTATCTTACAGATAATGAAATACCGGTAAAGTCAACAGAGCTTACGGCTCCCCGCTTGGTACTGGGCGGAGCGTATGATTTTGCGATAGGTAAAAATTTCAATCTTCTTGCTGAAGCCAATTTAGACCTCACTTTTGATGGAAAACGAAATGTAATTATTAGTGCCGACCCGGTAAGTATTGATCCCAGGCTGGGTATTGAGCTGGGGTATAAAGACCTGATTTTTGTGCGAAGCGGTATTTATAATTTTCAGCGGGCGCTGGCCGATGGTGACACCCTTAATCAGAAGAAAGTATGGATATACCAGCCGGGTTTGGGCGCCGGCTTTAAGCTAAAGCATATTGCCATAGATTATGCTTTTACGAACCTTGCCAATCAATCCAACCCTTTATATACGCATATCTTTTCTATACGGTTAGATTTAGTGAAAAAGGAAAAGACCAAAAACGTTAAAACAAAATAACGTATGATGAAACAGGTACTGTTTATACTATTTACGTTAAGTTCCTTTTTGGCCAGAGGGCAGTATAACAATGAGTGGATAGACTATAGCAAAACGTATTACAAATTTCCGGTTGCAAAAGATGGCTTATACCGGATTGCAAAATCTACTTTACAGGCTGCCGGGTTAGACAATACACCCGCGGAATATTTCCAGTTGTGGCGTAATGGAACGCAGGTGCCATTATATACTTCCGTGGCTTCCGGCATTTTAGATGCGGCAGGGTACCTGGAATTTTGGGGAGAAATGAATGATGGCAAACCCGATACTAAATTATACAGTAATATCAATGACCAGTTATCAGATAAATGGAGCCTGGAAACAGATACGGCTTCTTTTTTTTTAACGGTTAATCCTTCAGGTGGTAATCTCAGGTTGGTTAATGAAGTTAATAATGTAGCAGGTAACACACTGGCTCCGGAACCCTACTTCATGTATACCTACGGCAAGTATTTTAAAAACAGGATCAATCCGGGTTACGCGGGGCTGGTAGGAGAGTATGTATATTCATCATCATACGACAAGGGAGAAGGGTATACCAGCGGTGATATTCGGCCTGCCACGCCGTTAAATGAACCTGTTATTAATAATTTATTTCCGTATGCGGGAGGTCCGGACGGTACCTTTTATATTGCCGCATCGGGCAACGCGTTATATAACCGCAATTTCAGAGCTGAGGTAAATAACACCCAGCTTGTGGATGTGGTGATGAATGTTTTTAATGACACGCGCCAGCAGGTAACCCTGCCGGTGAGTTTAATTGGCGCAGGTACTGCGGCGGTAAGGATCACCAATACTTCCGCTAACCCCAATGACAGGATGGTTGTATCGAAGTATGAGATCACTTACCCGCGGCAGTTCAATTTTGGCAACAGTACTAATTTTATATTTGAGTTGCCGGCCACAGGTACAGGAAACTTTCTTAGGATTACCAACTTTAACAGGGGAAGCGCTGCACCAGTACTCTATGACCTTTCCAACCGTAAAAGATATACCGGTGATATTGCTGAAGCAGGCGTTATAAAATTTGCCCTGCCTCCTTCGGTACAGAAAAGAAAGCTGGTTTTAATGAATGCGCTGGCAGCTAATATCACTATGATTAATGTGTTGGCTCCCCTTAATTTTATTGATTACGGGCAACCGGATCATTGGGGTAATTACCTTATCATTAGCAACCGGCTATTATATAACGGTCCCAATGGAAACCCGGTAGAAGCGTATGCGCAATACCGCAATTCAACTGCCGGTGGAAGTTATATGGCAAAGGTATACGATATAGATCAGTTAACTGATCAGTTTGCCTTTGGCATTAAACGACACCCGTTTGCAATAAAAAATTTTATAAAATACGCATCGGATATTTTCCAAACAAAGCCGCAGGCTGTTTTTCTTATTGGTAAAGGGGTGAATTATATTGATGCGAGGGCTAACCAAAGTAATCCACTTTTGGAGCGGTTGAATCTGGTGCCTTCCTTCGGTCATCCCGATTCAGATAATTTACTGGTAGCAAGGGATAATGAAACCATTTCCAGTATTCCTGTGGGGAGATTATCAGTAGTTAACCCTGCTGAAATTGAGATATATCTGAATAAGGTAAAAGAGTATGAGTCTATTGCTGTCAACGCTCCACATACAGTGGCAGGAAGGGGCTGGATGAAGAATACAGTTCATGCCGTTGGGGGCGGCAATGCACCGCTGGCTGCTGAGATTGGTGGTTATATGAATCAGCTGAAGCATATACTGTCAGATACTTTATATGGAGGCAATGTCAAAACCTTTAGCAAAACATCTGTTGTTGCTTCTCAACTGAGCAATGAAGGCTTGAGGGGTTTGTTTAAAGAAGGTCTCGGAATAGTTAATTACTTTGGCCATTCATCTTCCACTAACATCGATTTTAATATTGAAGATCCCGGTGCGTATGAAAATCAGGGTAAATATCCTATGTTTTTTGTAAATGGTTGTCTGGCGGGCGATATTTTTAGTTTCGACCAGAACAGGCTTAATGTAACCAATACGCTTTCAGAAAAATTTGTATTGGCCAATGAGCGGGGTGCAATAGGATTTATAGCAAGTTCCCATTTTGGTATCGTAAGTTACCTTAATTCTTATTTAACAGGTTTATACGGCGCTATTTCCAAAAAAGAATACGGACATCCAATTGGCGAAATGCTGGAAGAATCCTTTCGCTATCTATTGGGTGTTTGGGGAACCGATTTTTTTGCCAGGCTGCATGCTGAAGAAATCACGTTACATGGCGATCCTGTTATAAAATTATATGCGCAATCTCAGCCGGATTATGTGGTAGAAGATCAATTTATTCAACTTCCATCTCTCATTTCAGTTGCCGACCGGAATTTTACTTTGTCTGTTAAGTTCTTTAATATTGGAAAGGCTATTCCTGATTCTCTGACGCTGGAGATAAAGCGCCAATTGCCCGATGGATCTGTAACGGTATTAACCCGTAAAAGGATTCCGGGTATGCTTTTTAATGACAGCATACGGTTAGTCGTACCCGTTAACCCTGCCCTGGAAAAGGGAGAAAATAAGCTTATTGTAACAGCGGATACAGACAATGAAATTGATGAAATCTCCGAATCCAATAATTCGGTTTCTAAAATATTTTACATTGTAGAAGATGAAGCTACTCCTATATATCCTTATAAGTTTTCAATTGTTAATAGTAGTAATATTTCGTTTTATGCTTCAACAGCTAACCCACTGGCTGCAATGAAGAATTATGTAATGGAAATAGATACAACGACATCTTTTGATTCTCCGGTAAAAAAATCAGATTCAAAAAGCAGCACAGGAGGGGTGCTGGAGTTTAAGCCAGTGATAACTTTTTCTGACAGTACCGTATATTATTGGAGGGTTGCGGCAGTACCGTCTGCAGGTCAGGAATATAGCTGGACCCAATCTTCATTTATCTATCTGGATGGCAGTACAGAAGGATTTAACCAGTCTCATTATTATCAATATCTTGAAAACGAAGACGAAGGGATAGAGTTGAAAGATGACCGGCAATGGAAGTTTGATATGATCTCCAATTCGTTAATTATAAGAAACGGCGTATATCCCACGGCATCGGGATTCCAGTCATCCTACGTTAATTCCCTTAATGGACAGGATGTACTTGGAGCCGGATGTAATTATGATGAATTGATATTTCAAATCATTGATCCTTTAACCTTTAAGCCATGGGATAATAACTTTTCCGGCGCAACAGGTTTATACAACAGCCTTTTAGCCACCTGTGGCGGAGGGCGGATTCATAATTTCCAATACCTCCTTTCAAGCAGTAATTCCCGTAAAAAGGCAATGGACTTTTTAGACACGATTCCGGATGGAAGTTATGTGATCGTGCGGACAAACGCGAGTGCTTCAGTAGCTGGAAATACCTATGCAGATCAATGGAAGGCAGATACAACTTTATTTGGGAGTGGAAATTCTTTATACCATAAGCTCTTTAATCAGGGGTTTACCAATCTCGACTCATTTAACCGTCCAAGGGCATTCAGTTTTGTATTTAAAAAGAATAGCCAGGCTGAATTCGCTCCCAAAATACAGTTTAGCCAAAACCAGTTTGATTTAATATCAATGGGTGTAGAATGTCCCTCTCCTGATTCGGTTGGATATATTATTTCTCCAAAGCTGGGACCGGCGAAAGAATGGAAAGCGCTGCACTGGAACGGTATAAAACTGGAGAATCCTTCATCTGATAACGTTGGTATTGATGTCGTAGCTATAAAACCGGATCAATCGGAGCATGTAGTTTATAGTATTAATGAAACGGATAAAGATTTTGATTTATCTGCTATTGATGCTTCACAATACCCATACCTGCAACTCAGGATGAAAAATGTGGACACAACAAAATCAACTCCGTACCAGTTAAAATACTGGAGATTAAATTATGTGCCGGTACCTGAAGGATCGGTGGCTCCTAATATTTATTTTGAATCAAAAGATACGATAGATGCAGGTGAAAAATTAAAATTTGGAATTGCTTTTAAAAATATCAGCCCGGTAGCTTTTGACAGTTTAAAAATTAAACTCAGTTTGCTTGATAAAAATAATCTTCAGCACGTACTCGATACCGCAAGAAGAAAAATCATTAGCAGCGGAGATACGTTGAAGGTGGAGTATGTGATTGATAATACCAAAGACTATCCCGGTTTAAACACATTAGTAATGAACTTTAATCCTGATAATGATCAGGCCGAACAGTACTTGCTTAATAATTTTTTATATAAAAGCGTTTATATCCGACCCGATAACCTTAATCCTTTACTTGACGTTACATTTGACGGCGTGCATATTCTTAATAATGATATTGTTTCTGCTAAGCCGCATATTCTTATGAAATTAAAGGATGATAGTCGCTTCCTGGCTTTAGATGACACCTCACTGTTAAAAGTACATGTCAGTTATCCGGATAGAACGTTAAGGGCTTTTTCATTTAATAATGATACCCTCCGTTTTACGCCTTCATCTCTTACATCGGGTGGCACAGATAATACGGCTACAATTGATTTCAACCCCAGTTTTCTTGAGGATGGAAATTATGAACTGATTGTTTCGGGCAGAGATAAAAGCGGTAATACAGCCGGGCAAACGGAATATACGGTTAGCTTTAAGATCATTAATAAACCAATGATCTCAAACATGTTTAACTATCCTAATCCCTTTACCAGTTCTACGGCCTTTGTATTTACATTAACCGGCAGTGATATTCCCCAGAATATACGTATCCAGGTTTTAACCATAACCGGAAAAATTATTCGGGAAATTACAAAAGAAGAGCTGGGCCCAATAAGAATTGGAAGAAATATTACGGATTTCAAATGGGATGGGACAGATCAATACGGTCAAAAACTTGCAAATGGGGTATACTTATACCGGGTGATTACCAATTTGAATGGAAAATCTTTGGACAGGTATAAATCCGAAGGAGATAATACAGATCAATACTTCAATAAAGGGTATGGAAAAATGTACTTGATGCGGTAGTAAAAGCCTCTGCTATTCTTTTTCTGCAGAAACTGAATTAAATCCATCGGTAATTGCCGAACCTCTCAGGATAAAATACCGGGAAGGATTTTCGGCGCAGCAGGGCACAGAAATATCGCCGCATGCTGTGCCTTCTTCAGGGATGTTTAATGTTATTCCGGAATAAGAAATTTGATGATAAGGTAACTTTATTGTTCCAAGTGGCTGTATAATTTGCTTTACAGAGAAATAATTTTTGCCTCTGTAACCAATATAAGTAACAAGGATAATGCATCCTGTGATCAGTCCCATTCCGGTTAACCTTCTGCACTGACCATTATTAAAAAATGCCATTGTATTGGTTTTTAATAAAAGCGAGTAAGCGAGTCCCATAAAAGGAATAATGAATCCAAATCCAAAACGTGGATCAGGAGCCTGTATAAACCAGAAGACGAGTCCCGCAATATTTGTTATCAGCAATATTTTTAATTCTTCAGATGCACGTATTATATTTTTTAGCTGCATAATCAAAACAGCAATTGCACCCAGGAAGAATAGCATGATAATTTTATCGGCTGTTGACCGGTTGCTCCACCATACCGGTAACCACTGCGCAGGTGTCAATTGTATTGCATTTTTTATTTCATCTTTTGAAAAGCCGGATTCAGTTCGGGCATAAGTTGTTATATAATCTTTTATGAGCATCACTGCTGCTTTTTTCAATTTCCAGTCCTGGTTGGATATATCCGGAAAAGGGGAAGGAAATAGCGGGTAGCCGGTAGTGATTATATTTCTGGCAGGAAGTGAGCAAAATATTAAGACAACAATGCAGCCCGTAAAATATAATGCGCGGATCTTTTTAGCGCTTTTTAGTTTCCATGCTGCATACAAGGCAACAATTATTACCGGGAGCGCCGATAGTTTTATACATATTACAAAGCCGCTAAGTATGATGAGAAGTACAGGTTTAACTGACTGCTGTAGCAGAATAGTGTTTTGCAGTAAATAAAATATGAGCCACAAATAAAGGACGACAATAAAATCCGGGCTGGCAGAAGTAATTGTAAGTCTTGTTTGCGTGTAGCTCCACATACTAAAAGCCAGCAAAGAGAGCCAGAGCAGGCTTTGGATAGCATTGCGTTTATACAGGCTGTTGTTTGTTTGCAGAAGAACGAAATTGAAGAACCAGATAACAACTACTGCATTTAAAAAAAAATAGTGTCCTATACCGGTAAAATGGAAACTGAATAAAGCACAAGCCGGAAACCATAGGTTCTGGAGTCCTAAATGTATATTTAGATGTGCCAATCCGGGGATAGCTTTATATTTTTCAATCCATTGTATAGCCTGGATATGATATTCCATACTGTCTGGGTGGCTAATGGTCCAGGTGCTCATTATCAACACCATTATAAAGCTGCTAATCAATAGTATTATAATGAGTGGATGCAAGGAAAGGAATGGGTTGAATGATGTGCTTTTTTTTACGATTGTGTAAAAAGCAGGTATGCATGGCAGTATAAAAAATAGCTGTAGCTGCCATATTCCCAATGGTAAAAATAAGGAAATCACGCCGGCAATACCCGCTATGGCGGCAAGTCCTGTAAAGCAAACAATGCTAAAAGGGATATTTTTATGGCGATAGCCGGAAGTGATCATCTCCGCAGATCTAAAAAGCAGGTGACCCCAGCCGTAACAAATGCCGGTAATGTATATCCAGGCAATTATGGTTATGATCATGGCTGGCTTATTGTTTTATGCTTTTTGTAATTACAGATAATCCGATTTTCTTTACTGTTAACTTATCTATTATTCTTGCAATTGGTACAATGTGGTTAAAAACCGACATCTCATCATTGCCGATCATCCTTTTGCTCATCATCTTTCCAGAAAATAGCCAGCCTAGTATCCCTGCTGCGTTAAAATAGTTCCCACTGTGAATATACAAGCCGTTGCATCTTAGGATTTGTTCCATTGAATGGAGTGTGTACCTGCGGTAATGTCCCAGTTCCCTGTCGAATCTGCAGTAGAGCCATTTATAGGCCGGTGCCAGCAAGATCAGGTGCCCGTTTCGCTTCATTAAAAATTTACAATTTTTTACCGCGGTAATATCATCTTCAATATGCTCTATAACGTTTAACAGGAAAACAGAATCAAATTTTTCATATAGGAACGAATATTTTTTTTGAAAATCGGGATGCAGCAGATCTATTTGTACGATATTTTGTACGGCCGGAAAATTCAAAAACTTTTCCTTCAACCATTGATAATATCCGGCATTGAAATCGGAAAGGGTGATCTTAAAGCCATCTGCAATTGCGTATTGTGAAATATTTCCGATTCCACTGCCAATTTCTAAAATCTCTCCTTTTAGAAAAGGTTTGATTTCCGAATACATCCATTGGTTGAAATTTGAGGCTTTGGCAATAGTCTCTAATGTTTTCGATCCCAGCGGGTCTTTATCATATAGAAATTGTGCATTCATTTCCGCCACAATAAATTATACTTTAATATACACCATATGGCGATGAAGCCATCCTGCCAACTTATTTTTTTTCCTTCATTATATTTACGGCCATAATAGGCAACGCCCACTTCATATATTCGAATATCTTTTATTCTGCATATTTTGGCGGTGATCTCCGGTTCAATCCCGAACCTTTTTTCCGTTATCTGAATGCTTTTTATTATTTCGGTCTTAAACATTTTATAACCGGTTTCCATGTCAGTGAGGTTCACTCCCGTGAAAACATTGGAAAAAAAAGTGAGCAGTTTGTTGCCAATGGTATGCCAGAAGAAAAGCACGCGGTGAGGGCCACTGCCCATAAATCTTGAACCATATACCACATCTGCGCGTCCTGAAAATATGGGAGATAACATTTTGTTATAGTCAGCGGGATCATATTCAAGGTCCGCATCCTGAATGATTACTATATCTCCTGTTATTTCCATTAAAGCACTTTGCACCGCTGCGCCTTTGCCTTTGTTTTTAGTATGGAGGATTAATTTAACTGACTCATGTTTTTGTATGTATGCTTTCACAATCTGAACCGTTCCGTCTGTTGAAGCATCGTCAACTACAATGATCTCTTTTTCCATTGAAAAGTCCAATGAAACGTGCCTTACTTTATCAATAATTTGTTCAATAAAGGATTGCTCATTAAAGCAGGGAATTATGATACTTAATTTTTTCAAAATGCACTATTAAAATGTAATATACTCATTGCTTCAATTTATTAATCCGGAAACCCTCACGAATTGTTTTGCCTCTGGGTTCCAGACCCGGGTATATGAAATACAGGCAAGGAAGTGATGTGCCATAGCAGCGGGGATTCCAGTTTCCGTTTATTTTTTCAGGTATTCTAACGATTATTTCTCCAATTTGTTTCTCTTTTACCGGAGGGCGGGGTAAAGAGGCAGGTACTATCCAGTTTTTAAAAGATTTATTTTCCACCTGTTTATATACAATGTACGGTACTGTACAAAGCATAAGTATAATTGTTGCTGCATGGGTCATTTTATTAATTGCGCGGGCATTCAATAAGCTGTTGATGGAGTTGAACAGGAAAAAAATGCCGGTAATCAGGAATCCATAAATAAACCTTGGATCCGGTGCTATGCAAAACCATGAAATCAGGGAAAGGATTAAAGAGAGGGTTAATATCCGGGAATAAGAAAGTCGTTTTTTATTATTGTTCCTCCAAATGGATATACCATATATTATAATACCGGCAATTCCCGGTAAAAAAATCAATTGGTTGTATGCCGACATGTATTTAAACCAAAAAGGTATCCAGTTTAGTCCATTTAGTGAAGCTGTTGTTTCAATATCTAAAATCCCGTTGCTGACACGATTGTAGTATTTAATGAATCGTAGCAAATGTTTCAATACTTCCGGGGGTGTTTTCCAGTCAACATTAAAATAGTCCAGGAAAGGTGAAGGATAAAAAGGGTATCCCGAAACAATAATATTTCTGGCTATAAATGGAAGTATTAGCAAAAGAGCGATAATCGTAAGACAGCCTAGAGCATACCATTTTTTGTTTTTCAGCAGGTGAATTATTGCAAAAATACTTAATAGCAGCAGGGGATAATTAAAGATTCGAACCGTAAAAAGATAAACAGGCCAAATCAGCCATTCGGCTTGTAAGCTGAAATCTTTGTCGTTGACTTTACATAAATAAGTTTCTATGCATAATACAATAATAACAAGCATTGTGATATAATCATAGTTGGCAGTTGCTGCATTTCCTCTTATTACAGGCCACGAGGCAAAAGAAAAGAGGATTGTAACCAAAGCACCAAAACAAAGCGAAGCATTCTCCTTTTTATAGCGATAAAACCCCATTTCTGCAAAATACAGGCAAAACCATAATGACAACACACCATTTAATGCAGTGAAAGTATTAAGATCCCTGAAGGAAAAATGAAAAACTGCAATACTGCTAAACCAGGAAGAGTTGAACCCATATCTTTCATGCAGGTTGGCAATGCCCGGCACCGATCCGTACGATTCTATCCATTGCACCATTTGAATATGATAGCTTTCAGTATCGTCCATTATCAGGGGACCGGTATTAAGCATGAGTATTATCAGCCATAGACATGCGACACAAATCTTCCCTTCAACCGGCAAACGGGCAATATTAGAAAAAAGATTCCTTAATAAGCCTGCAAAGGTTTTTCGCATATAAACTGCCGACAGCGTAAGCGGCATGAGTATCAATAGGGAAAAGAAGTTACCGATAGGAATGAATAGTGCGCTTAACTGCGTTAAAAGGGTTAAGATGATCAGTCCGTTGATGGCATGTATTATAAAGTGTTTGCCTGATTTTGATGCTCCGTTAATTAGCCGATAATATAAATATCCCGCCCAAAGGCAGGAAATGGTAATGAAAACATGAAGAAAAAGCATTAGCAGCATGAAGAATCAAGAAAATTTTTTCTTTAACCTCAGAAAATGTATTTCGAAACAATAATAACTAAAAATACTTAATATTATTCCTATGATAGTGGTTATAACAGACGTTATTGCCGGTATTAAATGGTTCGGCATCCCGCTTAGCCTTGCCCATTCTTGTAAACGGTAGCCCATTAGTACATAAACAGGATAGTGGATGATATATAGTCCGAATGATACTTTTCCAACGAGTTTTATTATTCTGTTCTCTAAAAAAATATTAATAAAATAGCTGTTTTTATTTAATAACAGATAGATTATTATAGAAAAAAGTAATGAAAAACTCGTATACCCAATGCAGGAAAAATAAATCAAATTCAGCATGTAATGGGGGTAGATAATGTAAAATAGAAAATTCAGAGATAGAATGATTGAAGCTATTATTATAAAATGCTTGATTTTTATTTTAAGTTTGAGATATAAAATGAGTGCAAGTAAACTACCTGAGCAAATACCATCAATCCTGGTAAAAGGAAAAATTGTCCCAAATGGGATAGTATTAAGATGTAAAAGCAGCAATGAGGCCCTGAGTATATTTACCCCTAACAATAGAGTTATAATAAGCAGGCATAAGGTTTTGGGATTTTTGATCCAAAATATTAACAATGGCCATATCAGGTAAAATTGTTCTTCTACTGCTAAAGACCAGAAATGTTGAATTAGGGGGGATGTATTTTCATTCGGAAAGTTGAGTCCTAATAGCCAATTTTGAAGAAAGGTCCAAAACCACAATTGGTAGTGCTTATAGTAGAAAATTTTATCGGAATATTCGCTCCATAAAAGAGGCAACAGGTAAAGAATTAAAATTAGACTTACATAAAAAAGCGGGAAGATTCTTAATATCCGTTTTATATAAAAATTCCTGAAATAATACCGATTGTTGATCGTTTGCAGAAGAATGGTGGTTATCAAAAAACCAGAGATATCAAAAAAAAGATCTACACCTAACCATCCGAGAGAAAATGCATTTGTGTATTCAAAATTATGAAATAAAATTACCGATAGGATTGCTATGCCTCTAAGTCCATCTAACGCCGGTCCAGGCTTTTTTTCATTTGCCTTTTGAAAACTGCATGCAGAGGATAGGTAGCATAATATATGGAATAACCAACCACTGACCCTATTAGCGCATATGCCGGTCTGGACTGACGGAGATAGTCAGGTTGAAATAAATAGCCGGGATTAATAGCAACTCCTATAAATGTGAAAGCATCGGGGTTTACCCGGATTCCCATATATTTATTTATCTTTATATAGTTGTAATCAAATTCAATGGACCCTTTATTTTCATTATTGGAAAAGAGTAGAAAAATGTTAGCAGTCAAAATAATAATTAAGAATAATCCAATTTTTTTCATATTTAGTTGAGATATTTTGTTAAGATAACCAATATTGAAATAAAACTGCTTGAAGATAAAAATGAGTAATAAGGCGATATGGGTTTATGCTGCAACCGGAATTGTTTTATTGCTGTTCATATCCATTTATTTATGCTTCTCGCCGCACGTTATAAGTATTGACAGCATTTATGGATTTTTAGCATATAAGGGTACGGTACAAACCGGAACTTTCAACGTATTGCAGAATGTTTCTCCAGGCAATGTTGGGGCTATGCAACAACATTTTGTAGCATGGTGGTCTCCGGGTCAATGGATATTTCCGGGAACGTTGAATTATTTGTTTGGGTGGAGGTTGGGAGTTGCCAGCATCTTAACTACTTTTATTTTCTCCCTATCAGGACTTTTTGGTTTTTATAGGCTGTACAAATATTTTAAGTTTCCTTCAGCTACCATCGTTTTATCTCTTTTGATTATAATCATATCCGATACCTTCTACAATTCTTTTATAATATACCAGGGCGGTGAAATTTTATCCTTTGGCGTATTTCCGTGGTTCTTGTATTACCTTCTTAAACTTGAGAAATACACTTTTAGCAATTTACTGGTGATACTACTTTTATTTTTGCTATGCTTCACTGCAAAAACTACACTTATTATATACTGTTCTGCAGCTATCGTTTATAAAATTTTTGAATGGCCTTTGCAGCGCTTTTTGTTTGGCGTTTATATAACGGAAGAATCTTGCAGAAACAATAAGCCGCCTAAGCTATTTATCCCATTGATTGCAGGAGCGGGATGCATTTATATTTTTTATCTGGATAAGGGGATCAGGCCAACCCTGCTCGATACTTTTCACATGGAACTTTCAGATTTATTAATTCCTTTATCGTCTCCGTTGTCAAGTATCCTATCTGTTCAAAGCGCCATACTGAAACTTCAGAAGCTGGTTTTTGGAACCGAAGTAAATCCCTCATTTCCAGCATTTATTTTTGCTTCCGTAATGTTCTCAATAATGGTTTTCCTGGTTTTGACATGTATCTATAAGCTCTACATCAGTAATGAATATCCTGTGTCTTATAAATATATTCTGATTACGTTTTACGCCGGAGTTTCTGTTTTTTTTATTGTGGCTTATGCATTTGATACCAATATTGATAAGAGTACAAGGCATTTCAAACTTCTTGGTTTTTTATTTATCCCGGCGTTCTTAACAATGATCCTAAACCGGCTCGGTAAAGGTGCATCCTTGCTGTTAATCTTCTTTTTTGTAACTTATTTCCTGGGTGCTTTTATCTATTTAAAGAATAAATGGACGGGGAACCGTTACACAAGTGTAAATTATTTTTATAGAAATTATGATAATTTTGAAACACAGGATCGGATGGATGAAGATACCTACAGTAAATTAATCGAGCTTGACAGAAAAGCTCCGTTATATGTTGATGATAAACCTGTTTTGTTTTTTTTTGAGGGCAATGCAGATATCGCTATGGATATAAAGCACCCGGCCGTTTTTGATACCGAGAAACAGAAATTCAACACAATACGATATTCGGGTAACAGAGCAAAGATTTTTCTTTTTTTGTCTAAAACAACATTGAATAAAAATCCGGATTTCTGTAAATTATCCTTTCCAGATTACACCGATTTTATAGTTATGTATCAAAATAACCATTTTGTTATTATGGAATCGAAATAAACAAAGGCAATAGCCTGATTGTAATGAATACGCATTATAATCAACTTGCCATTAAACTTAAAGAACCCAAAACAGGCACGGATTTAAGAAACCAGTGATACTGTCTGATAAAAAAAGTATCAAATCCTTAAAGAAGAACTGTATTAAATTGATCTTTAATTTGGGTGTTTACGACAGTAAAAAATTAATTGATTTTTGTTTATACCTACAAATAATATATGCAGAATGAAAGGTTGCTTCCGTTGTCGCTCCAAAAGTTAGACCGGCATTTGATAGTTTTAGATGGATTCAGGGGATTGGCTATAATATTGGTAATCTTATATCATTACTTGCCCTTTTTTTCATTTGGCTGGGTAGGCGTTGACCTGTTTTTTTTGCTTTCGGGGTTTTTAATTACCGGAAAATTGATTGAGTCTTTAAAGCATAAAGATTATTTCAGGCAGTTCTATAAAAAAAGGATTTTAAGGATTATTCCCCTGTATTATGTGGTATTGATTTTATTTTTTTGGGTAATGCCTGTTGCCCTGCCTTCATTAATAACATATTCTTTCACAGAACTGAATTACTATCAGTGGGCGTATTGGTTATTTGCTGTTAATTTTATTGATGCTTTTTACGGATGGCCTAAAAATATTACATTGGTTCATTTCTGGTCACTATCCTGTGAAATGCAGTATTACCTGCTTTGGCCAATTGTTGTTAAATGGTTATATACAAAAACCCAGGTTTTTATATTTACTTTGCTGGGGTTAATTGCAGCAGCTCTTATTTTTCGGATAAGCACATTTTTATTGTTGGATATTTCCGGCTTGTACCGCTATGTATTATTCTTTTCCCGGATGGATACATTTGCATTGGGCGCCTTTTTGTATATGTGCTATTCAAATTTGGAAACTTATTTTTTGAATAGCTATATAAAATATACAGGCTGGGCAGTACTGATGCTTATTGTTTTTTTTATGTTCTATTATAATCTAAGGTGGCATTTTACAGAAAGTATGGTAAGCACAATTGGTTATACTTTAAATGCATTATTGTGGTTTTCGGTTATGTTTGCCGCTTTAAGTAAACCAGGGCTTTTAAACAAAATATTGAGCGCGGGCTGCTTTACATTTTTAGGAAAATATTCCTATGGGTTATATGTATTTCATTTGCCTGTATGGATAGTAATGTCAAAGTATTTTTCATCATCTTATTATATTGCACTGCTGGCTTTTGCTATTACTGTATTAATAAGTTGGGTTAGTTTCCATCTTTTAGAGGTAAAATTTCTAAGATTAAAAGTACCAAAATGATTTTATCATATTAACTAATCATTGTTCCCGGTTGCAGCTTAAATTGCCATACAAACCTTTGCTAATTAATTTAGAATTATGTTAAGCGTACGAAATGTTTTTATTTTTTTTAAATTCCTTGTTTTTATTGCAGCACTTTTGCCTTTCTATTTTTTGTTAAAGGTTATCTTCTTCTTTTGGAACAGTTCCCTGTTTTCTTTACTTAATGTTAAGCGTGATCTTTGGGATATACTTATATTTAGTTTCCAAACAGATATCGCCAGTATTATCCTTATCAATTTTATCGTTATATTTTTAATGATGGGGGCAATATTGCAGCCAGGAAGAAAACGCGTTATTTTTTTGAAGATAGCTTACTGGTGGGCCATTGTTATAAACTCGCTGGGATTTGCGCTTAACATTATTGATATTGGCTATTTTAAGTTTAATAAAGAAAGAAGTACGACAGGATTACTTTCGGTTTTTACGGGCTCACTAAGTTCTGCACGTAGTATAATAAGTATTTATTGGCCGCTTTTTATTTTGTTTTTGATAGTTGCGATACTGCTTGCGCTTTTGCTGAAATCCTTTTTTAAAACATTTCTGATAACAAATCAGCTTAATATCAAACAAGAATTTGTTTCTGGCCTGCTTACCGTTTCTTTTCTTTTTATTATGGTGAGAGGATGGCATAATGGCCTGCTGATACCCGCAACTCCTTTGTTAAAGGTTAGTCCCGCAAACCTTCCCCTGGCCCAAAATAGCATTCATAACTTTTTGTATTCTATAGTGAGAACACAAAATCAACTGCAAAAGAAAGATTATTTCACTCCCCAACAGATTTCAGCAATATTAACAACAGATCGAGTGATGGGGGGAGAAGCAAATAAGATGATCAAAAAAAATGTAATTATTTTTATTCTTGAAAGTTTTTCACGCGATTATTTTCAGCCGGGTAATCCATACAGGGCAATTACACCTTTTTTTGATTCATTAATGAGCAGTAGTACATATTACCCGAACGCGTTTGCCAACGGCGCCACTTCCAACCAGGGTATTGTTTCCATTTTAGCTGGATTACCTCCCTTTATTGATGAGCCGTTTTACTATTCCACTTATGCCAATACCAAAATGGAAACGATTGGAGATATTTTTAAAAAGAAGGGATATAATACCAACTTTTTTATGGGGGCCGGTGAAGATCATTTTGGATTTGGGAAGTTTTGTAAAATGATTGGCATTGATCATTACTATGGAAGAAAGGCGTTTAACGATGACAGGTACTATGATGGCAACTGGGGTATTTTTGATGAGCCCTTTCTTCAATTTGGGATCAGGGAATTGAATAAAAGGAGTACTCCCTTTTTTTCGGTATTCTTTACAATATCTTCTCATCCTCCGTTTACCATTCCTGAAAAGTATAAGTTAAAATTTAATTATCCCGGTCAATCGCCGGCCCAGCATAGTATAAGCTATGTGGATTATGCTTTCAGGCAGTTTTTTGATTCATGCAAAAATACTTCGTGGTTTAAAAATACGTTATTTGTTTTCAGTGCAGATCATTGGCTAGGTCCAGATGATGGGGCAATTTGGTCTCCGGTTTTCTCCTCAGCAATTCCTATTTTTATTTTTGATCCTGCCAATCCTGTTGGAAAGGTTGATTCCATTATTGCAGGGCAGGTAGATATTATTCCAACAGTACTCGATAAGCTCAACTATAGTGGGCAATATACAGGTTTTGGCAGAAGTTTATTGGATCCCACTTTTACGAACCGTTATGTTGTGAATAGAATGAATTCTATCCACCAGGTTATTACAGATAGATTTGTATTAGGATACAATGAGCCGCTGGAAAAAGTTGAATACCTCTATTCTTATTCCGGAGACCCCGAATTAAAACGGAACCTGGCAGATGACCCGGAATATAGAGGTGAAAAAGAAGCATTGGAAAGAACAATCCGCGCCAATATCCAGCAATACAACAATAGGTTATTAAAAAGGAGTTTGTATAACGAGTAGTTTTATGAGTTACTTCTATCCCCTTCCCAGCTCCATCCCCCTCACCACATATTTCCCTATCATATCAAATTCAATGTTTACGGTATCTCCTTTATTTAATTGCTGCATATTGGTATGCTCATAAGTATAAGGTATGATGGCTACGGCAAAGCTGTTTTGAGTTACATCAAAAGCGGTAAGACTAATACCATTTACGCAAACGGAGCCTTTTTCAATGATCAGGGGAGCAAATTTTTCGGGGAAACGGAAATGGTATTTCCAGCTTCCGTTCAACGCTTCTTTTGCTATGCAGGTAGCGGTTGTATCTGCATGCCCCTGCACAATATGCCCGTCTAAGCGGCTGTTCAGCGTCAGGCATTGTTCAAGATTGATATAGTCGCCGGCCTTCCATTCGCCGATATGGGTCTTTTGCAGGGTTTCCTGCACGGCGGTAACCTGGTGAGTATTATCCTTAACGGCTTCAACCGTGAGGCAAACGCCGTTATGAGCAATACTCTGGTCGGGCTTAAGCCCGGCACTCAGGGACGATGTAATCCAGAATTGCATATTGGTGCCCTCATGCAGTACCGCAATAACACTGCCAACCGATTCAATGATACCTGTAAACATAAGCGCAAATTAATGTACCCTGCTGAATTTTTGAATTTGCTTTGGATTTTAGTTTTCTTGTATTATCTTCGCGCTCCTTAAAACTGATAAAGGAGGTATATTACATTATGCTGATTATTGATTCCAAAGATTGCGAAAATATAGACAAGGCGCTTAAAAAGTACAAGAAGAAGTTTGAAAAAGCTAAAATCTTACTGCAATTAAGAGGCCGCCAGTCCTTCACCAAGCCTTCTATCAGGCGCAGGGGAGAGGTGTTGAAAGCAGTCTACAAGCAGAATATCGCTATTGGAAAGATTGAACCCAAGTAAGGTCGTCTTTTTATAAATAACTTTAAACAGGTAGCTGTAGAGTATGTAACTTTATAGCTACCTTTTTATGTTTGATCCACTTCACATCCCGCAGATACAATCCTTCACAGACTACCTCCGTTTTGAAAAGAGGTATTCGCAGCATACGGTTATTGCCTATAGGAAAGACCTGGAACAGTTTTTTACTTTTCTTGAGGAAAATGAATACCCGTTCAGTCCTTTACAGGATATATCCACTGTTCATATCCGCTCCTGGCTGGCTGCGCTGATGGAAAACCAGCGTACCGGTAAAACCGTAAACCGGAAAATATCAACGCTTAAGGCTTTTTTTAAATATCATTTAAGAACCGGTTTGCTCCAAACTACGCCAATGACCACCGTTATATCGCCTAAAATAGCAAAGCGGTTACCGGTTTTTGTAGAGCAGAAACATACAGAAAACCTTTTTAACCATGTTGCATTTAAAGAAGGCTGGGAAGGTCGTACGGAAAGACTGATTCTTGAACTGCTTTATACTACCGGTATGCGGCTGAGTGAACTCATTCATATTAAAGAAAGCCAGGTAGATATTCAGCAACAGCGTGTTAAAGTGCTGGGTAAGGGAAATAAGGAAAGAATACTTCCGCTTGATGCGCAAATAGCCACCAGTATTGCCGCGTATATAAAAGGGAAGCGTGTTGCATATAAAACGCCGGAAATGGTTTACCTGTTAGTGAATGGCAAAGGCAAAAAACTGTATCCGAAATATGTTTACTTAGTTGTAAAAAAATACCTTTCGCTTGTAACCACCATTAAAAAGAAAAGTCCGCATATTCTTCGTCATACTTTCGCTACACACCTTACCAATCACGGGGCAGACCTTAATGCGGTTAAAGAACTGCTCGGTCACTCCAGTCTTGCTGCTACCCAGGTGTACACCCATAATACCATAGAAAAGTTAAAAGAAGTGTATAAAAAAGCCCACCCCAAAGCCTGATGCGTTCAGGCGTTTAAAATAAAAAAAGTGCTATTTTTTACAATAAAATTTTATTTGAAATCTTATACATAAAGGCCTAACTTGAGGTTGTTGCAGCTTTGCAGTTACAGCATAAGTTCTTTCTTTAGTTATTCTTAATTGTTCACAGAAATTAAACTGGATTATCATGAATGTAAACATTCAAACGGTGCATTTTGATGCCGCATCAAATTTGCTTGAGCATGTTAACAAAAAGATCAAAAAACTGAACAATTTCCACGACAGGATTACCACCATTGATGTGTACCTGAAACTGGATAATGTGTCGCACCAGATCAAAGACAAGATTGCGGAAATTAAAGTGAAGGTGCCGCGTTACGCTTTTTTCTCCAAGGAGTCCTCCAAGTCTTTCGAAGAATCGTTTGACGCTGCTTTAGATTCCATTATTGAGCAGATCAAACGAAAAAAAGATAAACAAATGCAAGCTGCGTAAATAAAAAAGGCCTCGTTACGAGGCCTTTTTTATTTTAAATAACCCGTGTTTCCCGCACTTCCTATCATTATTTTCATCTGCCGGCTTCTCCTTCTTAAAAAATTATCTTCATAAATTTTTGCATTTGAAGATTTCCATTACCTTTGCCTTCCCAAAAAATGAGGTGGTAAGCCTGTTGGGGGTAAAGTTCTTTACTGTATTGAATTTCAACAAAATGCCAGTGTAGCTCAGTTGGCCAGAGCAGCTGATTTGTAATCAGCTGGTCGGGGGTTCGAATCCCTCCACTGGCTCAGGTTTTTATGCTGAATATGAAACGCAAATAACAGGATGTATTACTGCACCCGGTTTCATATTAAGCAGCGCATACGTATTTTGGGCAGATGGCCGAGTGGTTAAAGGCGACAGACTGTAAATCTGTTCTCTCACGAGTACGCAGGTTCGAACCCTGCTCTGCCCACGGAATAATTTCAAATTGTAAGCGGGAGTAGCTCATTTGGTAGAGCGATAGCCTTCCAAGCTATAGGTGGCCGGTTCGAGCCCGGTCTCCCGCTCAGTAAAAAGTAATAAGTTCTTGAAAAGATCATGAAGTGTATGACAGGAGTTGACAACGGAAACTGTCAGCTTATCGACAAGCCGTTGTAGCTCAGGGGTAGAGCACTTCCTTGGTAAGGAAGAGGTCGTGAGTTCAATTCTCATCAACGGCTCTGGATTTTTTAAATGTATAATGCCCTTTTAAACGGGTTTATTATAATAATATAAAGCAAACCAGTTTGCAGCCTGTAATATATGTTTGCGGGATGCAGCTACAATTTTAAACCGCAACTTTAAAACAGATAACAGATGTCAAAAGAGACCTTCAAGAGGGACAAACCCCACGTTAACGTTGGAACTATTGGTCACGTTGACCATGGTAAAACTACGCTTACTGCTGCCATCACAGAAGTCCTTTCAAAAAAAGGAATGGCAACGGCAAGAAAGTATGATGACATTGATGGCGCTCCTGAAGAAAAAGAAAGGGGTATCACCATTAATACTGCACACGTTGAGTATCAAACAGCTAACAGACACTACGCGCACGTGGATTGTCCTGGTCACGCTGACTATGTAAAAAATATGATTACCGGTGCCGCCCAAATGGATGGAGCTATCCTGGTGGTAGCTTCTACTGATGGTCCGATGCCTCAAACAAGAGAGCATATTTTGTTGGCCCGCCAGGTGGGTGTACCCCGCATGGTGGTGTTTATGAACAAGGTTGATCTTGTAGATGATCCCGAATTACTGGAACTGGTAGAAATGGAAATCCGAGAACTGTTAACTAAAAACGGTTTCGATGGCGATAATACGCCCATCATTAAAGGCTCCGCTACTGGCGCTTTGGCAGGTGATGCCAAATGGGTGGGTGCTATTGACGAATTAATGGATGCGGTTGATTCTTATATTCCATTACCTCCCCGTCCGGTTGACTTACCGTTCCTGATGAGCGTTGAAGACGTGTTCTCTATTACCGGCCGTGGTACTGTTGCTACGGGTCGTATTGAAAGAGGCCGCGTTAAAATACAGGAAGGTGTTGAAATTGTTGGTTTAATGGAAAAGCCTTTAACATCTACGGTAACAGGTGTGGAAATGTTCCGCAAACTGTTAGATGAAGGTGAGGCCGGTGATAATGCAGGTTTACTGCTCCGCGGTATTGAAAAAAACCAGATCCGCAGAGGTATGGTAATTTGTAAACCCGGTTCCATTACGCCTCATACAGAATTTAAAGGAGAAGTATATGTACTGAGCAAAGAAGAAGGCGGACGTCATACCCCATTCTTTAATAAGTACCGTCCCCAGTTCTATTTCCGTACTACCGATGTTACCGGTGAAGTAGAATTGCCGGCAGGAACTGAAATGGTTATGCCCGGTGATAATACATCGCTATCGGTTAAACTGATTCAGCCAATTGCCATGGAAAAAGGACTTAAATTCGCTATTCGCGAAGGCGGACGTACAGTGGGCGCCGGTCAGGTAACCGAAATCGTAAAATAGCCCCCCTTTTTAGGAATTACTAAAAAACGGGAAGGTTTGTATACTTTTGCAAAGTATCTGGATAGTATCCAGGTACTTTGTTTCTAAATAAGAAGTTCTTAAAATGCTTTACGGGCATAGTTCAATGGTAGAATAGAGGTCTCCAAAACCTTTGATCAGGGTTCGAATCCTTGTGCCCGTGCTTGAAAAGTTAATTATGAATAAAATAAGTGCTTACTTTAAGGATTCATATCATGAGCTGATGGAAAAAGTAACCTGGCCCACCTGGCTGCAGTTACAACAGTCCACTACTATTGTTTTGGTTGCTACTGTAATTATAACGGCACTGGTGTGGGTAATGGACTTTTTCAGCAATTCGATATTAAAATTTGTTTACTCCTTATTTAAATAATAATGGAAGAAGTAATTAATGAACAGGAAACCAAATGGTACGTACTGCGCGTAGTGAGTGGTAAGGAAAGAAAGGTAAAAGAATACCTTGATAAGGAAATTGCACGCAGCGATTGGGGGAAAGTGGTAAAGCAGGTTTTTCTTCCCGTGGAAAAGGTATATAAGGTGCAGAACGGAAAAAAAGTAATGCGGGAAAGAAACTTTTACCCGGGTTATGTAATGATTGAGGTAGAACCCGGTAAACTCAGTGACGATATCATTTCCACCATTAAAAATACCAATAGCGTTATTCATTTCCTGGGAAAAGAAAATCCCATTGCCCTGCGCAAAGTGGAAGTTAATAAAATGCTGGGTAAGGTAGATGAAATGAGCGATGGCGGGGTAACCATGAGCGAACCCTTTATCATAGGCGAAACCATAAAGATTATTGATGGTCCTTTCAACGATTTTAATGGTGTAATTGAAGAAGTAAATGATGAAAAGAAAAAATTAAAAGTAAATGTAAAAATATTCGGCAGGGCTACACCCGTGGAATTGAATTACATGCAGGTGGAAAAATTAGCCTGATATATAACCTGCTTTTAACTTTTGCAATATATTTTGAACCTGCTTAACCGGCAGGTTTTTTTATGAATTATGCACCGGAATATTAATTTTTCCACATTCGGGGGGCTGTAGCTTCTTATGTGGTAATAAAAAACTGTAACTTTGCATGACCTCCGAACATATTTCTTCCATTTTTGCAGGTCGCTATAGACTGGCTATTCATTAAGAGCAATCATATTCTAAAATAAGGTATATACATTATTAATTTATTTAAGACATGGCCAAGTACATTTTTGTTACCGGTGGCGTAACTTCTTCTTTGGGTAAGGGTATCATTTCCGCTTCTTTAGCAAAACTGCTGCAGGCACGTGGCTTAAAAGTAACCATACAGAAATTTGACCCCTATATCAATGTTGACCCCGGTACTTTAAATCCTTATGAACATGGCGAATGTTATGTTACCGAAGATGGGGCCGAAACAGACCTGGATTTGGGGCATTATGAGCGGTTCCTGAATATTTTTACTTCCCAGGCTAATAATGTAACCACAGGCCGTATATACCAAACCGTAATTAATAAAGAAAGAGAAGGCGCTTACCTCGGTAAAACCGTTCAGGTAATTCCGCATATTACAGATGAAATAAAACGAAGAATGCTGCTACTCGGAAAAGGTGGTTTTGATATTGTAATAACAGAATTAGGCGGAACTGTGGGAGATATTGAGAGCCTGCCTTTTATTGAGGCGGTTCGCCAGTTACAATGGGAATTGCCAGATGAGGATTGCCTGGTGGTACACCTTACCCTTGTACCTTATTTAAAAGCGGCGAAGGAATTAAAAACAAAACCAACACAGCACAGCGTAAGGCTCCTGAGCCAGGAAGGTGTTAATCCCGATATTATTGTATGCCGTACCGAAAGACCGCTAACCCCGGAAATACGGAAGAAAATTGCTTTATTCTGTAATGTAAAGGTGGATGCGGTAATTGAATCGGCCGATGCGTCTACTATTTATGAAGTGCCTTTAACTATGATGCGGGAAAAGCTTGACCAGATATGCCTGAAAAAAATGGCTATTCAGAATTATAATGAGCCGGAGTTAGGCAAATGGAAAGAGTTCCTGGATAAGCTCAAATATCCCAAAAGCAAAGTAAATATTGGCTTAATAGGTAAATATATAGAGTTGCAGGACGCGTACAAGTCCATATTGGAAGCTTTTGTACATGCGGGTGCGGTAAATGAGTGCAGTGTAAATGTGGTTAATATACACAGCGAATTCATCAGCGAGGAAAATGTTGATGAAAAGCTCAATAATCTGGATGGATTACTTGTTGCCCCGGGTTTTGGTTTGCGTGGCATAGAAGGGAAGATACTGGCTGTTAAATACGCGAGGGAAAATGGGTTACCCTTTTTAGGCATCTGCCTTGGCATGCAAATGTCGGTTATTGAATTTGCCAGGAATGTTTTACATCTTAAAGATGCGCACTCTACTGAAATGAACTCCGATACAACCAATGCGGTAATTGATTTAATGGAAGAACAAAAGAAAGTTACCGCTAAAGGAGGCACCATGCGCCTGGGTGCTTACCCCTGCGATTTAAAAGAAGGCAGCAGGGCGCGGGAAATATATGGTACTGCTACCATTAGCGAAAGGCACCGCCATCGCTGGGAATTTAACAATGCCTATTTACCTGCCTTTGAAGAAAATGGTATGATAGCCAGCGGCAGGAATACGGAAAGCGGTTTGGTAGAAATCATTGAACTGCCCAATCATCCTTATTTTATAGGCGTACAGTATCACCCCGAATTAAAAAGTACGGTGGAAACTCCCCATCCTTTATTCGTAAGTTTTATTAATGCCGCGAAAGGTTTCGCCGAAGAAAAAAATAACAGCAAAAAGCCCTCCTTACAGAGCGAAATGATTTAACCGGCTTGATTTTGCCGCTTACCGAAACAATTTGGTTTACATCCTTAAAGTTTATTCAAAGATGTTACCTTTGCCCACTCAAATTTTAAGGTAATATGCAGTTTGACAAAAATGCGATTCTTGGTTTTGTATTGCTGGCAGTGATGTTTCTTGGTTTTTTTTATTTTACCCGCCAGGGACAACTTGATGTAGAAAAGCAGAAAAAGCATATACAGGATTCACTGGCAATGCTTCAACCCAAAGCAGACACTAACGCGGCCCGCGCTGATTCGGTTCACCTGGCAACCCAAAGCAGAGTGGCCGCGGCAGGCCAGTTTGTAACGGCTGTAAACGGCGGCGAAAATGAAACGGTACTCGAAAACGATGTATTGAAAATTACCTTTACCAATAAAGGAGCACAGCCTAAACTGGTACAATTAAAGCATTACAAATCTATAGATAGCCAGGCTGTTAAATTAGTGCAGGAAGGGTTCGATAAACTCAGTTACCCGGTAAACACGGCCGCCAATCGTTCTATACAGATCAGTGATTTGTTTTTTAGCGGTGGAGAAGTAGTTCAAAATGCAGATGGCAGTCAAACCATAACCTACCAGTTAAAAGATTCTTCAGGCCAGGGGCTTATTCACAGGTTTACGCTGCATAAGGATCAATACATGGTTGACTGGAACATTGAAATAGATGGCGTAAACAGTTTGCTTACACAAAACAGTATTAATTTATTGTGGCAAAACGAGGTAAAGCAGCATGAAAAAGATATTATAACTGAAAAAAGAGAAACACAGGTAGGGTTTTGGACAAAAAATGAGTATGACTATTTTACGCTGGGACGTTCTTCTGAAAAGCAATTTGAAAACCCGGTACACTGGCTCAGCGTGAAACAAAAATTTTTTAACACTACGCTCATCGCGAAAAATAATTTTAGCTCAGGAAACATTCATTGCTCCGAAAGTCATGATTCTACAGGAATAATAACTGCAGCTTCCGCTAACCTCAAACTCATTCTTCCCGCCGGCAATAATACGGCTGTTGTTCCCATGCAGATCTATTACGGACCCAATGATTATAACATTCTGAAGAGCTACAATATCGGTCTCCAGGATGTAATTAACCTCGGGCAGGGTATTTATGCCTTTGTTAAGTATATCAATAAATGGCTCGTAATGCCGGTTTTTGATTTCTTCAAAGGATTTGTAGGAAGCTATGGAATGGTGATTGCATTGCTTACCATATTCATTCGTTTACTTACCTCGCCTTTGGTATATACCAGTTACCTCAGTGGCGCCAAAATGAAAGCGCTTCGCCCGGAACTGGATATTTTAAAAGCCAAGCTGAAAGATGACCAGCAGGCCTATGCTATGGAGCAAATGAAAGTATACAGGAGTGCCGGGGTAAATCCTTTGGGAGGCTGTATACCCGCTTTGTTACAGATTCCTATATTCTTTTCGTTATATAGTTTTTTTAATGCTACTATTGAGCTCAGGGGGCAGCATTTTTTATGGGCCACTGATCTCTCTTCTTATGATTCCATCATTACATTCGGCTTCAATATTCCGTTTTATGGCAGTCATATCAGTTTATTTACGATTCTGGCTACTGTAACCAGCCTTTTAATATCCATATACAGTATGGCACAAACGCCTACCATGGATAACCCCATGATGAAGTATATGCCGTATTTTTTTCCGGTAATGCTGTTGGGCATTTTTAACGGGCTGCCATCTGCGCTTACCTGGTATTATACAGTATCCAACCTCATTACACTCATTCTTCAGTACGTGATCCAGAACTTCATCATTGATCATGATAAGATATTAGCCAAGCTGGAACTCAACAAGAAAAAACCTAAAGTAAAGAGCAAGTGGCAGGAGCGGCTTGAACAAGTGCAGGAAACACAAAAAAAATTACAGCAGGCAAAAAATAAGCCCCAGGGTGGCGGTAAGGGAAGGTAATTTGAATAACGCCGTTTCGCTTATTATATAACCTCCTTTTTTAACCTATCTGCTTTTTAACGGGGGCAATACAACCTTGCGCTGCATTTTCCTATCTTTACCCGTATAACCCTTAATAAACAGTATATGTTCAGATACTTGCTTTTTATAGCAACGGCTTTGATAAGCAGCAATATAATACAGGCTCAAAAAATCCTTTCAGAAGGAACCATTGTATACGATATAACAGTTCAAACCGGTAGTAAAGAACCTCAATTGGCCGATATGTTTGACGGGGTTACTACAACCCTCTATTTAAAAGGAAGCCAAAGCCGTATAGAAATGATCAGCCCGCTTGGCGCTACCATTACCCTGCAGGACGCTAAAAGTAATACCGGGGTAGTACTTAAAGAATATGGTAATCAAAAATTACTTATTCATATGGCTAAGGAAGACTGGGGCGATCTGAATAAGAAATACGCTGGTATAACCTTTACTACTCAAAATGAAACTAAAAACATTGCGGGGTATGCCTGTCAGAAGGCGATAGCCAAATTGAAGGACGGAACCAGCTTTACCGTTTTTTATACAAAGGAACTGGTAACAGAAAATAAAGATTACGATTACCAGTTTAAAAACTTACCTGGTCTTCCGCTCGAATATGAATCTTCTGTGGGTAACCTGAAAGTAAAATACACCGCGTCTAAAATTACTTTTGACCCCGTTCCTGTTCAAAAGTTCAGTATTCCTGTTAGCGGGTACCGGGAGCTTACTTACCAGGAAAGCACAAAGCTGAAAGGGAATTAAAACATGCCGTGCATCAGCGTAGCCGGTCAATGCTTTTTATTAATTTCTGATCGCGGTATATGCCTCTTATAGCCAGTATAAAACATACCGGTATTAAAAAATAAAAAACGGTCCACAGGCTAAATGCGCCTTCCGCAAAAGATTTGATCTGCATATAATAAAGTGCGCCGGAAATAATAAAAAGCAGCAAACCTGCAAAACATAGCTTTTGCTGCATCCCCCTGTTCTTATATAAAAACAACGCAATCAGCGCTATCAAACCTGCAGCAACAGAGAGGATAATCAAAAACAAACTGCTGGTAGCGCTAAGCATATTGTATTCACTTATACCATTTACCAGTTTATTACCATTGTAAACCGGGAAGCGGAGTGTAAGAAAGGAAAAAACCGCAGCCAGTAACAGCCAGATGGTTTGCATACGTTGTAACATACGGGTTAGTATTAATTAAAGAATAACAGGGCATTTACCCTAGTTCGGGATATAGCGGAAACTGCTGCATAAACCGGTGAACCTGCTGCTGCACCTCCTTTATCTGCTGCTCATTTTCGGTATCCTTAAGCACGGTATCAATCATTTCCACAATGGGTTCCATATGTTCCTCTTTTAATCCTCGGGTGGTAACTGCGGGTACGCCTACCCGTATACCTGAAGTAACAAACGGGCTTTTATCATCAAAAGGCACGGCATTTTTATTCAGGGTAATATGCGCTTTATCTAATGTTTCCTGAGCTTTTTTTCCTGTTAAGTGCTTGTTTCTTAAATCAATCAGCATCAAATGGTTATCGGTGCCGTTGCTAATGAGGTTATATCCCCGTTTTACAAGGGCCTTCGACATAGCCTGGGCATTGCTTATTACCTGTTTGGCATAGGTTGTATACTCATCCGTCAAAATTTCGCCAAAAGAAACCGCTTTGGCCGCTATAATATGCTCTAATGGCCCGCCCTGTGTGCCCGGAAAAACGGCCAGGTCAAGCAGTGCGCTCATAGGGCGTATATTGCCTTTGGGATCTTTTACACCAAAAGGATTATCGAAATCGTGGCGCAGCATAATAATGCCCCCTCTAGGCCCGCGCAGTGTTTTATGGGTGGTTGAGCTTACTATATGGCAGTGTTCAAAAGGATCATTTAATAATCCCTTGGCTATCATACCCGCCGGGTGGGCGATATCTGCCAGCACCAGGGCGCCAATTTTATCAGCCACTTCACGAATACGCTTATAATCCCAGTCGCGGCTGTACGCCGAAGCGCCACAAATGATCATTTTAGGTTTTTCAGCCAGGGCAGTAGCTTCTAATTGGTCGTAATCTACAATGCCCGTATCTTTTTTTACGCCATAAAACAATGCCTGGTAGTTTTTGCCGCTGAAATTGGCGGGGCTGCCGTGGGTAAGATGGCCGCCCATGCTCAGGTTCAATCCCAGGATTTTATCGCCCGGCTTTAAGCAGGCTAAAAATACCGCGGTATTGGCCTGCGCGCCACTATGGGGCTGCACATTTGCCCAACTGGTATTAAAAATCTGCTTTAACCGGTTTATAGCTATAGTTTCAATTTCGTCTATCACTTCACAACCGCCGTAAAAGCGTTTACCTGGGTAACCTTCGGCATATTTATTAGTGGCTACTGTACCCATAGCCTGCATTACCTGCAGGGAGGTAAAATTTTCAGATGCAATTAATTCTATGCCTTTACGCTGGCGTTCCAGTTCCTTGTTAATGAGGTCAAATATCAATGTATCTTTTTGCATGGCGCAAAAATAGCGCAACAATCTTGAATTTCACTATTTTCACGTTTTCAAAGCATCAATGTTTTGTATACATGAAAGCAATTATACCCGTAGCAGGGGCAGGTACCCGGCTGCGACCGCATACTTATACCCAGCCCAAAGCCCTCATTCCGCTTGCAGGGAAAACATTACTGAGCATTATTGTAGATCAACTGGCTGAAGCGGGCATTAAAGAATTTGTTTTTATTATTGGTTATCTCGGAGATAAAATACAGGATTATGTAAAACGGCATTATCCGCACCTGGTATGTCATTTTATACTGCAAAATGAAAGACATGGTTTGGGACATGCCATTTATCTTACAAAAGATGTGGTAGCGCAGGATGAAGTGTTTATTGTACTGGGAGATACGATTTGCGAATACGATATTAATGAGGTTTTGCGAAACAGTAATGCTATGCTGGGCGTAAAAAAAGTAGATGATCCGCGCGATTTTGGGGTAGCGGAAATTGATGAAAATGCCATTATTACAAGAGTAGTGGAGAAGCCGCAAATACCCAAATCCAATATGGCGCTGGTAGGCATCTATAAAATAAAAGATACCGGCTTCCTTTTTTCCTGCCTTGAAACGAATATCCGGGAGGGCATACAAAGCAGAAATGAATACAGCCTTACCGATGCGCTGGAATGTATGATTAAAAGCGGGATGGTATTCCAATCGTTTAAGGTGCAGAACTGGTTTGATTGCGGAAAGATAGACACCCTGCTGGAAAGCAATGCCACGTTAATGAAGAAATTAGGCGGAAAAATATCGGCCAACCATATTTTTGAGAATGTTATTATAGTGCCGCCTGTTAGTATTGGCAACGGTTGTGAAATTCGTAATGCCATTATAGGTCCCAATGTGGCAATTGGCGAGCAGGCAAAAATTGGCTACTCTGTTGTTAAAGATTCTATTATCGGCGATTTCGCTAATTTGCACGGCGTGGTACTGCATAATTCACTGGTAGGAAGTGATACCGAAATAAAAGGAGAAATCCGTACCCTGAACATTGGCGATAATACACAAATTGATCTGGGATAAATGAGGAACAACCAAATCACAAAAAACAAGAACCCAACAGATCACACAATCCGAAGGAAATGCAAATCGCCAGGGACTGGCTGCCGATCAGCTATGAGCAATAAAGAAAAAGTATCCTTTTTTATCGTTTACAATTACTGTGACAGCTAACGCCTGATACCTTATACCCATATCCCTTTTTTCATTTTCACATTTTCAAATTAACTCCATCTTCCATGCCTCCCCTTTCCAACCGCATCACCCGTCTTTTTAATATTAACTATCCCATTATTCAGGCAGGTATGGTGTGGGCAAGCGGGTGGAGGCTGGCCTCGGCTGTAAGCAACGCGGGAGCGCTGGGTTTAATAGGCAGTGGCAGCATGCGCCCGGATATGCTGAGAGAACATATTCAGAAATGCAAAGCAGCTACCGCCCACACATTTGGCGTAAACATTCCTTTGCTTTATCCTGATATTGAGAAACATATACAGATTGTAACAGAAGAAAAAGTGCCGGTGGTGTTTACTTCTGCGGGTAACCCGGCAGCGTGGACGGGTGTATTAAAAGACAACGGTATTATAGTGGTTCATGTAGTAAGCAGCAGCAAATTTGCCCAAAAAGCGGAAGCGGCAGGCTGCGATGCGGTGGTTGCCGAGGGTTTTGAAGCCGGCGGACATAATGGAAGAGAAGAAACTGCCAGTATGGTATTAATACCCGCGGTTTGTAATGCGGTAACTATACCGGTTATAGCGGCGGGAGGTATGGCAACCGGCCGGCAAATGCTGGCAGCAATGGTACTGGGCGCGGAAGGCGTGCAGATGGGCAGCCGTTTTGTAGCCAGTGAAGAAGCCTCTTCACACATTCATTTTAAAAATGCTGTTGTGCATGCCACAGAGGGCGACACCATGCTGCTAATGAAAAAACTGGCGCCGGTAAGGCTGCTGAAGAATAGTTTTTTTGAGCAGGTTCAGGAAGCGGAAAATGGGGGAGCGGCGCGTGATACATTAAAGGAATTGCTGGGAAAAGGAAGGGCCCGGAGAGGCATGTTTGAAGGTGATCTGCAGGAAGGTGAGCTGGAGATAGGGCAGGTAAGCGCACTCATCAGGGATATACTTCCTGCCGCCAGTATTGTAAAAAATATTTACCGGGAGTTTGAAGAGGCTGTTGCCAATCCGCTAAAAAAAATATAATGTAAAAGGATAAAATCAAAAGCTGTTATGCTTTCCGCTTTTGCCTTATCATTTCATATCCCATACCAATGCACTGGCGCCCAGTATAGCGGCATCGGCTTCTTTAAGTTCACTGAAAATAAGTTTTACTTTATTTTGAAAGATAGGAAGCAGGTTTTTTTCCATATGCTCTTTGGTGGGTTTAAGGATCAAATCGCCGGCCTTGGTCATTCCGCCAAATAATATAACGGCTTCGGGCGAAGAAAACATAACGAAGTTGGCAAGCGCCATTCCAAGTATCATCCCGGTATATTCATACACCTCTTTGGCTATAGGATCGCCCTGTATGGCACAGTCGTATACTATTCTTGAATCAATTTCATCGGCAGGATAGTTTCTGAGCAAACTGTCCTGCCCGCGTCTTTGTTCAAGAAACTCCCTTGCCGTATTAGCCACGCCTGTTGCCGATGCATAGCTTTCTAACGATCCGTGCATGCCGGTGCCGGGGTGCAGCCGCCCGTTGGGTATGATCATGGTATGTCCTAATTCTCCGGCAAAGCCATCATGCCCGTATATCAGATGGCCGTTGGCAACAATACCGCTGCCTACTCCCGTACCTAATGTAATCATAATGAAATCTTTCATTCCCTTGGCGGCGCCATACATCATTTCACCTACAGCCGCGGCATTAGCATCATTTGTTAAAGCTGCCGGTACACCAAAAATTTTGGTCATCATGCCAACAAGTGGAATAATACCTTTCCATATAAGGTTAGGGGCATATTCTATGGTGCCGCTGTAAAAATTTCCATTAGGGGCGCCAATGCCTATACCTTTAATGTTTTCTATACCGCCTACCTGCTCAATAGCAGGCTGGAGGGCTTCGTGCAGCTCCTCAATATAGTCTTCTATCTGCGTATGTTTCCTGCTCGAAATGGCGCCACGGTATAAGGTATCGCCCCTGTGATCAACAATGCCAAAAACGGTGTTCGTTCCCCCAATATCAATGCCTATTGCATATTCCTGTTTCATGCGTAATAAATAATTATATGCTTATTGTAATGCGGATATATAATAAAGTTAATGTCCGCCACCTCCATCTAAAGTACTGTAATCAATTCCCTGCGATTTTAAAACGGATTTTACACGGAAAGCGTAAAACGTAAGATAAACAAAACACAAAACGGCTACCCAGTAAGACTGGTGAATACCAACTGCCGGAATATCGGCGAGTTTTCCCTGCAATGGCGGAATAATAGCACCCCCCAGTATCATCATAATTAAAAAAGCAGAACCCTGTGCCGTGTATTTACCCAGTCCGGCAGTAGCCAAAGCAAAAATGCTGGGCCACATGATAGAACAAAATAATCCACCGCTTAAAAAAGCATAAGTTGCCGGCTTACCGGTAGTTAATAATCCGGTTAGCATAGCAATTATGCCCAATCCTCCAAATATCATAAGCGTTTCAGTAGGCTTTTCCTTACCCAGGAAAAACCCTCCAATCTGAAATACGATAATACCGGCATAGGCATACAGGGGAGTAAAGTCGTTGCCGGCAATAAGGTTTGCCGCAATAATAACCCCAAAGGCTACATAAGGAACAACAATCCACAATATGGTTCGGGTTGAACGGGTTGGATTAAATACCGTAATGGCTCCCGTCCACCTGCCAATCATCAGGCTGCCCCAATATAGCGATATAAAGGGGGCAAGTTGTTCTTCATGGTATCCTCCAAACTCAGGATGTCTTAACAATTCGCCCAAATTACTTTGAATGGTTACTTCAACGCCTACATATAAAAATATGGCCAGCATGCCCAATACCAACTGGGGGTATTTCATAGCGCCCCAGCCTGAAGGTTTTTTTTGTGCCTTGGCGTTAGCTGTAAAAAAGCTGGCTACCATAAAAATTAATCCGGCTACTAACAGCCACATATTACGAATGCTTACTTCGGGAGGTAGTTTTTCATTCACAGCCAACCCGCGGTAGCTGGCAAAAATAATTCCGAATATTACCACCATCACCAGGGTAATAACAATTAACAGCCACATGGCTTTAGGCGCATGTTCAAAGCTGTCTTCTTCTTTTACGTTGGGAAGTTTTTTACTGGTAGCGAACAGCAGGGCCGAAAGCAGGAACAGGGCGCCTACCGCTACATACAGCCAGTTCATGGAACTGATAGACGCGTTTTCAATATCTGTTGCGCTTACGGCTGCATGTCCGAATAAAGCAAGTGCCACAGCAATAGGGCCAATGGTAGTGCCAAATGAATTAACGCCGCCGGCGAGGTTCAGGCGATGGGCACCTGTAGTGGGGTCGCCTAAAGCAATGGCAAAGGGGTTGGCGGAAGTTTGTTGCAGTGAAAATCCGAGGCCAATAATGAAAAGAGATATCAGCACTCCTGAAAATCCGCCGAAATTAAAAGAGAGCAACATCATCACAGCGCCAACCACACTGGTAAGCAGGCCATAGATGATGCCGGTTTTCATGCCCCAGTGATTCATGATGTCTTTATTTTTTACCGCCGATGCTACAAACAAACCCAATGCTCCTATATAGTAGGCGCCATAAAAAGCGAAGTCAATAAGCTGGCTCTGAAACTGGTCGAGATGAAAATAGTGCTTGCAAAAGGGAATGAAAATGCCATTCCCGGCAGCAATAAAACCCCAAAAAAAGAAAACAATTACCAGTATACTCAGCGCGCTGGTATTGGTAGGTTGCCTGGTTTGAGCCATTGTTGTATGTTGAGGTGGTAAATATAAGAACAGGTGGTGAAATTAAAACATAACAATCGTTTGCAGCAAAAAAAATCATAAATGGGGTTGCTATTCCCGATATGTTTGTTAAGTTCGGGAAATTTTAATCATTAAACATGTCAACAGCAATTACTCTTCAACCCGTTGCGCGTAAAAACGTTCTCTCCCCCATAGTAATTATTGGGGCGTTATTTTTTATTTTCGGATTTGTTACATGGGCCAACAGTACCCTTATCCCTTACCTGGGTATTGCATGTGAGCTTACTACTTCCGAAGCGGTGCTGGTAACATTTGCCTTTTATATATCTTATGCGGTAATGGCTTTTCCGTCTTCCTGGGTATTAAAAAAAACCGGTTTTAAAAACGGTATGATGGTAGGGCTGCTGGTTATGGCGCTTGGTGCGTTAATGTTTATTCCGGCGGCAAACAGCCGCACCTTCGGTTTTTTCCTGGTAGCGCTGTTTGTTATAGGTACGGGGCTGGCTTTACTGCAAACAGCCTCCAACCCGTATATTACTATCCTGGGGCCTATTGAAAGCGCTGCAAAACGTATTAGTATAATGGGTATTTGCAACAAAACCGCCGGCGCCCTGGCGCCTTTAATTCTTGGCGCCATTGTACTTAAAGACTCTTCCGCACTGGAGGCAAAACTGCTTACTATGGATGCCGCACAAAAAGCTGCGGAACTGGATATGCTGGCTTCGCGTGTTATTATGCCTTATGTTGTAATTGCCATTGTGCTGGTATTGCTGGGTGTATTTATTTATTTCTCTCACCTGCCGGAAGTGAAAGCTGAAGGGGAAGAAGGTGAGGCAGCACCGTCTGCTTCTTTTGTACAGCGCAAAAGTGTTTTTGATTTTCCTTACCTGTGGCTGGGTTTTATTTCTATTTTTTTATATGTGGGAGTAGAAGTAATGGCCGGTGATATTATCCAGATATATGGCAGCTCTATCGGTATTAGTTTGGATGTGGCCAAACATTTTACTACCTACACTATGATCGGTATGCTGGTAGGATACATTATCGGTATCGTTACCATACCTAAATACATTTCACAAAATGCGGCGCTGAAGTTATCGGCTGCACTGGGCTTGCTGTTTACGCTGGGCGCCATTTTTACATCTGGCTACGCTTCCGTTTTCTTCATTGCTTTACTGGGTTTGGCTAACGCGCTTATTTGGCCGGCTATTTGGCCCTTAGCTATTGACGGATTGGGTAAATTCACTAAAACCGGTTCGGCTTTATTAATAGTAGGTATTGCCGGCGGCGCTATTCTTCCACGGGTTTGGGCTTCCTTAGGCGAAAACATAGGGTTGCAACAGGCATTCTGGATAATGGTTCCCTGTTATTTATTTATTTATTATTTCGCTACATCGGGACATAAAATTGGCAGAACAAAAAAAGCGTAAATTTTTTTGGAGAATCATTCCTTAATGTACTACATGCTCATGCTGCAATATGCATGAGCATTGTTGTAATATAAAATAATATTTTTTTCTTTTCGCGCTTGTATAAATCAAAAACCTTCCTATATTCAATCAAAGAACCCGCTCACAGAATTTAAACAGGATGGAAATAATACACGTTAGTGCCGAATGTTATCCGGTTGCAAAGGCAGGCGGACTGGGAGATGTTGTTGGAGCCCTCCCTAAATACCAGAATGAACTGGGGCATATTGCCAAAGTGGTAATGCCTATGTATAAAACAAAATTTTTGTTAGATAATATTTGGGATGTTGTACATAAGGGCAGAACAAATATTGGCGACTACTGGTTTGATTATACCGTTATAAAAGAACAAACCAATAAGCTGGGGTTTGATTTGTATCTGGTAGATATTAACGGGTTGTTAGACAGGGAAAAGATATATGGATATGACGATGATACGGAAAGATTCACTGCTTTCCAGGTAGCTGTTGTAGACTGGATTGCGGTATGGGTCCATCATCCAGATGTAATACATGTGCATGATCACCACACCGGCTTAATTCCTTTTATTATTAAGCATTGTTATAAGTACCAGCACCTGCACCAGGTTCCAACGGTGCTTACTATCCATAACGCGCAGTACCAGGGCATCATGGGATGGGATAAAAGCCATTTACTTCCGCCATGGGATAGCTGGAAATGGGGAATGCTGGATTGGAAAAACAACATCAATCCCCTGGCCTCAGGTATAAAATGCGCATGGAAAGTTACTACGGTTAGTATGAGTTATTTAGATGAGCTGCGCCAGTCTGCCAATGGGCTGGAAGCGCTGTTTGAATATGAAAGAGGAAAATGTACCGGCATTTTAAATGGCATAGATACGGATGTATGGGATCCGGAAAAGGATACTTATCTGCAGGAACATTTTTCGGTTGACACGGTTACGGCAGGTAAGGCAAAAAATAAACGCAGGCTTTGTGAAACCTTTGACCTTGATATCAATAAGCCGCTGATTGTTTTTATAGGAAGACTGGTAGGGGAGAAAGGCGCCGATATGCTGCCTGCGGCTATTAGCGACAGTTATTATTATATAGGCCGGGAAATGAATTTCCTGATACTGGGCAGTGGTTTTCCGGAAGTGGAAGCACAACTGGCTGCATTGCAGAAGCTGGCGCAAAAGGATTATAATGTTTATATTGGGTACAATGAATCGTTGAGCCATCTTATGTATGCGGGGGCGGATTATTTACTGATGCCTTCCAGAGTGGAGCCCTGCGGGCTGAACCAGATGTACGCCATGCGTTATGGAACAATACCCATGGTGCGGCGAACGGGCGGGTTAAAGGATACGGTAATAGATTATGGTGAAAAAGGTGGCTATGGTATTGTATATAACTGGGCTTCTGTTGGAGACATTACGCACAGCATTTGGCGGGCTGTGGATTTATTTGAGGACAAAGCAAAAATGAGCGAGGTAAGAGAAAAAATGATGCGTCTTGATTTTAGCTGGCAGCATAGCGTTCAGCAGTATCTTAAGTTGTATGAAGCGTTGTTACCCCAAAAAAAAGAAGCTCCGGAAGCGGAAGGTGAACCGGATAAAAAAATAGTTTAAAAATTTATTTCTTCAATAATTAATTGTTTTGACTATGAAAAAGAGTGTGATCGCTATTATATTGGGCGGTGGTGCGGGTACGCGCCTTTCACCGCTTACCGCCACCCGCAGCAAACCCGCAGTGCCTATTGCCGGCAAGTACCGCCTGGTAGATATTCCCATATCTAATTGCCTGAACTCCGATATCGGCAGAATGTATGTGCTTACACAATTTAATTCCGCTTCACTCAACAAGCATATTAAAAACACCTATCATTTCAGTATTTTCAGTAAAGCCTTTGTAGATATACTGGCTGCCGAACAAACACCTGATAACCACGGCTGGTTCCAGGGAACGGCAGACGCGGTACGCCAGTCGCTGCGCCATTTACAGCAGCAGGAATTTGAGCATGTGCTCATTTTATCCGGCGACCAGTTATACCAGATGGATTTTAGTGAAATGCTGCAAAGCCATATAGACAAGGAAGCAGACATTTCCATTGCCACCATACCTGTTGGGGCAAGGGAGGCCCCTGAGTTTGGCATTCTTAAAGCAAACGAGGATCATTATATTACCTCTTTCGTAGAAAAACCAAAGAAAGAGTTATTGCCCGAATGGACAAGCGATACCGGCGATGAGATGCAACAATCCGGAAGAATATACCTGGCATCCATGGGCATATATATATTCAACCGCAAACTGCTGTTTGATATGCTGCTGGATGTGCATAAGGACGCGACAGATTTTGGTAAGGAAATTATACCGGATTCTATCAGTACGCATAAAGTAGTAAGCTACCAGTACGATGGCTATTGGACCGATATTGGAAATATCTATTCTTTTTTTGAGGCCAACCTGGCGCTCACGGAAGACATACCGCTTTTTAACCTGTTTGATAATTTAAAATCGGTATACACCCGCCCGCGGATGTTACCACCGGCTAAAATTAGCGGCACTACCCTTGAAAAAACACTGATAGCGGAAGGCTGCATCATCAATGCATCGCGTATTGAGAATAGCGTAACGGGTATCCGTACCCGCATTGGTTACGGCTCTACCATTGTAAGCGCGTATATTATGGGTAGCGATTATTATGAAACGTTAGAGGAGATGACAAACGCTGCGCAACGCGGACTGCCAAAAATGGGTATTGGAGAAAGATGTTATATCCGTAATGCCATTATAGATAAGAATTGCAGGATTGGCAATGATGTGCGTATCAACGGGGGAACCCATATGCCGGATTCCGATCATCCTTTGTATACTATTAAAGACGGCATTGTGGTAGTGAAAAAGGGTGCTATACTCCCTGATGGGTTTGTGATTTGATGGGGTAGGTATCAGGTATCAGGGAATACGCTGTAGCTTTTAACCTGCACCCTGCGACTTGTAACTTGCAACTGTCCTTGTACCCTGCAACCTGTAACTTGAAATATCACCCCAACACGTTTTCCGTTTACTAAACCATTGCTATGTCTGCTGCTGTTTCGCAAGCTGCCGTTGCCGGGCTTTTGATCAAGCCAAAGCTTACCTTCCGGCAGATATTCAACATGAGTTTTGGTTTCTTTGGTATCCAGTTTGGATTTGCCCTGCAAAACGGGAATGCTTCCCGTATGCTCCGCACTTTTGGGGCCGATGTGGAACACCTCTCCTGGTTCTGGCTGGCTGCACCTTTGGTGGGGATGATTGTACAACCCATTGTAGGTCATTACAGCGACCGCACCTGGAACCGTTTTGGCAGGCGTAAGCCCTATTTCCTTGCGGGGGCTGTGTTATCCGCTATAGCTTTATGCTTAATGCCCAATGCCTCCCTGTTTACGGCTATTGCTCCCGCCTTATTTGTTGGAGCAGGCATGCTTATGATCATGGATGCCTGTTTTAACCTGGCAATGGAACCCTTTCGGGCGCTGGTAGCCGACAACCTGCCTGATTCGCAAAGAACAATGGGCTTTTCTGTACAAACTTTTCTTATCGGCGCCGGCGCTATAATTGGCTCCGCCTTCCCTTTTATACTCACCAACTGGTTTGGCGTTTCCAACAGTGCGGAGGAAGGTATTATAGCGGCTAATGTAAAATGGGCTTTTTATATAGGCGCCGTTGTGTTTATTATTGCCATACTGGTAACCGTTTTAAAAACAAAAGAATACCCGCCCAAAGCATATGAACAATATCATGGCAAAGCCGCCGGCGAAAAGCAGGGGCTGGGACAGATATTCAAAGATTTTGTGCATATGCCCAAAACCATGAAGCAATTAGGACTGGTGCAGTTCTTTAGCTGGTTCGCATTGTTTGGCATGTGGGTATTTACCAACGATGCGGTGGCTACACATACCTATGGATTATCTGTTCATGATAAGAGTTCAGACGCGTACCGCACGGCGGGAGATTGGGTGGGGATATTATTTAGCGTGTACAACGGCGTATCTGCGGTATATGCATTAACGTTACCTTTTATCGCGGCTAAGATTGGCCGTAAACAAACGCATGCTTTTTCATTGTTTTGCGGAGCTGTTGGACTTATTTCTGTTTATTTTATTCATGATCCCAACTGGCTTATTCTTTCCATGATCGGCATAGGCATGGCGTGGGCCAGCATATTGGCCATGCCGTATGTTATTTTGGCGGGTTCCATTCCTGCCGGAAAAATGGGTATTTATATGGGCATATTTAATTTCTTTATTACCCTGCCCCAGTTGGTGAACGGAATAATTGGTGGCCCCATCGTAAAATACTTCTATAATAACCAGCCCGTATATGCCATTCTAATGGCGGGTTTTTTCATGTTTTTTGCGGCAATAAGTGTAATATATGTTTATGATCCGGGGGAGAGGAATGTGAAAATGTGAAAATGTGAAAATGGGGAAATGGGGAAATGTGAAAATGGGGAAATGGGGAAATGGGAGTAGGGTACGGTTGCAGATTACAAGGAGCATAAGTCTGACATTTACTGCTCCTCCTGAGCAGTCAGCAATCAGCCAAAGTATACTAACAACGAGGTAATAATTCCTTCTTTCACTTTTCAAGGTGATAGGTGAGAAGTGAAAGGAGCGTTTGTATTAGCTCAGAGCTGACTACTGAATGCTGATACCTAACACCCTAATACGCCTGTGCAAACAAAACCCTTTTGTTACTCGGCTTCCCGGTTAATATGCATTTGCCTTCTTCCGCTTCCCCGTTTAAAGGAATACAACGTATAGTGGCTTTGGTTTGTTCTTTAATTTTCTCTTCGGTTTCATCCGTACCGTCCCAGTGAGCCGATATAAACCCTCCTTTTTCATTAAGCAACTGAACAAATTCGTCCCAGGTATCGGCAGGGGTAATATGTTTATCACGATAGGCTTTGGCCTTCTCAAACATATCCTGTTGTATTTGCTGCAGCAGGTTAATAATACGCACCGGCAAATCATCCATGCCAACGCTTACTTTTTCTTTGGTATCCCTGCGGGCTATTTCTACCGTATTATTTTCAATATCCCTTGCGCCAATGGCGATGCGAACCGGCACCCCCTTTTTTTCATACTCTGCAAATTTCCAGCCCGGGCGGTTGTTATCATTATCATCATACTTTACCCTTATCCCCGCCAGTTTCAGCTCCTGTACAAGCGCTTTCACTTTCGTGTCTATCACGGCTTTCTGTTCTTCACCCTTATGAATAGGTACTATAACTACCTGGAGCGGTGCAATTTTAGGAGGTATGATCAATCCGTCATCATCGCTGTGTGCCATTACCAGTGCGCCTATCAGGCGGGTGGAAACACCCCAGGACGTAGCCCATACATACTCCTGTTTATTTTCTTTATTTAAAAACTGCACATCAAAAGCTTTGGCGAAGTTTTGACCCAAAAAATGAGAAGTACCTGCCTGTAAGGCTTTGCCGTCCTGCATAAGCGCCTCAATGCAATAGGTGTCAATGGCGCCGGCAAATCTTTCGCCGGGTGTTTTTACCCCTTTTATTACCGGCAGCGCCATCCAGTTTTCTACAAAGTCGGCATATACATCCAGCATACGTGTTGTTTCCTCTACCGCTTCCTGGGCTGTGGCATGGGCGGTATGTCCTTCCTGCCATAGAAACTCCGTGGTGCGCAGGAAAAGACGGGTACGCATTTCCCATCGTACAACGTTTGCCCATTGGTTAATTAATATGGGAAGATCGCGGTAAGACTGGATCCATGTTTTATAGGTACTCCATATAATGGCCTCGCTTGTTGGACGAACCACTAATTCTTCTTCTAACTTCGCTTCCGGATCAACGATCAGTTTGCCTTTATTATCGGGGTCGCTCTTCAGTCGGTAGTGCGTTACGATGGCACATTCTTTTGCAAAACCTTCCGCGTTTTTTTCTTCCGCTTCAAACAGGCTTTTGGGAACAAATAAAGGAAAATAGGCATTCACATGCCCGGTATCTTTAAACATCCTGTCTAACTGGTCGCGCATGTTTTCCCATAGTGCAAAACCATAGGGTTTAATTACCATGCAACCTCTTACGGCAGAATAATCTGCCAGTCCGCCTTTAATAACAAGATCATTATACCATTGTGCGTAATCCTGCAACCGGGAAGTAATTTCTTTGCTCATGATTTTTAATGTATGCCTGTGTGTATGCGCTTTAAAAGCCGCAATTCACATAGGATATCTTTTAATGTATACTCAACTATTTTGAATAGATTAACAGTGCGAATTGTCGCAAATGTAGTAACTTCATGGTGTAATTTTTAAAATACAGTAGGTATGAATAAGAGAATTTTACTTTTGGCAGCAGTGGTTGTCGGGCTCAGTAGCTGTTCAACCATGTATAAATCGGGACAAACACCCGATGATGTGTATTATTCTCCTGCACCGCAGCAACGGGTAGCGCAGTCTGGTAATGATGATGATGAATATTATGACAATAACGCGGGGCAGGATGAATATGTAAATGTACAAACAGAACAGGATCGTTCCGCCTATAACAGCGAAGATAATTACCTGCGTATGAAGGTCAGGAATCCCTCGTTATGGTCGTCCTTAGATGATTATAGTTATTATGGCGGTGGTATGTATTCGCCTTATTCATACGGCAGCAGGTTCGGAATGGGGTTTGGTTATAATCCGTATTCATTCTACTCGCCTTATGGTTCGTCCTACTATGGAATGGGAATGGGTTTTGGATGGGGTGGTTTGTACAATGGATTTTACAATCCCTATTCTTTTTATAACCCGTATTATCCTTCTTATGGATACGGGCATTATTACCCGGGGGTAATTTCTCCCAAACCCGGCAATGTAAGACCTGCCGGAACCTACGCGCCAAGGAGAGCCAACCTCGGCAGTTATGGCAACCGGAACACCAACCCGGAATTGAATAATAACAGGAATGCGCCGGTAAGGGTATTCAGGAATAACAATAATAATTACGTGAATCCCCGCAGTTCATCGCCGGGTAATACCAGCCCGCGCCGTTCTGCAGACAGGACAAATGATAGCAGGCCCACAAGAACTTTTGAACGTAGTGATAATACGCCTTCCGCACCGAGAGTTGCTCCCAGTTCAAATTCAGGCAGCAGAAGCAGCGGAGGCGGCAGCGCTCCTTCCCGTTCACCCGGCAGAGGCGGCAGATAATTAATTTTGAAGTAAAGGCAGTTGTTAAAAAAGATAATATCTATACCAAAAAGAGCGGCATTCCGCTCTTTTTGGTATAATAGGGTTGCAGACCTTTTGATTTTAAATTATTTAAAATATGAGGAAACTAATATTAACTTCAGGACTTATTTTTTCAATTACCATTTTATTAGCGCAGGAACCGTTGGATGCTGTAAGATACTCCTGGCTTACACCCCAGGGAACAGCGCGGGCGCAATCATTAGGCGGGGCTGTTAGCGCGCTGGGCGCGGATATTACTTCGCTGTATACCAATCCTGCCGGGCTTGGATTATATAAAACAAGTGAAATCGTATTAACACCCGGCTTTACCTTCAATAATAATAAAGCAACTTACAGGGGAACTTCGGCAACGGATAGCAAAAGCAGCTTTAATTATGGGCCTATAGGTGTGGTATGGGGAATTCCATCTTATAACAGCAATAACAAATGGAAGAATGTGAGCATAGGCCTGGCTATCAGCAAAACCGCTAATTTTAATAACAATGTATATATTAGCGGCGAAAATAACCAAAGCTCCTATTCTGAAAAGTACCTGGATCAGCTAATTAATGGCAATGCAACAAACCCCGATGATGCTGCAAAAAACTATCCCTATGGCGCCAGCCTGGGTTTAAATACTTACCTGATTGATCCAACTTATGATAACAGCAATAACCTGACAGGCTATGCCAGTAACGCCAGTGTTGCCACAGGCCTGAAGCAACAGCAGATTATCAATACCAAAGGAGGTGTTTCTGAATTTAGTATGGGTGTTGGAGGAAATTATAATGATGTGTTTTATATTGGAGGCTCCATTAATATCAACACCTTAAAGTACGTACGCAACAGCAGTTTCAGGGAAACGGATGCTACCAATGCTACCAATAATGATTTCAATTATTTTGTGGCAGACGATTATTTAAGAACAGATGGAACGGGAGCAAGCATTAACATCGGTATTATTGTTAAGCCTGTTGAGGCCTTACGTGTAGGATTAAATTTCCATAGCCCTTCCTGGTATTCTTTTAAAGACACTTATTACTCCTCCCTTACTGCCGATACCGAAGGTTATGCAGGTGTGAAATCACAGAGTTCGCTGGATTTAAATGATGGCTATTCCGGTGAATATACCTACAGGTATAAAACGCCTATGCGGGTAGGAGCAGGGCTGGCTTATATTTTTGGAACGCAGGCGGATGTGAGTTCACAAAAGGGTTTTATTACCGCGGATGTGGAATATGTAAGTTATAAGAATAATGCATTTAATACACAGGATAATACCAACCAGGCGGATAAGGATTACTTTACCGATTTAAACAACACGATAGACGATGTATTTAAACCGGCGGTTAATTTTCGTTTTGGCGGTGAGTTAAAATTTGAAACTGTAATGGTTCGGGCCGGCTTTGGATATTATGGTAACCCATACAGCAATAATTATTTTGACAAGCAACCCGGAGATATAACCAACGCAAGCCGTATGAACATCAGCGGCGGACTGGGCTGGCGCAATAAAGGCATGTTTGTTGACCTGGCTTACATTCACCAGATCATTAAAGACGGGTATTACCCTTATCGTTTGGATGACGGCGTATTTAATGTTGCAAAGCTTAGCAATACGGTTGGTAATATATTGCTAACGGTTGGGTTTAAGTTTTAAAAGTATATTTGAGTCTGCTTTCTTTTCTCTTTTGTTTATTTTATAAAATTTTTTATAAAAATTATGGCAAGAGATTTATTCTTTGTCTTTATACTCCTGGTTTCATCTGCTACCTATGCCCAGGAATTGTAATTGGAATTGCAGGGCCAGGACTGGCGAATTATACCCGGCAGTTATGAAAAAAATAAGCCTGCCTGGGATGTATATGTTTATCCTGTGTTTAAGCATTCAGACGGAGATGTTGATATGAGCCGGGTAATGCTTTCTTCCACAGAGGGTGTTGTTTTGGTTAGTTTTGATGGCAAAGGCTACGGCGCATTGAAGATTAACGATAAGATGAAAGTGATTCGTATTATTGATACTGAAGAAAGAGTGATTGTATTTGAAGAAGTAAAATATAGTTATCAGTCGCCGCAAGTTAATTCTGATAGAATTTACTGGACTACGGGAGACGGGTTGATCAGTGTTTTGAACAGTAGCATGAAGCCCCTAACCTATACCGTTATTCCCAAAAGATTTCGGTTGAACGGGCCTGTGGGACTTTCCTCTTCTCTGCATGTAAAAGATAATAAAATTGTGCTTGTCAGCGGTTATGATAAAGGAAAAGGCAGAACAGCCATATATGCACAAATTGATGCAAGTTCAGGTAAGATTGAAACCATAGAAGAGTTTAAAAAGGATGAGATTGGAGGTAATTATCAGGTATATCCCCAGGCAACATTATGGTTTGATGACAGCTTTATTTTAAGCTATCTTGATGTTGACGGGGCAATGCTGAGAATAAAAAGGATTCAGGCCAATTTGCAAAAATTCAGCTATTAAGAACTTTCTAATAGCTGAATTTTATTATGTGAGCAATCTGTTGTTTTGCGCAATACTTATTTTTTAATAAACTTTCCCAGCGCTTTTCCGGCAGTGGCGTAGGTTTCTGAAAGTCTTTCGCCTGTATCATAATCATTTCCCCAGAAAGAATTACCAGGCGCTTTGTCAAGAGATAATTTAGCAATAACCTTATTTTTATTGGCAGTTTCCACAATCAGCACTTCGCCATTAATAAAGGCGTTCTTACGGGTTATGCCTATATTAAATCCCGGCTCCATAAAAGTGGTATGAAAGATGATGGTGTATTTAGCACTATTATCTATGGTCAGGTCGCTGTATTTGGTAAACAGCTCATCAAATTTGGGCTGAAATCTGTACTCCCGGTCATCTACCCATTTTTTTGCCCAACTGTCTCCTTTTCCTGCTTCTTTTTTATTATATTCTTCTGTTTTTGTTTTAATGTAGTCGGCTTCTTTATCAAATTTACCTACACCAATATTGTCATAAGTAAATTCGGTATTCACCGATTTTTCATTTTTCAGGTCAGGAACTTTGCCTTCCACTACCCGGATACGCTGTGCATATATTTGAAGGGAAGCGAATGTTACTGCAAAAAGAAGAATGATTTTTTTGAAAGGTTTCATAAATGGCGGTTTATTGTTAATGACAGGTTTGCGGTAATAAACGTAGCATTGTTTTTTTTATTTTAATAACGCACAAACTGTAAACTAAGCCGAAGTTATAAATAAACGGGAAATAACTAATCTTCATTTCCCAAAACTGAATATGCCTGGCACTTGCCTGCTTAAATATACGGATTTTTGATCGTTAAATTTAACAGCTTTTTATACAACAATATACATAAACCCATGCTGCAACCCCCTGTAATTATTGTAGATAATGATATTTTGCGCAGCAGCTGCAGATCGTTTTTTGATCATATGCGCAGGCCATTGATGTTTGTTGCAAACCAGCCACAGGGCTACCGATGAAGCCGTGGGGTATTCGCCGCACAAATGCTTGAACCGGGCAACACTGGTATGTTCATCAAAAAGCGATTCTGCGGCAGTATAATATTTCAGGAGGCGGTTATCGCCGTTTTCTCCACTCAGTAATACATCAACTTTTTCACCTGCCGGAATATGTTGCGCAATAAACTGCTGTAGTAAATGCTTTACTTCATCTGAATCGGTAGTATGGATAAACTGAACTGCTTTTACCTGGGCAATGGCATTTGCAGCATTAGCATTTACTATAAACATGGCGGCGCCTTCACCGGCAATGCTACCCGGCGAATTTGTGCTGTACAGGTGCCTGTTAGAGACCATTCCCTTTTTATAACAGCCGTCTAAAAAATCTATATTATAATTATATGCCGAAATTTCATCCACACCACCGAGTAAATAATTGTTGTGGGGATGTTCTTTGAGCATCATCATGGCGTCAAGCAATGCGTTTTCAAATGCCAGCCCCCGGTGTACATGTGTTATGTTGTATCCTTTATTTTTGCTCAGCAATCCCATTTGCGCGGCAATGGCATTGGGAGTGCTTTGTACAAAATTGCCAGGGGCCAGCATACCTTCTTCATAATCTATGATCTGGTTAAGAAATTTAATGCAATCTTCCATGCCCCCGTTGGCAGTGCCTATAATTATTCCGCTTACTGTCTGTTGTTTAAGAATGGGCATTGCAGCGCCTATACCCATCCTGACCGCTTTACCCATCCTGCGCAAAATGCCGGGCGGAATATTTTCATATGCCGGCTCCTTCGCTTTTAATTTGTTCTCAATGGGCTCGTTTAACGTTCCCAAATCAACCTGTTCAAAAGTTTGTTGCGGCGATATGCAGCTATATTGATGAATATACATGGAATACAAAGAACCAAAAAACAAACCACAAAAAGCAAATAAATCTCAAATGCTAAAAGCCCGAAGCCGTTAAATTCGAAATACGAACGGATTCAATCTCAAATCTCAAATCTGTCTTCTATACTTTTGAAAAGATCAACGAAGTGCAATTACCTCCAAACCCGAAAGAATTTGACATAATATGTTGTAAGGCTAATTGCCGGTAACATGTTTCAGGCTTTAATCCGGTAGCTTCAATAGCATTACTGAAATGCAACCCGGGATATATTTCCTGGTAGTAAAGATTTAAAATACTAAATACGGCCTCCACAGCACCTGCGGCGCCAAGCGTATGGCCGGTATTGGCTTTTGTAGAAGCAAAGGGCGGAGGTGTTTCAAATAAACGGGCCATAGCCCGGCTTTCAACAGCATCATTGTTTTCGGTAGCCGTGCCATGCGCATTAATGAAACTAATGTCGGGTGTAGTAAGGTTAGCCTCCAGCAACGCCTGCTGCATGCACGAATAAGGGCCATCGCCTTCATCAGATAAGGAAGAAGGATGAAAAGCATCATTACTGTTGCCATAGCCGGTTAATTCCGCATATATTTTTTTCCCTTTAGCGTCTTCTTCTTTTTCCAGCACTATAAATGCAGCGGCTTCTCCAAGGTTCAGCCCTTTCCTGTCCCTGTCGAATGGTGCACAAATGTCCGGTGAAAGTATATGCAATGCATTAAAGCCATTAATGGTAAATTTTGCCAGGCTGTCTGCCCCTCCTGCAATTACCGTTTTAGCCATTCCATTTTTTAATAACCTGGCGCCGTACATAATAGCGTTGGAAGAAGAAGAACAGGCTGTATTGATGGTATTTATAATACCCGTCATTCGATAACGGGATTGCAGGTATACATTTACAGAAGCGCAATCGTAAGAAGAAAGATATTCTGAGCCGCTTTCGCTCCTGTTGGCATCGTGGTATAGTTCATCTGTAAGGCACATGCCGCCTACGGTGCTGGCGCCAATCAGGGCGGTAAGGGGTGATGCGAGTTGTTTGGCTGAAAGACCTGCATCATCGGCCGCTTCTTTAAATGCATGTAAAGCCAATGCGGAGCTGCGGGTAGTTCCTTTTTCATGGGCATGGAGTATCTCTTTCAACTCCTGTGTTCCCGTTTTTATTTCGCCGCAGGGTCTCAGCCCGGTATATTTTGTATTAAATAGTGTTAGCGTGGAAATGCCGCATTGCTTCCTGATCAGCGCCTCCCGGTTTTTTTGTACACTATCACCAATAGCGCTTATTATGCCCATTCCTGTAACAAAAACCCTGCTCAATAGGAAGTTTTTATTTGGTTTTATGTTGGATAATATAATCTGCCATGGTATTAATATCTACCAGTATTTTGCGGCCTTCTTTGGGATCCTGTATGGTAATGCCGTATTCGCGTGAAAGTAATACGATCAGCTCAATAGAGTCTATGGAGTCGAGCCCAAGTCCTTCACCGAATAAAGGCTCATCGTCTTTAATATCGCCTGGTTGTACGCTGGTAAGATTTAAAAATTGAACGATTTGTTGTTTGAGCTGTTGCTTTAATTGTTCCTTTTCCATTGATGAAATTTTCAGATCAGATTTTTACGCTTTAACCCGTAAAACGCAATTATTTGCAATAATAATGTAATAACCAATAAAGGTATAATATTCATCCCAATATCCTGTAGCCTGCCGCCCTCTAAAAACAGGCCGTAATAGGCTTCAAGGCACCAGTGCAGGGGTGATAACCGCATAATAAACTGGAAGGATGGAGGCATTACGAAAGAGGGTACCAGCAGCCCCCCAATAGCCGCGAGTAACACAACAGATACTGCTCCAAAACCATTTGCCTGCTCCTGCGTGTTGGAAAAAACGCCAATACAAATAGCAAAGCTTGCGGCACACCAGCCGCAAATGAATGTTACCAGCAATAAAGCGGCAATGTCGGATGGCAGGTTTAACGCGGGCAAACCCATTTGAGGGAACAACCATATGCCAATAGAAAAAATAACGGCCGCCTGCAGCATTGTAACCGTTACATAAGTAATTTGTTTTGAAATAATGGCTAACCCGAAATGAGAAGGTAAAGTACGCAGCCGGATAATGCTGCCATTTAATTTTTCCCTTACCACGCTGCTGCCCAGCGATATAACGATAAAGAACATAGCAAAGATCGTCCAGGCAGGAATATTATGCTGCGTGGCATTGGGTATTTGACGGCTATCGTTTTTTGAAACAGGAATTTCCGCAATGGGTGTTTGATTGGTAACGATCTCGTTTTCTAAGGAAACGGGGATGTCTTCTTCGTTTACGGCATGATATACATCTTTTACAATATACCTGGTTTGGATAAATTGTAAGGTACTTTGCAATATACCATCAATGCTTCTGCGAAACGATTGCTGTAATACGGGGTGGTAGTATAGTTTAACGGGAGTTATAACGTGCGGGGTATGTTGCACCGTATCCTGCTGTACTGCTATATTTTTTAAAGCCTCCGATGCGATACTTTTCGCTTTTTTTAAAACGTCTTCCGAATAGTTAGCCGGAATAACAATGGCTATTAGTGCGTCTTTGGTATTAATACGGTCTTTAAGCGCTTCTTCATTTTGTATATCCTGTACTTTTTTTATGTTGAACATGCCTACCTTGCTTAAAGCCATTTCCAGCGCTTTGGCCGGTTCGCTACTATCTTTATTATATAGCAGAACGGGTATTTTGTTTTCATTAACCAGTTCAAAAGTGCTGTTTTGTACCGATGCAATTACAATGGCCAATACAATGGGCATCAGGAACATCAGCGTGAGTCCCATTTTATCGCGGGTTAAAATTCTGCAATCTTTTATTATCGTTGACCAGAGTTTGAACATGAGTGATTTGACATTTGACATTTAAGATTCGCGGACAGGTTTGAAATTTGAGGTACTGTAAATGCAACAATATAAAGACCGAAATATGAAAATTCTCTAATCCCTGTATTCCCTGCCTGTAAGGTTCAGGAATAATCCTTCCAGCCCGTCCTGTTTGTGTTCTTTTAATAATTCGTTTAATGTATTATTGGCAATTATTCTTCCTTCATCTATCATGGCTATCTTATTGCAAAGGTCTTCCGCTTCTTTTAACTGGTGTGACGTATATACCAATGTTGTACCGTTATCGTTTAATACTTTCAGGTACTTTATGATAGCATGACGCGTTTGCACATCTACACCTACTGTAGGTTCATCTAAGAACAATATGGGAGGTTCATGCATTACAGCGATGGCAAGATTTACCCTGCGCTTCATACCGCCCGAAAATTGGTTGACCGGCTTATTACGAACATCCTGTAAAGACATGATGTTCAATAGGTCATTTATTCTTTGCCGGATCTGGCTTTTATTAAGTCCTGCCCATGCGCCAAAAAATTCCATATTTTCCACAGGGCTCAGTTCGTGATAAAAAGAAAAATCCTGCGGCACAAAACCAAATAAGGTATTGATGATTTTTTTATTGTTTTTTGCTTCATGACCAAGTAATTGAACCGAGCCTGATGTATAAGATAATAATCCTGTCATCAGGTTCATTAAAGTGGTTTTACCTGCGCCATTGGGCCCAAAAATACCGAAGCGATCACCCTGCTCCACCTGCAAATTGATCTGTCGTATAGCTTTCCGGGTATTACCCTTGTATTCAAAGCTCAGGTTTTTTATATGGATGGCGGGAGACATGGTATCAGGTATGGGGTGTGAGGGGCAAGTGGTAGGTGGTAAGGGGTGAACGATAGTAGTATGTAGCATTGGATAAACTTACCGTGTACCCTGCACCCTGCAATCTGTACCCTGTAACCTGTACCCTGAAACTTGTACCCTGCAACCTGCACCTTGCAATCTGTAACTTGTATCCTGTATTATTCATCAACTCCATTACTGTAATTTTTTAACTGTTGCGGACAAATCGCTGAACGCTTTTTTCTCCAATTCCGCTATATCTAATAAAAAATCGCCCATCACATTATAATCCTGCTGTTCGGTAAGGCGCCCCTTATAAATGCCTGATGCCTGGATGGCGGCATCTCTCCACAAATCGCCGGCCCGGGTAAACTGCTTTGATATATCCATCAGTTCATCAACAGGATGATAAGCATAAGCCTGCTGTAAAAATGCCGCATAAATAAAGCGAAAACCGCCGCCACCAGTACCAATTTCTTCCTGCATCCGTACTAATTGCGCCAGGTAGCTGCGGGATTTTTGCAGCCCCAGCGTATCGCGCCATTTTTTTATTTTCTTTGCCGTATACCTGATGCCGCTGATGCCTGCAATATTACCCGGAGCATATAACATATGCCGCACATTCCTTTTAATACCGGTAATAATCGCCTGCTTCATTTGTACATCGGTAACTATTCTTTTTTCTTTTGGAAAGTATAATTGCCCGCGGGGAGCAAGCGGTCCCCTGGCAAACCTAACCCGCTCCAGTTCATAACCCGTCATTGATGTTATGGTTTCCATAATGGGGTCACTGATAAGATAGTTATCTCCCTCTTTTCCTATAACAATTAAATTGTGCGCGTTAAAATGAAAGCGATATTCTTTAGGGAAGTAAGGAAGATAAAAGACACCTACCTGGCAGGCGGCAGGGTGTCCGGACAGCAGCCTGTTATCTAATGCCTGCTGCGCTTTTTCTTTAGATGAGAATTTTTGACGTAATATAGGAATGTCAAGCGACTTGCAGGTACGTTTAAAGATCATACCCGGCATGGTACGAAAGGAAATGGCAGGTCCGTCATTTACTTTCATGAAAGGGATGTATATAAAGAACAGGCCCGAACCAATACCAAAAGCTAATGGTTCCGTAATCTGATGTACCCCATAATGCTGCAACAGGCTCGTTGTTACCCCGTTTTCGCAATGCGCCGCCTGCAGGTGCTTATACTCCGGTTTCATTCCAATTCACATTTTTTAATGCTTCAACAGTTACATCAAATGCAGTTGCGTATCGTTGTAATTTTTTAGCGGATAATTTTTCAAAAACGAGGGGTTTTAAATGACGCCTGATCCGCCATTTCCAAAAGCCTGTATAGTCCGACAGGATTTGTATATCCATTAGCTTTAATTCCATGAAATATAATAGCGGGCTGGCTTCATTATTCAGCACTTTTTGCCTGGCATTGGCCACTTTTTTTTCAATATCGCTCCAGGCAACATCTAACGCTTTTATTTTTACATCCCAGCCGGTACTCAGTTCCGTTACATAATTTCCATTTTCATCAACCGCATAAGAAACCTCCTTTGTAATGTTGTGCAAAGCGCTGGGGTCCTGGGGGATATCTTCTTTCTTCATCAGCACACGGTTAATAATCCATACATATATGAAAAGCGCGAACTTTCAGGAACCAGTAAAAGAATGGTATTGCCTTTTTTAAGCTTACCGCTATGAAATAATTCATCAATCATCATATACACAGAAGCTGCGCCTACATTGCCCACGGTACTTAAGTTAACGAACCATTTTTCATATGGAATGCCCATGCCATTATATTCCAGCCGCTCATATATCTTGCTCTTAAAAAAGTTGCTCGACATATGGGGTAGAAAATAATCTATATCGCCGGGTGTTAATCCTTTTTTTTCAAATAATTCTTTAAGCTTAACTCCGCCCAATGGAACGATGTGCTCACTCAGCAATTTTACATCCTGTTTAATGCTCATTACAGAATGTTCGTTTATTTCTTCTGCAGTAAATTCAAGAAAGCTTTTCAGGGTGCCGTCCTTCAATTTCTCACTACCCATATACATACAGGCTTCCATTTCCTGGGCGTAAGAAACGCCTTCTAACCATTCTATACGGAGATTTAAACCTGCTTCATTCTTTTTGCCGGATAATAAAAAAGCCGATGCCCCGTCTGATAGCATCCATCTTAAAAACTCCTTTTCAAAGCTGATGTAAGGATTTTCTTCCAGTTCGATCAGTTTTTGTACTTCATCCTCAAATTTATCTGCACGCAGCGCCGCCGACATTCTTTCCGATCCTGTAGCAACAGCGGTTTGAATGTCGCCTGTTTTAATAGCCATGTACGCGTATTTAAGCGCATGCATGCCGGCGCAGCAAACACCCGAAGGCGATACCACTTCTATAGCACCGCTTTCGGGCAGCCAGCCATGTACCATTACGCCGTGGGAGGGCATCATTTGGTCGGGTGATGAAGTGCCGCAGGATAACAGTTCAACAGATTTTAATTCACCGGGGTTGCCATTAAATAAGGATTTTACAGCAAGCGCTGTCATTTCCGCGTTGGTATGCGTTACTTTTCCTCCTTTTTCCAGCGCGTAATACCGGTTAGTAATGCCATTATTACGCAATACGATCCGTTTCGACTTGGACGGTTTATTATTGATATAACCCAGGTATTCCTCCATTTCATCATTGGACACCGGGTTATTGGGGAAAAAACTGGCTGTTCTTGTAATATAAACTTCGTTCAATGCCATTTGCTTCATGTATAGAAATTCAAAAATAGAATATTATCAAATAAAATGACCAGCTATCATCTCCGGTTAATCTACCTGAGTGCCACGCCAGCATAATATTCTTTTTGTTTTTTTATGCGTTTACCCAGAAAGGGTTTAAAAAATACAGCATCAACCAATAAAATAATTGGCGCGGCAATACAAAGAGCAATTAAAAGATAATATTTGAATACAACAAGCAAGATGCTTCTTTTTTTGCCTTTGCTGATGATTTTTGACCAGATAGAAAAGATGCGTCCCGCCTTTCGCTCAATAAACATCAGGTTGTATTTTACATCAACCGCCCCCTGTTGCAGCAGGTGTTGCTGTAACCCGTTCCATTCATTTTTTTGTAAATGCGCTTTTACGGTTTCGCCAAATATAGCAGAATCCGTAATATCCGCCTGCGATACCCCCGGCTGAGGAAAGATGCCCCATTTTCTGTCTTTTTTGCCGGTAAGCATCCAATACAGTATTGTTACCAAGCTGGTATAATTATTATGGCGGTCAACCAGCGCGATGTTTCCTGCCAGGTTTGCACCTGCTTCTTTAAGCTGCTTTTTTACTTTCTCCTGGGCATTAATCCACATATTTCTGCATCCGCTGATCGTAACTACCGGCGTATTATTCAGTATTTTTTTAAACAACGGATGCTGTAGTAATGAGCTTGCAGGAATGCTTGGCGATAAAAACCAGGGCTGGTAACCTAATATGATTAAATCGTACTGTGATTCTTTAAAAGTAAAGGGTTCCAGCGCTGTCGGAACGCCATCTACGCTTTCGGGCATAGCGTCAAAAAACACAGACGTAGTCCATGGAAAGGGAAATGGTTTTGCGGGGTAAATGCGTACTTTCTCTACAGCTATATCCGGGGAAGATACAAAAGGCTTTGTAAAATGATCAATAATATCTCCTAATTGTCCAGATTGTGTAAAATAAACGGCTAAAATTTTTTTAGTCATGCTTTCCCTGGTTAGAAATCTTCTGGTGATAAAACTTTTGATGATTTGCTGTAATCAAGAATGGCTTTCTTAACGGCTTCCGGAATGGTTTTAAAATGGTCAGCCACATATCTATGATCCTTTTCTATCTGTTTATCGTAGCCCAGTATTTTAGGGGCCTTTTCCTGTATCATCAGCCGGAGGAACCGGAACTCCGCATTACCGGCATATTTTGCGATCATGTGTTCTAATTTTTCCCTTCCGGCCTTAAATTCTTTGAGTTTGTGCGATGCACCTTTGATCAGTCCTGCTTTTTTCATCATTAAAGCGCCTTCAAAAGCATCTTTTTGATCCTGCGATCCGTCTCTTATAATATCTAATTGCTTTTGAATGGTATTCATATTATCGCTGGAAAAGGCGGCATAATAAGCGGCGCGGTCAAAAGCAACAGAACTGTTTTGAGCAAGTGGCAGTTGCCTTACGAACAATAATAATATTGTTGTAAACAATAAAGGTGCGAATGCTGATCTTTTTAAAGTAAACATACGGGCGTCAAATATAATAAGAATAATATTTTTTAACTAAATGCAGTTTTAAAAGAGCTTCACAGTGTTGGTGATATGCGCTGTAATAATATGTTAATGACTGTTTAAAAAGGGTGCTATATGCCATAATAAACCCTCATATCTTTCTTTGGGTCTTATCTTTGCAACATCAAATTAAAAATTGTTATGATGAAGAAATTATTATGCATGACCTTGATTGCAACGGGTATCAGCGTTGCCGCCACCGCACAGGGAGATTATAAAAACGCTATAGGTATTCGTTTAGCGCCGGGATCCTATTATGACGCTTTCGCCTTTTCGTTTAAAACATTCATAAGCAATGCGGGTGCATTAGAATTTAATGCGGGTGGCGGATCAAAAAGCCGTAGCTATTATTGGAATAATAACTACAACAGTCGAAGGCCCTTTGGTCTTTCGGTTTCAGGTACCTATCAGCATCATTTTAAAATTCCTGTGGAGGGATTGAGGTGGTTTGTAGGTGGGGGGCTTTCCGCATATAACGTGTTTTCAAAAGATAATAAGTATGAGGGTTTCGGCCTGGGCATTTACCCAACGGGCGGCATAGATTATAAATTTCCGGCTATCCCTTTAAACGTAACAGCGGATCTTCGGCCTACTATATTTCTTTCAAAGCCTGATTATAATGATTCTTTTAATGGGGCTAATTTTGGATTATCTGCGCGCTATGTTATTGGCGGCAGATAGAAATTAAATGGTGTAATATATGTAATATAAAAGCGCCCCGGATTAATCATTATCCGGGGCGTTTCTTTTAAAGATTGTTGTGCTATGCTTTCTATTGTGTTTCTCTATTTCTACTGTGGCTATGTATTGACTGTATTTTTTAACATATAGGATCATAGGTACACATAGTTTTTAATCCTTTTCTGCTTTAGATGCATTGTTTTATCTTCATTTCTTACTAATGATGTCAAACAATAATTCCGGTTCATTGGTGGTAATATAATTAAATTTATTATTGATGAACCATTGCATGTCTTCCGCGTTGTTTACTGTCCAGGCATTCAGGTTTATCCCGTTTTTTTTAGCATCGGCTATCCAACTGTTATTCTTTTTAAATACAGCGTAATGATAGTCTGCCCCCCATATTTTATCCGCTGCCAGTTGCCCCGGCGTTTTCTCCCCGTTAAGATAGGCGGTTTTGGCGCCGGGCTGCAGTTCTAATATTTTTTTAAGTATATCGTAATCAAAGCTGATATACATCATCCAGGGTTCGGCTTTTAGTTGTTTTACCAGGGCCACCACTTTTTCAGCCAGATATTGCCCCCGTTCTTTACTGATGACGGAAGGCTTTATTTCTAATACCAGCATGGTTTTGGTTTGCTGCATGCCCGCTTGCAGGTAATGGTATACCGTGGGCAACATTTCACCATTAGACAGTTTTGTTGCGGACAGTTGGGCATATGTGCTTTTTTCAATGGTCAGCCCTGCATAATGCGCATCGTGGTTAACTACCAGGCTGTCATCTGCCGTTAGATGCACATCAAACTCAGATCCTGTGCAACCAAGCCTTATGGCTTCTTTTAGTGAAGCAATAGAATTTTCCGGCAGGTTGTTATTCTTCCAGGCGCCGCGGTGGGCAACAACAATATTGGGCGCAAACGACAGGGAAGAAGCCGTTGTTTTTTTGGTATGCATACAACCGTTTGAGAGAAATAAAAAAAATACAGCAGGGAGTAAAAAAAGTTTTTTCATTTTACGAACGTTTCAGTGATAATAGTAAAAGTTGGTGCTGATCCGTAATTTTCAGCAGTTGTAAAGATCAATGAATATTTTATAAAGAGAAAGTATTGAAAAGGAAATCCGGAGACTTACATCCGGATGCCGGAGGAAGCATCAGGCGAAAGCACCAAAAAACAAATAAGAAGAACCAAGCCCCCCGCCGGGGCAGATAAATTTCAAATCCGAAGCCGCAAGGCCCGAATCTGAAACGCCTTTTATTTTCGCATTCCCACATTTTCACATTTTCAAATTATCTCTTACCGCTTTTGCCGTAACTTGCACTCATGCAACAATACCTGCAGTTACTTCAGCATATTATGGATAGCGGTGTGCAAAAGCACGACCGTACAGGAACGGGCACCATTAGCTGCTTCGGCTACCAGGCAAGGTTTGATTTGAGCAAAGGCTTTCCGTTAGTTACCACCAAAAAGCTGCACCTGAAAAGTATTATATACGAATTGCTGTGGTTTTTAAAAGGCGATACCAATATCAAATACCTTAATGCGCATAATGTAAATATCTGGAATGAATGGGCCAACAGCGATGGCGAATTGGGACCGGTTTATGGAAAGCAGTGGCGCAGTTGGGAAGGTGCGAACGGACAAACCATTGACCAGGTTACGGAAGTAATTGACCAGATCAAAAAGAACCCGGACAGCCGCAGGTTAATTGTGAGCGCCTGGAATGTAGCCGATCTTCCCAAAATGGCTTTGATGCCTTGTCATAACATGTTCCAGTTTTATGTTGCTGAGCCAAAAGGTGGGGGAAAGCCCGCGCTTTCCTGCCAGTTGTACCAGCGATCTGCAGATGTTTTCCTGGGCGTTCCTTTTAATATTGCCTCCTATGCCCTGCTTACGCTCATGATAGCACAGGTTTGCGATCTTGAGCCGGGCGAATTTGTACATACCTTCGGTGATGTGCATTTATATAACAATCATATAGAACAGGCGAAACTGCAGTTATCGCGTACGCCTTACGCGTTACCGGTAATGCGGCTGAACCCGGAAGTGAACAATATTTTCGATTTTACATTCGAAGACTTTACGCTTGAAAATTATCAGCATCACCCGGCCATAAAAGCACCGGTGGCGGTGTGAGATTTGGAATTTGACATCTAAAATTTGAGATTGAATCTGTTTGAGTGCTGGATTTTTCGCTTCGGATTATGCAATTTATGCTTTGTCGTTTATAGTTTACCGTTGGGATTTCGCTTCGAATTTGTATTTTATTTGGTTCTTGTGTTTTGTTATTTGGTTCTTTGTATTGAATTTATCATGTATGATTATATCGCTCATCGTGGCTGCTTCTGAAAACAATGCTATCGGCAACAATAATCAACTGCTATGGCATTTGCCCAATGATATGAAGTTTTTTAAGAATACTACCTGGGGTATGCCGGTAATTATGGGCAGGAAAACTTACCTGTCTATGGCAGCAGAACCTTTGCCGGGAAGATATAACATTGTTATTACCCGTCAGCAGGATCATGGCATTCACCGCGATGATGTGTGGGTAGTAAGCTCGGTAGAAGAAGCGTTGGCAAAAGCAGCGGAAACCGATTGCAAAGAAGCTTTTATAGCCGGCGGCGGACAGATATACCAGCTTTTTTTGCCGTTTGCACATAAAATTTATATGACCAGGGTACATGCGGTATTAGAAGGCGATACTTTTTTTCCCGCAATAAACGAGCAGCAATGGGAAAAGCTGTATAACCTGGATTTTTCGGCGGATGACCGCCATGCGTATGCTTATTCCTTTCAAACCTGGACAAGAAAGCAATAAGATTTCTTTTTTTGGGGTGCTGTCCATAGCTTTAACAGGGATGTACAATAAATTCCAGCTCGCTTTTAAATATCTTCAATACTATTATACCGCCGCTAATGGCAGCGGGCACGGGGTGCATTCGCCCTTTGTGTTTGATTTTATTACCAGGGTGCTAAACGATAAGCGTTTTTTTTATGCCTATGACCGGGTAGAGCGTTTAAGAGAACAGGTGTTGCTTAATAATGCAATGATTGAAGTAGAGGATTATGGCGCCGGATCTTCGGTTATGGCTTCCCGTAACAGGAAGGTGAAAGATATTGCCAGGTGGTCGCTTAAATCACCCAAATACGCCCGGTTGCTTTTCCGGATGGTGAATTACTACCAACCCCAAACACTTGTAGAACTGGGTACTGCTTTGGGCATTACCACAGCCTATCTTGCATCGGCAAATACTTCCACAAAGGTATATACACTGGAGGGCGCGCCAGCCATTGCAACGTTGGCCAGGCGGCATTTTACACAGCTTGGGCTTTCCGGTATCCATTTAACAGAAGGTAACTTTGATGATACGCTGCGTTCTGTTTTGGCAAAAGCCGGGAAAGTGGATTTTGCTTTTATAGACGGGAACCATCGCAGGGAGCCAACGCTGCGTTATTTTAACTGGCTGCTGCCTTATGCGCAACCCGGTTCACTGTTTGTTTTTGATGATATACACTGGAGTGCGGAAATGGAAGAAGCGTGGCGCACTATCCAGTCGCATCCCTTTGTTACCTGTAGTATTGATCTGTTTTTTGCAGGTATTGTTTTTTTTTCGCCCGATTTTAAGGAGAAGCAGCATTTTAGCATAAGGTTTTAGTATAAGCGGCTTTTATTGCCTGAAATTCTTTACATTCATTTTATGATCGCAGGTATACTTAAAGAACCTACCGGGGAAAACAGGGTATCATTATTACCCGAACAGGCAGAAGCGCTGGGCAAAAGAAATGTGGAAGTACGGGTAGAAAACGGGGCAGGAGATGCTGCCTTCGCCGGCGGGGCCGCGTATCAGGCAAAAGGCATTTCTTCCTGTACAAGAAATGAATTACTTACCCAATGCGATATTATCCTGGCTATTCACGGCATTGGGCCGGAAGAAATGAATATAATAAAAAAAGGGGCTATTGTACTGGGTGTTTTGCAACCGCTGTATGCCGGCGCTTTAATGCAGCAATATGCCAATGCGGGCGCTACCGTTTTTAGTATGGATATGCTGCCCCGCACCTCCCGTGCACAAAGTATGGATGTGCTGAGCAGCCAGGCCAACATAGCAGGGTATAAAGCGGTATTAACCGCAGCAAATCATTATGGAAGATATTTTCCTATGTTTATGACGGCCGCCGGCAGCATTGCACCCGCCAGAGTGTTGATTTTGGGTGCAGGCGTAGCAGGGTTGCAGGCCATAGCTACCGCAAAAAGATTAGGCGCTGTTGTGGAAGTATTTGACACCCGCCCTGCGGTTAAGGAAGAAGTAATGAGCCTGGGTGCTAAATTTATTGAAGTGGAAGGCGTTGCGGATGCCAGTAAAGCCGGGGGATACGCGGTTGATCAATCGGATGAATACAAACTAAAGCAACAGCAAAAAATTGCTGACCATATTGCCCGGGCGGATATTATAATTACTACAGCCCAGATACCGGGCAAAAAAGCGCCGCTGCTCATTACGGAAGGTATGCTGAAAACCATGCGCAACGGATCGGTAATTGTTGATATAGCCGCCGCAACGGGTGGTAATACGCCATTTACAAAAAACGAAGCAACGATACAATATAATGGGGTAAGCATTATTGGCAACTCTGGTCTGCCATCATCCATGTCTTTTGATGCCAGTAAACTGTATGGTAGAAATATCCTGAATTTCCTGTATCTCCTTATTGATAAGGAAGGGAAATTAAACCTTGATTTCGATGACGACCTGGTGAAAGGAACATGCGTGGTATATAACGGGGAAATCGTGAATGAAAGGATCAACAATTTAATATGAACATGATGGAAGCAGTACTTTCTTTTATTTCGCAGCATCAGCAAATGATCTATATCGTTATACTGATGGCATTTGTAGGTATGGAAGTAATAGGAAGAGTACCTGCCGTATTGCATACGCCGCTGATGAGCGGCGCCAATGCTATTCACGGCGTAGTGATTATTGGCGCTATTATCGTAATGGGACAGGCGGCAAAAGATAATTACCCCGCGCTGGTACTGGGTTTTATAGCCGTGATATTAGGCACTTTGAATGTAGTGGGCGGATTTGTGGTAACAGACCGGATGCTGGAAATGTTTAGCGGGAGGAAAAATGCAAAAAGTCAAGAACCAAAAGACAAATAACAAATGAAATACCAGGAACCAGGAAACAAATCACAAGAACCAAACTTGCCTACCGGCAGGTAGGCCTATCCGCTGTGGCGGATAAAAAGCAACAATAAAAATTAAGATAACCAATTGATCACACCAAATTCCTGTACATTGAAATGGCAGCAAAATAAATATGACCTGGAAGAAAGGGCTGCTATTTTGAAAAAAGGAGGAGGCTGATCTGAATCAGGCTTTTTAAATTTATTATTTTTTTGTTTTTTGTTTTTTGCTATTTGAGATTTCAAACATAGAATGTGGCAACTATATTAACAATCATCTATCTCCTCGCCTCCATCACCTTTATCATTGGATTAAAGATGCTGTCGCATCCTGCCAAAGCGCGGAGAGGCAACCTGATAGCTGCTGCCGGGATGGCCGCTGCTATTGTGGGAACAATTTTTTTATTTAAGGATAGCGAGGGGAATGCGTTACATAATTATTTATGGATATTTGGCGGTTTGCTGATTGGTGGAATAGGGGGAACGGTTGTGGCACGCAAAGTGAAGATGACGGCTATGCCGGAAATGGTAAGCATGTTCAATGGCATGGGAGGCGCCTGCGCGGCTTTAATATCGGTGGTGGAATTCGGACATCTGATGAACGGACTGCAATCGGTGCCGGGGCTAACCGCCATTGATACAACTTTTCAGGCAGGGTTGCGGCAGCACCTGCTGATTATTGTAGCCGGGCTTGTTATTGGGAGCATATCCTTTGCCGGCAGTATGGTTGCGTGGGCCAAGCTTAATGGGAAGATCAGGGATTTTATATTTGCGGGACAACATATTTTTAATATCGTTCTGCTGCTGGTTATTTTTTTTATAGCGCTGTACCTGGTGGGCTGGCTGCCGGTAAGCGGCGTATCCCTGTTTTATGTAATACTTGGATTATCCCTGTTGTATGGTGTTTTTTTTGTGATGCCTATTGGCGGAGCGGATATGCCGGTGGTTATTTCGTTGCTTAACTCTTTTACCGGTGTGGCCGCGGCCTGCGCAGGATTTTTGTATAACAATAAGGCCATGCTAACGGGCGGAATATTAGTTGGTGCGGCAGGTACCCTATTAACGATTTTGATGTGCAAGGCCATGAACCGTTCGTTGCTGAATGTGCTGATTGGTTCTTTTGGAGCCGGCCATAAAAACGCGGCAGGAACCCCGGAGCAGGGTGCCTACAAAGAAATTTCGCTGAGTGATGCGGCAATGGTTATGAACTATGCGCATAAGATCATTATTGTTCCGGGCTATGGATTGGCTGTGGCACAAGCCCAGCACACCTGTCATGAACTGGAAAAATTGCTGGAATCAAAAGGCGTGGAAGTTACCTATGCCATACATCCTGTGGCCGGCCGTATGCCGGGGCATATGAATGTGCTGCTGGCCGAGGCGGATGTAAGTTATGATAAGCTGCAGGAAATGGAACAGGCCAATAACGAATTTCCATCCACCGATGTGGTATTGATTCTGGGGGCAAATGATGTAGTTAATCCGGCCGCTAAAAATGATCCTTCTTCTCCTATTTATGGCATGCCCATATTAGACGTAGGACTGGCTAAAACCGTTATTGTAAATAAGCGGAGCATGAAGCCGGGATACGCGGGCATTGAGAATGCACTTTTCTTTGAACCTAAAACATCCATGTTGTTTGGTGATGCGAAGAAAGTGCTGCAGGACCTCATCAGTGAGCTGAAGGAATTATAGTACCGTTAAAAATATTTCCGGCAAAGCCATCCAATGCATAATGCGTAATATATTTGCAGTTTAAAATTTGATTATTATTTGCATCTTCCTGCCGCATTAATAAACAGCTTACAAAACGCTAAAGGCTTTTCTAAGGAAGCTTTTGAGCAGGAACATGCGTTATCCGGAAGAATTACTTCTATCCGTACAAACCCTTTTAAATGGCTGCAATCCTCCCCGCCACTTACTACTTACCACTTACCACTTCCCGTTCACCCCTTACCCGTATCTTCTCCTATTCCCTGGTGTGCAGCGGGTCATTATCTTTCAGCGCGTCCTTCTTTTACGCATGATCCTTTGTTTCATGCCGGGTGTTACTATGTGCAGGAAGCCTCTTCCATGTTTGTAGAGCAAATAATAAAAGCCGTATATCCTGATCATGCAACAACAAAATATAAGGTACTTGATTTGTGTGCCGCTCCCGGGGGTAAAACAACGCATCTTTCGGCGTTATTTCCGGAAAGCTTAATAGTGGCCAATGAAGTGATTAAGCCAAGAGCGGGTATTTTAACGGAGAACATGGTTAAATGGGGGAAGGGAAATGTAGTAGTAACCAGCAATGATGCGGCAGACTTTAAAGCGCTGCAGGGTTATTTTGATATGATTGTAGCGGACGCGCCCTGTAGCGGCAGCGGTATGTTTCGTAAAGATCCAGATGCTATTGAGGAATGGTCGCTGCAAAATGTGCAGCTTTGCAGTAAGCGGCAGCAACGCATTATACATGATAGCTGGCCTGCATTAAAAGAGAACGGGATATTTATTTATGCTACCTGTTCTTATTCGATGGAAGAGGATGAAGCGATTTTAGACTGGATAGCGGAAGCCTTTGAAGTGGAAACGATACCTGTTCCCGGGGCAACCGGTTGGGGTGTTGTGGAAACGGTTTCTGATCAGAAGCACATGTATGGCTATCGTTTTTATCCCGATAAAATAAAGGGTGAAGGCTTTTTTATTGCATGCATGCGAAAGAAAGAAGCTGTTGGTGAACAAATACCCAAACCTAAAAAGCTTATAATAGCTTCAAAGCAGGAGCAAAAGGCGATTGCTCCTTTTTTAACGGATCCGGAGCAATTTGAACTGGTGCGTTCAAACGATGAGATTAAGGTGCTGAAAAAGTGTGATATGGAAGACCTTGCCCTTCTTTTTTCGGCATTGTATATAAAGAAGCTGGGTATTAAAGCGGGTAGAGTAATGCGGGATGAGCTCATTCCGGCGCACGACCTGGCGCTGAGCACTATTGTTACCTTAAACCTGGAGGCGATAGATGCAGACAGTGAAACCGCTTTGGATTATTTGCGAAAAAAAGATATTCCGGCAGGCAACGCTGCCAGGGGCTGGAACGTTGTAAGGTTTATGGGGTGCAACCTGGGATGGATTAAAGTATTATCCAACAGGGTAAATAACTATTATCCCTCTCCTTTTCGTATATTAAAGCATTGATTTTCACGTTATATCATGCAGTATACATTTTTTACTTATTTTCGTAAGTGCTGAAAATAAATAATATCTGATGAAAAAACTGGTTATTATATGGCTCTCCTTTGGTATTGCGTTTGTACTTAAAGCGCAGCCCGCTGACCTTATTATTCAATCAGAGCATGGTAAACTCTTTCTCCATCATATGGTTGGTGCCAAAGAGAACTTTTATAGCATCGGTCGCTTATATAATATTTCCCCAAAAGAAATTGCCCCGTTTAACGGGTTGTCTTTAAGCAGCGGACTGGAAATTGACCAGCAGCTTAGGATACCATTGCTGGCCAGTAATTTTACCCAGCATGGCGCCGCGGCCGCTGACGCTGACGAAGTTTTTGTTCCTTTATATCATGTGGTTGCACAAAAAGAAGGTTTGTACCGCATAGGGCAAAACTTTAATAAAGTAAGTGTAAATGATCTTAAAACATGGAACAACCTGAGTTCGGAAACGATCAGTAACGGGCAGGCGCTGGTTGTTGGTTTTCTCAGGGTTAAAACGAATCTGTCTGCATTGGCCGTTAGAGGCATAAAGCGAATTGGCGGAAGCGTTGCCGGTACCCCCGCAGCCGCTCCACCGGTAGTTACCCAACCGGAAAGCCGTGCTGTAACTACTACCAGGCCGGTTGAAGAACCTGTTGTAAAAACCGTTGAAACCGTTCAAAATACTGCGGTGCAGAATAATGCAGAAGGAACGGGATTTTTTAAAAGCAGTTATCGCGAGCAGGCGGGAAGTTTTAGTGCTTTTAAAAGTGAAAGGGGCGAAGCAGCCGTTTTTAAAAGCACCAGCGGCTGGCAGGATGCCAAGTATTATGCTTTGATGAACAACATTATTCCGGGTACCATTGTGCGTATTACCAACACGGGTAACAGCCGTATTATTTTTGCAAAGGTGCTGGGTGAGCTTCCACCGGGCAAAGAAAACGAGGGTTTGCTTATTCGCATTAGTAATGCAGCAGCTGCGGAACTTAAGGTCACCGACAAGGAGCTTAAATTCTCCGCTGAGGTGGCTTATGCGAAAGAAGGACGTTAAAACTGTTCGGCGCTACACCATTATTATATTAATAGAGCTACCTCAGGGAATAAAGCCTTCAGGCAACACATTCGTATAGCCAGTGATATTTGGATAATTGAATTGTGAAAACTGTTGGAACAACAATGCGTACTGTAAGGGTAATGGCATTTGCTTTTCAGAAAACGCTTCTCATCCTTAAAAAAAAATGACCGCTTCAGGTATGCGGGTAATAATTATTTCTCTGTTCACATACAGAATGACCAGTAAGGCAACTTACCGCTATTTCAAAACCCGGCTTAAAGAAGGGACCGGGACTATTCAAAAAACATATCGCTGCTATTTATTAAAAATACTTAATTTAGTTATGCACCTCAACTAATTGCGCTTTGTGTACCGGTAATTTATATAATGAGAAAGAACTATTGGCTTTGATTGCAGATGGGGATGAAGCTGCATATACAAAGTTGTTTAACCATTACGCAAACCATATCTATGCTGTTGCTGTAAAATTTACCGGTTCTGTTATTATTGCGGAAGAAACTGTACAGGAAGTATTTCTCAGGATATGGCTTAAGAAAGAACATCTCACAGACATACAGGATTTCAGAGCCTACCTTTTTATTGTTGCCAGGAATTACTTATACCGGGTATTAAAAAGCAATGCCAGGAAATATAAAAAAAATATTGAGCATAATGCAATGTACCCATCGGTGCAGAATGATGCGGAGAACAAAGTGCTTGATAAAGAGTGTAGTTTGGTATTACAACGGGCAATTGACCGTTTACCACGCCAGCAGAAAAAAGTATACTATTGGGTGAAAGAAATGGGGCTAAAGCGTGAAGAAGCCGCACGGCTGCTCCATATTCACCCCGAAACAATAAAATATCATCTCGCAGAGGCAATGAAAAGCCTACGCAGTCACTGCCTGCCTTACCTGGATATTTACCTGCTGATCCTCGCTTTTTTTTCTTCTGTATTTCCACAAAGCTGATTTTTTTATATTTCTTCCCCCCCAACAAAGCCATTTTATGCTCTTATTATAAGACGCGTTGCGCGTTATTGCCAATATATACAATGTTATGTACGAATCCAGGCTGGAATATTTGTTTGAGCGCTATATCAACCGCCGGTGCAATAAGGTTGAAGAGCAGGAGCTAATGGAATTACTGGAGCTGCCTGATAATGAAAGAATGGTTAAGCTGGCAATGGATAAGGTGATGGAAAGAACCGAACCCGATCTGAAAATGCCGGCTGATACCGCCGTGTTTATTTTGCAGCAGATTGTTGGTGCTGATAAACGAAAAACGATTGCAGCTAAAGTAAAGCGATTCGCGTCAGGCACATGGGGTAGGGTGGCTGCTGCCGCCGTAATCATAGCCATTGTAACCACCATAGTTTATACTGTTTCAACCGGCGGGCATAAGGAAAAACAGATGCGCATTGCCACGGTAGAGGACGTCATCCATCCCGGTGAAGATAAGGCGTTATTAACACTGGCTGATGGTAGCGTAGTATATCTGAATGAAATGCCGGATGGCGCGTTACAACAGGGAGATTATACGATAAAAAAGGAGGGTAGTGTGCTGCAATGTAATGCGGGCAGCGCTGGTTCCGGGATATCTTCTGCCGGGGCGTTTAATATCTTATCTACGCCAAGGGGAGGCCAATTCCAGTTAGTGTTGCCGGATGGAAGTAAAGTGTGGCTGAATGCGGAGTCTTCACTAAAATTCCCTGTGGTGTTTGATAAGCGCCTGCGGGAGGTGGAACTGACCGGGGAAGCCTATTTTGAAATTAAGTCTGTTGTATCTCAAAATGGTAAAGTAAAAATGCCTTTTGATGTGGTCGTTAATTTACCGTTGGGAAAACAGGCAAAAGTACATGTATTAGGTACGCATTTCAACGTAAATGCCTATAATAATGAAGTTGCAATGAATACTACGCTTATAGAAGGTGCGGTGAACGTAAGTGAAGGCGGGCAACATGTTGCACTCAGACCGGGGCAACAGGCCCGGATAGCCGGAGAGGGTTCGCTAAAAGTAGTTGCCCATGCAGATACTGAAAAAGCGGTAGCATGGAAGAATGGACTCTTTCATTTTGATGATGTGGATGTTGCCACTATTATGCGGCAAATAAGCCGCTGGTACGATGTGGAAATTGTATATGCGGGGAATGTGCCCGCCAGGCATTTTGTGGGTAAGATCAGGAGGAGTGCGGAGCTTTCAGAAGTGCTGGAAATTTTACGATTAAGTGATATCGGTTTCAAGGTTAACGGGAAGACCATTATTGTGCAATAGTACCCGGTTAGCGATAGCCTAAGTGAGTAAGTAGCAGAATGATGATATTCCACCCAAGTTAGTTCTGGAAATCGGAAAGATTTATTTTTTAACCTATAAACCCCAACATTTTAAAGTCCGAATTTACCAAACCAAAGCATGTAGAAAAGAATTGCTGTTTGCCATTTGCCCTGTATTATTGCTATTGTTGTCTGAATGTTCCACGGTAAAATAGCTGTGATTTGCAACGCCCGTTGCCCTGGAAATGCTTTGCGTTTTCCTGAAGGTTTTTTTTCACTCAATCATTTACATATGACTTCAACCAAAAAGTATAGGGATAAACCCTATGCCAAATTCTTAATGATCAAACCATTGATTATGAAACTAACACTTGCTATTTTAACCTTTTGCTCATTGCAGGTCAATGCGCATGGGTATGCACAAGGGACCAGTATAAGCCGGGAAAAAATTCCCCTCGCGGAGGTCTTTAAGGCTATTGAACAACAAACGGGTTACTTATTTTTTTATGATAAGGACCTCGTACAAAGCACAGGGCCGGTCAGTGTTCACATCAAAAACGCCAGTGTAGCGGAAGCTTTATCAGCCTGCCTCAAAGATTCCAGGCTTACTTATTCGATCGTCAATAAAACGATCGTGATTCAGACGGCTAAACATACGGCTGTGGCGCCTGAAGATACCGAGCTTAAAATGGCCGTTCCCCCGCCGGTTGTAATAAAGGGCCGGGTGGTGAATAAACAGGGTGAACCTGTTCAGGGCGTATCGGTAGTAGTTGCCGGTACAAAAAATGGTACAGTTACCGATAAAGACGGAATGTTCTTTATCAACATTAATACAGACAGGAAAGTAACCCTTGATATATCAAGTGTTGGGTTTTTGCCGCAGTCCGTTCAAACAGATGGGAAAAACGACATCAATATTACACTGGAGGAAAATGCCGCCGATTTGAGTGATATAGTAGTGGTAGGATATGGTACTCAAAAGAAGAGTGATCTTGTAGGTTCGGTTGCGCAAATAAATGGTAAGAAATTAAATGACAAGCCTGTATTCAATGTGGGACAGGGATTACAGGGTAAAATTGCCGGCGTGCAGGTTGTGCAGCAGGCTGGTGGTAAGCCCGGTGGCGACCCCATGATAAGGATCCGTGGAACGAACTCTATCAACACCAGCAGTGATCCGTTATTCGTGGTTGATGGTATTATTGGGGTTAAGAACGCGTTGTCTACTTTAAATCCTGAAGATATTGTATCAATGGATGTATTGAAAGACGCATCTGCAACAGCTATTTATGGAGCACGCGGCGCTAACGGCGTAATTATGATTACCACTAAAAGAGGCGTGAGCGGAAAAACGCAGGTAGATTATAACGGTTATGTTTCGCGCAGTGTGCTGCAGCGGCATTTATATACGCTGGATGCTGATCAGTTAATGTATGTATACGAACAGGCAATGGCCAATGGCGATAAATATGGCACCATTAACCGCGCTAAAGACTTTCGCGGACCTTATGCTTCATCCCAGTCTTACTCGGAAATGCCCTGGCTGTTTGAAAAAGTTGACAAAGGAGGATATATTTTAGACCTGGTTGGCAAGGATGGCAATTACTATAAGCCTATCTACAATACCAACTGGGAAGAGAAAGCTTTTAAACCCGCCACATCCAACAGCCATCATATAGATTTAAGAGGCGGTGGAGAGAATGCTAAATTCTCCATGTCTCTCGGTTATTCCGATCAGAGGGGTTTAATGCAGGAATCGTACTTTAAAAGATATAGCGGTAGAGTTACCGGCGATATAAAGATCACCAAGTGGCTTGATATGAGTACCAATATCAGCTATAACCGCAGCCAGGAAACCAATGATGATGGTATCACCAGGTCAACCGCGGAGGTGTGGGGTATCCTTCCCGTACAATATCCAAATGATCCTGCAGTAGGTATATATGCCGGCCGCTGGGGAACCAACTCTGATTTTAATGTGGGTGAGCAATGGTATAATATCGTATTCAGAAGGTCACAGATAGGGGGCGCTACAAACCGGGATCAAACTACGGCAAGCATTGCCCTTGATGCAAAGATCACTCCTGATTTAAGTCTTAAAACAGATTTCTCCATTGACTATAATGCGTATAAATATAACTACTACAGCGGTAAGTTGTATGGAGGAAATGGCAGCGCAAATATCAACACGGAAAATACTTTTTACTGGCAAAACCAGTATTACTTCAACTATGATAAAAGGATTGCAGATGTGCACAAGGTAAACGCCATGCTGGGATTAGCATGGACACAATATAACTGGGAAAACCTGAATACATCCAACTCGGTATTTTTCTCCAATTTTTATGAATGGCACAATATAGGTGCGGGCGCCCAAACCCGGCCTGTACCATCGAGCAGCGATGGCAAAAGCGCACTCAACTCTTATTTTGCAAGGGTAAATTATGTTTACAACAACAAATATATGCTCACGGCTACCGGCCGTATAGATGGGTCATCCAAATTCGGGCCCAACAGCAAGTATGGTTTCTTCCCTTCCGCCGGTGTAGCCTGGAGGGTGTCGCAGGAGAACTTTATGAAAGATGTTGAAGCCATCAGCGAACTGAAATTAAGAGGAAGCGTAGGTAAAACCGGTAACCAGGAAATAGGCAGCTATGTATCGCAAACTTATGTTGGCGTAGCCGGTGTAGTGTTAGGTGGCTCCTCACAAACGGGTATATATCCAAGTGCTATGGGTAACCCCGATCTGAGATGGGAGTCTACCACACAGTATGATGGCGGCTTAGAAATTGGATTGTTTAATAACAGGCTTAACCTCACTGTAGATTATTATTACAAAACAACTAAAGATATGTTGCTTGATGTGCCGTTGCCTCGATCTACTACTACAGGTACGGCGAAGATGAACTATGGCTCTGTAGAGAACAAAGGATGGGAATTTGGTATAAACGGAGCGATCCTTGATGGTAAAGACCTGAGGTGGAATGCCGATCTTTCTGTAAGTCTTAACCACAACGAGATTGTAGCTTTAGGTCCTACCGGTGCGCCTATTTATGTACAAACCGGCGCCGGCAATGGTACAAACATTCTGCAGGTGGGAGCGCCTATCGGTTCGTTTTTCGGGCTCACCAGGCTGGGTACGTACAGTACCGAAGAAGCCTCTCTGGCTGCACGTTATGGCATGCTTCCCGGCGACCTGAAGTTTTTAGACAGGAACAACGATGCTAAAATTGACCTTTTTTCGGATGGGGGCATTATCGGAAGAGCGTTTCCCAGGGTTTTAGCCGGTTTCAACAATTACCTAAATTACAGGCGGTTTGATGGTAGCCTGAATATACAGATCGTGCTTGGGGTTAATAAGGCTTTTGTGCATGAGTCGGCAGAAGACAGGCAATTGGTATCGGGAGGATTGAACAGCACTTTGCAGGCCTGGAGACCTACCGCGCAAAATGCCATGATCGCGCAGATGCGTCCGGGTAACGGTGGTGCTTATTATCAATCGTATCCTGATACACATATGATCAGTGACGCGTCTTTTGTAAGAGGAGCGGGGGCTACCATTGGGTATACCTTCCCGGTAACAGCCTGGAAGCTGCAAAAAATAAGAGCTTATTTATCAGCAAACAATTTCTTCCTGATCACAGATGTTGAAGGATATGATCCGGAAGGAAGTTCTATTGATAAGAAAGATTCCCGGACGCCCAATATTGATAAATACCAATACCCCAATCCTGCCATATACAGTTTTGGTGTGAATGTTAGTTTCTAAATTTTAAAGTGAATTATCATGTATTCAAATAAAAGAATCATTCCGTTTTTGAAATACCAGGTCATACTTGCTTTCATTGTGATCCTGGCAGGCAGTTGTAAAAAATTCCTGGAAGAAGTGCCCACCGGCAACATGACGGATCAGACTGATTTTACCTCAGCGCAGGAAGGTGCAGCATTAATTATTGGACCCTACCGTTCCTTACCGTTATGGACAGGCGGCGCCGATGACTGGGGAAATTACCTGCCTGCTACATTAGAGTATCCTACCGGTAAGGCCTATACGTCTGATACGCATGTGCAATTCTGGAAGTTCCAAACCAACCAGATATCGGGTGATATGCTCGGAGATTTTAATAACCAGTGGAACAACTGGTACCAGGGGGTAAGAGACTGTAATTTTTCAATTGCCAAACTGCCCGGCATTACAGAAATGTCTGACCAGGAAATTCAAAAAGGATTAGCCGAAGTAAAAACGCTCAGGGCATGGTATTACTATTGCCTGGTTCGTTATTTCGGGGATGTGCCGCTGACTACAACCATTGTTAACACTTTGGATAGCGTACAATTACCACGTACATCACTTAAGCAGATTTATGATGAAGTGATTATTCCTGATCTTGAGTTTGCAGTTAACAGCCCATTGCCCGATAGCCGCTCCGCTAACGGAAGGGTTACCAAACATGTGAGCCGTGCTATACTGGCGGATGTATACCTGACCTGCGCCGGCTATCCTTACCAGGAAATTGCAACCAGTCCGGACAAGAAGTGGTGCGAAGAAGGTGCCTGGTCGGCAAGTGCCTATCCTGTAAATTCGGCTTCTGCAAAAGATTTCCTGAAAAAAGCGCAGCAAAATCTCAATGTATTGTATGGTGCTTATACCCTGGGTACTTACGATGATCTTCATAACCCCGCTAAGAATAATAGTGGTGAGGCCGTTTTCCAGGCTCAATATCAAAGCGGGGTTACCAATAACAGTATTGTGCCTGCCGCGCTTCCGGGTCTTAGCCACGTGTCTATGTTTGGTGATGAATACGGAACTTTTATTCCGAGCATCAATTATTTCAACTCCTACGACCCGGCAGACAAACGCATCCGGGACCGGCAGATGTTTTATTTTTCCGATACCAGGTCTACCAAGTACGACCCTACCCAGGGACCGGCAGAAAAATTCAATATGCCTTACCTCTATAAATTCTATGATACTGATGCCATTAAAAAAACCGGGCAATCGGGCTTAAACTGGACCTTTTATCGTTATGCAGATATCTTGTTAATGCTTACAGAGGTGAACTGGACATTGAGACAGTTGGGTGAAGGAGTAGCCGACAATGATATTATAAAAGGTATCAACGAAGTAAGAGCTAGGGCTGAATTGCCGGCGTACAGGGCGGTAGACGTGAACCTGCTTACTATTATGAGTGAACGTGCTTATGAGCTGGTGTTTGAGAATAAAATGCTCTGGGATCAGCGCCGTACCCGTATGTGCCTCGTAGACGGTGAAGGCCAGTTTGCAGGTATTGAATCATTCTTCGGGCACCGTCCTGTGGATTTCAGCTTCGAATTTGGTCCCATGAATTTGCTGGCGCCTGTTTCTGGTACTGAAATTATTAATAATGCACAGTGCATGCAAAACTTTGGATACCTGCCCAAGCAGGCTGGTCAGTAAAAATATTGTGTTATCTATAATTACGATAAAATGAAGACATACATAAAAAATATAATCATAATAACATTGGCCGGTTTTATGTGGAGCTGCACCAAACAGCCTTATTATGAAATTCCCACAGATGAAAATGGCAATGTTGTGATCACAGGTGTTGCTAAAACAACTTCTGACGGCATTACCACCCTTGATGATCATTTTACAGTTACCTCCTATCTCCCCAATGCCAAAGAAGGCGATGTAATGAAAGTGGAATTGCTTCAACTGCAAACTCCCCCGGGTGGCGGTTCGGCTCAACTGCTTCCTATGGCAGGAACACAAAAAGAGGTGACGCTTGGCAGCGACCTGAAAGCTACGGTAAACTATACCCGAAATGAAGCTAAACTGGTAAATGTAGGGGATTATGTTACTGTTACATTTGCAGGTAAAACAGATGCTGCCACATTCAGGGTTAACCTTAAAGAAGCTACATCTGTATCTAACCCCCAGTATAACAGCGATGATGTGGATGTTATCAGGGGAGCGGGTACCGCGAATTTTACGGTAACGGTAACTCCTGCTTCCGGCGCATATTCCGGAGATGTGCTGGCAAAAAGGAAGAACGGAACGAACGAACCCTGGCAAACGTTGGGTACTTATTCTCCCGGCGATGCCATACCCATATCAGGCGATGATTTTGCCGTGGGTAAAGACACCATGTTCTATTCCTTTTCTACCAGCCAGTCTGGGTATACCGATGAAATTGTAAAACAGGTTGTGGCAAGCAATCCCTATTTTTTCATTAAAAAGGCGGGCAAGCTTACTATTGCTTCCGGGAAAGACGGCTTTAACCTTTTAAATGGAACGGTAGTGGCGGCTAACGATGCCAAGGCTGTACTCACCATCGGATCCGGCCCGCTGTCTGTAAATCAGGGAAGCAGTTGGGCAACGGGAGGTAAAAACATTTCCTTTGTTAGCTCCACTATTGAAACCTATAATCTTAACAGTGTTAATAATGCTAAAAATGAATTTCTTGCAGGAACGCCTGTTTCGTCTATTGATCCTTCCAGTGGAACGGGAGTATATGTGTTTAAGCTGATAAATGGCGGTTCTGCTTCAGATGTTTTGTATGGCATGATTAATTTAACTAAAATAACCCCGGGCAATTCTATTGAATTCGAGTACAGGATCGGCAACATATATGATCACCGTACTGTTATTGAATAATCAGCCTTGACAACAGGTGAGGAGTTTTATGAAATAATCAGCAAATACAATCAGCCGGATTGAGTAGATTAGCGTTTCTGCAATCTCTGCCTTGCAACATAATGAATAATGTAATAATTTGATCGTTTAAAAAATTGTATGTATGTTAAAAAAAGAAAACAAATCCCGCAGGAGCTTTATTAAAAATACAGCTTTGGGCGCTGCCGGTTTCATGATCGTACCCCGAAATGTTTTGGGTAAAGGCTTCGTTGCACCAAGCGATAAATTGATAATAGCCGCCGTAGGCGCCGGTGGAAAAGGGCGTTCTGATATTGCTAATTTCTACAAAAGCGGAAAAGCCGAAATAGGCTTTTTATGCGATGTTGACGATCGTATGTCAGAAGAATCACGTAAGAAATATCCTAAAGCCAAGTATTACAAAGACTGGAGAGATTTGATGAACAAGGAAAGCAAGTCGTTCGATGCTGTGTCTGTTTCTACCCCCGATCATACCCATGCTGTGGTGGCGATGGCAGCTATGCGCAGGAAAAAACATGTATATGTGCAAAAACCGCTTACGCATGATATCTACGAGGCACGGATGCTTACTGAAGCCGCCGATAAATTTAAGGTGGTAACCCAGATGGGCAACCAGGGATCTTCGGGTGATGGTGTACGTCAGATGCAGGAGTGGTATGATGCGGGTATTATAGGCGATGTACATTCGGTGTATATTTTTACTAACCGTCCCATATGGCCGCAGGGTATTCCATGGCCATCGCAAAGGCCACCTGTTCCGCAGGGGCTTGACTGGGATCTGTGGCAGGGTACGGCGCCGCAGAAAGATTATGTAGATGGACTGGTGCCGGGTAGCTGGCGTGGCTGGGCAGATTATGGTACCGGCGCCCTCGGCGACCTCGGTTGCCACCTGATGGAAGCTCCTTTCAGAATTTTAGGGATACAATATGCGCTCGATGTTCAGGCTTCCGTAACGAGCGTATTTACCGCCTTTGGCCAAAGAGGTCATTTTCCGGAAAGTTTTCCTCCATCCAGTCATGCTACACTTACCTTCCCTAAAACAGATAAAACCCAGGGTCAGGTAATTATGCATTGGATGGATGGTGGTATTAAACCGGAGCGCCCGGAAGAATTAGGCGCTGACGAAGTATTTGGCGATGGCAACAGCGGTATTTTGTTTATAGGCACCAAAGGCAAAATGATGGCAAGTGAATATGCAGCCAATCCCCGGTTACTGCCACTTTCAAGAAACAATGAAGTAAAGGTTCCGCAAACACAACCGCGTGTTAAGGACGGGGCCGATGGTCACTATGCGCAATGGGTAGAGGGCTGTATTGCCGGTTATGGTAATATGGATCTGAGCTCCCCTTTCAAAAAAGCCGGACCACTTACGGAAGCCATATTAATGGCAAACCTTGCCATTAGGGCAGCCGATACGCCTAAGCCAAGGGCTAACGGAAGGGGTAATGATTACCCGGGCGCCAATATGAAATTGCTGTGGGATTATAAAAAAATGCGGGTTACCAACCTGGAAGAAGTAAATCGTCTTGTAAAACGTGACTACCGCCAGGGATGGACGCTGGATTTTTAATATCATAATTAAGAGACCGCAAAAGCGTTTTTGCGGTCTCTTAATTACCTTCATTTTAAAATTTGATCGTGAAAAAAAATATTTTCTTTCTTACAGCAATCGTATTACTCACCGCCTGCAGCAGCCAGAGTAAAATAAAAGACAGTAGCAGGGGTAGCAATGGCAAACAATGGATCAGCCTCTTTGATGGTAAATCAATGGATGGCTGGAAAGAAAGCGAAGGGCCTTCGTTCAGTATTGAAAACGGAGCCATAAAGGTTGCGGGTAAACGCTCTCACCTGTATTATGACGGGCCGGTGAACAATCATAACTTTAAAAATTTTGAGGTCAAAATGCAGGTGATGACCACGCCAAACTCTAATTCCGGTGTTTATTTTCATACTAAATTCCAGCAGAAAGGATTTCCGGATGATGGGTTTGAAGTACAGGTAAACAATTCTCACACAGACTGGAAAAGAACCGCGGGGTTGTATGATATTCACGATACCGCGGCCACCTTTGTAAAGGATAATGTGTGGTTTGAACTTTCTATTCTTGTAAAAGGTAAACATGTGGTTACTAAAATCAACGGACAAACGATTATTGACTGGACTGAACCCGAAGGCGCCGTTGCCTCCAAAGGTCATCCCGGCCGCCTCATATCAAGCGGTACGTTTGCTTTGCAGGCGCATGACCCAAAGAGTGTGGTGTATTACAAAGATATAATGGTGAAGCCATTGCCTTAGTACCCAACAGGGTTTCCAACCTTCCGAAGGTTGAAAATCCCCGCTATATTTCATCAGCAGGGTACCTGATCCCTGCTTTCCTGCGTATTTCATCCATGGTTTCCATCAGCAACAGGGTATCGGCATGGGTCATTACCGGACTTTCGGTTAGGCCTTTACGTAAGCATTCACCTACATGCCTTGCTTCGTAATGGTAACCGAGTCCATCGGTATGCTGCACGGGAACAATCGTTTTGCTGTCTGCCCTCCCGGGATAAAATTCAATAGTAGTACCGGGTGTATAAAAGCGATGGGTAAGGCGTATCCTGCCCTTATTGCCGCTGATATCGGCTTCCGTGGCAAGATGGGTGGAATAAGAAGAAAAAAGCTGTGCCATAGCGCCATTGTTGTAACGCAATAAAACAGCGCACTGCTCATCTGCACCGGTAGATGCAGGCGTCATATGCGCTTCAATATGATCTGGTTTTCCTAAAGCCGACAGGGCGTAAAAAACATTATATATGCCAATATCCAGCAAGGTGCCGCCACCCAGCGCAGGGTTATAGAGCCGGTCGGCAACTGGCGCCTGTGGTATAAAGCCAAAATTAACCAGCACATTTTTTATTTCGCCCAATTGCCCGTTCCGGATCATTTCCATCATCTTTTTCCAGGGGGGAGTGAATTTCGACCATAGTGCCTCCATTAAAAATACCTGCTGTGTTTTGGCTGCCGCTATCATTTCTTTTGCCTGGCGGGTATTCAGCGCAAATGCTTTCTCGCACAATACCGCTTTACCATGTTCTATGCAAAGCAGGGCGTGCTCATGATGCAGCCCGTGTGGCGTGGCAATGTATATAACATCTACATCCGGGTTTTGTACCAGCGCCTCGTAACTGTTGTACTGCAACGCGGCAGGGTATAAGCCGGAAAATAATTCAGCATTGGCTTTGCCGCGGGAGGCAATGGCGAACAGATCCGCATCTTTAACAAATGTAAGATCAGAAGCGAATTTTTGTGCGATGCGCCCGGCGCCCAGTATGCCCCAGCGGATTTTTTTTGTCATATCAATAAAATGGGTTTATGTTTTTTTTAGAAAGCGGTTATTGCTTTAGAAGCATTTTCATTTGCGCATACTCATACACGTTAATGCCTGTTTTGCCGGATTTGGCCGCGGCAAGCATGGCTTTGGCTACATCCGGGGCTTCAATGGCCCGGTATTTTTTTAAAGACCCCGCCAGTAAAAAAGACAGCGCAGGCATAATGGACTGGGCTAACTTTTCTCCTTTTCTTTTTTCTTCGCGGCTGCCCAGCAAAAGCGAAGGGTGGAATATATGAAGTGATCTGTAGGGGAGGGCATGAATGGCCGCCTCCATGCTTCCTTTAAGATGCAGGTAAAAATTGGAGGATTTTGCATTGGCGCCAATAGCGGATACCACTAAGTATTGAGAAAACCCGTTATCTATGCCCCATTGTGCGGCATGCACGGGTATGTCAAAATCAATGCGGCGATACAGCGCTTTATCTCCTTTTACTTTTTTCATGGTGGTGCCTGTGCAGCAAAAAATAACATCCCCCTTTCCCAGGGCATTATGGAAATTATCGTGATCATCAAAATCGGTAACGCGCACTTCGAGCCTGGGATGCATAAAAGCGAATGGCTTTCTTACCAGCACCCTCACTGTGGTGAAATAATCATCCGCTAATAACAGGTGTAATAAATGATTACCGGTTAATCCTGTTGCACCGAGCAGTACCGCTGTTTTTACTTGCATGATTTTTGTATTTTGCAGTGAACAGATACAATATGCAGATCAGGGAAAATATTTCGCTCAGGCAATATAACACTTTTGGAATAGATGTGCGCGCCCGTTATTTTTCTGCTTTTGCCGGTATTGACACACTGGCAGCGTGGATGGAAAAAAATCCGAAGGTAAAAAGAGTGATACTTGGGGGGGGCAGCAATATTCTTTTTACCAAAAATGTGGATGGAATCGTATTGAAAAACGAGATCGTGGGTATTGATGAAATAAAGGAAGATGATACGTATGTGTATGTGCGGGCGGGTGCTGGTGAAAACTGGCATCGCTTTGTACAGTATTGCATACAGCGCAACTGGGCCGGACTCGAAAACCTGTCGCTGATACCGGGCAGTGTTGGTGCGGCGCCTATGCAGAATATTGGCGCTTATGGGGTAGAATTGCAGGAAGTATTTAACAGCTTAAGTGCGTATCATCTGCACGACAAAAAGGTGCATAATTTTACGGCAGGCGATTGTGCCTTTGGTTACCGGGAAAGTGTATTCAAAAAGCAGTACAAAGATCAGTTCATTATATTGAATGTAACTTTCCGGCTTCGCAAACACCCCGTATTTCATACTTCCTATGGTGCTATCCGGGAGGAGTTGGAAAAAATGCAGGTAGGGGAGCTGAGCATTCAGGCTATTGCACAGGCTGTGATCAATATCCGTTCTTCCAAACTACCCGATCCGGCAGTAATTGGCAATGCAGGCAGTTTTTTTAAGAATCCTGAAATTCCTCAAAAACAATTTGAAGTTTTGCAGAAAACGTATCCTGCTATCCCACACTATCCCGCCAGGCAATATGCCGTATCGGGAAGTGACGACCAGGGTTTTATAAAACTGGCAGCCGGGTGGCTTATTGAGCAATGTGGCTGGAAAGGGTTTCGCCGCGGAGATGCCGGGGTACATGTTAACCAGTCCTTAGTGCTGGTGAACTATGGTAAAGCTACGGGGAAAGAGATATACAACTTAAGCGGGGATGTTTTACACAGCGTTCATAAAAAATTTGGCATATTGCTGGAAAGAGAGGTGAATATTGTGTGAGGGTTGCAGGTTGCAGGTCTCAGGTTGCATGGGCGTCTTGTTTCCTACCTTGTACCAACTTACAACTTACCCCTTACCACTCTCTACATACCACCCCCTGCGCCCGTTAACAGACAAAAATTAAGATACAGAATGACTAAACTCATATTTAGTATTGAGCGATGTCGTGAGCTATTTATGGTTATTATACTCCCTTTACATCTCCAAATAGCATACGCAACACAATGAACACAACCAGTCATTTGAGATTAATTTTTGCTTTTGTATACATTTCTTTGTTTTTCATTTTACCTGGTCTTTTAAATGCACAAACCACCGATACCTCGGAGAATCACTTAACGGTACGGGCGCAGTTTCAACCCCGGCTCGAAGTACGGAATGGTGCATTCAAGCCACTAAGCAGTAACGAAAATCCTGCTGTATTAATAAGCCAGCGCACCCGCTTAACCATTGATTACATCTATAAAAACATTGTAGCATTGAGGTTAACCCCTCAAAGTGTAAGTGTATGGGGACAGGCAAATACCGTTCAGGGAACGGAAAACAGTGGTAACCGCCTTGCGCTCTTTGAAACATGGGCAAGGTTAAGGTTATCTGATCAATGGAGTCTTAAACTGGGGCGGCAGGTCATTTCATTAGATGATGAAAGATTTTTTGGTGAGTTGGATTGGGCGCAGGGAGGAAGAGCACACGATGCATTAACCCTGCAGTATGATAAAAACCGATTAGTGCTGAAAGGATTCCTGGCCTATAACCAAAACTATAAAGCGATCTATGGAAATAATATCAATAACCCTTCGGGCAATCTGTACTCAACGAATGATGCATTTTCCTATAAATTAATGCAAACCATTTGGGCAGGATTTTCGGTGGATAAAAAATCTACGCTGAGTTTTCTTGCAACTAACTTAGGACTACAACAGGCAGACACTGCATATGATGATGCTAAAACTTATTATTCGCAAACTGTCGGGGCAAATTATTTCCTCAACGGCACAAGCCTTACAGGTAATGTTTCGGCTTATTTTCAAGCAGGAAGAAACATTTCAGGTAATCGAACGCAAGCCTTTTTATTAGCTGCTTTTGCTGGTTATCATTTTACAAAAAAATGGTATGCCGGCGCCGGAACGGATTGGGTTAGCGGTAATAATCCCGGACAAAGTCAAACTAAAAATCGTGCGTTTATTCCATATTTTCATACCGGGCATAAATTTTATGGTAACATGGATTACTTTTATGCGGGCAGTTTTCATAAAAATGTTGGTTTATCAGATAATTATATAAAGCTGCAATACAAACCGGGGTATAGCAGCACTGTTAGTGTTGTATTACATCAGTTTTATTCACCCGCCGGAATTGTGGAAGCCGGAAAGCAATACCCAAAAAACATGGGGCAGGAAATAGATATTTCCTGTGCGTTTAAATTAAATACATTTACTAATCTGTCCGGTGGCTATTCATTTTACCTGCCTACATCAACACTGAAATATTTGAAAAACACGCAGGATGCAAAAAACTTCCAGCAATGGGGTTGGATGTCACTTAATATAGCACCTACTATTTTTAAAAGTAATTATTAACAAATAAACCTGAGAAAATGAGAGTCAAATATCTTGTACTGGGTGCATCTTTATCAATCGTTCTTGCCATTACAGGCTGCAAAACAAATACGGAGCAGGGTAAATCTTCTGTTGCTCCAATTGATATGGTTGCTTCGGGAGAACCTGAGGTGGCTGAATTAACCGGCGCTCCAAAAGTACCGGCTCCTGTTGGCAACCGGCAACCCAAAAAACTTATCGTTAATCTGGTAACAACCGAAACGGAAGGGATAATTGCCGATAGTATTCCATATACATTCTGGACATTCAACCATACTGTACCCGGAAGTTTTATAAGAATCAGGGTTGGTGATGAAGTAACACTCAACCTGAAGAACGAAGCAAGCAGTGTATTACCGCACAATATTGACCTTCATGCAGTAACCGGACCCGGAGGAGGAGCTGCTGCAACCTCTTCGGTACCCGGCAAGGAAACTTCATTTAGTTTTAAGGCTATCAATCCGGGGTTATATGTATATCATTGCGCGGCTCCTCCGGTACCCATGCATATTGGTAATGGGATGTATGGATTAATTTTGGTTGAACCGGAAGGTGGACTTCCTAAAGTGGACAGAGAGTACTATATTATGCAGGGAGATTTTTACACCAAAGCATCTAATATTAAAAAGGGATTATTGGAGTTTGATAATGATAAAGCTGTGGACGAAAAGCCTGACTATGTTTTATTCAACGGAAAAAAAGGATCACTGTTGGGCGCCAATATGATAGAGGCAAAGGTGGGTGAAACCGTGCGTTTATTTGTGGGAAATGGTGGTCCTAATCTAACATCTTCCTTCCACGTAATCGGTGAAATTTTTGACAATGTGTATCTCGAGGGTGGCAGTACAATTTCTCACAACATTCAAACCACGGTTGTACCTGCAGGCGGGGCTGCAATTGTTGAATTTAAGTGTGATGTTCCCGGCGAATATGTATTGGTTGATCATGCCTTATCGAGAGCCTTTAATAAGGGCGCTATTGGTAAATTAAAGGTAACTGGCGAAGCGAATCCCAAAGTTTTTAATGCGAAAACCTTAAGTAAGCATTAATGCTGTAAATAAATAATTTGCAAATACATTGAAGCAATTCAGATTTTTTACGGCAGTATGGATATCAATAGGATTGATGTCGTGCAACCATCAGGAAAATAATCCTGTTGAAGAAAAATCTTTTGTGCACCATGTCTCAGGTACAATACAAAACACCCAGGTAAATACAGCAATGGTTTATATTCCCGGTGGGGAGTATAAGCCATTTTATGGTGCTGATACCTCACTGGTAAAGGTTAATCCGTTTTTATTAGATGAAAGGGCAGTAACTAATCAGGAATATCTGGACTTTGTAAAATCTAATCCTGTGTGGCAAAAATCAAATATTAAACGAATTTTTGCAGATACGGCCTATTTACACAATTGGCCCTCCGATACCACCCTGCCTAAAGGAGCAAATCCTGATGCCCCGATTTGTAATGTATCGTGGTTTGCTGCAAAAGCGTATGCTGAAAGTATTGGTAAAAGATTACCTGTATTGGATGAATGGGAATTTGTTGCCATGGCCGATGCCACATCACCAAATGCACGCAGTAAACCCGAATACTCTGACCGTATCATTGATTTATATTTACAAAAGAACAGGCAGTTTAATCCGGTAAAACAGAGTCTACCCAATTATTGGGGTGTTTATAACATGTTCGATTTAATTTGGGAATGGACAGACGATTTTAATTCAATTCTTACTACGGGTGATTCCCGTAGCGGGCAATATGAGGACAAGAGTTTGTTCTGTGCAGGCGGAGCAACCAGCGCAACTGATATTTTAAACTATGCAGCATTTATGCGTTTTGCTTTGCGTACTTCTTTAAAAGCAGATTTCACTGTTGCCAATCTGGGTTTCAGATGTGCCAGGGATACTGTTGTTCATTTAAATCAATAATATGAATCGGTTTTATTTCTTTTTAACTGCTATTTTTTTGCTCACCTCCTGTGAGGGTAACAAAAAGCAACCTGTACCACTCCCTTCTGATTCTATTTTTAATCTCAGCTCACAGTGGAAAAATCAGTATGGCGATTCATTATATTTAAAGGATTTGCAGGGAAAAACACTGGTCGTGGTGATGATCTATACTACCTGTAAGACTGCCTGCCCCATTTTAGTTTCGAAAATGAAAAGTATTGAATCTAAAATTGCCAAAAAAGATAAGAAGGATGTTTCTTTAGTGCTGGTGTCAATAGACCCTGAAACAGATACACCTGCCCGGTTACACGAGTTTGCAAAAACAAATCAAATGAATGACCCGCAATGGGTATTCCTTACTTCAAACGAATCTTCCACGCAGGAGTTTGCCAATGTACTCTCCATGAAGTATAAAAAAATTTCACCTATGGATTTCTCCCATTCAAATATTGTCAGTGTATTTAGCCCCGAAGGACAGTTGATTAGCCAGGAAGAAGGAACTATTGATGTGGATAAAGTGGCATTAACACTCCATGAAACGGTAAAGAAAAGCAAATAGGGTAGTTCGGCTATCAGATCAGCAGTCAGCCATGAGCCATGATATGATATGGTAGTTGCGTGCGCCTCTTCTCTCTCTCTTCTCAATATCCTTCCTGCTCAAACCCTTCTTCATCTTCAAAAGAGGAAGCTTCCTTACCCATATTGAGCATGGAACCCATCAGGTCTTTAAATTCAATTTTACCGTCTAATATCTTTTTGCTGATCAGCGAGTACGATGATAAGCCGTGCAGGATCAGTTCCATCAGCAGTGCAGTTTCTTTTTCATTGGCATGCGGAAAAGTTTTTTTCACAATGCCGTATAAGCCATCTACTTTATACAATAGCTGGATCTTTTCCTTATCGGTTACATTAAATAATATGTCTAGCGTATTTCCCTTGTCGAACCAGTTAATGATGGAACGATAAGGAGTGTCCGTTTCCTTTTGCTGTCCTTTTCTTTTCTTTAGTGCATCAGGATTGGGAAAATATTGTACAAACTGCGTTCGGATAGCTTTGCCCAGCAAATTAAACGCTACCTGGTAAGGACCTTCCTGCTCCCCTTCATATACCAGCTCTACTTTGCCCGTAACGGAAGGGATGATACCGCTAAGGTCGGATATCCATACCTGCGTTTCCTTTTCTTTGTTGATGATCGCTCTTCTTTCGGCGGCGCTTACCGCGTTTTCGTATGCCGAAATGGGCAAACGCGCCGATACGCCGCTTTTCTGATCTACCATTTCACTTGCCCTTGCTTCAAAGGCTACTTGTTCTATTAGGCGTTTTACCAGGTCGCTGATATTTACTATTTGCGTTTGGGCTTCCGGTATATCCGCTTCCTGTTCGGTAATGGTCAGCGAGTCTTCAATATTTTTGGGGTAATGCGTTAATATCTGGCTTTCAATACGGTCTTTCAATGGTGTTACAATAGAACCCCGGTTCGTGTAGTCTTCGGGGTTAGCCGTAAATACAAATAATATATCCAGGGGAAGCCTCAGCTTAAACCCGCGTATCTGTATATCGCCTTCCTGTAAAATGTTAAACAAAGCCACCTGTATCCTGGCCTGCAGGTCGGGCAGTTCATTAATTACAAAAATGCCCCTGTTGCTCCGGGGAATGATGCCATAATGGATCACCCTTTCATCAGCAAAAGTGAGTTTGAGATTGGCAGCCTTTATAGGATCCACATCCCCGATCAGATCGGCAACACTTACATCGGGCGTTGCTAATTTTTCGCCGTAACGTTCACTGCGGTGTAACCAGGCTACCGGTGCCGCGTCTCCTTTTTCAGCAATCAGCTCCTGCGCGTAACGGGAAAGGGGATGGAGGGGATCGTCATTGGTTTCACTGCCGGCAACAACCGGTATGTATTCATCTAACAACTCCGTCATTTGTCGGGCCATACGCGTTTTTGCCTGTCCGCGCAAGCCAAGGAATAAAATATTGTGCCGCGATAAGAGTGCTCTTTCCGTATCGGGGATCACGCTTTCTTCATAGCCAATAATACCCGGAAAGGTAGAATCGCCCTGTTGCAGTTTCCGGATGAGGTTATCTCTTATTTCATCTTTAATGCCCTTGCTTTTATATCCCGATTTTTTTAATTCGCCTAATGTTGCAGGTAATATGGTTTTACTCATTTGTTCATTTCTTTTTTTAATACACCGTTTTTTGCTTTCCGTTTTCAAAATCCCTGAATACAAACGCACCCAGATTATCCAACGCGGCAAAGAAGGCCTTGCCATTATTGGTTTCTGTAAACTCCGTTACAAAGCGCTGCAGGTAGGGATCGGTAGCGATCATAAACGTGGTGATGGGTATTTTTATTTTTTTACATTGGGCTGCAAGATTAATGCAGCGGTTAATGATCTTACGGTCTAACCCGAAACTGTTTTTATAATACCGTTTGCCCGATTTAAGGCAGGTGGGCTTTCCATCGGTGATCATGAATATCTGTTTATTGGGATTTTTACGCCGCCGTAAAATATCCATCGCCAGTTCCAGTCCTGCTACGGTGTTGGTATGATACGGCCCCACCTGCAGGTAAGGTATATCTTTAATTTCAATGGGCCACGCGTCATTGCCAAACACTACAATATCCAATGTGTCTTTTGGGTATTTGGTAGTGATGAGTTCACTGAGTGCCATAGCCACTTTTTTGGCGGGCGTAATACGGTCTTCACCATACAGGATCATAGAATGCGAAATGTCTATCATCAGCACGGTAGAGGTTTGCGATTTAAAATCCGTTTCCCTGATCTCCAGGTCGTCTTCCCCCATTTGCAACTGGTCTATGCCGTGATTGATCTGCGCGTTGCGGATAGAGCTCACAAAATCAATCTGCTCCAGCATGTCGCCAAACCGGTAAGGCCGGGTTTCGGGGTTAATCTCGTCTCCCTGTCCGGGCTTAAAAGTTTGATGGTTGCCCTTTTTTGTTTTTTTAAGCTTGCCAAAAATTTCTTCTAAGCTTCTTTTGCGTATGCCTTTTTCTGTTTTGGGCGTGATGTTGATAGATCCGCTCTCCCTGTTTTCGTCAATATATCCTTTATCTTTCAGGTCGTCAATAAAATCACCCATGCCGTATGCATCATCGGTTAACTGGTATTGTTTGTCCAATTGTGTAAGCCAGTTCAGCGCTTCACCCGCATCTCCGCTGGTATAGGTAAGCAACTGCATAAACAGGTCGAGCAATTGCTCAAACCGGCTTTTGCTGTTTTGCCGCGGATCGTATAGTGAAAAATGAAACCCTAACATATCAACTCCTTCTTTTTTTAAAACAAGTGCATTGCATAAGGTAAAACCGGAAGCAGGAAGCGGGTTGCGTAGTAACATTGTTTTGAAGCGGTACAAACTTATTTCACCCCATGCATTTGCCTGCAATTTAAGACTTTCGCGGGACAAAAGTATTTCCGGCTATATGACGGCTGGCGTTGGCGGAACGGGTTGCATTCATTATTTCAAAATATGAATATGCGCCGTGAATGAAGTCTTATTGATATATATGTATATTTATTATGAACGATGATGGGTTTATCATCCCAACTTACCGGCTGTAATAATTACCCCTGTGCAGATGATGGGCAATAGGAATTTTTCCAGCGATGTCCTGTTTACTGCAGTTCATTTGTTATTGAATTGTAATACAGATATTCAGTAACAATTAAAACACAAACAAAATGGAAGAATTTATTTTAATTTTCAGACATGAAGACGGTAAAAAGCTCGCTTCTCCTGAACAAATACAGGTTTGGATGAAGCAAACGATGGACTGGATGGAAGGTATTGCGGCTCAAAACAAATTAGTGAACCAGGGAAATGGTTTGTCTTTTGAAGACAGCAAAGTGGTACGGCACAAGAATGTCGTTACCAATGGCCCTTTCGGAGATATCAAGGAAACGATTGGCGGTTACATTATTGTAAGAGCAGATTCGGTTGATGAAGCCGTTGAATTTGCAAAAGGTAGTCCCGTATTACAAGGCGAAGGCAATACCGTAGAAGTGCGAAAAATTGCAAAAGCTGATGGCCTTCATTAGGGAACTCCTGAAATTATTCTTTGCCACGGATTCCCAGATTTCATCTGGGAATCCGTGGTATCAGTTCTTACAAAACAATTATAGCAATCGTTTTTAAATAGTTCATAGGCTTGTAAATTCTCTGTAATGTAACCGGGTTGTTTTTTGTATGAATCATGAAGCATTGATACCGCATTTATTCCGCACAGAGTTTAGCAAAATAACGGCTGTGCTCACTAAAGCATTTGGCTTTGAACATATAGAGGCTGCAGAAGATATTGCTGGTGAAACTTTTTTAGCCGCGCTTGAAATATGGCCTTATAAAGGTGTGCCTGAAAATCCTCCCGCATGGCTGTATACGGTAGCAAAAAATAAGGCTAAGAATTATATTAAGCGCAACCACATCTTTTCAGAAAAGATTATTCCCCGGGTAAAACATGCTTCAGATGCATTCGGAGAAATAAAGATTGATCTGTCAGATCAGAATATAAAAGACAGCCAATTACAAATGTTATTTGCTATATGCCACCCATCCATTGCTGCAGAAGCACAGATTGGTTTATCACTCCGTATTCTTTGCGGCTTTGGAATTGAAGAAATTGCAAATGCATTCCTGACAAACAAGGAAACCATCAACAAACGTTTATTCAGAGCTAAAGAAAAGTTGCGTTTAGAAAAGGTGCAGATTGAATTTCCGGGTGAGGCTGAGATAGGTAAAAGACTGGAAACTGTTTTAACTACGCTGTATCTCTTATTTAATGAAGGGTATTATTCAGAAAGTCATGACAGTGTTTTGCGTGAAGATCTGTGTTTGGAAGCCATGCGGTTAATGTATCTGCTTGTTGAAAATGCATCCACCAATCTGCCTCATGTAAATGCGTTGCTTTCCCTGATGTGCTTTCATGCTTCCCGGTTTGCCGCAAGAAAAAATAACAATGGTAAGATCGTTTTATATCATGACCAGGATGAAACGCTGTGGAATGATGAATTGATAGCCCGGGGCACTTTTTATCTTCACCAGGCCTCTGTTGGAAATACAGTTTCAAAATATCATGTAGAAGCAGGAATTGGGTGGTGGCATACCCGCAAAGCAGACACACAGGAAAAATGGGAAAATATTTTGCAATTGTACAACCGGTTATTGCAAATTGAATATTCGCCTGTTGCAGCGCTTAACAGAACTTTTGCACTCTCGAAAGTAAAAGGAAAGCAAGCAGCCATTATTGAAGCTGAAAAGCTGCAACTGACCAGCAATCACTTTTACTATACCTTGCTTGGCGAATTGTATAAGGATATAGATAATAAAAAAGCAAAAGAAAATTTTCAAACGGCATATGCATTGGCCAAAACACAAACGGATAAGCAAATCATTGAAAAGGAAATGGATAATCTTTTAAAAGACAGGGATTTGCGCTAACAGCTAAGTTATATTTGCATTTAATATTATACAGCACAGATGAAGCATTATATAATGGTATGGCTGCCGTTTTTGTTTTTCTTTGGTGCCGCAGCGCAGAAACTGCAGCCTGGCTTTAACAAACAGGAATATGTAGAACTGCTGAAGCTGACTGCTAAAAACAGCGAGCTTGAATTTGGGAAGAATATACCTTACCCTGAGCGGTTTACACTCCGGTACCGGTCGGCAACGGTAGGATTAGATAATGTGTGGGAGCTTTGGCTAAGCGCCGACAGCATGGCTGTTATTAGTATCAGGGGCTCTACCGTGAATGCGGAAAGCTGGCTGGCTAACTTTTATGCGGCAATGGTTCCTGCAAAGGGTGAATTAAAACTTTCGGACACCGATACGTTCAGGTATGAGCTGACTCAAAATCCGCTTGCGGCCGTTCATGCGGGCTGGCTGCTGGCTATGGCGTTTTTATCGAAGGATATTTTACAGCACATAGATATGTGTTACCAGGCTGGCATCAAAGATTTTTATATGGTAGGGCATAGCCAGGGCGGGGCAATCAGCTTTTTAATGACGGCTTACCTGCATAGTCTTCAAAACCAGCATCTTTTACCTGCGGATATCCGCTTCAAAACCTATTGCAGCGCTGCACCCAAACCGGGAAACTTATATTTCGCCTACGCCTACGAAACCATGACGCAGGGTGGCTGGGCCTATAGCGTTGTTAATGCCGCCGACTGGGTGCCGGAAGTGCCGTTCTCTGTTCAAACCACCGATGATTTTAATGAGGTGAATCCGTTTCCGCTCATCAGGGAGCTCATCAAAAAACAGCGATTCCCTAAAAATATTATTTTAAAACGGCTGTATAATAAATTGGATAAACCTTCGCGCAAAGCGCAAAAGAATTACCGGAAATATTTGGGACAAATGATGTCGAAAGCAGTGCAAAAACATATTCCGGACTTTAGCCCGCCTGCATATTTTAAAAGCAACAATTATGTACGTACCGGGAACCCTGTCATTCTAAATGGTGATGAAACCTATTTTTCAGCTTTCCCGGTTGATAAAGAAAAGTTTATGACGCATCATTCATTTGACGCTTACCTGCTCCTTGCGGAAAAGCTATAATACCATTGACGTACAACTATTGCTATCTCAAACGTGAGAAGTGAAACGTTAGAGAGGTGAATAGCGAATGCTGAGAAGTTAAAGAATTCACCATTACGCCCCATTACCTATTCACTCCCTTTCACCTTTATCCCTGTCCGAATGGCACTTTTCACGATAACATACACACATCATTGGCTTGAGTTAACACTGGTAAAATATCGCCTCCAATAAGGATAAAGGATGCCATCCTGCAGCATTAGAAAGCACCTTTTATGAACTGGCACGGGCAGCTTGTTATTTTGCCGGTGGCAGCAATACCGCGTCTATAACATGTATAATACCGTTCGATGCGGGGATAGAGGTTATGATATTTGCTCCGTTCACCATCGTTTTTCCGTCTTTCACCGTAATGGTGATATTATCTCCGTTGGCTTGTCCAAAAGTTTGCCCGTTGGTAAGCATTTCGGGTCTTAGCACGCCAATATATACATGATATTCTAATATATTACGGAGATCATCTTTTTTTTCAGGTTTCAGCAAATCCGTTAGGGTACCCGCAGGCAGTTTGTCGAAAGCGGCATTGACAGGCGCAAACACCGTAAAAGGACCTGCATTGGAAAGGGCGTCTACATACGCTGCCGCCTGCAGGGCTTTTACAAGGGTGGTATGGTCGGCGCTGCCCGCTGCTATTTTTACCACATCTTTTTGAGATTCATTGTCCTGTACGCCCGACTGACCACCCGGCGCGGTAGCAGAACCTGTAGTTTCAGTAGTAGCCTCAGTTGTGCTGGTAGCGGCATCGTTACATGCCAGCCATAAAATAGCGGCCATGAACAGGATGGCGGGAGATAGGTAATTTCTTTTCATAATTGTTTTGTTGTTATGTAAGTTAGGGGCTTCAGCACATGGTATGTGGCAAAAACCTGTGCAAAATAAGATGCAGAAGTGGCGCTGGCTATGACGTTTGTCATACAGCGGAAGAATATCTGTCACCTTCAGCTTCGGATGCCGGCATTTTTATACCGGGTGATGCGGCAGCCTGTTTTATTTTTGAAGCTAACCGCTTCCCGCATGTATTCTCTCCAATTCTATTCAGGCTGCTTTTTTTTAAATATTTTTGCTTACTTTAAAAAACTTCACAAAAGCTTGTAAATAATTATTGGATGGGGCATTTACCAAAACTGATTCAGGATTTAGCACTTATATTAATGGCGGGCGCCATTGTAACCTTACTTTTTAAACGAATTAAACAGCCCTTAGTGCTGGGCTATATTATAGCCGGCTTCCTGGTAGGTCCGTATTTCCATCTTGTACCAACCGTTGCCGACAATGAAAATGTAAAAACGCTTGCAGAAATAGGTGTTATCTTCCTCCTGTTCAGCCTGGGGCTGGAGTTTAGCTTTAAAAAACTAATGCGGGTTGGAGGGTCTGCCTCTATCACCGCCTTTGTTGAAATACTATTTATTACCGCAGCGGGTTATTTTCTGGGTAAAATATTGGGCTGGTCTACTATGGACAGTCTTTTCCTGGGCGGTATGCTGGCCAGTTCTTCCACCACCATTATAATCAAAGCCTTCGATGAGCTGGGTATAAAAACAAAACAGTTTGCCCGTATTGTATTTGGCGTGCTGGTGGTAGAAGACATTGTTGTTATATTACTGATGGTATTGCTTTCAACAGTGGCCGTTACCCAGCAGTTTGAGGGAACCGAAATTTTATTAACCATTCTAAAACTGTTATTCTTCCTGGCGCTATGGTTTATAACAGGTATTTTTCTTTTGCCTACCTTTTTAAAAAGGGCAAAAAAATTAATGGATGAAGAAACCCTGCTTATTCTTTCTATTGGTTTATGCCTGGGGATGGTGGTTTTGGCTACGCAGGTTGGTTTTTCGGCCGAACTGGGCGCATTTGTTATGGGGTCTATCATAGCGGAAACCACTTTCGCGGAAAAGGTAGAACATCTTACCAAGCCGGTAAAAGACTTGTTTGGCTCCGTGTTTTTTGTGTCGGTGGGTATGATGATTGACCCTGCAGCTATGGTTGAATACGCGTGGCCCATCTTTTGCGTAACGCTGCTTACATTATTTGGAAAACTATTCAGTACTACATTGGGCGCGCTGCTTTCCGGACAGCCGCTTAAGCAATCGGTACAGGTGGGTATGAGCATGGCGCAAATAGGGGAGTTTGCATTCATTGTGGCTACGCTGGGGCTTTCCTTAGGCGTTATCTCCGACTTTCTTTTTCCTGTAGCGATTAAGGCCTCAGCTATCACCACGTTCACAACACCCTATCTCATTAAATATTCGGAGCCGCTTTATAATTTTATTGCAAAGCTGCTGCCGGATAAATGGGTGACCAGGCTAAACAGGTATTCGTCCAGCACGCAAAGCATCCAGGCCGAAAGCGACTGGAAAGTTGTATTGAAAAGCTATAGCAGAATTGCGCTTATTAATGGTATCATTTTGCTGGCGCTTATATTGGTTTCATCAAATTTCCTTCTGCCCTTTATTCATGAAAGAGTGGAAGATGAAACATTAAGGATAATTATCGTGCTGGTTATATCGCTCGGAGCTGCGGCGCCCTTTTTGTGGGCGCTTATGGCAAAAAGACCCAATAACCAGGCATATAAAGAACTTTGGATAGACAAAAAGTACAACCGCGGTCCGCTGTTAATTGTAGAAATAGCCAGGAACATTGTGGGCGTTCTGGTGATTAGCTTCTGGGTTAACAGGCTGGTTTCAACACAGGTGGCGCTTTTAGTGGCCATATCCATTACAATTTTGGTATTGATCATTTTCTCTAAAAGAATTCAGAAATTCTATCAGCGTATTGAAAGCCGTTTTATCACCAATCTTAATGCAAGGGAAACAGCCGCCGCGAATGGAGGTTCTGCCGAAACTAATATTTTACGGAAGAATGTTGATTTCCGGTCGGACCAGGTACCCTGGGACGCCCATATTATAGAGGTGCAGGTAAACCCCTATGCGGAATATATTGGCAAAACATTAATGGAATTAGCCTGGCGGGAGCAATACGGAATAAATATTGTTTATATTAAACGGGGTGAGCAGCTTATTAATATTCCGGGCCGCTATAACAGGCTGTTGCCTTTTGACCAGGTAGGAATTATTGCTACTGATGACCAGATACAGGTATTTAAACCCGTGTTTGACGCCGTGGAAAATATAGCGGCGAAAGAACTGGATATAAGCGACATCTCTCTTGAAAAAATACTTGTGGACGAGCATACCCGCTTAAAAGGGCTAACGATACGCAACTCGGGCTTACGGGAACGTACAAACGGATTGATTGTGGGCATACAACGGGAGAGAGAAAGGATATTGAACCCTGATTCCTCCTCCGTTTTTGAGTGGGGAGATATTGTATGGATAGTGGGCGAAAGAAAAAAAATAATGCGGCTCGGTCACGAATGAGCGAAGCCGCCTTTGTGCCGGCCATATAAGCGGCATCGGCAGCAGGGAAAAGATTTTTTATTACGGGTTAATTGAAATGCTTTATGTATGAATTTTTCTTTGAAAAAATGGCTGAGAAGATAACACTGACCTCCGGACAGCAGGATATCATAAAGCGGTATCTTATCCCAAAAAAAATCCGGAAAAATCAATATCTCCTGCAGGAGGGCGATGTGGCAAAGCATGCCGCTTTTGTGGAAAAAGGCGCGTTAAGGGCCTATTCGGTTGATGAGAAGGGAACGGAACACATTATTCAATTTGCTTTTGAGGGCTGGACGATCTCTGATATGTATAGCTTCCTCAGCGGTGAACCTGCTATTTACAATATTGACGCGCTGGAAGATACCGAACTGGTGCTCATCAGTAAAAGTGCGCAGGAGGAGATACTCAAGCAAATTCCAGCATATGAAGTGTATACCCGGATGCAAATAACAGGTGCATATTTAGCCATGCAGAAACGGATAACGGCTATGCTCAGCATGACCTTGGAGGAACGCTACCTTAATTTAATAAAACAGTATCCGAAGTTGATTCAACGTGTGCCACAACGTATGATCGCTTCCTACCTGGGCCTTACACCTGAAACGTTAAGCCGGGTGCGCAGAAAGATAAAAGACAAATAAGTACTACGGATTTTATACGCAGTACTGTTTTTTTACTTGCCACTATTAATAGTAATCACCCCTGTATTGATAATATTGTTGATTTTTATCAAGGCTATGCCTTGACGGTTGTCAACGGACTTTCTTATCCGTAAGCAATGGCCCGGGCCCCACTGTTGCCGTAGCTTTGCATTATCAAATGTATAGGATATGCGAACAAAGCAAACAATAGCTGTTATTGGCGCAACGGGTAGTATGGGGTGGGCTATAGCAAAAAGCCTTTCTAAAGGTAATTACCGGCTATTATTATTTACCAGGGATAAAAACAGGCTTAAAAAGCTGCAGAAGGAAATAGCCGTTGCTTATCCGGGTGCTGATGTTGAACCCGTTACTTGCAGCTATACGGCAACCTGGGAAGCCGATATTATTATTGTTGCCGTTCCTTTCGCGGCGGAAAAAGAAGTGGCAGACAAAATAAGAGAAGTAGCGAATCAGAAGATCGTTATCAGCATAGCCAATCCTTTAAATGAAAGCTACGATGGGCTGATTACAGCATCGGATACAAGCGCGGCCGAAGAATTGCAGAAGCTGCTGCCCAATTCCAAAGTAATTAAGGCTTTCAATACCACTTTCGCGGCCAATTTCGCCCAACCTGTAATTGATGGAAAAAAAGTAGATGCATTTATTGCAGGGAATGACAGTGATGCACTGGAAACAGTATCGGAACTGGTGCAAACCGCGGGATTTAATCCTGTGGTAGCGGGCGACCTATCAGTGAGCAGGATATTGGAGAATATGCAGTTACTGCTTATCCGCATGGGCCTAAAATACAATTATAACTGGCTGGCAGGCTGGAAAATATTACATCAGTAAAATAAAAATAAACAAATGAAACTAGCAGTGATTGGAGCATCTGGTTTTGTGGGCTCCGCAGTTTTAAAAGAGGCATTGAACAGGGGACACGATGTTATCGCTATTGTACGGCATCCCGAAAAAATAACTGAACAAAATGATCATCTTTCGGTGGTTCGCGGCGATGTGACGGATACCGTGGCTTTAGCAGGACTGCTTAAAGGAAACGATGTTATTATAAGCGCGTACAATGCCGGCTGGACGAACCCCGATCTGTATAATGAGTTTTTAAAAGGATCGCAATCCATCCGGGAAGCAACAAAGCAATCGGGCGTAAAGCGGCTGCTTGTTGTGGGAGGAGCGGGAAGCTTGTTCATCGCGCCCGGCGTGCAGGTGGTTGATACCCCAGAGTTTCCTGCAGACTGGAAGCCCGGCGCTTTAGCGGCCAGGGATTATCTCAGCCTGCTGCAAAAAGAAGATCAGTTGGACTGGACTTTTTTAAGCCCCGCGTTGGAAATGCACCCAGGTATGCCCCGGCAGAGAACAAGTGTATACAGAACAGGTTTAGACAACCCGGTATTTGATTCCAATAACAAAAGCACCATATCGGTGGATGATCTTGCGGTAGCCATTGTAGACGAAGCAGAGAATCCAAAACATATTCGTCAACGCTTTACCGTTGGATACTGATGAATAAAAGTGTTAGATAAAAATAAAAAAAATAACGTAATGGCAGATACAATGAAAGTTAATATATGGTCGGACGTGCGGTGCCCGTTTTGCTATATTGGAAAAAAGAAATTTGAAATGGCTTTAGGCCGGTTTAACGATAAAGATAAGGTTGAAGTGATATGGCGCAGCTTTCAGTTGGATCCGAACCTTGAGACGAAAACCGGTATAAATGCGGTTGACCATATTGCTGCAATCAAAGGTATTTCGCAGGAACAGGCAGAAGAAATGCATAACCATGTAACCCGGGTTGCTAAGGAAGTGGGACTGGAATTTAATTTTGAAAAAGCGGTGGTTGCCAATTCGTTTAATGCACACAGGTTAATTCAGTTGGCCAAAACACGGGGCTTGGGCAATGAGGCGGAAGAGCAATTGTTTAAAGCGCATTTTACGGAAGGTAAAAATATTGACGATAATGAAGTGCTGATTCAAGCCGGCGTGGCTATCGGTCTTGATGAAAAAGACATCAGGGCAATGCTTGCTTCGGATGCTTTTGCAAAAGAAGTAAGTGAAGATGAAAGCCAGGCGCATGCTATTGGTGTAAGAGGCGTTCCGTTCTTTGTTTTCAATGATAAATACGCTGTTTCCGGCGCTCAGTCGCCCGATGCCTTTTTGCAGGCCTTACAGCAAAGCTGGCAGGCATTTGAAAATGAGGGTAATGCTTTGCCAAAAACATAAGAAAGAAACATTGTTTCCCGGATCAGCATTGTAATCAAATAATACACATTTAATAAAACAAACAACAGAAAAATTAAGATCATGAAAAAGTTATTTTCTATCCTGGTAGTCGCATTATTAAGCACCACTTTATTTGCACAAGCTACCTGGAAGGTTGACCCGATGCATGCTAAGTTAACCTTTACCGTTACCCATCTCGGGATTGCCGATGTGGCAGGATTATTTAAAACCTTTGACGTTACAGCCGTTGCTAACCAGCCCAATTTCAGTGATGCCGTTTTTGAACTTTCCGTAGATGTGGCTTCTATAAATACGGAAGTGCAAATGCGGGATGATCACCTGAAAAGCGCCGATTTTTTTGAAGTAACCAAGTATCCTAAGATGACCTTTAAAAGTACTGCGGTTAAAAAGGTGAGTGAAAATAAATACACCCTCACCGGTAATCTTACGTTGCACGGCGTTACCAAACCGGTTACGATGGATCTGTGGTACAGGGGAACAATAGAAAATCCGCAGTCGAAGGCAACAACTTCAGGGTTCCAGCTAACAGGTGTTTTAAAACGTTCGGACTTTAATATCGGCCCCAAGTTTCCCGCACCTATGATCAGCGATGAGGTTCAGATAAAAGCCGATGGCGAATTTATTAAACAATAAAAATAAATGCGCCCTGATGAAGCGTAAAAAATTTATTCAAAAGATAATTACAGGAGCAACAGTCATGACAAGTTTATCCGCATTCAACAAGTTTAGCAATGAGCTGAAAGAACAGGAACAGGTTATGCCTGTTCTGTTCATCGGTCATGGTTCGCCTATGAACGGAATTGAAGACAATGAATTTAGCCGGCGCTGGACGCAAATGGCGAAAGAAATACCAACACCAGCGGCGGTACTGGTAGTATCTGCACATTGGTTCACTAAAGGAACGCGCATAACCGCGATGGATTTTCCCGAAACCATTCATGATTTTGGCGGATTTCCACAGGCGCTTTTTGAAGTTCAGTATACGGCTCCCGGCAACCCGGTGTTGGCCGGGGAAACAGCTTCCATTGTTCATTCGGCTAAAGTGGAACTCGATCATGACTGGGGTCTTGATCATGGCGCCTGGACAGTTGTACGGCATATGTATCCCGAAGCGAATATCCCGGTATTGCAGTTGAGTATTGATTATACAAAAGGGCCGCAGTACCATTACGACCTGGCTAAGGAATTGTATGCGTTAAGAAAGAAAGGCGTGCTGATTATTGGCAGCGGTAATATGGTGCATAACCTTAGAATGGTAGCATGGGATAAAATGGATCAGACGGGCTATGGATACGACTGGGCATTGAAGATGAATGACAGCTTCAAACAACTGATAAGCGATGGCGATCACAAGCCACTGATCCATTATGAAGGTTTTGGCAGGGAAGGACAACTGGCTATTCCTACGCCGGAACACTATTTACCCCTGTTATATACTTTGGGATTAAAAACTAAGAAGGATGAAGTTGCTTTTTTTAATGATAAAGCGGTGGCGGGGTCGTTAACGATGACTTCGGTTAAGATAGGATAATGAACAACAAATGAATAAACAACAACAGCAAATCAAACAATATGTATAATCTGAAAATCATTTCATCAACCGTTCGCCCGGGCAGGAAAGGCCCCATAGTGGCGGCATGGATTACGGAACTGGCAAGGCAAAACGGGAACTTTACTGTAGAATTTTTAGACCTTGGCGAAATCAACCTGCCCATGATGAATGAGCCTAATCATCCATTATTGAAAAAATACCAGCACGAGCACACCAAATGGTGGAGTGCTAAAATAGACGAAGCGGATGCCTTTATTTTTGTAACCGCGGAATACGATTACAATTATCCTGCCCCCTTAAGGAACGCGTTGGAATACCTTTCGCAGGAATGGGGTTACAAGCCTGCGGCTATTGTTAGCTACGGTGGCGTTTCGGCAGGCACCAGGGCAACCAATGCTTTAAAAGCCGACCTGTCTACCTTTAGAATGGTTCCCTTAGCAGAGTCGGTAAACTTTCCGTTTTTTCAGCAAAATATTAATGATCAGAATGAATTTGAAGTCAATGAAATTTCCCAAAAGGCTGCGGAAAACATGTTGAAACAGTTGGTGCGCTGGACAAAAGGCCTGAAGACGATAAAAGAAGACAAAGGATAATAGAAAAATATATTTTTCATTTTTTAAAACTTTTTATTATGAAATCTTTAGAAAACAAGGTAGCTATTATAACCGGCGGCGGTTCAGGCATTGGTAAAGCTATAGCACTGCTTTATGCGGCAGAAGGGGCAAAAACTGTGGTGTCTGATATTAATGAAGCGCATGGCAACGCAGTTGCGGATGAAATTAAAAAGAGCGGTGGTGAGGCTTTTTTTATAAAAGCAGATACGGCCAGCGCGGAAGATAACCGGAAGCTGGTGGAACAAACACTTGCAAAATACGGCGCTTTACATATTGCTGTAAATAATGCCGGTATTGGCGGCCCCATAAGTCCTGTTGGCGAATACCCGGTGGATGGGTGGGATAAAGTAATCGGCATTAATCTTTCGGGTGTGTTTTATGGTATGCGTTATCAAATTCCCGCCATGCTTGCTGCAGGTGGCGGCAGTATCGTAAACATGGCTTCCATATTAAGTAAGGTAGGTACAAAAGGATCGGCGGCCTATGCGGCAGCTAAACATGGCGTAATTGGTTTAACGGAGTCTGCCGCACTGGAATATGCTGATCAGAAAATTCGCATCAACGCTGTAGGTCCCGGTTATATCACTACGCCGCTGCTCGATGCATTAGATGAAACAACCATGAAAGCCCTGACGGGTTTGCACCCTATGGGGAGATTAGGAACAGCGGAAGAGGTAGCAGAGCTTGCCCTGTGGTTGAATTCGGATAAAGCTTCTTTTGTTACCGGCGCTTATTATAATGTAGATGGCGGATACCTGGCGCAATAGGAGGTGGCAAGAGGTAAAAGGTGAGGAGGAAGACGATAGATGTGAGGTGAGAAGGGAAAGGTGAGCACTCATTCACTTTGCTACTCACTATTCACTGCTCACCATTCACCACAACAGTTATTATTAAAAGATAAATCAAGTTACGATGGAATTTGGACTCATTACTTTCGCTGATATGCATCCGGAAACAGTTCCGGGGCCGGGAATTAACGCGCACCAACGCATTAAAGACCTGGTGGAAGAAATTCAACTGGCTGATCAGTTAGGATTGGATGTATTTGGCGTTGGCGAGCATCATCGCCCCGATTATGCCGTATCATCACCTGCGGTAATACTGGGCGCAGCAGCGGCAGTTACTAAAAATATAAAACTTGCCAGTGCGGTAACGGTGCTAAGCTCCAACGATCCGGTTCGCGTGTTCCAGGATTTTGCCACGGTGGATCTGTTATCCGGAGGCCGTGCGGAAATAATGGCCGGCAGAGGTTCATTCATTGAATCTTTTCCTTTGTTCGGTTACGATTTGAACGACTATGATGAACTCTTTACGGAGAAATTAGACCTGTTACTGAAGCTGAATAAGAGTGAAAAGCTTTCCTGGCAGGGAAAACACCGGCCTTCATTTGATGATCTTGGCATATATCCCCGTCCATATCAGCCATCTCTTCCTGTATGGCTTGCAGCCGGCGGAACGCCTGCATCTGCGGTAAGGGCGGCTACACTTGGACTACCACTTATGTTGGCCATTATTGGTGGCAAGCCCGAACAATTTGTACCCTTTGTAAACCTGTATCGCGAAACGGCAAAAAAAGCCGGAAAGGATTTGAACAATCTGCAAATGGGTATCAACAACCATGTATATGTGGGGGGAGATGCTCAAAAAGCAGCGGATGAGTTTTACCCCTATTATGCCGCTATGATGAACCGTGTTGGGCGCGACAGGGGCTGGCCGCCATTGAGCCGCCAGCAATTCGATTATTCACGATCACCCAAAAGCGCTTTAATGGTAGGCAGTGTGCAGGAGGTAATTGATAAGATATTATACGAACATGAACTGTTTGATAATACCCGGTTCCTGGCCCAGGCCAGTGTAGGCAATGTGCCGCATGCAAAAATCATGAAGTCTATAGAGTTGTTTGGTAGCAAAGTGGTGCCGGTTGTAAGAAAAGCGGTAAGCGATTCAAAACGATCAGAAAAAAAATAAAAAAATATTGATGATGAGATTGTTCAGCACAAATCACAGTACAAAAAGTATAAACGTTTCTTTACTTATTATGCGTATCGGGATTACCCTGCTGATGTTTACACATGGTATTCCCAAAATAGGAAAACTATTTGAAAACCCTGTTCAGTTCATGGATGTTTTAGGATTGGGTGCAACCGTTAGTTTATACCTGGCTATTTTTGGCGAAGTGGTATGCTCCATACTTGTTATGCTTGGACTGGGCACCCGGCTTGCCGTTATTCCATCAATGATAACCATGCTGGTGGCAGTATTTCATGTGCATATTGCAGATCCCTTTGTAAAACAGGAAATGGGACTGCATTATTTACTAACCTATACGGCGCTGTTCATTATGGGCAGTGGCAGGTATTCGCT
>NZ_DATJEB010000038.1:0-205605 GCF_035497235.1 Agriterribacter sp.
GCACTTTTGCCGTTATCAAATTCTTTGAGAATGCCTGCTATCTGAGCAGGACTAAATGTGCTTTTTTTCATCTTTTACGGTTTTAAAATTAAACATTTTTGTCTTCTTTTAAACCGTACTGTTTTTGGGGGAGCTTACCCATGTGGTACCCGAATCGGAGTCAACAAAAGCGCAGTTGTGTTTTCACTACGATCCGGCTATCATATCTGTTGAAAAAGTACAGAATCTGGCAGAAGAGCGTGGGGCTAAAATCACTGAGCGATATAACCATTTACTGGTTGAGGTAGACGGCTTGCGACACCAACGCCAAACACGGCTGGTTGAGGCTTCCTTACAAGGTAAACAAGGAATTTTGTCTGTGGCTGCCTCATTACCCGGCATGCTATTAATTGAATTTGATGCCAAGGCAATTAAGGAAGAACAAGTGTACAGCCTGATAAAAAAGGAAGGGCTCAATGTAGTGAGCCCGAAGGTCAAAAAGACGGAAAAAAAAGCCGAAGCCCGGAAAGATGCAAAGCATGGTCATGAAAACGGACATAAACTCGATGATAGGCATGAACAAAAGGAAGACGTGCACAAACATGAAGAAGACGATTCGGATCACTCGCACGGCGGAATTTTTGGGAAAAACACAGTGCTTATATTCAATATTATTTGCGGAGCATTGTTGGGAACAGGATTTGGGTTATCATATATCACCGGAATCCCCCCAACCGTTCCAATTGGCTTTTATATTAGCGCCTATTTCTTCGGAGGTTTTTTTACAGCCAAAGAAGCAGTTCAAACCATTGCCAAAGGTGGATTTGAAATAGATTTTTTAATGCTGGTTGCGGCTATAGGCGCAGCTATTTTAGGAGAATGGGCCGAAGGAGCATTACTGCTTTTCTTATTTAGTTTAGGTCATGCATTGGAACATTTCGCCATGGAAAAAGCCCGGAAATCCATTGCAGCACTTGCAGCGTTAGCTCCCAAAACTGCTTTGTTAAAAACGGCTAACGAATTAAAAGAAGTGAAAATAACGGACTTAAAGGAAGGTGATGTGATCGTTGTAAAACCAAATACCAAAATTGCAGCAGATGGTATTGTGGTAATAGGAAATGGAAGTGTTAACCAGGCTCCTATTACCGGTGAAAGCATTCCTGTGGATAAGGTTGCTGTCGAAGAACCCGGAATCTCTATTGCCGAAGCAAATAAATTAGAAGCTAAATACAGGGTGTTTGCAGGAACAATAAACGGTGATGGATCCCTGGAAATAAAAGTAACCCGGCTGGCGGCAGATTCAACAATATCCCGGATTGTAAAAATGGTAAATGAAGCGCAAACACAAAAATCGCCCACACAACGTTTTACCGACAAATTTGAAAAATATTTTGTTCCTGCTGTACTCATATTGGTAGCATTACTATGTTTTTCATTTGTAGTAATAGATGAACCTTTCAGCAAAAGCTTCTATCGTGCAATGAGTGTATTGGTAGCAGCAAGTCCGTGTGCATTGGCAATTTCAACGCCCAGTGCGGTATTAAGTGGTGTAGCAAGAGCTGCCAGAGGAGGTGTTTTAATTAAGGGCGGTAAACCTTTAGAAGACTTAGGGAGCTTAACAGCAATAGCATTTGATAAGACAGGAACTTTAACCGAAGGAAGGCCAAAATTGACAGAAATAATACCTGGCGCCGGAATGAATGAGGATGAACTGCTGAAAATTGCGGTAGCCGTTGAAGCGCTGAGTGATCATCCCATTGCAAAAGCCATAGTAAAAAATGGCAAAGAAAGACTAAAAGGCCAGGATATTCCGCAGGCAAAAGACCTGGAAGCAGTGCTGGGTAAAGGTATTAAAGCAAGATTAGGAAACGATACGATCTATATAGGCAATCTTGCTTTATTTGAAAAGCTTGATGAAAATAAACCTGGCGACCGGGTAATCAATGACGTTAAAAGTTTAGAAACATCCGGCAGTACAACTATGATGGTGAGAAGAAACAATGATTATATTGGAATACTTGCCGTAATGGATACACCCCGGCAAGAGGCAAAGAGTTCACTGGATCAATTGAAGCAATTGGGTATTCGCCGTATGATCATGCTTTCGGGAGATAATCAACAGGTAGCAGAAGCCATAGCAAAGCAAACAGGTATCACCGATGCATGGGGTGGTCTTTTACCTGAACAAAAAGTTGAGGCCATTAAAAAATTAAAACAGGAAGAAGGTAAGGTAGCTATGGTAGGTGACGGTGTAAATGATGCCCCCGCCATGGCAAACAGCACCGTAGGAATTGCGATGGGAGCGGCAGGCAGCGATGTGGCATTGGAAACTGCTGATATTGCTTTGATGGGTGATAAACTTTCACTCCTTCCATTCGCTATTGGGTTAAGCAGAAAAGCAAGTGGCATTATCAAACAAAACCTGGTCATTAGTCTGGGGATGGTAGCCTTGCTTATACCTTTAACCATTTTGGGTATCGCAACAATCGGACCTGCGGTTATTGCACACGAGGGCTCTACCCTGATTGTTGTGTTTAACGCATTGCGGCTGCTGGCATATAAAAAATAAAACAGAGAAAAAAGGCTAACAGGTTACAAGTACGTTATCACAGAATTTTTTTGATACCGATAATTGATGATCCCTTTTTAGCGTAATCTTTAAAGAACCGTCAAAAGGGATTTTTTCGATCACTTTTATTTTTGTCCCAATACCTACGTTTATTTGTTGAAGGTATTGCAGAAAAAGAGTTGAACTATCCTTTACCCCAACAACCTGGCAGGCTTTACCTTCTTGAACTTCTGAAAGGATGGTTCTTTTTATCTCGTTTAATTCCCCGCTGGCTGAAGGGATAGGATCGCCATGCGGATCATATTGAGGAAATCCCAGGTATTTCTCCAGTCGTTGTATCAATTGTTCCGATTGAATATGCTCCAATTGCTCAGCTACCTCATGCACTTCATCCCATGCGAATTCCAGCTTGTCATGCAGAAAGACTTCCCAAAGACGGTGCTTTCGAACGATAAGAATAGCTACTTGCTTTCCTGCTTTGGTTAATTGAATCCTTTTATATTTTTCGTAGGAAATCAATTTTTTTTCAGTGAGCTTGCGAAGCATATCGGTAACCGTTGGTGGCTTTGTTTTGATTCTATCAGCAATCTCGCTTGTTGAAGTATCGAAAGATTCATTTCTTTCCGAAAGCGAAAAAATAGCCTTAAGATAATTTTCTTCTGTAAAGCTTAACTGTACGACAGGTTTCATCTGTTAAAGGTATAGATATTGGAGAAACTTTATATTTAGACTAATCTAACATTATTATTCGATTAATCAAAACTTATACTATATTTGCTGTAAAGTCCATAACATATGGGGAAGAAACAGTTGCTGGGGATACTTGTTCTTTCGGTATTAATTACCGGCATCATTTCCTGCGATAAATTATTGCCGGACACTCCTGCTGATGATGAGATACTTGATGGTCCAATGGAAGGATTAACACCTGAGCAGAGAAGAATTTTTTTGCGTGGAGATGTGGCTTTTAATGATGAAATATTCTCTGTAACTAATGGTCTCGGCCCCAGGTTTGTCGCTACTTCCTGCGGTTCCTGTCATGCAGGCGATGGTAAAGGACATCCTTTCACAACACTTACCCGGTTTGGGCAAAGTGATACATTGGCTAACGGGTTCCTTCATTTAGGAGGACCACAACTACAGCAACGGGCTCTTCCCGGCTTTCAACCTGAGCAAATTCCGGTAGGCGCTACCTTTTCTAAGTTTACTCCGCCTGCCAACACCGGGTTAGGATTACTGGAAACAATTACGGACGCCACTATACTCGCTTTGGCGGATGAAAGGGATGTTGATGGTGATGGAATATCCGGGCGTCCCAATTGGATAAACATACCTTCTTATTGCCTGCTACGTCCAGGCACAGTTGAACGCAATGGAAAATACATCGGACGCTTTGGGAAAAAAGCAGCTGTGTATGACCTTCTTCAGCAAACTGCCAATGCTTATAACCAGGACATGGGAGTTAATTCTACTTACGAAGCATACAATACTTATGACGGACTGGAGATTGATCCTGAAATTTCAAACCAAACCGTATTAGATGTAGTTTTTTATTTACAGACACTCAAAGCTCCCATCCAAAGAAATGAAAATGATGCGGATGTTATTGCAGGAAAGCAGCTCTTCATAAATATTTCATGCAGCAAATGCCATACACCACAACTTCAAACCGGACTGTCTTCCATAGCAGCTTTATCAAATAAAACCATCTTCCCCTATACCGATTTGCTATTGCATGATATGGGTCCGGATTTGAATGATGGCTATACTGAAGGAACAGCGTTACCAGCCGAATGGAGAACTCCACCTTTGTGGGGATTGGGCTTGTCTGAGAATTCACAGGGAGGACAACTTTTCTTAATGCATGATGGACGGGCCAAAAGTATTGAAGAGGCCATTCTGCTGCACGGTGGTGAGGCATCACAGAGTAAAATCAATTTTCAACAGCTTTCTTCTGCAGACAAAGTTAGAATTATCAAGTTTCTTGAATCCTTATAAGTTTCAAATATAGCATGACCAGAAAAGATTTTATTGTAAATACCTGCACCGCTTGTATATCTGCAACAGTGATTTCCTCCTTCCTTCCTTCCTGTACCTCCACCAGGTATATTTCTGGCAATCTCGCAAAAGATGGATTAACAATAAACAAAGATGAATTTATGATCAGGCAAAAAGGAAATATAGCTTATAGATCATTCATCATTGTACGGAATGATGCACTGCAATATCCTATCTGCTTATACAGGTTCAACGAACAGGAATACTCAGCTTTATGGATGAAGTGTACGCACCAGGGTACTGAACTACAGGCATCAGGGGATTTTCTGCAATGCCCGGCACATGGCAGTGAATTCAATAATAAAGGCCAGGTTACCAATGGCCCTGCCGATAATGGTCTGAGAACATTTCCTGTGACAATTACCAATAACGAATTATTCATAGACCTGAGAAAACAATCATGAAAAAGTTTTTCTTACTGCTTTCATTCGTTTTAGCATTGCGTATTGCTTTTGGGCAGATCGATCCTGAATTATTGAGAAAGCCTTTAAAAGACACATCCGGTTTACAATTGAATATGGATGCCGTATATAACCGTCCATTTATCCAGCTTGGAAAATTACCAGTGGCTTTGGGAGGTTATGTTGAAGCCAACTATCAATATTTAAGTGAGGATGGCGTGAGCGAAGGTCATCAGTTCCAGATGCGCAGATTAACACTATTTGTTTCCTCGTCCATTGCAAAAAGAATAAAATTTTTATCTGAAATCGAATTTGAAGATGGCACAAAGGAAATCAATATAGAATTTGCTTCTGTTGATTTTGAATTCGCTCCCTTACTGAACTTTAGAGGTGGCGTTGTGATGAACCCGATCGGAGGATTCAATCAAAACCATGATGGCCCCAAATGGGAATTTGTTGATCGCCCCATCTCTGCAACGCAAATGTTGCCCGCCACGTGGAGTAATGTTGGTTTCGGCATATTCGGAAAGAAGTACAAAAAAAACTGGGTATACGCTTATGAAGCTTATCTGACCAATGGGTTTGATGAAAGTATCATTTCAAATTCAGAGAATAAGACATTTCTACCCGCTGCCAAAGAAAATCGTGACCGCTTTGAAGAAAGCTTTAACGGAAGCCCTTTGGTGACAGGAAAAATCGCAATAAAAAACAGCAAAATTGGGGAGTTCGGATTATCCTATATGGGAGGGGTGTATAATAAGTTTAAAGATGATGGATTAATCTTAGACAAGAAACGGCGGTTAAGTGTGTTTGCTGTTGATTTTAACGCTACCATTTCAAAAACTAAAACTTTTATTAACGGCGAATGGGCATGGATAAACCTGGATATTGCTGACACATACACAGAACAATTTGGCCGAAAACAACAAGGGGGCTTTATAGATATTGTTCAACCCATTATCAAAAAACCCATATTTGGATTTGACAAAGCAGTTTTAAATGCAGCCGTACGATTTGAATATGTGGATTGGAATAAGGGGTCTTTTAAATCAACGGGACATAATATAGCCGACCATATTATTTCTGTAGTGCCGGCAATAAGCTGGCGTCCTGCAGGTCAAACAGTAGTGCGGTTAAATTACCGGTGTAACTGGCAATCTGATCTGTTGGGAAATCCTCCATCAAAGCTGGCAGGGTTTCAGTTTGGATTTTCAACCTATTTCTAGATCACCCGGGTTTCCTTATCACAACATCTGCGAAAGTTGAAGGATGGAAATATTGTTGAAACCAGAAAAGAAGGTCAAACAATTTATTGTTCTCTTAAACAGGAAAACATAAACATTTTAAGGCCATTCTTTATACACATCCATCAACAAACACAAAAACTGGAAACATATGATAAGCATGAAATTATACGGGATATTTACAAGTGCCGGAGTTCTGTCAGCTATTGCGGCTTCTCTTTGTTGTATAACCCCTGTGATTGCATGACTTGCTGGTAGCAGCAACGTTGCAGCTAATCTTTCATGGATGGAACCCAGCAAGGCAGTATTTGATAGGATGATCAATTGCTGTATTAGTATGGTATATCAAACTGAAACCAGTTAATACAAACGAGATGGATTGTAATTGCGAAACAACTATGAAGACTTCATTTCATTAGTTTAAGTTTTTTTTAGCGATAGTATTGTTTCTGCTTTGCTGATAATGGTTTTTCCGCTGTTTGCCCAACTGTTTTATCCAAAACCAAAAAGTCAGGTAACAGCAGTTGCCGCCGTGGATAACAAACAACAGGTAAAATTCACAATCCAGGGAATGACTTGTGAAGCTTGTGAGGAGCATGTAAACAATGAACTATCAAAAGTAGCTGGTGTATTAAGTCATAAAACCTCTTATGCCAACCGGAGCAGCTTAGTAGATTTTGATAGATCAAAAGTTAATGAATCTGCTATTGAAGCTGCAATTAATAAAACAGGTTACAAAGTAAAAAGTTATGTCCCCATAAATCTGCCTGGCTCAATAGATGCTGATAGCGCAGCTTGTCAAAAGGACAAATCCTGCTCAAACGAAAACGGCAAATCCTGCTGCAAAAAACAATAGGTTATGGAAACAACTGTAGTACTCCAATCAACAATTACCTGCCCACATTGTGGTTTTCAGAAAGAAGAAACAATGCCCACTGATGCTTGCCAATACTTCTATAAGTGTACAAATTGCTTAACAATTCTAAAGCCAAAGCAGGGCGATTGTTGTGTATTTTGCAGCTACAGCACTGTAGCTTGCCCACCAATACAGATGAGTAAACCTTGTTGTGCTTAAATATGAAAATGAGGAAAACCCCATACCTGCTTTTCCGCTGCTTCCATCGATGCAGCTCTTTCGCTTCCATTTCGCCAGCCTGACACTCCATTCAGGCTTGGCAACCTTTGCCCACTGCACAAACCTCCAGCGCATAAGGTTGACACAACCCTGAATTCCCAAAGGTTCATTACAGCGGTTGCTGCTATCTGTCATTCGCTACAAAGCAGCATACCCGGATTGCATTAAAGAGGACTTTTAAACCGGCTATCATTCAAGATTGAGATAAGATATTTAAAAGATCCGGCACAGTACACCCGTCTTATTTCTTTTACGCCTGCGGCAAATAAGCCGTGAGAACTGTGCCGGGCAATACCATTGGGAATTGAGATTGGCTCGCTGCTCACCAAACACAATTCCAGAAACCATAAACAATTGCTTTAGATTCCCTAAAAGAAGAGTATATCCTCATTCAACAAACCTTGCCGCAAATTTATTGTCCTGCTTTGTGCGGAACAAGGTCTTCGCCTTCGTAAACTACGGCTTGCCTCCGGTTTTCAAAATAATCTCCACCTGATTCCTCTTACACTATCCATCACTGGGTAGTATTTTTTTGAAAAACCTTGTTTCTCCTCCGCAGTCCTAATGCCTGGTCGCTATCGGTAAATGAATGAAGCGCTCTGCTGAATTCAACATTTATAAACAATTAAAATTTTGAGTTATGGAAATGACAGCAAGATTAACAGGTGATGCAAAAATCAGCACCCTGAAAAATGACAGGCAGGTAGTAAACTTTAGTGTTGCCATTAATGACAGCTACAAGGCCAAAGGTATTAGCGAAGTAACGAAGATTGTAACCTATGTGCAGTGTGACTATTGGGTAAACCCCGCTATTGCCCGGTATCTGACCAAAGGCATATTGGTAGAATTACAAGGGCGTGTTGGCGTAAACGCTTATACCGGCAAAGATGGTGAAGCGAAAGCCACATTAACCTTTCATGTAAATACCATTAAGCTGCATGGCAATGGTAAGCAGCAAGATAATAATGCCAAAATAGTACCAATGGAAGCAGATGTAAAAGTTCCTGCAGATGATCTGCCTTTTTAAACTTTTATACCAGCCTGATTGAGTTTCAGGCTGGTACTTTTTTCAAATTCAATTTTATGTAAGCAACAGACCACAGTAATACCACCTGTGGAATACAAATTAAAACCGGGTAATTCATTATGGCACATAATATCAATTTCAATGAACAAACAGGTAAGCACAGCTTTTTTTCAGTAAAAGAAAAAGCCTGGCATGGGTTGGGGCAAATAGTAGAAGGCTATCCCACAAGTGCCGAAGCGCTAAAGTTTGCAGGACTGGATTATACAGTAGAGAAAAGAACACTCTTTACCTATGACAACGAAAACCAGGTAGCGGATGAGGATATTGAAATCAAAATTCCGGAAATGGAAGTACCCAACTATTTTGCAACAGTTAGAACAGATAATGAAACTGTACTGGGTGTGGTAGGCAGGGATTATGAAGTGGTACAAAATACAGATGCCTTTAGTTTCTTTGATGCTATTGTAGATGGCGATGGTATCCAGTATGAAACTGCCGGCGCTTTAGGAAAAGGGGAGCGGGTCTTCGTTACCGCTAAATTACCAAACTATATCAGAGTGGGTAATGATGATTTGATTGAACAGTATTTATTTTTAACGACTTCTCATGATGGGTTCGGAAGTATTACCGCTGCCTTTACTCCCATTCGCATTTTATGCAATAATACTTTAAATGCCGCCCTCCGCAATTGTAGCAACGCTATAAAAATAAGACATACAGCCAATGCAAAAGAAAGACTGGAAGAAGCGTACAAGCTGATGGGCATTACCAACCAGTTAAGTATCCAACTGGAAGGTATTTTTAACCGATGGGCAAAGATTCGTATAACAGATTCCGAGGTAAAGAAACTCATTCAAATGGCTTTAGTGCCCAACAAGGAAGTGTTGCAAAATATACAGGCTGGTAAAGATGATGAATTATCCACCTGCTTTAAAAACATGACAGATGCCGCTTTCGAATATGCAATGACCAACGAAACCCAGCAGTTAGAAACTACAAAGGGTAGTTTGTTCGGTGCTTATAACGGAGTGACTGGTTATTTTCAGAATATAAGAACCTACAAAAACGATGAAGCAAAACTGAAATCATTGTTGTTTGGTGGTACAGGACAAATGCGGACACAAAAAGCATTTAACCTGTGTGAGCATTTTGCAAAAAGCGAAAGAATAGACTTTTTTAACTAATTTTAGAGAAAAGGGGCATTGCAAAATGCCCCTTTAAAATGCCTGTAAAGCTGCCCCGCAATATGGTGACAGACCTTGTAAAATGGCGGGGCAGCTTTGGTTATTTTGGAAATATTATGCTGCAACAGCGTAATATGAAATACTCAACAAACTATCTTTACTTCCTCCCAAAAAACTATCATTTATTATCAATAGCCAATTTTAAAGCCCGCAAAACAGGATTATTAACAACAGGAGTTGTATCAGGAATATCATACCAATTCCCCTCTTTTGTCTTGTATAATTTATAATTTTCCCCTTTACTGCCTGCGATGGAATATTCCTCCAGGACAGCGATAACAGCGCCTAACACATTGGTAATTTCAACTGGATTCACACTATACAAATACAGGCTGTTGTCTTCAAGAATTATTTCCTTATTTTTTACTCCGGTTAGCTCAGTTTCCATAATACAATAATACATTACCGAAGGTGTTGTGACAAACTTATTTGGTTAACATTATTAAAATACAGGAAAAACACCTGCTGCTTTTCGTTTGAAATTAACATTTCTATTATTACGCTTTTATATCAATGCACTTTTGGCAGTCGTTAAATAATTATTACCGGTTTTCTTAATAAGTTTTAAACTTATCCCTTCCTTTTATGGCTCCCAAAACTTAAGTTTTGAAGTATCTGTTATTTACGTAGCTATGCTGATTCCGCAAATAATATCCCTTTACTTGCTGCTATCGTTTATAAATCTTCTATCTCTCACCTGTTCGGATTTTGAACAGGTCATCTTTTGTTTTACAAATTAGTTTTGTGATAGCAAAAGACAATGAACTGTATATGTCGTTTTGAACAGTCAAGGTGTCTTTTAAAATTAATCTTTACATCAGGTGACGGGATTGCCCGCTTTGCAGCAATCGGCAAGATGTACGTTTGTTTAACAAACGGATCTTGCCCCTTACTCCGGAGTCGTAGGGGTCAGGGAAAAAATGATTTAATTGGTTATTGCGTAAATGAAAAGTGATGACAAAAAAGAAAAATAATCGTACCCGTTTTGTCGGACTCAGGTTTACGCCGGATGAATATAATAAGATAAAAGAACGCAGGCAAACCACTACAACAAAGCATGTAAGCGAGTATATACGCCGGGTTTTGTTGAATAAGGAGTTAACGGTAGGTATTCGCAATAAGTCCTTAGATGATTTTATGGCAGAAATGATCCTGCTGCGTGTTGAGCTAAACCATATTGGCACCAACTTCAACCAGGCGGTCAAAAAGCTCAACACACTCTCCCATATAGCAGAATTTAAAACATGGCTCTCTCAATATGAAAACGACAAGCAAAACCTGTTAAACAAAATCAACAGTATAAAAGAAAAGATCAATCAAATTTCCGACCAGTGGTTGCAGTAATCCATAGTAGTAATAGTATCCGCAGTGCACTTAATTATAACGAACAAAAGGTGCAACAAAAACAGGCAAAATATCTGGCAGTTTCCGGCTACCCAAAGGATTTAAAAGACCTGACATTTTCTCAGAAGCTATACAGGTTAACCCATCTTGCTTCGCTAAATCAACGGGCGAAAGTCAACAGTGTTCACATCTCTTTAAACTTTGATCCGGGTGAAAAATTGCCGGAAACAACGTTGGAAAAAATTGCTAATGTGTATATGGAGAAGATCGGATTTGGAAAACAGCCTTACCTGGTTTACCAGCATTTTGATGCAGGACATCCACACCTTCACGTTGTAACGACCAGCATACAGGCTGATGGAAAACGAATAGACATGCATAATCTTGGGAGAACTAAATCCCAGCAGGCAAGGGTGCAAATTGAAAAAGATTTTGGATTAATTGCTGCCGGTAGCCGGAAACTAAAAGAAGCTTACCAGCTCAAGCCAGTATCAGCCGAGAGAATTAAATATGGTAAATCAGATACACGCAGGGCCATTACCAATGTACTTGATGCAGTGTTAAACAACTACAAATTCAGTTCCCTTCCTGAATTGAATGCCGTACTAAAGCTCTATAATGTTATAGCTGACAGGGGTAGTGAAGATTCACGGACTTTTCAGAAAAAGGGATTGGTATACCGGGTGCTCAATGAAAGAGGAGATAAGGTTGGTGTTCCCATCAAAGCCAGTCTGATCTATAGTAAACCCACCCTGAAATTTCTTGAAACAAGGTTTGACTTGAATGAACCTTTAAAACAAAAACATAAGCAGCATACAAAGACAACAATAGATTGGGCATTGGAAAGGTTGACCAATCCCACTCTTGATAGCTTAATCAAAGCCCTGGAGAAAGACCGGATTAATGTAGTAGTCCGGCAGAATAAAGACGGTATCATCTACGGGATTACGTATGTGGATCACACAACTAAATGTGTATTCAATGGCAGTGACTTAGGAAAATCCTATAGTGCTAAAGGCATCCTGGAAAGGTGCAAAGCTATACCCGCCAAAATATCCACACTAAAAGCAAACATCTTACAACAACCTCAAATTACCACAGAACAAAAAAATATTGGGGTGCAGCAGGCATGGAATAGCAGTGCTATTGCTGTAAAGAAAACTGTAAATGATCCCGAAGAAATAATGCCTCCTGTCTCATCAACTAACTATACTCCTTACCAGCTTAAACGAAACAAAAAGAAACGAAAGAAAAAAAGATTGCGATTTTAAAATATACCAATATGAGTACAGGCGAGAATGAACAGGGACTAAGGAAAATCCTGGATATGACAAGGTTGTTCAGCATTGTGATCCTGGGGATACACTTTTATTACTATTGCTACCGGGCATTTGAGCAGTGGAATTTAACCAGTACTATATCTGACAGGTTACTCGAAAACATTCAGAAAACCGGGTTGTTTGACAATTTTCATTTTTCTAAATGGATAGCAGTCGGACTGCTTATGATATCCCTTCTCGGTGCTAAGGGGAAAAAAGATGAAAAACTAAATTACAAAATCGCCTTTGCTTATATAATTACCGGATTGGGCATATACGGACTTAGCCAGTTGATTTTGCTCCCAACTATGCCGGTTATTTCCCAGGCATTATCTTATATGACAATAACTATTCTGGGTTATATTCTTATCCTCACTGGTGGTACTTTGCTGAGCCGGGTAATCAGGTTGCAGTTTAATAATAAAGATATTTTCAATAAAGAAAATGAAACCTTTCCACAGGAAGAAAGACTTTTAGAAAATGAATATTCGGTTAACCTGCCCGCAAAGTATCATCTGAAAGGCAAAGTCCGGCGAAGCTGGATAAATATTATCAATCCATTCCGGGGATTATTAGTCGCAGGAAGTCCTGGATCCGGCAAATCTTATTTTGTGATCCGTCATGTAATTACCCAACATCTTTCTAAAGGGTTTTCCATGTTCGTCTACGATTTTAAATTTGACGACCTGTCAGTAATCGCCTATAATCACTTTTTAAAGAACAGGCATAAATTTAAAGTAGCTCCTGAGTTTTATGTTATTAATTTTGATGATCTCTCCCGCAGCCACCGGTGCAATCCCCTGGACAAAGAAAATATGCTCGATATCACCGATGCTGCAGAATCAGCCCGGACGATTTTAATGGGACTTAACCGGGAATGGATCAAAAGACAAGGCGATTTCTTTGTAGAATCGCCGATTAACTTTTTGACTGCGATCATTTGGTTTTTGCGCCGCTACCAGGACGGAGAATTTTGTACACTGCCGCATGTCATAGAACTGATGCAGGTAAATTATGACAAGCTTTTTTCCGTACTGAGGACTGAAAAGGAAATAGATGTCTTGATCAATCCTTTTATAAACGCTTACCTAAATGATGTAATGGAACAGTTGGAAGGACAAATTGCTGCGGGAAAGGTAGCTATGGCAAGATTATCCTCTCCTCAATTATACTATGTCCTTTCCGGGAATGATTTCAGTCTTGATATTAATAACCCTGGCGCTCCAAAGATTCTTTGCATGGGCAATAACCCGCAAAAAATACAGATATATGGAGCAGTATTGTCTCTTTATGTTAATCGCCTGGTTAAGCTGGTCAACAAAAAAGGAAAGCTGAAAAGCAGTCTGATCTTCGATGAGTTTCCAACCATCTATCTCAATAATATAGACAGCCTGATTGCTACAGCCCGGAGTAATAAGGTAGCAACATGTTTGGGTATTCAGGATTTTAGCCAGCTCCGTAAGGATTATGGGAAAGAACAGTCAGATGTGATTATGAACATTACTGGTAATATTATTTCCGGACAGGTAGCAGGAGATACAGCAAAACAATTGTCAGAACGGTTTGGAAAGATTATGCAGGATAGAGCCAGTTTCTCCATCAATAGGATGGATACATCCATTAGCCGTTCTAAACAACTGGAATCCGCGGTACCTGCTTCCAAAATTTCTGCACTCAGTTCGGGAGAGTTCGTGGGGATGGTAGCGGATGATCCTGGCAATAAAATAGAACTTAAAACTTTCCATTCGTCTTTAATAAATGATCATACTTTTCTGCAAAGTGAACAGAAAAACTACAAGCCTATTCCTCAAGTCAGGAAAATTGATAACGCTATGATCCAGCGGAATTATTTGCAGATAAAACAGGATGTAGAGGATTTGATAAATGCTGAAATTGAACGGATGATGAATGACCCTGGTTTGGTAGGACTGATAATAAAAAAAAATAAAGATTAAAAATACAATCCCTATGGCTAAATATTTTAGTAATATTGCGGGTTAGATGATTTTTACAGTCCTTTTATTATATTATGCAAAATTAATTATCTCTTCAGATGGGTAAACCTTTTAAAAAAGAATTGTCTTTCATTAATGAAACTTATAATTGGGCAAAATCTGTTGATATTACGGAGTTGACAGATAACATTGAAGAAATTATGAATTTTTCAACCTTTGTAGTCGGCTCGGGAGGATCATTCAGCGCTTGTCATATGTTTTCGGTGTTACAGCAGTCTAAGGGTACATTTTCGAAGCCCATTACGCCTCTTGAACTACATTATTCGTCTGGATCAATAAGGGATTCTAATGTCTTCTTCTTGAGCGCAAGCGGAAAAAATTCTGATATTCTTTTTGCCTACAACAGGGCAATAATGCACGATGCTAAGAATGTTTTTGGTATTTGTATGAAGAAAAATACAAGACTTAGAACGATTTCGTTAAATCATTCAATTAGTAAAATTATAGAGCTCGATAGTCCTGCAGGGAAGGATGGCTTTTTAGCTACAAATTCTTTGATTGGATATTTTACACTTTTGTCTAGAATGTTTGGTTTCGAGAATAATGTTGAAGACTTTTATTTATCAACTTCGGAAATAGACTCCATCAAGCATTTTGTAGAAAAATTAGACTCTGATTTTACTTTAATAGTTTTATACGCGGGATGGAGTCAACCGGTTGCGGTTGACTTAGAATCAAAATTTACAGAAGCGGGGCTTGGAAACGTTTTATTTTCTGATTATCGAAATTTTGGACATGGCCGACATAACTGGTTTGACAAAAAAAAGAGGCAGTCAGCAGTTGTTGCACTTATTACGCCTGAAGAAAACGAATTAGCTCAGAAAACCTTGGCTCTGCTTCCAGATCCTATTCCAAAATTGGTCTTGGAAACGAGATATCATTTGTCTACTTCGACGATTGATCTTCTTATAAAGTCATTTTACTTAGTGAACGCTGTTGGCGAAAAAGTTGGAATAGATCCAGGTAGACCTGGGGTGCCGACGTACGGGGGCAAACTTTATAATTTACGATATCTATCCCTGCTAGAAAATAAGAAGAGGGATTATAAGAGCATTAATGCTATTTTGAGGAAATCCCGTAAAAAATCTTATGAAGAGCTAACTAAAGTGGAATTGACCCACTGGAATGAGAGTTTATTTAAATTCAAGAAAAAAATGAATAATGGTAAATTTGGTGCGGTCATTTTAGACTACGATGGGACCTTGTGTACAAAAGAAGAAAGAAAAAAATTGCCATCGCCACAAATTATAGAGGCTTTGCATACATATGCTAAAAAAGGGTTCATTGTTGGGATAGTAACAGGAAGGGGCAAATCAGTGCGAGCAAATTTGGCTAAATGCATTGATAAGAAATACTGGGGAAACATCATTGTCGGTTATTATAATGGTGGAGTCATCGCCCAATTAACAGATGAATCGCAACCCGACATAAGTGCTAAACCTAAAAAATCTTTACAATTAATTTCAGATACAATAAGGAGTCATTCTCAATTTGACTTTTCTTCAGAACTGTCATTAAGACCATTGCAAATGACAATTGAAAAAAATAATAAGGGAGATTGGAATTTGGAAAAACAGATGATCTTGGAAATGATAGCAAATCTCCAGTTAAATGATATTCAAGTATTAGAGTCCGGACATTCAATGGATGTTATTGCAAGACCTGAAGTTTCTAAATTAAACATAATAAAGCTTTGTGTTGAAGAATGCAGCAAAAGAGGTATTTCGGAGCAGTATGTTTGTATCGGTGATAAAGGAATGTATCCAGGCAATGATTATGAACTACTGCGATCAGAATATTCCTTAAGTGTAGATGAAGTATCGTCCGATCCTGTTACTTGCTGGAATTTATCTGATGTTGGAAAAAAAGGTGTTCTCTCTTGTTTGGAATATCTCAATTCTGCTAAATTCAATAAATCTTACTTTACCTTGTCATTATGAGAAACGATATTGCTCAGGCCCTTATGCTAAATGTATTAAATGGTTCATCTTTTGAAGTTGTTGATGATGCCAGGAAATATTTTCAAAATATGGCAAAATATAAATACGATGACTATCAACAGTATTCACCTGGAATGAGGTTTATAGAACGATTTGCTCTGTGGCTTAATCAATTTAATGATGCTGATAAAAGTGTAGCGTTAAAATTCATTCGTGAAAAACTTATTTTTATCTCTCACGCTGAAATGAATCTTCTGGTTTCGTCCGCTTTTCCAGATGTCATAAGAGAGTACTTTCTCAGGGATGTTTCTGATCTAATTAATGTTCCCGAATATGATGTAGCGAAAATTATCGGATCAAAAGAATATAAAAGGCTTGTCAGACAGTCTCTTTTCTGTGGAATGAGTGATGGCGCCAAGATGGAATATTTTAGGCGTTCAAATACGGGAGTTATCTCACATGAACAAATCTATCAAACCTATGAATTGTCGGATGATAGGGCTGGAAAAATGAAGGAGGAACTAATTAAGGATTTAGAAAAAATACTAGGTACAAAGGAAATCGAGGAAGCTGAGCAAAAATTTAAAAATGTTTTTTTGTTAGATGATTTTTCTGCTAGTGGGACTTCGTATCTGAAATTTGTAACAAAAGATGGCGAATCCATAGGAAAAGGGAAAATAGCAGCATTTTATAGAAGTATATCTCAAAACCCTGGACTGAAAGAAGTCTTTGACCTTGATCATTTAAAGGTTTATGTAATTATATATTTGTGTACGGAACAAGCTAAAAATCAAATAGAAAATAATTTCAATGAACTTGAAAAACAATATGGGCGCAAACCTGAATTGATTTGTTTGCATATAATTCCCAATGCAGATAAACTTAATCCGGTAACAGACGAAGAAATAGTAAATCTATGTAATAAGGATAATTATTATGATGCAGAAGCCCTTGAAGACGGGCATACAAGACAAGGAGGTGGTAGTGGTGTAAAAATGGGCTTTGGACAATGCGCGCTTCCAGTAGTCTTATTTCACAATACCCCCAACAATTCTGTTCCACTTTTATGGTCCTATGATGCATCGATAAAGTTTACCGGATTGTTCCCACGGATTCCAAGACATAAAGAAATATGAGAGTTGATATAAATCCATTTTATACAAGAGCTTCTGATAATATTGATTCAGAAGAAAAATTTATTAAACTTTTCAGCCCGGAGATTCTTTTGATATTTAAGGATTATCCAATTTGGCATGCTGTTAATGTTTTAAGAAGTTCGCCAGGGGGTGGTAAGACAACTTTATTAAAAATGTTTACTCCCAAAATACTAGCATCTATAAAAAACAGTAAAAATCACGATGATCATGCCAAGGAACTCTTTAATGTATTGACGGAACTGGAAGTGTTTAACAGTAAAGGAGATATTCACATTGCTGCGGCTCTGATTTCTTTTAGTAATCAATACACAAATTTGGAGTATTTGAATCTTCCCGGCAATCAGAAAATCAGATTGTTTTGCTCATTATTAAATACTCGTATTATTCTTTCAGTACTTAAATCTATATGCTTAACAAAAGACCTTAATTATCCCCAAGATTTGCGAAGATTGACTTTTACGGAAGAAAATAATATTGATATCCCCGTCCATTTGCGCGACATAAAAAACGCATTGCAACTATATGAATGGGCTACTAATGAAGAGGAGAAAATAAGTGATCAGATTGATAGCATATACTCAGATGTCTCTGAAGTGAGAGGCGGAGATTCTTTTTATCCTTTGGATTTGTTAGCTCCATCCAACTTAAAATTGGATGGCAACAACATTGATGTCAAGGTAGTGGTAATGCTTGATGATGTTCATAATTTGTCGGTCTCACAGCGTGGTTTTTTAGTTAAGGCTGTAATTGATAAAAGGCCCTTGGTTAATACATGGATTTCAGAGCGGTTGAAAGCTTTAACAATGGAAGAGCTATTGTCTGAAGGAAGTTTACAAGGAAGGGATAATAATATTATCATTTTAGAGAATTTTTGGGCAAAACGCCATGTCCAGTTTGAGAAGTTCGCCAAATCCGTGGCTAATAGACGAGTAGAAGTAGCATTTGAGAACAAAATGGATTTTGCTAGTTTCCTTTCCATTAAAATGTCTAACAAATATCAGACGGTGATAAAGGAAGCATTGGAGAAAGTTGAAGCCAGAATAAAAAGTAAATATAGTGTCACAAGTAAATATGTGCCATGGATTAAAACAACTGAAGAACTTGATGAAGACGAGTATAATAAATTGGTGGAGTGGCGAGCTCTAGAAATTTTAATATATAGAGATTCTAATAAAGTGCAGCAAACACTAGCATTTGAAGATCTGGAGGTAGAGGCGTTGGAGCATCAAAATGGGAATGATGTAAAAGTGGCTGCTCAGCTTTTTTTACACGACGAATTCAAAATTCCTTTTTATTATGGGATTTCAACCGTATCTCGATTAGCTTCTTCCAATATTGAACAGTTTTTGAATATAGCAGGTGAATTGTTTGATCTGGTTCAGACCAACAGTGTAAAGAAAATTATTAATTCAAATCATCAGCTTGGGTTGAGCCCGGAAAAACAAGAGGAAGTTATAAAAAAGATTGTGAGCTTAAGATGGAAAGATTTAAGTACGAATGTTCCTTTGTTTGATGATGTGAAGAAGTTGATGGATTCAATAGGCCAATTTTGTTATTCTGAAACATACGTTCCGAATGCATGGAATTCTCCTGGAATTAATGGAATAGCTATTACGATGGCCCAACGGAATGAAATAAAAGATACAATATTGAAGGATAAAAATCATCAGTATTATAAACTGGCAAGGTGTTTAACAATATGTATAGCATATAACCTAATAGATTTTAAACTAAATTATAAATGTAAAGGGAGGGAATGGATGATCTTGTATATCAATAGGATTTATTGCGCAAAATATCAATTACCCCTAAATAATGGCAAGTTTAAGGAAAAGACACTAAAAGATTTATTAGGGTGGCTAAATAATGGGATTACTATTAAACCTAAACTTAACGTATAGCTATGCTAAGGTGGGAAAATTATTTCATGAAGTCTGGTTCAAATTTTGAATCCTTTTGGAAAAAATATCAAGAAGAGTCAAAGCCGGATATCCTTTTTATTATGGGTATGGGATTTGATCCCAGAACTAATAATGGTATTGAATCCATTTACTCTTTCAAATCTGAACAGAAAAGAGATACAATATTATTGCGTTATTATAAATCTGCCGAAGATGTGGAGGAAGCTCCTGTACTTAAAGTAAAGGAGCATCTGGATCGGTTAACTAATTTTTTAAATAAGGCGGGATATTCCGGGCCGCAGGAAAAAAATATTATTCTACGTTCAGATGACGATAAGAGTATTGCTTCTATCAATGCTACCTATATTATTCCAGATTTCTCTGTTTTCGAAAAATATTCAGATATAGTAATTGACATTAGCGCTATGCCAAGAGGAATATTTATTCCTCTAATTAATAAGTGTCTTGATCTTGTTGATCAATACAATAATGTTAATGTAATAAAAAAGAATCTTCATGTTATCGTTTCAGAAAACTCAAACCTTGATGGATTGATCATGGATAAAGGAACGGATGAAGCCGCCACATACATTTACGGTTTTAGAATAAAGGAAATTGATAAGACCGTTGATCAGAAAGAAGTTTGGATACCTCTCCTTGGAGAGAATCAAACCAACCAATTTGACAAAATTAAAGTTGAATTAAATCCTGTCGAAATCTGTCCTATACTTCCTTTCCCTTGTGAGAATCTTAGGAGAGGTGATAATTTGATAATTGAATATCAGGACCGGCTTTTGAATGATAATAATGTTGAACTAAAAAATATTGTATATGCGGATGAATCCAATCCTTTCCAAGTCTACAGGTTATTAAATGGAACAATTCATAGATACAATGAGTCATTTAGACTTTTATCCGGCTGTAAAATTATTGTTTCTGCTTTATCAAGTAAACTTCTTACCATAGGGGCCTTTATGGCTGTTTATGAAAAAAAGAAGGAAGGTTCAAACATTGGCATAATGCATGTGGAATCAATGGGTCATGAACTTAGTGAGGATTTTGAAGAGCAGAAAATAGAAATTGCAAAACACAACAAATTATTCGAAATTTGGCTCGCTGGAATTCCCTACAATGAAGCATAAAGAATTGAATATCAATAAGAAAAGATCCTCCAAGGCTATATGCTTTGGAGCAGGATTAGTAGCCCTTGACGTAATTATGAACGGCAATCCAAATACGCAACCAAAATTTTTGGCTGGAGGATCATGTGGGAATGTCTTAACTATTCTATCTTTTTTAGGATGGAGAAGTTACCCTATCGCAAGGCTATCCAATAAACCATCATCAAAGCTGCTTTTTGAAGACCTTAAAAATCATAAAGTAAAATTTGATTTAATCAGTCAGTCTGAAGACGGAAGCACTCCTATTATCATTCATAGAATTTTAAAGGATTCAGAAAACAATCCGAAGCATAGATATGAATTTCGTGTCCCTAAAACCAATGTGTGGTTTCCATCCTTTAAACCCATATTATCTAATAAAGTTGAGGAAATATCGTCATTCCCGTTGATTCCTAAAGTGTTTTATTTAGACAGAGTAAGCAGGGCTTCAATTAATTTAGCCAGGCATTATAAACAGAATGGAAGTATAATATTCTTTGAGCCCTCTTCCATGAACGATGAAAAACAATTTAAGGAATGTTTATCCCTTGCTGATGTATTTAAGTTTTCAAATGACAGATTACCTCGATTTAAAGATTTCTTCCCCAGTCGTCAAGTACCTATCGAAATTGAAACATTGGGCGCTAACGGATTATTATATCGGTCTTTTAGAAATAAAACTGATGATTGGAGGTTTTTAGCCGCAATTCATATAGAAAATGCTTTAGATACTGCAGGTGCTGGTGATTGGTGTAGCGCTGGAATGATTCATGCCTTATATGAAAATTTCGATGGGTCGGGTTTACCATCTCTTACAACATCAAGACTTGATCAAGTTCTTGTATTCGGTCAATTCTTAAGCGCCTTAAATTGTAGTTTTTACGGTGCTAGGGGTTTAATGTATAATCTTACTTATCCAGAAATAATAAGACTTTATAGAGGATATGTGAAAGGAGGAACTATTGACATACAGAAAAAGGAGCCGGGATTTTTTTTAAATAATATACCTTTTGATTTTTCAAAGCTGCTATAATGTGTTAAAAATACTTACATTTCCTTAAGATGAATCCTTTAACCTGCAAAGGATACAGATATATGGAGCAGTATTGTCTCTTTATGTTAATCGCCTGGTTAAACAGGTCAACAAAAAGGGAAAGTTGAAAACAGTCTGATTCTCAATGAGTTTCCAACCATCTATATAGACAGCCTGATACCACACACAGCCCGTAGTAATAAGATAGCAACTTGTTTGGGTATCTAGCATTCTTAGCCAGCTCCGCAAGGATTATGGGAAAGAACAGTTAGATGTACTGGTAATATTATTCCGGGCAGATAGCAGGGGATACAGCCAAACAATTGTCTGAAAGGTTCGGAAAGATTATAGTGATTTGCTTAAAAAACGGTACGATTGAACTTGGAAGATTAGTGAATTAATGGGATACGCGAATCACAGCCCTATTTCTAAGGCAATGATTAAAATTAGAAATAAGGCAAAGAAATATTTTGACATAAAGTAAGTAAGCGTACTGTTTACAATGTTTTTATCAGACATGCTTTTGAGGATAAAGATTTTTTTGTTCATGAATTTGCCAATGGTGTTTTACAAACAGTTTTGAGTTCTGGCATGTCGGCATTTTGCAAATCAAGGAATAACTTTTAAAAATAACCATTGAATGTCAGAGAAAGGAACAGTTTTTCAAAAAGGCGGCGGCGGCACAAACTTTGAGCAATATATTCAGGCGGCATTTGTAGTAACCATGGCTGTAAAAGGAAATGCACCCTGCATACCTCAAAACGAAATTGAAGAAATTGTATTGCAGGCTTCAAACAGGAGTTGGGAAACCGACGATATGCTCGTCATTGCAAAATCGAAATCCGGGAACCATCAGTTATTAGTTCAGGCTAAACATACACTTGTATTTTCGGAAGAAAACGAAACCTTTAATGAAGTAATACTTGCTTTCTGGAGTGATTTTAATAAGCCGGCTTTTAACAAGATGAATGACCGGCTCCTAATTATCAAAAACAGGCTGAACAACATTGAAAAAAATCATATCAAGGGAATTCTTAACTATGCAAAAACCCATTCTTCAGAAACTGATTTTATAAGCGAAGTAAACAGAATTAAAGAGAAAAAAGAGCGGCTAGATATTTTCAGAAAAACTTTGAAGGTGGCAAACAATAACAATGCTGTTGGCGAAAAGAATTTATGGGAATTTCTTAAATGTCTGGATGTACTTGGTTATGATTTTTTAAATGAAGGCAGTGTAGATGAAACGTATATTTTAAATCTTATTAAACTATCCAAGAATACATCTATTACAACTGGAGAAAAGGAAATATGGAACAGTATAATCACTTTTATTACAAAAACTAATCCTGCAGGTGGGAGTCTCACAAAGGAAACAATTAAAGGAAAGGAGTTTTACAACTATTTCGATTTTAGCCGCCTGGAACCAGTCTACAAGTCAGTTGAGAAATTATTAAAAGACAGTGAAGCGATACTAAAACCAATCAAGAATGTGATTGGTAATTCAACCGCTCAGTTTTATATTTCCCGGCCTACCATGATTCAGGATATAGTCAATGGGACCAATGAGTCAAATTTTGTTATTGTTACAGGTAAACCTGGTGTTGGCAAATCTGCTGTGGTGAAAGACATTTTTGCAGGCGGCTTTATTGATTCCAGCATCCTTGTTTTTCGGGCTGATCAATTTAACCGACCTCATTTGGCAAATGTCCTCTCTGATATGGGAATTCATCAGTCGCTCACGGAAGTATTTGCCTGCCTTTCACTGATACCGGGAAAAATTATTTTTATTGACAGTCTTGAAAAATTATTGGAAGATGCAGATCCTGATAATGCTTTTAATCAACTTCTTTCACTAACTAAGGAAAAGGATATTAAGGTAATAGGGACATCCCGCAAATATGCCGTTGAACTGCTTATTCAAAAATTTGGTATCGAACAAGCCACCCTGAAAATTACAGAGGTCCTGCCATTATCGGATGCTGAACTTACAGAAGTCGCAAAACATTTTCCAGTATTAAGCAATCCCTTAAAGAATGAAAACATTAGATCTCTTTTGCGAAGTCCTAAATATCTCGACTTTACTATCAGATCACTGGCGCTGTCCTCAGATGATTTTACCGGCACTTCCATAACAAAGTTCAAAGAGAAGCTTTGGAACTCTCTTGTTTCTAATGCCTCGTACAGGGCAAATGGATTGCCTGCCAAACGAGATCGGACTTTTATGAACATAGCGGTTAACAGAGCTAAAGAAATGACGCTGTTTATTAAGGCAACCGATATTGACGAGGAGGCAGTTGATTTACTGGAAAACGATGATATAATTTTTCAGGACGGAACAAAAAGAAAATATGCACCATCCCATGATATACTCGAAGACTGGGCACTTGTAAAATATGTTTCTTTTAAATATGAGGACCATACGGATATTAAATTCTTTTTTGAAGAACTTGGCAATGAGCCCGCCATCCGGCGGGGATTCAGGTTGTGGGTTGAAGACTTCATGGTTGATCAACCAGGAAAATTAAACAGCTTAATAAAATCATCGATAACCAACGAATCAATTGAAAGATATTGGGCAGACGAACTTTTAACAGCAATTTTTAAATCTGATAACAGTAAACCTTTTTTTACTGCATTCCAAAACGAATTGCTGGATGATAATGCACGTTTTTTGAATCGCTGCCTGCATTTAATTAAAACATCCTGCAAGGAAAATAATTATTCGGTTGGCGAAAAGCCAGTATTGCTGCCGATAGGCTCAGGATGGGAAGAAGCGCTTGTTTTCATTAATCAACATTTGACTGATTTAAATCATCTTCGACTTTCTATCCTTAGCTTTCTTGATAACTGGGACTATCGTTTAATATTCCAGTATCCCCGAGAGAAGCCTGAATTGTTCGCGGTCAGGGATATTGTGCTGTTCTATATTGGTCAAATTGAAAAAGAAGACGAATTCTGGATGGAAAGGTCTTCAGAGAGTAATCAAAAACTAATTATTTCAATTTTGCTGAATCTCCCTTCAATTGTGAAGGATGAAATAACCAGCCTGGTTAAAAAGGCTCTCAAAGAAGAAGACGAAAGATCAAACTGGCGGCTGCATTCATTTTATGAAAAAGTGCTCGAAAAGTTTTTAAGTGGCATAGGAACACAACGAATTGCATTGGTTTTACCAGACCTGATTATCGAAGCTGCCTGGAAACATTGGAAATATGCACCACCCAAATTAGACGAAAACGATATGAGCTTTACCCGTGTGATGGGTGATTATATCCACCGGGACCATTGCTGGGGCATAAACGAAAAATTCGGTTTTTTCCCCTCTGGTATTTATAAAACTCCAGTTTACAACCTTCTTACCTTCCATCCTGTTCAGGCAGTAAAATTTATCACCGAATTTATCAATTACTCCGTTGATTTTTATGTAAATGCTAAATGTCATTATAAACATGAGATGTCGGAAGTGAATATAACAATGAATGATGGAACAATTGTAAAGCAATGGGCAGGATGGGAATTATGGGTAGCATATAGGGGAATTAGTGTTACCGATTATCTTTTGGAATGTTTATTAATGACGCTTGAAAAATATTTGCTGGACCTGGCATCACAAAAAACTGAAACTAGCCGCAAAACCTTAAAACTTGTTTACAATTACCTTTTGCGTAATAGCAATTCGGTAATGGTTACCGGTGTTCTATCCAGTGTAACAATAGCCTATCCTACAGAAGTTGAAGAGGAAATGTTACCCTTAGTACAGGTTAAGGAAATATTCCCTTGGGAATCAGCAAGACCGTTGCAAGAGAATACAGCCCTCGCTCCTTATGATGATCATATATTAATTGCTCAAAAGATCAGGTGGGAATCCAATCAGCTTCCACACAGAACAAAATACCGAAGAGGTTTTGCGGATTTTCTCGTGGATTATCAGTTAACAATAGGCACACTGAACCCCCGACTGATAGAAATTCTTGATAAAATGTGGGATGAGGCACAACCGGACGATGTTATATGGAGGAAGAAACTAAACGAAATAGATACACGAAAATGGGAAGTCAGCAAGTTTGAAGAGGGTTCGGGCCAGTTTATGATACAGCCCAAATATGAAACGGCAATAGTAGAGTTTATGAGTACAGGGAAGGAGCAAATGGATGCCGCAAATAAAGCCTCTGGCTACTCATTAAAGTTAAGCAAAGTATTAGATGGAAAAGAACAAATGGATATTGATACATGGAAGGAATACTTTTTATATTACTCAATTCTTGAAAAGATAGATATTCTGCATGACCGGCCGGTTACTTTTGCCGTAATAGGTTTGAGAGAATTTGCCGAGCATTTGTCAGGTGAAGAGTTGAGCTGGTGCGTGCAGACTTTAACTACTACTATTGGCTACATAATTGGAGAGACCAACGCCAGAAATTTCTCGTTGAGTAGTAATTATAACCTGATGGAAAAAGAGGTAGCATTACACTCCTTTCATCTCCTTTTTAATGTTGTTGAAGAAGAGGATAATATCAACGAGCTTATTTTTATGATGGCGTATGCTTTAATAGCACCCTTTGCTGAACATGAAATTGAAAAACTAACGGATTATGTACGATTGACGTTCGCAAAACCGCATCCTGTGATCACTAAAAAAATATGGAGAATCGTTATCCATTGCAGCCGTTTTAAGAAGGAAAATCAATACTTCTATGATGATCATGATACTAATCGCCTGCAAGCAGCAAGAAAAAAAGAGTTTGAATATGTTGAAAATCTGTCCAAGAAGGGTGAAATACCCCCACTTGATTTTTCAACAATCACCTTTATCAACTCACGGGCACATTTACTTTCCATAGCACTTTGTATAATGCCGTATGAAGAAAATGAAGAAGAATACATCCAGTTTCTTTTTAGGTTTGTTCAATTGCTTGCCGAGGATTTGAGCAGGGAGGACAATTTTTCCTATAAAAGAAATAAAGACAGACAGCTTCATCACCGTCTAATATTTGATATTGAAAAATATTTAGCGGAATTACTATTGAACGCTGAAATAGGTCTTTCAAAAAAAGTAATCGACACGCTTACGTCAATGGCTTACAAAATAAAAAAGACGGATTTACACAAAAAAGCCGATTTCCTAGATTTTATTTCGAAAACGCTTGATCTTTTAGTTTACAAATTAGATGATTTTGTTTCAAATGATGCAAATAAGGAATTAAGAAACATTGTCACAAAGAGGTTCTGGGATTTATGGAATCACCTGTATAGTATCGTTTCCAAAAGCAAGAAAGATTATTTTAAATCTAAGTTATTATTTGATACAGAGATTTCTTGGCCTGAGGAACGAGACCACTTCAGTGTACTCGATGGAAAGACTAACCAGTATAAAGAGATGGCGTACGAGTTCGAAGAGACAAATATCAAATCGGTCATTAAAATACTATCCACTGTTGGGAGGAAAGTGTTTTTACCCGAAGGGCTAGTTTGGATAACAGATATGCTTAAAAAGTATCCCGAACAAATTAACCATGTCAATACTGTGGCTTGTGAACGACTGATAAAATCTCTTTATTATAACCATATCACTGAAATAAAAAACAGGCAAGCTCTGATTACTAATTTTATATGGCTGTTGGATAAAATGATAGACCTTGGAAATTCATCAGCTTATCTTTTCCGGGAAAATGTAATTAGCTACAAAAAATACAATTAACCTCCTCATTCAAAAGGGGAAGGGGCTGCTTTTAGGGATGAAGTGGGATATTTAAAAAAGAAGCGAAATATGTCAATCAATACTCTCTTAGATAGCGATTTGGATAAGATTCCAGACTTTGAAGTTTATGCGGCTAATCTTCAATCCTTAAAAAATATTGACTTTAGCCAATCTTCTTTACTGAATATTCAAAAGGCCTATGATCAATACGCCACAGTAATACCGTCAATATTTACAACACGGACGCCCGAACAATTTAACCAGCTGTACTTTTATCGTGTACGGATGAATATCGTTGATGAAGACCTTAATCTTTTTCGCACCTACTCTTGCCCGTCTCCACTTATTTGTAAGAATAATGGCCGGGCAAATCTCAAAGGGAAATCAGTTTTTTATTGCTCAAACAACCCGTTTGCGGCAATGATAGAAAGCAAGCCCCAGGTGGGTCAAACTGGCTATCTCAGTATATGGAAAGCCGGGACAACAAGGAATATAAAAGTGGGACTTTTGCTGCCAAACTCATTAAGGCCGGATAATATCTGGAGTGATATGGCGAAAGGAGCATACGAATATGCAATTAACCATTCAAATGCGGATGCGAAGAGCAAGGCCAAACAATTTGTGTTGCTGCATGAATTTATAGCCGGACTTTTTGTGACAGAAAAATATCCTTATTCCATTACATCAATGCTGGCTGACCAGTTGCTGTTTGATAAGGATACATGGAAAGATTGCATCCTGTATCCCAGTGTTGCTTCTGATAAACATTATTGCAACTTCGCCTTTCACCCGAACGTGGTGGATCAATTTCTGAAATTTGAAAATGTCATTCCATTTGTCGTAAAGGAAGTAAACAATAATTCGGTAGTCAGGTATACGGCAGGCCAGATCGGTAAGGTGAGCAATGCGGGAATTTTTTGGGATAAAAACATATCGCCCCAGGATGTTGATTTCAGGAACTTGCCATTTGATTAAAATAAATCCTGTTCAGTATTTTTTGTTTTTGATAGAGGATTATTTTACGATCCCCACTGCCTTTGCTACCAGTTCCGTATTTATTCTGGTAAAAACAACGGAGTAGCGGAAATCGTCAAAGTCAACCGGGATGGTCACTGTTGCTCCCTCAATCATGAAATTAGGACTGGTAGAATCTTTCGGATCTTTTAGACGGGCTGCGGCTATTACTTCTTCAATAGTACGGTTGGCGAAGTGTACCGGCCTCCGCAACCGGTCGGTAAGCTCTTCCAGCCGTCTGATCAGTTCTTCAAACTCGGGCGGGTTTCCTTGTATCATTTGCGTTCTCATGACAGCATAATCTTGGTCATATTCCTTCAATATCTTTTCCGGGGGTATGAACAGGATGGTATCCGGATGATGAGTTTCATAATCAACCCCACTTAATTTATAAAACTTTTTCCGGTGTTCAATAACCGTAGCATAAAGTGCTGTATCCTGCAGTGCATCCCAACCCTGCAAAGTATCCATGACCATTTCAAGATCATATAAATGACGGGACATGCGGTGAGCCCGCATTTTTTCTTTGCGCTGAAATTCTTCGTGCAGCAGGAATATCTTTTCCACGAAGGTGCGTTTCGGATCAACGGCACTTACTTCAAAAGGCTCCCCGGCAAAAGGATAGCCGGGATATTGTTCACCCACTACTGATTGAATCAGGCAGGCAGAGAAAGGTTCTTTCAGTGAAAGGCCGCTGACTTCTGCTTTCACCACGTTGGAAATATATTCCACCGGCTCAAATAGTGAAGGGTACTCAATCTGCAACTCTTGCGGGTCTTTGTCCTGTAACTCCGGTTTAATCGGGCTATGCGTGATGGTGAGCATACCTTCTGGCACTCCCAATTCCAGGAGTTGCTTTTCAACAGCATCCTTCAATTGAAAACTCGTGAAGGCACAGGCCGCTTTTTTCAGTTCATGAATCTTGCTGTTGCTGATTGCTCCGCCAAAGCCAAGATAGTCACGGTCAATTGCCAGATCAATGTCCTCGGAAAAGCGGCTGATCAGCTTCCAGCATTTGCTGAGTGAAGTACCGCCCTTGAATAATAAGTGTGGTGCGTACTCCGTCCGGAACACAGCTTTCAGCACCAGCGTTACCCACCAGTCTTTTTCGACCACGTTTGCCAGCAGTCCCGCCTGGAAACCCGCATTGGTAAAAATCAGCTTACGCTGTTCGGCTGGTAAGCGAAGCAGTTCCGTCATGAAAAGGATTTAATTGTGTATAATCAACCATGAGTTTACAAATCCAGGCCGGGGCAAACTTGAAATCGTTAATCAGGTTTCTCTTCGTTTCTTGTTTCAGCAGTTCCTTCAGCTTCTTTTCCATATCCGGGGTAACTTCCTTGGGACCCAGTTCTTCCAGTGCCTGTATAACGAGGCTGGAAATCGGGCCTGTCAGCATCAGTTTCTTCGGAGTGGTTTTTATAAACCTGATACTCCCTTTGCCAATCTTAATTTTCCGGGGCGCACCGTCCGTCAGGTATACCAGGTTCATCGGCACCTGGGTGCTCAATCCCAGTTTGTGAAGTGCAAAACTACCTGTCGGCCGGATACGGGCACGATCCCGGTCAGCAATGGCTTTCGCAATTTCTTCCATACCGGGATACAGCAGGCCGAGCAGTGGGTCGTACTTCGGTATAACATAAATACCGTGCGCAAGACGTTTAATCGCTCCTTCCTTGTTAAGCCTTGACAGAGCCATGTTGATCGCAGCATCGTCCGCCAAGCCCTTAAAATCAGCCGGGAAAAGGAGGCTTCCCTTTTTAGCCTTTGCGACTACTTTATGGATAATATCATGGGTTGAATTTTGCATTTACTTGTTACAAATATAGTATAAAATTATAACAAAAAATCAATCTCCTGATGGTAAACAATGACTTATACCGTCTAATTATAAGACCTTCTGCTTCTATTTCCAAAATGCAAACAGGAAAGTTTGAATATTCATTTAGCAACGATTCTTATCCGCCAAGAAGCCTTACCAGTTATGTCTTTGACAGATTTGTTAAGAAAAAGTGAAAAAATGTCATAAAAGAGACTGCCAAAACAAAGAAGGGAGAAAAATTCAGTTTCCCAATAAAATTAGCTTGTAAACGCTAAAAAAATTAGAACTCTTTACAGGCTTCACTTTCCGCTGTAATCCACAACTGCCAAGGCCAAAAGGTGAATATCAAAAACTGCCAAATTGGATCAGCTCGAACGAACTGGCATAATAGTAGCGAAAAAAATAATACTTTGACGAGCATTGGTTCAAATCCTTTGAGGGATTATGGTTTAACGACCGCGAATGTAAGGGCAAATCGTGTACCGGAAACACCATCTCTCCTTCTTTTTCCCCTCTCTTTTGGAATTGATCATAGTAAAGCCAGGTGCAAATACCCGGAGGGTAATTCATATACTAAAACTAAAAAGATGGCAACGGACAAAAACAAACATTTGGAATGTGTGCTTAGTTCACACAAGATCAGTAAAGAGCAGGGACTTCTTGATAAGCATATTGCAAAGAGAAATGAAGTAAAAGAGGCGCTGGAGGAAAAGTATGGCAGCGATATATATTCTCCTTTTAATTCCGGCTCATATGCAAAAAACACTGCGGTAAACAAGAAATTCGATTTTGATTTAATGGCACCTTTTAAAAGGGATGCATTTGACACACTCGAAAAAATGTATACCGGGGTGCACGACTTTTTATATGAAAAATACAAGAACGTAGCCACGGTAAGAAAACAGAAAGTTTCGGTTGGATTAGATTTTTTTGCAGATGTCGATGGTGATGTGATCAAAATTGATGTGGTGCCGGGCCGGGAGCTAAACCAGAAGCAGTATACAGAAGATGACAAACTCAACCTGTACGTCTATTCACAATTTGGCAAAATTGAAAGTGGAAGTGATCGTCTCCGCAGTAATGTGAAAGCGCAGATTGAAAGCATCAGAAACAATGCAGAAAAAAGTTCCGTCAGGCAGATAACCCGGTTGCTAAAAGTATGGAAAATATGCAAGGGCAATGGACCAAAATCTTTTTTCCTGGAACTAATCACCATAAAAGCTTTTGATAAGAAAGATATTGCCGGGGAGATATGGGATAAATTGAAAGCAGTGATGGAGTTTATAAGGGATGAGGTAAAAGATATTGCGTTACCAGATCCCGGAAATGGCGGCAATGATGTGGCTGATACTCTGACTGATTTTGAAAAAGGAGTTTTAAGTGATGATATGAAATATATGATTGAAAGAATTGAGGAGAACAGTGACAATGTCAAGCTATATTATATGGTAAACGAAAAGTTTCCATGCGATGATGAGAAAAGTGATAAGTATGATGAGAAAAAGAAAGGAATGTCTGTTCCCCCACCAACCAGATTCGGATAAAAAATGAGCCAGCGGCTGAATGAAATAGTTAACGTCATAACGAATATTGATTATGCGGAAATTGTTAAAGCATTTGAAGAAAATGAAAATGCCTTAACAGTAACGAGCAGGGTTGCCCTGACCGTGAATGAACACAGAATTGAATTCGATGTCTCCATATACCCCCAATATCCGCTACAATTTCATGATACAGAAACTATCAGGTTTGTCAACAAGGACTTACTGGAATTTGATCATGTAAATGGTGACGGTTCCATTTGTGTACATACTTTTCATAGCCCGGTGATGGAAAGAAAGTTACAACTGGATTTTAATTCACTGAAACACTGGATCACGAAATACTATATCAATAAGGAGAAAGACACTCATAATGAACATATCATTGTTTCACCACACGTAAATGCCGGGCTGAATCCTGTCTTCTTGTTTACAGAGGTAGATTATGATTTTCATAAAGGTCAGTTCGGCCGATTCACTTATTCAACGCTTGCCACAGGCATCCTAAAAGAAAAACATACTGTCACCAACCTGGTGCAGGATTTTATTATTGACAAGATAACGGCATCCTGTAAATGGAATACTGCGTATAAAGCGCTGACAAGGCAAACAGGGATATTTGGTTATATTGAAAACCCTCCTGTTCGCAACAGAAGGTTCGCAGTAAATAACTGGCAGGAATTACAATCTTTGGTAAGTCAGAAATTCCTGAGCTTTTTAAATAGGACAAGTAAAGATTACGCTGGCAATAGAAACAAGGAACTGGAAATTCCTCTATTACTCGGTTATAAAATAAGTGATACCGAAATACACTGGCAGGCGACTCAGATACCTGTTAATCATTTTCCTACTTACGGCGAAAAAGTACTGGGGCTGGGAACCTGGATCGGGAGATTACGTGACCAGGGAATCCTTTGGGCGGAAACCCGTAATTGCTCCTATAAATACTTCTTTGGACGGGGGAAACTGCATGATACATTAACGGGCATTAAAATAACTTATAATCGGAATTGGAGCAATAGGGAGCATGCTGGCGACAACGCTTGTCAGGGGTGGTTGTACTAATATCGTATTGTTCGATCATGATGGGAAAGAACCGGAAAATGTATGCAGATCAGATTATAGATTCTCCAGCGGTATCCTCGATAAGGTAAGCGATCTTTCAATGGAACTGACGGCAATATCACCATTTGCAGAAGTGTTAACCAACCAACGATTTATTGATTTTGCCAAAATTGGCATCAATGATGATCGCTGGAAGGATACACTTACACAGTCGCTTAACGAATATGATATAATTTTTGATTGCACGGCCGATAACGACGTAGCCCATATCCTTGATCAATTATCTGCGCGGTGTAAAATATTTAATCTGTCTATAACTAACCATGCAAAGGAACTGGTGTGTTCAGTTAGTCCTGATTCATATCGGTGGGCGATGGAAATGTTTGAGAAACTGGAGAATGATGTGGAAGATCTCTATAACCCAGCCGGTTGCTGGAGCCCCACTTTCAAAGCTTCTTACAATGATATTGCCGTTTTAGTACAATACGCAATAAAACATATTAATACTTGCTTTGAGAGCGATTTGCCGGTTAGGAATTTTTTCCTGTCAACTCAATCTGATAAAGGCTTCACAATAAAATTGAGCCAGTTTTGAAACTCATCAATAAGCAAAAGGGATTGGTCATAAAAATGGAGGATGCGTTACTTGAAAAGCTTTGTAAATATGGTGTACAATGGCATCCGAAGGAGTTCGGCGGAATACTGGTAGGATATTATGCCGATGATAATAGAACGGTGATAATTAGCGAAACGGTAATACCGGAGGAATTTAGATCATCCAGGTTTAGCTTTGAAAGGAGAAATAAAGGACTGAAGAAAATACTTGAAAGATTATATAGGCAATCTCCTCCTTTGGTGTATGTAGGAGAATGGCATACGCATCCTGATAACCCTGCCATTCCAAGCGCAACTGATATGAAGGCCTTGCAGGAAATAGTACAGGATAAAAGAGTTTTTATCAATAACCCGATATTGCTTATAATAAGTATATGCAAAGAAAAATGTGCCCCTGCATTTTTTGTCTACAATAACAATAAAGTATATAGATATGAAGAAAAAGAATGACCAAATTGATATGCAACAAATGTTTCTGGGTCTGCAGGCAACAATGGTTAGCCAGCTGAAAACATTCAGGAAATCAATAAAACATCCGGTTGATAAAGGAGATGGGTCAGAAAATATTTGGATAAAATTTCTCTGCAAATACTTGCCCAAACGTTACACGGTTGCAAAAGCTACTGTTATCGATCATTTGGGCAATACAAGCGAGCAGATTGATGTGGTGATTTATGATAGCCAGTATACTCCTTTTATTTTTAATGAGGAAGGCACCGTTTATATACCTGCAGAAAGTGTATATGCTGTCTTTGAAACAAAACAGGAAATAAAAAAGGGCTTGGCCGAATATGCAGGTAAGAAAATTGCCAGTGTAAGAAAGTTACAAAAAACATCAGCTATAATTATTGACAAAGGTACTCCAAGGCCTGCGGCGCAGGTATTTACAACGCTTGGTGGTTTTCTTTGTTTAGATAATGGCTGGAAAAATTCAATAAAGGGAAATCAGTATTTTGAAAAAGTGATAACGGAATCAACGGCTGAAGAGCTAATAAATATTGGCTGTGTGTTAAATGATCGCTCTTTTGTTACAGAAGTGGACACAAAGGATGAGCTTAACCCAGTTGTCAATGTTCACTATAGTACAAAAGGAGAAAGCCTGATATTTTTCTTTTTAAAATTGGTAGCTGAGCTTCAAAAGTTGGGAACGGTAAGGGCAATTGATTTAAATAAATACATTGACCAGTTAAAATCACAGTAATGAACACCTTAAAAATATATGATCTCACCCCGTCTGACTGGAAGCAGTTACAGACGTTTACAGCCACTATTTTATCTGAATGCGGGTTTGATACAGAAATTGAAAAAACTATAGAAACTGTGAGAGGAAAGGTCGAAGTCGACGTACACGCCCAAAGAAAAGCAGCTTTTGACTCGAAAATAATTTGCGAATGTAAATATTGGCAATCTCCTGTTCCACAAACTGTAATTCATGCGTTCAGAACAATTATCAATGACTCAGGGGCCAGCCGGGGATATATTATTTCAAAAGCAGGTTTTCAAAAGGGGGCTTATGAAGCAATAGTTAAATCGAATGTGTCAATACTCAGTTGGGAGGAATTTCAGGAAAAATTTAAATTGGAATGGCTTACACAGCTGATAGAACGGAATTACAAAATAGGGCGGGAATTAATGAGGTTAAGCCATGATATGGTTACAGAGTTACATAAAGAATCACTACGATTTGATGAAGCGCAAATGAACGGTTTTTATGAGAAGAAAGAATCAGATTTTATTTTTTTTACTTTCAAGGAACATTTTCTTGATTTAGATAACTATGAAATCTCATACCACCAGATCGATAGCAGTATTGATAGTTTCCAAAGAAAGCATTCTGTAAACTTTTCTTCATACCGAGATTTTTTTAATACCATGCATACAGAATGCAAAAAGATTATTGCAGGATGGGAAAGCACACTTTCAGGATTAAAAACTCCTCCACATATAGATTAAATCAACAAAATGAGTAAAGCCAAAAAATATGCAGTAGAGGGTGCGATTGCGGTTGGTTTAGTAAAGACAATTATTAATGCAGTAAAACAGCTAAACCAAATGGAAACAAATCCTCAACAAAAATTCAATTGGAAAGAATTATTACTTGAGGCAGGAAAAGGAGCGGCAATAGGAGGCATTGGGGGCGGTTTTATTGGCGCAATTGAGGATCATCAAAATAGCTTGGAAAAACCACTGAATACGGATTCCTTTTTGTATGCTGTTGCCAGCAAACTGAAATTAAATAAAGAAGACGCTACCTATCTTAAACTCCAGCAGAAAGCTGATCAGCTAATTGGGCTACTCAAAAATAAATATGCAGAAAAACTAGCAAGTGAACCATTCAGAATTGGTTCGACTGAAAGAGGCACAGCATTAAGAAATAAATTCGATATCGATATTGCTCTTGCTTTTAAAAAAAACAGCTTTCGATCAACCGCTGATATGTTTGACAATGTAGCGGCCTTTTTGGAAGGAAAGATTGGTGATTATTCTATCGTCAGGGTAAGAGATCAGCATGTATCAGTCGGAGTGTATTTTAAGGTCAACCAAAGGGAATACAAAGTTGATGTAGTTCCCAAAAAAAGGAGCAGCATCAATGGTAAAAATAAATCAGGGTATCTGTATGTCAATGATTACAATTTTTGGAAAGACAATTCAAGTTACACGAAAACCGATTTCCATGCACTTAATAGCATCCGGTTAAGTGAAGTACAAAAAAGAATTGTCATCATTTTAAAACACTGGAAGAGTAAAAATAACTTGCCATTAAGTTCGCATTTGCTTGAAAACCCGGTACTGGACGCTTATAAAATGAACCGGTACAGAATACCGGGAAACTTAACTGGGAAAATCATTATGGTATTAAAGCATATTGCCGAAAATTTAGATGTAGCGGTTATAAAGAGTATAGAAAATACAAATAATGTTCTTACGGATATCTCTGTAGAAAGTAAAGCCGCGATAATTGATGCATGCATTAAGGTGGTACTGGATTATGAATATCAGCCTAATTCCTTATTCGATACATTTGGTAAATAGCACGAATTAATTAACTATAGTATTCACCTCAGGTACTAATCCCAATATCTCACGCTGTAACCAAATTTCTCTTATTTAATGTCCTGCCACTTCAGCAGTAATCCTCATATAACGACAAAAATCACAAATACTTTTATGGCCACTGATCTTCATTGTAAGCTCAACAGGTTTCTGCTAGAAATTCATTGGTACAAAATCACCGACGACAAGTCTGTCACGTCACCCAAGCATATTTTGGCTTTACAGTAATAATATCCTTATTATTCTTTTTGTAGGAGAATTTAATTAACTTAAGTATAACCCTGCTTTAGTTAATCCAGATAAAGACAAGAGATTGCTATTCTTATATTGGAGAAAGAGAATGTTGAAATGATAACTGATAATCTTCCTTAAGTCATTGGTCACCTATATCTGATATCAACAGAACACTATTCATATTGATTGAGGTCACCTATTCGTGCGAATATGATGTGCTAAGCGAGTCGTTGAAAGGAACTTATAAAACAATGGATTTGGACTGTTTTATTTTGTGTAAACCACTTAACTTAACAACAAAATGTCAGTGGCTTTTTGTCATATTTCTGACAAGATTTTTTTGTTAGAAATTTGTTTTAAAAAATGTTGGAATTTTAATATGTACTGGAACACTTTGATTACAAATTATTTACAAATTGGAAAAATTACACCCATAATGATATTAATAGATTGATTATCAATAAGTAAAGAATCCAGTCTTGGGCACGTTAAAAACCCCTTAAATCATTGATTTTCAGGGGTTTTTATTTTTTTAACATGCTTTTTTTTACCGCTTTTTTACGCTTATTTTCACTGTTTTTTCCCTTAAATCACCCACAGTTGTTCCCGCACTTTTGGTGTTTTGTTTGTGGCATAGCCGATAAACAAAATTACTATAACTATAGAGGAAAGACTATCTGCAAACGGAAAGAAAATTAAAACAACATCTGGAAGTAGAAGAATACCTCAAGTTATTAAGAACACCCTGCCTGAACGCGGAAGTACGGAATACTATTGCTACTCAAAATTTGAGAAAAGTAATAATACGGCAGCAGGCCTGGCTATCTACAAGGCAACGCTATCCAACCTGCACCAGAAAGCCGAAGCAAAGCTTATGTAACCGGTATATCCTTTCCTTTCAATACGGCAACCGTAAGGCGGCTTATGCACACCAGCCTTTCGCGTTCATCATAAATTTTAATATCCCACACATGGGTGGAAGAGCCCAGATGTATGGGTGTTGCAATGCCCGTAACCAATCCCTGCCGGGCGCTGCGGATATGATTGGCATTAATTTCCAATCCTACACAAATAAACACACTGGTATCTAACACCAGCGATGAAGCCACACTCCCTAATGTTTCGGCCAATGCAACCGAGGCGCCGCCATGTAATAAACCATAGGGCTGCCGGGTACGCCGGTCTACCGGCATGGTGGCTTTCAGATAACTATCGCCAATTTCAGTAAATTCAATACCAATATGCTCCCCCATTGTTCCGGCACTCATAGCCTGCAATTTTTGGAGCGAGAATTCTTTTTTAAACCAGATATGTGACATGGCTGGTGATGTTTACATTTTTTAAATGAACTCAAACTTAATTGTTTTCAGGATAATTATATGTTCCTGATTGCATTGATCAGTAAATGTTTTTAATATTGCCAACAGAATTTTTTAATGCAGGATCAACTTTTACAACTCAGGCAATTAATTCAGGCTGTGTATCCGCTGCCCGATGCAGACTGGCATGCATTTGCCGGAATATGGCAGCCTTTCTCTGCAAAAAGAAAGGAGATCATTACCGCGGCCGGAGAAAGAGAAAAATATTTATACTTTGTGCTGGAAGGCCTGCAAAGGGTATATTATTATGATGAGCAGGATCGCGAAGCCACGCTCGTTTTTACCTATGCCCCTTCTTTCGGTGGTGTGCTGGATGCCATGATGCTGCGCCAGCCTTCGCGCTATACGTATGAAACCCTTACGCCGTCTGTTTTTTTAAGAGCTCTCTATCCTGAAGTGGAAGCCATTATGAAAAGCAGGCCCGTTGTTGAAACGATGGTGCGTATGGGTGTAACCCATGCATTGTCCGGTTTATTGGAACGCCTGGCAGAAATACAATGTTATTCTTCTGAAGATAAATTCAGAAAGCTTTTACACCGCAGTCCGCACATTTTACAACTGGTTCCCCATAAATACCTGGCCAATTACCTCGGAATAGACCCCACCAATTTCAGCAAACTCATCAATAAAATAAGGATCTGAAAAATGTTGGTATTTACCAATAATTATCAGTGCAGGGTGAAACAATTTTGCATCATTAATACATGAAGCAAAATGAAAACAAAAAGAATCGTATTGGCAAGCTCTAAGGCTTTTATCGCATTATCTGCGTTAAGCCTGTTATCTGTAAGTCTGATGGCATTAAAAAACCCTCAATCTGTAATGGATATGGTGAATGTTCAACTCAGTAACAATGATGCATTCAGTTCCATAAGAGGAGTATATGGTGGTGTAGGGCTAACCATCTTTATCAGTTTGATTTACCTGCTGAAAAAAGATGTAAAAAAAGGATTAGGATTTCTTTGTTTGCTTTGGGGACTCTATGCCGTATCGCGTATGATCACCATCTCAACAGAAGGAGCATTGGGCGCATTTGGTTCGCAATGGTTAATAATCGAATCCTCTTTTTTTACAATTGCGGCAGCCCTGCTTATTTTGAATAAAAAATACATCACCGAATAATAATCCACACGATGAAATCAATCTCAAAATTTGATTTATTAAGTTCATTGGAGCATGAAGTGGAAAACCATCTTGCTGAAGCCATCAGCGTTTTCCAGAACTTACCCGAAGAAACCCTGTTAAAACCCGCCCCGGATGGCGGTTGGAGCATGGCCCAGTGCCTGGCGCACTTAAACAGCTATGGCAGGTTTTACCTGCCGGCTATCACTTCTGCCATCAACCATCCTGCGGGTAACGCTACCAATGAAAAATTCAAAAGTAGCTGGCTGGGTAATTATTTTACCCAAATGATGCAGCCCGGCAATTCCGCTAAAAAATACAGGTCTCCAAAAAATCATTCGCCGGCTCCAAATCTCAATGCCCGTGCAGTAATGGCGGAATTCATACAGCAGCAGGAACAGCTTATGCTTTGCCTTCGAAAAGCTAAAGTCACAGATATTAATGCTACGCGCGTACCCGTCTCCATTTCAAAATGGATCCGTTTAAAGCTCGGCGATACTTTCCGCTTTTTAATTGCGCACAATGAAAGGCATATGCTGCAGGCAAAAAAACATTTAGATAAAAATCAAACATGCACACTATGATCCGTTACCATCAGTTTTTAACCTGTTCAGCAAATGATAGCCTGCTATTTTACGGCACCACCACTTTTTTCGAAAAAGCCATACCTGAGGCGCTGGTATAGGACACTATATACAAACCGGGTTTAAGCACATGCGTAGTATAAGCAAATTGAGCGGTATTATCCTGCCATACCAACTGGCCCGAAGCGCTGAACAACCCTACCTGCTTTGGCATCCTTCCGGTAAATTGCATGTTTATCTTACTGCCAGACGTCCAGGCATACATGTCTGCCTTAGGCTGTTGCGATACTATCTCAACGGGCGAATAGGAGCGCCCGCCATCAATGCTTTGCAGTTGTAAGCGATATTGTTTAGTGGTAAACGACATATCCCTGTCGGTATATGTGTAGCTTACTGTTCCGGTGGATGACACAGCTAATATGTCGGTAATGTTTTTCCAGTCATGTCCATCGGCATTGGCCTGTAATTGAAATCGCTGGTACTGTTCATTGTTATTCACCTTCCAGTTAAGCTCTACGGCGCTATTTCGGAGTGTTGCGGTAAAGCTATGGCGTACTAATGGCAAAATGGTACCGTATTGGGCTGCCGTTATCCCGTTGAGTTGTATATTGTTCAGCGCTATTTCCAAATAGTTTAATGCGGGGTCAACAAAACCGCTTCCGGTTGTTGCCCAAATGGTTGCCAGTCGTTTGTAAATCTCAAGGCCGGCTTCCGTATTACCATTCAGCTCGTCATCTTCATAGTATAGCTGTAATGTGCCTGTATAGTTTATTGGCTCATCCAATACGTATAACCTGTTAATGCCGGCAGCGGCGCCTGGGCCGGTTACTGCTGTGGTGCTTTTTGTTACCGCATTGCTGGAAAGTGTAAGGGGCGAAAGAGGTGTGAACACTAACCCATCGTACGAAAACGTAGATCCGGTCGGCAGCGTGAGGCTTTCGCTGCTGCCAACCGAAAGCTGGGCCTGTGCACCCAGTGCGGTGGCAAGCGCTATAAGTAAAAAGATTTTCTTCATAAGACGTTTAGTTTAACAAAAGGGAACCATGTATACTTTTCATTTTCTAACAAGGACTGTTAAAAATTGAGCTCAATAGAAATGGGATAAGCCATAAGAGCCGGGTTGTTTGCAGTCACCGCCGATGCGGAAAGACTGCTCCGTGTTTTGCACTGCGGAGCGGTTGCGGTCATTGCGGCAACAGAGCTATATTGCACCAGATGGCCATCGCCGGCACCTGAACTGGTTTGATACACGATCCGAAAGCCGAAACCAGATGTAGTGTTTACGATTCCAATGTTAAATTCCATGGTATATAGCTCACTGGTACCGTTGGAGCCCACAATTAAAGTAAAATAATCGGTTCCATAAAGGTTGGCAAGTGCGGGGTCGTTGTCCATGTCCACCCCTCCTGTACCCAGCGCTGTGCGGCCCAGCACAATCTTGCCCAAGATATTGCTATTTACGATTATCGCATTCTGGCTTTGATCATAGTGATTATCATTCTCCAGTGATTTGAATTCGTTGATAATTTTTTGCAGCCAGTAAGCGGCTAACTGGTTGGCTTTGGTCACATTTTCGCAATACCAGGGTACCTGGGCGGGCGTAATGCCCCCGGTGCCGGTTTGGTACCACAGCAGGTCGTGATAAACCTTTTGCGGAAAAGCGCTGCCGGTAAGATCAATACCCAGCTTTTTTTCGGCGCCCGCACTGCGGGTAGTGTTTATGCGATCCCATATAAGGCTGGTGCTATTCCACACATACAAGCCCGGAGTAACGTTGCCGGTGGTAGCTGTGTTGTACACAATAAGGCCATCAACAGGCGAAACAACAGGCGCAGCAACGGCAGTACTGCTGAGTGATACCCGTGGGGGCAAAAAACCTTTTGTGGTAGCGGTAACGTCCAGCGCGGCAGAAGCGGCTGGTGTAGCAGTTCCAATGCCTACCTGGGCAAAGCTGTGGAAACAAAAAAGCACGCAAAAACAAAGCAGTGAGAAGTTTTTCACTTTCATGGATATTGAATTTAATGCAGGTTATCAACGCCTGCGGATTTACATACAGATACGGCAAATATATCTGTTGGGAAATAAATTCGCAAAAGCCAATGAATGGATAACAACACCAGATGTGCTTACGCAAATTATTGAGGACCAATTTATTATAATGATATTTTTATTTTTTCCTAAGTACTTCCACTGATTGAATTTCCTGACAATTGTCAAGATTTTTTTTAAATTCTCCTTCTGACCAGCCTGAATAACGGCTTTTAATTCCGCTATCAGTTACTTATTACAACGGTATACTATTGGCGTAATATATTAATTTTAATTAGTAACGGTAATCATATAGCAATGCCGATTGCTTATATGCAGACCCGGCGCCACACATGCGAAAAGCTAAAGTCCCGGGTATTAATGCTATGCCTGTCTCTGTTTCCATTTCAAAATGGATTTGCTTAAAACCCGGTGATACTTTCCGCTTTATGAATTGCGCATAATGAACGGCACATGCTGCAGGCAAAAAGGCATTTGGATAAAAATAAAAATGTGCTGTTACCTGTTATAGTTTTAGTTTTACCACGCTATTTTATTAAAGCTTACTACTTCAGAGATGTCCTTAATGAATAAATCCATTACCAATCGTACTACATCGCAGGGGGCAAAAACGGATCATTCACCATTAGTGGATTTTATGAGAGCCATTTACCCACTGGGGAAAAAAGCCGGGCAATATATCATACAAAACTCATTTCGTAAAAAAATAATTAAGGGTAAATACCTTTTAAAACCAGGTGAATTTTGCGCACATTATTACTATATACACAAAGGCGTTTTACGTGCTTTTATAAAAGAAGGAAAAAAAGAGATCACCACATGGATCAATCCAGAAAATGAAATCACCACTTCCATCCGCAGTATGTCGCGCAGGGAGCCTTCACTGGAATATATACAGGTCATGGAAAACAGCGATCTGTATGTAATGTCCTTTGAAAGCCTGCAAAAAATGTATGCGCTTTTTCCCGAAATGAATATAGTTGTGCGGATACTGCTGGAAGAATATTATGCCGCTTCAGAAGAAAGATCATATATTTCGCGCCTGCCCAGCGCTGAAAAAAGATACCGTCATTTCATTGCATCCAGGCCGGAACTGGTAAACCGCATACCGCTCAAATATGTGGCCTCCTACCTCGGCATGTCGGAAGAAACCCTTAGCCGGCTCAGAGGCAAAAAAAGCATGTAGCCCTTACTGTTATAAACCAGATAATGCATGTCATAATTTCAAATACTACCTTGTTTGTGTACTTTGCGTTTTCCGCTTTCCCTCGTTGCGTGAAAAATTACTACCCCATTTCTTACGTTATGAAATTTTTCTTTGTAATATTGGGTATCTTTCTACCCGGGCATACTCTACATGTAAAAACGGCAGACTTTTTATTATAGCTATGCTTTTAAGTTTCACACAACTAATAATATATTCTTCTTACTATAACACGCTAAATCTGATCATTTAATTATGGGAAAGTTCCAAATAAAAAAATCGGCCGCTGTTCATGACGTAGTTATCATTGGCTCCGGAGCAGGAGGAGGAATGGCCGGGCATTTTTTAGCCCAGGCAGGTATAAAAGTTTTAATGCTGGAAGCCGGCCCTTTCTTTGATCCCGCCAAAGATTCACAACAGTTTAAATGGCCATGGGAATCCCCGCGCCGCGGCGCCTCTACTGTTCGCCCCTTCGGTGATTTTGATGCCGCTTACGGAGGATGGGAAATAGAAGGTGAACCATACACCAGGAAAAACAATACGGAGTTTGACTGGTTCCGTTCCAGGATGCTCGGTGGCAAAACCAATCACTGGGGCCGGATATCTTTACGTATGGGGCCGGAAGATTTCAGACCTAAAGACGGCTTAACGGATGATTGGCCTTTTACCTATGATGATATTAAGCCTTACTATGATAAGGTTGACCGCTTAATAGGAATTTATGGTACCGTGGAAGGTTTGGAAAATGAACCCGATGGTATTTTTATGCCGCCGCCCAAACCACGACTCCCCGAATTATTTATAAAAAGATCGGCCGCTAAAGCAGGTGTAAAAGTTATCGCGGGCAGAGGATCGGTTATTACCGAACCCATACCCGGAAATAAAGATCGCCAACCTTGTTACTTTTGCGGGCAATGCAGCCGCAGTTGTAAAACTTATGGCGATTTTTCAGCATCTTCCTGCCTGGTTATTCCTGCCATTAAAACAGGAAACTTAGAAGTGATCACCAATGCTATGGTAAGAGAAATACTTACCGATAAAAATGGCCAGGCTACCGGTGTTTCATATATCAGTAAAGATGATATGCAGGAGTACCAGGTAAGCGCCAAAACGGTAGTGCTGGGTGCAAGCGCCTGCGAATCGGCACGTATATTACTTAATTCCAAATCTGCCAGCCATCCTAACGGATTGGCCAATAACAGCGGTGTGGTAGGAAAATATCTCCATGATTCTACCGGTTCCAGCCTGTCTGGCTTTCTGCCGCAGTTGCTGGATCGTAAACGCTTTAATGAAGACGGATCAGGCAGCATACATATTTACTCGCCCTGGTGGTTAGATAATAAAAAGCTTGACTTTCCAAGGGGCTACCATATTGAATATGGAGGCGGAATGAGGATGCCTTCCTATGGTTTTGAATCGGGCATACACAGGATAAACGGAAAAGTACCGGGAAGAGATGGGAATCCCAAACAGGCCGGGGGCTTTGGCGCATCGCTAAAAGATGATTATCGCCGTTTTTATGGCACCCGCGTTGGTATGGCCGGAAGAGGCACTGCCATTGCAAGGAAAGAGAATTATTGTGAGATAGACCCTAATGTTGTTGACAAATTTGGTATACCCGTATTGCGCTTCAATTATACCTGGAGTAATGAAGAAGTGAAGCAGGCCAAACACATGCAGGAAACCTTTCAGTCTATTATGCACGAAATGGGCGCAATTGTTACATCAAAACCACAGGGCCCCGAAAACAATTACGGATTAGAAGCGCCCGGCAGGATCATTCATGAAGTAGGTACCATAAGGATGGGAGATGATCCAAAAAAATCTGCGCTGAATAAATGGTGCCAGGCCCATGATTGCAAAAATTTATTTGTAGTGGATGCCGCTCCCTTTGTGCAGCAGGGAGATAAAAATGCTACCTGGACGATCCTTGCTTTATCATTGCGTACAGCAGAATATATTCTGGAACAGAGAAAGAAACTAAATGTATAAAAAGCTTTTTAATCTTATTATAGTATGAACAGACGTGAATCACTTAAAGCCATTGGCTTAACCGCTGTTTCAACAGGCGTTTTATTAGAAGCCTGCAAAACGGATAACAAAAAAGCAACGGCCATAGCAAAAACAACGGCCAATGACAACGAGGCCGGCCGGGAAGCTTTTGAAACAGAGCGTAATAAAAAACTGAATGAACGCCAATTTTTCTCTGACCATGAAATGCTCACTATTACCGTATTGGCTGATATTATTATACCCAAAGATGAAAAATCAGGCAGTGCGTCAGACGCCAAAGTGCCCGGGTTTATAGAATTTATTGTAAAAGATATTCCCGAACACCAGGTTCCTATGCGCGGGGGATTAAGATGGTTAGATATACAGTGCCTGAACAGGTACAATAATACCTTTAAAGATGCTACAGCAGAACAGCAGCTTGAAATGGTGAACGATATTGCCTGGCCTGAAAAGATAAAACCCGGTATGGAACAGGGCGTTGCTTTTTTTAACCGCATGCGCGATCTTACCGCTTCCGGCTTTTTTACCAGTGAAATAGGTGTGAAGGATTTAGGCTATGCAGGCAATATGCCCAACAAATGGGAAGGCGTTCCGGCAGACGTATTAAAACAATATGGTTTGGAGAATGTTTGAGTTTGCTAAACCAAAGGCTGAAACCTGATCATCCGGTATTGCCCGTTAAAGCCAGGCAATGCCAGGTGCTGGTTAACCGGGTGTTGCAATATGGAATAGTACTGGTGCCAGTGGCCTGCAAAAACACCGGTTAGTTTTTTGGCTTTCATTACTTCTTTTACAAATGCCACGGTTGAAGGCTGGTTACCTGATGCGGACCAGCGTTCCCTGCGCTCAATCCCGTAATTCTTATCGCTGGCAGCGCCCCATTCAGGATGTCCGCAGCACATTTTCATGGATGGCATATACAATGGAATATGTACAAAAAGCGCAACGGGTTCGGGTCGTTTAAGCTGATTCCGGAAAAACGCCAGTTGTTCTTCATTTACCTGGTAGGTAGAATTATCAATGGTAACCATATTAATGCCACCTACAATATCTGATGAGTAAAACAGGTTTTTACCGGTGTAAAGTGGCTTCAGCCTTTTTTCGCACCATTCCTTTCGCAATGCATCTGATGAACCCTCCATGCCTTCATAATGCCAGTCGTGATTGCCCGCTGTATAAATATGAGGGATACCCGCAGTTTCTACCGCCGATCGTACAAATTCAACAGCGGTAGCAGAAGGATAGTTAACAATATCTCCAATAAGGGCTATCAAATCTACTTTTTCCTGCTTCGCCATCTGCATCATGGCTGTAAAACATTCCATAGTAGTAGTAGGCTCACCGGTTTTATAATGCTTAGGCTGCAAAAAAGCCTTGTTCATTCGGGCGCTGTATGGTTCATATTGCCGGTCGCTTTCATTATCGCAACTAATATGCGTATCTGCAATCTGTAACACGGTTACTGGCTCAGGCAAACCGGTTACTGATATAATGGTTTGCATGGTATTGGTATTGTGTACACATTGCCAGGGTGTCTTTGCCGGATCGGCCAGGGAAGGCAAAGCAGGTAAGCCCAGTGCAGCCCCTGCACCAAGGGAAGTTTTAGTAAGAAAAGACCGGCGGTTCATGGAAGACATCCTAAAAGATTTGTGTAAATATAAAGAAAAGGAATGCTTTAGGGCATTAAGTATAAGCATTAACCACATGGAAAAACAACAATATTTACAACGCAGCCGGCAATATCCTTTATCTGCACCGGATGCTCCTTATCTTTAATGTTCCTATTGCATGCATATTTTTATACCGGTTTCATCCATGAAAAAACTTTTTCTTTTTACGCTCTTCCTGTCTGCCGCCTTTACCTATGCGCAGCAAGCAGGCGTTCCCGCATCTCCATGGAATATAAAAGCATTGTATCAAACGCCGCTTATGCATGAAACAGGTTGTTGTGCTGTAGCAGGCATGCGTTCTTTTTTTTACGAAGGAATTACTTTTAAAGCAAAACCAACCAGGGTGTTCGCCTATTATAAAGCGCCCGTGGGTACTCCGCCTGAAGGTGGATGGCCGGCAGTAGTTTGTGTACATGGCGGTGGTGGAACTGCATTTCCGGAATGGGTGCAATCCTGGGTAAACCGAGGCTATGCAGCTATTGCTATGGACCTGGAAGGGCATCTTCCTATAGGCGATTTCCCCAACCGCGAATGGCACGAACAGGCCGGGCCACCCCGCATTACCAGCTTTGGCGATATAGAAATTGCCGACAGGGAGCAATGGTTCTATCATGCAGTAGCCGATGTCATCAGGGCTAATTCATTGCTGCGCTCTTTTCCTGAAATTAATTCTGAAAAAATTGGATTGCATGGTATTTCGTGGGGTGGAGTAATAACTGCTGCAGTAATGGGACTGGATAACCGCTTTGCGTTTGCCGTGCCGGTATACGGTTGTGGTTTTTTATACGAATCTACCGTATCCAATTTTGAAAGATATTTTAAGGTGATGACGCCTGCCCAGTTAAATGCCTATAAAACCAAATGGGATCCTTCCTTATATATCCCCTCTTCTACGGTTCCAAGCCTATGGTATATTGGCAGTAATGATGGATCATTCTCTTTAGATATATGGCAGCGATCGGTATCGCTTGTTAAAACGCCTCCGCTCCTTTGCATCCCGGTTACCAGTGAGCATGGTCATATATGGAACCAGCCTGAAATATTTGCCTTTGCCGATATGATGGTAAAAGGCGGTAAAAAAATGATGCAAATCACTAACAATCCCATTCAAAAGCACATGGTTACAGCAAAAATTGTTTCTGAAACAACATTAAGCAAAGCAGTATTGTGCTATACTGCCGATGCCGGCGTTTGGCAAAGCCGCAACTGGATACAGTTGCCAGCTCAATTCAATAAAAACGGGGTATCCGCTATTTTGCCGGCCAATGCACAAGCGTATTACTTCAATATCACCGATGTCAATAATCTTCGCTTCAGTTCTGCGGTTACCACTATTGAAAAGTGATTGTGATTATTGCAATCGCTTATTGTTTTGGCTATGCTCCTTTAATGAACGAACCACCGGTTCGGGCAAAAACTGGTTGGCATTTCCGCCATTGCGGAGTACATCTCTTACCAGGGTGGAAGCTACAGAAGTATATTGCGGAAGGCAGGTTAAAAAGATGGATTCAATTTCTGGCGAGAGGCTGCGATTCATATCTGCAATAGCCTTTTCGTATTCAAAATCACTTACATAGCGAATGCCTCTTAAAATAAAATTCGCATTCACTTTCCGGCAGCAGTCAACGGTTAACCCTTCATAAATAACCGCGTCAACCTTATCTTCTTCTTTAAATATTTCTTTTATCCACTGCAGCCGCTGCTCTTCCGAAAACATAGCCGTTTTGTTTACGTTGCGCCCAATGCCAATGAACAATTTATCAAATAAATGGAGCGACCGGTTTATAATATCTAAGTGGCCGATGGTTATGGGATCAAAGGTTCCGGGAAATAAAGCAATGCGTTGCATATAATGATTTGAGATTGGAGATTTTAAATTTGAGATTTAATACTCACTTACCACCTACCACTTACTACTGTCAACTTACCTCTCTTCCCCCGGATAATAAATACAATACGGCCATTCGGGTGGCCACACCATTTTCTACCTGCTGTAAAATAATAGATTGTTTTGAATCAGCTACATCGCTGTCTAATTCAACTCCCCTGTTAATGGGGCCGGGATGCATGATCAGTATCTCTTTCTCTAATTCATCCAGCATTCTTTTATTGATGCCATAGGCGAGGTTGTATTCCCTGAGTGATGAAAACAATACCTGGCTCTGGCGCTCCAATTGAATTCTCAATACATTGGCTATATCACACCATTTCAATGCATTACGTACATTGTATTCAACTCTTATGTCAAATGCTTTTTGGATATAAGGTGGTATTAATGTGGGAGGTCCGGCCACCATCACTTCAGCCCCCATTTTCTTTAAAAGATAAATATTGCTGAGCGCCACCCTGGAGTGCATGATATCGCCAATAATAGCTACTTTCAAACCTTCCAGCGTTCCTTTATGTTCCCGCATGGAAAAAGCATCCAGCAGGGCCTGCGTGGGATGTTCATTAATACCGTCTCCCGCATTTACGATAGCCGCGGGAATATGTTTTGCCAGGAAATGCGGTGCTCCGCTGGCGCTATGCCGCATCACCACCATATCTACTTTCATGGAAAGGATATTATTCACGGTATCTAAAAGCGTTTCACCTTTTGATACGGAAGAACCGCTGGCCGTAAAATTAATCGTATCGGCGCTCAGCCGTTTTTCCGCCAGTTCAAACGAAATGCGGGTACGGGTAGAACTTTCGTAAAAAAGGTTGACAATAGTAATATCCCTGAGTGTAGGCACCTTCTTAATTGGACGCTGTAAAACTTCCTTAAATTGGGTTGCTGTATCTAAAATAAGTTGAATGTCTGGTGGGGTGAGGTCCCTAATGCCCAACAAATGTTTGGTGCTGAGTTGCATTAGGAAGCGAAATTAAAGGATAGAAACTAAAATGCCAAATCCGAAACAATAAATCCGGGGGAAAAGAGAAAGGTAAAAGGTGAGAGGCGAAAGAAGGAGTTATCAGCCTGTCGTTAGCAGGTTACTTACCTGAAACCTGATATCTGACATATCCTGCCTCGTCTAAAAAACTTGTTTTTCCTTAAGTATATTTTATATACCTTTGCACCCCGCAAAAACGGGTGTGCTTTGTTTACCGCTCTGCGGGAGCGAAGTGCAGATTGCCCCAAAGGCTCCATAAGTGTTTCGTCTGTTCGGAACCGCCCCACGGGTATAACCTAAATACTTTTACTTCTATGCCAAAGGTTAAAACCAATTCAAGCGCAAAGAAAAGGTTTAAAGTGACCGCCACCGGCAAGATCACCTATCAAAAGGCTTTTCGCCGCCACATTCTCACTAAAAAATCAAAAAAACGCAAACGGGCCATGGGTATTGACGGGCAGGTACATAAATCCAATATGGATTTTGTGAAACGTCTCCTGCGCTTAAAATAAGCGTATTGTTTTCTCTGCAAGGAAAACAAAGTGTATAAAAAAGAACAACATTTAAAAAACAGTTGAGCGTAAGCCCGGAACTTACCACAACTTAAAACTTAATAATTATGCCACGTTCAGTAAATGCCGTTGCATCCAAGGCCCGCAGAAAAAGAATACTAAAAGCCGCCAAAGGCTTTTACGGCAAACGTAAAAACGTGTTGACCGTTGCTAAAAACGTAGTAGAAAAAGGATTGACCTACAGCTATGTTGGGCGGAAACTGAAGAAAAGAGAATACCGTGCTTTATGGATAGCGCGTATTAACGCCGCTGTTCGCGAAGAAGGGCTTACCTATTCGGAGTTTATTTTTAAACTGCGCCAGAAAGGGATAGAACTTGACCGTAAAGTTTTAGCCGACCTGGCAATGAATGAAGCCGAAAGCTTTAAGAAGCTGATTGCTTCAGTTAAATAACGATAAACGCGGAGATGAATTGAATACCTTTTCCAGATAATCATATTAACCGGTAGTGAAAAAATTCACAACCGGTTTTTTATTGGAAGAAGCATCAAAAAACTACATTTGCATATCCATTGCTCACCCTTACAACAGCTTTACAGTAAAAAATGAACAAATCATACACCGATCTGGTGAAACAAACCTTCTATTTTCCACAGGAAGGCTTTGATGTAACAGACGGCTACCTTCGCTTTAACGGATTAGACCTGAAAGCACTTATTGATAAATACGGTACCCCGCTTAAACTTACCTACCTGCCCAAAATAGGTATGCAGATAGATAAGGCAAAAAAAATGTTCAAAGAAGCGTTTAAGAAGCACCGTTATGAAGGCAAGTACTTTTATTGCTACTGCACCAAAAGTTCGCATTTTGCTTTTGTGGTTGAGGAGGCGCTCAAACATGAAATTCATCTTGAAACTTCCTATGCATACGACATAGAGATCATTAACCGGCTGTATGAAAGAAGAAAGATCAATAAAGACATTCATATTATCTGCAACGGCTTTAAGCAAAAAAGCTACACTTCCCGCATCGCCCGCCTGCTGAATACCGGGTTTAAAAATGTAATTCCCGTTCTGGATAATAAAGACGAGCTGGATGCTTACCGCCGTTCGGTAAAAGTGCCGTTTAAGCTGGGCATACGCGTTGCGGCTGAAGAAGAGCCTACCTTTCCTTTTTATACTTCCCGGTTAGGCATGAGAGCAAGGGATATACTGGAATTTTATGTAGATAAGATTGAAGGAAATGAACACAAATTCCAGTTAAAGATGCTTCACATTTTCCTTAATAAAGGCATCAAAGATGATATTTATTACTGGAGTGAACTGAATAAGATCATTCACCTGTATTGCCAGTTAAAAAAGATATGTCCTGAACTGGATTCCATTAATATCGGCGGTGGTTTTCCTATCAAGCATTCGCTTGGGTTTGAATACGACTACCAGTTCATGATCAATGAAATTGTACGTAATATTAAAAGCGCCTGTAAAAAAGCCAAAGTACCCATGCCTAACATTTACACGGAGTTTGGCAGCTTCACCGTTGGGGAAAGCATGGCGCATATTTATAGCGTAATAGGAGAGAAAGTTCAGAACGACCGGGAAACCTGGTATATGATTGACTCTTCTTTTATTACCACGCTGCCCGACACCTGGGGCATTGGCGAAAGGTTTTTATTACTCCCAATTAACAAGTGGGAAGAGGAATATCATCGGGTAGTGCTTGGCGGTATGACATGCGATAGTCATGATTATTACGATTCTGAAGAACATATGAATGAAGTATTTCTTCCTAAAGTTGTAAACGGAGAGCCATTGTACCTGGGCTTCTTTCATACCGGCGCTTACCAGGATCAGATCAGCGGCTATGGCGGCATTAAACACTGCCTTATCCCCTCCCCCAAACATGTTATTGTAGAACACGATAAAAACGGAAAACTGGTTGACTGGCTATACGCCAAGGAACAATCTTCCCAAAGCATGCTGAAGATACTGGGATATATCAAGTAAGTGGTAAGTAGTAAGTGGTGAGTGGGGTGCAGGTTGCAAGTCACAGGGGGCAGGTTACAGGGTGTAAACTATCTTGTTAAAGCTTAACAAACCTCAGTATATAACTGCTTTTCCCGGCGGTTAATCTTACAATATAAGTTCCTGCAGCCCAGTTGCCGGTATAAATTGTTTGGGTAAGCACCGTGCCGTTTATTTTTCCGGTATACACGCATTTCATATCACTGCTTAAAATTTCAACACTGGCATTGGCAGCAGGCTTTCCAAAATGAACCGTAATATTATTTCCGGCAGGCACGGGGTATAGTGATGGTGCCTGATTGCTGTTCCCCGTAATGTATACTGCTATAATTTTGCTGTATGCGCTTTTTCCATCCTGGTCTACCTGTTTTATGCGGTAATACATTTTCCCTGCCCGGGGCTGTAAATCAAAATATTCATATGCTGTGGCTGTATTGCTGTTACCCTTCTTTGAAGGCAATGTACCAATCATACTATAATTCGTTCCATCACTGCTTGCCTGCACTTCAAAATGGCTGTTATTAAATTCCATAGCGGTTAACCAGCGCAGCTTTACACCCCCATCCCTGTTTATAGCTTCAAAGTTAAGCCAGCTTACGGGCAACACAGCGTCTAAAGCGCCAATTGAAAAACCGGAAAAACCCGTATTAAAAGCAGCCTGCACCATATGATCTTCACCAAAGCTGCCATGCGCAACCACTGCGTTTATTTCTACCTTATCAGCTTCAGGAGTTGCCGGCGTAACAAATGAAACAGGAATTTGCGTTTTGATCACTTTTACATCGGCCCAGTTTTTCCCCGTTGCCCTTTCATAGCCCAGTTTTTCCGCATCGGTATAGTACAGTGTTATTTCGTAACTCCCCGAAGCGTTGTTGTTTTGAGGCATTACAAAAAATGTTTTACGCGTAAGGTATTGGGCCGGCACGCTATTCCAAAATGGCGCTACGCCATCGCCTTCCCTGTCAATACTTACCGTTGTGCAACCATAATCCCAGGCACCCAGGTTTTTGATTTTAGCCATAATTTTCTGCGGCTGTAACTTATCATAAAAATACACTTCGTTATACGGGCCAAGATATTCTTCTTTAGATTCAGCTATCGAATTATCTACCGGATTACCCTGTATGGTATAGTCCAGCATAACAACAGGCTTTACACCATTCCGGTAAAAACTCACCAAAGCAAAGTTTTCTGAGCAATTCACGGTTTCATCTTCTATCATACTGCCTTGTTCTCCATCGCTTTCATCAGAATAGGCATGTACTATATCGGCAGCTCCGGCAGCAGCCGTGCCGTTATCAAAGCAAAGCTCTACCGCAATATTACCGGCGCCATCCCAGCTAAAAGGTTGTGTAAGGGTGAAGATATTCCAGCCATTTACCGTAGCATACGATGCCAGCGATAATACGGTTGTCATATTGCCGGCGTATCGAATACTGCCATTTTCCGCCAGATTGGCGAGAGTGGTCTGCGCCATCTTTATACTGAGGTTCTTAAATGCCCGGACAGTATTTTTTTCTACAAAAAACCGTATCCCTGTAATGAAACTTCCCGCGGAAAGCCCTGCTGCAGAAAGCTCACCCGACTTATAAAGGATCTGTGTTTTTTGTTTCCGGAGCGCCGCATTAAAAATTTTAGCGTTATTGATATGGTAGGCTGATGAGCCAACTGTTGCAATGGCAGCCCCACCCGCAATCACCGGGCTATAATCACCGGGCTGGATATTAATATCCATTACCGGGGCGGCAGTTCCTATTTCGGCAATTCCTCCTCCATTATTAACAGAAAAATTAAGGCGTAAAAGCTTTGTTTCGGCCGAACTGCCGTTATCATAAATACGCAATATAAAAGGTCTGCTGCTATTTGATCCTGCCGGGAAAATTATATTTTTCCCCGAAGGAAAATCAAAGTCACCGTGTTCCATTGCCGTAGATGCCGGATCAACGGCAAGCACAGCGGTGGCATTCTGCAATGGATCACCGCCAATAGTAAGCTTAAAAACATGATCGCGGTATTTCAAACATCCGCTTACTGTTGTTGCTGTTTTAGCCAGCTCGGCACTTTGCTGTTCAAAATTAATTTTGGGTGTGCAGGAAGGGCTGGCGTAGGTAGATACAGCGCCTGCAGATATAATCAAACTGCTTCTCTCTTCCAACAAAATGCTCGCCTGTATACGGTCTCTTTGTCCGGGTGTAAAAAGCGTATAACAATTCGTGTAACTCATGAAATTACTTTCCGTACGAATAGAATAAGGCTGATTAATGCAGGCGTTATTACCTGTACGGCAGGTAAAATCAACTGCTCCAGAAGCATTGGCATTAAAGGAAACAGGATCCGTATCATCTACGTGATCGCCTTTACCTATCGGACACTTATCCCTGTTTGCGGACCCCTCAAAAGTGTGGTACAGGTTAAAGGCATGCCCCATCTCATGCGAAAGCGTTTTAGAACCCGGCTTCATTTGTGTTGCCAGCATTACCGTACCATCCACCACGCTGGAAGTAGGAAAATAGGCGTACCCGGCAATAAACTGACCGGTAGTTCCATTTTGGCCGTTGATCTTATTAACAACATAAATATTATAATATTTTGAACGGTCCCATGCCACGGGCGCTTTCATATCAATATCCTGGGTAATATTACCACTGCTGGCGCCATTGGCCGTATACGCGGCATTGGAAGACATATTAACCCTCTGAATGCCCGTTGTTGGGTTACAGTCAGGATCTCTTTTGGCCAAAACAAAACGTAAGCCCAGGTCGGCAGCAGCATCGGTACCAGCGGGAGTAAGAGAAACATGTATGCCACTATATATGGCGTTCAAATAATCAATTGCCGCAAGTATCTGTTCATCGGCAGGATTAAAAGGCGTACCTACCGGTTCGCCCGTATGCAGCACATGCACTACTATGGGAATGGTAAAAATACCCGTTTCTTTTTTCTGATAATCCCGTTCAGCTTTTCTTTTCTGGATAAACTGTTCAATTTGCTGTTCATTTAGCGATACCCGGAGCTTATAGGAAGGGTTAGCCTGCTGCAGGGCATAATTAGACTGATCGAAGCCACATACAGGCTGTGCTAAGATTTGGGCGCTACTCAGCAACACACAACAAAAAGCAGCGATTACGCCTTTCATAGCAGCATATTATATTTCAAATGTAAATAATAAAACAAATGCTGCGGTCTTTGCCCGGCTAATTTTGTTCACATAGCGCTGCTTTGTACCCCTGCTGTGATACTGCCAATGTTTTATTGATGCGTATAATACCCAGCCATTTAAAAAAAAGTATAACCGGGTAAATGGGATCCACTTCATGCCGGCGCTTTCCAAAATTAATAGCAGATGGGTTTTTGTAATGGTTGTTATGATACAACTCTCCCAACATTAAAATATCAACCGAAAATAAATTGTGTGAAGTGTTTTTTAGCCTGAAGTTTATATATCCGTATTTATGGGCGAACCAATTAATAATGGCGCCATGAAAAGCGCACATGGTAATTACTACGGGAAGTAATAAAAACCACCATGCTGAGGATGCAAAAATGATAAAGAAGCTAATGTAAAGCAATATCCATGCAATTTTTGAAGTTGTAGAGTTGGCCCATATATCAAAACCATTCCATTTTGGAAGGTTTTTGGTGAACCCTGGTTCTACAGGCAATATTCCCTTTAGTATTCCAACATAAATATTCCGGGTTCGCCACATCATTGAAAAAATATTGGATGAAAATTTTGGCGAGTGCGGATCCTTTCCGGTATCGGTATAAGCATGGTGCATCCGGTGCATTACGGCATAGGAACGGGGACATGAATAAGAAGATCCCTGCATCAAATAAGTGAAAATGAAAAAAAACCTTTCCCAGAATTCACTCATTTTAAACGCGGCATGCGCGGCATAGCGATGCTGAAAAAATGTTTGTGTAAACAAGGACATGTACCACAGTGATACAAAAAAATAAGTATAGTCATAAAATTGCATTTGTTCCCAAACAGAAAGCAGCTTGAAGAAATACAGGAATTATTTTTTGGGAAACATGCCCGAAGAAAAACGGGTTCCTGAGCAGGCGGGAAAACGATTAACTGTATTAACCGATTAACTGTATTAACCCTTTTAAAGGTAGGTATAATTATGTTAAGAAATGCACAACGTGTACTATGAATTATTAAGTGAATAAAGCAAAAATGTAATGAATGCCTCTTCCGCTTCTGATTTTTTCACTTATTTTTGCATCATGAATAATATTAGTGTATTGACAGATTTTGAAGCATTGACCAATACCATCAATTTTAAAAAGCTGCCTTCTCCACCCGGTTTAGAAACGTACACTATTTATGCCGGGGGCAATTTTATTTTTATATCCAATCCTAAAAACCGTACCATTCGCTTCAGCCTCGCCAATTTCAGTACCAGCGACATAACAAATGCCGGGATCCAGGAATGGATTGACCGCATCCATAAACTATATCCCAGCTTTTAGTTCTAGCAGATCATTCTTGCGCTAACATACACATAAGCCGAATTTCCATCCCTGCTATTTTTTACAGCAGATTGGGAATCAATATAAAAAAAGGCCTCATTGCTGAGGCCAATTTCATTGGAGGTCCCGAGCGGATTCGAACCGCTGTACGAGCTTTTGCAGAGCTCTGCCTAGCCACTCGGCCACAGGACCCTTTTTATCTTTTTTTCCGGGTTGCGAAAATAGGATATTTTTATGAACAACAACCATCTTACGCATGCAATATATTGCCGAATCTGAATTAATACTCAATAAGCGGGGGGCTATTTACCATTTAAATTTGCTGCCCGAAGAGTTAGCCGGTATTATTATAACGGTGGGCGATCCCGGCAGGGTAAAAGAAGTAAGCAAATATTTTGACGAGATAGAATGCCAGTGTCAGCACCGCGAGTTTGTTACCCATACCGGACGCATAGGCAATACACGGCTTTCTGTGATATCAACAGGTATTGGAACAGACAATATTGATATTGTAATGAATGAACTGGATGCCCTGGTTAATATTGATCTTGCTGCCAGAACAGTAAAATCAGCACTTACCACTTTACAGGTTATACGGGTAGGCACTGCCGGGTCTTTACAGGAAGATATACCCGTTGATCATTATGTTGCCAGCACACACGGTGTGGGAACAGATAATTTACTGCATTTTTACCGCAATGAAAACAACGATGAAGAAAATCAACTGATCCAGTCTTTTATTACACAGATCCAGTTGCATAATAATACGGCGTTGCCTTATATTAACAGTGCCAGTGTGGGCCTCATCAAGCATTTCGTTGAAGGCTTTCACCAGGGTATTACCGTAACCTGCCCCGGGTTTTACGGCCCGCAGGGAAGAATTCTGCGACTGGGGTTAAGTAACCCGGCTTTTATAGACCGATTGTCTGCGTTTAGCTTTGGTACACACCGGATATGCAATTTTGAAATGGAAACAGCAGGCATTTATGGTATGGGGAAACTTTTGGGGCATCATTGTCTAAGCCTTAGCGCCATTGTAGCCAACCGTGTCAGTAAACAGTTCAGTAAAGACGCCAATGGCACTGTTGACCGGCTCATTCAAAAAACACTTGACACTATTTCGCGCATGTAAGTGGTAAAAGGTACTGGCTCTATAACAAGGAGTACATTTAACTTATTTAGTTATTTAACACGGTCAACCAATAACTTTGCATAATAAAAGCAGGAGATGCATATACATTTTTATAAATACCAGGGAACGGGAAACGATTTTATTATATTAGACAACCGCGACAATGCTTATTCTTTTCTTACTACAGCCCAGGTAAGCTTTTTATGCAACAGGAGGTTTGGTATAGGCGCTGACGGGCTGATGTTACTCAATAAGCACAACGATTATGACTTTGAAATGGTTTATTACAATGCCGATGGAAAAGAAGGCAGCATGTGTGGAAATGGCGGGCGATGCCTGGTAAAATTCGCGTCTGATTCCGGTATCAAAAAGACCACCTATCGTTTTATCGCTATTGACGGTTTGCATGAGGCTGAAATAGACCTTCAGGGAATTGTTCGCTTAAAGATGAAGGATGTTCAGGAAGCAACGGATTTAAAGGACCACTTCATTCTAAATACCGGCTCACCGCATTATGTGAAATTTGTACAAAATCTGCAGAAAATAAACGTAAAGGAAGAAGGCAGAAAAATAAGGTATAGTGATGGATTTGCAGCAGAAGGCATTAATGTAAATTTTGTGGAGGCATTAGATGATGATAGTATTTTTGTGCGTACGTACGAACGGGGAGTTGAGAACGAAACATTAAGTTGCGGTACCGGCGTAACGGCCGCCGCCCTGGTTTCGGCACACCATGAAAACGGTTTTAATGAAATTGCTGTGGAAACCAAAGGAGGGAAACTGAGCGTGGAATTTAACCTGTCGGAAGAAAAGCGCTACAGCAATATCTGGCTTTGCGGGCCTGCCGAATTTGTATTTAAAGGAGAAATAGAAATGAATGTGGAAATATGAGGAATGTGGAATGAGGCGGCGTTTCCGGATGATAAATGAATCATGGGGGTTGAGTGGCTTTCCTGGTACGAACCATATTTGAGCCGAAAGACTTGGCAGGTTTCTACTCCGCCGAAATTGTAAATCTAAAATTGTAATACCCCTACCTTTGCGCCGCAATGATTCAATACTTCAAAAATATCAACGGGGTAACCACCGCGATAGAAAAAGCGGATAATGAAACCTGGGTAAATATTTTGCCACCCCTGAAGCATGAAGAATTTGCTGAAGTATCGGAAACACTTGAAATACCAATTGAATTTTTACAGGACTCCTTAGATATTGATGAGCGCTCAAGATTTGAGCTGGAAGACAAGGTGAAGCTGATCGTTATCAAAACGCCAACGGAAAATAACTCTTTCAATGAAAGCGATTCCTTTTATATTACTATACCTATTTGCATTATTCTTACCCATAACCAGATTGTAACCGTAAATTCTTTTGAGAACGGAGCTATTAAAAAATTTCTGAATACGTTTCAGAACAGGCATGCCGGCAAAAAAAACATGATGGTGGTGAAGATCTTTGAGAAGATCACGCAAACCTATATGGAATACCTTAAGGAAATTAACCATAGGAGGAATATACTGGAACAGCAGTTATATGCTTCCAGCAGAAATGAAGAGCTCCTGGATTTGATGCGCATACAAAAAAGCTTAGTATATTTTGTTACAGCGTTACGCTCCAACGAAATGCTGCTGATGAAATTAGCCAGAACAAATTTTCTTGGCCTCAATGATGAGGAGAAAGAAGAGCTGGATGATTTGGTAGTTGACACCTCCCAGGCGCTTGAAATGGCAAATATTTATACCAATATTCTCAGTGCTACTTTAGACGCTTTTGCAAGCATCATTTCCAACAATCAAAACTCCGTATTGAAACGGCTCACTTCTATTACTATTATTTTACAATTCCCCGTACTGATAGCCAGTATTTACGGCATGAATGTACCCATCCCCTACCAGCATCAGCCCCACGCATTTTATGTTCCCATTATATTAGCGCTCTCTGTTTCTATTATTATGGGCGCTTATTTTATGAGAAAAAAATGGTTCTAACTACTCACCACTTATCACGTACTTCTTACCACTTTTCACCATCGCCGCCACTACCTTATCTATAGGCAGCGTTACGCTTTCCTCAGAAAAGTCACTCCAGTCAATAAAGCGAAAGGTTTCCGTTTCGCCGGTTTGTTTATATACATGCAATTGCCGCTCGTCAAAATCAAAAGGTTTGGACCGGAGGGGAACAGTAATATCTGCCAATGGCTCAACAAAATAATAGATGGAAATAATTTGCTGATCAGGACTAAATGCCGACATCTGGAAAAAATCGGTTGTGTAAATATGGCCGGTCACTTTTATTTTAAGATTCATTTCTTCCATAAACTCCCGCTTCAGGCATTCCCTTGTACCCTCGCCAAATTCGAGTCCGCCGCCCGGAAACTTGGTATAATAGCTGCCCCGGATAAATTCATCACTTACCAAAACCTGTTTCTCTTTATTTATAAACATACCGTAAACCCTGAGATTGAACATTAGAAACAATTTGAGATTTAAGATTTGAGATTTGAGATTTGAAAGGATTTGCTTAAAACCTGTGAGGCTTTCCCACCCTGCCATTCCCTTGCCGCATACCTCATGGGTTTTGCTGATCCACATTTCCACACCACTCTGCCGGCTGGCAGTTTTTCACATTACCTCTCCATCGCCGTCTTCTTCATTCGCATGGCTGTTTCCTTACCTACATATTTTTCTATCCTGGCCTCAGCAAAATAAATGAGCGGTGTAAGCAAAATGGCTATAGTAAATTTATACATATAATTTACACAGCCAACGGCTATCACCTGTGCCCATGTCCAGTTACTACCCAGTTTAAAAGCAATGGTTAACACTATAAAACTGTCAATCAGTTGCGATACCAGCGTTGAGCCTGTGGCCCTCAGCCATACTTTCTTTTCGCCCGTTGCTTTTTTGATCCGCTGGAACACAGCTACATCTACTACCTGGCTTACCAAAAAAGCTACCAGGCTTCCCATAATAATCCACATGCCCTGTCCGAATATACCGTTAAAGGCTACCTGCATATCCGGAATACCCTGGCTTGCCTTAGATGCGGGCCACCAGTCGGCATACGGAATATGAATACTGGCATAAAACATAATAAATGCGTAGGATATTAATGCAACCGCCGTATAGCTGATCCTTTTTACCGCTTTGGGTCCATAAAACTCATTCACAATATCCGTCATAACAAACTCCAAAGGCCATAACAGCACACCGCAGGTAAGACTAAACGATAACCCGCTCTGTCCGAAAAGCGTAAGATTAACGGGGTTGAAACCGAATAGCTTTTCCAATGAAAAAATTTTACCGCCTATACATTCCGCTATCAGCGCATTAGCAACAAAAAAAGCCGCGAACCCGATAAATAGTTTGGTTGGCCGGTCTTTGAGTATCTGCTGTATCATATTATGCGTTAAAATTAAAGGGAAGATTAAAAATAACATTAATTTGCCGCCTTAAATTTGAAATTCTTTTTGCAGGAAGTTTTGTTTTGGCAGCCCTGATTATCATCAGTTTTAAAATATCTGAAAGTGAAAAAAATTAATTTTAAGGCGCTTGTACCTCACCTGGTAGCCATTGGTATTTTTTTAGTGGTGTCGGTCATATACTGCAGGCCTGCATTAGAAGGGAAGGTATTACAGCAAAGTGATATTGTACACTGGGAAGGTATGTCGCACAATTCTTTTGAGTATAAAAAGGAGCATGGACATTTCCCTTTATGGAATACGCATCTGTTCAGCGGAATGCCCAATTACCAGGTGGCTATGGAAGCCCATTCTTTTTTGCCTGACTTTCATACCCTGCTTACCTTAGGACTACCCAAGCCTATCAATTTCTTTTTTCTTGCTTGTTTGTGTTTTTATATCCTGTGCTGCGTTGCTAATATAAAACCGGTTTTGGGTATTATGGGCAGCCTTGCTTTTGCATATGCCAGTTACAATCCTATCTTGATAGCAGTAGGGCATGAAAGTAAAATGTGGGCGATAGCCTATATGCCGGGCGTGCTGGCGGGGTTATTGCTCATCTATCAAAAAAGATACCTCTTCGGGCTTGCCGTTACGACTATATTCGCCACCTGGGAAATAGCGTTTAATCACCCCCAGATCAGCTATTACTTTTTTATTACAGCGGGTATTATCACCCTTGGTTATATTGTACAATGGATTAAAGCCAAAGACTGGAAACACCTGGCTATATCGCTTGGTTTGGCTGCTGTTGCCGGGTGCGCCGCGCTTGCCAATTCGGCCATGAGCTTACTTACCACAGCGGAATATGCAAAATACACTATGCGCGGAGGTAAAAACATTGAAACATCGGGACCGGAAATAAAAAAAGTGGATACAAAAGGATTAGACAAAGATTATGCTTTCAGCTACAGCATAGGTAAAAGCGAAATACTCACCTTTTTTATACCCGATATATTTGGCAGCAGCTCTTCAGACCATTTTGATGAGAACTCCAAACTGGTAACAGCGCTTACCGAAAAGAATATACCAGAGAATAACGCGGTTCAACTTGCCTACTCCCTTCCGCGTTACTGGGGCGGAATAGAAGAAGGTACTGCCGGTACTATTTATTTTGGAGCCATTATCTGCTTTCTCGCCATTATAGGACTTGTTTTAATAAAAAATCCTATTAAATGGTGGGTACTTGCTGCTGCTGTTTTTGCCATTTTTATGGCCTGGGGAAGGAATTTTTCAGCGTTTAATTCATTTTTATTAGAATACTTTCCATTGTATAACAAGTTCCGGTCGCCCAATATGGCGCTCGTTATTCCCCAAATGCTACTACCGTTGCTGGCTGTTTGGGGTTTGCAGCACATATTTTTTACGCCCGATGGCAAGCAACAATTACAAAAATCCCTTAAATCTGTTTTATATGTACTCGGGGCTTTATTTGGCATTACCTTAATCATTTATTTCTTTAACGACTTCAGCAGCGCTTTCGATGCGCGTATTATGCAGGCTTATACCAACCCGCAGGATGGCAATACGGAAATAGCCCGTATTATAGTGAATGCTTTAAAAGCGGAAAGAAAGAGTATGTTCAGCAGTGGCATTTTTCGCGCCCTGTTGTTTGCCGGACTGGTAATAGGGCTATTGTATTTATACCTGAAGAATATTATTAAACCATTAGTAGCAGTTATTATTTTTAGTGTCATCAATATGATTGACCTGCTGGTAGTTGACAGCAAATACCTGAATGCTGATCATTATATGGATGCAGACAGTTACCAGTCAGAAAACTTTACCCCAACAGCAGCCGATACGCAGATTCTGCAGGACAAAGACCCGCATTACAGGGTATATCATTTATCAGGCGACAGGTTCAGCGATGCGATCACCGCCTATTTCCACCGCTCCATTGGTGGCTACCACGCTGCCAAGCTGCGTATATACCAGGATCTCATTGAAACGCAGTTGTCGAAAGAATCATTGAACATGGATGTGCTGAATATGCTGGATACACGTTATCTTATTGTTCCTCCCCAACAGCAGCAACGGGCGGCTGCAGTACATAAAAATGATGAAGCACTGGGAGCAGCATGGTTCATTAAGCATATTAAATATGTAAACGGCCCGGTGGAAGAAATAAAGGCGCTGGACCAGTTTGGACCAAAGGATACGGTGATTGTTGATAACAGCTTAAAATTGCTGGCTGGCAATGACCCCACGCCCGATTCATTAGCTACCATACAATTAGCGAGCTATGATAACGATGAAATAAAATATGCCACACAATCTGCCACTAACCAGTTTGCCGTGTTCAGTGAAATATATTACCCGGCGGGATGGAATGCCTATGTAGATGGCAAAAAAACGGATTACGCGAAAGTGAATTATGTTTTAAGAGGTATGCAGGTACCAGCAGGTAAACACGAAATTGTGTTTAAGTTTGAGCCTGCCTCTTATTCAAATGGACAGAAGCTTATCTATTTTGGTAATACCCTTTTCTTCCTTGCCCTGGCGGGAGGCATATTTTCTTTGTGGAAAAACAGGAAAAGATTCACCGCATAAACTATAGCTTCATCATTAATGACCAATGTATTAAGTATTGTTTCTTATCGTTTTCTGCCCGCCTTAATGGGTGGAGAAAAGAGTATCAGCACATTTAATAACCACCTGGCAAAGCTGGTGAACCTGAGCTGCGTTACTGTAAAAAAAGCAGAAGTGCCTCCTGCTGCCGGGTATGATATACTTCCTTTATTATCGAACAGCATCATTCGCTATATCAATCCCTTTTATTTTTTTGTTGTAAAAAAGATCATCCTCCAAAAAGAAATAACGCATATTATTTTAGAACATCCTTATTACGGGTGGCTGGGTATTGCCTTGCAAAAAGCGCTGGGTATAAAACTGGTTATACACTCGCACAATATTGAAGCCTTACGATTTAAAAGCTTTGGTAAATGGTGGTGGCGTTTGCTATGGTTATATGAGAAGGCGGTTCACCGGCAGGCAGACATGAATTTCTTTATCACCCGTGAAGACATGGATTATGCCATTGCGCATTTTAAATTAAAGAACGATAAGTGTACTGTAATTACGTACGGTACTAACTTTAATACCCCTCCCACCCCACAGGAAAAAATGAATGCCCGAACCAGTGTTTGCAATACACATCATATCAATCCGGCAAACCTGTTGCTGTTTTACACCGGCACGCTATACTATCAACCCAATGTAAAGGGCTTGGATATTATTATAGATGAAATCAATCCCCTGCTGCAGCAAAACGGTATCGCGTATACGATATTAGTCTGTGGCAATCATCTCCCGGAGCGGTACAACAATCTTGAGTTTTACAAAAATAAAAATATCATTTATGGTGGTTTTGTAAAAGATATTGACACTTATTTTAAAGCCGCGGATATTTTTATGAACCCCATCAGTGAAGGAGGAGGTATAAAAACAAAATTGGTAGAAGCCCTGGCTGGCAATAGTTCGGCGGTATCCTTTGCCAGTGGTGCCTTTGGCGTTCCTGCTGAAATAACCGGGGGGAAGCTGATTGTTGTGCCCGATGGAGACAGCGCAGCACTTTTTGAAGCCATTCAGCAGTCTGTAGCATTGCTGAAAGAAGATATTTCAACCGATTTTTACGAACATTTTTACTGGGGAAATATCGTACAAAAAGCGTATCAGCATCTACTTTCAATGCCCTGATCAATGACGCAATGTTTACTTTTGATATTCCAAAGGATTGTTTCATGCAATATAAAGAAAGGGTTCCGGACGAATTATTTACCGGGAAGCATTATCTCGGCCGGCCGGCAGATATAACGGACAAGATCGTTAGCCGCCGTATTAGCCTGATAGATCAGTATCCCGGGTTTACCGGGAAGCAATACACACATCTGGATATAGGCTGTGGCAACGGCGCGTCTATGTTCCTGCTGTCGCAAAAAATGAAATCATGCGTAGGGATTGATATTGTAAATGATTACGAGCAGGATATTAATGACTATCTCGAAAAGAACAATATCAGCAATTGCCGGTTTCAGTGCGTGGATATTGAAAAGGATATTTCGCCATTGCAGCAGCAGTTCAACCGCATTACCAGTTTTGAAGTAATAGAACATTTGCATGATGAAAACAGCGTATCTATTTACCGGGAATTATTAAAAGATGATGGGCTGATAGCAATTTCTGTTCCCAACAAATGGTGGATATTTGAAACGCATGGCGCCAGGCTGCCCCTGTTACCGTGGAACAGGGTGCCTTTTTTTTCGTGGCTGCCCCGCTTTTTACACGAACGCTGGGCCAATGCCCGCATTTATACTAAAGGAAGAATTACGCGGCTGTTAGAACGCAACGGGTTTGAAGTGCTGCACAGCAGCTATATTACCGCACCTATGGATGTTTTAAAAGAAGGAAAGCTGAAGCGCTTCATAGTAAAGCATTTCTTCAAAAATGATACAACCCGGTTTCCTTTTAAATCAACGGCTATATTGGTGATTGCGGGGAAGCGGAAATAATAATCATTTCTTATTTTATTCAACTCTTAGGTTGTACCAATCTAAGATGCTTTCAAATCCATTGAAAGGTATAATTAATCGAATAAACATTATATTAAATTTTTATTTCAATTAATTTTCTTTTATTTGTGATATTATTAAAATTAAACACCTAACTATGAATGTAAGAACCTCTTCCTTAATTATCCTCTCATTAAGCATACTACTGCTCTTCACCAATTGCACAAAAGAGGAGATCATAAATAACAAAATTCCCATAGCTGAAGCAGGAGAAAGTCGGATTATTGAATTACAGGAGAGTGAAGGATCAGCAACCCTCACAGGAACAGGTGCAGATGCAGACGGAAATGTAGTAGCTTATTTATGGAGCCAGATATCGGGGCCCAATGCTTCGGAAATAGTAAACGAAGGAGCCGCTTCAACTGAAGTGAGGAAGCTCATTACGGGAATTTATACTTATCAGCTAATGGTGATAGATAATGACGGGGCAACGGGTGTTGATACTGTTTCTTTAACTGTAAAAGGCCCCGTGTTTCTTACCCTCATACAACAACCCTCTAATAATCCTGATGAGGTACATATTTGGGGAAATTCATCCTTAAACGGATCGGGGCCCGGACAACCTGAAATTGGTGCAGTTTCCTGGACAGATGGCAGTACTATTGGAATGAGGGCAGCTTTTAAATTTGATTTAAGCAGCATCCCCTCCACTGCAACTATTACAAGTGCGAAGCTATCATTATATTCTAACCCAACACCGATCAACGGACATCATCCCGATGACCTGAGAGCAAATTCCGGTAGTAATAATGCAATGCTTATACAACGCATAACAACATCATGGACAGCGGGTACTGTTACGTGGAACGATCAGCCTGCTTCAACAACTTCGCACCAGGTCATTATTCCGCACACCTCAGCAGCTTTTCTTGATTTAATTGATATTGATGTTACAGAATTAATAAAAGATATGACAGGAACAAATATCAATAATGGATTTATAATACGTTTACAAAATGAAGTCGTATATAATTCCAGGGTGTTTTGTTCAAGCTTTTATACAACGGCGGAGAAACATCCCAAACTTATAGTAACCTACAAAAATTGATTTATTAAAATATTGAACTGCTAATTAACCTTTTCCCATTTTAGCTTTATCCAAAAAAATAAATAAAAAGGCAGTTATCATAATTGAAACTGCCTTTTTCTTAACAGCATCCTATGCTTCTGAAAACAAGAAGCTATGATTATTACGATTTTGCTTCTTTCTCTAATTATCTAAAAAACTTATTAAGGTACAGGTACATAACGGGTAGATTGCAAAATACTGAGTTTGTCAAGCGCCGTTATACTTTGAAAAGAAGTTTTCGATATTTCTACCATATTCCAGATAAAAATCTGAGGTGTACTGCTGTTTACAAGAAGCTTCATATTGTGCTGATCTGCAGATGTAAACTCCCATGTAGTAGTATAAGTAACTCCTGTTTCATTAGTGTAAGTTCCGGTACCATCAACTTTAAAGGTGAGCCTGAAATTGCTATAATCTACACCTGTATTATTTATTTCGCCACGAACAAAATGCAGGTTTTTGCATCCAACATTGCTCATTACTTCATCAACCTGCCAGGGCTGACGCACAAGTATTTCTAATTTTGTTAAAGGATTTTCCTCCGGTAGATTATCTTTTGTACAAGAATAAACTAAAGCTATTAATACCAGGGAGGTTACAATTAAAAATTTGGCTTTATTCATTTTATAAGTTTAGAAGTTAATAAATCAACTAACTGTCAAATTGCGGCAATAAATAGAATACAATTTTTTATAATATTAAAATTATAACTTTCTTTCAAAAAATCGGAAATTTTCATATTTTTTCAACGAATATTCTCAAATCACAATTAGAAAAGGGTTCTTCTTCTATTTAAAGTTACCAATAATTTTGAATTGCTTGTCCTCAAAAAGGCGTAAACCCTGATCTATTCTGCTGGTAATAACATAAATCCTTTAGTTTTGTATAATCTTATACGTATATGAAAGTTGTAATATTTGCAGGAGGGTTGGGCACCCGCATAGCTGAAGAAACGGACACGCGTCCTAAACCAATGGTTGAAATTGGCGGAAAACCTATCCTGTGGCATATCATGAAAATATACAGCTACTATGGTTTTAACGATTTTATCATTTGTCTTGGATATAAAGGGTATGTGATTAAGGAATATTTTATGAACTATTTCCTTCATAACTCTGATATCACCATTGATATAGCAAATAATAAAATGCAGGTGCTTGGCACTCACTCAGAAGCATTTAAAGTTACACTTATTGAAACAGGCAGCACTACCAAAACTGCAGGACGTTTAAAACAGGTGCAGCCATATATAGGCAACGAAGATTTTATGCTGACTTACGGCGATGGAGTAGCAGACATAAATATTACTGATCTTGCAGCATTTCATAAATCTCACAATAAAATCGCTACTGTTACCGCCGTTCAGCTTGAGGCGCGTTTTGGCGGCATGAACATTGATAAGAACAATGAGGTAGCATCTTTCAGAGAAAAAGCAAAGGACGAAAGCAAATGGATTAATGCAGGTTTTTTTGTACTGAAGCCCGAAGTATTCAGATATTTAGCAGGCGATATGAATGAAATGATGTGGGAAGATGAGCCCCTGGAAAACCTTACCAATAATAATGAATTAGTAGCCTTTAAACATGCAGGGTTCTGGAAGTGTATGGACGCTATGCGTGACAAAATAGAATTAGAAGCCATGTGGCAAAACAACGCGGCAAAATGGAAAAAATGGTAAGTAAAGCATCGCTTAAGGACTTCTACAAACACAAGAAAGTATTCGTAACCGGACATACCGGATTCAAAGGCGCCTGGCTAATATTACTCTTACAGGAATTAGGCGCACAGGTTAAAGGCTATGCATTAGCACCTGAATTTGAATATTCATTGTTTAATATTACGGGGGCGAAAGACCTTTCTGAAAGTATTATAGCCGATATAAGGGATAAAGAAAGATTACAGGCAGAAATTGAAGCATTTCAGCCGGATTATATCTTTCACCTGGCTGCCCAGCCATTGGTTCGCCGGTCCTATAAAATCCCGGCCGAAACTTTTGAAATAAATGTTACCGGCACCGCCAACCTGCTTGAATGCATTTCTTTGTTACAGAAAAAATGTACCACTGTTGTTGTTACTACGGATAAAGTATACGAAAATAAAGAGCAGCATATTCTTTATAAAGAAGAAGATGCGCTGGGTGGCTATGATCCTTATAGCGCCAGTAAAGCATGCGCTGAACTGGTTGTAAGCGCTTTCAGGAACAGCTTCTTCCATATTGCAAGATTTACTGAACATCAGAAGTCCTTAGCCAGCGCAAGAGCAGGCAATGTGATTGGCGGTGGAGACTGGAGTACAGACAGAATTATACCCGATATTATACGCTCATTACAAGCCAAAAAGAATATCATTGTTCGTAATCCCTTATCGGTACGTCCCTGGCAGCATGTGCTGGAACCCTTAACCGGGTATCTGCTGTTAGGTGGATTATTGAATACGCATGATGAGAAATATTCCACTGCTTTTAACTTCGGACCTTTGCCTGGCGATCATTTCACCGTTAAAACACTTGTTGAAAAATCTATAGAAAGCTGGGGCAGCGGCAACTGGACGGATGCTTCAACGCCGGGTCAGCCTCATGAAGCCGGGTTATTACAATTAGATATCACCAAGGCACAAAATGAATTAAAGTGGTGTCCAAAATTAGATGCGGCGTCTTCTATTGGCTGGACAATGGATTGGTATAAACAACCAGACAACAAAAAAAAGGAATTTACACTACAGCAAATCAACACCTATCTTGCCCTATGATCTTCTCACCTACCACGCTAAATGGCAGTTATATTATAGAACTGGAACAGTTTAGTGATACCCGTGGCTGGTTTGCAAGGTATTATTGCAAAAAAGAATTCAGGAAAATAGGCCAGGAGAAAGAATGGGTGCAAATGAATCATTCATTCACTGCTGCAAAAGGAACTATCCGCGGCATGCATTACCAGGTTGCTCCATACAGGGAAATTAAAATGATAAGGTGTATAGCTGGTGCTGTGTTTGATGTAATTGTAGATTTAAGAAAGAGTTCTCCCACATTTTTACAATGGTTTGGTGTAGAATTATCAGCGCAAAATAAAAAGATGATCTATATACCCGAAGGGTTTGCGCATGGCTTTCAATCTTTATCTGATGATGCAGAATTATTGTATCATCATTCTGAATACTATACGCCCGATGCTGAAGGCGGTATAAGATACGATGATACCAGGATTAAAATTGACTGGCCATTACCTCTACGCATTATCTCCAACCGGGATTCCGCTCATCCATATATTAATAACAACTTTAAAGGAATATAAATTATGCAGTGCAGGTTTTGTAAGACGGAGCTTAATCATATTTTCATTGACCTGGTGAACTCCCCTGCTTCAAACTCCTTTCTTACTAAAGAGCAACTGAAGGAGCCTGAAACATTTTACCCCCTTAAAATATATACCTGCCATAAATGTTTTTTGGTACAGGCTGATGAATATAAAAAGGCTGATGCGATTTTCAATAGTGACTACGTATATTTTTCATCTTACTCAACGAGTTGGTTAAAGCATGCCAAAGCCTATACGGATAAAATGACAGAAAGGTTCGGCTTAAATAAAGCTTCAAAAATTATAGAGATAGCTTCCAACGATGGTTATCTTTTACAATATTTTCATGAGAAAAATATTCCTGTTCTGGGCATAGAGCCTACAGCAAACACAGCCGAAGTAGCCGTAAAAAAAGGAATAGAAACTATTGTGGACTTTTTTGGTGTGCGGCTGGCAAAAGAACTCACATCAAAAAATATATTTGCAGACCTTTTACTGGGGAATAATGTACTGGCACATGTTCCTGATATTCTTGATTTTGTTGGAGGAATGAAAATCGTGCTGGCCCCGGCAGGCGTTATTACAATGGAGTTTCCGCACCTGATGCAACTGGTTGATAATAACCAGTTCGATACTATCTATCATGAGCATTTTTCTTACCTTTCTTTTGGTACAGCGCAAAAAATATTTTCCTCGCAGGGATTAGAACTGTTTGATGTGGAGGAAATCCCAACACATGGAGGTTCACTAAGAATTTATGCAAAACATACTGAAGATAACAGCAAAACAATTTCAGGAAATGTAGCCGCATTATTAAAAAAAGAAACGGAAAAAGGATTAAATGGGCCTAACTATTATAATGGATTCCAGGCGAAGGCACTGAAAATAAAACTTGATCTCACAGATTTTTTGATAAACTGTAAACGCAATAATAAAAAGGTAGCTGCATATGGCGCTGCGGCAAAAGGCAATACATTACTCAACTATTGTGGTATTAAAAACGACCTCATTGACTATGTTGCAGATGCGAACCCCTATAAGCAAAACAAGTGGTTACCCGCAAGTCATATACCGGTGGTGAATGAAGACCATTTAAAAAATGATAAGCCGGATTATATTATCATACTCCCCTGGAATCTAAAAGATGAGATAACAGCACAGCTTTCGTATATAAAAGAATGGCATGGAGGATTTGTAATACCAATACCAGCTTTACAAATAATTAAATGATCATGCAGAAAGTGTTGGTAACCGGCGCAACAGGATTTATAGGAAATTATGTGGTAGAAGAACTATTGCACCGGAATTGCCAGATTATTACCAGCTCAGCTAATGAAATCACTGCCAAACAAAAAAAATGGTTTGCCAAAACAGATTATCGCCCCTTTGACCTCGCATTCCTGAACGAGAACGAAAACTATTTTGAGTTCTTTGATAAGCCTGATATAATGATTCATTTAAGCTGGGAAGGGCTTCCAAATTATAAAGATAATTTTCATCTCGAACAAAACCTGCCAAGACATAAGGCGTTTCTTGAAAACATAATTAGAAACGGTTTAAAAAACATCAATATAACCGGCACCTGTTTTGAATATGGCATGCAGGAAGGAAAATTATCGGAAGATATGCCACCCTTACCCCAAAATCCATATGCGCAGGCAAAGAATGAACTTAGGATATTTATAGAGGATTTAAAAAAAAAACATTCTTTTGAATACAAATGGATCAGGTTATTTTATATGTTTGGAAAAGGGCAAAATGCAAAATCCTTACTTTCGCAACTCCAGCAGGCGCTTGATACCCATAATGAGGTATTCCATATGAGCGGAGGCCGGCAAACAAGGGATTTCTTGCCTGTTGAAAAAGTAGCGGAGTACATCGTTGCTATTGCTTTACAAAAAGAAGTTTCGGGAATTATTAATTGTTGCAGCGGTATACCGGTTACAGTAAAGCAATTGGTGCAGCAATACCTGCAATCCAAAAATGCAACTATAAAATTAAACTTAGGCTATTATCCTTATCCTGACTATGAGCCAATGCATTTTTGGGGGGATAACAGCAAATTAAATCAAATTATAAATAAAAGAAATTAATATATGCATATTCGTAAGAGAACCACCTGCAGGGTTTGTGGTTCAGCATCATTAACATCGGTTATAAGTCTTGGTCCTCAATACTTACAAGGCTCTTTTGTAAAGCCAGGGAAAGAAATGCCTTCTCAGCGTAAGATCAATTGCTCTTTAGTAAGGTGTAACCCTCAAATTGATGAGAATGCATGCGGGTTATTACAAATGGAGCATAGTGTTCCTCCTGATATTTTATATGCAGCATACTGGTACAGAAGCGGCACCAATCAAACGATGCGTACGCATTTAAAAGAGATTGCAGGCAATGCTTTGACATTAATAAAAAAGAGCAATGCAGCAGTATTGGACATTGGATGTAATGACGGAACCTTACTGGGTTACTATCCCGAAAGTTTTACGAAATTTGGATGCGACCCAAGTGATGTTGCACAGGAAGTAAAAGGAGCAGCAGTAGTGCAGGATATTTTCCCATCCGCAGAACTAACTAAATTAATTGGCGATACAAAGATTGATGTAGTAACCTCAATTGCGATGTTTTATGATTTAGAAAACCCGGTGGATTTTGTAAAGAAAATAAAACTCATTTTATCCCCGGAAGGTATATGGGTCTTTGAAATGAGCTACATGCCACATATGCTTGAGCTGGATAGCTATGATACCATTTGTCATGAACATTTAGAATACTATAGTTTGGCAGTATTGGAAAAAATAGCAGCGATGGCCGGAATGAAGATTTTTAAAATATCGTTTAACGATATTAATGGGGGAAGTATTCGCTGCTATGCTACGCATGTTGAAAGTGGATTGTATTATCAGCAGGAAAACCATAAGCTGATGAATGAGGTTAGACAAAAAGAGTTTGATCTGGAGTTAGATACCGATAAACCTTATGTAGCATTTCAATATAGAGTTGAAAGAGTAAAGAATGAGTTACATGATCTTTTAGTGAAACTAAAAAAAGAAGGCAAAAGAGTGCATATCTATGGCGCGTCTACTAAGGGTAATACGATTTTACAATGGTGCGATATCAATAATATGCTGGTAGATTATGCAGCAGAAAGGAATCCCGATAAATATGGCGCTTATACATTGGGAACAAATATTCCTATCATTAGTGAAGCTGAAAGCAGGGCAATGAATCCTGATTATTATTTAGTACTACCCTGGCACTTCAAAAAGGAATTTATAGAAAGAGAACAAGAGGCTTTATCAAAAGGTACAGGATTTATTTTCCCCATTCCCACAATAGAAATATTTAAAAACTAACGAGCAGTATTTATACAACACAACTATTACGATGAACTTAAAAAGGTTTTTAAGAAAGTGCGGAAAGGGATTAGATGTCATTTTCCTGAAGGCAAAGGCATCTTATTCACAGACCGGAGAAGATGTAATAATTGAATATTTGTTTAGTAGTCTTAAAATATCTCATCCAACCTATCTTGAAATTGGCACCAATCAGCCTAAAATATGCAATAATACATATGGGTTATATAAAAAAGGTTGTAAGGGAGTTTGTATAGAGCCAGATATCGAAATGGTGAAAGTAATTAAACATCAACGACCCAAAGACACTATCCTTAATATCGGTATTGGTATTAATGACCAGGCAAGCGCCGATTTTTATTTATTCCCGGGTTTGATGAATGGCTGGAGTACTTTTTCTAAAGCAGAAGCAGATATCAGGAAAAGTGATACAGGATTAGCTTATCGTACGCTACCTGTTGCACTGAAAAACATCAATACAATAATGAAGGATTATTTTGATCCTCATCCTAATTTTATTTCACTTGATGTAGAGGGTTTAGATATTGAGATACTACAATCTATTGATTTTAAAAAGTTCAAACCCGAAGTAATTTGTGCAGAGACTATTACATTTGGATACCTGAATAACACAGAAAAAAAAATAACCGCTATTAGTGAATTCATGTATAGCAAAGGATACTTCGCTTACGCAGATACACATATCAACACTATTTTTTGCCGTAGCGATCTGTTTAATTTTTGATATGACTAAGAAACAGCGTGTACTTATTTTTGGTTCAAATGGCCAAGATGGCTATTACCTTAATCAATTGCTTAGCCATTCGGATATTGAAGTGATCAACGTATCCAGAACTAATGCAGCTATTTGCGGAAGCGTAAGTGATTATAATTTCGTACAAAAGGCTATCAGGGAAAATTTGCCTGATTATATTTTTCACTTTGCAGCCCGATCAAGTACAAAGCACGAATTTCTCCTTGAAAATCATGAAACGATCTCCACCGGGACAATCAATATTTTAGAAACTGTAAAATTATTTTGCCCTGCGTCACGCGTATTTATTTCGGGAAGTGCCATGCAATTCAAAAACAATGATCATCCAATTGATGAAACAACTGAATTTGAAGCCAGCAGTCCTTATTCCTTAGCACGTATTCATTCTGTTTATGCTGCCAGGTACTATTCCAAAGCCTTTGGATTGAAAATATATGTTGGTTATTTTTTTAATCATGATAGTCCATTAAGAACAGAGCAACACGTTAGTCAAAAAATAGTCCGTGCTGTTCAAAGAATTGCTTCCGGAAGTACCGAAAAGTTAATTTTGGGAAATATAGAAGTGCAAAAGGAATTTAATTATGCAGGAGATGTTGTGGACGCTGTATGGAAATTAGTAAACCAGGATGCCACATCAGAAGCTGTAATTGGTAGCGGAAAAGCCTATGCCATAAAAGATTGGCTAGCGCTTTGCTTTTCTTTAAAAAACCTGCAATGGCAAAAATATGTAGCGCTTCAAAATAATTATGTTCCTGAATATAGAATATTGGTTAGTAATCCGGGAGTAATAAAAGGAATAGGCTGGGAACCCAAAACAGATTTTTATCAATTGGCAAATATGATGATGAATGAATAATGAAAGAGAAAAAATACTGATCTTATTTAATGGAGAACATATTGCTTATTCTCCCACGGTAATACAATTGTATGATGAATTGCAAAAAAAATATGACGTAACCATTACCGCGGAGTATCCCTATAGCTTTAATAATCAAAAATTAGAGAATAGAAATGTGCTGTACCACAAATTCTACCATGTAAAGGGGCGGTATTTTTATTGGATATTATTTCAGATTGCATCTATCTTCAATAAAGAAACAAGGCTTTTTAAAAGAAATAAACTAAACTACAAAGAGTACTTTTTCAAATTTCTTTTTATAAAAAAAATTTTAAAGAAGCACCAATATGAGACAATTATTAGTGTAGACATTCTGAATGCTGTTTTTTGTTCTCTGTTAAAAGTAAAAACAGATTTCCTGTCGCTTGAGTTAACTATTGATGAACAACATTTGCCGCTGTTAGATTTTAAATATATTAATTGTGTGTTGATACAAAGTATAGAACGTTACCAGTATCTGTTTAAGGATAAAGAGATAAAAACATTTTTTGTTCAAAACGCGCCTATCTATAAAGATGTTGTTAAAGAAACACGTAGTGGGCTTATTTACGGGGGATCCGCATATGATGAGTTAGGATTTTATCATTGTTTGGACTACGTTGCTACATATAGTAATGAAAAGCTGACGGTACAAGGCGCTATTATGCCTAAAGATATAGCCAGGGTTAATAATGAATACCAACAGCTTTTAGACGAAAAGAGGCTGGTAATAAAGAAAAAATATCTCGAAAATGATGAAGTTGTAGAATCTTTATCATACTATGAAATAGGTTTCTGTTTTTATAATTTCAATGTACCGGTGATTCGCGACAATTATTTTAACTACGCGTCTGCACCATCAGGAAAAATGTTTAAATATCTTGCCGCAGGCGTACCCGTTGTAGCCAGCAATATTGTAGGGTTTAAGTTTGTAAATGAATTTCAATGTGGCTTATTAATAGATGATTTGAGCCCGGAAGAAATACATAAGGCTGTTTCTAAAATCAGGGCAAATTATAGCTTTTACGTTGAAAATGCCATCAGGGCTGCTAAGTTTTACAGTTTTGATAAAGCTATTGAGCCTTATATGAAATTTATAGCCGAAAGATAATTTTATTAAAATTTGCTTACAGAAAAATGAATAAGTTCAGTGTCATATTACCGGTTCGGAACGGTGGTGAATATATTAAAGAATGTGTAGCAAGTATTCTTTCGCAAACGCTTCAACATTTTGATTTATTAATACTCGACAATAAAAGCAATGACGGAACAAGTGAATGGTTAGCTTCCCTAAAAGACAACCGTATCAAAATTTTTCCTTCTGCAAAACCATTGATAATAGAGGATAACTGGAAGAGAGTTTTAGATATTCCCAGGAACGAATTTATGACATTAATCGGTCATGATGACGTACTGATGCCGCATTATCTTGAAGTAATGGATTCGCTCATCAATGCAAACCAGGATGCAAGCCTTTATCAAACACATTCCATATTTATTGATGCACGGGGGGATAAAATACGTGATTGCTTACCCATGAAGCCCATTATGGATACCAATGAATTTATTGGCCAAGCTTTGCAACGAACAATAGATATCAGTGGTACAGGATTTATGTTTCGTTCTGATTTATATGACTCATTAAACGGAATTCCTTCCTTTCCCCAATTAATGTTTGCAGATTATGCGTTGTGGTTCTCTATAGCTCAGAAAGGCAAAGTTGCAGTAGCTGAAACTCCTGCTTTCAAATACAGGTTGCACCGGAACATTTCGCAAATGGCTGATCCGATAATTTATTGTAAGGCTTTGAAAGAATTTATAAGCTTTTTGAAGCAATTAATGAATAACCCAGCTTTACAAATGAACATTAAAGAAAATGCTCCGGTATTCATTACCCATTATTGTAAAAGTATCTGTCATAAAATGCTAAGACTTGCCCTGCCAGAAAGGGAAAACATAACCATAGCGCAAACTGTAGCTGCTTTTGAAAGGGAATGCAAAGAGATTTCAGGCAACCCATCCTACTCACTTACAAATAATACAGAGATAAAATTAGCATTATCAATAGATAATAATAAGCCAGCAAGGTACCTTTTTAGAAAATTCCGCAAGTTGTACAATAAGCCATTTTTGAAATAGTACTACTTTTTCTCAATTAATATTTCTCTATATTGCTTACAAAATATTGCCCGGCTAAATTTTTCTATTGCAACTTCCCGGTTTTTCTGCCCAAGCGCTATTTTAAGGTTGGGCTGTAGCAGCAAAAGCCTTAATAGTTCTACCCCCTTGTTTACTATTTCTCTTTCTTCAGTCTCGTAAATTAATAACCCGTTTTGCATGTGCTCAATATAGTCGGGAATAGCATTTACAGCGGTTGACAGAACAACTTTCCCGTAAGCCATCATGGTCATAATCACTACCGGTAATCCTTCAAATGCAGAAGTAAGTATCAGCACATCTGATCGCCTGTATATATCTTCCATTTGCTTTTTATCACTTATATTTCCCAAAAAACTGCAGTATGGATAATTCGCAGGATTAATTACTTTCTCTACATCTCCTACAAATGAAAAGTGAGCTTTATGCCCGGCTTCATGCATCTGCTTTGCAATAGCCCCAACCAGATGCACTCTTTTCTGAGGAGATCCTCTGCCAATAAAAACTATTTCAAGATTATCGTTTTCGACTGTAGAAGCAGCAGGTATATCTACAGCGTTATCAATAAACAGCAGTTTCTCGTATAAATATCTTTCTATTTTATTGCAGTCATACTGTTGCGCCACCTGCTCTTTTAATTTACGTGTGCTAAAAATCCTGGTATCTATACGGTCAATAAAACCAATATTGTATGAAAGCCAGGTAGCTAAATGACTTAGCTCAACACATTTTGCACTTTTTTTTACATGCGGCAACATTTTATAAAAAAACATACATTCTCCGCCAAATAATACAGGATCAGTACTTTTATTTATCCATGTAGCAATAACTCCCCTAAAAAAAAAATTAACGAAATAGAACAACTTATTATCAATATATGGAGCGAGATCGATTATTCTTACACCTGGTATGTTGAATTCTTCGATAAACTGGTTATTAGCAGGCTTTTTAGAAAAGATAATAAGAGGCATGGCATCCTTCATACACTGCGTAATGTCTATATTCACCCTCGGCGACCCTCCTATATCGCCGTTGGGAAAAAACAGAAAAAGATTATGACGGGTTTTTAATGGAAAAAAGAACCCTGAAATTATCCCAAGCAGTATAAACGGGGACATGAGTGCCTGTTCGATAGCAAGTTTTACTTTAGCCTGTTTATAAGTCATTGGACGTGTAATACTTATTTATTATCTTCCGTAAATAATCCTGGTCAAAATTAATATTAAGCGCTGAAACGATGCTTTGTATTTCCGAAACATCTATTTCGGGATGACTGGAGTTTTCAACAAGGGTATAGTTGCCTTTCTTTTTAAAAAAATGTTCAATTTCATGTACAATAACTTTTACATCATAGTTCACTGCATTGGCAATGTTAATTATTTTATTGTATGAGCAGTCCTGCTTGAGGATATAATTGCAAATTGAAAAGGCATCATCCACATCTATGATATTTCTCGAAGCATTGTTCCATAAAAAAAAAGAAGTGCCTGATAAAATATGCTGAACAAAAAAATTCAATACAGTATGTGGATTAGCTGATTGGCCTGCAAGATTTGAAATCCTGAAAATATAATAATGCTTGTGTAAATCAGCAATCAATCCTTCCATTTCCAGTTTATGCAACACATAGGGCGTTTTGTTTACAACCGTATCATACACACTGCATGTACTAAAATAAACCAATACTTTTTCTGTATGCTCTTTCAGGCATTTAATCAATAATTGCTTTTCCCGGTCAAAAGCCTTTTTGTCTGTATTTGTGGAATCTGAGACGCCTGAAGCAAAAATTAAAAAGTGATTACCTGTGCTATATGCGTCAAAAGCTTTAGCTACCAATCCATTACCAATTACCATTTTTTCAATGTTTAAGATCAGTGATGCAAGATATGTACAAAAAAAGAGCATCCTGGATGCTCTTTATAAAAATTTCATGAAGACTATACTTATCAATCCCTCCTCGCTACCGAACTGGCACCGCTGCTCTTGATATTGCGGGTTATACCCTGGCCCTTATAGTAGATGTCGCTGGCGCCGCTGGCACTGGCGGTGAGTTCTTTAGTAACCGTAATTTGTATATCACTGGCGCCGCTGGCACTGGCCGCGCAATACTCTGCTACCAGATCATAACCCTTTACATCACTTGCCCCGCTCACTTCAATTTTCAGGTTGGTTGTGCGGCCGCTGATATGGGAATCGGAACTGCCGCTCTGGTCAAGACTTAACTGGTTAACGTCTACCGCGCCTTTAAAATCACTGGAACCTGAAATATTTATCTTCAGCGCATCAGCTTTAACCACACCATTGGCATACACATCAGAAGCACCTGAAGCCGTTATTTTTTGTATTGTTTTAAACGAAACATAGGCTTTTAACTTCTTACTGCCGCTGCTCCATTGCAGTCCTTTATCGTTGTAATAAATTTTAAGCTCACCATTGACAACTTCAGTCACGATCCTGTCGCGGTATTTGGTTTCAGCCGCGCTTACTACCACTACTTCTTCATCGCTTTGAGACAGATACAGATCAATAGAACCCGCAACAGAAATAGCGGAAAAAGACCCCACAACATGCCTGGGCTGCGCATTTTTATCATTCACGAATACTTTTTCATCCTGCGCGTTAGCAGCAAAGGCAATGATGCTGTATACTGCAAGGAGTAATATTTTTTTCATGTGAGGTTATTTATGGATGTGTTGCTGTAAAACGGATACTCATCTTGTATTAACTCCTGTAATACGATAAGAATGCTTAAAAGTTACAGTATTTGGATAATATTTTAAAAGTCCGTTATCTTTGTAGCTCAAACAACCGTGGTTAAAGTTTGTTTTAACCTCAGTGATTCCCGGGGTGTTTTGTTTCGCTTACAGCGGGACAGGACTGAGATCAAACCCGTAGAACCTGATCAGGGTAATGCCTGCGCAGGGAAGGACGAGTCTTCACATCTCTCCTTTCCTGTTTTTGTAAACCCGGCTAAAGACAAGTGAGTGCAATAAAAACAAGATGCACGTCTGAAGCCGATAACAAAAACAGAAATGAAAAAAACATTTTCACTATTGATTATGCTGGCAGGCGCCATTGCAGCTTTTGCCCAGCACCCGCTCCATGGAAAAATTATTGAAAAAGATTCCCGGCAACCCCTTGCCAATGCTACTGTTGCGTTATCCGAAAATCTAAACACAATTTCTGACGAAAATGGTGATTTCCATTTCAGGAGTTTGAAAAAAGGAAGCTACACGGTAATGATAAGTTCCATTGGCTTTAAACCGCTAAAAAAAACCATACAGGTACCATCCGCTTTGCCTGTCAGCATTCTGTTGGAACGGATTGACCTGATGCTGGAACCTATAGAAATAAAGGGTGTAAGAGCAGGTGAAAGAACACCTTTTGCGAAGAGCAACCTGTCGAAAAAGGAAATTGAAAAGGTAAATATGGGACAGGACCTTCCTTTTGTACTTAACCAGCTTCCGTCTGTTATTGTAAACTCCGATGCCGGCAATGGGGTTGGCTATACAGGCATACGGATACGGGGTACAGACGCTACCAGGATTAATGTAACACTTAATGGCATTCCCTATAATGACGCGGAATCGCAGGGTAGTTTTTTTGTTGATCTGCCCGATTTCGTTTCATCGGTTAACAGCATACAGGTACAGCGGGGTGTTGGCACCAGCAGCAATGGCGCAGGCGCTTTTGGCGCCACCATTAATATGACAACCAACGAGTTTATTGAAAAAGCTTATGCCGAAAGCAATAACAGCTACGGGTCTTTTAATACCTGGAAAAATACGCTGAAAGCCGGTACTGGTTTAATTGACGGGCATTTTACGGTGGATGCCAGGCTCTCCTCATTAAAAAGCAACGGCTATATAGACCGTGCCAGCAGTGACCTGAAATCATTTTATTTATCTACTGCTTACTTCTCCGGCAAGGCATCGGTGAGGCTGAATGTTTTCTCGGGCAAAGAAAAAACTTACCAGGCCTGGAATGGTGTGCCGGAAAGCCTGCTAAAAACAAACCGTACCTATAATTCGGCAGGAACGGAAAAGCCCGGTGAGCCCTATGAAAATGAAACGGACAATTACCAGCAGGATCACTACCAGTTGTTTTACAACCAGGATGTAAACAACCGCTTTAGTTTTAATGTAGCAGCATTTCTTAGCCGCGGCAAAGGGTATTATGAGCAATATAAAGCCTCCAGGAAGTTTGCCGATTTTGGATTACCCAACTTACATATTGGCGATTCGGTAATAAGCCGTACAGATGTTGTGCGGCAACTATGGCTCGACAATTATTACTACGGAGGAATTTTTTCCCTTCTATATAAAAACAAGGGAACACAATGGATAACCGGTGGAGGATGGAACCGTTATGATGGCAGCCATTATGGCAAAATAATATGGGCGCAGGCGGGCATACCTAAGGATTATAAATGGTATGACCTGGATGCTTTTAAAACGGACTTTAATATGTACAGCAAACTTCAGCAAAAATTAACTTCCCACCTGGAATTATTTGGAGATATTCAATACAGGCATGTGAAGTACCAGTTAGATGGTTTCAGGGATAACCCCGGCTTACCTGTAAACAATACGTACCATTTTATTAATCCCAAAGCAGGAATAAGTTATACGAATCAAAACTGGTCGGGCTATATTTCTTACGCTATAGCCAATAAAGAACCCAACCGTGATGACTTTGAAGCCGGCACAACACAACAACCCCAACATGAAACTTTGCACGATCTTGAAATGGGGATTGAACAGAAAAACTATACATTTAACTGGAGCGCTTCTTTTTACTATATGAAATACCATAACCAGTTAGTACTAACAGGAAAGGTAAACGATGTGGGTGCATATGTTCGTACTAATATACCCAACAGCTACAGGATGGGTATTGAATTGCAGGCCAAATGGCAGCCTGCTCAATGGCTGAATGCTTCAGGCAATATTGCTTTCAGCCGTAACAAAGTAAAAAATTTTGTAGCCTGGTATGATGATTATGATGATGGCAGCCAGAAATCAGAAAGCTACAGCGAAAGCAATATATCCTTTTCACCTTCCGTTACCGGCAGTGCCGCCATTAATTTTGTGCCTTTACAAAACTGGGAGATCAGCTTTTTGAGCAAATATGCCGGTAAACAATATTTGGATAATACCAGTAATGAAGCCCGGAAATTAAATGCTTTTTATGTGCAGGACTTCAGAACCATATACACATTGAAAAACCTGCTATTCAGTGAAATTAACCTGGTGCTGCAGTTGAATAATATATTCAATAAAAAATATGAGCCCAATGGCTATACGTACAGCTATATTTCCGGCGGAGCGTTAGTAAACGAAAATTATTATTTCCCCATGGCGGGAAGGAATTTCATGGTGGGGGTGAATGTAAAATTGTAATATACTGTGGCACACCCTTATGGCTCACAGATTCCACAGAAAAGCACAGATATGGGTTAGTTGTATAAGCATTGTTTATCAAATTCAATCTGTGAGCATCCGTGCTATGAGCGAGAGACTTATCCCATACGGTCTGACGCTATGCGTACCGGCCGTATGGATTACTTAAACACCACTGCTCCTAATGGTGGCAGATGAATGTTTATTTCAAATAAACGGTTCTTTTTATCAATTTCGACAGCTTCTACATCGGGGTTAAATACATCGCCGGTTCCCCAGTATTTTTTGGCGTCACTATTAAAAACTTCTTTCCAGTCCGGCTTGTCTTTTACCTGTAATTTCCAGTTGCGGCGCACCACAGGTGTGAGGTTTAAAACAACAAGCAAATCATCTTTGGGCTGCTTTCCTTTTCTGCGGTATACAATAACACTCTCCGCCCTGTGATTAAGATCAATCCATTCAAATCCAAAAACATTAAACTGGTTTTCATACATAGCCGGCTCGGCACGAAGCAACAGATTCAGATCACGCACACAATCTTTCAATAACTTGTGGCTGTCGTATTGCAATAAGAACCAATCCAGCTCCGATTTGTAATTCCACTCACTGGTTTGTCCAAATTCATCTCCCATAAACAACAGCTTGCCACCCGGATGTGTAAACATATAAGTGTACAATAACCGGAGGTTAGCGAATTTCTGCCAGTCGTCTCCGGGCATTTTGTATATCATGGGACTTTTGCCATGCACCACTTCATCATGGCTCAGGGGGAGCATAAAATTCTCATCATAGTAGTATATCATACTAAAAGAGAACTTATCCTGGTGATGCGGCCGGTGAATAGGGTCTAACTTAAAATAATCCAGCGTATCATGCATCCAGCCCATCATCCATTTCATTCCAAAGCCCAAACCACCTTCAAAAGTGGGTCTGCTAACGCCCGGCCAATCCGTTGCTTCCTCCGCAATGGTTTGCACATCAGGAAAATCGCGAAAGATGGTTTCATTCAAATCTTTTATAAAAGCAATGGCTTCCAGGTTGCCATCGCCACCATGCTCATTGGGTTCCCATTGCCCGGTTGTACGGGAGTAGTTTAATTTAAGCATAGAGCTTACCGCATCTACGCGAATGCCATCGGCATGATATTTATCCAGCCAATACCGGGCACTGCTGATCAGGAACGATTTTACCTCTCCTCTTTTATAATTGAATATATAGCTGTTCCAGTCGGGGTGAAAGCCTTTGCGCATATCCGCATATTCGTATGTATGCGTGCCATCAAACATAAATAAGCCATGCGCATCGTAGGGAAAATGCGAGGGTACCCAATCCAGTATTACTCCTATTTCTTCACGGTGGAATGCATCCACCAGTTCCATAAATCCCTGCGGATCGCCAAAGCGTGAAGTAGGTGCAAAATACCCTGCCCCCTGGTAGCCCCATGATCCATCGAAAGGATGCTCCATAACAGGCATGAACTCTACATGTGTAAAGCCCATTTCTTTTACATAGGGTACCAGGCGCTCCCTTATTTGCGTATAGGTGTTATAACTTTCTTCGTCATTCCTATCGGGCCGCATCCAGCTCGCCAGGTGCACCTCATATACACTCCAGGGTGCATCCGAAGAGTTATTGCGCTTCCTGCTTTTCATCCACGCGGCATCATTCCAGTTGTAATCTAACGCCCAGGTAATTGACGCTGTAGCAGGCCTTTTTTCCCAATACCAGGCAAAAGGATCTCCTTTATCCTGCCTGCTTCCTTCATAACCATGGATATGATATTTATATACTTCTCCTTTCTGAAAATGTGGAATAAAGCCTTCCCAAATACCCGAATTGTCGAGCCGTACAAATAAAGGATGCGTTTCATTATCCCAGTTATTAAAATTACCTTTAACCGATATATAAGATGCGTTGGGCGCCCATACCGCAAAATAATAGCCATTGGTATCCAGCACCCTTGCAGGCCTTGATCCAAATAAAGTATACAAGCTGTAGTGTGTACCCTGCTGAAAATTACGGATATCTTCATCGGAGAATAAAGAATAGTTCCATACTGTTTTTGTACTGTCTACAAAATGAATATCCTCATATTTTACGCCTGTCACATTATTATGGGGGTTCATCACATTTTTAGATTTGATTGCTGATTGTTTCGTTTTTTTGGAAACTTCTTTTGCGGAACCTGTTTTGGAGGCTTTTTTTTGTAGGTTTATTTTTTTATTTGCGGATTTTTCAGGTTTTGGCATTTGGCTGTGTTTATGTGTGAAAAGCTATTTAAAGTCAGATTAAAAGTACGGCTTATGAATTTAAACATAAATAATAGATTTTTTATAGTTCACCTCTGTTCCAATAAATAAGCTTATGCGCCAATTAAATACCTGCCTGATTGCTATCCTGTGTATTGTATCAGAAACATACGGTCAACAAGCATCCATTACCGGATCAGTTTTTGACACTGCCAATCAAAAAAAATTGCAATACGCTGTAGTTACACTACTGAATCCGGCCGATTCTTCCATAATTGCTTTTACAAGAACGAACAAAGACGGTAATTTCAGTTTATCTGCACGCTCTCCCGGGAAATTTTCCATTATGATCTCCTACCCTTCATTTGCAGACTACGTGGATGAAGTAGAACTGCAACCCGGCGCTGTTGCCAACCTGGGAACAATCCGTCTTACCAATAAAAGTATCCTGCTAAAAGAGATCATCATCAGGCAGAACAATGCTATGCGTATGAAAGGAGATACACTTGAGTATGCGGCTGATAGTTTTAAGGTGAGGGCTAACGCCAGCGCGGAAGAATTGTTAAAAGCCATGCCGGGTATACAGGTTGATAAAGATGGAAAAATTATTGCTCAGGGCCAGGAAGTGCAGAAAGTACTGGTAGACGGGGAAGAATTTTTTAGCGATGACCCTACCGTGGCTACCCGAAACATAAGAGCTGATGCAGTGGATAAAGTGCAGGTATTTGATAAAAAAAGCGACCAGGCCGCATTTACCGGAATTGATGACGGTGAAAAAACCAAGACGATCAATCTTAAACTGAAAGAAGATAAGAAAAACGGCTATTTCGGTAAAGCATCAGCAGGTGGCGGGCTGAAGGATAAGTTCAATAATGAAGCGATGATAAACTTTTTTAAAGGTAAAAGAAAAGTCGCGGCATTCGGCACAATGTCAAATACCGGTCAAACGGGACTTAACTGGCAGGATAGCCGAAAATATGGTGTTACAGAAGATAATTTTGAATACGATGAGAACAGTGGCTTCTTTTATTCATTTGCTCAAAATGACGCATTTGAGTTTAACGGTAACGGGCTGCCCAAAGCATGGACCGGCGGGCTTCACTTTTCGAATAAATGGAATGAAGACAAACATAATTTCAATGCCAGCTATATGTATAAGAAACTAGATGTGGCAGGTGATGGAGAAACCCGAACCCAATATATCCTTCCCGATACGCTTTATTATATTAACCAGCGCAATACCAGTTTTTCACAACGCGACCGCAATACCCTGAACGGCAAATATGAAATACAGCTCGATTCATCCTCTTCGCTGAAGTTTGTGTTTAGCGGGTATAAAGGCCGAACGGAAACCAGCAGTATTTTTTACTCCGAAGCGCTGAATGAAAATTCAGGCCCGGTAAACACCAGCAACAGAAAAACCTCTAATAAAAACCAGGAATCTTCCCTAAATACCAGTATCATTTACAGGAAGAAATTTAAAAAGACGGGGAGAACCATCACGGCTACGATGGAACAAAAGTATACGGATAATGATTCGCAGGGATACCTTGACGCGGTTAATAACTACTATGGGGAGGCTGGAGAAATTTTTCAGAACGACACGATCAACCAGCGCAAGTACAACCACAGCAAGCTGTTTACTTTTAACGGGAAAGTGACCTATACTGAACCTATAGGCAACAATAATTACGTGATACTGAACTATGGCATTTCCAATACTACCAGCAGCGCCGACCGGTCTACCTATGATTATAACGATGGCAAATACGATGTGCTTAACCCATTTCTGACCAATGATTATGATTTTCTTGTTACTACTAACGCCGGTGGTGTTGCTTACCGCATAGCCAAAAAGAAATACAATCTTTCTTTCGGCAGCGACCTGGCTTCGCAGGCCTATACACAAAAAGATAAGCTTAAAGATTCATCCTTTCATTACAACAGGCTGAACCTTTTTCCAAAAGCCAACTTTTCCTATAACTTTAAACCACAAACAAGGCTTAGCCTAAATTACAACGGAAGTACACAGCAGCCTACCATCCAGCAGATACAACCGGTGCAGGAAAACAATGACCCCCTTAATATTTTTACCGGCAATCCCGATCTTGAGCCCGCATTCAATCATCGCTTCAATATTTTTTTCAACGACTATAAAGTGCTCAAGCAAAGGGGCATCTTTGCCAATGCAAGCTTTAATGTTACCGACAATGCCATTACTTCAAGCAATACGGTAGATAAATTCGGCAAACGCATATACCAGTCTGTAAACAGCAACGGCACTTACAATTATTCATCTTACATAAGTTACAACATGGAAGTGCCTTCCATTAAAACCAGGTTCTCCGCTAATATTAATACCTACGGAGGCAAGGGGATCAATTTTGTAAACCTTGAAAAAAACATTACACACAACAATACTTACGCTGCGGGTGTTGGAGGTTATTTTTCCAAAGAAAATAAAATGGGTATCAATCTCCGCACAAACGTATCGTACAATACTTCGCTTAGCTCCATCAATGAAGCAGTTAAAACAAAATACTGGGTATATACCTATAATATTGATACTTATTTTGCACTCCCTTACAAATTTGATCTCTCCAGCAATGCCGATTTTAATTTCAGGCAAAAAACAAATGTTTTCGACCAGAACCGCAACACCATTATATGGAATGCATCGCTGAGCAAGCGTTTGTTTAAAGAAACCTGCTCTTTGAAATTCTCCATAAATGATATCCTGGATCAGAACATCGGGTTCAGACGGGATATACAAAGCAATTTTATCACCGAGAACACTTACGCTACATTAAGACGGTTGTGGACAGTAAGCTTTACCTGGAATTTTTCTAAAAACAATGCACAAACACAAAACCCATAGCCATGAAACGAAACAGCAGTATCATTTTGTCAATATTACTGGGCATAGTGCAGATATCAAACGCACAATTTATTCTGAAAGGGAAGATTGAGTTTGAAAAAACCGTTAACCAGCACAAGCAAATGGACCTGGGCGATGATGGCTGGGCTACAACCCTTAAAAAGCAAACACCGGAGTTTAAGCACACCTATTTCAACCTGGTATTTTCCGGAGACAAGACGTTGTATGCGCCCGGGCGTGAAAGCAATGAAAAGCCCAGTCCTTTTGGTGAAGGCCCGGCCTCATCTAATATGGTATATACCGATTTTGCAAATCAAAGAACCGTAGCAGCCAAACAGGTGTTTGATGAGTCTTTTCTTATACAGGACAGTTTACGCAAGTACCAGTGGCATCTTACAAAAGATACCCGTAAGATAGCCGGCTTTGAATGCAGGAGAGCTTTTACAGTTATTATGGACTCCGTATTTGTGGTAGCTTTTTACACCGATGAAATTGTTTCAGTTGGCGGCCCGGAATCTTTCCAGGGGTTACCCGGGATGATCCTCGGTATTGTTATACCCAGGCTGTATACCAACTGGTACGCTACCAAAGTGCAGCTTGAAGAAGTAAAAGAAGCGGCCATTGCTCCCCCTAAAAAGGGTAAAACCACCAATTACTCCGGCATGGAGAAGACGATACAGGATAGCCTTAAGCGCTGGGGTAAATGGGGTAAAAAGTATATATGGCAGATTATGATATAAGGTTAATCAACAGAATAACATGAAGGCTTTGTTGAAAACATTTTTAGAAGTGCAGCAATGATGACGCCCCCGATTGCATTGAATGCCTGGGTGCAATGGCTGGAAGCGCATATGTTTACCTGCCCGTTGGTAAAATACTGGAATATGGAATGCCCGGGCTGTGGCATGCAACGCAGCCTGCTTGCGTTGTTTAAAGGAGATTTGTTCTCTTCTTTGCAATTATATCCAGCCTTACTACCACTGATGATCCTGATTGCCTATGCCGTGCTTCACCTGAAATATAAATTTTCCGGCGGTGCAAAAAACATTATTGTAATGCAGGCAGCGGTTGCAAGTATCATTACAGCACATTACATTTACAAAATTTATACGCATCAAATTCTTCATTAAATGACTCCGCAGGACAGTTCCTTATTTGCCCCCCAATCGCAACGCTCACTACCCAACGCATCCGCAGTACTGGTGCTTGGTATTATTTCCATTATCGGCTGCTGCTGCTACGGTATTCCCGGTGTAGTATGTTCCATAATAGCACTGATCCTGTACAGTAAAGACACCCAATTGTACCAGTCTAATCCTGAGTGGTATACCGCTTCATCGTACAGCAATTTGCGTACAGGAAGATTATGTGCTATTATTGGGCTCATTCCCTCCATACTTTTTCTTTTGTTCTGGATATTCATACTACTCACTGCCGGCTTTGGCATCCTTACCAACCCGCAGGATGTTTTTAACAGGATATAAGAAAAAAATAAGGAGGATAAAAAAAATGAAAAAAAATTTGAAAACCCGGACAAATGACCGTAAATTTGGGACAAATAATAGGTTGGCTAAAAAGTATAATATAGAAGAAGATTTGCCTTTAAATATATTAGAGGATCCGGCAGTTCCCTATGGTGCGGTTGCCCCCTCCAGCCCGTTTCTTAGCCTGGTTCGGGGGGTTCTGCAACTGTTGGGTATACCAGGCCAAACAACACACTCCCCTATCCGAAATAATGCAGATTTTATCGGTATTATCCGGGAAGGCGTTCCCAGAAAAGCTCTTGATCACCTTATGGAAAATACTGGTCTTACGGTAGCTGAAATATCAACCATTATCAGAACTTCAGACAGAACGCTCAGAAGGTATACAGCAAAGCAAAAGCTAAATCCTGAGCAATCGGAAAGAATCATAGAACTGGCTAAATTATACAGCCGCGGGGAAGATGTTTTTGGCAATATGGAGGGCTTCAAACAATGGATGAACAGCAGCATAGTAGCTTTAGGTAATAAAAAACCCAAAGAGTTTTTAGATACTTCCCTGGGGATAGACCTGTTAATGAATGAGCTGGGAAGAATTGAACATGGAATTTTTGCCTGATGAGAAGCGTATACCGTATCAGCAAATGCATGTATATAGACGATTTGAAAGGCACCGGTGCAGCCAGCTATTCGGGGCGGTGGCACAGCAAGGGAACCTATATTTTATATACTGCCGCAACACCTTCATTGGCATTGCTGGAAAGCGTAGTACACCTTGCGGGCATACCCTTAGAAGATTATTGCATGCTTTGCCTCGAAATTCCGGAAAATAATATTCTTACTATAGCAATTAAAGACCTGCCTGAAAGCTGGTATGTGAATCCACCGCCCGGTTCCCTGGCGATCATCGGGGATCATTTTATTCAAAGAAATCAATACCTCGCAATACAACTGCCTTCGGCTATTATGCCAGAAGACAACAACTTGCTTATCAATCCCAATCACAAAGATTTCGGAAAAATAAAAATAGCATATAAGCGGATTATCCCCATAGATAAACGGCTGTTATAATACCCGCTTTATTATCCACCCAATATCTCATGTCCCAGTTTATCTCTTTTGGTTCTAAGGTATTTTTCATTATGTGGATTAGGGTGAATTTGCAAAGGAACATTTTCAACAATATCCAGTCCATAACCCACCAAACCCACTCTTTTACGCGGGTTGTTGCTTATCAGCCTCATTTTATTAATACCAAGAGAGCGCAGAATTTGAGCGCCCACTCCATAATCTCTTTCATCCATTTTAAATCCAAGGTGCAGGTTGGCCTCCACTGTATCCATTCCTTCTTCCTGCAGTTTGTATGCTTTCAATTTGTTTACCAGTCCTATTCCCCTCCCTTCCTGGTTCATATATAATACTACGCCTTTACCTTCTTTTTCTACCATTTTCATGGCTTCATGCAGTTGTTCGCCACAATCGCAGCGCATAGAGCCCAGTATATCGCCGGTAAAACAGGAAGAGTGCACACGAACCAGTACAGGCTCATCTTTTTGCCATTCTCCTTTCACCAAAGCCATATGCTCACCACTGGAAGGATTGTTCCTCTCCCGGAAAATAATAAGTTTAAAATAACCATATTTAGTGGGCATATCCACCCTAACAATTTCTTCAATCAGCGAATCTGCTTTTAACCGGTATTCTATCAGGTCTTTAATCGTAATTAGCTTAAGATCAAACTTCTTTGCTATCTCCTGCAATTCCGGCAATCTTGCCATAGAACCATCATCATTCATAATCTCTACCAGTACTCCCCCATAAGGAGCATCAAAACCGGCCAGGCGCGCCAGGTCAATGGTTGCTTCGGTATGGCCTGCACGTCTTAAAACGCCGCCAGCTTTGGCTTTTAACGGAAACACATGTCCCGGACGGCCTAATTCAGACGGTTTTGTTCGAGGATTAATGAGGGCTTTGATTGTTTTAGAACGATCGTGAGCAGAAACACCCGTTGTACATCCATATCCTAAAAGATCAACCGACACGGTAAAAGGTGTTTCATGCAGGGAAGTATTACTAAGCACCATCAAATCGAGGTTCAATTCCATGCATCTTTCTTCGGTTAATGGCGCACAAACCAGTCCCCGCCCGTATTTGGTCATAAAGTTAATGATCTCAGGCGTAGCGTTTGCGGCGGCAGTAATGAAGTCTCCTTCATTTTCACGATCCTCATCATCCACTACAATTACCAGCTTACCGTTCTTTATATCTTCAATCGCACTTTCAATAGTATTGAACATCTGCAAAATTTTGGCAAAGTTACGAATTCGGGGCCACTCGATTATGCATTACCATTTTGGGCAGGTTTCCACATTTATATTTTCACATTCCTTTTCCCCACCCCCATTTTAAAAACTCCGGCATGGCCTTAGCCCAGGTAGCCACGTCATGCCTGCCATCTGTCAGTTCAAGGTATTTAATATCGGTAAGCCTGTTGTAGCCTTTATGTTCCAGTTCTGCTATCAATCCAATTGTATCGTCAATAGAATCAATGATGCCGTTCTTATTCCGGTCTTCCGTTTCATCAAGCGTGCCGGTTTCGAAAAAAAATTTAAGCCAGGGGGAATAATTTCCTTTTCTTATCTGTGCATGCATAATGCGATCTGTATCTTCTATATATCCTTCATCAAGCCCCCTTGTTCTCCACCAGAACGATCCGCTGAAAACGCCGGCTTTTACAAATGATTCCGGGTGATTCCATATAATATCCAGGGCAGATAAGCCGCCCAGTGAAAAACCCGCAAATGATTTTTCTTTAAATACAGTTATACCACTTTCGGCGGTGATAAAAGGAAATAGTTCATCCAAAATGAACTGCGTATATAATCCCGCCTTAGCACCTCTTCCCTTATAATCTTTTACGGCCGCTGTTCCATATTCATTCTTCCTGTCATCTCCACAGTGTACCCCCACGCAAAGCAGCGGCCGGATTTCATTTTTCCGGTACAACCCCGCAAGCAAATCCACCAGCCCCAGTTCTTCCATATCCTGTCCATCATTAATGAGCAATAAACTCATTTCATTTTCCTTAGCAGACATAACAGGTATAAAGAAATCAATACGCACATCCCGCCGGAGAAAGCGGGACGGGAGAACATATTTTTTTACAGCTACTATTGTTTGATTTACAAGCGCCATCAGCACCAAATATAACGGAAAGATTTAAAGATAATTTGATCCGGTAAAATAGTTTTTAGTTATCTTACAAGCACTTAAAATCTTTTAATAAATGCCCGGGCGATGCTGCACGGAGAAAAAAAACAGTATGAAGAAAATCGGAATTCTGCACGGCAAAGAAAGATCCTTCCCCAACGCTTTTGTAGAACGGATCAACCGCAAAGGGGCTGATGGTATTATTGCAGAGTCAGTATCCATCAGTAAAGTAGTACAGGGTGAGCCAAGCGGATATACGGTAATTATTGACCGCATATCGCAGGATGTTCCTTTTTACCGCGCTTTTCTTAAAAATGCGGCTATCAGCGGCACCGCGGTTATTAATAATCCATTTTGGTGGAGCGCTGATGAAAAGTTTTTTAACAACGCGCTGGCTACAAAAATTGATGTGCCGGTACCCAAAACAGTTATCCTGCCCTCAAGAGATTTACCGGCCGATACATCAAACGAATCGTTCGCCAACCTTTCCTTTCCTTTAGACTGGGAAGGTATTTTTAAATATGTTGGATTTCCCGCTTATATGAAGCCTTTTGCGGGAGGCGGATGGAAAAATGTGTACCGGTTAGAAAATATGGAAGATTTTTTTGACAAGCACAGTGAAACAGGCGAACTGGTAATGCTATTGCAGGAAGAAATTGTATTTGATGAATATTACCGGTGTTATTGTATTGGCGGCAAGCATGTACGCATCATGCCTTATGAACCCCGCAACCCGCATCATCTCCGGTACACGAGCAGTTTTAAGCCTTCGCCGGAGCGATACCAGCTTATGGAAGCCATTGTTTTACGAATTAATAAATACCTGGGGTACGACTTTAATACCGTAGAACTGGCAATCCGCAACGGTATCCCCTATGCCATTGATTTCTGCAATCCTGCTCCCGATGCGGAGATAACCAGTGTGGGTGAAGAGAATTTTGAATGGGTTGTAGAAACATCTGCTAATTATGCTATAGAGCGGGCGCAAAACAGCAGCGGGGGAAAAGATAACCTTACCTGGGGAGAATATGTGAAACGGAGTATAGAAAAGCAGCCACTGATATAATTTAGGATTTGATATTGACCGGTTTGGATTTTGACACTTAAACCAGGATAGCTCGGGATTATATTTATGTTTTATTGAATTAATAATTATTACTTCCCGTTCTCTGACCGCACTAAATGAAATCAACCATATGGCTAATCTGAATTATAAACAATTTACGCTGGGCGTGGAAGAAGAGTACATGGTAATTGATCCTGAAACTTTTGAACTGAAAAGTCACGAACAAAAAATTGTATCTGAAGGGCAAAAGATCATAAAAGACAAAGTAAAGGCAGAAATGCACCAGGCAGTGGTAGAAGTAGGCACGGATGTATGTGAAGATATAGATGCCGCATATAACGATGTGAGGCTTTTACGTAAAACCATTGCCGGCATTGCAGGTGAACTCGGTTTTGGAATGGGTGCTTCAGGCACTCATCCTTTTAGCTTATGGGAAAGACAATTAATTACAGACAATATACGCTATCAGAAAATTGTAAATGAAATGCAGGATGCCGCCCGTAGCAATCTTATTTTTGGTTTGCACGTGCATGTAGGTATGGAAAGCCGGAGGATGGCTATACATATCGCCAATTCGGCCAGGTATTTTTTACCGCATGTGTTCGCGCTCAGCACCAACTCACCTTTCTGGGAGGGAAGATATACGGGCTTTAAATCATACCGGACAAAGGTATTTGACAAATTTCCACGCACAGGCATACCCGACTATTTTGAAAGTATTGAAGCTTATGACAATTATGTAAACCTGCTGATCAAAACCAATTGTATTGACAATGCCAAAAAAATATGGTGGGACCTGCGTGTTCATCCTTTTTTTAACACCGTTGAATTCCGCATTTGTGATGTGCCGTTAACCGCAGATGAAACAATAGCTATTACGGCTCTGTTCCAGGCCATCTGCGCTAAACTGTATAAGCTCCGGATGGAAAATATGAATTTCATACAGTACTCACGGGCATTGGTAAACGAAAATAAATGGCGTGCCAGCCGCTATGGGTTAGACGGGCACCTGATTGATTTTGGCAAAGAAGAAGAAGTAAATACCAGGGTACTGATTTATGAACTTCTTGACTTTGTAGATGATATGGTAGATCACCTGGGATCGAGACACCGGCTTGCGATTGTACAAAAGATAATTGAAACCGGTACAGGAGCCGACCGGCAACTGGCTGTTTATGAAAGCACAAAAAATATGACAGCCGTAGCCGCATATATCCATTCGCAGTTCCTGGAAGATTTATGATAACCTCATTGCTTACCCCTGCTGCAGATGATGTATGCACTTTTTAAGACTGTCGTTCCACAAGGGTATACTTACGCCATACTTTTCCCTGATCTTTGAGGTATCCAGCAATGAATAAGCAGGCCGTTTAGCGGGCGTGGGATACGCGGTAGCGGGTACCGGATGCAAAAAGCAACCGGCGCCGGTCATTTCTTTTATAGCCACCGCAAAATCGTACCAACTGATCCTGCCTTCATTGCAATAATGATAAATACCGGGAAGCCAATGTGTACTGCTTATTATTTTCATAATGACATGAGCAAGATCGGGCGCATATGTAGGAGAACCTACCTGGTCATTCACTATGTTCAACTGCTCTTTTTCTTTCATTAAGCGTATCATGGTTTTTACAAAGTTGCTTCCATATTCACTATATACCCAGGCTGTGCGTATGATTATAGTTTCAGGATCATACGCTATCGCTAACGCCTCCCCTTTTGCCTTGGAAGCGCCATATATGTTTATGGGATCAACCGGATCGCTTTCTTTATAAGGAACAGAAGACAATCCGTTAAAAACATAATCGGTAGAAATATGTATAAGCTTCGACCGCCAGCCTGCACAGGTTTTTGCAAGTTCCTTAACAGCTTCCGCATTGATAAGGAAAGCGCTTTCTTTACCTGATTCGGCTTTATCAACGGCTGTGTATGCCGCACAGTTAATACAAAACTGCGGTTGAACAGCTTCAAAAACGGCTTCCATTTTAGCCCTATCGTCAAGCGGCAGAGCTGCTTTTGTTAGAAAAACAAATTCAAAACGAGGGTAACGGTCCGCTATACCCGCTATTGACTTTGCCAATTGGCCTCCGGCGCCAGTTATAAGTATTTTAGGCTTTTGCATGAATAGAAATTATCCTTCAAATACAAAATGATTGTTACAAGTCTTAAACGGGGGATGTGTAATATCTTTTTCAGACAAAATGATTTTACCGGGCGGAATTTTCCAGTCAATATGTAAAGAAGGATCGTTGTAAGCAATACTTCCTTCTGATGCTTTGTCATACAGATTATCGCACTTGTAGAGCACAGTAGCATTTTCACTTAATACCGAAAAGCCATGGGCAAAACCAGCGGGGATAAGCAATTGCAGTTTATTTTCGGCGGAAAGTTCTATGCTGTATGCTTTGCCATAGGTGGGAGATCCCTTTCGTATATCTACTGCTATGTCTAATATTTTCCCTTCCAGCGCGCGCACAAGTTTTGTTTGGGCTTTGGGAGGATTTTGATAATGTAACCCCCTGATCACGCCATAGCGCGAGTAGGATTGATTATCCTGGATCCATTGATAACCCAGATTTTCCTTTTGAAAAATATTTTGATTATAACTTTCAAAGAAATACCCTCTTGCATCCTCAAATACAACAGGCTGAAATATAAGAAGGCCGGGGAAATCGGTTTTTATAAACGGCATTAGAATTTAATTGTATTATCACAGCATACCATACGCTGTTTAATGCCCGTGAAGATACGAATGTTCCTTTATCGTTTTACATACTGCTCTGCATAAAACTGCTGATATTGGCCGGAAGTAACGTGGCTGATCCATTCCTCATTCTGCAGGTACCAGTCTACTGTTTTCTCCAACCCTTCTTCAAATTGCAGCGAGGGTTTCCATCCTAATTCTTTATTCAGTTTTGCAGCATCTATAGCATAACGCAGGTCGTGACCGGAGCGGTCTTTTACATAGGTAATCAGTTGCGCCGATTGGCCTGTGGTCCGGCCTAACTTTGTGTCCATTATAGCACACAGCAGCTTAACAAGGTCTATATTTTTCCATTCGTTATAACCGCCAATATTATAGGTTTCTCCGGTTCTGCCTTTATGAAAAATAATATCTATGGCTCCTGCATGATCTTCCACCCATAGCCAGTCTCTCACGTTTTCACCTTTTCCATACACAGGAAGGGGCTTATTATGCTTAATATTGTTGATCATTAAGGGGATCAGCTTTTCGGGAAAATGATGCGATCCGTAATTATTGGAACAATTAGATATGACTACCGGCAGGTTATAGGTATGATAATAGGCCATTACCATATGATCGGAAGATGCCTTGGAAGCGGAATAGGGTGAACGGGGATCATAGGGCGTTTCTTCCGTAAAAAAGCCGGTTTCACCTAATGAACCATATACTTCATCCGTAGAAACGTGATAAAACAGTTTGTCGCGATAGTTGTTATTCCAGTATTTACGACAGGTATTTAACAATACCGCAGTACCCATTACATTCGTCCTTACAAACCCGAGTGGATCCATTATAGAACGGTCAACATGGCTTTCAGCAGCCAAATGTATTACAGCATCAAAAGCATACTTCCGGAACAGCTCATCAATTTGTTGTTCATTACAAATATCTGCATGCTCAAAAATATAATTGGGTAGCTGATCAATATCTTTCAGGTTTTCCAGGTTGCCGGCATAGGTAAGCACGTCAACATTTACTATGCGATATGCAGGATATTTCTTTACAAATAACCTGATAACATGGGAGCCTATAAAACCTGCGCCTCCTGTTACAGCAATGGTTTTTATATACTCCGCCATTACAAACTCCAGTATTTGAGATTCTTAAATTTATTTCTGTATAAGCCTTTCAGGTCCGCAAAAATAGCGTCAGGATTGGTGATGTCAAGCAAGTACTCTTCCGTTAAGTTTTTATATTCGTTATGCGGAACGCCCAGTATAACAGCATCATAATTTTTGCCTACAGCGGGCGAAAGCGGAAAACCATATTCATGCTGCAGTTCCGTATTGTCGGCATAGGGGTCAACAATATCTACATTTAATGAAAACGCCCTCAGCTCTTTTACCATATCAATGATCTTCGAGTTCCGTATATCACTTACATTTTCTTTAAATGTTGCACCCATAATCAGTACTCTTGCACCTGTGGCTTCTTTAGCATGTTTAATGATATGCTGCACTATTTTTTTTGCCACGTACAATGGCATCCCATCATTAATTACACGTCCGGCCAATATTACCCGTGATTCATACCCCAGCTCACTGGATTTGTAGGTAAGATAATAGGGATCTACGCCAATGCAATGCCCGCCTACCAGTCCCGGCTGAAATTTTAGGAAATTCCATTTGGTGCCTGCCGCTTCCAGCACTTCGTAGGTATTGATGCCTACCATATCAAAAATAATAGACAGCTCATTCATTAAGGCGATGTTCAGATCCCGCTGTGTATTTTCAATAATCTTTGCCGCTTCCGCAACTTTTATGGAAGACGCTTTATGCACCCCCGCCTTAACCACAATTTCATACGTTTTTGCAATTTCTTCCAGCGATTCAGCATCAGAACCCGATACTACTTTAATAATCCGGGAAAGAGTATGCTCTTTATCTCCCGGGTTAATCCGTTCGGGTGAATAACCTAATTTAAAGTCAACATTCAATTTCAAACCACTGAGCGCTTCAATAATAGGGAGGCAGTCTTCTTCCGTGCAGCCCGGGTATACGGTAGATTCATATACCACATAATCTCCTGCTTTTATTACTTTACCAATCGTTTCGGAAGCTTTTTTTACCGGCAAAAGATCGGGCACATTATGATCATCAACAGGTGTAGGAACAGCAACAATAAAAAACTTGGCTTCCCGCAATACGTCCAGTGAATTGGTAAATTCAATATCACATCCTTCAAAAGCAGAGGTCTCCAGTTCATTACTCGGATCAATGGACTGCTTCATCATATCAATGCGTTTGGCATTGATATCAAAACCAATTACACTCACTTTTTTTGCAAATTCAAGTGCAATAGGTAATCCTACATAGCCTAATCCTATTACGGCCAATTTTGCTTTTTTGTCAATAATATCCTGGTAGATTAACATAAATGTTACTTTTTAAATTCTTTGGGTAGTTTATATAATTCTTCTTTGGGTAAAGATTTGAAGTATTCGCAGGTAATTTTCAATCCCTCCGCACGATTCACTTTAGGTTCCCAGCCCAATATTTCTTTTGCGCGGGTAATATCGGGGCGCCGTTGCTTAGGGTCGTCTGTAGGTAACGGTTTATATACAATTTTCTGATGCGTTGCCGTAAGTTTAATTATTTCTTCAGCAAATTCTTTGAGGCTGATCTCATCGGGATTTCCAATATTTACAGGATAAACATAATCGCTGTATAGTAAGCGGCAAATGCCTTCAATAAGATCATCCACATAGCAGAAAGAACGGGTTTGCGAGCCATCGCCAAATACGGTAAGGTCTTCGCCACGCAAAGCCTGTCCAATGAATGCCGGCAAGGCTCTCCCATCGTTGAGGCGCATGCGTGGTCCGTAAGTATTAAAAATACGAACGATCCTGGTTTCAACATGGTGAAAAGTATGGTAAGCCATTGTTATAGCTTCCTGGAACCGTTTGGCTTCATCGTATACGCCGCGCGGTCCAACAGGGTTTACATTTCCCCAGTAATCTTCCGTTTGCGGATGCACTAACGGATCACCATATACTTCAGAAGTGGAAGCCACTAATATCCTTGCCCCTTTTGCTTTAGCCAGTCCCAGGCAGTTATGCGTACCCAGCGAACCTACTTTTAAGGTTTGGATGGGAATTTTAAGATAGTCAATGGGGCTTGCCGGGGATGCAAAATGAAGAATATAATCTACAGGCCCGGGAACGTGAATGAATTTTGAGATATCATGGTGATAAAACTCAAATTGTTCCAACGCAAACAAGGATTCAATGTTCCTCAGGTCACCCGTAATCAGGTTATCCATACCAATAACATGATAGCCATCATTGATGAACCTGTAACAAAGATGTGAGCCTAAAAACCCTGCCGCACCTGTTATCAATATTCTTTTTTTCATTTTTATTTTTATTTATTGAGCAACTACCGGGCGCCCTATACTTTCATAATAAAATCCCAGTTCCCTGATGGCGTTCACATCAAACAGGTTCCTGCCGTCAAAAATTACTTTCCGTTTCAAATTAGATACAATTTTCAGGAAATCCGGGGTTCTGAACTCATTCCATTCCGTGGCAATTACCAAAGCATCGGCATCTTTTAAACAATCATACTGATTACCGGAGAAAGTAATTTTGTCGCCCACCAGTTGCTTCACATTGTTCATGGCTTCCGGATCATATGCCACCACCGTTACGCCTTCTTTCAGTAACGCATCAATAATTTCCAGCGCAGGCGCTTCCCTGATGTCATCGGTATTAGGCTTAAAGGCCAATCCCCATAATGCAATTTTTTTACCTTTCAGGTCGTTATTAAAATACTTCTTTATTTTAGATACCAAATGCAGCTTTTGTTTTTGGTTCACCTCCATTACAGCATTCAGTATTTTAAAATCGTAGCTAACATCTTCAGCGCTTTTTACCAATGCCTGCACATCTTTCGGAAAGCAGCTTCCGCCATACCCGATGCCGGGAAATAAAAACCGTTTGCCGATCCTGTCATCGCTTCCTATGCCACGCCGCACCATATCCACATCTGCTCCCAGCTTTTCGCACAACTGGGCTATTTCATTCATAAAAGATATTTTAGTGGCAAGAAAAGAATTTGCCGCATATTTAGTGAGTTCCGCAGAGCGCTTATCCATAAAGATAACAGGGTTACCCTGGCGCACAAAAGGAGCATATAAATCGGTCATTACTTTCTTCGCTTTTTCCGATGATGCCCCTATTACTACCCTGTCGGGCTTCATAAAATCATCCACAGCTACGCCTTCCCTTAAAAATTCGGGATTAGACACCACATCAAAAGCGCCTGCTAATGCGTCTCTGTCTCCACTGGTAATTACTCCGCCGGCGCTTTCTATTATAGCCTCTTCTACCTGCCCGGCGGTTCCAACAGGAACGGTGCTTTTATCTACAATAACCTTGTATTGACCCGGCTGTATTATTTTGCCCATATCTTTGGCAACACCCAGTATATATTTTAAATCAGCCGATCCATCTTCTCCCGGAGGCGTTGGCAACGCTAAAAAAACAACTTCGGCATCTTCAACACCCTGAGACAGATTGGTAGTAAAATGCAAACGCCCTTCTTTAAGATTCCGGAGGAAAATTTTCTCCAGTCCGGGCTCATATATGGTAATTTCCCCGGCAGATAATTTGTCTACTTTGGCTTTATCAATATCTATGCAGGTCACCGCATTTCCGGTTTCGGCAAAACAGGTTCCTGTAACCAATCCAACATACCCTGTTCCTACTACAGCAATTTTCATTGAAGTGTGAATTTATTTATTAATGTACGCTAATACTTTTTGTGTAATGAAAGCAAGCTGGTCTTGGTCTAATTCCGTATGTATAGGCAGGGAAATAACCCTTTCCGTTAGCCAGTCTGTTTGAGGCAACTGGTAAGCGCCCCCGCCAAAGGCTTCAAACATTTTTTGCCGGTGGGCAGGCACAGGGTAGTAAATCATGGAGGGAACCTGGTGTTCTGCCAGGTATTTATTAAGCTCATCCCTGTTTACATTATCTAAGATTAATGTATACTGGTGAAAAACATGATTCGTATAGGATGCTACAAAGGGAGTGCTAATTTTTGAATGTCCCGCGAATGCCTTATCATAGTAAGCGGCAGCTTTTTGCCTGGCCGCAATATATTCATCTAACTTTTTAAGCTTAATATTCAATATGGCAGCCTGTAAGGTATCGAGTCTTGAATTGCAGCCCACCACTTCGTGATAATATTTTATCTTCTGCCCGTGATTGGCAATCATTTTTAACTGTTCCGCCAACTGGTCATCATTCGTAAATATGGCGCCTCCATCGCCATAACAACCCAAATTTTTGGAAGGGAAAAATGAAGTACAGCCAATAGTGCCAATAGTACCCGTTTTCTTTTTTATGCCGTTACTAAAGGTATAATTACAGCCAATTGCCTGCGCATTGTCTTCTATTACATACAGGTTATGTTTTTCAGCTATCTGCATGATGGCTTCCATATTGGCAGACTGTCCATACAAGTGTACCGGTACTATAGCCCTGGTTTTGGGGGTAATGGCTTTTTCAATGGCTTCCGGCGATATACAAAAGGTTTGCGTATCCACTTCAACAAACACGGGTTTTAACCGCAGCAAAGCAATCACTTCAGTGGTAGCAATATAAGTAAAGGAAGGGGTAATCACTTCATCTCCCGGCTGCAGCCCCAGTGCCATTAAAGCAATTTGGAGTGCATCGGTACCGTTAGCGCAGGGTATTACGTGTTTTGATCCTGAATATGCCGACAGATGCTTTGCGAAATCCTGAACGGGCTTTCCATTAATAAAAGCACAACTGTCCAGCACACTGTGAATAGCCGCATCCACCTCCGGTTTGATGTGTTCATACTGTTGCTTAAGATCTACCATCTGAATAGGCCGCATATATTCTTCTTTTTATAAATGGGTGCAAAAATAGTAAAATATGCAGAGGATAAGCAATAGGTATTAGTTTTGTAACCTATTTTAATCATTATAAGCGTGGTTACAACATTTTACAATCTGTTTATCAGGCTATACGGTTTTGCCATGAAACTCGTTGCGCAATGGAATCCCAAAGCGAAGCAATGGATCAACGGGCGAAAAGATTTTTTTGAAAAACTACCCAAAATACTGGAAAATTTACCCCATGATAACAGGCCTGTCATATGGATGCATTGCGCATCTTTAGGTGAATTTGAGCAGGGAAGACCTGTTTTAGAGAAAATAAGGCGCAGGAGTTCGCAATCAAAAGTGATCATTACTTTTTTTTCTCCATCGGGTTATGAGATCAGGAAGAACTATAAAGGCGCAGATGCCGTATTGTACCTTCCCTTAGATACCCTTTCCAATGCCCGGAATTTTATTAAGCAGATTAATCCCATGCTGGTGTTATGGGTGAGGTACGAATTCTGGCTGCATTATCTGGAAGAATTAAAAAGAAAAAAGATTCCACTTCTGCTGATATCGGGTACTATATTAAATAATAACCCATTGTACAGGGTATACCGTAAAAAACTTTTTAGTTGCTTCACTCACTTTTTTGTGCAAACCGAACGATCTGCCCGTTTTTTGCAGGCGGAAGGCTTTGAACAAAATGTAACAGTAGCGGGCGATACCCGTTTCGACCGGGTAATTGAAATTGCGGAGGCTTTTGAACCTCTTGCCCCGGTTGAAGCATTTTGCCGTGGACACAGGGTATTGGTTGCGGGAAGTACATGGACGGCAGATGAAGAAGAGCTGATGCACTATATTAAAGTGAACCCGGATATGCGATTTATAGTAGCGCCTCATGAGGTGGATGAAGAGAATATAAAAGAGCTGCAAAAAGAATTTCCGCATTCGGTACTTTTTTCGGTATTGCAGGCCAAAGTTTCCAACAATAATGCAATTGATGGATCAACCAGTGATACAACGGTAACCAATACCCTGATTATTGATAATATAGGCATGCTTTCCCGTTTATATAAATATGCCGATATTACTTATGTAGGTGGCGGGTTTGGCGATTCGGGGCTTCACAATATACTGGAAGCCGCGGTGTACGGGAAACCGGTTTTTTTCGGGCCGGTATACCAACGGCATTTTGAAGCGGTGGAAATGGAAGAAGCAGGCGGAGCTGTTAGTATAGAAAACGCGCTGGAATTAGAAACCGAACTCAATAAATTATGGAATGATGAGACTTTGCTGAAAGCAAGCGGAGATTGTGCGAAACAATATGTATATGCCAATGCCGGCGCCACGGACCGTATACTGGAGTATATTTATAAAAACCGCCTTCTCACCAACTGATCAAATTGCTTTACCGCCGGATGTTCCTCATTCCATCCTAATTTCAGTTTCAGTTCGCGCAGTATCCAGAACTCTGCTTCGGGGTAAATAGTAAAACGGTTAATGGTCTTAAGTGACCGTTCATACATATCTTCGTCTCCGCGAAAAAGTTCGCTGATGAAAATAAAGCGATCGTTTACCCCCACTGCCTTCTTAATATCCTTCAGTGGTTCTTCTTTTAATTTTTCACCCAGCTCCGTTCTCCGTTCGTATAATCTTTCGTTAATAGAGGGTTCTGTTCTGCCTATTACTTCATTAATTTCTTTTACCTGTGGCTGGTGAGCCAGGGTGGGTACTTCCTCCAGCACATTAAACCGGGGAGTGGTTATAGTTTCCTTATGTTTTGATCCGTTTTTTGAAGGCAGGGCAATTTCCGGTATCTCTTCCTCAGGTACTACATTCGATTCATCACTTTCTTTTAAGGAATCATTGTTTACTATAGTGGAAGGTTGCTCTGTTACTGCAACAGTTACACCACCCGGCATCATTACTGCAATTTTTTTACGTTCGGGTGCATGGTGCTGCTGTTTGAGCAGGAATAGTTCCGTTTGTAACATCTGCACTACATGAATAATTTGCTCTGTGGGGGCATTTTGCCGGTAGAGCTCCTGTAATTTGTTTATTAAAACGCCGATACGTTCCATTTGAATATGGTATTTTTGAGCGTTTGTTTTAAATTATAAATAGATAATACATAAATTCCGGTGAAGTTACAAACACCTTGCCACAAAATAATCATAAATGTTTACCGAGCCATACACAAAAGGAGAAAGACGCGGATGGATAGAAGTGATATGCGGCTCCATGTTCAGCGGAAAAACAGAAGAGTTGATCAGGCGGCTAAAGCGTGCCAGGATCGCCAATATGAAAGTAGCAATATTTAAGCCGTCTATTGATAAGCGGTATCATGAACAACAAATCGTGTCACATGATGAGAACGCTATTTTATCAACGCCGGTTGAAAACGCCGCGTCTATATTATCTTTTGTACATAAAACAGATGTAATTGGCATTGACGAAATACAGTTTTTTGATGATGACATCTTAGTTGTTTGCAACCAGTTGGCTTTGCAGGGAATAAGAGTAATTGTTGCCGGATTAGATATGGATTATGCGGGCAAACCCTTCGGACAAGTGCCTGGTTTGCTTGCTACGGCAGAATATATCACCAAACTTCATGCTATATGTGCGCGCTGTGGTAATATAGCCAATTACTCCTATCGCAAAACTTCCGGTGAGGGTGAGGCACAGATAATAATAGGTGAAAGCAATATTTACGAGCCAAGATGCCGCCATTGCTATAATATGGAAGAATAAAAAATAATTACCCACTTTTGACGGTGGGATTTCAATATTGCATAGCCCTTCCCCAATAATTAATCAAAACCAGAAATTTAACCAGTGAATACCTTGCCCCACATTTTTACCCTGCTAAAAAAGGATATACTGCTTGAACTAAGACAGCAATATACTTTTTACGGCGTTCTGCTGTATGTAGCTTCGTCTATATTTGTACTATACCTGGCCATACAACAACCCGAGAGCGATGTATGGAACGGATTATTCTGGATCATCCAGTTGTTTATCTGCGTAAACGCGGTAGCGAAAAGCTTTTTGCAGGAAACCAAAGGAAGGATGCTGTATTTTTACGCCATTGCGGGAGCGCAGCATTTTATTATTGCCAAGTTGCTCTACAATACCTTCATCATGCTGCTGATGAGTTTAATCAGCCTGGTACTTTTTCGTGCGCTCCTGGGCAACCCACTGGTAAATTTCTGGCAATTTACCGGCATAGTATGTATCGGATCGGTAAGCCTGAGCCTTGTATTTACCATGCTGGCTGCCATTGCGGCAAAAGCGCAGCAACAGGCTTCTTTAATGGCAATCATGGGTTTCCCAATCATCATTCCGCAATTGCTGTTACTTATGCGCATTTCCAAAGCGGGTATGGGTGAGGCATTCCAGGCTGGCGCTTTATCTGATATGGTTTGGCTGCTTTGCGGGTTAGACACGCTGGTTATGGTAATGGCAGTTATACTTTTCCCGTTTCTATGGAAAGATTAAACTCATTGTTCATTCGTTAAATTGATGTAGGTTTGCTGCATTAAATAATAAATTAAGGGATGAAGATATCCTGGTGGAAGATACTTTGCATTGTTTTATTGACTTACGTATTGCTTGGCGGACTTTTGCTGGAAGTACCCAGAAAAGCTATTTTGAATGAAACCATACGGAATATTTATTTTCATGTGCCCATGTGGTTTGGAATGATGGCACTGTGCGGCTGCTCTGTATACTACTCTATCCGTTTTTTGCGAAAACCCGACTTATTAAGCGATATCAAAGCCACCTCATATGCCTCCACAGGTATGTTATATGGCATACTTGGTATTGTAACAGGTGCCGTATGGGCCAATTATACCTGGGGCAAGCCCTGGAGCAACGATATCAAACAAATTGGCGCAGCAATAGCCCTGCTGATATATGCAGCTTACTTTGTTTTAAGAAATTCCATTACAGATATTGACAAACGGGCAAGAGTAGGTGCAGTATACAATATATTCGCTTTCGCCATGCTGCTGCCCGCATTGTGGATCATTCCGCGCATGATGGAATCTTTGCACCCCGGTGGTATGGGAAACCCGGGTGCTGACCCCAGAGACATGGACACGCGTATGAGGATGATATTCTGGCCGGCCGCCGTTCCGGGTTTTATATTGCTAGGCCTATGGATCAGTAACCTCATCACCCGCTTACGAAAAATAGAAGATAAAAACCTTTTACATGCTTAGTTCATCTGTAAAAAAATTCCTCTTAATTATAATACTATTTGTTACCGGACAATTTGTCTATGCCCAGGAAAGAGTGGAAATGGCAGACGGGTTACGCAGTAATGGTAAAATTTACGTAGTAGTAGCCGTACTTGCTATCATTTTCATGGGATTGTTCCTTTTCCTTATCAGTATAGACAGAAAAGTAAGCCGCCTGGAAAAGGAAAATAAAAAGCAATAAATCACCGCTTCCGTTAGTACTTACCCCGATTAATACCTTCAAAATATTATGCTATGACTACTCACCAGGAGTATCGTTTCTTTGACGCTGTTTTAGCGAGTTTCGATAAAGCAGCAAAATTTACCAACTGGGATCCCGGAATATTAGAACAGATCAAGCTGTGTAATTCGGTTTACCGTATGCATTTTCCTGTTAAAATAGGTGATAACATTGAAGTAATAAAAGCCTACCGCGTACAGCATTCACATCACAAAACACCCTGCAAGGGCGGGATAAGATTTGCCACCACCGTAAATCTCGATGAGGTAATGGCACTGGCTGCTTTAATGACCTATAAATGCGCTATTGTAAATGTTCCATTCGGGGGGGCGAAGGGCGGCATTAATATTGATCCCAAGAAGTATACACCGTATGAACTGGAAAAAATTACCCGCCGCTATACGCATGAACTGATCAAGAAAAATTTTATAGGTCCGGGAACAGATGTTCCTGCGCCGGATTACGGAACCGGCGAAAGGGAAATGTCGTGGATACTGGATACGTATACCAGTATGAAGCCCGGCGAAATAGATGCATTGGGTTGTGTAACCGGGAAACCTGTTTCGCAGGGTGGTGTGCGGGGCAGAAGAGAAGCTACCGGTTTGGGTGTTTTTTATGGCATAAGAGAAATATGCACAATGCCCGACCTGATGGAAAAAGCAGGGCTGCCGGTAGGTATTGAAGGGAAAAAAGTAATTGTGCAGGGATTAGGTAATGTTGGCTATCATGCCGCAAAATTTTTTCGTGAGGGAGGAGCCAAAGTAATTGCGCTGGCAGAATATGAGGGTGCCATTTTTAATGCCGATGGATTAAATGAAGAGGAGGTACGCGAACACCGGAAGAAAGAAGGTACTATCCTTAATTTTCCAGGCGCTACCAATATCCTGCACTCACATGACGCGCTGGAACTGGAATGCGATATTTTAATACCTGCTGCATTGGAAAATGTAATTAACGGCGACAATGCTTCACGAATAAAAGCCAGAATAATAGGAGAAGCGGCGAATGGACCGCTTACCCCGGAAGCAGATGAGATATTCATAAAAAAAGGAGTGCTGGTAGTTCCCGATATGTATCTTAATGCCGGGGGTGTAACTGTAAGTTATTTTGAGTGGCTTAAAAACCTGAGCCACGTAAGGTATGGAAGAATGGAAAAGCGCTTTACGGAAAATCAGAACCGCAGTATACTTAACCAAATGGAGGGCTTGACAGGGAAAACGGTAAATGCCAGGGAAAGAGAAATTATAATGCATGGCCCGAATGAGGCAGACCTGGTATATAGCGGGCTGGAAGAAACCATGATGGGCGCAACAAAAGAAATAGTAGAAACCTGGAAAAACAATCCCGGCATTCCGGATATGCGTACCGCGGCCTATGTAGTAGCTATTAATAAAGTAGGAACCAGCTATGCGGAGCTGGGAATATTTCCATAGAGTTCTGATTGCGCCTATTTTATTTTTAATATGGCAGAAGCGGAAAAAAATTTTGTCAAAACAATTGATCTCTTATCTTTGCACTCCCTTTACAACAGGGGTAAAAAAAGTTCTAAAAAATATTGGGAGCATAGCTCAGCTGGTTCAGAGTATCCCGCTTACAGGCGGGAGGGTCCGCCACCGGTAAAAGAAAAAAAAGTTCTAAAAAATATTGGGAGCATAGCTCAGCTGGTTCAGAGCATCCCGCTTACAGGCGGGAGGGTCCGCCACCGGTAAAAGAAAAAAAAAGTTCTAAAAAATATTGGGAGCATAGCTCAGCTGGTTCAGAGCATCTGCCTTACAAGCAGAGGGTCCGCGGTTCGAACCCGTGTGCTCCCACATTTTAAGAGGTTTTGATTATTTTTAATCAAAACCTCTTTTTATTATGTGGACTTTCTACATTCTATACTCTTGTTCTGCCAACAAATACTATATCGGCGTTACAGGTGATAATGTAACCGAAAGACTACGCAGGCACAATACTCATCACAAAGGATTTACAGGAAAAACAAATGACTGGGAAATTATTTATACAGAAAAATATCAAACTAAAAATGAAGCATACAGCAGGGAACGGCAAGTGAAGAAGTGGAAAAGTAGAAAATTAATACAGCAGCTTGTTAGTTCAGCGCACCCCGGCTCATAAGCCGGAGGAGTTCCGCGGTTCGAACCCGTTCCGCTTTGCGGAACAAGTAGTGCTCCAACATTTTAAGAGGTTTTGATTATTTTTAATCAAAACCTCTTTTTATTATGCAGACTTTCTATATACACTACCCCCCTTCTGCTAAACAGGTTCTGTATAAACAATACGGATACCTCTCAATAGTCTTTCCTGCGTAGCCGTTTTCATAGTTGGCCCAATTTCTATATGATACATATATTTATCCAGTATCTTTCCTCCGGCATCAAAGTGGTTGATCACTTTTTGCAAAAAATTATCAGGAGCAGAAGTACCCGGCGGACATGCTTCATACGTTACTTCCACTTCCCCTGAATAAGCATGATGATCAATATGATGCTTCAGTATCCATACGGTAATATCTTCCGTAGTATTATTTTTATAATAAATAGTAACACTTTTCATAACGGAGCCCACCCGTAGTAAAACAGGAGCAACTAACATACCATTGGCTGAATACCTTCCGTCCTGGTAATTATCTGTATACCCGCCATTGCCCGGCGGAAAGAAAAAACATGCATCAATATATAATACTTTAGACTTGCTTGCAACGGGAGGAAGAGCCGGCTTCTTTAAAGTTTTACTTTTTGCTAAAGCAGCATCTTTTTTTAAGGGAACTTTTTTAGCAATTGTTCTATTAGCGACCGCAACCTTTTTGTTATCGTCTATTTTTTTGGTTTTACTTTTCTTTACTGGCATATTTACCCGGTTTTCTATGATTTAAAACGAAAAAATACAAAATGTTATACTAACGATCAATACCACTTTAAGGTGATAGCAGGCCATTGTACTACCGCCGGATAAATACGCCACAATATGTTATTGTTACCTTTGCTGCAAAAATTTATTGGTTCTTATAGTGCCGTTACCGCCATCCATCTACCACGGCAAAACTGAAACATGGCTCCTTTGTTCTGTTATTCATACCTGTTTACAGCGCCGTAGCCCAAGACAAGGCTTATTTTATTTGGGAAGAAATGCTGACAAAATGTATTAGAGCCATAAGCGATAGCCGTTAAATGGTCCATGCGGTAACCGTGTTTACCATCTCCTCCCGGTAAGGCACGGTAATTTTTATATAATTATCCGTATAGCCTTCCATCATACCATCTTTATTCCGGCTCTCAAATAAAACTTCCCGGCTTTGCCCGCTGTGCTGACCGGTGAAGTACTGCATTTTCATATACGACAAATTGCGTAATGTTTTATTGCGCTCATGCCGGGTATGCACCGGCACCACAGGTTTAATGGAAAGTGCAGCGGTATTATCCCTTTCGGAGTAAGTGAATACATGAAGATAGGAAACATCGAGCCCGTGCAGGAAATCAAATGTGGTCCTGAAATCTTCTTCCGTTTCGCCCGGAGATCCCACAATAACATCGGCGCCAATACAACAATGTGGCATCAGGGCTTTAATAGTAGCCACACGGTCGGCATACAACTCTCTTTTATACCTGCGGCGCATGAGCCCCAGAATGTGGTTGCTGCCGCTTTGAAGGGGTATATGAAAATGCGGCATGAATTTTTTACTACCCGCCACAAACCCTATAATATCATTGGTAAGGAGGTTAGGTTCTATAGAAGAGATGCGGTAGCGTTCTATCCCTTCCACTTTTTCCAGCTTTTGTATAAGTTCAAAAAAAGTTTCATTCCTTCGTACGCCGGAAACGTTTACTGTTTCATTCAGCCCAAAATCGCCGAGATTAACCCCGGTTAATACAATTTCCTTTACTCCTCTATCCGCCAGCTCCGTGGCATGCGCAACTACATTGGCAATGGTATCGCTCCTGCTTTTACCCCTTGCCATAGGTATAGTACAAAAAGAGCAATTATAGCTACAGCCATCCTGCACTTTTAAAAATGTGCGGGTACGGTCATTTACGGAAAAGGAGCTGTTGAAGCCGGATATTTCATCTATATCACAACTGGATATTCTGGCGGAATCACCTTTGGACAATTCTTTTAAATGCGTGGCAATATTAAATTTCTCTGCGGCGCCCAGCACCAGGTCTACTCCCTTTATGGCTGCAATTTCTTTCGGTTTTAGCTGGGCATAGCAACCTGTAATAACTACCAGGCTCTGAGGAGATTTACGCTGAATACGGCGTACCAATTGCCTGCATTCCTTATCGGCATTGTCGGTAACAGAACAGGTATTGATTACATATACATCGGCAATATCTTCAAACGATTTTTTCTGAAACCCTTCATTTTCCAGCATCCGGGAGAGCGTAGAAGTTTCGGCGAAATTGAGTTTGCAACCCAGCGTATGAAAAGCCACTGTTTTCGAAGTGTTCATAAGTGTGCAAAGATACTTGAAATGGAGAAAAAGACGGCGATCGCACTACTTAGTTCCATCCTTTACCCCTTTACCAAGAAAAATATTGCCTTTATATACTTCTTCAATCGCTTTTACCAGGTCTTCCGCTACAGCATATTTAAAAACATAACCCCGCGCTCCGGCATCTAACATTTTTCTTATATAAACCGGTGAAGTATGAAAAGATACACCAATCACTTTAACCCCCGGGTACTCAGCCGCTAACTTACTGGTAGCTTCAATGCCTGAGATGGGCTTCATATTAATATCCATCAGCACAATATCGGGTTGTGATTCCCGCACCGTATCTATCGCTTCCTGACCATTGGTACATTCTCCTACCACGTTTATATTAGCGTGGCTGCGGAGGAACATTGACCAGGCACTTCTGATTTCAGGATGGTCGTCAGCAATCACAATTCTTATCATTGTCTGGTGTATTTAGGGTAACTATTACACAATAGTCGTATAAATACGTAGAAAGGTTCCCATCAGACAAAATAAATATGAATTTTTTTTTATTAGTTATCAAATATCAATTCCCTAAACCAAACTAACATCCAAAACCTGCTGCATATTCTTCACATAATGAAATTTCACGCCTTTAATAAAATCAGAATTAATTTCCAGCACATCCTTTTCATTCTGCCAGCACATTACTATCTCTTTCATCCCGGCGCGTTTAGCAGCAAGTACCTTTTCTTTTATGCCGCCTACCGGCAATACCTGTCCGCGAAGTGTAATTTCACCGGTCATTGCCAAATAAGGCTTTACTTTACGCCCGGTGAGCGCTGAAGCTATAGCCGTCATCATGGTAATACCGGCGCTGGGTCCGTCTTTAGGTACAGCTCCTTCAGGTACATGCACATGAATGTTCTTTTTTTGAAACATATCGGGGTCTATACCGTATTTGCGGGCATTGGCCTGCAGGTAGGTTAGCGCGGTTGTGGCGCTTTCTTTCATTACATTACCCAGGTTGCCCGTAAGCTTTAGTTCTCCTTTTCCATCGCTCTGCGTGGTTTCAATAAACAATATATCGCCGCCCACATAGGTCCAGGCAAGCCCTACTGCCACTCCGGGCATATTGGCTATTTTATACAAATCGTTGCTGTACCTGGGCTTACCCAATATCTTTTCAATATCACGGGCTGTAAGGGTGGGCTTCAGTTTATTCTTTATGGCATATTCCTTTGCCTGGGAACGCATAATGGAAGCCAGTTGCCTGTCTAATTCACGCACCCCGCTTTCCCTGGTATAATCTTCAATTATTTTTTCCAGAACGGTATCGGCAACCTTAATATTCATGCCCTTTAACCCGTGAAGCTCTTTCTGCTTGGGAAGGAGGTGACGTTTGGCTATCTGCACTTTTTCTTCAACAGCGTACCCATTAAGATCAATGATCTCAAGCCGGTCTCTCAATGCAGGCTGAATATGCTGCAAATCATTGGCGGTGGCAATAAATAATACCTTGCTTAAATCATATTCCAGCTCAAGGTAGTTATCGTAAAAAGTATGGTTTTGCTCCGGATCCAGCACTTCCAGTAATGCAGACGAAGGATCGCCCCGGAAATCATTTCCCACTTTATCTACTTCATCTAAAATGATTACAGGATTGCAGGATTTTGCTTTCCGTATAGACTGAAGAATACGACCCGGCATTGCGCCTATATACGTTTTGCGATGCCCCCTGATCTCGCTTTCATCATGCATACCACCAAGGCTAAGCCTTATATATTTACGGTTGAGGGCCGCCGCTATGCTTCTTCCCAGGGATGTTTTACCAATACCGGGAGGCCCTACAAAACAAAGGATGGGACTTTTCATATCCCCTTTCAGCTTTAATACCGCCAGGTATTCCAGCAAGCGTTCCTTAATTTTATTCATGCCGTAATGATCGCGGTCGAGTATTTTTTTGGCTTTGGTTAAATCATAAGAATCCACCGTTCCCTCATTCCAGGGCAGTTCCAGCATCAGGTCAAGGTGATTGTATACTACAGAATAGTCGGGTGTGGAAACATGCATACGCTCCAGCTTTTCTATCCCTTTCTTAAATGCTTCTTTTGCAGCTTTCGGCCACTTTTTAGCATCCGCCTTTTTCAGCATTTCCCTTATCTCCCGTTCATTAGCATCTCCTCCCAGCTCTTCTTTTATGCTTTTTAACTGCTGCTGCAGGAAGTATTCTTTTTGCTGTTTGTCTAATTCAGTTTTGGTGCGGTTGGTAAGCTGGTTTTTTAATTCGGCAAACTGGAGTTCGCGGTTAAGCAGGTGCATGAGCTTTTCGGCTCTTACTTTCAAATCATTCATTTCAAGCAGTTCCTGCTTTTCTTTTAAATCGCTGCTGATATTGCTGCTAACAAAATGAATAAGGAAAGAGGGGTTTTCAATATTCTTTAAAATAACAGAGGCTTCAGAAGGCATATTGGGCGAAAGCAATATAATTTGCGCTGCCAGGTCTTTTATGGAGCTTACCGTTGCCGCAAAATGCTGGTCATCGTCAATATTTACCTTATCCTCCTCCAGCAGCTGTATTGTGGCCCTGAAATAAGGATCTTCGGCTACAATTTTTTCTATAGCAAATCTTTTACGTCCCTGGATAATAATGGTTGTTCCGCCATCCGGCATTTTTATGAGCTTAATTATTTTTGCTACGGTGCCTGTAGTTTCCAGATCATTAACAGTGGGGTCTTCCACCGTACTGTCTTTTTGCGCTATCACACCTACCAGTTTGTCAGTCTTGTACACATCACTTACCGCTTTTATAGACCGGTCTCTCCCTACTGTTATAGGTAAAACCACCCCGGGAAATAAAACGGTATTGCGCAGGGGTAATAAAGGTAATTCGGATGGAATGCTGATTTCATCAGCACTTTCGGACTCATCTTCATTAAGGGGGATAATGGGCATAAACTCCATTTCATCTTCAGGTCGAAAAAAAATATCGCTTCTTTTCATAATCTTCCATTCAAAAGTCAATATGACATATTTTCAAAGCAAACACGCTTTGAAAAGCTTTGATAATACCTTGGTCAAGTATAATGCCAGTAAAAAAACAAAAAATCCGGATCATGGCATCCGGATTTTTCAAATAATTATTTTTATTCCTTTTAAAGCGCTATTCCAACACCTAATTGTACCGTTTGACTTTTCCAGTTATCCCGGTTATCTATATCATTAATATCAGACAGCCCGATGCCATACCTGCCATATACCCGTAGTTTTAATATGTTTATCTGCGCTCCGCCTACCATTGAAAAATCACCATTCTTAAATGCCTCTCCGCCATTTTCAAGCAGCGTGTTATGCTTATTCATTAAAATACTGAACTGCGGACCTGCCTGCAGGGTAAAAAATGAAAACGGACGATAAGAAAGCATAAGTGGAATACTCAGGTAATTCAGCTTTACATCTTTTAATTCATTTACCGATACTTTATACATATCCTGAAAGTTAGTAGAGGTGGTGGTATTGGTTTGACTGAACAATACCTCGGGTTGAATACCCCATTTGGAAGAGAACATAATTTCAGGAGCAACCCCCAAATGGTAACCTAACTGGTATTGGTCTTTAAACGATTTCCCGTCTAACTTACCCATGTTGGCGCCGGCATGAATGGCGAGTTTAATTCCCTGGGCAGACGTTGATGAAGCGATAAACAGGAAGCTTATACAAGCAACAGGAAGAATGTAACGTTTCATACGAGGAGTTTTATTTCCTAAATCTAATCCAATATAGTGCCACCCGCAATAGCTGTTTCAGAGTATTTTGTTAAGTATGGGGGGCAGGTTACAAGTTCCAGGAGAGATTTCAGGTTAGGGCATCCCCTTGTAACTTGTGCCTTGTAACCTGTCTGTAAACCCTACGCCAGTTCAATCAATGTAATTTCCGGAAGAATGCCTACTCTTCCGGGATAGCCAATAAATCCAAATCCGCGGTTGATGTATAGTTTTTGCTGAGCCTGTTCGTACAAGCCCGCCCATTGCTTATATATATATTGTACCGGACTCCATTTAAAACCGGGTAGCTCCACGCCAAACTGCATGCCATGCGTATGTCCGCTCAGGGTAAGATCAATGTCGCTGTATTCGGGCCTTACCTGCGCATCCCAATGGCTGGGATCGTGGCTCATTAAAATTTTGAAAGGGTATTTTTCCGTACCCGCGTATGCCTCATGCAACTTACCATACCTGGGAAAATTGGCTTTGGCGCCCCAGTTCTCTATGCCCAGCAAAGCAATTTGCTGTCCCTGTTTTTCCAGCACCACGTGCTCGTTCATTAATAAACGCCAGCCCATACCGGACTGCAATTGCTTTAACCTTTCCAGGTTTTGTATTTTTTCTTCCTTGCTGGACCACTTTTTGTAGTCGCCATAATCATGATTTCCCAATGTACTGAATACACCCATAGGCGCCTGCAGCCGGGCAAATATTTCTGTATAGGCATTCATTTCACTGGCCTGATCGTTTACCAGGTCGCCGGTAAAAAGAATAAGATCGGCCTGCTGATCCATGATCATTTGTACGCCGTGTTCCACCGCTTTTTTATCGGTAAAACTGCCCGAATGCACATCTGAAATATGAATTACTTTCAATCCTTTAAAAGCGTCCGGAAGATTAGGAAAATTCAGTTTCACCTTTTTTAGCTGGTAACGGTACTTATTAGCGAACCCCAGCATCATCGTTGTCATTAAACCTCCGCCAACGGCTAATCCCAGCCAACTCATAAATACAGACCTTGAAATACCTGCCGCTTTAAAAGACTCGCCTTCTATATACTGGTAAAACAGCTTACCGCCTCCCCATTGCAGTAACCTGCGGAGATCATCTGCCAATAAAAAGATTACGGTGAGTGATTTAGAAAGAAATAAACCTATAATAGTGGCCATCCAGTAAGTGCGAAAATTCCTTGGCCAACTATCCAGATTGATATACGGAAGAATAGCAAGCGTTATTACAGCCAGCGCGCTTACGCCCCAGTACAGGCTGTAAACCGTAAACCTGATCCTTGGTGAAGCAGATTGCAGCGTAAGCTTTACAGACTGAAAAACATACAGGTCAATCAGTAAAACAATTATTATAAAAAGCCAGGCGCCCGAATAATTACGCATATTGCTATATAAATTTCAAATCTAAAATTTCAAATTAATTAAACCCGCATTCTCAAAACCGTATAAATTCTTCCAACTGTTCGTCAATTCCTTTTAATGTTCCCGCATCTTCAATATCCTTTTCACCATTTAATAACTTGTTTACTACCGATATAGGCAGCTTATTATGATGCACATTCATTTTAAGGTAATGCAATACGCCGGTAAGATGTTCCATTCCCCTGAGGTTGCCCGCCCGACCGGTAGATACCCCGGTAAGCAGCGCCTTTTTACCCCACCACACTTTTTCAATATCGGTATTGTCTATCATGGCTTTTAATACGCCCGGAAAACTGCCATTGTATTCGGGTACCACAAAAATAAATTTCCGGGTTGGAATGAGTACTTCTTTTTCTAACTTTCTCAACTGGTCATTCCTGCTGTTAACGTCCAGCCCTTCAAGCGAAACAAACCGCGTGGGTATTCCTTTTTTTTCGAGTAAATGCAAATACTGCTTTGCTACCCGTAAGGTATTACTTCCGGAGCGGTTGGTTCCGGAAATAACAGTATATATAGCTGAATGCATCTTGATATCGGCTGCTGTGTGTGAATTGTTCAATGAATATTATACCGAAACTGTATTTTTGTCAACATGTCACGGTTGTACCCGGCGTTTATGCGGCAAAGATAAACCTGTTTCAACCATGAAGCGGCATTATTAACTATCATAATATATCAGCATGCGGTTTACCTATTACGGACATTCGTGCTTTGCGGTACAAATTAAAGGCAAAAACATTCTTTTTGATCCTTTTATTACTCCTAATGCATTAGCGGCTGCTATTGATATCAGTAAAATACAGGCAGATTATATCTTTTTGTCGCATGGCCATGAAGATCATATTGCTGATTGTATAAGCATTGCAACAAAAACCGGCGCCAAAGTGGTGTGCAACTTTGAAATTCATACTTGGCTGAATAACCAGGGAATAACCAATACGCACCCTATGAACACGGGCGGAAAGTGGATATTTGATTTTGGAACGGTAAAATGCGTGGTGGCACAGCATTCCGGCGGATTGCCCGATGGCAGCTATGGCGGCAACCCCATGGGATTTGTTTTTACCACAGAAGAGGGGAATTTTTATTACAGCGGCGATACGGCCTTAACTTTAGATATGCAACTGGTTCCACTGCATGCCCCTATGAATTTTGCCGTGCTTCCGGTGGGCGACAATTTTACAATGGGTATTGACGATGCCATTCAGGCAGCGCGTTTTATACAATGCAGCAAAATTATCGGCGTTCATTACGATACATTTGGCTATATTAAAATTGATCATACAACAGCAAAGCGGGCCTTTGCAGAACAGGAAATGAAGCTGCATTTATTAGCAGTGGGCGAAACCCTTGACATTTAATGAAAAACAGCAGCAATAATAAATTACATTTGCCATTTGGCAAAACGCCGAAGCATACATTAGTATAACAATCTACGTAAACAACACATGGCAAGAATTATAGGTATAGCCAATCAGAAGGGCGGAGTAGGAAAAACCACTACGGCCATTAATTTGGCAGCAAGTCTGGCGGTGCTGGAAAAGAAAACGTTGCTGGTGGATGCCGATCCCCAGGCAAACAGTACCACGGGCGTTGGGTTTGATTTGCATAATATACAAAAGAGCCTGTACGATTGCATGGTGAACGAAACGCCGGCAAGGGAAACGGTATTAAAAACAGAGATCCCCAATTTAGACGTTATTCCCTCGCATATTGACCTGGTAGGCGCTGAAATTGAAATGATCAACTATCCCAACAGGGAAAATGTGCTGAAATATATTCTTGACCCCATCAGGGGCGATTATGATTTTATTGTGATTGATTGTTCCCCATCGTTAGGACTTATTACCGTAAATGCCTTAACCGCAGCCGACAGCGTGGTAGTACCCGTGCAGGCAGAGTTCTTTGCACTGGAAGGACTGGGAAAATTGCTGAACACGATAAAAATTGTACAAAGCAGGCTTAATCCGGAACTGGTTATTGAAGGTATTTTGATGACGATGTACGATGGCCGGCTGCGCCTGTGCAACCAGGTAGTAAACGAGGTAAGGCATCATTTTGAAGAAATGGTTTTTGATACGATCATTCACCGCAATACCCGCCTGAGCGAAGCGCCCAGCGTTGGTAAGCCGGCCATTTTGTATGACGCGGAAAGCAAGGGATCCATTAATTACCTGAACCTTGCCAAAGAAGTGTTACAGCGTAATAACATGACGAAAATATCACAGGAAGAAAGAATCTTAACTCTTGATAATGAGCAGCACTCCGAATAATAAAAATAAGAAAGAAGCTTTGGGCAAAGGGATACGCTCCCTGTTGCAAAGTATTGATGCCGATTTAAAAACTACCGCTGGCGATCACCTGAAAGGCGGTGTGGTGGAAAAAGTAACCACAACCATACGCGTTGCTGTTGAACAGATTGAGGTTAACCCCAAACAACCGCGCCACGATTTTGATGAGCAGGCTTTGAATGAGCTGGCAAATTCTATTAAGCTGCACGATATTATTCAACCCCTGACGGTTTCCAAAACAGGCGATAAGTACCGTATTATAGCAGGCGAAAGAAGGTGGCGGGCGGCTAAAATTGCAGGATTAAAAGACATTCCGGTATATATAAGGCAGGCCAATGACCAGCAACTCCTGGAACTGGCCCTGCTGGAAAACCTGCAGCGCGAAAATCTCAATGCTATAGAAATCGGCATCAGTTATAAGCGCATGATGGAAGAGTTAGCCTATACGCAGGAACAGGTAGCAGAACGCATGGGTAAAGAAAGAAGTACGGTAACCAATTATATCCGCTTATTAAAACTTCCTCCCGACATACAAATAGCCGTTCGCAACAACAGCATTAGCATGGGACACGCCCGGGCTATCGTAAACGTTGATAACGTTGATCAGCAGTTATTCATTTTTAATGAAATTAAAAAACAGGGGCTCTCGGTACGTCAAACGGAAGACCTGGTTAGAAAATTATATAAAAGCGGCGCTGTTAAAAAACCGGTAAAAGCTGCCCTGCCCGCTCCTTTCAGGAAAATTGAAGATAACTTGGCCTCTCACTATGGTACCCGCGTAAAAATGCAACATAATAAAAAAGGGCATGGCGCCATTACCATTGAATATTTTTCCATACAGGAACTCAATACCATCCTGGAAAAAATGAATGTTCCGGCTGTTTAATGCAATTACTACTATGCCACTGCAATACATGCTATGGATGTTTTTTTTAGCATTTTGTGTACAATCGGCCAGTGCACAAAACGATACGGCCATTACAAAACCAACCACCGATAGCAGTATAACAGCGCCTGCGCATATTGCTTCAGATAGTTTGCTTAAATCTATTGCTGTTGCCGACACATCAAAAAAAAGAAGTCCTGCCGGCACTGCCGCGCTGCTTTCCGCCATACTACCCGGCGCTGGACAGGTATACAATAAAAAATACTGGAAGCTGCCCCTGGTGTACGGTGCTCTGGCTTTTCCGGCCTATACATTTGCTGACAACCTCAGGTGGTTCCAGCGCACGCGGTTTGCATACAACGTTTTAGCAAATAAAGACACCGCCAATTATAAAAATGTATATGTTCAGCTACAACCCCTGGTTAAACGCGGAGATAAGTCGGGCCTCCAGAATTATCGTAACGACTTTAGAAGGAATGTAGATTATTCGGTACTGGCTTTTATTTTATTATGGGGACTGAATGTGGTTGACGCCACTGTTGACGCACATTTAAAGGATTTTAATATTACTGATGACCTCAGCTTACAAATTAAACCCGGGTATATGCCCATTGCCAATACCGCCGGAATAGGTCTTGTGCTTAATATTGGTAAAAACCATACCAACCGGCTTTCTCCGGGCCGTTAATTCTGTTTATCTTTGCCGATTGAAAAATAAATTAAACTGCAGATGAAAATAGCATTGATCGGTTACGGCAAAATGGGCCATGCCATTGAAGAAATTGCCATACAGCGCAAGCACAGCATTGTATTAAAAGTTTCAATAGACAATACGGAAGACAACACCGTGGAAAACATAGCCAAGGCCGATGTAGCTATTGAATTTACCGGGCCCGACAGCGCTTTTGACAATATCAACAAATGCTTTGAAGCAGAAGTGCCCGTGGTTTCGGGTTCCACCGGCTGGTTAAACCGGTACGAGGAAGCAGTATGGAACTGCAAGGCGCAAAATGGCGCGCTATTGTATGCCAGCAACTTCAGTATTGGGGTAAATATTTTTTTTGAGGTTAATAAAAGACTTGCGCAGCTAATGGCTTCCCAAAAGGATTATAGCGCTATTATAGAAGAAACGCATCACACCCAAAAAAAAGACGCCCCCAGCGGCACTGCTATTACACTGGCAGAACAAATACTGGCGGTTAACCCCTTTAAGAAACAATGGGTGAATAAAGAAAGCAATAAGGCATCTGATCTTCAGATCATCAGTATAAGAACCGATCCGGCGCCGGGAACCCATCGTATCCTGTATCATTCGGATACAGATGATATTGAGATCATACATACCGCGCATAACCGTTCGGGCTTTGCCTTAGGGGCTGTATTGGCCGCCGAATTTTTATACGGGCAGCGGGGGGTGTTTACCATGAGTGATGTGCTTGGTTTTTAACAACCATATATAAAATAGTTTCAGACTGTTTTATAGTAAAAAGAAGAACCTGCTGATGATTTTCATTTTCCTGACGAAAATCAGCCCTGCTTGCCTGCACTTAATGCCTGAAATCCGGATTTTTAAAATTAAATTGCTGATTGTTTAAACCCTGTAGGATTATGCTTTCTAAAAAAACACAGTATGCTTTTAAAGCACTCATGTACATGGCCCAGGTAGAAAAAAACGGGCCCATACTTATTGCGGAAATAGCCAGGAAGAAAAAGATACCCCTGAAATTTCTTGAAAATATACTCTTAGAGTTGAAAAACGGTGGCGTATTAGATAGCAAAAAAGGCAAAGGCGGGGGCTATTTTTTTAAGGAAGCACCCTCAGAAATTCACCTGGCAAAAGTAATGCGTTTGCTGGATGGACCCATCGCGCTGCTTCCCTGCGTAAGCCTTAATTTTTATGAACGATGTAAAAACTGCGATGAAAAAAATTGTGGCTTGCGCGATACGCTGATAACAGTAAGAGATGCAACGCTAAGGATTTTAGAAAAAAAGACCGTTGCCGACCTGGTATAACATTTTTATTATATTTGCAGGATGTTATTAAAAAGGAGAAAGTGGCATAGCAGACAAGTTAGGCCCTATTCCTGTAAATCAAAATTTCAATTCACCTTCCTTTGTTTGTATAACCAGTTCCTGTTGCGCCGATGCCTCTACCCTGCCAATTACCCGGGATTCAATACCATATTGACCGGCAGCACGTATTACAGCCTCCGCATCTTTTTCAGGAGTGTATATTTCTAACCGGCAGCCCATATTAAACACCTGGTACATTTCCCGTGCAGGCGCATTCCCCGCCTTTTGAATAATGTCAAAAATAACAGGGGGCACAAAAAGATTATCTTTTACAATCCTTACATTTTCCGGTACATATTTCAGGCATTTGGTTTGCCCGCCGCCGCTGCAGTGAATTAAACCGTGTATGGCGTCAAAATTTTCTTCCAGCAAGGTCTTCAATACAGGAGCGAAGGTACGCGTAGGCGATAGCAATAGTTTCCCGATAGCTATTTCCCTGCCGGCAACACTAAGCTTGTCTGTCATTTTATGCGCTCCAATATATACTACATAATCGTTCAGCGCGGGCTCAAAGGTTTCGGGATATTTTTCAGCATAATATTTACTCAGCACATCATGCCTGGCACTGGTAAGTCCGTTACTGCCTAATCCGCTGTTGTATTCTTTTTCATAGGCACAGGTACCAAAGCCGGCCAGTCCTACAATTACATCGCCCGCCCGTATTTTTTCATTGGTGATCAGTTTTTTCTTTGGCCAACGCGAAGCCATTGTGCCATTTACCGCTATGGTTCTTACCACATCGCCCACATCGGCCGTTTCACCGCCTAAGTAATGAATATGTATACCATAGGCAGCCAGTTCATCAAAAAGTTGCTGCGAGCCGTTAATAACCTGTTCCAGCACTTCTCCCGGGATTCTTTTTTTATTGCGGTCAATAGTGGAATTGAATACCAGGTTATCATACACGCCTACACAAAGCAAATCATCAAGATTCATTACAATAGCATCCTGTGCAATGCCCTTCCACACCGAAATATCCCCGGTTTCCTTCCAGTACAAATAAGCAAGTATACTTTTGGTTCCGGCTCCATCGGCATGCATGATGTTTACATAATCTTCGGCGCCGCCCAGGAAATCGGGATACATTTTACAAAACGCTCTGGGATACAACCCGGCATCTAAATTCCTTACCGCGGCGTGCACTTCTTCTTTTTGCGCTGAAACGCCTCTTTCATTATATAAACTCATGATATTTTTTTAAACCGCTGCAAAAGTAAATATTCGCCGTTCAATTATCAATTATCTGTTAGTTTTGCAACCCGGAAACCATGCACTGCAGCTTTTACTGTGGCAGGAACCAATATATCCGGAAGCTTTTACAAAATCGCCATTTACCCTGCAAATACATCATAACATAGCGCAACTTCCCGTTTTTAATAACGCTGTAGTTACCATTGGCACTTTTGATGGCGTACACAGCGGGCATAAACATATTCTTAACCAGTTAAAAGCCGAAGCCAAAAGCATATCGGGGGAAACGGTTATCATTACCTTTCACCCGCATCCCCGCAAAATTGTTAGTTACACGCATAAAGTACGGCTTTTAAACACCCTGGAAGAAAAAATAGCGCTGTTATCGAATGAAGGTATTGATCATCTTGTTATTATTCCCTTTGATGAAGCATTTGCAGCGCAAAGCGCTGAAGCGTATATCAGGGATTTTTTAGTAAAACGGATCCATCCGCATACCATCATTATCGGCTATGATCACCGCTTTGGTAAAGACCGTGCAGGCGATTACCTGATGCTGGAGCAATATGCCGAGGCACTGGGATTTGAGGTGAAAGAAATTTCTGAAAAAGTGCTGAATGAAGTGGCGGTAAGTTCCACCCGCATCCGGAAGGCATTGCTGGACGGAGACATTGAAACAGCAAACGCCCTGCTTGGATACGATTATTTTTTTGAAGGAAAAGTAATTGAAGGCAATCAATTAGGCCGCACCATAGGCTATCCTACAGCTAATTTAGCTGTACAAAACCATGAAAAGCTCATACCGGGCAATGGCGTATATGCTGTAGAAATTAAAATCGGGGAGACCTGCTTTAAAGGCATGATGAACATTGGCTTTCGCCCCACTGTTGATGGCAGCAGATTAGCCATTGAAGTAAATATTTTTGACTTTAACCGCGATATTTATCATACGACAATACAGGTATTCGTAAAACATTTCTTAAGAGCCGAACAAAAATTCAACGGACTGGACGCATTGAAAGCCCAACTGGCGCGGGACAAAGAAATGGCAATGCAAAAGCTAATTCGATGAACGGAGGTTACTAAAACGCTGCCAATACCGCACCGCATCTAAGCAGGGTTATTAAAGCCGGATTTTCCATAAAAAATCCTTACAAATGAGAACTACTTGCGGCTTCGTACCTTCGTGGCGTTACTGCAACTACGCCGCATTCCCCGTAATATATTTTACAAGTGATCTTTTGGCAACAGGCAATAAGGTTTCTTCCAGCGGAAAGCTCAAACCGGTTTCAATACAATATACTGCCGGATTGGGCAAATCTCTCCGGATCCGGATGAGTTCCGTTTTTATATGTTCGAAGGTGTGAACGATGTTTCTTTTCCATTGTGCAATAAAAGTGGTTTTGATACTGCGGTATTTTTCATCATGTTTTTCAAAAATGCTCAGCCGGTACTGGTATACATAGGTTTGATGATAAGAACCGTTGCACAGAAAAAAATATCCTTCCCGGTTCTCCAGCGGAATAATCCCTACCGGAGCAATACTGAGCTTGTCTTCCACAAATTCGTATATTTCGGCACCGCTTTTAATAGTTGAATTCATCCGGTTAACAGCGTACCCGATAATATCTTCCAGTTCTTTCATCATTTCATCATCTTCCACAATTTTTTCATACAGCAACTGCAGTTTATCCATGTTTACCCCGGTAAAACGTTTGGGAAACTGCTCCTGCAGCATTTCCTTATTATGTTTAAAATGCAGGATATTATTGTGATGAAAAATGATATCGGATAACTGCGGGTAAAGTTTGTTTTGCGTGAACTCTTTATGTATCTCCTGCAGGTAGGCCAGCAGGGTATACTTTTTTAATTCAAAATCAATGTAGCCTTCCGCGAACCAGGTTTGGGATAAAGTCTTCATAATTGTGTGGGTTAGTTTACCGAATATAAGAAAAATGTAAAAACCTTCCAATCAACTATAAGTAAAAAAGACCAGGCTGAAGCAGTGTGCTTATTTTTTAAGCTACCTATTTAACCTTCCTGTAACTGTTCATATCCTTTACCTTGTGGTAACGGTTTTATTGCTGCGGTTATTTTAAAAGGGGAGTAAATATAAACGAACGCAGTCACCTGGTGATGCCTGGTCTAAGCCCTGCACCCTGCAACTTGCACCCCGAGACCTGAAACCTGTAACTCAAAAACTTCTGTTCACATCAAAATTTTCCATTTCATGAGCTACGGCTGTAAGAAATGTAGCGCCAAGCGATCCGTCTACTATACGATGATCGTAGGAAAGAGAGAGGTACATCATATGGCGGATGGCAATACTGTCGCCCTGCCTGGTTTCTACTACTACCGGGCGTTTTTTGATAGCGCCTATCGCTAATATAGCCACCTGCGGCTGATTGATGATGGGTGTGCCCATTAAACTGCCAAAAGTTCCCACATTGGTTACCGTAAAGGTTCCGTTTTGGGTATCATCGGGCCGAAGCCGGTTGTTCCTGGCCGCATCGGCCAAACGATTTACTTTTTTAGCAAGCCCTGTAAGATTCAGCATATCCGCCTCCTGTATAACCGGAACAATAAGATTACCGTTGGGCAAAGCGGTTGCCATACTGATATTGATATCTTTTCGTACAATTATTTTGTCACCATCAACACTGGCATTGAGCCAGGGATATTTTTTAATACATTTAATAATGGCTTCCATAAACAAAGGTGTAAAAGTTAGCTTCTCTCCTTCCTGTTTTTCAAAACCTGCTTTTACCTTTTCGCGCCACAACACCATATTCGTTACATCGCATTCCGTAAAGCTGGTTACATGCGCGCTGGTACGCTGGCTCTCCACCATATGCTTTGCAATAAGCCTGCGCGTACGATCCATTTCAATTACTTCTACATTACCGCTGTACTCCGGTTCAGGCGCCTCTTCTGTTTTTGGGGATGTTAAGGGCTCCACTGCGCCTGCAGTTGGCTGAGCAACAGCAACCGGCTGTAACTGTTCAATAGGCTCCTGTGTACCGCCTTCTTTTTTAGCGTCAATCCATTGAAGGATATCTTTTTTGGTAACACGCCCTTCATTTCCGGTACCGGGTATTTTTTCAAGATCCGACAGGCTTATGCCCTCATTGGCTGCAATATTTAAAACAAGGGGAGAATAAAAACGGGCGCCTCCTGTTTTAGGCGGCAGGGCTATATGCGGGGATGGTGGTTGATAAGGTACTTCCTTTATCTCTTCCTCCTCTTCTAACGCTTTTACTTCGGGAGTGAGTCGTTCAGGAGCGGACGCCTGTTCTTCCACACCGTTCTCCGACCTGATCTTTGCAATAACAGCCCCTACAGGTACCACGTCATTTTCACGGTACAATAACTCCTCAACTATTCCTTCCGCGGTAGAAGGCACTTCACTGTCTACTTTATCCGTAGCGATTTCCAACACGGTTTCATCCATCTTTACATGATCGCCCGGCTTTTTACTCCAGTGTAAAATGGTAGCTTCCATGATACTTTCGCCCAACTTAGGCATTACCAGGTCAACTATCGCCATATTAGAATTTTAGTTATCGTTAAGGCTCAAAGGTAAGTATTGCTGTGCAATTAGAAAGCAGCAGATACACATGTGAATATTTTTATAATAACTCTTTCTGTACGCCTGTACTAGCCTGTATTACAGCAACGAAATCCCTTCTTCCAGCATCAGCTTACGCAACAGGTTCAAAGCGTAGTACGAGGTCATTTCAATATTGCGCGCCCGGTCGTACCGGAAATGAAATGCTGCGGTGATCGTTTTACTACGGCTGCCTGCCGCAACCCATACCGTTCCTACCGGTTTTCCGGCTGTGCCACCATCCGGGCCCATAATGCCGGAAGCAGCTATGGCATAGTTTGTTTGCATTTTATCCATAACGCCGCCCACCATCTGCCTTACGGTATCTTCGCTTACAGCGCCCACCGACTGTAGCGTGACTTTTTGTACACCCAGTACATTTTCTTTTACTTCATTGGCATAACTTACCACACTTCCTTTAAACCAGGCAGATGAGCCTGCAACGGAAGTGATAAGATGCGCCATATACCCCCCGGTGCAGCTTTCTGCCGTAGCAACGGTTCGTTTACTTTGCAGCAGCATTTTCCCTATTACCTGGGCAAGTGTAATATCTTCACCCGCTACCAGCCATTCTGCTACCAGCGCCTTTAGTTTTTTAAACTGGCTGTTTAATGTTTCCTGCAACCGGTTGTTGTTACTGTCGCTGCCGGTAATGCGTAGCCGAACCATACCATAATTGGGCAGGTAGGCCAGTTTAAGATGGTCAGGCAACTGCGCTTCCCAGTCTTTAATGGCTTCCGCCAGGAAGGATTCGCCAACACCAAAAGTGAGCAGGGTGCGGTGGTCTATAAAAGGAAAAGTAAAATACTGTTGCAGATGAGGGATAACATAATCCGTCATCATCCCCTTCATTTCATGGGGTACGCCCGGCATGCTTACGAAAACTTTTCCGTCTTTCTCAAACCACATACCGGGGGCCGTTCCCCTGTTGTTTGGAATAACAGTACAATTATCGGGCACTTCGGCCTGTTTAAGATTACGTTCTATTAAGGGGTGGTTCAGTTTCGCAAAAATGGCTTTCACATTGGCAAGCGCTCCTTCGTCAACAACCATTGAACCGCCAAAGTATTCGCAAAGCACCGGTTTGGTTATATCATCAGCGGTGGGGCCCAGTCCTCCTGTTATAAGAATAATTGCGGCGTCATTGCTTTCTTCATCAAGGGCATGTATAATTTCCGGTTTACTATCGCCAACGGATACCCTGCGCCTCAGCCATATCCCTGTTTTGTTGAGTTCCTGCGCTATCCAGGCGCTGTTGGTATCTATCACCTGTCCAATCAGCAGTTCATCACCAATGGTAATAATGGAAGCATTTATTTTGAGCGTATCATCAAAAAGATCAGACATCTGTGCCATCATAAATTTCCTGCAAGGTAAGCGTAAAACCAATGGTTTGAATGGTGAGCGGAGCGCCATCGGCATCTGTATTTTCAAATAACCACGAGTTATCCTTCTGCCTGCGGGAAACAATAATATATTCTTTAAGCGCGTCAATCATGATATATTCTTTTAACGAAGGAATATCACGATAAAAGAAAAATTTTCTACCCTTATCCATACTGCCGGTAGAAGGAGAGAGTATTTCAAATATCACTGAGGGATTAAGCAGGGTATCAAATTGATCGTCTTCTAACTGAGGTTCTCCGCAAACAATAACTGCATCCGGGTACATGTATGCATCCTGTAACGGCGTGCTAACCCGCATATCGGCAGGAAGGATGCTGCAATGCTTACCCTTTAAAAAATAACCCACTTCCCGGTACAGGTTCATGGCAATCCTGTTATGCTTCAAACTGGCGCCGGCCATGGCAATAATGTGCCCGTCATAATATTCACTCCGGCTTCCAGCAGTTCGTTCCGCTGCCAGGTAGGCTTCGGGGGAAATATAGTTGTATTTTGCCGCCGGCTCTTTAACTTCATTTTCCATACTATAAATTTAATCATTCCCCGTTTAGTAATAAATAATTTTTATGATGCAAAAAAAAGCTCCCGGTCTCGGCAACGCAATGGCAGCGTATATGCTGCTAATGATTGCATTGTTTGCCGCAACAACGGTTTGCGCGCAAACCGTTACGCAGAAATTACAAAAAGTATTCCCCGGGTTTGAAGAAGACATACAGCTATCGCATGCCATCAGTTCCCTGTATGTAATTGACGCCAAGAGCGGGAAAGTGGTATTTGATAAAAACTCCCGGGTAGGGCTCGCACCTGCTTCTACCCAAAAAGTAATTACCAGCGCCACTGCTTTTGCTTTGCTGGGAAAAGATTTCAGCTATACAACGGCATTTGCTACAGCCAATCATAGCGATATACTGTATATTTTCCCTTCAGGCGATCCTACACTGGGCAGCGAAAGATGGACAAACACAAAGGCAGATAAGATATTAAACAGGATTACCCGATTGCTTGCACAAAACAAAAAAAAAGTTAACACAATAGCTATAGATAACAGCCGGTGGGCATTGGATGATATACCCGATGGCTGGATCTGGCAGGATATAAGTAACTACTATGGCGCGGGCAGTGAAAAATTGAACTGGCGAGAAAATCAATATGACCTGCTGCTGCAATCCGGTGAAAGCTTAGGCGATCCAGTTCGCATAGTGGGCGCCAATCCTAAACTATATGGCTACAGCCTTCATTCGGTAGTAACCGCTGCAGCCAGGGGAACGGGAGACAATGCTTATATCTATTTCCCCTTAAATGATACCGCAGGAATTGTAAAAGGAACAATTCCCGTAAACGAAAACGCCTTTGCTATATCAGGAGCATTTCCTTCGGGCGCCAGGCAATGCCTTGCCGAATTAGCAGATAATATGATAAAGACAGGCATAGCGGAAACAACACCTGAAATAAAACCGGTTACCGGTATCCGGGCTGAAGATTATACCATCATCCATACGGAAACGTCTCCCCCGCTGGATTCCATCATTTACTGGTTCAATAAAAAAAGCATTAACCTGTACGGCGAGGCATTGCTGAAAACAATAAGCTATAAGGAAAGAGGCTATGGCGCCACAGATACAGGCGTTGTTGTTGTACAGGATTTCTGGAAGCAAAATGGAATTGACGTGGCGGAACTAAATATAGTTGATGGCTCAGGCCTTTCTCCCCTGAACAGGGTTACCACCCACGCACAGGTTCAAATACTGCAATATGCTCAAAAACAAAACTGGTTCCCTTCTTTTTTGAAATCGTTACCAGAATATAACGGCATGAAAATGAAAAGCGGCACCATCAGGAATGTAAAAGGATTTACCGGCTACCATACTTCATCCGATGGTAACACCTATATCTTTTCATTTTTGGTGAACAACTATAACGGCCCGGCATCATCGCTGGTACGCAAGATGTATGCCGTATTAAATATATTAAAGTGAACAGGGCTATCGGCTATCAGCTTTCAGCAGGTAAGTACTACCAAGAGGCTGCATCCTCATACCTGATACCTTACACCTCCACTCATTTCCCCATCATTCCATCTACACTAGCTTTGCCCGGACCTACCAGTAGTATGGCTAAAAAGCCAGTAAGATATAATGCAGCCTTTTCGCCACCTCCAAATATAGCGGCATCATGCGCTTTAAATACAGCAACGCTCATTCCAATAACAAGGGGTAATACAGTAAAGCGCGTAAACAATCCTATCATAACGAACATAGCACAAAAGAATTCTGCAAAAAGACTAAGAGAAAGCGACACCGTACTGCCCATTCCCAAAAAATTCATAAACGTGTTTTTCTTTACTGCAAAATGCACCAGCTTATCATAACCATGCGGGAGCACCATCAGTCCCAGACCTGTGCGAAGCACTAACATGGCAATATTGAAGGCCCAGTCTGTATAGCCGGTAGACAAAAGTTTTTTCATCTTTTTTATTTTGAAGCGGCAAAAATAAGAGATACCAACCTTTTATCCACAAGTGTTTTGGAATGGTTATTGCAAAATCTGTTCAGTGTACCTTAGCGGCTGGTTTTTACTTTAAGAAATTTGTAACAAAAGAGCATTGAACTTCGTGCAATCTGCCAAACAGCAGCAATGTTGTACGATAATCACCACATGTATGCAAGGACGTTTCATTTATATTACGATGGCGCTGCTATGTATTACAGCCGCAACCACCGCGCAGCAAACAAGGATTTATACTGATCCGCAGGCTGGTTTTAACCAGGCCAAAGAATACTTTCAGAAAGAACAATACAGCTTAGCTTACCCCCTTTTTAAGGAAATGAGGAATGAGATGCGTTCTGCAGACCGCAGTAACAATAACATTACTTACGATGATGTGCAGTTTTATACCATTGCCTGCGGGTTGCAGCAAAATGAAACCTTTGCCGCTGAAGAGGCCAAAGGCTTTATTGTATTAAATTATAACCCTTCCCTTACACAAAGACTGAGCTTCCATCTTGCAGAATATTATTTCCGCAAAAACGATATGAGGGAAGCGCTGGCATATTATGAGCAAACCAGTGCCGAAAGCCTGAGCAACAGGCAGGTTGCCGATATGAAATTTCACCAGGGATACGCCTATTTTACCCTGGAGGAATTCAGCAAGGCCGCTCCCCTGCTGGAATCTATTGCAAAAACCGCTTCCGACCCTAATTATAAAGCTGCTAACTATTATTACGGGCTGATTGCCTATGCCAACCGTAACTACCGGGAAGGATTAACCGCTTTCCGGAAGGTAGAAAAAGACGATCCGTATAAAAATGTTGTTCCTTTTTATGTAGCTAATATTTATTATGTACAGGGGCAAAAAGAAGAAGCGCTTGCATACGGCGAATCGGCGCTTGGCAAAACAGGCGGTTACTACAACGTTCCCATGAAAGAATTAATCGGCCACGCCTGGTTCGAGAAAGGGGAGTATGCAAAAGCATTGCCTTATCTGGAGGAATATGTTAATAAAACAGAAAAGGTAAACCGTGAAACCCTTTACCAGCTAAGCTATTGCTATTACCAGGCAAAGCAGTTGAACAAAGCGGTAGAAGGTTTAAAGCAACTGAGTGGCGGTGAAGATTCGCTGAGCCAGAATGCCATGTATATTCTGGGAGACGCCTATCTTAAATTAGGCGACAAAGCCAGTGCCAGGAACGCTTTTTCATTTTGCGCCGCCAATAATACCAACCCGGCGCAACGGGAAGTTTCAAAATTCAATTATGCCAAGCTTTCCTATGAGCTGGGTTTCCAGGATATTGCCCTTAACGAGTTTAAAAAATTCTTAGCCGAATATCCCAATTCAACCTACCAGAAAGAAGCGGCTGAAATTGCAGCGGCGCTTTTGGCCAACACCAACAATTACCGCGAAGCACTGAGCATTCTTGAAAAAATACCATCCCCGGCGGAAACAGTAAAAAGAATGTATCCGAGGGTGCTGTACGGAAGAGCAATGGAACTGATCAATGACCAGGACCTCAATGGCGCCAAAGCCCTGTTAGATAAAGCGCTCAGGGATCCTTTTAACGCCCCGGTATTGCCGCTTATTAATTTTTGGAAGGGTGAAATTGCATACCGGCAAAACCGTTTGGACGAAGCCATATTGTTTTATAACGATTACCTCCGCAATCCATCTTACTCCAGCGGGGAAGTAAGCGTTATTAATGCAAGATATAACCTGGGTTATTGCTACTACCGCAAGGAAAATTATCGCCAGGCATCAACCTTTTTTGAGCAGGTTTCCAAAAACCCTCCATTGAGCGCCAGACCCGTTGAGCAGGATGCCTACCTGCGCCTGGCAGATTGTTATTATATGAATAAGGATTTTTCCAGAGCCAGGTCTATATATAATACCATCATCAGTTATTCGTGGCCTTCGGGAGATTATGCCACCTATCAAAACGCTATGATTGCGGGGGTCAATAACAGTAATGAGAAGATCAGCCTGATGAAAAATATTGAACGCAAATATCCCTCTTCCCTGCTGACGCCTGATGTAAACCTTGAAATTGCAAAAACATATCTTGCGGATGAAAAATACCGCGAAGCCGTACCCTATTTAAATAATGTAATGAGTGCGCCCGTAGCAGGCAACCTGAAACCCGGTGCCCAGCTAAAATTAGGACTGGCCTACCTCAATCTGAACAACAACACAGAAGCGTTATCCCAGTTCAAAAAACTGGTGGCAGACTATCCCAATACCATTGAAGCTAACGAGGCTATAGAAAATGTAAAAGCTATTTATACCGCCGAAGGCAAAACAGCAGAATACGTTGCGTTTATGAAGAGCGCCGGCCGTTCGGTTACTATTAATGAAGAAGATAACCTTACTTACAAGGCTGCAGAAAACAGGTATATAGACAAGGATTTCAATGGCGCGCTTACCGCTTTTAATAGTTATCTCACCCAATTCCCCGATGGACAAAACGCTTTGGATGCCTGGTTTTTGAGAAGCGAGATCTATAATCAGCAAAAAGACTGGAAAAATGCAGTAGCCGGCTATTCGGAAGTATCGGACCGCGGCGCCAGTAAGTATGCGGAAAGATCCGCGGCGCAGGCTGGCCGCATTTATTTTTTTGAACTGCAGGATTATCCAAAAGCAGAGCAGTATTTTACTACGCTTAAAGCACTGGCAGCCGGTGGCGAAAGCAGGCTGGAAGCCATGCGCGGACTATTGCGCAGCCAGTACCAGCAAAAGAAATGGGCCGAAGCCGTGGGTAACGCGCAGGAATTACTAAAAGAAAAAAATACCAGTGTGGATGATAAAGTGTTGGCTTATATGGTAACCGCAAGAGCTGACCAGGACAAAGGAGCGTTTACCGAAGCCATCAGGAGTTTCAGAAATGTGGTGAGCATTAACAAAGCTTCCTTTGCGGCAGAAGCAAGGTACGAGATTGCGAGTTGTTATTATTCGCTTAACGATCTGAAAAATGCCGACAAAGCTGCTTTTGAAACCATCAACAAGTCGGGCTCATACGATTACTGGATTACAAAGGCTTATATACTACTAGGCGATATTTACATGAAGGAGAAAGACTATTTTAACGCCAAAGCCACTTTACAAAGTGTAGTTGATAACAGCAGTATAACGGAACTGAAGAACGAAGCCATGGAAAAACTAAAGCAGGTAATCAGCGAAGAAAAAAAGGAAAGTAAGATTGGAGGATAACTGGCATTAATGGGGTTACCCATCCTCGTTATTTACGGATAAAAAAAGATGAAAATGATCATGCAAAATAATATATCTGTTAAACCATTGTTTTTTTCGGCATTGGGATTTTTATGTTCCCTTGCAACGGTAAAAGCCCAGGATCCGCTAAAAAAGCAAACAATTGAAATTACTTCTTCTTTTAAGCCTGAAATAAAAGAATCGGCTAAGATTAACTTTGTTGCAGCGCCACCTGTACCTGATTCCGCAAAACCAAAATTCAATTATACTATTCCCATTACCAGCTTATCGCTGGTATACCAGCCGCTTGCCATTAGCCCGTTAGCACTCAGCATAGACTCTGCCTCCCGTAAATGGGATGCCAGCAATTTTGTGAAGTTAGGTTACGGTAATCTTCAAACGCCGTTTGCGCAGGCAGGGCTGAGCTTTAACAATAGCGACAATGCCAACCTCAGCATTTTAGCGCATTACATTTCTTCCAAAGGAAAGGTGCCGCAGTACCAGGAATATACCGATGCAGGCGTAAGTGCGTATGGCAGTACCATAACCACCGGAAAGCAGGAGTTGTACGGTAAGCTTTCTCTTGATAATGACAAGTATTACCTGTATGGCTACGATCATGCCGCCTATCAGTTTGATAAGGGAGACCTTTTGCAAAGATTTTTAACCCTTGATGCCAATATCGGCTTCCGGAATACAGAACCTACAGCATTTGGCTTAAAATACCACCCCGATGTTCAACTCTCTTTCTTTAACAACAACCATAACGGAAAGGAATTTAACGCGGTGGCCGACTTGCCGTTAGAAAAGGCCATTAGCGATGCGCTTAGCATTAAACTGGGCGTAAATGCAAATTACACGCAATATGCTTCCAATAATACTGCCCGTACTATTAACAATACGGTTGTAACGGTTCCATTTGCCCTGCAGTTCAAAAATGAAACCGTTAATATTCATGGCGGTGTTGTTCCTTCATGGGATAATTCCACATTTAAATTACTACCCGATCTTTTGGCAGATTTTAAAGTAGGCGGTGAAGGGCTGATCGTTCAATTAGGATGGCTGATGCATTACGACAAGGGGTCTTACAAACGTTTCGCTTCCATTAATCCCTACCTGGCACAACCGGCACAATTATTAAACACCCGCGTAAATGAAACTTTTGGCGGCATAAAAGGCACATTCTTTGAGCACTTTTTTTACAATGCCAAAGTGGGCCTTGTACAGTTTTATAATATGCCCCTGTTTGTAAATGATTATGGCGTTCCCGGGCTTTCCCTTGCCGGCAACCGGTTTTCGATACGTAATGAAGAAAAGCTGAACGCTTTTCAAATGCACGGAGAAGTGGGTGTAGTGCAGGCGGAAGACTTTTCATTAACGGGCCGTTTTAACTGGCTGCTCTTCAACAAGCAAAAAACGGAGCCACAGCCCTGGGGCATTACGCCAAGGGAATTTAGCGCTGCACTGCGCTGGAAAGTATTAAAAGATCTTTGGTTTAAAAGCGACCTGTTCTTTTTTGAAGGCGCCAAGTACCTGAAAAGAGATGGCGGCGTTGCCACAGGCAGGCACCCCGTGGATTTGAGCGCCGGACTGGAATTTAAAATAACCAAACAGTTTAACCTGTGGGCGCAGGCCAATAATGTTTTCAATAACAAGTACCAGCGCTGGAACCAGTATAATGTTTACGGCTTTAATATACTGGGGGGCATTATTTATAACTTTTCTAAATAGCACCATAACCAAAACCCGGCACAACCGGGGTTGAGTAGCAATGCAAATTCCCGTTCCGGCTGTATCAAAAAATATTATCTTAGAGGCATTGTAACTCGTTTAAAGCATTTTCATGTTTCATATTCTTCATCAATACCTCATACAACATAAGTCGTTAAGTTTACCCGGACTTGGCACTCTTGAGTTACAGAACATTCCGGCTATCAGTAATTTTTCGGATCATATGATTGAGCCGCCCATGCAAAAAATAATTTTCGATGACATGCATGATGCGCCCGATAAAGACCTCTTTCAATACGTGGCTGCACGGTTGCATATAGAAGAATGGGAAGCCATTAAACGGGTAAACGACTTTTCGTATGAATTGAAAAACCAATTGAAGGAGGAAGGAGAAAAGGTATGGGATAAAGTAGGTGTGTTACGTGCCGAACTGGGTGGTAGTATTACGCTGGAGGCCAAAACCATTACCTACGATTTTATGGAACCCGTGCCTGCAGTACGTATCATCAGAACCAATGCCAATCATACTATTTTAAGAGGCGATACAGAGGTAAGCGAAAATTTTATCCGGCACCAGGCTGGTCATGATGCCATTTACCCTGCAGATGAAAAGAATAGCTTCAGGCAAAGATGGTGGATGTGGGCCTGCGTTTTAGGCGGTATAGTGCTTTTACTGTTGTTCCTGCATTTGTATAAATCAGGATTTACGCTCAACAGCCTCCACAATACACAAAAGGTAACGGTAAAAGAGGCGCCGGCAACCTACCGGCAGGAAAAATAAATTACCACCTAATATCCTGTAGTAATAAATAAGTAAACTACCGCCAGCAAAGACGCGGCGCCAATGACCAGCACTATCATTTCCATTTTATTATTATTGCTTAAGGCAGATATGGTTTCCAGCAGGCGAAACTTACGCAGCCCTGTATGAACCGGTTGCATAAAACCGGTTGCCCGATACCGCCGTTCCGGATGTGTATGCATATAACCGGCATTATATACGGGTGCAATTACAGGAGGGTTTTCTATTAATTCTTTTTCACGTATTTCCACCTTCACCATATTGGGTTGAGCAACAGATTTTATGGTTCTGATCCGGATATGCTCTACTTTAGGCTGTAAGGCCACAATATGACTGAGTTGTTTTACAGCCGCCTTCTTTTTAGCAACCGGTTTATCCTGTACAAAAGCCCTGTCAGCTTTGTTCCCGGAATCCGGCAGGTTTGCTCTCCTGCTTTCTAAGCTATCCTTACCAGGGGCCGGCATTTCCAAAGGCGGTGCAAATACCGCCAGTTCGCTGATCTCCGATGGATACTTCCACGAAAAACTTCTCTTTTCAATCCAAACCAGGTCATAGGCTTTTAAACCCATCACCTTCAATTCCTCAAGTGAGTAAGGCCCCGATTCGGTATTATTCCGCAATAACAAATATTCTTTCATGAACATATCATTTTATCAGAGGTTCAATTACGAATATTTCAAAGGAACGGATAATAGAAAATAAATAAGATGCCTATGGCATGGATATTCAGAGGAGAAGGATTTGAAATGAAACAGGAAGTACCGGCGGAATCAGGATCAAAGGTATTGGAGTATGATCAAAAACGGTACAGTTTACCACTAAAAATTGGCAAACTGTACGTTAATATATTATATTAAGCGGTTATTTGTATAAGATAATATTTGCTTTTCACCTTGCTATAGTTTAAAATTGAAGCCGGTTGCCGCAAGTGCTATTAAGCCTGTTATTACGGCGCTCAATCCACTTTTTAAAAGGCCGCGGGTTTTTCGCATTTGTTTTTCTTCAACCTGTTCTTCTTTCCTGTTGTTCACTTTCCATATGGTTGTAAATTTATCATAATCAGCCTTGTATTCCGGAGTATCTATTATTTGATCAGCGCCTATTACAGGGTAGGAATGATTTAATATAGCCTGAGCCACGTCTACAGCTTCCTGCTCTGCATTATTTTCTGCAGCTACTTCATCAACCGGCAGCCTGAAGCTTTGCGCTCTTACCAGGTATTCATAACCGGGAGTTACATCATACAATACCGCATCGGGTTCCTGAATATATTGAATGTTCACTTTTTTGTAATCCATCTTGGCCATATGCGCACTAAAGTAAAGAATTTGTTTTTCTTTCCGGTTATTTACTGCCGAAGCTTCTGTAAGCTCAACAGGCAACGCATATGCGCAAAACTCTTCCAGTTCCGAAGGATATTTCCATGTAATGCTTTCTCCTTCTATCCATAACAGGTCTAACGGCTGAAGCCCTATCTGAAGTAAGCAGGTTTTTGTGTAATACCCCATTTGTTTGTTGTTCCTGAGCAATTGATACGTTTTCATAATTTTAAGATTTTAGAACCGGCTTTACAAAGGCGTGGATATATACGGATTATCATTAACTGGTGTGAAGATACATACCAATCCCAGAGTCATTCTTCGAAATCGGCCAACGCCGCTCATTTTTCGATTAATGGTAAAAAATGTTCTTTTATTGCCGTGCGGCCTGCCTGCTGAACAGGAAAAGTTGGAGCGTCCAGCCCAAAAGCATTACGGCAAGAGCGCCAATGGCATTGAGCCATAAAAAACTAAGGCTAATAATATTATGCTCATTTAGCAGGAACAATGTAATAACCAGCGCTTCGCCCAGTATAGCTCCCCAAAATACGGCGTTCCCTTTTACGGGTTTACTGTAAAACGCCAGCAAAAACACACCCAGTATTACGCCATAAAAAAGAGAACCCAGGATATTTACCGCTTCAATTAAACTGTTGCCCAAATTATAAGCAAACTGGGCTACTATAATACAAAATACGCCCCAGGCCAGGGTATACCATCTCGCTACGCGGTAATCACCCGCATCATCAAGATCTTTATTGATAAACTTTTTATGAATATCTACAATGGTACTGGACGCCAGGGAATTAAGCGCCGCGGCTATACTTCCCCACGATGAAATAAAAATAACAGCAATCAGTAGTCCGATCAATCCTTTGGGCAGGTAATCCAGCACAAAACGCAGGAAAATATAATTTGCATCATTGGAGTCTCCTCCCACTTCGGGCTTCACCACCAGCCCTTTAAAAGCAGTACGCAGGCTGTCTCTTTGCCGGTTAATGTGGCTAAGCTCCGTTCGGTTCTCTGCAGAAATACTGGTTGTTCCGCTTGCGGCAATAGATTGAACCAATTGCTTTTTCTGTAAATCAACCACCTGGTAATGACCCTGTATTTCCGATAGTGACCCCGCATATTTTGAATCGCTTACTTTTTGAACCTGGGTTTGATTAAAAAACAGCGGCGCGTCATGAAACTGGTAAAAAGCAAAGATCAGTACCCCCAGCATCAGTATCAGGAACTGCATAGGCACTTTAACCAGCCCGTTCATCAATAAACCCATCCGGCTTTCTCTAATGGATTTTGCCGTAAGGTATCGCCCTACCTGGCTTTGGTCGGTTCCGAAATAGGATAGCGCAAGGAAAAACCCGCCAATTATTCCACTCCATAAATTATACTTATCATTCCAGTCGAACCCGCCGCCTTCCTTAACGCCGGTTGTAATTACATTGGTTTTACCCATTGCTCCGCCTATCTTTAACGCGTCAAAAAGACCAACACCCTCCGGCAAATATTTTACAACCAGCCAGCCTGCAATGAACATACTGGCAAAAATGATAACGATTTGCAGTTGCTGTGTATAGGCAACCGCTCTTGCCCCTCCGGCTACTGTGTATATGATCAGCAGTCCTCCCATAAAAATATTGGTCCAGTAAATGTTCCAGCCTAACAGGGAAGAAAGGATAATTGCCGGGGCATAAATGCTTATGCCCGTAGATAATCCCCGTTGCAACAAAAAAAGAAAGGAAGTAAGGGTTCTTGTTTTTACATCAAACCGTTTCTCCAGGAACTGGTAGGCAGTATATAACCGGAAATTATGAAAAATGGGAACAAAGGTTACGCACAGCACGATCATGGCTAACGGCAATCCAAAATAGTATTGCACAAAGCGCATACCATCTGTATATGCCTGCCCGGGGGCCGATAAAAAAGTAATGGCGCTGGCCTGCGTACCCATAATGCTGAACAACACAATATACCAGGGCATTTCGCGGTTACTCAAAAAATAACCATCGAGGTTCCTGGTGGTGCGGCTCTTGTATACACCATACAAAATAATAACGGCAAGGGTTATAACCAGTACAAACCAGTCGGGATAACTCATGAAAAGATTTTCGTAAAATAAGTAAATAATACAATCAGCAACAGCAGCGCCCCTGCAACAATAAAGTACCAGGCATTCCAGCTTTTAAATACAGGCGGACGTTCATTGGATTGTTCCATACTATTTATTTAAATGACCGGCGCAGCAGCAATGCTACAACAATACCCATTAATATACCATACCCCACTTTTTTGAAGATCAGTGTTACTAAAATACCCAGGGCTACACCAATAACTACCCCCACTGCCGATCCTTTATTAATATTATTCTTTTTTTGCTGTTCCATTTGTTTTTTGAAGATTAGGATTAGCCACCAAATTAGCAAATAATCGGTAAGCGCCGCCAATACCGGCAGGTAATTGCCGGAAGAAAACCAATCCCGTGTAAATAAAACGCCCGCTGCCATAGCGGCCTACGATCAGGCTTCCGTGCTGCTCTTCTTCGCCGGGGTCTTTCATGCCCAGTATACTTTTATATGCTTTATCGGGTGCTTCAGCAAAATAGATCCCCCTTTCCTGTATCCATCCCTCAAAATCTTTTGAACTGATTTTATTGGGCCAGTTCAGTACGGGATCTGCGGGCTGCAGAAAATGAACAGCGGCATTTTCATCGGTTACTCTCCCTCTTGAAATCTCAAACGGGTAGGGACCGATCTTTGCGTTGAGCGGCCCGCTGAAATTGCGGGTATTATATTGTACCACAAGATTGCCGCCTTTCTTTACATAATCCATCAGCGCATCATATACATTATTAAGCCAGTCATTTACATTATAGGCGCGTACGCCTGTCACAATAGCGTCAAAACCATTAAGACTGCCGGCAACGATATCTTTTTGATTCAGAAAACTAACTTCGTATCCCATTTCCTGCAAGGCTTCCGGCACCCTGTCGCCGGCTCCGGTAATGTATCCCACTTTCTTTCCGGCTGTAATAATTTCATCTTCTATTATTTTTACTTTATTCAAATAAAAATAAGTAATGGCGGGTATGTGGGCGTATTCAATTTTACGGATCGTATAGCTTTGATACCGTTCTTTGTACGGGGCTGTAAGATCAGCAAAAAAGCGAAGCGCTTTTTCTTTTGTTTTCTTTAGTATATCACTTGTTTTTAAAACATAGCTGACCGCATCATTTTTGCGAAGCGATAAGGCCGTATCTGCTAATATACTGTTCTTTACCAATTTATCTCCTTTATATTCATACTGGTAATATTGTGTTTTGGCTTTTTGAAGCGATGCGGTTAATGCCGTTACATTGAGCTTTATGTTAGAAACCGGGTGCCGGTTGAGCCGGGTGAAAACGAACTGCGGCGACTCGTTTAACGATAAGGCGGGTACAACGGGCAGGGGTTGGTATACTTCACCGCGAACAGGATCGGTATATTTGTAACGAACGGGCGTGGAAAAAAGGAAGACCTGGTTATCTATTTTAGCCGACAGCGTCATTACATACGCGGGGGGACTTTCCGGCAAACCAATCAGCAACTGATCATCTACTATAAAATGACCTTCATTTAATTCTTTTTCGAGCCAATACGGTTGTGATACCGGCATATTAACGGGCACAAAAATGGTTTGGGTGTAAGCAACCAACTGGTTGGCAGGTAACGGATCAGAAAAGGAATAGCTGAATGGCGCTATTACTTTAGCAGATATATTCAATCCTCCCCTGTTCACAATATTGATGTTCACACGTAGTGAATCGCCTCCTGCAATGTAAGCCTCATGCGCGGTTGCTTCAAAGAATAAGCCGGAACATGATTGTATCAATCCTAATACTTCTTTCAGTTTTTGCTCTTTCCAGTAAGCAGAAAGTCCGCTTTCGTCTGCTATCATTTTATACAATTTTGCAAGACCACTGACGGATTTTTCGGGATGTTCAAAAGAAAATCCATTAATAATTGTGTTAACCAGGTGAGGCAACTGCAACCGGTCTAATACGCCAAAGCTTGCTGCTCTTTCCCATCCTGTTTCCACACCGTCCATCAAATCCGCTTTGGGCGCCTCCCCGGCTACAGGTGAAAAATACTCCCATGCCGATCCGCGCTGGGCCGCTACGCCAAAGCCCTGGCTTTTGTGCTGGCTGCGGCTTTCGGCGGCTATCTCTCCATATCCTTTTCCTAACAGGGTATTGTACCCGCCAACATCCATTTTAAACTGGTCATCGCTTTGCGTATTGTTACCGCCAAAATTGAAGGTATTCCATACAATGCGCCTGGCCTGCCAGGGTTGTACGCCTTTCTTTAATTGATCGGGGAACCGTTGCGGATCGGCAGCGGCAACAAAAGCCTCATGCGCCAGCACAGCCGAAGCGGAGTGGTGTCCGTGACCGGCACGGCTGTCTTCCGGGAAACGGGTAATGATCACATCGGGCTGAAATTTACGGATTACCCAAACCACATCGCCAAGTATCAGTTCTTTATTCCACTTTTCCATGGCCTCTTCGGTGCTTTTGGAAAAACCAAAATCGTAAGCTCTTGTAAAAAATTGTTCCGCCCCGTCAATACGGCGGGCCGACAATAGTTCCTGTGTACGTATTAAGCCAAGCTCTGTGCCCTGTTCATCGCCAATTAAATTCTGTCCTCCATCACCACGGGTAATACTGAGATAACCTGTGCGGTATAGCTTTTCATTTGCCAAATAGGCCAGTAGCCTTGTATTTTCATCATCGGGATGTGCAGCGATGTATAAAACGCTTCCCAATACATTCAGTTTTTTTAAGCGGAGTAAAATTTCAGAGCTGTTCAGCGAAACGGGTGGCTGGGCCTGTGCAATAAAAAAGGTGAAAAGAAATAAAAAAGATACTGCCATTTTCTTCATGCTGTTCAACTTTTATCCGGTTATCTTTAGCACTACCGTTCCCTTACTTCAACAGAAATGTAAATGTAATGATTACCCTTTAAAATGAATGCTATGGGAATGGTTAAATCCGAAGCCGAAAGCCGTGGAGGAATGAAGCACGGAGGCACAGTGGCACGGAGAATGTATATATACTTTATGGTTTTAAGCACAAAAAATAAATAAATCTCAAACCCGCAACCCGGTGGAGGCAATGAAATTCTATGAGGAGTACAGGAGGAGGAGTATGCATCTTATCATTAGTAGTTACTCAACTGACGGCTGACACCTGATAGCTGATTGCCTGATGTTCTTCAATACGTTCTTTGCCTGAAAACCTTTCTGCCTCTGTCGCCCGTTCCGCTGTTTTTGAAGCTGTTGACATGACTTGCTGAAGGCACTTTATTGATGTTACTATGAACGGAATCCATGTCATAAGGATGGCCGTTAACCACAGGAATAGTTCTCCGGTTAAGTTTTTGAATATCATTCAATAAAGGCTTTTCACCCTGGTCGCAAAAAGAAATGGCAATACCGGCCGCGCCTGCCCTTCCTGTACGTCCTATGCGGTGTACATAGGTTTCAGGTACATTCGGCAGGTCAAAGTTAATGACATGGGAGAGTTCATCAATGTCAATACCACGCGCTGCAATATCCGTTGCCACTAATACGCGGGTCTTCCTGCTTTTGAAATTCTCAAGCGCTCTTTGCCGCGAATGCTGCGATTTATCGCCATGAATGGCCTCGGTACGGATGCCCGCAGTATTTAGTTTATACGCCAGCTTATCCGCGGCATGTTTCATTTGGGTAAATACCAGCACGGTTTCAATAGACTTATCCTGCAACAAATGGATCAGTAAAGATTGTTTGTTTTTTTTCTCTGTGAAATAAACGGATTGCTGTATAATTTCTACTACAGAAGAAACAGGGGTAACTTCAACCTTTACCGGATCTTTCAATAATACAGATGCCAGCTTACTAATAGCCGGGGGCATGGTTGCAGAGAAAAAAAGTGTTTGGCGCCGGGTGGGCAGTTGAGCAATGATGCGTTTTACATCGTGTATAAATCCCATATCCAGCATGCGGTCTGCTTCATCCAGCACAAAATATTGAATATGGCTAAGGGATACGATTTTCTGTTGCATTAAATCCAGCAAACGGCCTGGTGTAGCCACTACCAGGTCTACCCCTCTGCGGATAGCCTGCACCTGGCTGTATTGTGCAATGCCACCAAAGATTACCGTGTGTTTTACATTTAAAAACCTTCCGTAAGCTTCAATACTTTCACCAATCTGTATAGCCAGTTCCCTGGTGGGCGTAAGTATTAAAGCCCGGGGCTGCTGTAAAAATGAGGCTGTTTTTTTCTCCTCATGAATTAGTTGTAAAACAGGGATGGTAAAGGCGGCAGTTTTTCCGGTACCTGTTTGGGCACAGCCCAGCAGGTCTCTTTTTTGTAAAATAGGAGGAATTGATTTTTCCTGGATTGGAGTGGGCTTTGTATATCCTTCTTTGCTCAGGGCCTGTAATACAGGTTCTATAAGCTGCAAATTGTTAAATGACACTTGTAATTTTTTTAAGTAATAAATGAGTGATAAGGCTATCAAAAATGATTGATACTTTATCTGCCTTAGGTTAAGCGGTCACTATAATGGAGGAGATAAACTACTACACAAAGGGAGAAAGCAATAACATTAAGAGCAGCGAAGATATAATAAATAGCTGAGAGAAAAAAATGCTATATAGGGAACAGTACAATGCATCTGCATTAAACACCATAAATTTAATACTCCACCTTCTTGAATTTCGTAGGGTGAAGGCAGTTCATCGAAATAAACAGGCCATCGGTCGAATTGTACAGAATAAATACTTAGTTAAACTAAATGCAACCCTATATTTGCTCAGGTTTTTCATAGGATATTGGATTTAGAAACGGGGTGCATTTTTATGCTGCCCCTTTTTTATTGCTAAGTTGAAGTGTTGTAACTCAACCTTAGTTAATGGAGAATGGTTTTTTATAAATCAATAAAGCTATTACAACCGCTTATGTGACGAATAATGCTTAATTTCTAACAGGTGTTAAATACAGTTTCTTGCTTGTTATTGGATTACTCATTACAAGTGTTGAATCGGTTAATTCATAAATCGTTTGGTAAACATTATTATCGGGTTTGTCTCTCGGATCCCAATCTCTTATAGCATTATCAATATTAGCATGCCAGTCCCAATTTTGGCGCCCAACAGTGCTGTACAGACCGCCATCCTTAAAGTATCTCCAGAAATAAAAACCGCTTGCGGAGAAAACGACTTTTGCCTCAATAATTTCCTTCTCGCTGTACCTGTTGAGCTGATCATATACATCCATTCCTCCTTCTTTTTTACTAAGCGACCAGTCTCTGCATAAAAACCTGGATGCGCCGGCAGGAATGGCTTTAGGGTCTTTCACAGCCAAAAATTTATCAATAATTTCTCCTGCAAATAAATCAAAAAAAAGAGAATCATCCTTAACTGTTACATTTAATAATGAATCATTTCCCCACAAACCAATTGATCTATTCTCTTTTACTTTAAACTCCCCTACTGTAGTATGATCCGGAGATAAAATAGTGAAGATAACAGTGCTGTCGGAAAGGAACTCCAAATATCCAAAAAGAAGATCACCGTTTGTGGGTGCATCCGGATATCGTATATCCCATTTACCAATAATATCACCCATAACCAGTGGGTTTTGTTCTTCCGGCTCAGGCTTGTTGATTTCTTCTTTATTACAGGCAACTATAAGCAAACAAATGATAAAACAGACCAAACAACTTTTCATAAAACCCCTTTCGGGATAAACGCAGTAAATCACCAGAAATTGCAATGATTTATTATCTTCCTCTCTCAGGTACAAGCGTTCTGGCTGTAGCGTTTACATTACTTTGCAGAATTTATGGCCAGTTTTGAGTCGCGCCGGGGTCTGCTCATAAAAAGCCGTTATGAAAGGCCATGACACCCTGCGCTGAACGATGTCTTTTACGGTATATGTTTTACATTTTGGATTAGTATTGTATTTACTATTCGCCTGGATCTCGCCCACACTTCTTATCCATCCGGCGAAGATCCCGGCGGTACGAAAATTGATATTCACCCGGCGCAGGTTTGGTAGCACTGCTTTGTGTATTGCCAAACCTGCTGCCGTATTATTACTTTTCTCAATTGCTAAACAAATACTGCCAAAGTTTACACTCCTGGCAGCACCCTTGAAAGTTCAATTGCGTTCTTTTGTTCTTTTTTATCCACCGTTAAAGAAAAAATTAAATTCCCGGACCGGTCACTCTTTGCTTTTAAATAAATTTTCCCGTTTTTAGAGATAGCATAGCTACTGTTAGGCTTCAGCGAAGATAGTTCATACGTTAATTTTACCGCGTTCGCCGATGACCTCACCTGCCATTTCCTGCTATCTGCATTCCATGTATCAATGTACAGGTCAACAGTGTTATGTTTGCCGCGCAATATTTTCATAGCCGGGCTGGAATTATCCCTATGGAAGTATAATAGCTGACCTTTTTTTACCTCCATTCCAAAATCTTGCGTACTGTGTATGGAAAATGAATCAGCGCTCAGTGTATAATCATTCTTTGAAAGCAACAAGGTATAGTATTGATGCCTGAGCCAGTACTGAACCTTAGTGCCGTTAAGCGCTTCCGTGAGGCTGGGATCAATATACAAACGGTTGTACTTTGGCTGAATACCGTATATATTACGGTATAAGCCAACAACGGACAACGCGTTATTGGCCAGTATGTCGCCGCCCTGGCCCGCTTGCTTTCCGCGACTGTACCGCTGGTAAGCCAAGCCGTCTTTCTCGTACTGATCCAAAACATTCCTGATATATTTAACCGGAATTTCAGGATTGTGCTGTTTATAAGCCCTGGTACCTACTTCACCCCATCCAAGAAAAATATCTCCGTTTTCATAATTGGGAAAAGGATAATTTACGTGCAGTCCTTCATCTTCGGCGAACGGGAAAAAGCTTATCGGCCACATAAAAAGATTTTCTTTCCCCATTAATGTTTCCACCTTATCCAATATTGCCTTTTGCCGGGCGCTATCGTCACAAATACGATAAGCTATAGCCATAAAATTTACGGGTGTAACAAGATTATTGCCATGTACCCGGTCATCTTTATCGCGCCAGTAAACATACCACTGATTGCTTTCATCCCAAAAGCCGCCTTCCTTTGTTGACTGGTTAAACCGGCGTTTTAGTTTATCCGCAAGCAACAGGTACTGATCTGCCCGCGCATTATCGCCCAATATCTTTTCTATTTCAGCCCAACTGGTTAAGGCATAATACATTTTGGCATTGAGAAAAGCATTTTCGTATGATGCCCAGATCACGTCTATCCAGTCGCTTCCCTTTTTTTCTTTGTATGAATCCGTCATTGCTTCTATTAACCCGTCATTATCCGAGTCTCTGCGCAGCAAATAATCCAGTACCTTTTCGCATTGTGATTTATGGGTTCTTACCCAGCTAAAATCACCATTCATGTGAAACAATTCTGCAACATTTATTACCTGGTCGGTATTTGAATCCAGCAACCTTCCCCACTGAGCTTCATAAAAGCCATTGTTATCATAGGTACCCGGCTCTTCATCACCCTTAACATAAGCCCAGCGCGATTTAACACGGCCGTCTTTGGAAATAGCGTTATCGCGGTAGTAATCCAGGGTTTGTTGATAGTTTTTAAGATAGTTGGAATCATTTATCCCAAGCCCCATCTGGGCAATCCATTGTTCGTGCAGCACCGCAAATCCCGCGCTGAGATGCCAGTTGTTAGAGCCAATAATGTTTTCATCAATAATACCCACCCGTGCAATGGTGTTGAGTACACTGCCTATGGACTTACCGTTGAATCCGGGAAAGTCTCCCCTGTAAAAATCCTTATCATAATCAAAAGCCTTCAAACGATAGGTAATGCTTACTGTGCCGCTTGCTTCCAGGCTATCCCAGATGTCCTGCCGGTTTCCAATAAACCGGCTAAGTCCATGTTTTGTGGTAAGCCTGTTATTACTGGCTGTATAATGGAGTGTCCATTTGTTATCCGGCTGACGGCTGAAGCGTACGGCTACCTCTTGCTTTGGACTAACAGGATATATGCGAAGCCCTGATTTTTTATCTTTATTCCAAAGTGTAACAATGCCGGTATGATTGGCAAACGATGCATTGGGCTTATCAAAAAGCTTGCACCATGCTACCCCTCCTGTTCCCAGTAAGGCTCCCGTCCAGGTTTCCATATTATTAAAGGACCATTGCGGGAAACCGGTGTCTTCTAATGTAAGCGCACCGGGATATTTTCGTTCAATGGTCCAGTCTATATAGTCATCATAGGAATGAAATGTCCATTTTTCTTTGACCGGGTTATTTTTTTCGCCATAGTAAATACCGTCTATTAAAAGCCCGTTTTTTATAACACTCACTTTAGGTGCGGGAATTTCCGACCGGGTACTGAACCACTCCCCTTTTAGTTTAACCGAACTAAAAATACCTTCATCATTAAATACAGGCGCTTCACCCGGTATCTGCACTTTATCTATTACACATTTTTTGTTATAGTTAATATGCAAAACAAGATTACCATTCCGATCCTGTACTTTAACTGAGCTGTTCTGTTCTTTTTCCTGTAATGCCGGCTGGCTATAAACAGGCAGTTGCAGGTGTACAATCAGTATAAACAGAAAGTGCCTGATAGAAATAGTATTGATCTGCATTTCCAGTATTTTTTTTTATTTTTTAACATGTACCTTATAATCGCCGGATCCCAGGTTCAGTACTACCCGGCCGGTTACCTTATCTTTTCCCGAATCAATGGTTTTCGTTAAAGGCTTACCATCCAGGAAAATATTTTTTTCAGTACCAACCGGAATATATACTGAAGCCGTTGTATTAGGCGGAATGGTAAAATTCCAGTCAAATGCTTTTTCATCTGTTTTCCAGCTACTCAATATTACACCATATAATGATTTAAAAGAAGCATCAACAAATTTAAGGTCGCCTACAGGCTCCGGCTTTAAAATAATATGTTTGAAACCCGGATGCTCAGGATCATAATTTATACCGCCCAGCGTTTGATAACACCATGCTTCAAAATTACCGGAAAGAATTTTTTGGCTTTCCCCATTCATGCCCGGCCCCGTAGTATCGGAGTTCCACAACTCCCAGCTGGTAGTTGCTCCTTTGGATATCATATAGCCCCAGCTTGGCAAATCTGTTCGCGTTGCAATGGTATACGCTACTTCAGGATGCCCCGCATTCGTTAGCACCTGCATCTGCCACTGCATACCGATCAATCCAACAGAGGTATGTCCTTTCCTTGTTTGCATAATATCTTTCACCAGGTTGCTTATCACTTTTTCTTTATACGCATCGGGCACCAGTCCAAATGCCAGCGGAAGCACATACGCACATTGCGACCCGCTCTGGTAAATACCATTTTGTTTATCCAGGAAACGGTCATTGAAAGCGGTATACATTTTATCGGCCAGTTCCTTAAAGTACAATTCATCTTCCTTGTTGCCTAATATTTTTGCGGCTCTTTGAATTATCCTTGCATTATTGTATATATAGGCCGTTCCCATTAATCCCTTCGGTGTTTGCTCGCCGGAACCACCCATGTTTATGGCATTCACCCAATCTCCATAATCGCAGTGATCAGTAGTAAAGTCAGGCTTGAGATATGCGTTTTTAGTGAACAGCACAAAGCGCTTCATCATCTGGTAGTTGTCTTTCAAAATGCGCTCATCACCATAAAAGTTATAAAACCAATCGGGTATAACAGTGGCTACACTGGGCCAAAGAATACCTTTTCCGTTAAAGGTCCAGTAAGGAGGAAGGATCTCCTGCAGGCTTCCATCGCTGCCCTGGTGTGTTCTGTAGTTGTGTAAGAAATGATCGTAAAATCTTGCCACATTAAATACCCATCCTTCGCTTTCAGAGGTTTTGGCAGGATGCCCGCTCCAGGGCATGCGTTCATCCCTGTCTGGTTCCATAGGCAAGCTCCTGTTCTGCATCCTGGTACCCCATTTCGCATTTAAATAAACACGATTTAATAATTCATTGGAGGAAGAGAACATACCTGTCTTTTCAAAATCAGTATGTGTAACAAGCCCTTCGAAATTGTTAATATCAGGCGTTCCCGGAAAACCTTCCACCTGCACCCACCGCGTAGCGTTTCCGCGAAACCTTGGATGCCAGTCTTCTTGTCCGTCTCCTTTTAAAGTATACTTATCCATATTCAATGCACTGCGATCGTTCTGGTACTTCAGCGTACCATCGGGCAAAACATTAAAACTGGAATGCAGGTTTACGGTGGTACCGCGGGCGCCTTTTACTTTTAGCCGGATAACGCCGTAGAAAGACTGACCAAAGTCTACCATCCATACACCTGGCTTTGGTTGTAAAATTCTTTTGGGATGTATAATTTCGGTTACGCGTATCGGTTCAATTACCTGCGCTTCCATTCTCCCTCCCGGGCTTTCCATCATCTGTGCGGGCTGCCATTTGCTGTCGTCAAATCCTGCCGCAGACCATCCCGGCATCTCCAGGCGGGCATCATATTCTTCTCCATCATACTCATTGCTGGCACGAACAGGTCCATCGGCTGTAGCCTTCCATTTACGGTCAGATACAATCACTTCTTTTGTACCGTCTTCGTACTCCACATGCAATTGCATCAATAATCTCGGATACCCGTAATTGTGCATAGGAACGGGTACTTTTATCCTGGGTGCAAAAAACCTGCCGTTACTCAGCACCACTCCTATCGCATTATTTCCACGCTTCAATTCGTTTGTCATATCAAAACTAACATACAGCAGCCTTTCATTATACCCCGATAATGCCGGGTTCATGAGTTGGTCGCTGATGCGTTTGCCATTCATATATAAATCAAAAAAGCCTACACCGCATACATAGGCTGTAGCGCGTGATACTTTTTTTTGTACTGCAAACTCGCGGCGCAGCATTCTTGATGCCAGGCGGCGATGTTCTGTTACCGTATCTTTGATTTCAGCATCACCATTCAATCCAATCCAGCTTCCCGTCCATTCTTTTTGATCGAGTAATCCCATTGACCACAAAGCAGGTTCACTCCAGTCGGAAACCATCTCTTTTCCGTTACCTGGCTTTACCCACACCCTTACTTTCCAGTAGCAGCGCATTTCAGAACGAAGGGGCTTTCCGGTAGCTCCATTCTGCACAGCCTCTCCGTAAGTAATATGCGTAGCATTTGCAGACGCTACTTTTTTGGAATCCCACAAATCACCCTTATTCATTTTTAATAATGCCGGAGATGATGCCACCAATACCTGGTATCCTGTTTGCTTAATATCTTGCAAACTGTTTCCTTCAGGCGGCTTAATGATCCAGCCGAGGCTGGGTTTCACCATATCAATGCCAAGGGGGTTATCAAGATATTCACAGCGCAGCTCAGTTACAGCCACTACCTGCTTTTTAAAACCAGGTACCGATGCAAAGCTGATCATTGCTAAAAGAAAAGCGCATATGACATTGGGGTATCTGTTTCTCATCAACTCAGTTTTATAATGCCCTTAAAGATGATTTGCTTATCATAGATAAAAGCGTAGCATGCAAGATTTTGATTATTCCGTATGCGCTAAAAAGATAACAGGAAATAATTGTTACATTATCTCCTGTTATTTACTATGCCGTTGATACTAATAGCCTGAATTCTGAACCAGGTTTTTATTGATTTGCTTTTCTCTTGCCGGAATAGGATAAACTAATTTTTCCGGGGTTACATTAAAGGCTGCGGGCAATATCCAGCCGTAGATAGCTTTTAAGCGGGTTCCTTTAGCTGTAATTGTTTCGATTGCTTTACCAGTACGGATAAGATCGAGCCAGCGATGATTTTCAAAGGCCAGTTCGTGGCGCATTTCGGTAGCAATATTTTCTTTGGTGGCTACACCCAGGTCATCCAAACCTGCCCTGTCGCGCACCTGGTTGAGATAAGGCAATGCCTCCGGTTCTCTGCCTTGTTCTGCCAAACATTCAGCCAGTAATAATAACGCTCCCGAATACCTGAAAACAGGAAAGTTGTCTGGTGTATTGAAAGCCACTGAATAAGGCGGATGAAAGTATTTTTTTACCATATACCTGAAACTGCTACCCGGTGCCGGCGTATAACCTACAGGGCTCTTCATTTCTGTAATGGTAAAGTCTTCCACGCCACTGATGGTGCCTTCTACCACAGCAACAGATGCAGGCAGCCTTTTATCGTTGGCTTCATAAGATTCAACCATTTCATCTGTTGGCACATTCCATCCGCTGAAGATATTCATGCGGCCTCCGTCAAAGCCCATGATCAACTGGGGATTGGTTGCCTTTGGCATAAATTGCCATGCAAACTGGCTTTGCTGCCCGCTCACTAAATCCGACATATACTGCACATCGAATATAGATTCACTGTGATTTTTATTGGCAGGGTCAAATACATCTTCGTAGTCGTTAAGCAACGAATAATTCATATTGGTGATATCCTTTAATTCCTGTTCGGCTTTCGGATAATCACGTACAGGCTGTGTCATGTATACATAGGCCAGCAACATTTTTGCAGCGCCTTTGCTTGCACGGCCCGTTTGGGGAAAACTGGTAACGGTTGGCAATAGCGGAATAGCTGTTGCAAGGTCTGTTTTTATTTGAGTATATATCTCATCAACCGTATTACGGGGTTTAAAGGATTCTTCCGCATTCTGTATCTGTTCCAGATGCAAAGGCACACCACCGTAGTGCGTAACCAGGTCAAAATAATAGAAAGCTCTCAGAAACATAGCTTCACCCATGAGGGTATCTTTTGCACCCTGCGACAGGAAGTCGCTTTTTGTAAGCTGGTTGAGTATGGTATTTACTCTCGAAATACCAGCATAATCACTGCCCCACCTGTTGCCGGGCGAATTGGGGGTAGCACTTGATTGCGCGTTATTCGTAAACTGTGAATAAGCTTCCCTGTGAGGTTCAAAGCCGCGGTTGGCCTGGTAAATAGTAAAGAAGGTATTGTCCGACCTCATTTCGTCCTCATAAACGCCTATAATAGCTACATCACGTAAGGGAACATATGCCGCGTTCATCGCCTGCATGAACTGGGTACGATCTTTAAAAAAGGATGCTGAGCTCAATGATGTAGGCGGGGTGAGGTTTAAGAAATCCTTGCTGCAGGAAGAAAGGAAAACCGCCGATATGACTACTAATAATATTTTATTCTTCATAATAATGAGAGTTTAAGTGTAGGTTTTAAAATTGAACGTTTACACCTAATGTATATACTTTGGCTATGGGGAATGCTGTAAAGTCGCGACCTAACCTTAAGCCATCTAAACCATTCAAACTAATTTCAGGGTTCATGCCCGGGTATTTAGTAAACATAAATGGATTTTGAGTGGTAAAATAAACGCGAACACTTTTTATTGTTGCATTGGTGTTGAGCGGTACGCGGTAGCCTAATGTGATATTTTTAACAGCAAGATAAGTACCACTGAACACCTGTCTTGTAGTAAAGTTCCTGAAATCAGCAGTAGTACCTGCCCTGGTTCTGGGATAAATGCCGGCACCGGGATTTTCTTCTGATCTCCACCTGTCAACTACGCCTTTCCTAACATTAAATACACCATCAAGATTTTCTGTTGATTGATAGGCATCATCCGCAATATCGTTGCCTACAGAACCCGAGACCATCACGCTGAAATCAAAATTCCTGTACTCCAGGCTGTTGGTCATACCAAACAAAAAGTCGGGATTTGGATTGCCGATCCAGGTTCTGTCATTGGCGTCAATTTTTCCATCAGGTTTTCCGTCAGGACCGCCAACATCTGCAAACCGCGCAGTGCCTACCATTGATGTTGAGTTGTGCGGCTGCGTTTCCCATTCCTGCTGCGTCATGTAAACGCCGGTGTTGATATAACCATAAAACATCCCGATCGGCATTCCAACAGCAGTTCTGTTGTCATCCCAATATTCCTGGTAACCGCCTATAGGCGCATCATTAGTTCCCAGTTTTTTAACAATGTTTTTAGGTATGGAAATATTGAAGTTTGTGTTCCATGTGAGTGCCCCTGTCAGATTCCTCGTATCAACCGTAAATTCATGACCCCAAAAATCAAAGCGGCCGATATTGGAAGTAATAGTAGAAAAACCGGATTGTACAGGGATGTCAATCCCATATAATAAACCATCTGTTTTTTTACGATAGTAGTCGTATGCAAATGAAATACGGTTATTCAATAACGACACATCCAGACCAATATCATATCCTTCTGTAGTTTCCCAGGTTAAGTTAGCATTACCAATGCCATTTAAAGCACTTCCTGATGCCAGCCGGTTATTGAATACATAATTGGATTGGGCTACGCCTGCCAGGTAAGTATAATAACCAATATTATTGTTACCTACTTTACCCCAGCTACCTCTAAGTTTAAGGAAGTTGATGGCGCTGATGTTACTCATAAATTTCTCATCCGACACTACCCAACCGGCAGAAACAGACGGAAAGGTACCGTACCTGTTGTTGGTTCCGAATTTTGATGAGCCATCACTTCTAAGTGCAACCGATAAAATGTATTTACCATCATAGTTGTAATTGACCCTGCCTATATATGATAATACCGAGTAATCGTTAGCGCTTACTGTACCAATTCTGGTAGCCGCTACGTTCAGCCATTCAATGTTATTATCAGGAAATTGTGAACCATTGATGCCGCTGTTTTCAAACGTAACTTTTTGTGCAGTATAACCCGCGAACGCTTCGATGTTATGCTTTTCAAACAACTGCCTGGTATAAGTGAGCGTATTTTCAGTCATCCATGATGTAAAGCTGCCGGTATTGTAAAAGGCCGATGCAGAGGCAGCAGGTTGCGGTCCGCCCAGGATAGTTGAAGGTCTGAATGCTCTGTTAATTGAATTACTCATATTAACATTGATACTGCTTTTGAATTCAAGCCCGTCAATTATTTTATACGCCCCGTAGCCACTCCCTATGAGTGTTAATGATTTATTGGGATTAACGGTTTCCATTAACACATTGTAATAGTTTGGAGTGGAGAACATGCCGGGAGGAGCGAACCCAATGGGGTAGGTTCCATCATCATTTTTGTATTTCAGCGCCGGATCACTCAGGTAGGCTACCTGTATAATATTACGACCATTGCCGAGACCAGGTGTAATATTATCTGTTTGATGCGTAATACCCGCGTTCAAACCAAATGTAAGTTTATCTGAAGCGTAAAAAGTGTTATTGGTTGATGCGGTAAACCGCTTGGAATTTTGATTGATCATTACGCCATCCTGGTTATTGTAGCTTACGCCTACTACTGATCTTACAAACTTGCTACCCGATGAAAGCGATAAACTGTAATTCTGGATGAGTGCATCTCTCAGTAATACATCAAACCAGTTGGTTCCTTTAGATGGATCAATCTGGTCAGGATTCTGGTATTGCGCAGGCACACCGCCAGTATAGCCTTCATATCTCGCAGCGTCTTCATAATATTCCTTTTTGAACTGTGCAAATTCACGTGCATCCATTAAATCGGGCTTACCGCGGTCTGAAACGGTTTGCAAACCAAGATAGCTCGTGAATTGTATGTTGCGCTGACCCGCTTTAGCCTGGCGCGTGGTGATCAATAATACGCCGTTAGCAGCTCTTGAACCATAGAGCGAAGATGCTGCAGCGTCTTTAAGCACGCTCACCGATTCTATCATATCCGGATCAATGGTATTCAATCCGCTTTCAATAGGGAACCCGTCTACTACAATCAATGGATTATTACCTGCGTTAATAGATGCCGCGCCACGTATACGGATGGCCATATTAGCTCCCGGCTGCCCTGTGTTCTGATTAATTTGAACCCCGGCTAAACGGCCTTGTAATTTTTGTCCTACGTTGGTAACCGGTAAGTCTTTTAATTCTTTGCCACTGATATTACTAATGGCGCCGGTTATTTCTCTCTTTTTCTGTGTACCATAGCTGACTACTACTACTTCGCTGAGGTTTTGTGATACCGCGCTCATAGTAATATTAATGTCGTTGTCGTTGTTAATCACTACGGTTTGTGAATTGTAACCTGTGAAGCTGAATACCAAAGAAGCACCTTTTGCCGCTTCAATAGTAAAAGCACCCGCGTTGTTGGTTTTGGTAGCTTTGTTGGTTCCCTGAACCGTTACAGTAACACCAACCAAAGGATTTCCGTCTGCCAGATCGGCAACTATTCCGGAAACTTTTAAAAGGTTCTGAGCGGAAGCATAACTGTGAAAGCCGAGTAATACAATCAATATCATACTACACCTCTTCCAGGACGGGAATGGCAATCCTCGTTTTTTCATAATAATTAATTTTGATTTTTTCAGATTTGATGCTGTGTTGTGAAAGTAAAAGTGAGTTTTGGAATAAAAATTAATGTGCTAAAATTACTGCAATGGTAATTGAGTTAAAATATACATCCTGACAATTCATTTATACTTTTTGCTTGATGATTTTTTTATTGTTAAAACAGGATAAAAAATTTATTGTTCAGCATTATTTATTAAGCGCATTAAAAACTTTGATTGCCGCTCTATAAAAGCTGGTTAATAAAAATAAAACCCTGCCTTGATGAAGGAAGGATATCTGATGAACAGATTATCTTTTTTTTGATTTCGCCAAGCGAATGGGCCGATACCGGGTGATTCAAAGATTATGTAAAAACATTTCTTTATTCTGGCAGCGCATATTCATCCGGAACCTCTACCCTAACAGGCATTGCGCCGGCGTATACCCATATCATAGACATGGATTGCGGAAACTGATTAGTAAAATAATGTATCCGTCCGCGCGGCTGTAACGCAGTAGCTAAGTCAGACATAATATATTCTCTTCCTTCCACAAAGCAGGTTGCTTTTCCGGAAGTAATGCAAATAGATTCATCAAAGTCATGAAAATGCGCCGGCAACCTGCCACCTTCATAAAAAAGCCCAAACCCGCCGCTCATACCAATTCCAGGCATCATGCTGTCATTAAAGAAATCAATAAATTCAGTATTCGGTCCGGCACTGTAACGTCTTGCAAAATTGTAGCGGGTAATACGTTCAGGTCCGGCATGCCCGCAAAAATCATCAGGTATATTTTCAAATTCCGTTGCAGGCATTTCTGCCAGATCACGCTGTGGTAAATCAACCGGCATAGCGATATGCAAAACCGCTTTCTCCTCCACAGACATATTTTTAACACAATGAGCCTGCCCTTTTGGAATAGTAATATTATCTAATGGCTGAAGAAAATATCTCCGGTTCTCTACTTCAATGCACACGCTTCCGCTGATGAGTGTAATGGATTCCGAATGCGGATGTGTATGTGCAGGTAATACCGTATAACCTTTATCAAATGTTACAATAGCCGTAAATAACGCTACTGCATTATTGTGTGCTCCTGTAAGCGCTTCACAAATAATCCCCGGTCCTAATTCAATTTTGTCGCCTTCACCTGTTTTGCAAATTGTTTCCAAACGATCAGATTGCGGAATATTGTCCGGTAATACATATTGTTCAACCGGTTTGATATCAGTTACAGAAAGGTCAGGTTTGATATTACTTTCCCGTCCCAGCTTTGTTAAAAAATTATTCAGTGTTTTTAGAATCAACCCACCATCGGTGCCTAAACCTATCATGCGAAACCCTTCTTTAGTCCTGTTTAATATATCGTCCATACCGGACGCTATAATACCACACGATTTTCCTGCCTGTACAACAGCATTTTTAACAGTATTAATTTGAGCGGCAACGCCGGGGCCTTCCCACTGTCCTGCATAACCTGCCGAAGCGGAATAATCGGCAGGTCCGAAAAAGAAGATATTTGTACCGGCTACTTCCAGCATTTCTCTGATATTATTTCCGCCGGAAACAGATTCAATAATAGGAACGATCAAAACATTGTCGTTGGCCTCTTTTACATGATCTGCAAAACATGCTCCCCAGGCGGTGGCGCGTTCGGCGCCAATAGCGCGGCTGCCGGCAGGCGCGTATTTTGCAAAAGATAAAGCACGCTGCAACTCCGCCGCGGTTTCTATATGAGGAATAACTATTCCATCTGCACCTATATCCAATGCACGTTTAATAAGCGCTTCATCAAGATGTGAGATACGAACCAATACTACGGTATTGCTCCGTACCGCGGCCCGTATATGTTGCATAATATCCTGCCAGTCGAGATGCCCGTGTTCTGCATCAACCACCACCCAGTCCATACCGCATGCTACCGCTATTTCAGTAATACTGGCCGATTCCAGCGTTACCCATAATCCATACACACACTCGTTATTACCCAGCTTATCCCGGAATGATTGAATTGCTTTCGTTTTCATTTGCTATGCTGTGTTAATAAATTACGCTGCTTAAAAAAATAGTTTCAATTTCTAAAAGCCGCTTCAATAATATTTTTCAGCCGGATTGTTTCCGACAAAGTATCCACCCGGTTGCATTGCTCCCATTCTATCCAGATATATTCAAGCCCTACCCACCCGGTATAACGCATGTCTTTTAGCTTTTTAATGATAGCTGTATAGTCAATCGTATTATCGGTCATGGAAGCCTGTAGTTTTCCTTTTCTTGCACCACGGGCATGGAAATGACTGGCATGGCTTAGTAAAGGATCCACCTGTTTTTGCGCATAACCCTGCTGGGTAAAATGCGTGTAATCCAGGGTGAGCGTTAATCCGGGAACCGCCTTCATCAAATCCAATACATAAGCTGGCTTTATAAAAGGAGAACCAATATGTGCTTCAACGGAAAAGGAGAGGTCAAAAGCTGTCGCCTGTTCTACCCGCCAGTTTAATTCATCATAACTACGGTGGGCACACTGTTCATAAGATTCTGTACCAAAACGCATACCCGGCAGGCAGGTGATATGATCGGCTCCTGATGCTTTAGTATAGTCTATACATTTCAGAAATTGTTCCCGTGCAAATTGCCTGCGCTTTTTTTCGGGATGATTGATAGCGTATTTTGCCGGGCTATTATCTAATTGTAAATAAATATCTGTTGCTGCAAGCCCCCGGTCCTGTAATTTTTTCTTCAATGCCCGCGCCTTCCTGCCGATATGCGTAAACTCGGTTTCCGCAGTTAAATGTGACCGCCCGCTAAAAAGTCCGATATCTACTCCTTTAAATCCTAATAAAGCAATAAGGTCAAGTACTTTTTCATGTGTCAAAAGCGGGAATGTGAAGTCGGCACACGATAATTGCAGCTTTTTCATACCTCCTCCCCTCCTTTCCATTCTGCTGTGGCAAGGTAACCGCCATCTACAATTAAACTTACCCCTGTAATTCCGGCAGAATCATCAGAACACAAGTATCCCACACTACGTGCAATATCACCTGGTTTAAGTATTTGACCGCCCGGCACACGCCTCAGCCGCTCCCTGATATCGGATTCCCTTCCCATGTGTTCTTTTAACATAGGGGTATCCGTTATACCCGGACAAACCGCATTACACCGTATACCTTCACACGCGTAATCTATCGCTATAGATTTGGTGAGCATGATCACCGCGCCTTTCGAAGCTATATATCCCGGCGTTTTGGCCTGCCCTACAAAACTACTGACTGAACCTATGTTTACAATATGACTTGAGGTATGTTTTCTTAAATGCATATAGGCATATTTAAAACTTAAGAATATGGCTTTCAAATTTACATTCATCTGCCAATCCCATTCTTCAGAGCTGTACTCGTGTAAGCATTTTACAAAATTAACAGCCCCGTTATTAACAAGGATATGCAGATCTCCAAACCGTTCCACCGTGTCTGCAATGGAGCGCTGAATGGATGTTTCCTCATTCAGGTCGCAATAAAAAAATTCGGCTGTACCCCCTTTGCTTTTAATGTCATCACTTAATTCATTACCTTCCTTTACCTTAATATCTATCAAAGCAACCATTGCCCCTTCTTCTGCAAAATACTCTGCTATTCCCCTTCCTATTCCCTGTGCAGCACCACTTACCCAAACAACTTTACCATTAAACTTTTGACTCATTATGATGTGTTTTTCTTTTAGCTACAAGCAGCTTTTTTGTTTTAACGTTTAAATTTTGATTAAACAAACAACTCAGCTTACGGGCGCTTTTTAAGTGTAAGTACCCAGTCTTGTTGCGTAACAGGAGAGGAAGCGGTTACATCTCCTGCATGATCAGAAAGCAGTGTAAAATCCTCCTGCTTCCTGCCTGTAACCGGGTCAAACCAGCAAGCGGTGTACTTAACCCCGGGAGTGGCAGATAAACGAACTTTTATTGTTCCAGGCGATGGCAAATACGCTAATGCCGTTTGTTCACCGGCAACCACCAAAAGGGAAGTATCTTTTCCGGACCAGCCTGTTATTAATTCAGGACGGGGTTCAAACCTATGCCATTGAGGAAGTGATTCAATTAATTTTCTTGCAGCTCCCAATTGAGCCGATCCTGCTAAGTTCATAGCATCATCCCAGGGAGTAATTCCCCAGTTGTTTCCCCCGGGTGAGGCTCCGTAAGGCTTATCGCGCCTGTTTACCTGCCATATACCATTGGCTCCATAGGTATGACCTGCAAAACCCGAATTGAGGGTATGTGCCCAAAACGCCTGTCTTGCAGCAGATGCGGGAAGTGGTATGGGTATAGCGAGTGCCTCATATCTTGATTCTCCGCTAAGAACCGGCATAACGGGACCAGTGCGCCAGCCTTCTATCGCTAATGCGGATTGTTTTGAAGCAACAGATCCGTGGCCGCTCTGATGCATATCAAAATCAAGTACGGAAGGATCAGTAACAGAAGCACGGGCTGTTCTGGCAGGATGCGTAGTTATAACCCGGTGAAAAGGATCAGTTTCCCGCATGTATTGTATCACTTTCGTCCATTCCACTTTCTGCAGCTCTCTGTCGGCTTCCTTGCTTTTTGAAAGATAATAGGGCATGGTAGTTTCACCGGCAGCGCACCATACCACAGGTAAAGCACCCCAGCGGGCGATCAGGTAGCGCCAATGCTGTTTCATTTTTTGCGTACTTACCCAGGGTAAATGATAGCCCCATGCGCCTACAACACAGGGCACAAATCCTTCTTCCGACAGGAATATAATCCGTTCATCGGCGGCATTGAAGTATTCAGGCCTGATTGCTGTATAAGCAGTATCCCAGGGAAACCCCGCTTCATTAGCGCCTCTTTCATCAAAGGCAGGCATATCAGGGTACAGCCCCGCTACAATTTGTATAACATTAAATCCTTTTTCCTTACGGTTGGCGGCCAGCTCTTTTACTTCCTCCGGCCATTGCAACCGCTTTGTTAAACCCATCCACCAGGTATCACCCAGCCAAAAAAAAGGAGTGCCATCCGCATAAGCAAAATGTCTTTTATCATCCGCGATCTTTAAGGGACCGCGTTGATAAAGCAGGTTCTCACCCTTATATTTTTTCACCGTTACTTTACCGGTAATGCCCTGTAGCCCTTTATCGCCCGCTACGGAACAAACCGTTCTAAAACGATGGTTACCGACAACAGCAGATGAATAGCGTACCTTCCATACATTACCACCTGCCCAAAAACCCGGTACTTTCAGCTCTTTGCCTTTGGGATCTGTGAACACCGCATCAAGCAGCACCTCATTAAACGGATCTGCATAGCTTCGTGTAGCAGTTAGCGTTATCTCCGCCATTTTATTCGCTTCCGTACGAACAATGACCGCCTTGTCGTTTGCCCCGGCAAACAGCCCCAAAAAGCATATTGCCATTGTAATAAGGAATGGCTGCCCATATTTCAAAGCCAATTTAAAACGCCCTTTGCCTTTGATCCGCCTCACATCATATTTGCTGGTGGAAACAGATAGAGAATTGTTCATAGTAATAATTTAGGTAATTTAAAAAACAGAATTATAATGTTTGGTATTATTGAGATCAGGTTTGCTGTATATAAATTGTTTTTGTTTGAAGGTATTCTTCCAGTCCATGTTTGCCATCTGCTCCTCCAATACCCGATTTTCTCCAGCCCGCGTGAAACCCCTGTATAGCTTCAAAATTCTCCCTGTTAAAATATACTTCTCCGAATTTGAGTTCCTTTGTTGCTTTGAGCATTTTATTAAGATCAGTAGTGTATACCGAAGAAGTGAGTCCATATTCACTATCATTGGCTAATCGAAGCGCCTCATCAAAATCTTTTACTTTCATTACAGGCAACACAGGTCCGAACACTTCTTTCTGCATGATTTCAAAATGCTGCTGTACATCTGTCAATACAGTTGGTTCATAAAAATATCCTTTTGAAAAGCTTTCATTCTTTTTACCTCCCAACACTACTGTAGCTCCTTCTTCCTGGGCTGTTTTTACCATTGAATGTATTTTGTGCAGTTGCTTTGTGTTGATCTGCGCGCTCATATCTATGCCATCGTCCAGCGATGCATTGCCGGTTTTTACTGCTTTCATTGCGGGAACCAGTTTCGCCATAAACGCATCGTATATACCTTCTTCTACGTATGCCCGCTCCGCGCAATTACATACCTGCCCGCTGTAGATGATCCTGGATGCTACAATAGCTTTTACAGCCACGTCAATATCCGCATCATTACACACAATTGCCGGTGCCTTGCCGCCCAGTTCCAGCGATACTTTTGTAATATGTTTGGCTGCCGCAGCCATTACCTTATGTCCCGACTGCACACTGCCGGTAAGGCTGATAATGCCAACATCCGGGTTATTGGTAAGCGCTTCGCCAATTTCTTCGCCATATCCGCAAACAACGTTCAGTACGCCTTTCGGTAAATTAATGCTGTTTAATAATTTGGTAAACTCCAGGCAGGTTAAAGGCGCTTCTTCACTCACTTTAATAACGGCTGTATTACCCGTTAAGAGAGAAGGCGCTACTTTTCTTGCCATCACAAAAAAAGGAAAGTTCCACGGGCAAATTCCTACGGCTACTCCAATAGGAAATTTATGAAGGAATATCTGCTCTCCGGGGCGATCGCTTTGAATGATCTCACCTTCATATGATCTTGCCATTCCTGCATAATAATCATAGTATTCCGCAGTAACATCTATTTCAACCTGTGCAAGGCCTTTTACTTTAGCCTGCTCTTTTGCCAATGTTTCCGCAAGGTGTACCCTGTTTTTTCTTATTACCTGAGCCATTTGTTTTAAATAGGAAGCTCTGTCAACAGAAGGACGCATACTCCACTCGTGCTGTGCTGCTTTAGCCGATGAAACGGCCAGGTCCGCTTCCCGTTTTTGTCCTCTCGGTACCAGGGCTATTACCTCCTCGGTACAGGGATCAATTACTTCAATATATCCGCTACTGCTCTCTGTAAATTCACCATTAATAAATTGTTCGTAAACAGCAATTTTTGTTGGCTTGTGTGTATTCATAACCATATGATTTTATTTTTTTGCAATATGCCAGTGATCCAAAACTTCCGGGTTGATTACATGATCAGGTATTTTGCCTTGTGCAACCTGCAGCACCTGCCGGCAGGCCATACGGCCTATTTCCCGGAATAACTCATCTGTCCATGCTATACAATGCGGCGCCAGCATTACATTATCCAGCTTAAACAAAGGATGGCTTTCATCTGGCGGCTCTTTTTCGTATACATCTGTTGCATAACCCGCAATTGATTCTGAAACTAATATTTTTATTAAGGCTTCTTCATTGATAATGCCGCCTCTTGCCGTGTTAATAATATACGCGTTCTTTTTTAGTAAAGACAATTCGTGTGTGCTGATCAGGTTACGTGTTTCTTCCGTTAAAGGACAATTAACCGATACAAAATCTGATTGCCGCATGAGCGTATCCAGGTCAACTAACTTAACGCCATACGCTTCAGCCTTAACCGGGTCTGCAAAAGGATCGTACGCAACGGGGGGATTCATATCGAAGGTCTGAAGCATCTGCACTAACTTTCCACCTATTCCGCCCAGTCCAATAATACCAAGCGTGCGATTACGTAATTCCGTTCCCGTATACATACTGCGATCAGCCCATTTCCCGGTTCTTACTAACCTGTCTTTTTCAAATACGCGGTGTGTAAGCGCCAGCATCCAGGTAATAACAGATTCGGCAACCGAATGATTTACCGCTCCGCGTGTAATGGTTACCAGCACATTTGCATCATTGCAGGCATTAAGATCAACCATGTCATATCCTACCCCAAAGCGGCAAATAGCCTTCAGCCTGGTTACACCGTTAAAACTATCTTTATTGTATGCAGGTGAAAGCGAAATGACGGCATCGTATTCTTTTAGCATACCGGGTGTTACAGGAGACTGGTTTTCCTGCATGAATTCATATACTATGCCTTCTGCTTTCTCCAGAATGGAGAGCCCCATATCCTTGTAGGTAAGGTTCCCTTCTTGGGTTAAAAAATCCCTGGTGATACCAACTTTAAACATGGTTTACATTTTTATGCTATTCGCCTCTATATTTACCTTCAGTAAGAAAAGTTCAAATTGTTGCCGGTTGGCAGATACACGGCCACCTGTACTTGTACATTAAGCTTTATAAATAAGCGGATTCTGTTCATCATTATTAAGCAAATCGCCTTTTTTAAGCTGCCGGAGATAATCTTCCGGGAGAATATTGGGTTGCCCGTTAAAAACACTGCCTTCCGGCATATATGCGCATGTCATGGCACGGCGAAAGCCCGGCGTCATGTTAGCCTGTGCGCCATGAATAGTTAATCCGTTGTGAAAAGAACAACTGCCCGCTTTCATTACTGCGGGCATGGCCTGGGTATTTTTAAATTGCGGATAGGCGTCAAAAATATCACTCATGTTTTTTCCAATGAACGGAGATGTGAAATCTGTTTGCTTACTGGATCCGGGAATAAAGAACATACAGCCATTTTGCAGTGTCACATCATCTAAGGCAACCCAAATAGATAGTGCCTGCCTGTGAAAGAATGACCAGAAAGGTGTGTCCAGGTGCCAGGAAGTAGGATTGGCCCATGGGCGTTTAATTAATGCCTGGTCATGCCAGATTCTTATTCCCTCAGCACCGGAAAGATCAGCAGCCATTTTGCCAATTCTTTCATCCAGCATTAATGCTTTTACTTTGTTATTGGTTTGCCAAAGGTTTAACACCTGGTCAAATACATTTTTAAAATAACCGGCATCAATATTGATCCCGTCATCTTCGCCCACTTTAACAGATTTTCCCGGTATCTTTACACCGTTCCTTTCCTGTACGGCTTCAGTAACTGAGGCGCGCCAATGTTGAAGCTCTGTATCATTAAGAAAATCTTCTATAATGATGTATCCATTTTCCCTGTAAAAAGTAACCTGGCTGGAAGAAAGATTATTTTGCATGGCTCATCGTTTGAATTTCACATGAAAGGAAAACAAAACTATCTTATTGACTATAGTAAAAGAATGGATAAAATATTTTCTTTTTGTACCTTTTGACATATTTTGATAGCTTCAGTTTTAAATCTTTGCCATTATGGATAATTTTTGCAAATATTTCAGTATGGGGCGTGCTGAGGAAAACTGGGGGTTGTACCTTGATACCGCAGGCTATTCAAAAGTTGAACCTAATCAAAGCTATCCGAAGAATTACGAACATCCGTCCACACATACTTTTTCGTGGAACAAAGGACGGGTGCTGAAAGGATACCAGCTATTGTTCATATCCAAAGGCGGTGGTGTTTTTGAATCTGAATTTGCCAATGCAGTTGAAATAACGGAAGGCACCTGTCTTTTTTTACATTCGGGTGTATGGCACCGTTACAAGCCCAACCCGCAATCCGGATGGGAAGAATACTGGTTCGGGTTTAACGGATCTTTTGCCAATGCACTGATGAACAAAGGCTTTTTTAATGCGGATCTTCCATTCATTAAAGTGGGAATGAATACGGAACTTTTACAGCTTTTTCATAAGCTGATAGAAACCATACAGGTTGGCGCATACGGGTACCAGCAGATCATAGCAGGAATTGCCATGCAAATATTAGGCGTTATCTATTCCATATCGCTTTATAAAGGGCAGGAAAAAAGTACGGTAGGGATGCTGATAGAAAAGGCTAAATTTTTATTGCAGGAATCTTTGGAAAAACCTGTAGATCTTATACAAATGGCGAAGGAATTGCCGATGGGCTATTCTACATTCAGGAAAGAATTTAAAAGGATAACCGGTGAGCCACCCAATCAATTCCTGCTCAACTTGCGGTTAGACAGGGCAAGGTACTTCCTGGAATCAACGGATATGAATATTAATGAAATTGCCGACCGTACAGGTTTTGACTCCGTTTATTACTTCTCCAAGTTGTTTAAGAAAAAATCCGGGAAGTCGCCTAAGTATTACCGAAGCGAGATGGTTGATTTAGCTAATGTAAACAACCTTTAGCCGGTGCATTTATTTAACAGCAACCGCCAGAATAAACAGAACAGCTTCAGTTTTCCGGGATATAACATAGCTGTGCGAAGTCAGAGACTTCGCACAGCGGAGACTTCGCACAGCGGATTACAATGTCTTCAATAATATTCTTCATACAGGTGAATTTATAGGGCTATTCTTTTTGGCAAACTAAGTACCCGCGGCATGGGGATGCTCAAGTACTAAAAATTATTTTTACGCTCCCAATGCCTGCTTAGCATACGCCAAACATTTCCGGGTTTCTTTTACCGCATCTGAGCCTTCAGGAATAGTATATTCCAGTTCAATGCTGGCGGGGATATTATATTTTTTTTCTTTCAGCAGGTTGAGTATTTCTTTAAGCGGCGTATCGCCCTGGCCCCAGGGCAAATTGGCGCCGCCATTTTCTTTCGTCTTACGGTCTTTAATATGGAAGCTGGTAATGCGGTTATGTTTTGCCTGGATAAGCGCTAACAAAGTTTCTTTGGTATTATTTCCGCCGGCAGCTATATAATGGCCGCAATCGAGATTCATGGAATTGTATGGCGACTGGCTGAGCGCTTCATCCCATGCGGTATCCGTAGCCTGCGTGTGGGCGTGATAGCCGATGTATACTTTATGTTTTGCGGCAAGTGCTCCGAGGCGTTTGGAGTGGGCCGGATCCTTGGGTAGTTCAACCGTTACGGAATTTGCACCTAATGCTTTTGCGGCGCGCAGCGCATATTCAACTTCGGCGTCTGTGTTGTTGGCACCCAGCGCGCTGGGCTTAAAAGCATAGATGCTTACACCAGCTTTTTTAAACATTTTTTTTACTTCTTTAAACTTATCCATTGAAACCGTGGCGCGCCATTCCGCCACCTGGTTTTTATCGGCCGGCTTACCCGCATAGTCTTCTACCGGCTCGCCCATCAACTCAACAGCGCTTATACCACTATCAACTATATACTGAAGCAGCTGCTGTACATTATGGGGCATGCTGCGATAGGAATAGGTAATTGCCCCTATTTGTACACCGAAGAACTTTGAATCAGGTAATTTTTCAATAGCAAAAGATCTGGACCAGGCAGATGAACCGGTTATGAGTAAGCCCAGGGAAGCCATTGATCCTTTCAATAAAAAAGAACGGCGCGAAGCATTGTAAGTATTGTTTTTATTTACAGACATAAGGGAGGTTTTTAAAATGCAATTTTCTTTAAAGGTAAATATATGTCTTCAATGAAGAAAGCAGGAAAAAAATTCTCATCAATGCACACTACACCTGCAATACATCTTTGCTTATTACAGAATCAATATTGAAATAATTTCAAATAGCCGTTATTGACCCCTATAAGCATGGCCTTCTTATCAGCAGCCAGCTTAACAGGTTGTATGCTTCTTATTTCGCCCTGCACGCTGCTTAATATACCCGGCAATGGCAGTACCACCTTAAATTCTCCCTTGCCATCGCCCAGGTAAAGGGCAAGCGGCATGGCATCATAACGCCCTTCATAAGGCCGGGTTCCATAAAAATTACCTCCCGCAAGCAAATCGGTTTTCCCATCATTATTAAAATCTCCGGTAGCAAAAGCATATATAGGCGCCCATTGTGCTGCCATGGGTAGCGGCGTCATATTATACCGCCCTTTGCCATCATTGATAAGTACAACCGAAGCAAAAGTAGTGGCGGTAAAAACAGTTGCCTCTTTAAGCTTTTTTCCAAAAATTTCCTCTACAGTTTGCCCGGCCATTTCGCCATATTTTAAAAAAGTATTTTTGAGATACGGTAACTGATTTTCCAGGTCTTCTTTATTCAAAAAAGGATAATATTTTTTTTCTTTAGCCACCGCCAGAATTTGGTGATCGCGCCCAATATTATTGAAATCTATACTGAACATTTTTAAAGGATAATCAGCACTGGCTGTTATCTTGCTGTTGAGTCCATAATTACCTAACAATATATCATCAAAACCATCACCATTAAGGTCAGTAGTTTTAATAGAACACCACCATCCTTTTAAATCCTGGTCATTACTTGTTAACCCCGCCTTCTTCAACTTACCGTGATCGTTTTTAAATAAAATGGGCGGCATCCATTCTCCAATTACAACAAGGTCGGCCCATCCATCTTTATCAGTATCTGTCCAGCTTGCATCAGTAACCATCCCAAGCTGGCGCAGTTCTTCTGTTATCCCTGCTTCGGCAAAGTTGAATACCCCCTTACCATTATTGATTAAAAGATACGAGGCTGGTATTTTGCTATAATTTCGTGAAAAGGACCGGCCACCAACAAAAATATCCAAATCACCATCATGATCAATATCTGCTACACATACCACCGATTTGTTTTCAGACATGTCGGGCAATCCATCAAAAAAGGTGAAACGTCCTTTCCCGTCATTCATATACAACTTGTCATTCAGTAAAGGAGTAATCCCGGTGTAAACATTTCCTCCGCTTACAACGTATAAGTCCAGGTCGCCATCATTATCAGCATCAAAAAAAACAGCGTTCACTTCTTCGGAGGCTTTATTGGCTATAAATGCAGCACTATCGGGTGAAGGTTTGAAACTTCCATTTTTTTGCTGTAAAAAAATAGCCCCTGCCTGGTTTTTAGCACCGCAAACAAAAAAATCTTCCAACCCGTCATTATTTACATCCCCTGCAGCAATTTGGGGCCCCTCGGTAGACAATTGATGAGGTAGAAACCACTGATCATTAAAATCAAAATAATGGTCTTCTTCGTGCTTAAAATTATTACCCAGTTGCCCGGTAATATCCGCAAATCCGGAATTATCTGTAGTATTCAAAAGTTTGTTGATAAATACCATTTGGTTCAGAACCGTATCACTGTTGTTACGGTCGTAAACAATATCCGTTATTTTATCAACAGCTATATTCCTGAGGGTTTGAAAAGTATTATCGGGCCAGACAACTATCATACTGTCTACCTGATTAATTTTTCCTAAACCAAAATTCAATAAAAATTCTCCACTGCTCATAAAGCCTTTAACGGGTTGTAGTTCCTTAAATAAAACCTGCTGATCATTAAAAAGAAAAGCTTTGGCTCCAATAGCAAAACCATTGGGGCTTTTTCCTTTCAGCCGGATACTTATATAATGATTTTCCGGTAATTTTTCACGGGTATTATTTTTATAAACACCTGCAGGCTCATTCATATTATTGGTAATAATATCCAGGTCGCCGTCTCCATCTAAATCTGCATACATAGCTCCCTGTGAAAGGGATGCTTTTTCAAAACCCCAGGCAAAGGACTGATCCTTAAATTTCAAATCCGGAGTTCCTTCAAAGATATAATTGTGCCAGGCGCCCTCCGGCATGTGCTCCAGTATTAACCTGTCATTTGCCCTGGGGTTTATTCCGGGTTTGTTTTTTGGCAACGCGGAAATAAACTTTATATAATCCAGGTCATTCGGCCGCTTTTTTATACCGTTGGAAACAAATATATCCGCATGGCCATCCAGGTTATAGTCAGCTATTAATGGCGCCCAGCTCCAGTCTGTAGCCGCTACCCCGCTGTACAACGCTATCTCTGCAAATTTCATTCCCCGGCCAATATTAAGTTGTAAACAGTTGCGGGCATACTGGTACGAATAGCCGAATGTTCGCAGGTAAGTGTAAGTATCCAATGGACCATCTCCCATGGAGGATTTTAATACCTTTTCATCAGCGGGCAACATGTCGGCGGTTATAATATCCGGCCATCCATCATTATTGATGTCTGCAATATCATTGCCCATTGAAAATGTTGATTCGTGGCCAAAGGCTTCTTTATTCATTTCTTTAAAGCTGCCATTACCCTGGTTTATATAGTAGTAATCATTTTCGTGAAAGTCGTTGCTCACGTAAATGTCATCATATCCATCGTGGTTAACATCGGCAACAGCAACCCCCAATCCATACCCCAGGGCACTGCTAATGATGCCCGATTCCTTTGTTACATTGGTGAAATGATCACCATCATTCCTGAAAAGTTTTCCCCCGCTTACCTCGCTGTATTTATCACGCAGGGTAGCAGGCCCATAAGCATCCGGCTGATGCGTAGAATGTTGTAATTGAAAAAGGTCAAGGTCTCCATCTTTATCATAATCAAAAAAAACAGCCTGCGTATTATATCCTTCTATGGCAATACCCCATTTTGCTGCACTCTCGGTAAAAGTATTGTTGTGATTATTGATGAATAGCTGGTTTCTGGAATTTTTAAAATAGCTATGGGGTGGTGCATTTTTGAGATGCGGGTCATGATTAGAAACGGTAGATACATAAATATCCAGGTATCCATCGCCATTGATATCCGCCATTGATACACCTGTAGTCCAGTCGGCTTTTCCCGCTACGCCTGCAGTTGCAGTAATATCTTCAAACTGTAAATTGCCTTTATTTAAATATAACTTATTCCCGCCCGTGTTGGATGCAAAATAAATATCGGGCAGTCCGTCATTATTAATATCGGCAACAGCAATGCCCGCACCGTTATAATAGTACAGGTAATCTATAATGCTTAAGGTATCTGTATCAATATTGGTATTTTCAAAATCAATACCGGTTTCTGAAGCTGTTAGCCGGGTAAATAATGTATCCTCAGGTTTTGAACAGGAATAGGTCAGCAATAGAAAAAAAGATGAAAAAAAATAATACACAGCAGGCGATGATAGTTGAAAAAGATTTGCTTTCATAAAATAAATATAAACTTAATTCATCTTATTGCGATTGATGAAGGGCGCATTCCAAATTAGCCGAACTGGCATGGCAGCAAAACACAGAGATATACCCTGGATTTTTTAGCCGCAGATGCGCAGATTAGATCTGCGGTAACTTCTGCATGGGGTATATATAGATTATCGCATTGCTTCATATGGGCAGTGAAAACCTGCCTGCCCTTTAGGCAAGCACTGCCTGCGGCTTTAGCTCCTTTAATTTTCGCTGTACATTTTTTTTGACGTGCCGTGAAATCCTTACAAACATTTTAAGAGCTTGCCGGATTTGGAAAAAGAAATAGCAACCTAAGCTGCTACTTCTTTTATAAAATCTTTACCATTTTAATAATCAGTATCCGGGGTTCTGTTCAATTTTCGGATTAGATAAAATCACTGGTGCAGGTATCGGTAACAGGTAGGTATGCTTATCCGGGTTATCGGCTGCTTTTACAGGTATTGTTCTGGCTTTAAGAAAATGACCAAAACGGATCATATCCTGCCTCCGCACCATTTCCCATGCCAGTTCCCTCGCTCTTTCGGCATACAGGTTATCCAAAGTAAGGTCCGATGGCTCCCAGTCATAACCGGTCCTTCCGGAATAGGCCCGGCGGCGAACCGCGTTTACACTGGCAAGCGCATCCTCCAGGTTTACATTTAAGCGAACCTCTGCCTCCGCCTTCATCAGCAGAATATCGGCGTAGCGGAAAAGTGGTACATCATTGCTGATATTATCTCCCACATTCCCTCCCGGTTCCGGCCAATATTTTATATTCCTCAACCCTGCCAGGCGGAAATAAGGCGCAGGATTGGAAATTAAATACATGGTATCAAAGTAAGACAAAGGAAGTCCGGACTGGTCATCGAAGATCATCAGCGCGCCTGGCTTTGGTGTTCCAATTCCAACGGTGTCGGTATTGCTGCTTTTAAATAATATGTTCTGGTGAGGGGGATAATTGATCCCTTTAACATATTGCTGGCCTCTGAGAAACTGGCCGGTTCGCTGGTCATTAAAAGTTTTGTATACATTGGTATTCCCGTCCACCACTCTTGTTTCATAAACCGCAGTGGTATCATAAAAATCGTAAAACGGCTTGGTTGTAGACATCCCGTTATTTCCCATACCCAACTGACCAAATGTATAATTGGCGTTATTAGCCATAATGGATGATACATTAATATAATTACCACCTCCTGCAGGCACGATACCTGCTTTAAGAGGAACAACAAAAATATTTTCAGTTGATGTTTCCTGAACGAGATCCCTGAAATTGTCGAAGTAGTTATCCATTAATGTATACCCCGCAGCCTGAATAGCTTCGCACTGGGCAATACATTCAGCCCATCTTGGTGTGCCGGTATATATTTCAGCATTCAAATACAATTTTGCGAGTATGCTATGCGCAAAATATTTGTTCACTTTACCATAAGTAGTAATATCCTTTGCAGTGGAAAGCGCAGGCAAAGCCTCTGTAAGCACTGCCACCAGTGAATCGTACACCTGTTCCCGGGGAATAGTTGCCACAGTAGTGGGATCCTGCTTAAAATTGGTAACATAAGGTACATTGCCGAAAAGATCCAACGCGTGATAATAGAAATAGGACCTTAGTACTTTCATCTCCGCCAGGTCAGCTTCAAGGGTAGCGGGTGCAGGGTCAAGCGTATTGAGCGTATATATGATATAGTTACACTTACCTACGCCGTTATAAATATCTCCCCATGCCCCGTTAACTGTGCCGCCATCCGGCGCTTCAGTATGATTCCATATATTGGTCCACATACCACCATCTCCCCAGTCACCTCCCCGGGTAGGCGTAATCATTTCATCAGTAGAAAGTTCATTTTCCCAGTAAATACCCGAGTTGGCTCCCAGTCCCTGCAATGCTGCATAGGCGGGAATTTTGCCTGCGGCAATCTGGGCCGGCGTCTGCCAGAAGTTTTCATTTACAATCTGGCTATAGACTTTAGAATCCAGTTTGGTACAACGCAGGCCGGAAAGAGATAAGCCCATCATTACCAAAAGTGATATATTAAATTTCAATTTTTTCATCCTTTTAAATTTATATAGCTTTCAAAATTTATTCACCCTTTCTTTACTTGAACGATATATTTACGCCCAGGGTAAGTGAACGTGATTTTGGATAAAAACCGCCCCCTCCGTTATAGGTTAAATCAATAAATGCCGGTGTGGCCTGGTTGTCAACAGTGGCAATTTCAGGATCAAGTCCTTTGTATTTTGTTATCACAAAAAGATTGTTTCCGGAAAGGTATAAACGCATGCTTTCAATACCTTTTATTTGGGGAAGACTATAAGATAAGGTCATACTTTCGAGCCTCAGGTAAGAGGCATTTTCCAGCCAGTAATCAGAAGGCGTGGGATTGTCCTTTAAGCCACTGGTTACCGCTTCTTTCAGCGTATTTACCGAAGGCAGGTTACTGTAATTTGCCAGGTTCAGATTGGTATTATTAAATATTTTTATACCGGAAACGCCCCGGAGAAACACATTCAATGCCCAGCTTTTATATGCAAAATTGGTAGTAAACCCGTAATTAAATTTTGGATAAGGATCAATATAACGGTTCTTAGCCTGCAAGTAATCTGTAGTTGTACCGTTGTCGGCTGTTTCAAACAAAGACAATCCATCCGCTGTTTTTCCCACATAATGAGGAAGGAAAAAAGTATAAGGCGATTTACCAACCACCAGGAAAGTAATGGGGTTGGAGCTTAAACCACGGCCGCTGGCAGATCCTACAACAACTTTATCGGATGCTAATTTTTGTCCGTTCCAGGTTCCGGAAAGACTGGTTATTTTGGTGTTGATAGTAGTAATTTGTCCACCAACTGACCAGCTCATATCCTTTGAGCGTATGATTTCGCCATTCAGTTGTAACTCCACCCCTTTATTGGTAAGACTGCCAACATTAGCGAGCACGTTAGGAACAAAATTTGGTGGTACCTGAACAGCATAGTTATATAACAAATGCTTGGTCTTATCATTAAATGCGCTGAAAGATCCTGTTACACGGTTTCCCAAAATGGCAAAATCAAGTCCAATATTTTTACCATGTCTTTCTTCCCAAACCAGGTCGGGGTTGGGATTCTGATTAGGAGAAAATCCAACCGGGTAGGCATTTGCCGGGTTATTAGGATCGTACCCAACAGCTCCGCTGCTTAAAGTAGTTAATGTGTTATAAGCACTAATGGCATCCTGGTTGCCTACCACACCGTATCCTGCATTAATTTTCAGTTCATCTAACCATGCTGCATCCTTCAGGAAAGATTCGCCTTTTAAACGCCAGGCTGCCGAAACAGACGGGAAATTTCCCCACCGGTTATTGGCGCCGAATTTAGAAGAACCATCCCTGCGGAAACTGGCTGTGAGATAGTATTTTGAATTGTAGTTGTAGGTTAACCTGCCTAAGAAAGAAATGATTTTATATTCTTCTTTATAGGAAGGTGTACTATTCAGGCTTGAATTACCATTTTGTAATGCATTATTGGTATTGGCATCCACAACATAACCCTGACCAGAAGCAGCATAGGAGTCAAATGAATAGTAGTTATATTCATAAACCCCCGTGGCAGTAATAGCATGCTTCCCAATATCTTTAAGATAATTGACATGCATATCACCTTTTTTTGAATCGCGGTTGGAAGATGATTTTGATCCGCCATTGAGATTATTTGCTCCCGGAATTAAAGGCATGTAGTAATCGCCCTGCACATTAAATTTAGTAAGTGAACCGGTAACACCCACTGTTAAGTCATCAATTATTTTATAATTAACCGTTCCATATGTCTGGGTTAAATGCTCTTTTGCCTTATTGGTTACCATATTTTGTATTAAAACAGGGCTTTGATAATTGTATTGATAAACGGGATTATCAATGCCTTCATTTGTTTTAATACGGATATAAGGAGGTATTACATACGCCCAGTTAAAAATATTCCTGCTCACCAGGTCTCTATTGGTATTGGTATTTACTATGCCTACCTGTATATCCAGTTTATCATTTAAGGCTTTTTGCTGCGCGTTAAAACGCAAACCAATTTGCTCCTTACCGGTATTAATTACAATGCCTTCCTGGTTTAAATAGCTTACAGAACCGCGGTAATTAAATTTATCTGTTCCGCCGCTGATACCCACGGTATGGTTATGGGCAAAACCCTTACGTAAAATAGCGCCTACCCAATCATTCGTTACTCCCGGGCTGCTGTTTGCTGCTTCAAGCTGTGCTGCATCCGGGCCAATAATCTTAAGTGCTTCTTCCATGAATTCAGGAGTGGTCATCAGGTCTGGCGTTTTAGCCACCTTAGATCCGGATATATACCCTGAATAATCAACCTGCATACGCCCGTCACGGCCTTTCCGGGTATTAATGATGATTACACCATTTGCACCACGTGAACCATAGATTGAAGTGGCAGAAGCATCTTTTAATACATCATAAGAAAGAATATCACCCGGAGGTATATTTGAAATCTGGTTAATATCATCCATTATAACTCCGTCTACTACCACCAGTGGGCTTTGTCCACCCGATAAAGAAGTTTGCCCGCGCAACCTGATAACAACAGGGGAATTAGGATCGCCGTCAACTTTTGTAATTACAAGTCCGGGTATTTTACCCTGTATCTGGTCCATCGGGTTGGTAACAAGTCCGAGTGTAAAATCTTTCGCTGAAATACTGGATACGGCACCGGTAACATCTTTCCTGCGTGCACTGCCATATCCAACTACCACCACATCTGTAAGATTAGAAGAAGCTTCTAATAATACAATGGTCCCCAGATCGGCTCTGCCGCTTACCTTAACGGTTTGTTCCTCATAACCTACATAGCTAAATGTAAGTGTAGCATTATCATCCACGTCAACGGTAAACACTCCCAGTTCATTGGTAGTAGTGCCTTTGTCACTTTTATTTACGGTAATACTTACATTGGGCAAGGGCTCTCCTTTACTATCGGTAACCTTTCCTTTAACCGTAATTACTTTTTGATTGAAAAAAGGGCTGTTAATAACCACCAGGTTCTTGTCCATCACTTTAAAAGTCAGCCCTGTATTTTCAAGGAGCTTACCCAGTAACTTTTCCAGTGGCATTGCTTTAGCGTCAATATTCACTCTTACGTTTGCAGGCAATATCATATTGCTGAAAACGAACCGGTAACTGCTCTTTTTCTCCACCGCTTTAAGGGCTTTGGATAAATCAAGATTATTCAGTTTTACTGTAAGCATTTCCTGCGAAAATGTTTTGGCGGAAAGCTGAAGGCTTGTCAGTAAAACAATTAAAATACTAAGTTTCATAAACAGAAACGCTTTTAATACTCCGCGCCACAGCGGAGAGGGGTTAAGGGATTTGTTTTTTTTCATACCTTAGTTATGGTTTTAACTGTTAAAAAAAAGAAACAGGCGCAAACTTCAATTAAGTTCCTGTTTCAGCAATTAAGCCGGGAGGGAATGTGTTCAGCATTCTCTCCTTTTATTTAGAAAGCGTTATTGTATTATTTTCCATAACATAATGGAAATGATAAGAGAGCTGCAGTGCCTGCAATACCTGCTCAATCGTTTCATCTGCAAATGTTGCCGAAAACCTGTAATTAGCCACTTTACTATCTTTAAAGTTGATGTTTACATTATACAGCCGTTCCAGGTCAGTCTTTATTTCCGAGAATTTTTTATTATAGATGTCGAGCCTGTTATATACCCACGAGGTTTCTATTATTGAGCTGTCGCCACTGCTTATGGTAAGCGGAATAACCGTGGGAACGGGTTCCTGCAGCCCAACAGGCGCGTGGCTGTTCTTTTTTTGGCGTGCAGCATCCTGCGGTGTTTCTGCATTGGGTATAATAGCCTTTTCATTAGGTTTTAAAAAAAGATTACTGTTCTTCCTGTTTTTTATAATAACCTCTACACTGCCACGGATAAGTGAAGTTTCCTGCGTTTTATCTTCGGGGTAGGCCTTAATATTAAACAGGGTGCCTAAAACCTTTACATCAAAAGACGGCATGTTAACAGTAAAAGGTATTTTTTTGTTATGCGCTACATCAAAAAGCGCTTCGCCTGTCAGGTATACAGTCCGGTTAGTTATGCCAAAGCCTTCCCCCGTTTTTAATGTTGACATTGCATTCAAAGTCACTTTTGAACTATCGGGCAGCCAAATCACTTTCTTTTCCCGATAGTTTGTTTTATATACGCTTTCAGCAGCGGTTATTACAACAGCATGCTCCGGCACCTGCCTGTTTTCTTTTAGTTTAGCGGGTTGCAAAAACAAAAACAGCCCGGTTAACGCTGCAACAGCCGCTGCGGCATAACCTGCATATTTCCAAACGGCCTGCTTAGGCGCAGTTTGCCTGTTTTCCAAATAAAATAAGGTCTGTTCTTTTTCCGTATTATATTTTAGCCACACATCTGCTTTTAATTCGGATAATGCCCGTTCGTACTCCTTTTCCCTGAACATTTGAGCAATTCCAAGTACCAGATTCCTGGCCGCTTCTATATTATTTCGCTGATCAGGAAATAATAGGAGATAGTTTTCCCAGCAGGTGATATCTTCCTGGTTTCTATTATGACAGTAATTAATAAAGGAATCATTAGCAGCCAGTTCCTCAATTAAAAAGGTATTTTGCATATGTAGTAAAACTTAACATTAATTAAGACGGGGAAAACCAGGGATTTTACCAACGTTGCAGCTATTTTTCTTTAGCTATTTTCCGGCAAAGAGTAAACAGATGATAAAAAAAAGAGAAGAAAGAGACTTTCGCTGGGCAGCCTGAACGTGAAGAATATCTATCCTTAATAACTTTAAGGCTTCAAACAAATTATTATATACGCTTCGTACAGACAGCCCTGTTTTCTTTGCAATTTGCTCCGTAGTTAAGCCCTCATAGAATTTCAACTGAATTACTTTTTGGCACCGGGGCGGCAGCTTTTCATACAGCAGCTTAATTTTTTTTGCCCTGTCCACTATATCCTGGGCATTGTCTGATTTTTCATCCATACCCGGCTCATATGCGGCGTCAGGCGTAATCATATCCAGTATCTGTTGCTGTTTTTTATTTTCCCTGTCAATATCAATCAATCTTCTGCGAAAGGAAATGCTGAGATAGGCTTTATGGTTGGAAATGGTATTTAACTGAACCTGCTGATCAATGAAATCAAGAAACATCTGGTTGATAATATCCTTTATATCTTCACGGCTGCGGCCAAACCGCAGGCCAATATTCATAAGGTGATCAAAATGTTTGCCATGCAAATCATAAAGCATTTGCAATTCACCGGCTCCTAAACTCATTCTCATCGTAATTTATAAGCAATTAACAGGTTTGGTTTTGGTTAAATCAGTTCTTAGAAGAAAATAAGTCATTGGCAAGGTAATTAAATAACAGTCATTTCAAAAAAATATATAAAAACTTTGTTTATTATAAGATATTTTGTTTATTTATTGATGCTGAAACAAAAACTTATACGGTTATTACTTATTTCCTGTGTTACGTTCTTTGCTATTTCCGCAACGCAGGCGCAGCGATGGATGAACCTGTTTAATGGCAAAAACCTGCATGGCTGGCATATTTTACCGGGGGGAGAATGGAAAGTGCAGAATGGTATTATAGCAGGTATAAGTGCTGCTGCGGAGCCGAAGCACGGCTTGCTGGTAAGCGACAGCGTTTTCACTGATTTTGAAATTGAGATTTCGTATAAAGCGGTGAAAGGCAACAGCGGACTGTATTTCAGGGCGCAGGAAGTGAATGATGCCGTTGGCGTATATGGCTTCCAGGCTGAAATTGATCCGGACAAAGATGCCGGCGGATTATATGAAACCGGTGGCCGGGGTTGGGTGGTGCAACCTGCTGCAGCAGCGGTAAAAAAATGGTACCTGCCGGGCAAATGGAATACAATGAAAGTACGCGCTGTAGATAAAGACATAACGGTGTGGGTTAACGGCAAACAAAGCGCCCGCCTGAGCAACGATCCGGGCAGAACAGCCGGACGAATAGCCCTGCAATTACACGGAGGCATGGATATGGAAGTTTATTTCAGGAAAGTGCGGATAAAACAGATTGGAGAAGAAAAGTAAAGCCCATACTACCAGCATACGTAAATGCAAACCACGGTAGCGGTTATATAACTCTTTTTATCACCGGTATTTTAGCCATTCTCTTTTACGGGAGAGAAAACGCAACCACAAAATCTCCTTGTTTGCTTCCCAGTTTTCCATGTCCGCCGGCGGCTATTACTACATATTGTTTACCATTGATCTCATAGGTCATGGGTGTGGCCTGCGCGCTGGCAGGGAGCGCATATTCCCAAAGTAATTTGCCCGTTTTTGTATTAAATGCACGCAGGTGGTTATCTAAAGTAGCGGCTACAAACAATATGTTGCCCGCAGTAACAATGGCGCCGCCAAAATTTATTGAGCCCCAGTTCTTCGCTTCAGGATATTGGCGCGGATCAAGCATATATCCCAGCGGTACTTCCCATTGTTTTGCCCCGTTGCGCAAATCAACAGCAAGCAGGGTACCCCAGGGTGGCCGGGTTTGCATCATCAAACCTTTGTCTCCCGCTTTAAAAAGATAATCACGTTTCATTACATAGGGCGTACCGGCCTGCCTGCCGGTCTCTGCTCTCATCATTTCCGAATGTTCCTTTTCTAATTGCGCCACTTTTTCCCTGGGCAGCATTCTTATAACCGCCGGTATCCTGTTAATATTGGTGATCAGTAATTCCTGCTCAGGATCATAGCACATACCGCCCCAGTGAATGCCGCCTACATTTCCCGGCGCCATAATGGTGCCTTCATAACTGGGAGGAGTAAACGGCCCTTTATTAATATATTGCGCAATCCGTTTCTCTGCCTCTGCCTTGTCCTGCGCTGTTATACCCCACGCATCCGCTATAGAAATGCTTTGCAGGCCCACAGGGGCAGGAAGCACCGGAAAAGGTTGTGTGGCATGAGCTTCTTCCCCCGCAATATCAGATGGCGGTACGCTCCGCTCTTCAACAGGAAATAAAGATTCGCCGGTTTCACGGTGCAAAATAAAAATATGTCCCATCTTGGTGCCTACAGCAACCGCTGGAACTTTTCTTCCATCTCTTGTTATCTCTATCAGCACAGGCTGTGCCGCAATATCATAATCCCACAAATCGTGATGCACCACCTGGTAATACCAAACCATTTTTCCGGTAGAGGCACGAAGCGCTGCAATGCAGTTGCCATATAAGTTCTGTCCTAAGCGTTCTCCTCCATAAAAATCAGGACTCGGGCTGCTCGTAGGAATGAATACAAGGTCACGGTCAGCATCAGCCGAAATAACAGACCACGCATTGGCTGCGCCGCTTTGATGTGCTTTTGGACCATTCCAGGTATACCAGGCTTTATCAGTAGTATCTGCTGGAATAGGATCCCAGCTCCACCGAAGCGCGCCAGAGTTAGCATCGTAGGCCCTTACGGTGCCCCGCGGATAATCGAAGCGCTGGTTATCGCCCATGGAAGAACCTACTATTATAAGATTGCCAATAATAGCGGGTGGGGAAGTTATACTGAGGTCTTTGCCAAAGCCTTCCCTTAAATCAACCACTCCATTCTTACCAAAATAAATAACCGGGTTACCTGTTTTCGCATCCAATGCAATTAAACGCCCGTCAATTGTAGCAATAAAAATCCTTTTTGAAGCGGAAGGATTGGTTTTATTGCCTGGCGCAGGCCACACAGCAACACCACGGGAAGTAATTTCTGAAAAATCATTCTTTAAATTCACCCCCGGATCAAAAACCCATTTTCGTATTCCTGAAGCAGCATCTATAGCAAATACCCTGCAGGAAGGCGTACTGAAATACAAAGTGTGATCTCTGAGAATGGGCGTTGCTTCAAAGGCCGCTTTTTCCTTTGCATTTGTTCCTTCATACTTATTTAATTCACCGGTTTGGTAAGTCCACACTACCTGTAATTTTGTTACATTATTACTGTTGATCTGTTGTAATGAAGAATAACGGCTACCCCCCGCGTCACCGCCATAGGTGGGCCAGCCGTTGTTACTTTTGCCATTATATAATCCGCTAACGGTTTGCGCTTTCAAAAAAGCCGGAACCATGATCAGTCCAAGCATGGTGAGCACTATATTTTTAAATGGCATAGCAAAATATTAAGTAAAAAACGTCAGATCAGGCTGGAGATCAGATTAGAGCAATTTAAAAATAATACCGGAGAATAGTCTTGGCACAATGGTCAGTTGTTAACCCGAAGAAAATTTCCGTTCTTATCAAACTCAAGCTCTATTCCGTTAGAAAGCTTAACCTTCTGTTTTGTTCTTTCCTGCTTCCATTCCTTTATAAATTCCGAAGCATAATTGGTGTTTACGTAATGGAGCAGGGCAAACGGAATCACACTATCGGGCAGCGCGTTACTGCCTTCTATCTCCTTCACCTCCCCGTTTTGGTTAAACTCAATTTTGACCCCGTTTTTGAGATAAACGGTATATGTTATTTGAAGATCGCTGAACTCTTTTACCGCATGAACAATGGTTTGATCAGGAAAATGAGCGGTAATATAGCTGGTGCTGGTAGCGGGCAGATCATTAGACCCTACTGCCTTTTCCTTGGTGCAGGAAGCCAGTAACAGAAAAGGCAATGCCAGTAACAGAAGTGTACTTTTCATAAAACGCTTTAGATAATGGGGTAAGAAAACCGTGCTTTCGCATAAGTGCCGCAGGCGTATGCTTATGTTTACGTGAAGTAAAAAAGAAAAATGTTTACAAGTTGTTAATAACATGCCGGACGGCACATATAATATGCTTTAACTGCAACGATTTAACTTTTCATTTGTTTTCAATATAATGTTTAAACAACTGCAGGTTGTTATCCATATATGTTTCCCTGAAACTTTCAGCAAACAAACCATAGAACTTCTCCCAGGGATACCATTTAATATCTTCGTTGATCCACCACTCTACCTTGGTAAGTAAGCTATCCTGCTGGTGGCTGACAACGGTAAAACCGCTGGAAAAAACCTGTTTGTTTTTCGATCGTATAATAACAATTATGCTGTCATGCGCATATTGCTCTAATTGTATGGAGTTTGGAACGCCATCAGCGCTTACCCAGTCTATCCGCCGGGGCGATGGTATGGAATATTTTGCAGTACTGTCCTGCAAAATAGGATTCCATTGCTTCCAGCGCTCCATATGCAGCAGGGCAGCCATTACGCTGTCATGGGAAGCGTGTACCAGTACAGATTTGGATACCCTTATTTTTGAGGGTAGCAGAAAGGAAAAAAACAGCAGTATCATACTAAATGCTATCAACCCTATTACCGCCTGCTTTAATAACCGCATACCATGCTTTAAAAATTAATAAATTGAATTGTTGTTTACAAAGAAACAGGAATAAGTTAAAGCCTGGCGTTGCCTGCCTGTTCCGGTTCTCAGCAATTTCGGTTATTCCCACTTAAATGCCTTTACCGCAAGCGTGTAGCCTATTACAGCCCAAATAGCAAGTATGCCTAACTGTTTGCCGCAATCTGTTAAATGCGCGCCTTCAAATGCCACATTGCGCATGGCATCGTTTAAATGAGTAAGTGGTAATATTTTACAAAAAGGCTGTAGCCACGCGGGAAAGTTATCAATAGGAAAAAAGGTACCGGCAAGCAAAAACTGGGGTAAGGTAACGATATTAGCTAATGGCGGAATAGTACTTTCGTTCTTTGCTATACCACTTACTACAAATCCAAACGACATAAAAACAACCAGTCCAATAAAACTCAATACCAGCAATTCAATAAAAGTGATCCAGCCATGGATTAATGTAAAATGAAAAAAATAATATCCTACCAGTAATATAACTACAGCCGTTATCAGTTGAAAGGTTACGCGGCTCAGGCCTTCACCCAAAACAATAAACGTGCGGCTGACAGGTGTGGCAAAAAAACGTTTTAGCACTAATGTTTGCCGCAGGCTGAAAAATAAAAAGGCTACGCCAAACACGCCGGCGCTCAGTAAAGAGAACCCGAGCTGCCCCGGCAAAATAAAATCAATGGTACGATAGGTTCTTCCGGGTATCTTTTCTATATGATTATTAATGGCTGCAATAGTAGGCGTATTGGGATATTTCTGACGATCTGTATTTTTGATAACTGATTCCAGAATGGAACGCAGTACCTGCAAGTTTTGCGGGTTCACCGCTTCCGAACTTTTGAGGTTAATAAAATACGCCGGCGACTCATTATCATTTTTTTGAATAGAGATAATAGCCGTTAGCCTCCCTTTTTCAAGCTCCTCATTGAGCTCAGTAACAGGTTTTTCAACAATGCGAATACCCGCGATGTTATTGATTACGCTATATAAATACTGAGTAGTATCCGTACCCGGAGCAAAAGCCGCACGCAAAGAAACCTTGCCCCCTCCACTGAAAAAGCCAAAAACAAGTATAAATATAAGCGGGAAAGCAAAGCTGAAGGCAACTGCTGAAGGACTTCTGAAAATAGCGATAAGCCCGGCTTTGGCAATAGCTAACATAGCTTTAAGCTGGCTATAGGATTTTAACATGCAATGTATAATTTGCCCGGTAAAGGTATCGGATTTGGGTTCATTAATGATTTATTCTACAACAATATCATAGGGTAGCCTTGTTTGCGCCGTACCCACCATTTGCCTGATGCGCTGCAGTTGTTCATACAACTGGTATTCGCTATAATTCAGTTCTTCCCTTATCGCTTTGGCCTTTACTGCTTTGCCATAGCTGTTCTTTAGCCTGTCCCAGAATGACGCCGGCTCAGGATATTCCCTCAATCCGTAATCCTTAAGTTTGGCCATCCTTGCGGCGCAGGCTATGGCATCGCTCAGTCCGCCAAGGCGATCTACCAATCCAATTTGGATAGCGCGGCTGCCCGTCCACACTCTTCCCTGTGCAATACTGTCAACCAGCGGCATATCTTTTTTTCGCCCTTCTGCTACCCGCGTTTTAAAATCATAGTAAATGGTATCTATTGCGGCCTGTATAATTTTCTTCTCTCCTTCGGTCAGTGGTCTAACGGTAGTGCCTATATCGGCATAAGGCGAGGTTTTTACCTGGTCGAATGTTACGCCTAATTTATTTTTAAAAAAATCCTGCATATTAGGCACTATCCCAAAAACGCCAATAGATCCGGTAATGGTATTGGGTTGTGCAAAAATGCTGTCGGCCGCACATGAAATATAATAACCGCCCGAAGCGGCTACATCTCCCATGGAAACCACCAAAGGCTTTCCGGCTTCGCGGGTAAGCATGGTTTCGCGCCAGATAATTTCGCTTGCCAAAGCGCTGCCACCGGGTGAATTAACACGCAATACGATGGCTTTGGTATTTTTATCTGTGCGGGCTTTGGAAATCAGGTTCCTGAATTCGTCTGAACCTACCTGCCCCTCGGCTCCCCGGCCATATACAATATCGCCTTCTGCATAAATAACGGCTATCCTGTCGGCCGCGTATTTTTGTATGCTGGTTGCCTCAGCATAACTCCCTATTTGCACAAATTCAATTTTATCACCTCCGTTAATACCCAGCTTTTTCCTGATCTCATCCTTCACCTCATCATCATATTTTACACCGTCTAATAAATTATATTTTACCGCATCACTGGCGGTCTGTATCATATAAGCGCTGGCATACCGGTGAAGTGTAGCTGTATCAATATTTCTTGCGCCGCCAACAGAAAGTAAAAAACGATGGTATACATCTCCAAGCCATACTGTAGTTTGTAAGCGGTTGGCATCCGTCATTTTTTCTTCGCGTAAGGGCTCCGTAGCGCTTTTAAATTTGCCATCATAAAATATTTGCGGCTCAATTTCAAGTTTCTTTAATGCGTTCTTAACAAAAAAAAGCTGGGAGGCAAATCCTTTCCAGTCCATCATACCTTTAGGGTTGCAGTAAATTTTATCGGCCGCGCTGGCAACAAAATAAGCTTTCTGGGAAATCATATCCCCGTAAGCGATTACGAATTTTTTACTTTCCCTGAAATCAAGAAGCGCGTTGCGCAATTCTTCACTCGCGGCAAATCCATTCGCATTTTCATTGCATTTAATATAAATACCCCTTACTGAGGAATCGCTTTTGGCATGTTCAAGGAGGCGAACAACATCGTACAGGGAGGTAGAATATATATCCCTGTCGCCGCTGAGCCGCGCAAGAGTATTGTCTGTTTTTTTATCTTTAAAGCTCCTCGAAAGGTCAATAAATAAAACTGATTTTGCCGCTATTGTTGTTTTTTCACTACTGGCAATACTACCTGCCACGACAAATAAAATAAGAAAACCCATCAAAGTAAAAACAACCAGCGCCAGCAAAGCTGCCAGGAAAAACTTAAAGAAACTCCTCACGTTTAAAATTTTAATCTGGTAAAAATAGAGATATTTGAAGCCGGAAATTACATACTATCCATGAATAAAGCGTATTTACTGATAGGCGGTAATATGGGCGACAGGAAAAAGCAACTGGAAAAGGCGGCAGTGGAGATTGAAAAAGAATGTGGACCAATAGCCCTTTTATCGCATTTTTATGAAACCGCGGCCTGGGGGAAAACCAATCAACCTCCTTTTTATAACCAGGCACTTGTTGTGCATACTCCTTTACCTGCTTTAGAATTACTGCACGCTATACTATCTATAGAAACCGGTATGGGACGGCACCGGGTTGAAAAATTTGGCGCCAGGATCATTGATATTGATATTTTGTTGTTTAACGATGCGGAGATTCATTATCCAACCCTGGAGGTTCCGCATCCCCAATTGGCCAACAGGCGTTTTGCCCTTGAACCGCTGGCTGAAATAGCTCCTGAGGTGGTACACCCTGTATTAAAAAAAACAATCAGTCGTCTTTTAAAAGAATGCCCCGATGTATTAGCAGTTCAAAAGCTGGAAAATTAGTGTATAACCCTTTTTAAGTTTATTTAAAAGGGTTGTTTAAGTTTGGCTTACTTTATGAATTACCATTTCATCACTATTGAAGGCAATATAGGCGCAGGCAAAACAACGTTAGCCCACCTGTTATCAAGACATTTTAACGCAAGACTGATCCTAGAGCAATTTGCTGACAATCCTTTTCTTGCCAGGTTTTACGAAAATCCAAAACAAAACGCTTTCCCGCTGGAATTGTTTTTTATGGCCGAACGGTATAAGCAACTCAAAGAACTGGTACATACCAAGGATCTCTTTCAAAGCATAACGATATCGGATTATATGTTTACCAAGTGCCTGCTTTTTGCAAAAGTAAATTTGCCCGATGAAGAATTTCTCCTGTATCAACGCCTGTTCGACATTATTCACCAGCAGCTTATTCAACCCGATATACTCATTTACCTGCATGCCCCCGTTAGTAACCTGCAGGCTAATATTCGTAAACGCGGGCGCGCTTATGAACAGCGTATACCCGATGAATACCTCTTTAATATACAACAAACCTACACACACTATATTAAGCAGCATAATATCAGAACTTTATATGTAGATGCCGGCAAAGCGGATTTCTTAGGAAATGAAAGCCACCTGAAAGCGATTATTGACGCGCTTGATAAAGATTATGATACAGGGCAGTATTATGTGGCGCTGCCCTGAAAAATTGTAAAGTGATGAGTCTTCCAACCTATTTTAAAACAGGTTCCCCGTTTCAGGCCGTACAAATACCAGAGTTCAGATATTTGATGACCGGGCGTTTTTTGTTTATCCTTTCGCTGCGTATGATGAGCACGCTCGTTGGCTGGTGGATATACCAGCTTACCAATGCTCCTTTTGCTATTGGTCTCATTGGTTTGTCGGAAGTAATTCCTGCGCTCAGCCTTGCCTTATATGCAGGGCATGTAATTGATATGAGTGAGAAAAGGAAACTACTCCTTACGGGCGTTTTCATGTATATATGCGCAGCTATTGCCCTTTTAGTCCTTTCGTCAGCATTTACCGGAGCCCATCTTACACAGCACCACATCACTATTTGTATTTATGCGGTGATATTTTGCACAGGTATTTTCCGTGCCTTTGCCGGTCCCTCTTTTAATGTGCTGCTTGCGCTGATCGTTCCCCGGCACGTTTTACAAAATGCCATTACCTGGAACCAGGGTGCATGGCTTACGGCATCGGTTATGGGGCATGCTATAGGAGGTTTTTGCATTGCCCTGTTTGGAAACAACGGAACCTTATGGTGTATTTCTTTGGGCATGCTTGCCGCATTTGCAGTGCTTTTCCATATTAAAAAGAAACCGGCGCTGATACTAAAAAGTGAAAAAAAGACATGGGAAAGTGTTAAAGAAGGACTACGCTTTGTTTTCAGAACAAAAGATCTGCTGGGCGCTATTTCACTGGATATGTTTGCCGTATTTTTTGGCGGGGCCGTAGCTATGGTACCCGTATTTGCCCGTGATATTTTGAAAATAGGGCCGGAAGGGTTTGGTATTCTAAACGGAGCTTCCGATGCGGGCGCTATATGCAGCGTGTTGCTGCTTACCTTTTTCCCAATGAAACAAAAACAGGGGCGGCGGCTCATTATTGCTGTTTCAGGATTTGGCATCTGTATTATTATTTTCGCTTTCTCCAAATGGTTCCTGCTGTCTTTTTTTGCATTGATGCTGAGTGGTATATTAGACGGGATCAGTGTAGTAATACGGGGTACCATCATGCAATTAAAAACACCCGATGAAATGAAAGGCAGGGTATTGAGTGTAAACTCCATGTTCGTAAATTCGAGCAATGAACTGGGGCAGTTTGAAAGCGGTTTGATGGCAAAAATAATGGGAGTAGTACCTTCAGTTATTTTTGGTGGATGCATGACGTTTTTGGTAGCTGCTGCCACCTGGTTCAAAGCGCCTGAACTCCGGAAATTAGAATATTAATTATCGCAGGTTTTCCTCAATTCTTTTATCTATTACCAGTTTTTCGGTATCTGTTATTTTTATTTTATTAAAATCAGCGTGCGCAGGATTAATAATAACATTGCATTCAGAGGGAACAATAACGGAAGGTACTTTCAATAACAGGCTGCTGCCGGAAGTAAGCCACCTGTCTCCCATCCGTGTAACAGGAATAGGAACGGGATAAGCGTTCCAGCCGGCAGGAAGATCATTCAGCGTATATTCATCTGTTGAAAAGTTCCCGTTCAGCTCCAGCGTTATAATCGAAAAGTTGGTTCGCAAAATGGCAAGCGGCGTATTGGCAAGTACTTCAAGCAGGGCAAGCGATTTACTTTCGGAAGTATACAAGGCAGCCTTGCCGGCACTGTTCCAGCGTCCCCCGTTAATCCTGGCACCTTCGCCACTCAAATCATGCAGGTATTTATGACTGCAGGCTCTGTATAATTGCACAAAAAATGAATTAAGAATATACACCGTGCGCTATACGGCCCATAAGTTTTAAGATCATACGAACACCAAAAGAAGTGTCGAGAAGGTCAATAGGTTTTTTACCACCCAAAGCCATGATACTGGAATGCAACCACTGTTGCAGGTTGTCGGTGGTTCCAAAAAGATCAAGCCCGTTACTTACTACCTGGGCAATTTCTATAACCCGCTCCGATTTGTAAACATCCAGGAGATCATTATCGTCTTTTCGCTGGATGTTTCGGTGCGAAGTATGCAGCAGGGTACTCATAGTATCCATGGTAATACCCAGGTATTGGCTAAGCGATTTTAAAGAAGACTTTTGTACACCGCTCCGGGAAAGCCGGATGAGATCCATATCATTGAGAGAAGCAACAGAAAGTGGGTTATCGCCACCTAAAATAACCCTCATGGTTTCATATTGAACGGCGGCTTCTTCCACAAGGGATTGCGGTGGATCATCTTCGGAAAAATATTTTTTAGACTTTGCCATATCAAACACTTTTCCAAATTTACGACATTTTGTTAAAAAAAATAATATTTTGTCGCATTTGTTTTATACTCTTCCTTTTTTTGGTTGCCGGAGTTTTTCAATTGCCTTCGGTTCGCAGTTCGCTGTTAAACGTTCTCCTTAACTTCCAGGAGTTTTTCCAATACAAAAAAAACAGCAGGGCAAAAGCTGGAGTTTTTTAAGGTAATCCGGGCACGGTTTACAAGAACATCTTCATTAGTGTATGGAAACCGTTCGCAGTCTGAGGGACGAACAGCATAAATACCGCAACGGTTATCGTTGCCAAGAAAAGGACATGGTGTTTGCTTTACCACATAATCACCGTCCTCATCTATCCGGAGATAAGTATCAATAAACCTGCTTTCTTTCATGTTAAGATGTTTACTGATGCGTTTTATATCCGGCGTTTTAAAGCGGGGAGAATAGTTTTTACAGCAGGCGGCGCAGTTCAGGCAATCTATAACGGTAAAAGCGGTTTCATGTAAGTCGGGGAGGCGTTTCAATATTTGGTTCTTATCGCCTTTTTGCAGCATCCGGGCGTAAACTTTATATTGCGCGGCAGATTTTTTTTGCCATTGCGCATCCTTCCATTCGCCGGATGTGAAAGCTGAACCGCTTGTGGTATGTTTCTCCATCAATATAATATCATTAACGCTATACGGCAGGTTAAGCAATTAATAAACAAAATGCAAGATACGCCAGATTACACCTGTAATCTGTTATTTTTGCAATTACATTATAATGGAACCCTTAAGAGAATACTTTTTAATACTGCTGAGTACACCTGTATATATTGTAATTATCGGCATTGAAATATTACTAAGCAATTACAGTCATAAAAAAATTTATGGCTGGAAAGATACCACCCGTAACATTTACCTGATGCTGCTTAACAGCGGGGTAGACATACTGTTTCGTACCGTATACCTGGTGATACTGGATTACTTTTACGACCGGCACCTGGTTTCTTTTGGTAATGTAATTACCTACTGGTTGTTACTGCTCCTATTAGAAGATTTTTTATATTACTGGCTACACCGTTTTGATCATGAAATAAGGTTTTTTTGGGCAGTACATGTTACGCATCATTCTTCGGAGCATATGAATTTTACCGTAGGATTCCGCTCTTCTGTATTTCAGCCCCTGTACCGTTTCGTGTATTTTATTCCCCTTGCCTTGCTTGGGTTTAAGCCGTTAGATATTTTGTTTTTATACTCCGCCACCCAAATATGGGGCATTTTGGTGCATACCGAGCTCATTAAAAAAATGGGCTGGCTCGAAAACATTTTGGTTACTCCATCCCACCATCGGGTTCATCATGCCTCTAACCCCAAATACCTGGATAAGAACATGGGCATGTTTTTAATTATATGGGACAAAATGTTTGGCACATTTCAGCCGGAGTTGCCTGCGGAACATTACCAGCCCATCAAATACGGCTTAACGCAACCGCTTACCCGTAAAACCCCGCTTCATATCGTATTTCACGAATGGAAAGCCATTTGGCAGGACCTGCACCGAAATGATGTTACATGGAAGCAAAAAGTAGCCTATCTTTTTGGCCCTCCCGGCTGGAGTCACGATGGAAGCCGGCATACCAGCGAAGAACTGCGGCAACAGGAGAATCCTTTATACAATTCAAACAACAGGGATGTTGAAAACAGGAGAGATATCAACGTTGCGTTACCTCCCACTGGCAAGGAATCAAAAAGCATCCCGCTGATCCCGCCAGGCAGTATGTATCGGGCAACGGAGTAATCGTAAAAATACAGGAAATTGGTGGTTTGTCGGTATTTCCATTACAAAACAAAAGCATATTGTTCTATTTTTTTTGCAGGCCAGGTGCATTTCCTTTGAGGTATCCAATCATCCCAAAAACCACTTCCATGTCCTTAACCGTAGCTCAATTTTCCGCCCTCTCCACAGTGCAGCAACTGGAACTCATTGTTAAATACGCCGTAATACTTGGTGAACGAAGAGATAATATTTTCGAGTATATTCTATATAATATTGATGGACTGTATATTGAAGAAATACGTGGAATTCACTATGCAGACTGGTATCAGTATACCGCTATTGACGATATGAACCTGGTACTCCCGTATACAGAAGAAATACAGGTAGTTTTTGTATAGTTGCTGCCGGCTGCTAAATCAACCCCATATAGTTTGTGAACTTGCCAGAAATGTGCTGAGAAGCAATAAACGCCCGGCCGGCTTCCTCCCTCCTACTCCAATCCACTATATTTGTTCAACAATGACGCTGTATGAACCTATCCATCAAACTCCTTGTTGTTTTTGCTTTTGCATGTCTGCCAATAAATAATGCAACCGCGCAAAGCATTCCTGATTCCGTTACTCAAAAAATTGACAAGCTTTTCAGCCAGTGGAATAACCCCAACACACCGGGTTTTGCCATAGGTGTGGTACGCAACGATTCGCTGATCTACGCCAAAGGGTATGGTATGGCCAACCTGGAGTATGGTGTTCCTATTTCTTCCGAAACTATTTTTCATATGGCTTCTGTATCCAAGCAGTTTACGGCCTACAGCATTGTATTGCTCGCCGGGCAGGGAAAGCTGCGCCTGGATGATGACATTCATCAATACCTGCCCTGGTTTCCTGACCTTAAAGAAAAGATCACGATCCGTGAACTGCTCAATCATACCAGCGGCATCCGCGATCAATGGCAATTGCTGGCCATTGCAGGCACCCGTTTAGACGATGTGATTACCCAGGATCATATTGTAAAAATACTGGGCAAACAGCAGGCATTGAATTTTAAACCGGGAGAACAATACAGCTATTCCAACAGCGGGTTTACCATGCTGGCAGAAATTGTGAAAGCGGCAACAGGTCAGTCGCTCCGCAGTTTTACAGACTCTGCTATTTTTAAACCACTGGGCATGAAGGATACGCACTTTCATGATGACTATACGGAGATTGTAAAAAACCGTGCTTATTCTTACCAGCGGAAAAATGGCTTTACATTTTCCAACAGCGTACTCTCCTATTCCACTGCAGGCGCCACCAGCTTGTTTACCAATATCAACGATCTTTCGAAATGGGTGATGAACTTTTATACTCCTGTTGCGGGTACGCAGGCAGATATCAATCAACTGGTACAGCAAGGGAAGCTGAACAATGGTGCGGAACTGAACTATGCCCTGGGCATTGTTTCCGATACCTACAAAGGGTTTAAACAATATTCACATTCCGGCGGGGATGCGGGGTTCAGAACATGGCTCACCGTGTTTCCGGAACTAAAAATGGGTTTTATGGTGTTCAGCAACCTGGCAGATGTAAACACCTATGAAAAGACTTACCAGTTAGCAGATCTTTTTATTAAAGACACATCAACTACAGTTGCTGCTGCTGACATAAAGATTGACAGCAGCCGGGCTATTATAAAAGATGAAGGACGTGCAAAAAATTTCACCGGTGATTTCATTTCCGAAGATGGTGCACAATTCAGCTTTGTGCTGCGCAACCACAAATTGTACTGGGAGCGTTATGGGAACTCGGATCTGCTGTACCCCGGGTTGAAAGACAGCTTTACCGTAGCCAAATCACCGGAGATAAAATTCGTATTCAGTGCAACAAATGGTAAAAGCGTGCGGGTAAATCAATACTGGCCCGACAATAAACGGTTGCTGGTAAAATATACCACAGACAGTATTCAAGCGAATAAACAACTACAGTTGTATACAGGTGTGTATTACTGCCCGGAACTGGATTGCAAGTATACCATTATTGTAAAAGATCATGAACTGGTATTAACCGGCAATAAGTATAGCGACAGCAAACTGAAGCTGGCCGGTAAAGATCATCTTTTTACTGAATACTGGTGGATGAGGCATTTAAAAATGATCAGCGATAACAATATGAAAATAATTGGTTTCGAGGTAAACGATGGCAGGATCATGCACCTGCGGTTTAATAAAATATAGAAACAAAAAAGGGCAAAAAAAAGGGGCAGCATAAAAATGCACCCCGCTTTTAAAATCCAATATCCTATGAAAAACCTGAACAAATGTATTATGCAGTTTTGAAATCAAAAAGGGTTTGCCGTTCTTTTTAGTAATCGGTATTATTCCCTGTGTAATTAGCCGAAAATGGGCTATCCTTTTCTTTGGCAGGAAGGGTGATCCGGAAAAATGAATTACCATAAGATCACCATTTTGCCTGCCGTCCAAAAGTATGCTACCCCAAAAAGTAATACCGGTTCAGGAAATAAAAGCAGTTACAGCCTGTTGCTTCCCGGGTTCAGAACCTGGAAAAAAGCTCCATAAATTCCTGCCGGCGGCTACGGGAAAGCGTTATATTCTCATCATTATCCATAACAATATACCCGCCTTCCCCGCGAACAAACTTTTTTACGTGATTGATACCAATGAGAAAAGAGCTGTGTACCCGGTAAAAATCGGGGCCGCTTAACGTTTCGTCTAATTCTTTAAGCACCCTCGACACCATAATCTTTCTGCCGCCCGTAAGTACCACATTGGTATAATTGCTTTCCGCCTTGCAGTAAATGATCTCTCCGGTAGCCACAAATATCAGTCCATCGCCTGTTGTAAGTGCAATACGCGAAGGCGTTGATTTTGGGGGACGGTTAATATGTTGCAGCAAAAGCGCAAACTGCTCCTTACTGGGAAGCGTTCTTTTTTCTTCTACCCGCTGCATGGTTGCTTTAAGATCATCGGGGTCAACAGGCTTTAATAAATAATTTAACGCGGCATATTTAAATGCTTTTATAGCAAACTGATCGTAGGCCGTGCAAAACACAATCTCAAACGGTAAGTTCTTAACCTGCTCCAGCATATCAAAACCATTCATCCTGGGCATCTCAATATCCAGAAACACTACATCAGGCTTATGCCTGTTAATGGCTTCAATACCCTTTTCCGCCGTATTGCACATCGCTACAATTTCAGCCTGCGGACAATAGGTTTTCAGCAGCCACTCCATCATTTCGAGGGCGTTTGTTTCATCATCTACCAGCACACATTTTATCATATCAGTTATTTTTAAGTTTCATCTACAGGAATGTTCAGCGTAACTTTCGTTCCCAGCGCTTCTCCATATGCATCCTTCATATCTTCAATACCTACTGAGGCATTCAACCCTGCCTGCCGGCCCATTAATACCAGCCTGCTTTCGGTGAGCTGCATCCCTAATGATTTCCGGGAAGCCGCTGTTTTGCTCTTTAATTCTTTAGCCTTCTTCCTGCCCACACCGTTATCCTCAATAATACATTGCAGTATATCATTCCCTTTCCGGCTGATGTGAACAGATAAATAACCTTCCGTTGTTTTATGCAACAAGCCATGCCAGATGGCATTTTCTACATAAGGCTGTATGATCAACGGAGGCACATATACGCTTTCCGGGTATACTTCCGCGGTAAAACTGATATCACAGGTGAATTTTTTTTCAAACCGGATACCTTCCATCTCGATGTATAGCTTTAATGCTTCCAGTTCACTGGCCAGTGTAATAGACTTGTTGTTAGAATTATCCAGTATTAATCGTATCAGCCGGGCAAACCTGGTGAGATATAAAGATGCCGTTGCCTGGTCGCTTTTTACAATGTAGCGGTTAATGGAATTAAGACAGTTAAAAATAAAATGAGGATTCATTTGCGCCCTTAAAGCCTGCATTTCAGCGTCTGCCATTTTTTGCCGCGTATCCATAAGCACCGATTCGGCCCTCGCCTTTTCTCTGTCGGCTTTTGTTTTTATGATTTTATTGGCGCAAAGCGAAGTAATGGTGGTAAGTAACGATAAATGTTTTTGTGTAAAAAAACCTTTTTTAGTGTGTCCGCAATATATAATCCCCCATACATTTCCGTCTGTAATAATAGGAACAGCAATCTCTGAAAGTATACGCCCTTCGTTATCGTTATTGCGGGTATCCCTGGTAGTATCATAAATAATCTCTGCGCTGCCGGAATGGGCTACCCGCCCGGCAATGCCGTTTTCTGTGGAAACCTCAGCAGGATGGCTTATCACAGTTCCGGCTATGGAAGCGGCTTTTTGTTTTAATACTTTTGTCTTCCTGTCTAATATATATACTACACAGTCTTCAAAATGAAGCCGTTCTGTACAATGCTTGGGTATATCCGGCAAAATAGTTTCTATATCCGGCGCTTCGTAAATACTGGAGGAAAAGTAATTGATGGCCTGCGCGGTTTCCAACTCATCTTTATGCATATTGATCTTACGCCTGTGATTTAAAACAACACGCGCTATTACAGCCGCTACCAGCAAAACACACAATGCAATAAACCACCATGTCATCCAAAAAGGGTTCAGTATCCGGAAAGCGAGGGTATTATTCGCTTTTTTCCAGTCAACCTGGTTCAGGCTTGCTTCCATTTCAACAACATAATTGCCTGGCGCCAGCGAAGAAAAACGCACAATATTGCCATTGCCAATTTCTTTCCAATCCGTATCCAGTCCGCTGAGCTTATACCGGTACCTTACTTTTTCGGGGTTATTGAAATATACAGCCGCAAAAACCACACTCATTGACCTGTCTGAGTAATTGATTGGCCCCAGGGTATCAAAAGCATACATGGAGTAATCCATGTTGCCAATCCTTGCTTTGCTGATATACGCTTCAAATGACTGGTAAGGAGCTGAAAACGTTTCGGGCTGCCAGTAATTGATGCCATTCAGTCCTCCAAAGTAAAGAATACCGTTCTTATCCCTGAACCAGCTATTGCTGTTGAAGCCATAACCCTGGATATTATCAGACCGGTCAAAAAGATTCAGTTTTGAAGTTTTAGGATCAAAGCGGTAAATACCATTTTCGGAGCTGGCCCAAATAACCCCATTCCTGTCCTGGTAAACCGTATACAAACCCATATTGTCAAAAACGGTGGTTAGCTTTTTGCTCTTTACCTGCCCATCTTTATAATGAAGCGTATACAATCCCTTAGTACAGTAAAACAGCAAGCCGTTATCCTGCATAATGAAACCGCTGTAGCCATAGGTAATTACATTACTTTTAAAGTCTTCGGGTACTGTTAGCAGGTAGTTCAGCGCCCCGTCAAAACAGTACACACCCGAATGAGTCGCAATCCATACTATCCCGTCACCTCCCTGTGCACAAAAACTCGCCGCTCCTTTTCCCATTGCCGGATGGCTGAGCCGCCGCAACCGGTAAGTTTTTCCGTCCAGCACATATATCGCATCCCGTGCAACAACAAGGTGATCGCCATTATGTAAAGTGGTAATATCATTTACAAAATCCCTTTCGCTTATTTTTTTTGTTTCGTCCGAATCATAAGCCGGACGCCTGTACTGTTTAGTCTTAATATCAAACAACCACAACCCCTTATTGGTAGGGCCAAGTATCAGGTACCTGCCGTCATATACCATTCCCCGTATTGATTCATGACTTAACCTGGTGCTGTCATTTTTGGCGGGAGGAAACAATATCCATTCGCTTTCGCTTTTTTTCCAGCAGGCAAAGCCATAGCCGGTAGCTATCCATAAATCTCCTTTTTCATCCTGTACAATCTTACGCACATCATTAATATTGGCAGATATTTCATCGTTCATCTGCCGTATTTTAATCAGTCCCATAGGCTGGTTCCTGAATGCGAACCGTGCAATACCGTCTGTTGTAGCTATCCAGGCATAGCCTTCCGCTTCATCATAAAAAATAAAACTGGCATATTCATTGGTCGCTACCTTTCTTCCATTCAGGAAAAAATTCTGCTTTAAAAACTCTTTTTTCGCCGCATTATATTCAAATATCCCTTCGGAAGAAGCTACCAGGAAACGGGAGGGGGAAATGGCCGCCATATTTCTTAAACTAAACGACCCGGCAAGGCCACTACCCAGCGAGGCGGCAGTGATCTTCTTTGTTGAAAACCGGTACCATTGCGGCGTGGCATAGCGCATACTAACAAGCGCGCTGTCTTCACTCACAGGAAAAATACCATAAATCTGTCCGCCCGGTACGCTATCTGTGCCGCCGGTTGTAATATTGTAGCGATAAATAAAACGATTATTATGTACAAATAAAACGTTACGGTATAATACACAAATATCCGTACGCAGCCCGTTTGCCGTTTGTAAGAACGACTCCATTTTAGTAAATGCCTGTTTTACCTGGCTGAACTGAAAAAAGCCTTTATTGGTAAGCATCCATATTTTCCCATCGGGCAGTTCAATAACAGGTCCAACTTTCAAACTATCCTTACTGTCTTCAACGGTTACAGCGTCAAATATTCCTGTTCTTTCGGAAAAAAGGAATACCTCTTTTTCAGAGCATACCCATATGCGGCCTTCCTTATCACAAAGCAGGCTATTCACCCTGGGAGAAGGCCGGAAATTCTGCACCTCCTTTCCGTCAAAGCTTTGCACCTGCGACCTGTATAAAATCCAAAGCATCCCTTTCCGATCCTTGGCCATTGATGTTATAGCATCGGGCCGGATGCCGCTTGGGTAATCAAATAACTGGAGATGATACTCCGGTAACTGCGCCCTTGCCGGAACCAATAGCAGTAAACAAACCGCCACTGCACACATTCTTCGGATATCATTAACCATTAGCAATTTACTCCTCTAATTAGCTTTAAAATGAATGAGGCGTATCGTCTCAATTGGTGAAAAATAGGTGATCGGACTGTAACCTGCAATATTTTTTAGTATTTGCCTTAAATTTTGAGTAAACGGACGGTTTGCAGGTTCGCAGTACAAATGTATGGCAATGATTTTTCCGTTTCCCGGAGTTTGCACCCTGTGCGGCGGGTTTCCGCTTTGTACAGATGCTTCCTGCGTAAGCATGACAAACAATAGTAACAATTCTTATGTAATTTAGTGCCGGCAAACCAATACAGCAACTACCGGATACGCGAAAAAACACAGCCTATGCGAAGATCAATGTTGAACAATTTTCTTTTTATTGCGTTTATTATAATGAGTGTGTCCTCCTGCCAACAAGGAAAAAACAAAACGGAAGCTGCACAGGTTGCCGCCATCGCACCCGACATCGGCGCCATGAAGATCAGCGGCGCCATTTCCTGTACAAAAGGACTAACACCCGGCGACAGCACCATCTTCATGAATGGCGGTGGCACGGCTTTTATTACTACAGCAGAAAATGAAATACCCGCAGATCCTGAAAAAATTGCAGGCATGGCATATATCCCCGGCGGAACATTCAGCATGGGCGGTGTAAACCCCGTGGGCATCACCGAAGGGGGACACGAAGCCATGGACGACGCCCGGCCCATACACCAGGTATACGTTGATCCATTTTACATGGATGAAACGGAAGTAACCAACAAGCAGTTCGCGGACTTTGTAAAAGCAACCGGTTATATTACGGTGGCGGAACAAAAACCCACAAAGGAAGAATTTCCCGGCGCACCGGAAGAAGCGCTTGTTGCCGGCGCGGTGGTATTCACGCCTCCCGCGCATGAAGTGCCATTGACCAATCACCTGCAATGGTGGCAATATGTACACGAAGCCAACTGGCGGCACCCATCGGGGCCCAACAGCAATATTGCAGGAAAAGATCATTATCCCGTAGTGCAGATCGCTTATGAAGACGCGGCAGCTTACGCCAAATGGGCGGGCAAGCGCTTGCCCACGGAGGCCGAATGGGAATTTGCCGCAAGAGCCGGTAAAACAGGCAACCTCTACACCTGGGGCAATGAAATGAAAAACGGAGGCAAATGGCAGGCCAATACTTTCCAGGGACAATTTCCCAATGCGGATATCGCCGGTGATGGCTTTGCGGGCATAGCGCCGGTTAAGCAATTCGCGCCCAACGGCTATGGTTTATACGATATAGCCGGCAATGTGTGGGAGTGGTGCAGCGACTGGTACCGCCCGGACTATTATGCCGGACTTGTAAAAGCAGGCGTTGTTAAAAATCCCAAAGGACCCGATTCATCCTTCGATCCTGCTGAACCCGGCCAGCAGAAAAAAGTACAACGCGGCGGCTCGTATTTATGCACCGATCAATATTGCACAAGGTACATGGTAGGCACCCGCGGCAAGGGCGAATGGCGCTCCGCCACCAACCATATCGGGTTCAGGTGCGTGAAGGATGTGGAGGGAGAATAGTTTGAGCGGTCAGCCGTCAGCAATCGGCTGTGAGCAACGAGCTTAGCAATACATCTCAACTTTCACTTCTGACCCCTCACTTTTCACTTTTCACCTTTCACAACCTGTCCTTTCACCTCTCTCCTCACTCCCTTGTACTTACTTTCCGCTATGGAGCAAATCTGTTAAGCCCGAAGCCGGGTCCTAAATCCGAAGGGAAGCACCAAGCACCAAATCAAATAAAATTTAAATCTCAAGGCCGCGTCCTCCCCTTTCACTCCTCACTTCTCACTTTTCACCTCTCACCCCACCTCTTTTACAACTTAATTTTAACGCCGCCATTTATTACAAATCCATCTACCGGAGCATAAATGTCTCTAAAAACCGGGTTGGTAATGGAGCCTGTGTAAATGGTGTCAAACCTGGTTTGCCGTGTATCAAGGAAGTTTTCAAAGTTGATGAATACAGAAAATTTCTTCCATAGCTTTTCTGCCATTAAACCATTTATCCAGTAAGGCTTTCCTGTTGCGCCATCGCTCAACCTTTGCGGACTGAAATAATAGGCTTCCAAACCAATCTTTAGTTTGTCTTCCTGCTCATACATTAATACATTATTCAACCTGTGCTTTGCCGTTAATGGAAACCAGCTTCTGGTATTGCTGAAGTAACTATTCACATCTGCATAAGTATAGCCAATGAACAACTTAAAATCGCCGTAAGTGAACCGCAGGTTTGTTTCCATTCCTTTGGTATCTATATAACCATCTGCATTTACAAATTCATAATTGCTGCCTGCCGTATTGGTTAACACCAATGGCTTATTCAGTCTTGTATAAAAGAATAGCTGGTTGATGCTAAAACCTACATCACCAAAATTTGTTCTGTAGTTAAAATCAAGATTACCACCTGCTGACCTTTCGTTGTTTGCCAATTGCCCGTTGATGGGCAGCATGTTTTGAAACTGTACTTTCTCCGCATCTTCATTAAATACAGTAGGTGTTTTATAACCTAAGCCGCCGCCTAACCTTGCCGTTAGTTTTGGAGTTGCTTTTAGCATGGCTGAAAATCTTGGCAATAATTCAAAACCATATTGCTTTACATAGTCGCCTCTTAAACCTGTTTCCAAAGTAAATTTGCCTGTTGGCGACCATGTGTTTTGCACAAATGCACCAAAGGTATTGTAGTGATAATTTCTTAATGGGTTGGTGTGGTGCCTTTGTTCGCTGAAATCATCGGTTAAGAAATTCACTCCGGCTATCCAGAATGTCTTTTCGCCTTTTGTATTAAAGTTGAGCTCCGAATAAGAAGATTTTTGCACGCCCTCAAAAATGCTGGCAGGCACCGTAATTAACCTGTTGAAGTTTGAATAACTGCTTTTAAACTGAAGATTGCTGTTATCACTTAATTTATGCCGTATATCTGCCTGGCCTGTAAAACGACCGGTATTGTTCTTTTCAAAATAACCTGTTGTTCCGTGCCTGATATAATCCATGCTGCCGCCTGTACGGTCTTCTGTAACGTAGCTGAAACCAATATTGGCATTTGTCTTTTCACCATAAATAAATAGCCTGGGATTAATGGTATATCGCTCAAACTCCGGAATAGCTGTTAATCCAATATCTGCCGGATCGTAAGCACGGCCTGTGTTCCTGGAACCGAAAACAGTTAGTCCGGTGTTCCTGAATTTCTGGCTGTAAAAACCACTAAGATCCAACCCCATGGCTGATGTGGCATTTGCCATAAAACTCAATTCCCTTTCGGCTGTGGGTGTTTTAGAAACGAGGTTTACCAAACCGGCTATCGCCCCGCCACCGTATAATGTAGATGATGAACCTTTAATTACTTCAACCTGCTTTAAATCAAGAGGAGCAATCTGCATTAAGCTTAATCCGCCCGAAAAGCCTGAATAAAGCGGGAAACCGTCTCTTAATATTTGGGTGTACCGGCCATCCAGTCCCTGTATGCGGATGCTGGAATTGTAAGAAGTGGCTGAAGTTTGCTGTGTTTGAATACCTGTGCTTTCGTTCAGCAGCATTCTTATGTCGCCCGGCTTCATGTTTCCTTTCTCAGTTAGTTCTTCGCCGGAAATCACTTCCACCCGTGTTGGAATATTGGCAATGGTTCTGCTTATACGGGTTGCTGTAATTATTATTTCTTCTTCATGTTCCTCCCCTTCTTCCAAAAGCACCTCAAATGTTGTGTTGCCGGGCTGTGGTACCTCAACGGTTACTTCCTGTTCTTCCAAATCCACATACGACATTTTAACCTGGTACCTGCCTGCCGCAATGTTTGTAAAGGTTGCAATGCCTGCACTATCTGCAACTGCTGTTTTATTTAACGAAACGATGGTAGCTGTAGCGCCTGCAAGGGGTATCTTTTCTTCGCTGCTTTTAACCGATAATGTAATGGTATGCTGCGCATAAATAGTGAACGCACATAACACTGCTATGCTTAGCAATAGTATTTTCTTCATATTGTGTAAACGGTAATGTGATCAATAAATCCTGCCTGTCCTGAAGCTGTTAACCTGCACGCGGGGGCTGAAAGAGACTGGAATAATACCCTGACTTGAAAGAGAAACAATATTCGCTATACGCCGGTGAATTATTAAATGCAACCGGTTCAAAAGACGTGCTTATCGTATTAAGGGTAAAGCCTGGTGCGGATGAACAAATAGAAAATGGCGAACAGTTGCTACAGTCCTTTTTATGATCTGAACCGGCACTGTGTGCTGTACTTTGCGCTTCCTCACAATTGTCAAAAAAGGAACAGGGAACGACTGCGCTGAACAAAATATAAATAGCTAATATGCAGGCTATACAATTTTTCACCAGGCGCAAAGGTAATCAAATGGATGGATGGAAACGATGTGATGGGTGCATTTACCTTCGGTGAGAAAAAGTTCAAATTGCCGCATTGTTTTGCTTTCTGAAAAAAATGACTCCGGCTTTCAGAAAGAAAACGCTCTGCCGGGGCGGGATAGTAAAATTTGAGCTTCGCAAAGTTGGCTTTGTGCAGGGATTTCTATGTTTTACAAATAATGTGTTTGCATTTGCGTAGGTTAATGAGCTATTGCATTTATTCTTTTTTGTAACTTCTGAATCCGTTTTATCAGGTTATCAAAGTTTAGTGGATCGCCGTAAATCATATGTTGTATCATTATCTGATAATCCGTTTCCCACGCTTTAATTACTGTATCAGGCGGAATGATTTTTATTTTAACTGGAACGTGATTGGAATAGTCAAGCCCCCGGAGTCGGTTAAACTTTTCCCTATGTGCTACTATGCCCTTGTATAAGGCTGTGTCTGAAAGTGCTGCCTTTCCGTATTCAGTGTCCATTATCTTTTCTATATCATATAAGTGCCTCGATAACCTGTTAACGCGAATTTCATCAGTAGGCTGCGAAAATTCTTCATGAAGTAAAAATATTTTTCTAAGTAGAAATAAATTCGCATGATTTTTTTCTTAAATTTTTAATTTTATTTTTGCTGATGTCGCTATGAAAGCCAAAGAATTTTCTGTCAACAGCCAGATCAATATCTTCTGAAAAACGCTCTATCAAATTCCAACCTTTGCTTAAAGAAGTTCCGCCTTTAAAAATAATGTTCCCGCTATACGGCAACGAAAAGGAAGCGTTTAACGCTAATGTTACCCACCAGTCTTTTTCAATGGCGGGTCCGGGTAACCCTGTTAATCCGGTGGCCTGATTTAGCAAGTCCACTCTTCTTTCTTTCGATATTGTTAGCCAGGTTGTGTTCATTTGATTGCCTGCATTAGTATTTTATTTATCCAGGCGGGTGCGAGCTTTGCATCGTGCAGGATGTTTTCTTTCTTTTCCTTTTCCAGGATAGTTTGTAATTTCTTCAAAGTATCATCATCAACATTATTTTGCCCGATCGTTTTTAATGCCTGAATTGCCAAATTGCTTATTGGTCCTTTGGGCAACAGGTTTTTGGGGCTGGTTTTTTTGAATGTAATGGTTCGTTTTCCCACTTTGACAATCCTTGCTGCCCCATCGGTCAGGAAAACCACCTTCATCGGAACCTGTGTTGATAATCTCAATGCATTTAATGCCTGGATACCTGTCGGAACAATTCTCGACTTGTCTCGTCTTGCAATAGCTTTAGCAATATCTTCGGTAGATGGAAACAGAGTCCCAAATTCTTTGTCAATTTTTGGATATAAGTAAATGCCGTGAGCCAGGCGAACCAGCAACCCTTTCTCTTTCAGCCGTAATAAAGCTTTTTTGATACTTTCAGGGCTGCCATAGTCAAGGAAGTCGTCCACGAAAAGAACAGTTCCTTTTGGGAGCGTTCCCAGCTTTTCAGCGACTTTTGCTTCCACTTTTGGTCGTTCCATAATTTAAGTTTCGTCCCAAATTTAGCACATATTTGGGACGAAAAAAAGATTTTAGCACAACGATTAAAGCGTTTCTTCAGCCTGGCTTGCAGCTTACGCTTTTTCAACCTTTTCTAACTATCACTTCACTCCTTCAGCGGCGCGATCGTAACAGACCGGAATACCACCTTGCCAAACTTCGCATACAACCACAAAAAATGGCCTTTGTGGTTTATAACACGGTTTACAATACAGCGGCGATCGTTAATGCTTACATCAATAATATCACCCTTCATCACAATGTCAAGTTTAACCTTACCGTGCAATCCCTCAACCGCAGTAATTCGTGTATCCGCTAAGCGTTACCGATGATTCGTTTGCCGATACAGCCAGCTTATACCCTTCTCCTCCATCTTCATTGGCGCGCAGGTACAATCCATATTCATCATAGTTACCCGATGGTTCAATCTCCATTGTGATCCTGCAGTTAACCGGTACATCTTTTATAAAAGAACCGGTTAATCCGTATGCAGCATTAAATGTATAGCTGTCGCCCGACCGGGAAACCCATTCATTTTTGCTCAGCACAAAAGGGATCTCCGCTCCCGTGGCAGGGATCATTTCGGGAACGAACTTTGTACACAGCGTGCCGTCTTCCTGCTGAATGATTTCACGTAAAACCGTATTCCCTCCAAATATCTCATGTCCTTCGTCTTCATTGTCTTTGCGGGAAGGTACCCAGCCTGCGGCTATCCGTCTTCCGTTTACAAAGGCTGCGGTCTTTACCACGTTCGACCATTGTTCTTTAAACACCTGTGAAGCCGGGTATTGCCATGGACCATACGGCTGCCCCGACATTACATAGTACGTGTCGGAGCCTGTGCTGTACAGCAGGTAATACCAACCGTTCCGGTAAAAATAATCCGGGCACTCCGGTACATCGCTCATGCCGGTAATGACGGGTTCTTTTACTTCCCATTTTTTCAGATCTTTGGAAACCATGTGCACCAGCGCGCCATTATTATGGAAGCCACTGTTTTCCCTGGCGCTTGATACAAACAAATGAAAATTACCTGCACTGTCTACAGATACTTTTGCATCGCGGAAATGGCGTTTACTGTATCCCGGCGCATAGGTATAGAAAGGATTAGGCTGTTGCTTTTTAAAATGAATACCGTCTTTACTAACGGCATAGCTTAGTTGTTCACTCCATTCGCCCGAAGGATCTATGAGCCGGGTAGCATAAAACGCGTAAAAGGTATTGTTGTAATATACTACAGACCCGGTGCAGATCGATTTTTCCCAGTCTTCGTCAATGCCAAGCACAACAGGGTACTGTTTCCAGGTTTTAAGGTCTTTGCTGGTGCTCTCAGCACCCATTGATGACCACCCATACCGTTTAACGCAGAATGATGCCCCGAATCGAGCAGCCAGTACAGGTAAAAAGTGCTGTTGTGGTAAAACGGGATGCAATCCCCAACAAACATATTCCCCTCCGGCTTAAAATAATTCATTGCGCTGGTAGCCTGTGCCGAAGGATCATAATTAAGGTGAAACGTTGATTTTTTGGATGGCTGCGCATGAACGTATAGCATCATTATGCAACATGCGGCAAAAGCGGTCAATATTTTCATTGTAATAAATAAGTGCCTCAATTTACACATTATTAAGCCCGAAGCCGTAAATCCTAAATCCGAAGGAAACCCACCCAGCTCTGGGCTATCAGCCATCAGCTTTCAGCTTAAGCGTACTAACGATGATCTGATTCCTTATCACTTTTCGCCTCTCACGTTTCACTCCTCATCATTCACTATTCACACTTCTCTCCTTTCATCCTTCACCTTTCCCTAATACGGCACAAGAAACCCTCGCTCTTTTCCTACGCCTCATTCTTGCGCCAAAGCGGGGGATATAATAGAGGCTATTATAGTTAGTAATCTTTAGGTTGAATTTTTTGCACCTTAACGGCTTCAAGTTTAATCCCTTTTAAATTCGATTTAAATAACGGTGAGTCAAATGCATACGGCACACGTCCTGATGGAACAACCTTTGAAGATTCGGCAAGATGTACTTCCTGATCATCAAAAAATATGTGGGCGCCAAATGCTTTCAAAACTTTATCTTTTGCGAGACCGCCTAAAAAGTATGCTTCGTCAACATATACGCCCCATTTTCGCAGTGTTTTTATTACCCTCATGTGAGATGGAGCATTTCTCGCTGTCACGATTGCTAACCTTAATGGTGAAAGTTCAACTGCAGTTGGAAGTTCTTCTTGAATTTTCGATAACTTAATTAACAACTTAGCAAACGGCCCTTCACCCAAAGCTTCATCTTCGTGTTCCTGCTCGTATTTATGAAATTCCTCAATTCCCTGAGTTTTATATCTGTGCTCTGATTCATCGGAAAACAGAACAGCGTCAGCATCAAAAGCAATTTTAACGCAATTGTTTAAAGGTTTAAATTCTTTCGGTGGTGCATATATATATGCTGCGGCGCAACTTTTTGAGTCTATCACAGCTTGAACATCTTTTACATCCTTGCTTAAAAACAAGTCAATATCAAAAGCGTCAATATAGGGGGCTAAAGGTCCGCCGCCACTAAAAGCCATTCTCGTTATGTCAAGTCGATGCTGTCTTACAGAATTCATAATTCTTACTCCTGTCTCCGGGCTATTCCGCGACATAACAACAACTTCTACAATTTGGCTCATGGCATTCGTATTCAAATGAAGTAAACTTTGTACTAAATGAAAAGCAGTTCCAGGTTGTAGTAATTCGTCTTCGTGTTCCAACTGATATTTTCGATATCCAGATATTCCTTCTTTGTCAAAAATTTCATTTTCCTTTTCCAGGTCGAAGAGGGCTCGACTGGATACTCCCACAACTAAAATATTTGATAGGTCTAATGGCATTTGCAAAGTATTTTTAATGTTTTGAAAAACTCCTGTGAAAACAAGGCAGTAATCGCCATAGCACCAGCTTTTTAAAAGCCAGTCGCTCACCGGCTGCCTATTATTCCCAATTCTAAATTTGATAACCCCATAAGGCAAGAGCGGTACCGTAGTGTATTGACAAATTAATTTAGAAACATTTATTATATTTGTGTTACTAAAATCAATTTAGATGTCAACACAAATAAAGCTAAGCAAAAAAGAATTGTTGTATTTAGGAGAGCAAAAGCGGTCTGGTAATGTGAGTTTAC
>NZ_DATJEB010000039.1:0-166996 GCF_035497235.1 Agriterribacter sp.
GTGACCGCATCACAAGGAAAACGAAACGTTGGCGTTACCCCGCATGCCTTTGCCGAACAGGGTATTGCCATGCTCAGCGACGTCCTTAATTCTGACAAAGCCATCAATATGCCCGCCCGGCCAACGCCAGTCGGACGGAAATATCGCCATTATGCGTGCCTTCGTAGAAATAAGAAGGGTTGTTTTACAGCAGAGTGACATAAAAGAGCAATTAAAACAAATACAGCAGCGCATTGGCGAGTACAATGGACAATTATCCGCCATTTATGATGCCATTGAAAATTTATTAGATGATAAGACTGCACAAAGGAAATGGGAAGAAAGAGAAAGAATAGGGTTTAAAAAACAAAAGAAAATGAATCCATACCAGCAACTCATAAAAGCCCTGCATGCCTATCCATCCAAAACATGGATAAACCGGTATTTTGATCTGCAGCGTAAATTGTTACAAACCCTGGAAATTGAAAACGATGATCCAAGGCTGGGCCTTTCGCTGAATAAGAATGGCAGCATGCCGGTAAACCTTGGTCAGCGTTATGTGCTGCGGCCTATCCCCAATGGTTCTATCGGCTGCATTGTGCCCATAGACTTTGATGTTGAATATATAGAAGGTTCTGTGGTTTTTGAATTCAGCAGCGGAAAAATGAAGGATGCCATGTTTTTGCAACTGAACTTTGAAAAACATAAACCATTGCCCGCAATGCTATGGCAGGCCTGCCTGTTGTGCTGTGAAGATATTTTGAGACATTGCCATAAATCGGGATACAGAAAATTCCACCAGCCATTGTTGTATGATTTTACCATGGAACCGGCGGTACGATATGAAATTTTAAGCGGAGTAAATATTATGGAATAATTCGTTGAAAGAAGTTTATGGGATTATTTTCCCGCTTACTCTCCAATCCCTTCCAGCCTGAACAAAAACGCATATTCCAGCGCTACATCTTTCAGGTAATCGAAGCGGCCGGAAGCGCCACCGTGCCCAAAATTCATATTGGTATGCAGCAACAGAACGTTATTGCCAGTTTTCATAGCCCTGAGCTTTGCTACCCACTTTGCCGGCTCAAAATATTGTACCTGGCTGTCGTGCAGCCCTGTAGTTACCAGCATATTGGGGTAGTCTTTTTTTTCAATATTCTCATAGGGTGAGTAAGATTTCATGTAGTCATAAGCCTCTTTGCTTTTTTCTGGATTGCCCCATTCATCATATTCATTGGTGGTTAAGGGAATGCTGGTATCAAGCATGGTATTTACCACATCTACAAAAGGCACCTGCGCAATAACCCCGTGCCACAGATCCGGCGCCATATTTACAACAGCGCCCATCAGTAAACCGCCTGCGCTACCGCCCTGTGCATATAAATGTGCTTTAGATGTAAATTTTTCCCTGATCAGAAATTCACCACAATCAATAAAGTCAGTGAATGTGTTTTTCTTTTTCATCATCTTCCCGTCTTCATACCACTGTCTTCCCATTTCCTCTCCCCCACGGATATGCGCTATGGCAAACACAAAACCACGGTTCAGCAAACTCAGCCGGCTGCTGTTGAAAGTGGCATTCATACTATTTCCATAAGCTCCATAGCCGTATAGTAATAAGGGAGCTTTACCGTTTTTCACCAACCCCTTTTTATATACAATGGAAACAGGGATATTAACACCATCTTTTGCCGTAGCGTATAATCTTTCCGTTACATAGTTCGTTGCATTATACCCACCCAATACTTCCTGCTGCTTCATCAGTTTCTTTTCCCTGTTGTTCATATTATAATCATACGTAGAATTGGGTGTTACCAAAGAGGTGTAGGTATAGCGTAGTGTTGAGGTGTTGAATTCGGGATTAGCGCCGGTGGCGGCACTGTAAGCCGGTTCGCCAAAATCAATATAATGCTCCTGTCCCGAAGGGATACTGCGTATACGCAATTGAATCAAGCCGTTTTTACGTTCGGTAACAACCAGGTAGTCTTTAAATACGTCAATATCTTCGATCAATACATCAGCGCGGTGGGGAATAACTTCCTTCCATGTACCGCTGTCTGTTTTGTTCAGCGGGCATTCCATTAACCTGAAATTTTTGGCATCCAGGTTGGTAACAATGTAAAACTTATCGCCCAGGTCGCTCACATCATACAGTACTTCTTTCATACGGGGCTGAAAAACTGTAAATTCCTTATCGGGTTCATCAGCCTTTATGAAACGCATTTCCGTGGAAAGTGTAGCCTGGGAAACAATAAATATGAATTTACCCGATTTTGTTTTTCCCACACCAATATAATTGGAAGGATCCTTTTCTTCATACACGGTTACATCCCTGCTTTCATCGGTATTTAACCTATGCCGCCGGATCTTTTCTGTGAGCAGGGTTTGGGGGTTTTTGAGCGTATAAAAAAGTGTTGCATTATCATTAGCCCATGCAGACCCACCGGTGGTTTCTTTTATAGTGTCTTTAAAGAGTTGCCCTGTTTCCAGGTTTTTTATGTAAATCGTGTATTGCCTCCGCGACACGGTATCTACGCCAAAAGCAAGCAGCTTATTATCTTCGCTTACATTAAATCCCGTAGCGGCGTAATAGGGATGGCCCTTTGCCAGGTCATCTACATCCAATAAAATTTCTTCCGGTGCATCAAGGCTTCCTTTTTTGCGGCAGTATTTGTAATATTGCTTCCCGTCTTCTGTTCTGATATAATAAAAGTACCCGTTTTTAAAAACAGGAACGGATTCATCTTTTTCTTTTATCCTGCCTTTCATCTCTTCGTATAGCTTTTCTCTAAAAACTTTTGAACCGCTCATCATGGTATCAAGATAGGCATTCTCTTCTTCCAGGTAGTTTACAATTTCTGTGCTGTCTGGCCCCTTCTTAAAATAATCAATCATCCAGTAATAATTATCCGTTACAGTATCACCATGTATTATACGCTGATGTTCCTTAATTTCCGCTACCGGCGGCTTAATATCTTTGTTCCACATATTGGCTTTTTTTTCGTCTTTTGTTTGTGTATTGCATGCGCCCGTAAAAACGAAGGCTGCTAAAATAAAGATGGACAGATGTATGTTCATAACCCCCTTTTTATACATGTTATTTATTACAAAAATGCAAACAACAGTCATTGGCGCCGAACAATCTATCCGGTATACCAATGAAAATTTTATTAGAGGGGATGGGTTTTAAAGGATCCTTTTTTTTGCAGGGGAGCGCTGGGTTTGGCTCATCATTTCCCTTACAGCAACCGCTATCGCCGCGGCATCATAACCGCATTCCTTTTGCAGTTCCTTAGGTGTGCCCTGCTCTATTACAAGATCGGGTATTCCTAATACTTTCACTTCCGCATGATATTGATGCACTGCCATAAACTCCAGCACCGCGCTTCCAAATCCTCCCTGCACAGTGCCATCTTCAATGGTGATGATTTTATTAAACTTACTGCATATTTCGTGTAATAAATTTTCATCCAGCGGTTTCGCAAAGCGCATGTCATAATGTGCAGGGTTCAGCTCTTCCGCTCTTAATTCCCGGATAGCAGCGGCTGCAAAATTCCCGGGATGACCAAAAGATAGCAGGGCAATCTCTTCTCCGTCTTTTAATTTTCTTCCGGTACCCGGTTTAATCGCCTTCATCTCCGTTTTCCATTCCGGCATTACGCCTTCGCCGCGGGGATAGCGGATAACGAAAGGATGGGTATTTTCGTCTAACTGTGCCGTATACATGAGATTGCGCAATTCACTTTCATTCATGGGTGCACTTACAATCATGTTAGGGATGCAGCGCATATAGGCTATGTCGTATGCGCCATGATGCGTGGCGCCATCTTCTCCCACCAGTCCCGCCCGGTCAAGGCAAAAAATAACAGGCAGATCCTGGATAGCTACATCATGCACTACCTGGTCGTACGCCCTTTGCATAAAAGATGAATAGATATTGCAGAACACTTTCATACCCTGGGTAGCCATGCCGGCGCTTAGTGTTACGGCATGCTGTTCGCAAATGCCTACATCAAAAGCGCGATCCGGCATTTTATCCATCATAAATTTTAATGATGAGCCCGATGGCATTGCCGGTGTAACGCCTAATATTTTACTGTTCTTTTCCGCCAGCTCTATTATGGTATGTCCAAAAACATCCTGGTATTTGGGCGGCTGCGGAAGGTCGAATTTCTTTTTATAGATTTCGCCGGTTATCTTATCGAACAAACCCGGCGCGTGCCATTTGGTCTGATCTTTTTCTGCCAGCGAATATCCCTTGCCCTTTACCGTTAGAATATGCAGCAGCTTGGGGCCCGGAATTTTTTTCAGATCCTGTAAAACATCCACCAGCTTATTAATATTATGCCCGTCTATAGGACCAAAATAACGGAGGTTCAGCGCCTCGAAAAGATTACTGCTCTTGCTTACAAATCCTTTAATACTGTATTCCAGCTTGCCGGCCATTTCCCTGGTAAAGCGTTTGCCTACCGGCAATTTGCCCAGGGCATTCCAGATATCGTCTTTTAACTTATTATAGGTTCGGGAAGTAGTAATGTCTGTAAGGTATTCTTTTAGCGCTCCCACGTTCTGATCAATGCTCATACAATTGTCGTTGAGAATGATCAGCATATCGGCATCGGCCACGCCGGCATGGTTCATACCTTCAAAAGCAATGCCGGCAGTCATTGCGCCATCTCCAATAATAGCCACAGATTTCCTGTCTTCGTGCTTGTATTTGGCCGCCATGGCCATACCCAGCGCGGCTGAAATTGAAGTGGAAGAATGCCCTACGCCAAAACTATCGTACCCGCTTTCGGCCCTGCGGGGAAAGCCGCTTAGCCCTTTGTACTTACGGTTGGTATAAAAAGCGTCTCTTCTGCCTGTTAAAATTTTATGTCCGTATGCCTGGTGCCCCACATCCCATACCAACTGGTCGTAGGGCGTATTCAGCACATAATGCAGGGCAACAGTAAGCTCTACCACACCCAAACTGGCACCAAAATGCCCGCCATGCACACTTACCACATCAATAATATATTGACGGAGCTCATTACATACCTGGTGGAGTTGCTCCCGGCTTAGTGTTTTAAGATCTTTTGGATCGTTAATTTGTTGTAAAAGCGGACCCGGCGTTATATCCATGTAAAACAGGTTAAGTCAATAACAAAAGTAAGCTATAAATGCTTTTTAAGTGAAGTAATTATCATTCCGGAGGCTGGGCATTATCGTCTGAAAGTCAGCAGGTAAATAAATATATCTCCATTCACCTCCGCCGTTAACCCGCATTTTTCACCATTAGTAACACAGTATTTCCGGCAAGAGAGAGAAATGTTTAGATTTGATTATGCTATCTAAAATATCAAGATACTGGTGCTGTCAGATTTGCGGCTGGGGGATGTTTGCACTCATTAATATCTTTTTTGCCTATACATATGATAAAACGATATCAGAAAAATTAATTATCCGTCTTTTGATTGCTTTGTCGCTGGGTATACCCATTACCCATATACTGCGCAATGTTATTATTAAACGCAACTGGTTAGTATTACCTATCGAAAAAATTGTTCCGCGGCTTTTTATCTGCATTATTATAGCCAGCTTTATTTACTCGCTTAGCCTGCTTACCTTTTTTGAACTGTTCAATTTATCGGAAACAGATCCCAAAAAGAAGGTGGCTTTTATTAACAAACTGGTACTTAGAACTTTCGACAGTTCTCTCATCTTAATGGTATGGGTGCTGATCTATTATGTATACCATTTTTTCCAAAAAAATAAAAAGCAGGAAGTAGATACATTCCGCCTGCAATCGCTGGTAAAAGAGCTGGAACTAAAAACCATTAAATCACATATCAACCCGCATTTTATTTTTAATTCCCTGAATAGTATCAGGGCTTTGGTAGATGAAAATCCCCAGCGGGCCAGGCGTGCCATTACGGAACTGAGCAACATTTTGCGCAGCAGCATGCAAACAGAAAAAATGGAGACGGTTCCCTTAGAACAGGAGCTGAATATAGTAAGAGACTACTTAGCGCTGGAACAAATGCGCTTTGAAGAGCGCTTAAAAGTGCAGTTTAATATTGATGAAGATACGCTGTGCCAGCCCATACCGCCAATGATGCTGCAAACCCTCGCGGAAAATGCCATCAAACATGGCATCAGCAAACAGGTAAATGGCGGTGTGGTTACTATTATTTCGGATTTTGTAGATGGTCATCATGAAATCATTATACGCAATAGCGGATTTTTAAATGGTCGTGCAGGACACATGGGCTTTGGGCTGCAAAGCACGCAGGACCGCCTGAATCTTTTATTTGGCACAAAAGCTACCTTTGAGATTAAAGATATACCGGGTAATATGGTAGAAGCCAAAGTGATCATGCCTGTAAACAACCGATAAGCTAAACTTTACAATATGACAAAAAGAGCTATTATTATTGATGATGAAAGACTGGCCAGGAGCGAATTGAAAAAACTGCTCCAGGATCATCCCGAAATAGAAGTGATAGCCGAAGCCGCTAATGCTAATGAAGGCATAGAAAAGATTGGGAATATGGCTCCCGATCTGATTTTTTTAGATATTCAAATGCCCGGCAAAACAGGTTTTGATTTGTTAACCGAATTAGACAGGTTACCGCAGGTTATATTTACTACAGCATACGATGAATATGCCCTGAAGGCCTTTGAAGTGAATGCGCTTGATTATTTGCTAAAACCTGTTGAGCCCCGGCGGCTTGCAGATGCCTTACACAAACTTGAGTATATTGAAGAAAAAGAAGCATTGGGAACTTCCTTAAGTCCGCAGACGGTAAACAGGGGTATTCTGGGTGAAAACGACCAGGTATTTGTAAAAGATGGCGAAAGGTGCTGGTTTGTAAAGTTGAATGAAATAAGATTATTTGAAAGCGTAGGTAATTACGCCAAAGTATTTTTCAGTACGCATAAACCACTGATATTAAAATCGCTGAATGCGCTGGAAGAACGCCTGGATGAAAAAGTTTTTTTTCGCGCCAACCGCAAGCATATTGTAAACCTGCGCATGATAGAAAGAGTGGAACCCTACTTCAACGGCGGATTGCTGCTTGAAATAAAAGGAGGTGAAAAAATTGAGGTGAGCCGCAGGCAGGCGGTGAAGTTTAAGGAAATGATGAGTTTGTAGAAAAGTTTATGGTTTGTCGTCAAATTTCGTTTCGGATTTCCAATTTTATTCTTCAGATTTCATGGTTCGTGGTTTGAGACCTGACTGCCATTAGGTTGGTTTACAATTTAAGATTACTATGAAACGTACATTTTATAGGGCTTGAATAAGCAATGCCCCCCAGCCCGTTTCATACACGCTAACTGAATAACCGGGGGAATAATTCAATTTATTTAATATTTTTAACGCATCCATAACCAGGCACAAGCCTCTGCTTGTGCCTGGTTAGATAATGACAAATGAGAAACGATAAAAATGAAGAGCAATAGAGACATAAATAAAATCAGGAAAAGCCGCCCGAGCGAAATCGGCCCTTTGATTACCGCGCTTAATTTCTTCCATCCGCTAAGCGAAGAAATGATCCGTTATTTTGAACAGAAACTGGTATTAATAAAATGTACAAAACAAACCTTGCTGTTGCAGTCAGGCGATATATGTAAGTATATATATTTTATAAAAAAAGGGCTTGTGAGAGGATTCATCAAAGAAGGAGGAAAGGATATCACAACCTGGATCACTGCAGATAATGAACTGGTAACATCTATCCATAGCCTTGACCTTGAAGTGCCGGCCCTTGAAAATATGCAGGCTATCGAGGATTGTGAATTTTTGGCCTTAAGCAGCAGGCACCTTAAGCAATTGTATATACAGTACCCGGACTTTAACATCACCGCAAGAAAATTATTGCAGCACTATTACCGTGACGCAGAAAGGAGGGCCTTGCTCATCAGGCATGCCAATGCTGTATTTAAATACCATTTCTTCCTTGAAAATTACTCCCATCTTTCCAACCGGGTTCCCATTAAATATATTTCCTCATTTCTTGGAATTGCGTTCGAGACTTTGAGTAGGGTACGCAAAAAAATGGCTACTTCAGCCAAATAATAATTTTGGATTCCGTAAAATTACTGTGTTTTAAATCCTGTATATTTCTCCGCATTTTAAATTCTTATTTTATTGAGCAGCGATCTGTTTTATCCGTGCAACGCTTTGCGGCAGTGCATTTCGCATAACAAATACGCCATTGCATCCATTTGACAATCGTCAACTATTTTGATCTTAAGTATTTACCCTTATAGACTCTGATTGTTCGCCTGGATACTTTTACAGTATAAGAATAATGATCTGCTGTCTGCTTCCCAGGCACTTTCAAATGAAACAAATTAACAATCCATCATGAAACCTCAACTGTTATCCTGCTTTCTGTTTTTTTTCATTTTTTCAGGATTTGCACAAACCACTTATACAGCCGGCAACGAAACCCAACTAAATACGGCCATTAGCAGCGCCGCATCCGGCGATGTTATTAATATTACCGGTAATATCGTTATCACTGGTGAAAAGCTGATTTCCGGAAAATCGCTTACAATTAACGGTAACGGGTACGCTATTTCGGTGCCGGTAACAGGGGTGGATGACCAGGGGAAATTCAATACATCGCCTTCCAACTTCCGGGTATTTAACCTGGCAGGATCGGGCGTTACTTACACGATAAACGACCTTATCATTAAGGGAGGATCGCTGAGCGCTGCCGGCACAGCGCCCTACCATGCATCCGGCGGCACTGTGCTGGTACAGCAAAATGTAACGCTGCACATGAACCGTTCTGTTATTTCAAACGGAAGATGCAATGCTACTACCCCTGGAACTGCTTTCTCCAATCTTTCCGCCGGAGGTGCTATTGCCGTTTGGGGTACCGTGTTTATGGAAGATTGTTTTGTGGTAAAAAATGCAGCCCACTTTGCAGGCGCCTTATTTGTGCAGGGTACTTCTGCCGCTTTATATATGAACAAATGTACCATCTCACAAAACCGTAATACGAATACAGGCGGCGGCGGCGGGGCTGCCGAAATTCAGGGGTATGCCTATTTCAATAATTCTACTTTTTCCAATAATATCGCCATGCAGGGAGGTGTATTGCAGTCGGGCGGCGCTGTGTCTCCGGGTTATGTATATGTGTTGAACAGTAGTTTTACAGGTAACGTGGTGCTGTTAACAGGCACGTTTAAATCAGCAGCCGTGGCCAGTTATGTTGCACCAAGCGCCATGTATGTGGCTAATAGTGTATTTGCCTATAATTATGCCGGAAATTCGCATACCAACCCCACCACCTATACGCTGAGTGATTTCGGTGGCTTATATCCGCAATATACCAGGGCTTATTATTGCATTGTACACCAAAGTACCTGGGCAGACGCGAGCATGAATGTTACGGGCAATATCACCTACACCGGGGCTATAAATGGTTCCGACAATAGTATTTTTTCCGGGGGTATTTTATCCAAAATTACAGATGGAAATGGCACTGAAATAGGAACAGCGCAGGTATACAGGCCGTTATTATATACCACCGGCGGTTATAGCGCACCCACCTTAAAAACAGCCAGCTTTTTATTAGATGCCGCACGACTGGGCGTGGCTACACGATATAACAACAACAATAATCTCAACCCGGTGGTCGCCTACAATTCATCGGGCAGTACATATACCGCCATCGGGTCGCTCGCCAACATAGGAACCAGTACGGATCAGGTACTTATTGATCAGGCTGGTAATACCCGCAACGTTCCGCCTATCAGAGGAGCTATAGATGCTGGTGGTGTAATAAGCAACCTTTATTATGTAAAAGTAAATGCAGCAAGTAATGGTACCGTTAATGGCGGAACTATATTCGGCGATACCTATGCTGCGGACACACAGGTAACACTAACGGCCATACCCAACAGCGGATATAGTTTTACCCGTTGGGATTATGTAACCGGCGGTACGGGGGTTGCCTCAGCCAGCAATCCATACAGCTTTACAGTAACCGGGAATGTTACCCTGGTGCCCGTATATACGGTGCTTGGTAGTGGCAACTATGCCATTACTTATGTAGGCAACGGACATACAGAAGGGACTGCGCCTTCAGGAGGCATTTTCTCCGCAGCTACTACTTTGCCAGGCGCCGGAACCATGGCCAAAGACGGTTATATTTTCAACGGCTGGAATACAAACGCCAATGGTTCAGGAACCAATTACGCCAGCGGCGCCAACTACAACGCAGGCGCTAACATTACGCTGTATACCAATTGGCAGGAAGTGTTGTGGATAGGGGGAAGTTCCACTGATGGCAGTGTGGCGGCAAACTGGTCTACCGGATTGGTTCCTGCTGCAAATACATCTTTTGCTATTGCAGGTAATGCTAACCAAAACCTGGTACTGACGCAAAACATGCTGGCAAAAAATATCCGCTTCAGGAATGCTGGTAAAAAAATTCAGTTGGGCGGTTATGAACTTTCAGTCAACTCCGTTGCAAATGCTGATGCCAACAACTACATTAACACCAATGGCGCCGGAAAGCTAAAAAAGAATATTACACCGGGAGGCACTTATACTTTCCCGGTAGGTAACGGCAGTTATACCCCTGTAAGTATTACTAACAACAGCGGCGCTACAGACAATTTCTTTGTGCGGGTGCTGGATGAAGTATACCAGGGAGGACTTTCCGGGCTGGTATCAACGGCCCAACGCATTACCAAAAGCTGGGATATCAGTAAAACCAATGCAAATGGGGCATCGGGGGTAGATATGCTGTTTGAGTGGCCGGCTGCGCAAAATAGCGGTGTCACCGCTCCCGGATTATATCACTATAATGGAAGTTCGTGGCAGGAATTGTCTTCTGCAAATGCCTCTTCACCTACCCAAACATCATTCAGATATGCAGGTTATACCGGTACTTTTTCGCCATTTGCAATAGCGCAAATAAATTCCACCTTGCCGCTCACCTGGCTCAATTTTACAGCGGTTGTTAAAGATGAAACCGCTGTACTGCACTGGCAAACAACGGGAGAACAAAATACAAAAGACTTTATTATACAGTACAGCAGGGATGCTATTAACTGGCAGAATATTGGTACCACATCCGCTGCCGGGTCCGCAACAGGTATAAAAACATATCATTTTGTACACAATACCCCAGCAGAAGGTGTGAACTACTACCGGATACTACAGCTTGATGTAGATGGGCAATATAGTTTTAGTAAAACAAATAGTCTTAGATACATAACTTCCAACCCGGCATTGGTAGTTTTTGCCAATCCTGTTTATGGCGGAATGATGCGCGTCAATTTAAAACAGGCAACGGAAGCAGCTTTATGGGGTCCAGATGGTAAAAACATGTGGCGTGGCAAGTTATCACAAGGCGAAAACGCTATTGACGTAAGCCGCATTGCAAATGGAGCATACCTGTTACAAACCCCGCAAAAAACTATAAAAATTATTATAGTAAGATAGTTTGTGTAAAAAGAAAACCAACTTCCACGCTACAAATACCTGTAATTGATTTCGTGGAAATACCATTATTCCGGTAAAGCCCGTGCTGTTTGTTCAACCCTGAATTGCCGGGAGGATAGAGCGCAGTAACAGAAAACATATTTGGTTAGTACTTTTGCATTTCTTCGTATTTCAAGATTCGTACTTCAATTTTTTATAGCGCCTTATTTGTATCTTCCCTCACAATTTTATACGCAATCTCACTTTAAAGCTAAAGAAAGTATGAAGCCTGTTTATGTATCCGTAATACTCATGTTCACTGTGCTGTACGTATCTGCCCAGAAGATGGACAGGATTATAACCGTTAAAAAAGTGGAGAAAATAGAAAAAATCTTATCGGCCGATGATATGGGCGGCCGTGGATTATTCACCCCGGGCATAGATAAAGCGGCAGCATTCATTGCTAAGGAATTCAGGAAGGCAGGACTGCAGCCGCTTCCGTCCTCAGCAAATTTTTTCCAGGAGTTTACACTGGTTGCAGCCCGGCAAATCAGCGCTAAGGGAACCATTAACGGGCAGGAAACCGGCAGCACGGATATTATTGCTTTTACTTCAAAGGAATCACTAATTGTAAATGAGCAGTCGGGATATGAAACGGTAAAAATTAATGCGGCAGACAGGTTTTTCAACACAGCCTATGGCTATATCATGTCTGGTAAGAATTACGTAGTATGGGTAGATACAGCCCACAGCAAATCATTTCCTAATTTGAACCAACTCAAAAGAGAGCGCTTCAGGGCAAACAACAGTGTAATATTTGTGTTAACCGGCCGGCACCCTTCTAACTATTCCTTCTCTGTTGAGCACGAAATAACAGAAAAGAAACTCAAAAATGTGGTGGGAGTGCTGCCTGGAAAAAGCCTGCCTGCCGGACAGACGGGTAAAAAAGAGGACTATGTAATATTCTCCGGGCACTACGATCACCTGGGAACGGGCAAGCCCGATGCAACCGGCGATTCTATTTATAATGGCGCCAACGATGATGCCGCAGGCATAACGGCGGTAATTATGCTGGCAAAATATTTTAAAAAAATAAAGAACAATGAACGCACCCTTGTATTTGCCGCATTTACCGCGGAAGAAACAGGTGGATTCGGGTCGCAGTATTTTTCCTTGCAGCTTGAGCCGGATAAGGTAACCGCGATGTTTAATATTGAAATGATTGGTACCGACAGTAAGTGGGGAAAGAATTCAGCCTATATAACCGGCTACGAAAAAACAGATATGGGCGAAATACTGGCAAAAAATCTGCAGGGTACCGCATTTACATTTCACCCGGACCCATACCCCGATCAGCAATTGTTTTACCGGTCGGATAATGCTACACTGGCCAGGCTTGGCGTTCCCGCACATACCATCTCTACTTCAAAAATGGATAGCGAACCCTATTATCATACCCCCGGTGATGAGTTTTCAACGCTTGACATAAAGAATATGACGGAAATTATTAAAGCGATAGCGCTAAGTTCGGCAAGCATAGTTAGTGGGGCAGATACCCCAACGAGGGTGGATACATTACAACTCAGGTAATTATGACAACTTTTGATACCATATTACTTTTGCCCAACCGGTACCAAAATAATTTTTCTTACATCCAGCAAAGCCTGCTTAGGATCAAAATCTTTATATGGCTTGAATATGATTTTTTGTTTTCCCGGTTTTAATTTCATGACGCCTATTTTTTCTGATGCAAAGGTTTCCCAGGAACCGCTTTTTCCAACTTCTCCTATTATCCTGTCTTTACTGCTTTCCAATATAAATGATTTCCCAGCGTCTTCATTGGATACCGACCATTCTAAAATTACGGCATACTCCTTTTCTTCCCGTGGGGCTATTTCCCACTCTATTCTGTCTTTGTTGCGGAACCAGCCAAATGCTTTCCATTCCGGCATATATTTTATATCCGGACCTATACCTTTACCTTTTTCCGCAGTTAATTCAAGTACCCCTGTTACACCAGGCACGATCAATGAAGGCCGGTTCACAGAAACCCGGTCTGCTGATATTTTAGTTCGCAATTCTCCCTGCAGGTAATTCATTACCCCTTCTATAACATCTGCTTCCGCTTCGGTAGTATATGGAGATACCGTTTCCACTTCATAACCCCCATATTTAAATTCATCAGCCGTTGGCAGGTAGCCTAACCATCCGTTCGTGTACCCATAATAGAAAGTATACGGGTAAGGAGATTTGTCGCGGATTTCATTGGATATTTCACAAAATAGTTCAACCGGCAGACTCCAGATGGCAATATCATGGTTGATTTTCAAAAAGCCAACAGGCAGCCTTACTACGTTTTTTCCATCTCCGATGTTGCGGGTATAACTGCCCAAATCGGATGGCCAGCCCAGGTCTGCTTTTCGAGGTGTTTCAATGATGAATTTGCCGGTAAACAATTGCACCTTACCTGTAGTTGCTGCTATACGTTTATTGGCTTCCAGAATTTTATCGCCGAGCAATACCCTGAATTGTGATAAGTGTGCAGCGCCGGGATTAGGATAGGTACTGTAAATGGGCGCAATATTTCCTGCTGCCCCGTTTATGAAAAGCATAGGCACTCCTAATTTTTCTTCCACATATTCCGAAACAATACCGGGCACATCGCCGCTGATTTTAAGGTTAGGAGCGCCCAATGCAGTGCCGTGAATAGCATAGTTGGATATCAACGCCAGGGGAGTTCCATCTTCTTTGTCTATCCTGATCAGGCCAATTTTTTTGTCTATAGCGCCATCAGGGTTCATTCCCAGCCCGGCTTTTCCGTTAACGTCAATGGCCCTCCGGTTCATATTGGCATTGGAATGTCCCCATCCTACGCCCAGTTTTGCTTTTACCAATTGCTTCCTGGCCTGTTTTATTCCTTCTATTATTTTTTGCTCTACAAAATGGGTATAGGCAGTATCTACCGGGTGCTTATATCTTTCTCCCATAAATACTTCGGGCAATCCCGGTAGGCCAACTTCAGGCGCAGAATGGGTATGCGTAAGCGTCCACCAGAAATTTTCAGGAGCAATACCCAATTGCTGGTAAAGTAATGATGCAAGATGATCGTACTCCGATGGAGAAATGACACAGATATCGGAAGACACCAGACAAAATTCTGTGGTTCCGTCATTTAAGATAACTATACGATGATAAATGCGATCGTGTACACCGGTGGATTGACGGGCATTATAGCCAAGCAACATCTTTGGCTGGTCGGGGGTGATATCTATCTTAACTACTGCCGCACGAAATATACCGGCATTATTTTGACCAGGCAGATTGCCAAATGGATGCGCAAAAGCAGCAGGCATTACGGAGCAACACAAAATGATCATAGCAATCGTATACACAACGGAGATGCGTTTGTATGGAGTTGCTGACGGATGTAGAAAGTAAATTCCTGACAGTTTCATATCTATTGTTTTCTTATTTCAAAAATACTTTTCTCTTTCTTTTTTGCCCCGATATAAAATCGGGACAGGCTTTTTCCCAAAAAAGAAACAAAAAAGACACACGAAAACGATTACTGCCCGTTTTCGTGATTGTTCCCTGTTCCACTCTTATACTATGTGGCTTCAACAGTCGAAACACTATTGCTGGCATCGCATTTAACCTACCGATAAATTGTCATCCTCTTAACAAATGAAGATACAATCAGCATCCCTAATTTTGCCGCAAATAAGCAATCAGATCCGCCATGGCTTCCTTGCTGATGTTTTTTTCTAATCCCACCGGCATAGCAGATACGCTAAGCGATTGCAAAGATTTAATATCCTGCCGGCTGATGGTTTTTTCAAAGTTGCCCATATTTTTAATGGTAATTGCTGAAGATGTTTCAGCCGCAATAATACCCTGCAAAGACTCTCCATTGTTTAAGTTAATCTCCCAAAGATCATATCCCGCCATGATAGAAAGATTGGGGTCAAGAATATTAGCCAGGATATCCTCTCTTTTCCAATTATGTATAGTAGCGAGATCAGGCCCGAAAGCAATTCCATTTTCACCTTTTACCTGATGACAAACTGCACAGCTTTGCATATATATTGCTTTCCCCTTTTCCGGATCTCCCGGTAATTCAAGCGCAGCCTGGTATTCTTTATTGATCTTTTTTGCTTCTTCCGTATTTTTGGTAAATACTGCCCTGGCACGTTCCCGTAATTTGTCATCAGCTATCTGCATCAGACTAATACCTGTCCAAAAACTTACATTATTGGCAGGAATCTTATTTGCTTCCATTGCGGTAATGAGTATTCTCATCCTGGCAGTATCATGCATAAATACACGAATGGCGGCATCTCTTATTTCTTTGGTAAGCCCCGGCCACAAATCCACAAGGTATTCACTCACAGCCGTTGATGGAATTACATTCAATACCCGCAGTGCGGCAAATTTTACAGCAGGTTGCTCCTGTGGAGTAAGTAAGCCCTGGAGTAGGGTAAGATAATCTGACGGGTTACCAAAGCTGAGAAAATCAATAGCATCTGCTCTTTTTGTATCTGAAACAGCGGTGTTCTGTGCAATAGATGCTGCCCTGGCAACTGATGAGATGCGTAAGGCATCATTACTGATTTTTGAAGCCTGTAAAAATTGTAAGGCCGATTTTCGTAACCCGTCTGAAGGGCTGTCAAAAAAAGTGTTGACCAGCAAACGCTGCTCAGCTTCACTGATGGAGAGCTTATTTTTCCGGTAACGCAGTCCCTGTGCCAGCCCTTGCAGCATTGCTGTCTGCGATTCCTGTTCACGCAGAGTTTGCGCTACAATAGCTTTTTGAATGAGATGATGAACCTTTTCCTCCTCTTCTGTTGCCGCAATGATACCTGTGAGTCTTTGCACCATAGAGCCGTAGGACGGTACATCAGCCCTGTATTTTGCCAGCATCAGGTTAAGCAGGGAATTTGCATTTAATGAAGCGGCAGACAAAGCAGCTACCTGGAACCACTTGTTCTCCATATCGCGAAACAACAGGCCATTACGTGCATCGGAGGCCGAAGCCGTGTTTACATACCCCAATGTTAGCAGCAGCTGAAAGCGCACCTTTATGTCTTTATCATTTTGTAAAGCCAGTAGTGTTGTGCCTAATGCAGGATTATCTTTCAAATGTAATTCTGCCAGTTTAATGGCATTTTCCCTTATTCCTGCAACTGTATCTTTTAATGCATTTTTAATAAGATCAGTCTGCATCGCGTTCATGCCTTGCAAAGTCCAGAGCGCATGCAGCCGCCCCATTGCAGATTCGGGGTTTGAAGCCATCTTCACGAGTGCCGGTACTGCATTTTTATCTGCTCTGTCAACTAATAAGCGTTGTGCATTGATGCGCCACCAACCATTGGTGTTAGCCAATTCTTTTGCCAATGCGTCAATAGAAGCATCACCAAGTTTCAATCCCTTCATCCAGTCTGCCTTTTTTCCGTCAACGGGTGTAATGCGGTAAATTCTTCCTTTATCAATACCATCATACAAACTTCCGGCGGCAATGGCTTCCTCCGACATCCATTCGGGAGATTCAATCACTCTTCTGTAATAATCCAGAATATACAAAGCACCATCAGGACCTACATACATATTCACCGGGCGCGACCAGGCATCAGTAGAAGAGAAAAATTCTTTATTAGGAAATACCCGGCTTGCTGCATAACTCAAGCCGCTGTCTTTTATTACATCAACATGCACCAGGTTACTTACCGGCTCGGCAATAAAGGTGGCATTATGATAGGGTGCAGGAAAATCATCGGCCAGGTATGCGGTAAGTCCGGAGCCGGAAGTCATGGTACCCACATCGGTAAATATCTGCCGGTCTGGGTTGAGCGTAGTAGGAAATACCTCTGGCGCATTCAGGTGATCCGACATAGAATGATTAGGATCTGTTGGCGGCAGTTGGGGATTACGTTTTAAATAGCGCTCTGCAATAATCTCCTGGTATCCCTGGTTAGAATTGTTGCAGCCAAACCAATGTCCCCATTGATCAAAAGTATGTCCAAACTGACAACGGCTTGCCAGCTCTTCCAGTTGATACTGTTCGGGGCGAAAACGAACGGAAAGGCCATCAGCATTTTTCGGCAGGCGCACAGCATCCGGTTTAGCCGGATAGTAAATCTCCGTTCCTTCATCACCAAACTCCTCCACATAATCTCTTGATTTTACCGTTCCTTCATGGGCGGCATAAATCCAGTTATCAATACCATAAATGGGATTATTTAAATTGTGCTGCGGATTGGTTAACGCAAAACCCGTCAGCAATGTATCCATAATATCGGCTTTACCATCATCATCCGAATCTTCTAAGTAATAGATATTGGGAGAGTCGGTTACAACAAATCCCTTCTTCCATCTAAGGATACCCGTGGGCAGCAGTAGTCCTTCTTTAAAAAGCGTTCTTTTGTCCATAATGCCATCTCCGTTGGTATCTGATAGCATCACAATATTTCCACTACCACTTTTATCTAATGGATAGCCGTGCATTTCCACTACAAACAGGCGTCCGTATTCATCTATCTCCATATCTACCGGAGAAGTGATCATCGGCTCGGCGGCGATCATTTCAATTTTAAATCCGTCCGCTACCTGCATGGTTGCCAGGGCATCTTCTGCTTTTACGCCACCGGATGTTCCTGTTGGGGAAGATGGCTGATTACAGCTTAGCAAAAAAATCAAGGATAATCGAAAAAAACATCTGATAGGGGAGTTGAAAAAATATAACATGTTATTATTCTGAGATTTTAAAATTTATAAATAGTCCCCAATTCCAGGTACAGAATAGCCATGTATAATAATACACCATACGTGTAATGGATTTATTCCGTAACCTTTGTTCAATATGTAGCCACCATTATCATATTCTGACGAAGAATAAAGACACACATCGGATGACAGAATTGGGTCTTGTCATCCTCTAAAGCAACAATCATTTGATAAATGCGATGCAGCACACCCGTGGATTTACGTTCCTGGCATCCTGGGTTACTTCTAATCTCTTTTTTATAAACTCCTGTCGTAATTCCTCCACCTCCTATACCAGTCATTCTTAAGAAACTCCTTCTGTTACGTTGATCATTCGTTTTTTCCAGTTTTACCAGGGTCTGACTGTTGTACACCCATCATATTTTCCTGGCACAGGATGATAATCGAAATATTTTGTCATCCCTATTTCTGATGATAAATAAGCGGATACAATAAGATTCTTAAGCGTTTTATAGCCCCCGTGACCTTCTTCCATTTTTGAAACTAATTTCAAACGCTCACTCTCTTTACATTTCAAGAAATCATCACCAAAGGATTCGTTACATATTTTATTAATATCTGCTAATGTTATATTAAATTCTTTCTTTTCTTTCTCTGAAAAGCAATCCCGAACAACCACCGTAATAAATTCACCCACCCGGGCTGCCTTTGCTCCTGGTGTATCCGTTATTGGAATTATTATTTCTCCAATTTCATTGATCATATTCACTTCTTCCAATGAAAACTCCCCGTTGAATACAGCAGGCTCATGTGATTGGCAACTATATATTCCCAGCACCCCAAGACCAATTGCCCCAATGCTTTTGCCACCTTTGATGATAAAGGCTCGTCTTTCCATTGATTTATTTTTAAATATTTCTACGATTTAATTCTTTAACTGCATAATCTACCGCTCTCGCTGTTAAAGCCATATAAGTAACTGATGGACCGGGAGTAGTGCCTGAAGAAGCCATAGCCGCCCCATCTGTGATAAAGATGTTAGGTACATCATGCATTTGATTCCAGCCATTCAAAACTGAAGTCTTAGGGTTATTACCCATTCGGGCAGTTCCGGTTTCATGGATACAGGAGCCTGGTATTTTATTCCAGTTGTATGTTTCCACATTTTTTAATCCTCCGGCTTCGAGAATTTCCGCGGCACTATTCATCATGTCATCAACCATTGCCTTCTCGTTTTCTTTGAATTCACAATCAACACAAATGACCGGCATTCCATACTTATCCTTCTTGTCTTCATGTAAAAACATTCTATTTTCATAATATGGTAAGTGTTCAGCCCAGGCCGTAATAGACATACTCCAATGGTCTGCAGGCTGACTCATATCGTTTTTAAAATCCCTGCCGAATCCGGTACCCCCCTTTCTCCCTCTTCCTGCTCCTCCCTGGTAAGTAAATCCACGCAAATAATCTTTGTGCTCTGTTGCCTTATTAATATTCCGAAAGCGCGGCACAAAAATACCAGTGGGGCGGTTTCCAAAAGTAAATTTGTCCTTAAATCCTTCAAACACACCCTGAGCTCCCATACCATAAGGCATGTCCATTAAATTATGTCCTATTTGCCCACTGCTATTTCCCAGTCCATTTGGAAAAACATCAGATTTAGAATTGAGCAAAATAGCAGCAGTGTTTAATGTTGACGCATTCAGAAAAATAATCTTTGCATAAAATTCATACTGCTTCATGGTTTCCGTATCTACAACCCGTACACCAGTTGCTCTTCTCGTCTCCTTGTCATAATATACTTCCTGAACAATAGAATAGGGCCTTAAAGTCATATTACCGGTTCGGGCGGCTGCCGGCAATGTGGCCGAATTACTTGAGAAGTATGCTCCAAAGGAACAGGCGTGCCCGGCGCCGCAACTTCCCTTGTATTGACACTGCCCTCGCCCTTCCCCTATATTTCGCGTATGGTTTGCCGTACGACCGTTAATGATCATTCGGCCATCGGAAAATTTACCCTTGATTCTTTGCGCAACCTCACTTTCTACACAATTCATAGGCATCGGCGGTTGAAATTTACCATCGGGGAGATGAGGCAGCCGTTCTATTGAGCCTGCGATTCCCACAAAAGGTTCCACATAGTCATACCAGGGTGCAATATCCTTATATCGTATAGGCCAATCCACACCAAAGCCATCTTTGGCATTAGCCTCAAAATCCAAATAGCTCCTTCGGTAACTTTGCCGACCCCAAATCAAACTTCGCCCTCCTACCTGATATCCTCTGGCCCATTCAAATGGTTTTAGCTGAATATAGGGATTGTCTAAGTCGTTGACGAAATATTTCTTCGACCTTTCATTATAATTATATACACCACTTTGAACCGGACTTTTTGTGCGATCCTCATTTGTAATCCTGCCACGGTGAGGAAGTTCCCAATTTGGCAGCATATCATCATAGTCCTTTATGTGTTCTACATTTCTACCCCGCTCTAGAACCAAAGTTTTCAAACCTTTTTCACATAATTCTTTTGCAGCCCATCCACCACTTATTCCGGTGCCAACTACTATTGCATCATATAGATTTTTATCCTTACCATTCATATTTGTTATGTTTTACATTGATCCCTACATTCACTACTTCGTGTCTTCTGTCTGCATAATTTACTTTGACTGCTTAATCTGATCTTAATAGCCTGAATTTTGTACGATTTTTGGGTTCCGGTCAATTACTTCCTGCGGGATAGGACAGAAATACATTTTATTGGTAAATACATGGCCCATAGCCAGTTCAAATTTTTCATATATCCACGCTCCACTGTTATTATCTGGTTTAGAGTTATATATTTTCATGCCCATAGTAGGTTGATTTAATCTTGCATCGGCTTCTTTCCACCGCCATATATCCAAAAGCCTTTTTTGCTCATAAGAGAGTTCTATTCTACGTTCACGATGAATAGCCTTTCGCATCTCCTCTTTTGATAATCCTCCTGTTAATTCAGGCAAATCGGTTCCCGGCCTGGTACGGATAGCATTAATTGCCTCATAAACAGAAGCATCCGGGCCAACAGCTTCATTCTGCGCCTCTGCATAATTCAAAAGCACTTCGGCATAACGGTAAAACACGTAATTCTGACCGCAATCAACCAAATTCCGTGGATCATATTTCGATAATTGTTTGGTGAACCAGTAGCCGGTTTGCGTTGCATCATTTGCCCCGCTTAAATCAATTTCATTGTTTCTCGGATTTACTTTATCAATTCGCATCCATACCGTATCCGGTTTGCTCATCCATTCCCTGTAATAAGGGGCCCCATCATAACAAATAAAATCATAAAACCTTTTTTCCCGTCCTGCATATGGATTTTGTGGATTATAACCTGAAGAAGGATCTGTAATACTTTTTCCATTAGCCATTTGAAAATCATCTATGATACTCTGCGTGGGTTGATATTCTCCCCAGTCAACATTAATAATACCATCGAGGTTACAAGGTCCGCCATAAGCGCCATAAAGGTTTGGCATGGTTACCGGAACAAATTGTCTGTCCCAAACTACTTCTGAATTATATTCATTTTCTTCTCTCCAGAAATTCACCATATTGGAGAACAACTGATAAGTGCCATCGCCTTTATGCCCCCATGAATCAATAAATTGTTTGTTTGTAGCAGCGGCCGCCGCCCATCGTGCCGGGTCTCCGGAGCTAAAATGCTGCAGGTTTCCAGGATCAGCAACTGCAGGTGAAGACGAATTATAAGCAGGGCTTGCTGCAAATAACTGAAGCCATCCTTTTAAAATTAAAGCCGCCCCTAATGTAGCTCTGCCTGCTTCGGCATCAGCACTTTCATATTTAACTGGTAAATTACCATTATGCAGTATTTCATCTAATTCGCCAATGATGAAATTAAATGTTTCTTCAAAAGTATTCCGGGGTCTTTGAAGTTCTTCTAAAGTTGAAGACGATCTGCTCAGGACTACTGTATCAATAACAACACCACCAACCCGCATAAACAACTCGCTGTAGAAATACGCTCTTAAAAACCTGGCTTCATCTATTCGCTTTGCAATATACTCTGCTGAAAGATTTTGAGAATTACTTCTTACGTTCTCAATAAATGAATTTAGGTTTCTAACATTAGCATATGTTTTTTGCCAGCTATTGTTTCCATTTGACGGACCCTGTGCCACCCAACTCCCACCGGGTCGTACTGAAATATCAATAGTACCTTCTTTCCAGGCATAAGACCCAAAATAAACTCTGGCATGTGCATCATCAGAAAAATTATCCATTTGAGTATCCGGCCAATCAGCGCCGGTGGGATAAAGTTCAGCATAGCAACCATTTAAAAAAATATCAGCATTCTTTTCACTGATCCACATCGTTCCATCATCAAGATTTGCTTTATTTGTTGTGTCAAGAAAACCATCTTTCTTACAGGAAAGAGCGCTTATCAACACTAAACCTGTTAATAGGATATTGCGAATGATATATTTGTGTTCCATTTTATGCAGTTTTGTATGATAGAAAACTTAAAAAGATAAACCCGCTCCAAAAATAAATTGCTTCATTGTGGGATACATACCTGCGCCGCCGCCAGATACAATATTAGATTCAGGATCAGAAAATTTTACTTTACTAAAAGTAATTAGGTTAGTAGCTGAGAAGTAGACCCTTATATTTGAAACTTTCAGGTTTTTCAGAATATGCTTTGGGATAGTATATCCTACTATAAAGTTTTTCAACCTAAGATAATCACCGCTTTCATACCAAAAATCAGAATTTACATTATTATTATTTGCATTAGGGCCTATATATGCTCTTGGATATCTTGCATTTTGACGTTCTGGTGTCCAATGATTATTATAAAATTCATAATCAGTACTGCTTTGGGTATTAAATAAGGATATGGTCTGGAAGCGTTGATTAATATTAAATGAATTTCTCGCTACGCCCTGGAAGAAAAGTGACAAATCAAATCCCTTCCATTCTACTACGGAAGTAAAACCATAAAAAATCTGAGGATAAGATGAATAACCAACGGCAACCTGATCATTAGCGTCTATTTTGTCATCATTATTAATATCTTCATATTTAATATCGCCCGGGTGTAATTCGCCGAATTGTACAACATCATATCCATCAGCAGCATCAATAACACCATCTCCATTTTTATCATCGGCTGTACTAAATAAACCTAATGAGCGATAACCAAACGGGGTATTGATAGGTCTACCCGTTCTTCTACGATTTGGATTGTTAAACGTAGATTCCGTCTCGAATACTTTTACCATTTTGTTTTTAGCATAGCTGAAATTCCCGTTCAATCCTAATTTTAACCCATTTTGGAACTGGTATTTGCTTCCAATTGTCAGCTCAATCCCATGATTATCCATTATCCCCTCATTTTCATCTGACAGACCAATACCATATTCAAAAGGTACGATCGTAGCGGGAGGTAATAACATGCCTTTCCTCTTTTCAAAAAAATAGTCTGCCTCAATAGAAAGTAAATTGTTCCATAAACTGGCTTCGATTCCAATATCAGATTTATTGGATGTTTCCCAGGTGATATTTGGATTTGGCTCATTATTAGGATAAGCTGCAGGAACCATATTATTTCCAAAAGCATATTGGTTTGGATAGAAACCATATCCAGCCAGATATTGATATGCACTACCTGCCAGATTTCCGGATTTCCCCCATGAACCTCTTATTTTCAGGTTATTGATGAAAGTAAGCTGTTGCATGAATTTTTCTTCAGACAATCTCCAACCTGCCGAAAAGGAAGGGAAAAGAGCAAAACGTTTGCCGGGCGCAAAATAGTAATGTCCATCGTATCGCCCTGCAACCTCAAGCATATACTTACTCTCGTATACATACCCGGCTCTGTAAACATACCCAACATGGATAGATTCCCTTGTACTTCCACCTAAGGTATAGTCACTCGGATTAGAGCTACCCAGGTCATATTCGTCAATCTCCAGCGGTAAATTTTTCATTGAAGTATTTAAGTTTCTGAAATTACCTTTCTGGAGCTCAGCAACTCCAAGAAAACTAATCTCATTGCCTCCAAAAGTTCTCTTAAAATTCATAAACCCCTGGTATGTAAATACCTGCGCTTTATTGTAGGTTTCATAAAGGGCTGCATAAGGGGGGGAATTTTGTTCCATATTTGAGACCTGCCTGGTATAGGTATAAGGTGTTGTAGTCATATCCTGTGTCCAGTAATATGCCGGCTTTGAAAAACCCTTCGTAAAATCATTATATAAGTCATAACTAAAGACACCTTTAATACTTAATCCCTTAATAAATGGAATCTCCTGATCAACAGTAAATGTACTTAGCATGCTTGTTCCGTCAGTCTTATTATAACTTCCGCTATTCAGACCTCCAACTAATGAAACATTATTAGAATTACCCCACTTGCCATCTGAAAAATATAATGAATGGGTAGGCTTAACGAAGTAGAGCCATCTCATCATATTAGCACTTGAGTACTCGGGTGAGAGTTCATTCTTTCTCGTAAACGAATTAATAAGGCCCACATTAACTTTTGTAGTCTTTGTAACTTTTGAATTGATGTTTGCATTAAAGTTATAGCGCCTGAAGTTGAATTGATCAAATAAGCCGTCTTCTTTAAAGTATCCTGCTCCTAAAAAATAACTGGTATTTCCCGCGCCCCCGCTAACCTTAACATTATAGTCCTGAACCGGTATTATTTTATTCAATAAATCCATGCTCCTGGCATCCGGGTATTTATCAGGATCTAAAGCATGATTTGCATTATAACTATTTATAAAATCGGACGTATAAGGTGGTGTAGCGCTACTACTTACATTAGTCGTTGCTTCATTTTGCAATTTCATATAATCAACTGCATTTAAGGGACTGGGTAACCATATTGCCTTTTGTACCCCTCTATATGCGTTGACTGTGAATACAGGATGATCAACTTTTCCTGTTTTTGTTGTAATGAGCAGCACACCATTAGCTCCACCTAACCCGTATGGAGCCACGGCTGCAGCATCCTTTAATACAGATACTGACTCAATAATTGTTGGATCAATATCAGCAATACTATTTCTAACAATTCCATCAATTACAATTAAAGGAGCCGAAGATCCCGTAGTTCCAATTCCTCTGATATGAATTACAGGATTAACACCAGGCTCTCCGCTCACCGGTACTATACTTATACCGGAAATTTTACCAGCCATGGTGTGAGAAATGTTTGAGGCACCCGCTCTTTCCACATCATCACCTTTTACTGAACTGACTGCACCTGTAAGTGTCGTTTTCTTCTGCGTTCCATACCCCACTACCACCACATCATCCAAGCCCGCAACAAACGCCTTCATGACAATATTGAATATAGTTTGTGTTCCAACTTTTATAGTTTGTGCTTCAAATCCTATAAAAGAAAAAACCAGTTCCACGTTATTGGCAGCAGGAACAGGCAACAGGAATCTTCCATCTGCATTGGTGGTGGTGCCGTTTTGGGTGCCTCTAACCGTTACACTTACCCCCTCTAAAGGCTCCTGTTGTTCGTTAGTTACCCTGCCGCTCAGATTGATATCGGCAGGAGGAGAGAGCGTGCCTGAAATAGATTCAAGTGGAGCGATCTGATAGATTTCCTTCTTCCATTTAATAAAAATGGTATTTCCCTCGATGGAATAATCCAATTGCTGGTTTCGGAACACTTCGTTTAAAAACTGCTCTAAGGACATGTTCTCTCCCTGAACAGTAACAGGTTTTGCCTTGCGAAGCTGGCCGGCTTTATAACTTACAAAATAGCCGGTTTGCTGCTTTATTACAGTAAACACTTTTTCGATGGGAACATCTTTTCCTGAAAAAGTAACGGTTTGAGTAAACCCGGTGGCTGCAGCCTGCAGGCAGAGCCCTAAAAGCAGTGCAGTAGTAAGTTGCATGATGCGCAAGGTTTTGGGTAAAATTCCACGAATGCCCCGGCACCGGTGGTTAAAAGCAATGAATTGCATACTTTTGCTCAGTTTTGGGTTAATGAATAAATTGTCTGTTGATCCGGCATTTATAAGGTTAGCCTGAAATTTTGCCGGGTTTCTGTTGCGAGCAGAGCCCGGTTTTTTTGGTTACAAGGTATATGCTCAAGTTACAGGGTTCAGAACACATCTCAAGTTTCAGGGCGCAAGTTTCAGGGAGGTTTCAATTCAGTACCCTGTACCTTTAGACCTGTAACTTGTAACCGGCAACTTGCACCCTGCAACTTGCAACCTGTAACCTGCTTTAATACACTGTCAGTATTTTCCCTTCTAATCTGAAATGTAAATCCTTGTCCTGTAATCCGTTTAAAACTTGTTGTAATGTTAGATTTCTGCCTATTTCTCCGCCTAATTCAATATGGTCAACACTGCCTTCATATTTTATTTCCACATCATACCACCTTGCAATCTGCCGCATAGCATGCTTCAGCTTTACCTGGTTAAAATTGAACACGCCGTTTTTCCATGCCAGGTCTTTGTCTACATTCGTACGGGTTATTTCACCCCCCATATATGCATTACCCGGTGTTAACAGCGTACCGTTCACCTGCACCAATCCTTCTACAAGCGAAGTTTTTACACCTGCTTCATCTTCATAACTGTTTACATTAAACGAAGTTCCTTTTACCGTAATCTCATCTTTATAAGTTCTTACCGTAAATGGTTTCGCCGGGTTTTTAGCTACTTCAAAATAAGCCTCCCCTGTAATCGTTACCTCGCGGGTGTTCCCCGGGAAAGCGGTGGGGTAAGTAATGCTGCTCGAAGCGTTCAGCCACACGGTGGTACCATCCGGCAACTTTAATTTGTATTGTCCTCCTTTGGGAGTGGTCATGGTGTTATATACTACCACGTCCGTTTTACTATATGCCAAAGCCCCATCGCTGATACGAATAGCTAAGTTCCCATCAGTAATCACCTGCTGCCCCTTGTCGTTCAATTCCACTTTCTTTCCATCGCTTAAGGTAAGCACCGCTTTGTTAGTGCCGGGAAGCACATCATTTGCATCCATTGCCTGTACGGGTGCCGTAACTGTTGTCTGTTGGGCAGGAACATCTTTTTTTATGTTATAGTAAAGTAAGCCTGCTCCTACGAACAGCACAGCAGCCGCAGCATAACGCATCCATGGGAACTTCAGGAAACGAATTTTTCCACCACCGCCTGTCGTATACTCTATAGCTTCATCCTCAGTTGCATGGACTGTCTCCGTTTTCTGATCGCTTTCTTTCAAAACAAATGGATCTATTGATCCGGCATCATTGGTTACAATGATCCGTATCATTTCTTTCAGCTTTGCTTCATCATACACAAATACTTCCGAAACTTCCTTATGGTACAATTCCTCAACAATCCTGCTAAGTTTGTGTACGTTATCCGGATCGTTTAATGCTTCCAGTAATTGTTCCTTTTCTTCATCAGAAAGGGTATCCCTAAATCGCTTTTGCAATAAATAGTCAAAATTAATTTTGTCTTTCACATAGAGATTGACACCGCACCGGTGGTTATTGTACCATCAGTCAGGGAAATTTTTTTATTCGGGGGTTGCGCAAGGATTGTCAAATTAATTTTTAGAGTTAGGCACATAGGTCGAAAACATAGATAAAGACTTTGCGCTAACAGCTAATTGATTGTTCATTTTAAAATGTTAACTATTCCGTCAAAGCTAATATCTGCAATCAGGCTATTTCTTCTTTGTTACTTTTTGCGGAAAAAGTAACCAAAAGCCGCCCGAAAACGATTACAGCCCGTTTTTGGGAAGGAGCCTTGATGCAGCTCTCGTACTACTAGTGAATTCAGCTTCATTTCGCTGCTGCTTTCTCATTGCTGAACAGACTGAGAGAGCTTCAGTTTATTATAAAATAAAAATGAGCTATATTTCGAATCATTATGACCTGCGGGCTGATATGCTACGGCGCATACCGGACTCACCAACTAAATGACATTGGCCCTGCGGGGGTCGCAGAGTGGTTGATTTGAGGGCGGAAGTGAGCAGCGGCAAATCCTCCTGATATACTACCGAGGCAATTATTTTCTCACAGAATATCCATTAAAATCAATATCGCAGGAATAGTCAGCCCTCCTCTTTGTGTAAGATACTCCCTAACGAATTGCAGTGCCTCAACAAGCTGGTTGCGTACCGTGTTCTCAGATACGTTCAGGCGTGTTGCTATTTCTTTTCGGGAAAGCCCTTCCTTACGGCTCAGCAAAAACACCTGTTTTCTTTTTGCCGGCAACTTATTCACGGCTTCATCAATCAGCGACTGAGTAAAATTGGCGTCTAACTGTTCTTCCATACCTGCAGAAACAACTGATTGGCTATGGTATTTTTTAATTCTGAGTTCATTCCGGATTTTTGTTCTTAAATAATTGGAAGCCGTGTTCGCCACAACGGTATGTATCCATCCCATAGGATTTTCAATTGCGGAAAATGAACTCCTGTGCAGCCAGATTTTCAGGAATACCTCCTGAAGCACATCGTTGGCCTCACTTTCTGATTTGATAAGAGAAACGGCAAACGGGAATAATTTTTTATACAGAGTGTATACCAACTTTTCAAAAGCCTCTTCGTCTCCATGTACAAGGCGTTCAAATAAAGCATGGTCAATTTGATATGGTATATCCTGTCTCAAGGCTGAAAGTAAATGGCAGATGAAGGTAAGGGAAAAGAATATGGTTTCAAAAGCTGAAAAATTGGGTGCACATTCCAAATTAACCAAGCTGCCTGGCAGCAAAATATAGGATATAGCCTGGATGTTTAGCCGCAGATGCGCAGATCAGATCTGCACATCTGCGGCAATTTCCGTATGGAGGATATATATAATTGTTATACTGCATCGCCGGAAATTGTGACTTTAATAAAATATTAATTAATGGAGCAGTAAGTTTTGGATGCTCAGCGGATGTTAGCTCAATCCGGGTAAATATTCTGAAAGAAATGTGTGTACGTTGCAAACAATAATATTGCCTGTGGTTTTAAATTCACCTATATCCGGCACCACTATAAAATTTCTTTTGGTTTTAAGATCGGCCATACGCTGAGAATTACCTTTACTGATGGGAAGGAATGAATTAGAATTAATACAAAAACCTTACTTTTGCACTCCTTTTTACAATTCTGACAGGAATTTTTAATACACAATATATTTTATGGCAACGGTTACAAGGGAAAATATTGGATTACTGAACGATAAAATAACAGTTACGGTAAACAAAGAAGATTATTTTCCGCCTTTTGAAAAAGCGTTAAAACAATACGCAAAGTCTGCCAATATACCTGGCTTTCGGAAGGGAATGGTGCCGGCAGGCGTTATCAAAAAAATGCACGGGCCGGCAGTATATACCGAAGAAGTGCTGAGAAGCATTGAAAAGGGCCTGGTTGATTATTTAGATAAGGAAAAGCTCGACATTTTTGCGCAGCCACTTCCCGGAGCAGACAATGACCCCGGTAACTTAGACATGAACAACCCCTCTGACTATTCCTTTAATTTTGAAGTAGGACTAAAGCCGTCATTTGATTTACCGGATCTGAATCAAATACCGCTTACCCGCTATAAAATTGAAGTACCGGGTAATATGGTAGATGAAGAAGTGGAAAGACTGAAGGTAAGGCATGGTAAAATGACAGAGCCGGAAACCATTGCTACAGACGAGGATGTGCTGAATGTAAAGTTTGAAGAATCGGATGCAGCGGGTAACGTGGTTGAAAACGGTATTACTAAAGATAATTCGCTCCTGTTAAAATATTTTAACCCTTCCTTTAAAGAGCAATTAACCGGAAAGAAGAAAGACGATAGCATTGTGCTGCAATTAAAAGCCGCTTTTGATGATAAGGAAAGGGAATGGTTAGAAAGCGATCTGGGCATAGATAAAAACAATCCTGCCGACCTGGAAAAGTTCTTTAAGGTAACCATTACCAAAATAGGACTGGTAGAAAAGCGGGAATTCGGTGAGGAGTTCTATGAAGAAGTGTATCCCGGTAAAGCAATAAAAACAGAAGAGGAATTTCGCAACGCTATAAAAGCGGATATCGAAAAAGCTTTTGATGGTCAGAGCCGCAATCATTTTCACCACGAGTTGTACCATGCTTTATTAGACCATACGGTAATTGAGTTTCCCGAAAACTTTTTAAAAAAATGGATGGAAAAAGGGGGCGAGGAAGCCAAATCTCCCGAACAGATAGAAGAAGAATTTCCGGTGTTCAAAAACCAGTTAAAATGGACACTGATCAGCGATAAGATTATAAAAGAAAATCAATTAACCGCATCGCCGGATGAAATACGCGACCAGATCACTCAGGAAGTCCTGGGCTATTTTGGCGCCTCCGGCCTGCAGGGAGGAGATATGTCGTGGATTAACAGCTATGTTGACAGGCTTACCAAAGACAAGCAACAGGTAGAAAATACATATAGAAAAGTTATAAGCGAAAAGGTCTTTAACCAAATGGAAACCAAAGCTACACCGGTTGAGCAACCTATCAGCGTAGATGATTTCAAAAAGCTGCAGGAAGAACATCAGCACCATCAGCATTAAATTTGCAGTTTATCGTTTGTAGTTTATGGTTGCATTTCGCTTCGGATTTGGAATTTATTTGGTTCTTGGTGCTTTTTTAGGTTGCAGGTTCCAAGTTTCAGGATGCAGGGAATATCCGTTGCGCCAATTAACACTCACGTATCAGACCAGGTGAGTAGCTACTATAACGATAGAATAAATACTGCTTCTTTCATTTCTCTCTTTTCACCTCTCACCGCACTCTTCGTTATTGTCTTCGGATTTAGAAATTTTGTCTTCGGATTTAATATTTGATTTTTTTTGGTTCTTGCTTTTTGGTTCTTTATGCTTTCCGGCTGTATTCCTTCGAATTTTCTTTCGAATCTCATATTTTATACTTTCGACATTCTCCTTCAGCATGGCATTTTGTCTGTTTTTTTCTCTTGCATGATATTTGGGTTTATAAATGCCATAAATTGCCATCTATAAATTTAGAAACCGTTGATATTATGAATATTGGAAAAGAATTTGAAAAATATGCGGTAAAACACCGGGGCATTTCCAGCAACACCCTGAATGACTTTACTAAGCACACCGTTACCAATCTTACGCCTAATATTATTGAAGAGCGACCCATGAATGTGGCTGTAATGGATGTTTACAGCCGTTTAATGATGGATCGTATTATTTTCCTGGGCTACCCTATTTCGGAGGAGGTGGGTAATATTGTAACCGCCCAGTTATTGTTTTTAGAAAGTACCGACCGTACAAGAGATATACAAATGTATGTGAACAGCCCCGGAGGATCAGTATATGCGGGGATGGGTGTTTACGACACCATGCAATATATTACGCCGGACATTTCTACCATTTGCACAGGAATGGCTGCCAGTATGGGAGCCGTACTGATGTGCGCAGGAGCTAAAGGCAAACGCACCGCTTTAAAACATTCGCGCATAATGATGCACCAGCCCAGCTCAGGAGCGGCCGGGCAGGCAAGCGATGTGCTGATTACGGTAAATGAAGTAAAGAAGATAAAAAAGGAACTATATGAAGTAGTAGCCTACCATAGCGGGCAGGATGTAGAAAAAATAGCGAAAGATTTTGACCGCGATTTTTGGATGACGGCGCTGGAAGCTAAAGCATATGGGCTGGTAGATGAAGTGTTACTCATTAATCCTAAAAAACAAAAAGAAAAATAACCATATAATATTTGGATATGTATATACACAGCAACAGGAAACCTTTTATTTCGGATGACGAAGACAATCCAGAAACGCCTGAGATGCCTTCCATGGAAAAGATGCTGAGCGGCTGGCAGTTCGACAAAAAATTTATTGAACAGCGTAAGGTCTTTTTGTGGGGTGGGGTAGACGATAAAAGCGCGAAAGATATTACTTCCCGCCTGCTTTATTTAGACGCTATTGACCAGGGCAAGGAAATTACCTTTTATATTAACAGTCCGGGTGGCATAGTTACCAGCGGTATGGTGGTGTATGATGTGATGCAGATGATAAAATCGCCGGTAGCTACAGTGTGTATGGGAATGGCCGCTTCTATGGGCTCCCTGCTGTTAAGCGGCGGCAAAAAGGGTAAACGCTCTATTTTTCCGCACGGAGAAGTAATGATACACCAGCCCAGCGGTGGCGGACAGGGAACTTCTGCCGACCTGGAGATAATGGCGGAACAAATACGTAAAGTAAAGGAGATAAGCGCCCGGATACTCGCTGATAACTGCGGACAAACCATTGAAAAAATAATGGCAGACTTTGACAGGGATCACTGGATGGGAGCAAAAGAATCTGTGGAATATGGCATTGTTGACAAGATAATTGATAAGTTATAACCGGCTTACAATCAGCCGATTGAAAAGCCGCCCACATTGGAGCGGCTTTTTCATACAGCGAAAATTGACATATGTAGGCATTATAATACTGGATTTTTACAAAAAAGTTTCGGACTTTTGCAGCTTATCCTTATCCTTTTTGCCTTAGTAATAGTAAAACCGCTCCCGTATCCCTTGTCAGCCATCCCAAAATAGTTGAACATTAAATTTTTTATTGTATTACAATGGCTAAATCAATTTTACATTGCTCCTTTTGCGGAAGGAGCCGTGATGAGGTAAAAATTTTAATCGCGGGTCAGGAAGGACATATATGCGAAAACTGTGTAGACCATGCCCGGGAAATTATTGAACAGGAACTCATCTTAAAACATGAATCTTCTCATCCCCAGTTTAAGCTTACTGTTAAGAAACCGGTAGAGGTTAAAAAATTCCTGGATGAATATGTTATAGGCCAGGATGACGCTAAAAAAGTGCTGGCGGTGGCGGTATACAATCACTATAAGCGCCTGCAGCACAAAGCCGCTGAAAACGAAGTAGAGATAGAAAAAAGCAATATCGTAATGGTGGGAGAAACAGGAACGGGTAAAACCCTGCTGGCTAAAACCATTGCGCGTATGCTGAATGTACCTTTTGCCATTGTAGATGCTACTGTGTTTACCGAAGCCGGTTATGTAGGGGAAGATGTAGAAAGTATTCTTACCCGCCTGCTCCAGGTTTGTAACTACGATGTGGCCGCAGCAGAAAAAGGCATTGTATATATAGACGAGATTGATAAAATTGCCCGCAAAAGCGATAACCCATCCATTACCCGCGATGTAAGTGGCGAAGGCGTACAACAGGGTTTGCTGAAATTGCTGGAAGGAACAGAAGTGCTGGTTCCTCCGCAGGGCGGCAGGAAACACCCCGAACAAAAACTGATCAAAGTAAATACCCAGAACATATTGTTTATATGCGGCGGTGCATTTGATGGCATAGACAGGGTAATTGCCCGCCGGGTAAATACCAATGCTATTGGATTTAACGTAAATAAAGAACAGCAGGAATACATGAAGAAGAACCTGCTGCAGTATATTAATGCGCAGGACCTCAAATCATTTGGACTGATACCTGAGTTACTGGGTCGCTTACCGGTTGTTACCTACCTTAATCCTTTGGATACGGAAACACTCCGGTCTATCCTTACTGTACCTAAAAATGCCCTCATGAAACAGTATACCAGGTTATTTGAGCTGGAAGGCATTAAGTTAAAAGTAGATGAAGAAGTACTTGATTTTATGGTGAGTAAAGCCATGGAATACAAACTGGGCGCAAGAGGACTGAGAAGCATTTGTGAAAATATACTTACAGACGCCATGTTTGAATTGCCTTCGTCAACAGAAAAAGATTTTCACCTTACGCTCGACTATGCCCAGCGTAAGTTCGATAACAGTAAAATGAGTTTGCTGAAAGTGGCATAAGCCGGCGGCTATTGTCTTTCGTAATACGGATTTACCTTTCGGAACATAGCCCCGGAAGAATATATAGGGGCCATCTCAAAAGTAATATTTTGCCACGAAGTCACTAAAGCACGAAGAAAATAAAACGGGAAGATCAGAACTTTGGGTCCCTGCCGGCAGGCAGGTTTGGGTTTTATTGGCATACCTTCTATTCCGGCCCTTTTGAGATAGCACTGAAAGCTCATGGCTGACTGCTGATAGCCGGCAGCTGACACCTTTTCTCTATCTTCACCCATAAATTTACAAGCTAATTGTATGAAAGAATTAATAGAGCGTTTACAGGCAGAAGCAGGCTTAACTGAAGAGCAGGCTACAAAAGCCATTACACTGGTGAAAGATTTCGCAAAAGAAAAATTTCCCCTGTTTTCAGGAGCAATAGAAAAAGTATTTACCAAATATGCCCCAAAAGAGGACGAAGATTTTTTGCATTAATATCAAGTCTGTGCTTTAAGGCGGCAAGCAAGGCGCGTCTCTTATGGTGCAAAGGAACCCACCTTTAACCCCGTAATACCTCCCGGGCTATTACGATCTTTTGTATTTCACTGGTACCCTCTCCTATGGTACATAATTTACTATCCCTGTAAAATTTTTCCACCGGAAAATCTTTGGTGTACCCGTATCCGCCAAAAATCTGCACCGCGTCATTGGCCACCCTAACGGCTACCTCACTGGCATAGTATTTTGCCATTGCCGCTTCTTTAGTCATGGGCAAACCCCTGTTCTTTTTATCTGCAGCCTGCAATATCAGTAGCTCCGAAGCCATAATTTCCGTAGCCATATCCGCCAGCTTAAAAGATATGCCCTGAAAAGCAGCGATGGGCTGATCAAACTGGCGCCTTTCCTTGGCGTATTGCAGTGCCGCTTCGTAAGCCCCCTTAGCTATTCCAAGCGCCAGGGCAGCAATGGAAATCCTGCCACCATCAAGCACTTTCAGCGATTGCTTAAACCCGTCTCCCACATTACCTAACCGGTTGGCATCCGGGATCCTGCAATGATCAAATATCATTTCCGCGGTTTCACTGGCCCGCATACCCAGTTTATTCTCCTTCTTCCCCCCGCTAAATCCTGCTGTGCCCCGCTCCACTATAAATGCCGTAGCATTATTTTTTGTTCTTGGCTCGCCTGTTCTGGCAATTACTACCGCCACATCCCCCGACTTACCATGCGTGATCCAGCACTTTGTTCCATTTAGTATCCAGTCTTCGCCATCTTTTATGGCAGTAGTTTGCATATTGCCTGCATCACTTCCTGTGCCGGCTTCTGTTAAACCCCATGCGCCTATCCATGCTGCAGTGGCCAGTTTGGGCAAATATTTTTGTTTCTGCGCTTCATTACCAAAAGCAAGAATATGCCCTGTACACAGCGAATTATGCGCGGCAAGGCTTAACCCTACCGATCCGCAAACCTTTGCCACTTCGGCAATAATGGTTGCATATTCCACATAGCCCAGTCCGGCACCTCCATAGGTTTCGGGAACCAGTATACCCATTAAGCCCAGTTTCCCCATTTCCTTAAAAACGTGTACGGGAAACTCCTGGGTTTCATCCCATTGCATTACATACGGCTTTATATATTGCCTGGCAAAGTCACCCGTTGTTTGAGCAATTTGTAACGTTAATTCGTCTTTTTTAAAATCCATACTTATTATAGCAATTATGCAAATTAAAGGAAAATTTTATAAAGCTAACGATTGTTAGTAACTAATATAAGGCTCCAGTTTTTGTAACAGGTCATCAGACAGCATATGAATTTGCTTCAGATCGTCTGCATTTCGAAAGCGGCCATGCTGTAGCCGGTACTGGATAACGGCATTCCCTACCTGATATTTTATATAAGGATGCGCTTTTAACTCATTTATGCCGGCCGTATTGATATTGATCTTTTTTATAGCTCCCGCATCACACTGCAGATGAGGCTTGACTTGCTGAAAAACGGAGTCACTGAGGCCATACACTTCCGCAATCTGTTTCACACTGTAAAAGCCGCCTAATTGCTCCCTGAAACTAATAATGCGGTTAGCCAGCTTATTACCAATGCCCGGCAGGGCAATAAAGGCCGTTGTGTCGGCCGTATTAACAGAAACAATGCGCACACTATATTTCAGGCTGCTGCCGGTATAGGCAGCAGCCTCAGCACTTTTCTCCTTTTTATGCTCCTCCTTTTTTTTAGCAATACGCACATAAGGCAGCAGTCTTTCATAATCCTGCTTCCTTAATCCATATATTCTGCCCATGTCTTCCGCTTTATAAAACCCGCCGCCCTTAGCGGTGAAATTTTGTATGGTTTGAATGGTTTTACCGGATATGCCTAACCGCTGCCACCCTGCAGGCGTTAATGTATTAGGGTCAAAATAAAAGAGGGTTGTACTTACCGGCTCACTGTAGGAAGCCGCAGCTAAAGATGGGTAAGATGCTTCAATGGAATCTTCGTTCTGCTTATGGCGTACTGCCTGTTGCTGCAGTTGCTCCATATCCTGCCTGAACAGGGCATATCCTTTTTCACCGGGCTGCTCATCAGCAACAAACAGCAGCGGTGCAAACCACAAAAGGATCAGCACGATCAATAATGCAATAATTCCATTGCGTTCTTTTTTGCTGAAATTAAAATAGGCTTTCAACCGGTTAGTGCTCATAGGTGCTGTATATGCGCAGGAAAGTTACATAATAAAGATAAGAAATGGTTGTGGAAGAAATTATCGCAGAGGTGTGCGTAGTGAGTGGTCAGAGGTGAAGGCCGCAACTTCAAACCTGATACCTATCCCTGTGGATCACAATGTAAGGCTCAGCCCATCATAAGCCAAATGTATGCCTTCCGGCAATTCATTACTCACATCCGCATGTTTTCCCAACTGGTGGCTGATATGCGTAAAATAAGCGGTTGGTATATTAAGTTCCTTTACTTCCGCTATGGCTTCACTCAGGCTAAAATGAGAAATATGCTTTTCCTTCCGTAACGCGTTTAATACCAATACCTCGCTACCCCTTATTAATTCCCTGCTGTTTTCTTCTATGCGGTTGGCATCCGTAATGTAGGTAAAGTTTCCAAACCGGTAACCCAGCACAGGCATCTGCATATGCCAGACCAATACAGGGGTAATAACAAGGTCATTGATCTGAAAGGGTTCTGAACTAATGGTATTCAAATGGATATTGGGAGCACCAGGATATTTTTTTTCCGTAAAGGCATAAGGAAATTCCCTGATGATCACTTCAAGGGTCATTTCATTGCCATAAATTTCCATGGGTTTTCGCATGAAATAATTGAAACCCCTTACATCATCCAGCCCCGCCACATGATCTTTATGCGGATGTGTAAATACAACAGCGTCTAAACGCTTCATACCGGTTCGCAACATCTGGTAACGAAAATCGGGACCGGAATCTACAACGACACTGGTATGTGCCGACTGCACCAGTATGCTGGAACGCAGGCGCTTATCCTTCTTATCTGTTGAAGTACAAACTTCACAACTACAGCCAATCATAGGCACACCACTGCTGGTGCCCGTACCCAGAAATGTAATTTTTATATCAGGATAACTCACCTGTCAAAGCTAAAAGAAAATGTATAAAGGCAATTGTAAATTTTTCATCAAAGCAATTACTTACTCATTGGCCGGCTTAGCCATCAGCTCTTCGTACAACTTTTGCGATTCGTGGGTAAGCGCATCAAACGTTATTTCCAACTGGGGCATAAGATCGGCTAAGGTATTAATACGGCCTTCGAGCGTAAGAAATTTATTGAGTACCACTACCTTTCTTTGCTGCAAAATACAATAGCCGCTTTGAAAAGTTCCCCTTTCATACCGTATCACATAACCGGCTTCCTGCAGGATGGCTTCAATTTTATTTAATGTGGGTTGGTTAATTTTCATATTGCCGTTTTCCACCGGCAAAGATAACCAATTTGAAATTTGAAATCTAAAATTTGAAACCCGAAGTAATGCACATCCCTTCCTGTGTTTGTTATCTTCAACACACAGGCACAATAGGATCATAGGAAAACATAAGGTATATTAATAACTATGTGTACCGATATTTCCCCTATGCGGCAAATGTCCAGAAACAATAACAAACTGATTGTCATTTCCGAACATCCAAAATTCACGTTATTACAGGTGAGGGACCAATCTTAAATCTCAAATTCATTTATTTGTCATTCGTATTACCGGCACAATCATTTCCTCAATGCTTACACCGCCGTGCTGAAAAGTGTTCCTGTAATAGTTAGAATAATAGTTGTAATTATTGGGATAACAGAGATAACCATCCCCTTTGGCAAAAATAAAAGAAGAGTTAACGGAAGGCACAGGCAGTCCCGCTTCTTTGGGATCACGAAAAGCCAGTACTTCCCGGGGCTCATAGTTTAGATTCCGGCCATGCTTATAGCGCAGGTTGGTGGTTGTTTGCTTGTCGCCAATAACCTTACAGGGCGTTTTTACCCGCACGCTGCCATGATCTGTTGCCACGATCAGCGTAAGGGGTTTATCGGCTATTTTTTTAAGCGCCTGGTGCAAAGGCGAATGCTCAAACCAACTGGCGGTTATACTCCGGTAGCTGGTTTCATCGCTGGCCAATTCTTTCAGCACTTCCATTTCCGTTCTGGCATGGCTCAGCATATCTACAAAATTGTATACAATAATATTAATATCATTTTGCAGCAGGTTATGAATATTATCTACCAGCTTCTGCCCGTCCTGGTGATTAACCACTTTAGTATAGGAGTATTTAATATCGCCCTTGTATAAACGCTTTAGTTGCGCTTTCAGAAATTCTTCTTCAAACAGGTTTTTCCCTCCTTCCTCTTCATCGTTTTTCCATTGTGACGGGAAATGCTTTTCAATGTCCATCGGCATCATGCCCGCAAAAATGGCGTTACGGCAATATTGCGTGGCGGTTGGCAGAATCGAATAAAACGTTTCCTCCTCCTGTATGCGAAAGGTTTCCGCAAAAGCCGGCTGAACGCTTTTCCACTGGTCGTAGCGGAGGTTATCAATTAAAGCAACAAACAGTGGTTTACCTTTTTCAATATGCGGTAATATTTTATAGCGGAATAAAGTATGGCTCATAATAGGCGCGTCTGTGCTTTTAGGATCTACCCATGAAGCATAGTTTTTGCTGATAAACTTAAAAAACTCTGTATTGGCTTCGCTTTTCTGCGATTGAAATACTTCCCGCATTTCGGGGCTGTCGCTTTTTTCCATTTCCAGCTCCCAGTACACTAATTTTTTATACAGATCCATCCACTCGTTGTAATTGGGATTGCTGTTCAAAGCCATGAAAAGATTGCGGAATTCCTGCTGGTAAGCGCTTGTTGTTTTTTCGGCCACCAGCCTGCGGTTGTCAATAATTTTCTTTAAGCTCAGCAATACCTGGTTAGGATTAACCGGTTTAATGAGGTAATCACTGATTTGCGAACCAATAGCTTCATCCATCAGGTTCTCTGTTTCATTTTTGGTAATAAGCACTACGGGCAACTGCTGATTGATCTCTTTTATCCTGGCCAATGTTTCCAGTCCGGTAATGCCGGGCATGGTTTCATCAAGCAATACCACATCCACAATATTTTCTTTCACATAATCCAATGCATCATAGCCATTGGTGAGTGTTTTCACTTCGTATCCTTTATTTTCCAAAAAGAGTTTTTGCGACAGGAGGCTCTCCATTTCGTCATCAACCCACAGTATTTTTGCCAAAGACATGAATAATTATTTTTATGTTTAGCTAATCAAATGTAGTTATTCATTTCCCGCTTTTTACCTTTGCGCCGGTTACCTTATTTTTTTAACATTTTATGCATGGCTTTCAGAAAAATCATCAACGACCCGGTATATGGATTTATTACAATAGACAACCCGTTGATATTTGAAATTATTTCTCACCCCTGGTACCAGCGTTTGCGCCGCATTAAACAAATGGCACTGGCGCATTTGGTGTATCCCGGCGCCGTTCATACCCGCCTGCACCATTCTTTGGGCGCCTACCATTTAATGTGCAACGCCTTGCAGGTATTAAAAGAAAAAGGAACAGCCATTACCGGAGCAGAGGATACAGCCGCAAAAATTGCTATTCTTTTACACGATATAGGACATGGCCCCTTTTCGCATGCGTTAGAAAATGTACTCATGAAAAACGTTCATCATGAGGAATTATCGCTTTTGCTGATGCAGGAACTGAACAGGCAGTTCAACGGGCAGTTGCAAACCGCTATTGATATTTTCACCAATACTTATCCCAAAAAATTTTTACATCAATTGGTAAGCGGACAATTAGACGTGGACCGGATGGATTACCTTACCCGCGATAGTTTTTTTACCGGCGTAAATGAAGGTGTTATAGGTTACGACCGGATTATAAAAATGCTTATTGTACATAATGGCGCGTTAATGGTGGAAGAGAAGGCGATCTATTCTATTGAAAAATTTTTAGTGGCGCGCAGGCTGATGTACTGGCAGGTGTATTTGCACAAAACCGTATTGAGCGCGGAAATGATATTAGTTAAAATATTAGAAAGAGCAAGAGCAACCGGGCTTAAAAACAGCGCCGATTTGCCGGACAGCATATTGAAAAGCTTTTTACTGAACCTGTATAAAGGAAATATCGCAGAACATCTTGAAGCGTTTTGCCAGTTGGATGATACGGATGTAGTGGCTGCAATAAAAAGCTGGCGCCATCACCCGGACAAGGTGCTTTCCCTGTTGTGCAACAGCATTATGAACCGTACTTTGTTTAAAGTAAAATTACAAAGCGCGCCCATTCCCGAAGCAGAGGTGAAACAACTGAAAAAAAATATAATGGAGCGGTTGCACATTAATGAGCAGGCTGCCTCCTATCTTGTATTTACGGGAGAAGCGGTAAGCCGTACCTACAATCCCTTTGATGAAAAGATCAATATCCTTTTTAAAGACGGGGAAGTTAAGGATATATCGCAGGTGGATAATGCCCTGATCCAACATAACCTTTCCGGGCCGGTGAAAAAATTTTACATTTGTTACCTCAAATAATCTTTATGACTTTCACGGCCGCACAGATAGCTTTGCTGATTAACGGAAAAATTGAAGGCAACGCCGATGCCGGAGTACACTCGTTCAGTAAAATTGAAGAGGCAAAAGAAGGCCAGTTGGCTTTTCTTGCCAATCCCAAATATGAAGATTACCTGTATGCTACCCAGGCTTCAATAATCATTATTAATGAATCGCTGGAACTAAAAGAAAAAGTAGCCGGAACGCTAATAAGAGTGCCGGATGCATATAGCGCTTTTGCCGCCTTATTAACGAAATACCAGGAAATGATGTCGCAGCAGTTAACGGGTATTCAACAGCCCTCGTATATTGCTGCTTCCGCCACATTAGGAACAAATGTTTTTGTTGGCGCTTTCGCTTATATAGGCGAAAACGCGGAAATAGGGAACGATGTTAAGCTCTATCCCCACAGTTTTATTGGCGATAAGGTTAGCATTGGCAATCATTCCATCATTCATTCTTCGGTAAGCGTATATCATCATTGCCGGATAGGAAAGCATGTTACCATTCATGCCGGTACGGTTATAGGGAGTGATGGTTTTGGATTTGCTCCCCAGGCAGATGGAAGTTTTACCAAAGTGCCGCAAATTGGAAACGTGGTAATAGAAGATAATGTTGAAATTGGCGCCAATGCCACTATAGACCGTGCCACCATAGGTTCAACTATAGTAAGGGCAGGCGCTAAGTTAGACAACCTGATACAGGTGGCGCACAATGTGGAAGTAGGATATAATACTGTAATTGCGGCACAGGCAGGCGTAAGCGGAAGTACCAAAATAGGCAATAACGTTATGATAGGCGGGCAGGCAGGTATTGTGGGGCATATTACTATTGCGGATGGCGCCAGGATAAACGCCCAAAGCGGGGTAAGCAAATCTATCAAACAACCTAAAGCGGCTGTAACCGGGTCGCCGGCATATGATTATACCAGCACGTTGCGCAGCCAGGCCATATCCCGTAAACTACCGGATTTTGAGAAAAGGATACAGGAACTGGAGCTGCTTGTTAAACAACTAATGGCGGAAAAAGTATAATATCTGCCCATATACACATAGCGGATAACTCACTATACGCCGTTCATCCCTATCTTTGCCCGATAACAAAAACGAATAATGAACGCAAACTTTAATCCAGATAAACAACATACGCTTAAATCGGTAGTAAGTATTTCCGGAACAGGTTTACACACAGGCATTAAAGTGGATATGATATTAAACCCGGCCAATGCGGGTTTTGGCATCCAGTTTCAACGTATTGACCTGGCCGGACAGCCCATTATTAAAGCGGATTGCGACCTGGTTACCGATACTTCACGCGGAACAACGCTGGAAGATAAAGGCGTTAAAGTAAGCACGGTAGAACATATACTGGCAGCGCTGGTGGGTATGGGTGTTGACAATTGCCTTATAGAAATTAACGGGCCGGAAATACCTATTATAGATGGCAGCTCGGCCCCCTTTGTAGAAATAATTGAAGACGCGGGCATACTGGAGCAGGAAGCCACAAAACTATGGTATACCATTGACAGCAATATTACCTATTACGATGAGGAAAAACGGGTAGAAATGGTAGCTATGCCGGCTATCGAATATCAAATTACAACCCTCATTGATTTTAACAGCCCGGTTCTGGGAACGCAACACGCGGGTTTGAAGCACCTCCGGAATTTTAAAACGGAAATTGCGCCCTGCCGTACCTTTTGCTTTCTGCACGAGCTGGAAATGCTGCTGGACAATAACCTCATAAAAGGCGGCGATATTAATAACGCTATAGTAGTGGTTGACAAACCTATAAGTGAGTCCGAAATGGAACGCCTGCGCAAAACTTTTGGCAGGGATAAAATGGAAGTGAAAAGTAGCGGGTACCTCAATAATCTTGAACTGCGCTTCCCCAATGAGCCCGCACGCCATAAATTATTGGATATTGTGGGCGACCTTGCCCTTATAGGCACGCCCATAAAAGCACACATTATTGCCAATCGTCCCGGGCATGCTTCAAATGTAAGTTTCGCTAAAAAAATAAAGCAGCATATTAAGGTAAACAAGCAAATGCTGGATATACCTATATATGATCCTAACCAAACGCCTGTATATACTACACAGCAAATTGAAAAAACGCTCCCGCACCGTTATCCTTTCTTATTGGTAGATAAGATTATTGAACTCACCGATACCCGGATCGTAGGCATCAAAAATGTAACGTTTAACGAACCTTTCTTTGTAGGACACTTCCCTGGTAACCCCATAATGCCCGGTGTATTGCAGATAGAAGCCCTGGCACAAACCGGCGGTATTTTAGCTATTAATGCCTTACCTCCCGGGGAATATGACACTTATTTTGTTAAAATGGATAATGCCCGTTTTCGGCTCAAAGTAGTTCCCGGAGACACAATGATCCTGAAAATGGAGCTGAACGCCCCTATCCGCAGGGGAATGTGCGAAATGCAGGGAACAGTTTACATCGGAAATAAAATTGCTACTGAAGCCACCCTGATGGCACAATTAGTGAAGCGTTAACGATGAATATTATCTTTTCCTTACTTTTGCCCTCGTCAGGAAAACTACCTGACGTTTTTTGTATATATATGAAACGCTGCCTGCGAGGATACCAAACAAGAAATAATCATCCATGATTCATCCCCACACATATATTCATCCCAACGCCAAACTGGCCACGAATGTAAAAATTGACCCTTTTACCGTAATCCACCATAATGTAGAAGTAGGAGAAGGTACATGGATTGGCAGCAACGTAACCATTATGGAAGGTGCAAGAATTGGCAAAAACTGCCGCATTTTTCCCGGAGCGGTTATTTCTGCTATTCCGCAGGATCTGAAATTTGAAGGAGAATATTCTCTTGTTGAAGTAGGGAACAATACTACCATCCGAGAATTTGTTACGATTAACCGCGGTACCAAGGAAAGAGGAAAAACTACCGTGGGCGATAACTGCCTGATACAGGCTTACAGCCATATAGCGCATGACTGCTCGGTAGGCAATAACTGTATTATAACCAATAATACGCAAATGGCCGGGCATGTGGTAATGGGCGACTGGTCTATACTTGGCGGTATGTGTGCGGTACACCAGTTTGTAAAAATAGGCGCCCATTCTTATGTAGGCGGCGGTTCACTGGTAGGTAAAGATGTGCCACCTTATATTAAAGCGGGCCGTCAGCCTCTCAGCTATGCCGGTGTAAATTCTATCGGGCTCAAACGCCGGGGCTTTACTATAGATAAGATCAATCATATATTAGATATTTACAGAACTATTTACAATAAAGGTTTAAATACTTCCCAGGCAGTAGAAATTCTGGAAGAAGAATTTCAGGCCACGGATGAAAGAGATGAGATCGTAACTTTTATCCGCGAAAGCGGAAGGGGCATCATTAAACGCTACACTAAAAACAGCGTGGATGACGATATCGTTGATTAATGCAGGCAAAAGATTTAACAGAGACTGGATATTCCGGCATCTTACCTGTCAATTCTCCGCGGGCGTGGCTTACGCTATTACCGGGCCAAACGGGTCGGGTAAATCCACGCTCCTGCAGGTTATAGCAGGCGCTATTTCCCCCAGCGAAGGGAAGATTGAATACCATCCAAAAAGCAATCAGCAGCATAGCGGCAACCCGGTTAACACTGATAATATTTACCTGCATATCTCTTTTGCCGCACCTTACCTGGAGCTTATAGAGGAAATGACCCTGCAGGAGTTCCTGCATTTCCATCAGCAGTTCAAGCCCTTGCTGGCATCGCCTGCCATTCCGGATATCATTCGTTTAATAGGATTAGAAAAAGCAACCCATAAGCAAATCCGGTATTTCAGCAGCGGTATGAAGCAAAGAGTAAAACTGGCGCAGGCTGTTTTCTCAGATACCCCGGTGTTATTATTAGATGAACCCTGCACCAACTTAGACGCAGAAGGCGTTGCGCTTTACCAGCAGTTAATAGCTGCCTATTGTAAAAACCGGCTCATTATTGTAAGCAGCAACGACCAAATGGAATATGCCTTCTGCACCGAACAATTAAATATCAGTAATTACAAATAACCGCCCTGTTTACACCCGTCCCGTTTTCTCCTTTTTAACGGTCTGTTATTGCCTTTGAGCGGGGCATTCGTGTAAAAAACCTGATCCGGAACATCATTATAAGAGGCATTCAAATATGTTTTTTTAAATTTACCTGACTTTTAAACTCGATGCCGGTTGGAACTCTACTACTCGTTTTCCGTTTTAATTGTATTGGCTTCTTTTTTCGCTTACCTGAATTTGCGGATATTAAAACTGCCTTCCACCATTGGAATTATGCTCATCGCCATTTTCGTTTCTCTCCTGATCAGGATAGCAGGCGCCAATATTTTTCCCAATACAACACTTAGCTTTTTTAATCTTATATCTGAGTTTGATTTTACAGAAGTCCTTATGGGCGCCATGCTTAATTTTCTGCTTTTTGGCGGGGCTATTCACGTAAACTTCGCCGATCTCAGGGAACAGCGATGGCCTATATTCATTTTTTCCACAGTAAGTGTTATTATCTCCACTTTTGTGGTAGCCTTGCTCCTGTATAATGTAGCCCCGCTTTTTCATGAAAATATTCCTTTCATCTATTGCCTCCTGTTCGGCGCTTTAATTTCCCCAACCGATCCTATTGCCGTGCTGGGTATTTTAAAGCAGGCAAAGGTTCCCAAAACCCTTGAAACGAAAATCGCGGGTGAGTCGCTTTTTAATGACGGAGTGGCTGTAGTGTTGTTTGCCGTTGTTCTGCAGCTTACCAAAACTGATGCTGTTGATATTTCTATAGGTTCCATTTCCTGGCTGCTGGCAAGAGAGGCATTGGGTGGATTATTATTAGGCGCCCTGCTTGGCTTAGGAACTTCCTGGGCTATGAAAAGGATAGATGATTATAAGGTGTCGGTACTAATGACGCTTTCGGTGGTAATGGGCGGATACCTTATTGCACATGCAATGCATATTTCCGGCCCGCTTACTATGGTTGCCGCAGGACTTATTATTGGTAATTATGGAAAGAAAGCCGCCATGTCGTCAGAAACAAAAGATTACCTGAATAAGTTCTGGGAACTGATAGACGAGATACTCAATGCCATATTGTTCCTGTTTATCGGCTTCGAATTATTACTGATCCCGGATTTGATCAGCCACCTGGCGCTTGGCGTTTTTGCTATTGTTATTGTACTGCTGGCAAGAATGCTTTCCATCTGGATACCTTACGCTATTGTACCCTTTAAAAACAAGTTTCTCAAAGGCGCACTTACTGTAATGGTATGGGGCGGGCTGCGTGGCGGCGTATCCATAGCGCTTGTTTTATCGGTAGATAACGGGGAACACAAAAACCTGCTGCTTGAGATCACTTATTTTGTAGTCGTATTTTCTATCGTGGTACAGGGACTTACCGTGGGCAAAGTAGCTAAAAAAGCGCTGGCGAATAACTGATAACACATTTACTTCTTCCTTCTTTCCACTTTCTTTACCTCCTGCTGGCAATCAGCAAATTCAGGTCGGTGTATTTTAAATTGAAGCGCTGGCTGAGGTAGATATTGGTTAACGCGCCCTTAAACAGGTAGATACCGCTGCGGATATTGAACTTATGCCATACTAATTTCTCCAGTCCGCCCTCATCGCCTATCTCAAGCAGCAAGGGCATCAGTACATTGCTGATGGCCTGAGATGCCGTGCGGGCAAAACCGGATGGTATATTGGGTACGCAATAATGAATAACACCGTGCTTAATAAATACAGGACTTTCATGCGAAGTGATCTCGGAAGTTTCAAAACAACCGCCACGATCAATACATACATCCATTATTACGCTACCCTGCCGCATAATAGATACCATTTCCTCCGTTGCCACTATTGGCGTGCGCCCACCGAAAGAAGATAAGGCGCCTACCGCCACATCGCAGGTTTTTAATTGTTTGGCTAAAATCTTGGGTTCTATTACAGAGGTCCACATCCTTACCCCTATATTGCCCTGCATACGCTTAAGCTTATAGATGTTATTATCAAATACTTTTACACTGCTACCCATAGCCAGGGCGGTTCTTGCCGCGTACTCTCCAACAATGCCGGCACCTATAATAACTACCTTGGTAGGGGGAATGCCCGAAATACCGCCCAGCAGCATTCCTTTGCCATTGTTGGCATTACTTAAATAGTTACCTGCCAGCAGCATAACGGCGCTGCCGGCAATTTCACTCATACTGCGTACAATAGGATTATGGCCGGAATCGTCTTTAAAGTTCTCAAACGATAAGGCGGTAATGCGCTTTTCCATCATGCGCTGTAATATTTCCGTTTTCATTACGGGCAGGTGAATAGGCGATATGATCGTTTGATTATATTTCAGTAAATCCACTTCCTCTTCATTCACCGGAGCCGATTTCATGATCAGGTCGCATTGAAATACTTCCCGCTTATCATATGCAATTTTAGCGCCTGCATCGCTGTAATCCTTTTCAGAAAAATGTGCACCTTCTCCCGCGCGATGCTCTACCACTACCCGGTGGCCGTTGTTCGTAAGCACGCTGATAGCATCAGGCGTTAATGCAATCCTGTTCTCCTGGAAAGAATTTTCCTTTGGAATTCCAATCAGCAACTGCGCTTCACGTGGCTTAATATCTAAAGTTTCTTCTAAAGTTTCGTAGTTAAACGATGTCCCTACAAATGGCTTCTCTGCCGGCATAAACTGGATAGGTTTGAGCGAACAATTTACAAAAAAATTACCTGCGAAAATCAATTTTCAGTAAACGGGTATTGGTATTTACAGGATGCAGGTAAATATCAATCCTGTTTTCGGGTAAAAGAGAAGGTATTTTCTCCGGCCATTCCACAAAACAAATGTCGCCTGAATACAAACAATCTTCTATACCGGCATTTACAGCTTCTTCTTCATCTTTTAACCGGTAAAGATCAATATGGAACATACGGGCCGGCAATCCCTCTTCCTCATAGGTATATTCATTGATCAGCGAAAAGGTAGGGCTGCTTACATGCCCTGCTATGCCTTTAGCAGCACATAACGCCGCAATAAAAGTAGTTTTACCCGCTCCCATTTCCCCATGAAAGGCAAACACCCTGCCCTGCACCCGCTCCCAGAAGTAGTAAGCGCATTGCTGTATATTTTCTAATGTAACTGTTATCTCCATAATAATATGGCGTATCTGAAAAAGTGAAAAGATGAGGGGTAAGTTGCATAGACATACCTGCATCCTAATACCTGATACCAGAAACCTGGAACCTGCACCCTGAAACCTCCCCGCCTCGCTGTTGCAAAGATATTGGCTGTTTTATGGCTTTACTGATACGGCGTTGCAAAGATATTTGCAATTGTAGTTAATCATCATTATGTTGGTTGGTAATTTTACAGCATGGAAAATATAAGATGGAAAGTGGAAGGCATGGACTGCTCCAATTGTGCGCTCACCATTCGCAAATACCTCGAAAAAGAAGGCGTTCAAAACATCAGGGTAAATTTCGTTGATGGCGATGTGGCATTTGATATAAACGGCAGCAGCTCTGCACAACAGATACAAAAAGGCATTGATGCACTGGGTTATAAGGTAGCCGGCGTTTTGGAAGCGGATGGAGCGGCCATTCCCGTACAAAAAATGAATATTCATTTAAAATATACACTAATTTGTTTGCCTTTTACATTAGTGTTACTGTTGCACATGGCGCACGATTGGCTGGGCTGGCACTGGCTGATGAACCCCTGGATACAGCTCACGCTTTGCCTTCCGGTATATGTAACTGGCATGTCTTACTTTGGTAAAAGCGCGGTTAAAAGTCTTCGTAATGGCATCCCCAATATGAATGTATTAATTGCCTTAGGCGCCACAGCAGCTTTTGTTTACAGCCTTACGGGAACATTAATGAACATGGGTGAAGCGTATCTTTTTTATGAAACCGCCGCCACCATTATTACCCTTGTATTTTTTGTCAACTACTTGGAAAGCACATCCATACAGTCTACACAAAAAGCATTGTAGGGTTTGGCAAAATCACAAAAAACAGTGGCCAACATGATTGCTTTTGATGAGCATCACCAGGAAGTGATTATGCCTGTTGACAACAAAGATCTCCGCTCCGGCGATCTCATCCTGATCAAAAGCGGCGACCTCGTGCCGGCCGACTGCAAAATTCTGTGGGGTCATGCCAGCGTAAATGAATCCATTATTACCGGCGAAAGCCTGCCACTTGAAAAACATCCAAAAGATTTGCTTATTGGGGGCAGTGTACTGGCAGACGGAACAGTGAAAGCCCAGGTTACCGCAGCGGCTGATGATTCGGCGTTAGCTAACATTGTAAACCTGGTAAAACAGGCGCAGGGTGAAAAACCTCCGGTACAACAAATGGCAGACAGGATCAGCGCCATATTTGTGCCTGCAGTAATTGGCATTGCACTGCTTACTTTTATTATTAATTATTTTGTGCTGCAGGATTTTACCGATTCCTTAATGCGCAGTATTGCCGTACTGGTTATTTCGTGCCCCTGTGCACTGGGGCTGGCAACACCCGCCGCCGTGGCGGTAGGGCTGGGGCGTGCGGCCCGCAATGGCGTGCTTTTCCGCAATGCTAAAAGCCTGGAGCTTTTTAAAGATATCCGGCAGGTAGTGTTCGATAAAACGGGAACCCTTACCACAGGTGAATTAACCATTGACCGCTTTCAAACCGTTAATGACAGTATTACTGAAGAAGAATTAAAACGCATTGCATTTTCACTCGAAAAATATTCCGGCCATCCTATTGCAAAAAGTGTAGCCGCCGCATGGAAAACCAAAAACGATATACGCTGGGCCACCATAGAAGAAATTAAAGGACTGGGAATAAAAGCTACCGGTAAAGAAGGAGATGAATATTGGGCAGGATCGTACAAAACAGCATCAGCGCTTACTGCCGATAATACACATAATGTGTATATCATCAAAAATAACGAACTGATAGGATGGATAGATGTAAAGGACGATATACGGCCGGAAGCCAGAAGTGTTGTAAGCTACCTGCACAAAAAAGGGATCACCACGTATCTTTTAAGCGGCGACAGTAAAATTAAATGTGAGCAACTGGCCGCAGCGCTTGGTATTGATAAAGTAATGGCAGAACAAACACCCGAACAAAAACTGGCTGTTATTGAATCGCTTTCCCGGCAGGCGCCAACTGCTATGGTGGGCGATGGTATTAATGATGCGCCGGCGCTTGCAAAAGCAACGATCGGCATTTCGTTGAGCGATGCATCGCAAATTGCTATTCAAACAGCCGATGTGGTGCTTATGAATCATGGGTTAAAAAATCTTCCTTTATCATTGGGCTTAGGTAAGCATACGTTCATTACCATAAAGCAAAATTTGTTCTGGGCATTTTGTTATAACGTTGTGGCCATTCCCGTAGCGGCAGCAGGTTTGCTTAATCCTATGTTTGGCGCACTGGCAATGGGGCTCAGCGATGTGGTGCTGGGTATTAATTCGGGAAGACTGTTTGTGAAAAAGGTGATATGATAATGTGAAAATGGGGTAGTTCGGATTTCAAAATTAAATATTCAGGATTTGTAATTTATAGGGTTCTTGCTTTTTATTTTTTGGTTCTTTGCATTCCTTCGGGTTTCAGCCTTCTAATTTGAGATTTATTTGTTTCTTGTAATTTGGCTTCTTGGTTCTTTAACTGATATTTGCCCTATACATTCATTTTTGGCAGATATACATTCCATATTACAATCCAACTGGGGTTATACCGCTTTCCGCCCGATGCAGGAAAGCATTATACAATCTGTATTAAGCGGAAGGGATACATTAGCCATTATGCCTACCGGCGGAGGTAAATCTATCTGCTTCCAGGTACCCGCCTTAGCTTCAAAAGGTATTTGCCTGGTTATAACGCCATTAATTGCATTGATGAAAGACCAGGTACAAAACCTGAAGGAAAAAGGAATACTGGCACTTAGTATTCATTCGGGAATGCAGTTCGCCGATGTAAAAAAAACGTTGGACAACGCGTTATACGGCAATTATAAATTCCTGTATGTATCGCCTGAACGCCTGGAGACGAATTTTTTTAAAGATTATTTGCCCGCTTTGCCCATTAACCTCATTGCGGTAGATGAAGCGCATTGTATTTCGCAATGGGGTTACGATTTTCGTCCTGCTTACTTAACCATTGCGGCCATCCGCGAAGAAAAACCTGGCGTGCCTGTGCTGGCGCTTACGGCATCGGCAACAAAAACCGTACAGGAAGATATTTGCGATAAACTGCTGTTCAGGAAAAAACAAATATTTCAGCAATCGTATGAAAGACCCAATCTTTCCTACAGCGTGTTTAATACAGATGTAAAAATAAATAAGTTACTCCAGGTTATTCAAAAAGTGCCGGGTAGCGGAATGATATATTGCCGCAGCCGCAAACGTACCAAAGAAATAGCCGCATTATTGCAACTGCATCATATTAGCGCTGATTATTATCACGCCGGTTTATCGCATGATGACAGGAACGAAAAGCAGCAAAACTGGCTGAAGAACAAAACCCGTATTATGGTATGCACCAATGCTTTTGGAATGGGCATAGATAAACCGGATGTAAGAACAGTGGTACATGCAGATATTCCGGATTGCCTGGAAAGTTATTACCAGGAAGCCGGGCGGGCGGGCAGGGATGGTCAAAAATCGTACGCTGTATTATTGTACACAGACCAGGATATTGATGATCTGCAAAAACAGCCTGATATCCGTTTCCCCTCTTTTGAAGCAATTAAACATGTTTACCAGTGTCTTGTAAACTACCTCCAGTTGCCGGCAGGCTCGGGCAAGGATGTTTTTTTTGATTTTGATATGGAGGAGTTTACGAAGCTTTTCAAACTGAATATGCTATCTGCCACTTATGCTATCAAGGCGCTGGAACAGGAAGGCATCATTCAATACAATGAACAGCTTTTTATTCCTTCCACAGTAGTTTTTTGCTGCGGAAAAGAAACCCTTCAACAGGCAGAAAAAGATTATCCTGCGCTAACGCCCTGCATTAAACTCTTACTCCGTTCATACGGAGGCATATTTGACCTCCCGGTGCCGGTAAGTGAAAAGCAAATGGCGAAAAGTTTAAAAAAAGATAATAGCGAAATAAAAAATATCCTGCTGCAACTACAGTCCCGGGGGCTTATTCAATACGAGCCTCAGAAAGATAAACCCCAGCTCCGGTTTTTGAGTAACAGGGTAATAACAGATAACCTTACGATTAATACGGTCAATTATAAAAAAAGAAAAGCCGTTTTAATACAGCAAACGGAAGCTATAAGCCGTTATGCAAAAAACATACAGGATTGCCATGCGCAAATTATAGCCAACTATTTTAATGATCATACCGCAAAGCCATGCGGAATTTGTGATAATTGTATTCAAAAAAAGAAAACGAAGCTTTCTAATGACGTTTTTCTACTATTGCAGGCTGATATTACAAGGGCACTTGGGCAGGGACCTTTAACTATACATGAACTGATGCAGCAACTCCGGATGGCGGATGAGCAAAAAATATGGAAGGTAATTGATCATTTACTGGCTGAAAACTACATAGAGATGAGTGAAGCAGGGTATAGCGGAAAAGTAAGTATAAAAAAAAAAGGGCCAGGATAGAAATCCAGCCCGTTTTTAAAATCCAATATCCTATGAAAAACCGGGTCAAAGATAACAAGGATACTTGTTCCAACAATACCCTTTTAGTGGTATTCACTTAATATTTTCTTCTACTTACCTTTAAGGCTTTTATTAAAAATGGTATATCTTTTTATCTTTTCTTAATGAAGATTTCTTAAAGTGTTCAAAACCAGCTTGTTTTCTTTTTTGAACTGCTCCTTCCTCCTAATCCCAACGCGCCTAATAAACTCCTGGTAATAATAGCAGCGGCCGTTCTCTGCACCTGCCTTGATACAGGATTATCTAAAACCTTTTCAATAACAGAAGGTTCGGGCTTTGAAGCAGGTTTGGTTATGGCTTTTTCAGCGGAATTTTTTTCTGCTTCATCTAATTTGGCGGATAATATTTCATAAGCGCTTTCGCGGTCAACCGGTTGCGCGTATTTTTTTACTAATTTAGACTGGGCTGTTAACGTACCAATCTCCGCATCTGTTAATACATCCATTCTCGACTGAGGCGAGGTAAGTAAAGTATGTACCAGGGGAGTGGGTATTCCCTTTTCATTGAGCATGGTTACCAATGCCTCGCCAATACCCAGCTCCGTTATCAGGTCGTTTACCTTATAATAAGCAGTTTCGGGATAGTTTTCCGCTGCCTGCTTAATAGTTTTTCTGTCGGCGGCAGTAAATGCCCGCAAAGCATGCTGCACTTTTAAACCTAACTGGCTTAAAACGGATGCGGGTACATCCTGCGGGTTTTGCGTACAAAAGAAAATACCCACCCCTTTTGAGCGTATCAGCTTAATAATGGTTTCTATTTGCTGCAGCAAGGCACTTGTTGCCTCCTGGAATACTAAGTGGGCCTCATCAATAAATAATACCAGCTTCGGCTTATCCAAGTCGCCGGCTTCAGGTAAAACCGCATATAGTTCAGCAAGTAGCTGCAGCATAAAAGTGGAAAACAGCTTGGGGCGGTTCTGCATGTCTGTTACCCTAAGAATATTGATGATCCCTCTGCCGTCATCGCTAATACGCATTAAGTCATCCACTTCAAAAGAAGGCTCCCCGAAAAACACATCAGCGCCCTGCTGCTGCAGCTCTATAATCTTCCGCAATACAGTACCCGTGCTGGTAGTAGATATTTTACCATATTGCTTTTCTATATCAGCCTTTCCTTCATCGCTGATATACTGAAGCATTTTAATAAAATCCTTCAGGTCAAGCAAAGGGATTTTCCCGTCATCGCAATATTTAAAGATCAGCGCCACCAGTCCCTGTTGCGTATCGTTTAATCCGAGTATCTTTGAAATTAGAACAGGACCAAACTCACTAACTGTAGCCCGTAACCGAACGCCTTTCTCTTCGCTGAGGCTCATCAGTTCAACCGGAAAAGATGCGGGAACATATTCCAGCGCCATTTTACCGTACCGTTCCTTAATCTTATCATTAAGTACACCCGGTTCCGCTATACCGCTTAAATCGCCCTTAATGTCCATCACCAATACTGGCACGCTGGCGTTGCTTAATCCTTCCGCAATAACCTGCAGCGTTTTGGTTTTCCCTGTTCCTGTAGCGCCTGCTATTAATCCATGTCTGTTCATTGTTTTTAGCGGCAAATGAACAATGGCTTCACTCAGCACTTGCCCATCCAGCATGGCAGCGCCTAATACAAAGCTTTCACCCTTAAAAGTATAACCGGCATTAACGGATGGTATAAATGCGTTTTTATCGGGCATAGTAATAATTTTCAGGAAAGTTAAAGGATTAAGGGAATCCGGCTATAATTATTCCTATATATCTTCTTCTCTTTCCAGCATTAATATAGCGCTTTGCGGAATAATGAAGTACCTTTCATTTTCATACATTACCTCGGTTGCCCCGCTTAATAAAAAAATGGCCAGGTCGCCCTCCCTTGCCTGGAGTGGAATATATTTTACCTGCTCCTCTTCGGTTTTCCAGGGTTCACTTTCAACAGGCATTGGAATTGCATAACCCGGCCCATGTTTAATAACATAGCCCTGCTGCACTTTTTCTTTTTCCTGCACGCCGGGCGGAAGATATAAGCCGCTGGCAGTTTTTTGATCAGATTGCAGGGGTTTTATCAAAAGCCTGTCTCCTATTACAATCAGCTTTTTAAATTTGTTTTCCGGTGTTAACCGCATGATCTTTTATATTTAGCTGCAAAAATAAAGATTCGTATATTTAATACCTTTTAACAAAAGATTATTCGCTTTTTATCATGAAGCGGAAACTAATTATATTTATTTGTCACTAAATGTTTGAATTATGGAAGCACAAAAGCACAAAATATTGTTATGCGAAGATGATCAGAACCTGGGGCTGGTATTGAAAAATTATCTTGAGCTCAACGATTACGATGTAACATTAGAAAGGGATGGACGCCTGGGGTTGGCTGCTTTTCAGCGCGAAAAGTTTGAGCTTTGCCTGCTCGATGTAATGATGCCTAACATGGATGGCTTTAAGCTGGCGGAAGAGATCAGGGACATCAATCCTGACATTCCATTGTTTTTCCTTTCAGCAAAAACAATGAAAGAAGATATTATACAGGGTTATAAATTAGGGGCGGACGACTATATAACCAAGCCTTTTGACAGTGAGGTACTGCTGCTGAAAATTAAAGCCATACTTAAACGCAATGACGACCTGAACAAGGATGCCGCCAATATAGAATTTGATCTGGGCAACTATCATTTCAATCCTAAACTACGGGAGCTCATTATTGCCGGAAAAACACAAACCTTATCGCCCAAAGAAAATGAATTGCTGAAAATGCTGGCAGAATATAAAAATGATTTGCTGCCCAGGGAAATTGCATTAAAGCGCATATGGGGCAGCGATACCTATTTTAACGGAAGAAGCATGGATGTGTATATTGCCAAGCTCAGAAAATACCTTAGGGAAGACCCCAATATTGAAATAGTGAATATACACGGCAATGGTTTCAGGTTAGTAGTGAGTGAATAAGAAGTGGTGAGTACTGAGTGGTGAGTGGTGAGTTCCTGCATGGGAAAAGAAAAAACGCAACCCACAATTAGATTGCCAAATATAAAGGGGCAATGACAAGGCAACCTCCGACTGATATTGACAACCAGTTAAATGAACCGCGTAACGCGTGGGAATAAAATATTTGTGGAAGCTGTAACATCACTGTATATGCTATGGCTTCCAGTCTGCCATCAACTGCAGATGCCACTCACTTCTCACTGCTGACCTTTCACTTTTAATAATCAATCAACTGCTCCTCAATTAATTCAGGTATCTCGCGCCATCCGTATTGCTGGTTCCGCAGTTGTGGTTCAAAGCCCGCTTCCCGTATGGCATCCTGAATGGATTTGTAGGTAAACCGGTGAGGCGCACCCGCAGCGCTAACCACATTTTCTTCTATCATAATGCTGCCAAAATCGTTGGCGCCTGCATGCAAACAAATTTGCGCTGTTTTTTTACCTACCGTAAGCCATGAGGCCTGTATGTTTTTTATATTGGGCAGCATAATACGGGAAAGTGCAATCATGCGTATATATTCCTCTGCAGTAGTAAGGTTATGTACACCACGTATGCGGGTAAGCAAGGTATCCACATCCTGAAAAGTCCACGGAATGAACGCTAAAAACCCTTTCGCGTCTGCAGGTTTCCTGCTTTGCACTTCACGGATCTTTACCAGGTGCTCAAATCTTTCCTGCAGGGTTTCTACATGACCGAACATCATAGTGGCGCTGGTAGTGATATGCAATTTATGCGCTTCATGCATAATATCAAGCCATTCCTGCGCGCCACATTTTCCCTTGCTGATCAGCCTTCTCACCCTGTCTGTTAATATTTCCGCACCGGCGCCCGGTAAAGAATCGAGTCCTGATTCCTTTAATGCTTTCAGCACATCGTGGTGACTCATTTTTTCGAGCTTGCAAATATGTGCCACTTCAGGCGGACCAAGCGCATGCAGCTTAATATCGGGAAATTCCGCTTTTATGGCACGAAAGGTACCGGTATAAAAATCAAGGCCTAATTTGGGATGATGCCCGCCCTGTAGCAGCAGTTGATCGCCTCCGTATTTAATGGTTTCTTTTATTTTTTTGCGGTAGGCAGGCATATCCGTTATATACGCGTCTGCATGACCCGGAATACGGTAAAAATTACAAAATTTACAATTAGCAATACATACGTTAGTGGTATTTACATTGCGGTCTATCTGCCAGGTAACTTTTCCATGAGGAACTTGCAGCTTGCGCATTTCATCGGCCGTATACATGAGTTCCGTTAACGCAGCGTTCTCATGCAAAAACATTCCCTCTTCTACTGTAAGGAACCCGAATTGCAGCGCTTTTTGTAAAACATCTCCAACATTCATCATAGTTTATAGCTTCTTCACGTAAAAAATGAGCATAGCACTGTAATGCATAGTCTTAACAGGCATACCAGCCTGTATTTGCAAAAGTAATAAGATTATGTATGATGAACGGGCGGATTTTCTATACAAAAAGAATTAAATTTATGAACTACATATGAAAAAAATAATTGCCTGTTTTTTATTTGTTATCGTTCTGCTATCCTGCACGTTACCTATTGCCAGCCAGGGATCCTTTTCAGGTGAACCTGCAAAGCTCATCACTCAATTCAAATTTCAGCAGTTTAGCGGCGGTGTGGTCATCATCCAGGCCCGCGTAAATCATTATCCCGATACGTTGAATTTTATATTAGACACAGGAAGTGGCGGCATCTCGCTTGATTCCGCTACCGTAAGCGCATTATCCATACCCACGCAGCCATCAGAAAGAACCATACGCGGCATAGCGGGTATACGCAAAGTGAATTTTTTATACAATGCCACTCTTCATTTACCCGGATTATCATTAGACAGTCTTAATTTTCATGTAAATGACTATGAAATTCTTTCCAGTGTATACGGTTTTAAAATAGATGGTATAATAGGATACAGTTTTTTCAGCCGGTTTATTGTTCATCTTGATTATGATAACCTGCTCCTGTCGGTATATTCGCAGGGAGATTTTAAATACCAGCGTGGCGGCTACATTTTAAAGCCTTTGCTCACTTCTATCCCTATTATGCATGCAGATTTCAGAGATGACAGGCGGTTTAATTCGAGATTTTATTTTGATTCCGGGGCAGGATTGTGCTTTTTGCTTTCCGATAGCTTTAGCAGGGACAGCGCTGTACTCAATCCAAACAAGACGCCTGTGCTTACACAGGCAGAAGGCCTCGGCGGTAAAATGGAGATGCGCTTAACCACGGTAAAGGAAGTGCGGATAGGTCCTTATCGTTTTCGTAACGTGCCTACCTATATTTTTGAAGATATCTATAACATTACGGCTTATCCCTACCTGGCAGGCCTGGTAGGAAATGATTTGCTGCGGCGCTTTAATGTAACGCTTAACTATGCCAGGCGCGAAATACATCTTATCCCTAATTCACATTACCGTTCTCCCTTCGATTACGCATACACGGGTTTAGGTATTTATGTTGTTGAGGGCAAAATACAGGTGGAAGATGTAATAACCGGCTCACCCGGAGAGGAAGCAGGATTTAAAACCGGCGACATTTTAGTAAGCGTGGGCAATAACCTTTCCAATAATATTCAAGCGTATAAAAACCTGCTGCAGGTGCCCGGTCAAAAAATAAAAATTATTGTAAACCGCAGCGACAGTCTTGTTGTGCTTACGCTGAAACCTGCCAGCATTCTCTGATTTAAAACCATTTTCCATATATTCCTCCTAATTTTGCAATCCTTTCTAAGCTACAGGAATTTTTAACTATGATACAATTTGAACAGTTTGTTCTGCAAAACGGATTAAGGGTTGTGGTGCATGAAGATCACGCCACACCTATGGCAGTAGTAAATGTAATGTATGATGTTGGGGCAAGGGATGAGGATCCTGCAAAAACAGGATTTGCGCATTTGTTTGAACACCTGATGTTTGGCGGCTCTGTGAATATACCATCGTATGACGAACCACTGCAGCGTGCCGGAGGAGAGAATAACGCATATACCACCAACGATCTTACCAATTATTACTGCCAGTTGCCCGCAGAAAATATTGAAACCGCTTTTTGGTTAGAAAGCGACAGGATGCTGAGCCTGGCCTTTGGCGAAAAAAGCTTAGAAACACAACGCAAAGTAGTAAGCGAAGAATTTAAAGAGCATTACCTCAATAAGCCCTATGGCGATGTATGGCATAAAATGCGCAGTCTTGCCTATAAAAAGCATCCTTATAGCTGGATGACCATTGGAGCGGAGCTTAGCCATATTGAAAACGCAACGCTGGATGATGTTAAGCGCTTTTTCTTTAAGCACTACCGCCCGGCAAATGCCATACTTACGGTAGCGGGGCATGTTACCACTGAACAGGTAAAACAACTCGCAGAAAAATGGTTCGGTGATATTCCTTCCGGGGAAAAATACATCCGTCATCTTCCGCAGGAGCCCGAACAAACCGCTCCGCGCAAATTAGAAGTTCACGCTAATGTGCCTGTAGACGCATTTTATAAATGCTGGCATATTTGCTCACGCACAGACCATAGATATTATGCAACGGACCTGCTTACAGAAATATTGAGCGGCGGCGGATCCTCACGGCTGTTTCAATCGCTGGTAAAAGAAAAACAGTTGTTCAGTAATATTGGCTGTTATCATTTTGGAAGCATAGACGCCGGGCTGGCAGCCATTGAAGGCAAATTAGTGAAGGGAGTGAAAATGGAAGAGGCAGAAGCGGCCGTAGAGGCGGAACTCCAAAAAATAAAAGATACCCCTGTTGAAGAAAAAGAATTACAGAAAGTAAAAAATAAAACGGAAAGCCTGATTGCTTTTGAAGACATGAGTTTGATGAACAGGGCAGGCAGCCTTTCTTTTTACGCCCTGCTGGGTAATACCAACATGATCAATGAAGAGTTAGACAGGTACCGGCTGGTTACCGCCGCAGAGCTGCAGCGGGAAGCGGTGCTAACGTTTGACCCCAATAACAGTAGTACCATGTATTACTTCGGTAATCATTAAAACAGAAAGCTTTTAGTATGGTGAACAGACAATTGGTACCGGCAATTAAAGACGCAATAGACTATACGCTTGAATTAAAGCCTTTCCGGAAATTTATTTTAAACAACGGTGTGGCTGTATATGCCATTGATGCGGGTGCCGAAGAGGTAGTACAATTAGAGCTGGTTTTTAAAGCAGGTAACTGGTATGAACCTAACAACCTGGTTGCTTCCACTACCAATCACATGCTCAAGAACGGCACTTCCGGCAGGAACGCGTTCGGCATTAACGAGCACTTTGAGTATTACGGCTCCTACCTTAACCGGGCCTGTTATAATGAAACCGCTATCCTTAGCCTGCACAGTTTAACCAAACACCTGCATGAGCTATTGCCTGTTATACAGGAACTGATCACCGATTCTGCTATGCCTGAAACGGAACTGGATATTTACAGGCAAAACATGAAACAAAAACTTGAGGTAAACCTTAAGAAATGCGACTTTGTATCTAACCGGTTAATTGATGAGTATTTGTTCGGTATTAATCATCCCTATGGCAAATACAGCTCTGCCACAGCATATGACGCGCTGGAGCCGGAACAACTCCGCCGGTTTTTTGATCAGTATTATGTAAACGGGCACTGCACTATATTTGTTGCCGGCCAACTGCCACATAATATTGAATGGCTATTGAATGAAAGTTTCGGAAGCTTACCGTTAAACAAAGCGCAGTTACCGCATATCACCCACCCTGCAGAAGCCGCTGCAGAAAAAAAATACCGGATCATTAATGATAAGGAAGGCATCCAGGGCGCCATTCGTATAGCCAGTCATTTCCCCGGCAGGCATGACCCGCATTTTACCAAAGCGCAGGTACTGAATACGCTGTTTGGCGGTTATTTCGGTTCGAGGCTCATGAGCAATATAAGAGAAGATAAAGGGTATACCTACGGCATACACAGCTATATACAAAACCACATGCAGCAAACAGCCTGGATGATCAGTGCCGAAGCCGGCAAAGAAGTTTGTGAAGCCACCATTAGCGAAGTGTATAAAGAAATGCAGGTATTGCGTGAAAAAACAGTGCCGGAGGAAGAATTGCTGCTGGTAAAGAATTATCTCATCGGAACTATACTGGGCGATCTTGACGGCCCATTCCATATTATAGGCAGATGGAAGAACATTATACTGAATGAGCTGGACGAAGATTATTTTTATACATCTGTTGCCGATATTAAAAGCGTTACGGCTAAAGAGATACAGGAATTAGCCAACCAATACCTCCACCCGGACAGGTTTTATGAACTGGTGGTAGTGTAGCAAAACTTTGGATATATTAATATTAAAAAAAGACCGTTTTGCAACGGTCTTTTTTTAATATTAAATGAGCTTTAAGTGCAGGTAAGGCGTTCTGCTATATGTATGTATATAGCAATTATTGCGCCCACCACACAGGATCTGTAATAGCAGGTGTAGGCGCATTGGTATTAGTCGTACGTTCTGTCAATGGAGTAGGAAATCTCTTTGGAATAATATGGCCGCTTGTTGCCCCTAACGGATTAGGTGTTAAATTAGGATACCCTGTTCTCCTGTAATCAGTATATACCTCAACCTGCCCGAACATAGCCAGCCATTTTTCGTACATAACCCTGCTTACAGTGGTATTTGCAGTTGTATAAGTGGCGATGGAAGAACCATCATATGCTCCGGCGGTTACTTTTTTACAAGACGCTTTAATAGCATCATTTAAAACATCAGCAGCATTGGCGCTTCCCTGGCGGGCCAATACTTCCGCTTTAATAAAAAGCGCTTCAAAATAGGTAACAAGCGGAGTTGGTGTATTTGCTCCTGCTGCAAGGTAAGAACCCCAGTAAGAAACATCTACTTCCGGTACCGCTACCGGGCTGCCTACAACGGTATTACCAAACCCGGAAGAATCAAAATAATAAAAAATACGTGTATCAGCAGGACGCAATAACAAGGAATCTACAAAAGGGGCAGAAGCGGTGACATACGCTCTTTCATTTAAGAAATCGTACCATTGGTTATGGTCATTATCTCCATCGCCATGCTTACCCATACAATCATCATCCTGGCTGGCGATACCTTTCGATAAAGCATCCAAAATATCTGTTGGATTATAGTCGCTTTTATTGGAAAGCCTGTTTAAATAACGGGCCTTTAGCGTCCACGCGGTTTTAGACCACAGTTCAACATCTCCTCCAAAAATAATATCGTCAGCCCCCGGCAAAAAAGCATTCTGATCAGCCGCTGATGCAAGGTCAGTAATCCCTTCTGATAACAAGGTTTGAATACCTGCCAACACACTTTCCTGTGAATCATATTTGGGAAACTTTATTCCCGCAACCGCTTCAGTATAAGGAATGTCTCCCCATAAGTCGGTAAGCAGTCCCCAGTTCATGGCCATCACTATTTTGGTTATCCCCCGGTAACGGGGATTCTCATCTCCCCCTGAAATCGCTAATAACTGATCGCCTGAATTTATAGCCTGGTATATTTGCGACCATTGATTATCGAATGAATTTTCTGAAAGGGTATACCCATTCACTTGCGTTGCCTGCCCCTCTACACCAACGCCATGTTGAACTAACATACCTGCGGTACGGGCAAGGTCGCCTTCATAACTGTTTATAGTGGAAACTTCTAAAGCTGCCAATAAGGTTGGAAGCGTTGCGGAAGTTGGGTCGTTAGGGCTAACAAAATATTTATCATCTTTTTTACAGCCAATAAGCAAAATAAACAAGATACTTATTAAGCTTATTCCCTTTATTTCAGCGTATTTCATTTTATTAAATTTTAAATTGATAGATAAGCAAAGAGGCGGGATATTTAAGAAATTATAACCCCACTTTCAGCGTAACTCCATAATTTTTTACTCCGGGGTTATTAAAATAATCCCATCCGCCAAGGTTCGATCCGCCACCGGTAAGGCTCGTTTCAGGATCAACACCCGTATATTTTGTATTTAGCCAGAGATTTCTTCCGGTAAAAGCGATATCTAAATAATTAATTACGCTGGATGCTTTGGTAAAATTAAACCTATACCCAAGGCTTACGGTCCTTAAACGAAACCATGATCCATCCTGGATGGCATTTTCAGCCGCATAGTTACCTCCATCACCCTTAAAGGTTTGGAAATAATAAACAGCGGAAACAGGACTCGTATTTTTTTCTCCGGGTTTTGCGGTACCGTCCGCATACACGCCATCTATCACATATTCCTGCTCGCGATTTACAGATTCATCAGTTACTCCAATCCTTTGTAAACGCGCCCATGTGCCATTCCATATTTTACCTCCGCGGCGAATGTCAAAAAGAACGGATAAAGCAACTCCTCTAAAGTTTAGATTGCTTGAAATGCCCATCAGCCAGTCGGGGTTAGGGTTTCCGATACCAACCTGCACTTCTTTTTTTACCGCTCTTCCATCATCAAGCACCAAAATCTTTCCCTCCGCATTACGCTCCCAGGCTGAACCATAAAATACACCATATGGCTGGCCTACAATAGCATACGCGCCAATTTCACTAAAACCGCTTTCCACGGGAATTTCTGTTACACCGTCTGCCAGGGATAATACTTTAGACATATTTTTACTCCAGTTGCCACCAATGCTCCACTGCACATTTTTTCCTTTTACTACATCAAATCCCCATGCAAGCTCATACCCCTTATTTTCCACTTCGCCGGAGTTAGCAATTTCATACTGGTACCCGGTGCTGGGTGCAACAGGCTTGGTAAGTATATTGTCTTTGGAAATTTGGTTATAATATGTTGCTTCTATAAAAACCCTGTTTTTTAAAAGGCGGAGTTCTAATCCAATCTCTTTTCCGGTTACATGCGCCGGAATTAATCCTCCCGGATATTGAACATTGGAGGGTGCAAAACCGCCTTGTCCCAGGTAAGGAAAAGAGTTCCCGTTTGTAGCCCCATCAGTTATAAACGGTTTTATAAAATAAGTTAGCTTACTGTATGTATAAGGGTCAGGACCCGTTCCGGCATCAGAATAGGCCATTCTTAACTTGCCATAACTTAGGATATCATTAGCAGGAATATGCTCTGAAAATATCCATGCCAGGTCAACTTTTGGATAAAATACAGAAGTTCCTCCCCTGCCGAATGCTGTTGTCCAGTCATTTCTTCCCGCAACAGTCAGGTTAAGAAAAGCATTATAGTTAAAACCAATTTCTCCATATAAGCCATTGGTTTGTTCATATATTTCGGTATTGCTGCCATACAGGTTTGCCGTATTCCCCAGGTTATATAAGTTAGGAACCAGAAACTGGCTTCCCCTTTGAAAGTAGAATTTACTTTGGTTATCCCAAAGGTTGTAACCACCTAAAATATTAACTTCTAAATTTTTGGTTATAAATGTTTTATATTTCACATTTAGGTTAGAAGATATTTGCCGGTTAGCATTATTGGATAAGTTAAGCTGGCCTGTTCCATCGGCAGCGTCATTTCCCGTAGAAGACAAATCGTATATCTGTTTTGAATCGGTATTATAATAGTCAACCCCCACTCTCCAGTCAATGCTTAAATCCTTTAAAACTGAAATAGTAGTATAGACGTTTCCATATAATCTATTTGTATTATCTGTATATGGATTTCTATATGCGGTGAATTTTGGGTTGTCATAAACAGAATAATATTGCGTTTGCCTTCCTGTTAAGGGATCAATGTAGTCATCAACATTATAGTTAATAGGTGTACGAAGCAATGTTAGCATAACCCCGCCGGTTGTACTTCCGTTTTGAACCCTTCTGCCATCCGAATTAACATAATTGGCGGAAGCGCCCACCGTTAGCCAGTTTTTCAATTTGGTTTCTCCAGAAAAGGAAATATTTGTGCGGTTGAATTTTGAATTGGGTATAATCCCTTTGTTTTGGGAATTACCAATGCCAAGACGAAAAATGGAAGTTTCACTCCCTCCGTCTATTGCTATATTATTGGTATAATTGGTTCCGGTTTGAAAGAACTGCCCGTATTTATCATCATAAATGGGTAATCCCGCGTTTTCTTTTTTGGGTCCCCAACTATTGGGTGTCCCACTACTATAAACGCCACCATTGCCCTGAACATACTCCTTCTGGTATTCGGGCAGCTTATTAACTTTAGACAGTTCAACACTTGAACTTGCCGTAATACCAAGTTTTCTGCCCGTTCCATACCGTCCCTTTTTTGTGGTGATAATGATAGCTCCGTTACCTCCCCGTGCGCCGTATAAGGAAGCGGCTGCCGGTCCCTTTAAAACAGATATTGATTCTATATCGGCAGGATTAATATCAATACCACGATTGGATTCGTTTACGCCCGAAAGATTAACGTTAAAAGGATAATCCGCGCCAATGGGCTGCGAGGTAGAGTTATCTACGGGTATTCCATCAACAACCATTAAAGGAGAATTATTCCCCGTAAATGTAGAGTTGCCTCTTAATAATATTTTAGAAGAAGCGCCCGGAGTGCCGCCACTGCTTGTTATTTGCGCGCCCGGAACCTTCGCTGCTAAAGCTTCTATTACATTCGTTTCTTTCGATTTTTCAATATCATCGCCACTAACTTCTGTTATAGAATACCCTAATCTCTTTTTTTCTTTCCTGATTCCTAAAGCGGTAACCACCACTTCCTGCAGGGCGGAAGCCGCTTTTAAGCTAACCGTTATGTTAGTCTGATTTCCAACCGCCACTTCCTGTTCCTCAAAACCCACGGCGCTTATGGATAGTATTGCTTTAGCGGGTACCGTAATACTGAAATTGCCACTTTGATCTGCTGCAACCCCGGTGCTGGTTCCTTTTACTGTTATAGTAGCAAAGGGAACCGGGCCGCCACTTTCATCGGTAACGCGGCCGGTTACCGTTTTTGTTTGAGACCACGCTATTACCGAAAATAGCAATAGCACAGTAAGCAGTGATAAATTTTTTCTCATGTTTTTTTGTTTTAAATGAAGCTGTAAAGATACAGAGAATTGAGAAAATAAAATTTTTGTTAAATTTTCAAAATTTAATACTGTATACACTTTCAGACAACAATCCATAAGGTTTTGCTGCTTTTAAGCCGTTATGCTGCTCCCGGCCAAAGAACGTTAATCCGGCGGGGTGGCCATTAAAAACACTGCCTCCATTTACACTTAATTTAAATGATCCGCAGCAATGCTATTCAGCCCAACCGGGTTCCTTTGGGAAACTTACATAGATTTTGCCTGCTTTGGCCGATGTAAAATAGCCAGCAACACGGGCAGTAGTACCAGGTTGGTTACCGTAGCAGAAAGGAGCGTAAGCGATGTAAGCCACCCGAGCGCTTTGGTGCCGCCGAAGCCACTGAAAATAAAAATACTGAAACCTGCAATTAATACCAGGGAAGTATAAATAATACTGATACCTGTATGGCGGATGGTTTGCAGGATAGTAGGTTTTACCATATTATGGTTTGCCGGCAGTTCCTGCCTGTAGTTTACCAAAAAGCGAATGGTTACATCTATGGCAATACCCAAAGCAATACCGAATATTAAAACCGTTGATGGCTTAAGCGGAACACCCACCCATCCCATAATACCGGCAGTAAGCATAAGCGGAACAATATTGGGGATGAGGGAGCAAATCAATATTCTTACCGATTTAAAAAGATAAAGCATGCACAGGGAAATGAGCAGAAAGGCCCACATAATACTTTCCTGTAAACCGCTGATGATAAAACGGCTTCCTTCTAAAAATGTAACGCTGGTACCGGTAAACTCTACATTGTATTTTGTTGAATCAAAAAGCTCATCCGATCTTCTTTTGATATCGGCCAGTATGGGCGGCAGCTTTTTGCTCCCTACATCGGCCATATTAACACTAATACGGGTTTTTTGCCGGGTACTGTCCATAAAAGCGTTCATGAGCTGCTGAAATGTATTGCCGGCATTATCACTTCCTTTATTCACTTTCAGGTAGTCATTTACAAATGCACCGTCAAAAGCATTGGGCAATGCATAATTGGCGCTGTCGCCGTCATAAAACCCCTGCTTTGCAAATTTCAACCCTTCAACAAGCGATAAAGGCCGGGCCATTTCGGGCTTGGCAGCAATGTACCGGGAGAGCGAATCTATTTTCTGAAAAATATCCAGCGCCTTCATACCCACAAAGCCGTATTTCTTTTTTGTATCCACAATAATCTCTAAGGGCATAATGCCTTTGAAATGCTTTTCAAAGAATTTCAGGTCAGTATAAATTCTATCGGTTTGGGGTATGTCATCAACCATATGCCCCACCGATACCAGCCGGAACATCCCTGAAATGGAAAACACAATAATCAAACCGGTAACTATATAAATTATTTTGGTATGATTGAATACCCAGCTTTCTACACGGGTAAGCACCTCGTCCAGCCACCTGGTTTCCAAATACTGTATATGCCTGGTTTTGGGTGCAGGTAAATAACTTAACACAGCGGGAATAGCAGCCAGCGAAATAAAAAATATAGCCATTATGCTAATGCCGGCAACCATACCAAACTCCTTTAGTATAGCACTTTTGGTTAAAGCAAATACAGCAAACCCGATAGCGGCAGAAATGTTACAAAACAAAGTTACAATACCCATGCGGCTTACCATTTCCACTAATGCCCTGTGCTTCTCCCCCGTATGAAGCCATGCCGTATGATACTTATTGAGAAAGTAAATACAATTGGGGATACCAATAACCACAACAAGCGGAGGTATTAATGCCGTAAGCAGGCTAATATTATATCCAAAAAGATGCATGATACCCATACTCCATATTACACCTGCTATTACTACCCCCAATGAAAGCACCGTAGCGCTCACCGACCTGAAAAACAACAGGAGAATTACAGCAGAAATTAAAACGGATCCAACCAGGAACCAGCGCATTTCCTTTTCCACCTTAATGGCCATGTTGGTGCGAATAAGTGGCAGTCCGCTGATATGTATATCAATGTTATGTTTTTCGCCAAAATGGTAAGCCAGGGATTCTATTTGTGCAATTACTTTTTCCCTTGCTTTGGACCCCAGCACATCTTTATTGATACGTACACCTATAAGATAGGCCTTTGTTTCAGGGTTATACAGCAATCCTTTATAAAAAGGGAGGGAATAAAAAACGTCAACAGCACTATCCAGGTTGTGCTGGGATAATACCTGCCGAGGGAATACCGGTTGCACATCTAATTTTAGGGTACTGTCATTTTTAACGAGGTTAACCGCCCCGGCCACACTCAGCACACCCTCCACTTTATCTACCGCTTTTAATGCCTTATACAACCCGGTGTAATCATTAAACACTTTTTTTTCAAATAAGCTATCCGTTTTGCAGCCAATAACCAGCATATTCCCGTCATCGCCAAACTGTTTTTTAAAAGCCAGGTATTGTTTATACAGCGGGTTATCAACAGGAATGGTTCTCACAAATTCGTAACTGATTTGCACCTTCAAAGCATGATAGAGCATAAAAGCAGTACTGCCAAATAGTACAACTAACAGCGCCAGGCGATAACGCAATACAAATTTCCCGAGCTTTTGCCACATAATGTTGCTGTTGAATTTTACGAAAATGCAAAGAAACTTATTTTTTGGGGGGATGGCTGATTTTTTAAAATGGAGGTGTCAGGTGCGTAAATACTAACAACAGGATGAATACGCTCTCTTTTGACCGCTCACCGCACTCTTGGTCTTTAGGTTCGAATTTTGACCTTTCTGCTTCGGATTTGAATTTATCGTATTATTTGCTTTCTTCACCCTCACTCTATATTACCCATTTGCTTTGTATAGGCCTTAATGAATAACGCACCCAGGTTTTTATAAGGCGGTATATAATTATCAAACCTTTCTTTAGCATCGCCTGTTGGAAACTGGGCGGCCAGGTCTTTCCATATAGGCAGCCATTCAACGTCTTTCCCTTCTTTCAGATTGTCATTGATGGCTTTAAGAATGGGTTCATTGATAACTCTTGTACCCACTTCCTTTGAAGAAATAATATGCGCATCGGGGCATGTTTTCAACACATCGTCTAAGTTGTGAAATCCGCCGCAGGAGCCTAATATAACTATTTTAGAGGAGGGAGGAAGGTTCCGGATAGTAGACCCCACCCAGTAACTGTGTCCCCTGTGTATGGTTATACCGGGTTCAAGATTATTTTTTTCGAGGTACTGGCGCAGGTGCGTTTGAGCTATAGAGTCTAATCCCTTTTCATAATCTAATGGTAAATTAGCATAAATAAAAACCGGTTTCCCCCTGGTTGATTTTATTTCCACCCATTCGGCATTACGCTTCACTTTCCAGTCGGCGCCCGTAAACATCGTCATAAAATTGGTATAGGATTCTTTCCCATCCTGGTCTCCATAAAAGAAAACCTGTTGTACAATCCGGCCGCTATCATCTAAAAGATCTTTATAGCTCACACGGTATACAGGCGGTATATTGAGTTTCGCGGAAACATCAATCGTACTATCCTGTGATGACTGGAAAATAATTTGTAAAATATCATATATGGCGATAGCCCTTTTTTCGTGTTTGCGCTGAGCCTGTAACAGGTTCTTTTCAATTTCCTGGTCTATCAGCTTTTTTACCAATGGGTTTTTTATACTCCCGTACGAATCCGCCACATCCACCGCGTCTTCAAGGGTTCCGCTTTTTTCGAGCCCTCTCACAAAAGCCATCATTAAACGCTGCGAATTACTGTCTGGCATGGTTTGCAAAAATTCATCCAGTTTATTATACCCGGCAGCCAGCCTGATGAATTTCTTAAAACGGTCAAACCTGACGCTCATCAGTAAGCTATCTCCTGAAGGAACAGCCATACGTTGCATCATGCGGTTAAATACGCCTTTATAGCTCGATGTATACATGACATCCTCTCCCAAAACAATCAGGTAATATAATTCCTGCGGGGTAAGCGGATCGGTAATTTTAAACCTGGCATTGTCCGGCAGATCGTGCAGGGCGTTAACCTGGTCTATAAATACATTTTTAGCCCGGTCCTGCAGCTTAAATAATAATTTATCGTAAGCCAGCGGCGTATCTTTTTTGATGAGCCTTTCTGCATAACCAACCTGCGTTTTCACCAGCAAACGGTAATACAGCAGGTTATCATCCATAGCATGAAATATATCGGGCATGGTTAAGCGCCCGTGTACAATTTCATCAAGAAAAGGATAATACTGCTGGCCGCTTTTACTGCTGGCAATGGCCACTATAGCCCTAACAAGCGAATCATTATTTCTCCTGATCAGGCGGCCTGCCTGGGTACGCGTGGCCGCGGCGTAATCGTATAGCTGATTGGGGTTCCGGTAGGCCGCCGCCTTTACAAGACTATCTGCAAAAGGAACGTGGTAATACTGCTCCAGCATGGCAAGCGTTTTATCAGGATATTTCTGGCAGAATTTCCTGAACAAAATGATCCTGGACGCCTCAAACCCCTGGTTCTCATACATGGCGCTTCCGCTGCCGTTAATATTGATATTGCCCACTTCATAGGAAGCATTTTGTACAATAGAGCGAATATCCTGGTTTTTAATATCCGCTGCCATCAGGGCTTTATAGTTTTCTATCAATTCCTCCGCAAGTGCCGCATGGAAGGTTCTGGTACGCCAGCCGGTATTGAATCCCCGGAGAAGATTTTCCAGTCCGCTCAGGTATTTCACTTTTAGCCTGTGATCAATCCGGGTACCCGATTCTATGGAATCTTTTAAAATATCTACTTCTTTTATTAATGCATGCGTAACCAATGCATTAACAGCCTTGTTTGCAGAGGCATTAACCCATTCGCCGTTTCCGCCGTTAAAATGAAGGGCAAGTTGCTGCTCTTTTTCAATATTTTCATGATAGCGAATCCGGGCTATATTTACTTTCTTTTTTAAAGTATCAAGATGGGCGGTTGCCGCTCCGGCAAAAAGAAACAGTAATAGAAGTGTAAATATCGTTTTATACATAGTATGTTGAACTGCTGCAAAATTAAGGATAATAGCTGAAGGAGGTTACTGCCTGGTTCATAACGGAAGGTATGTATTTAAGCTAACCAATAGCTCTACCACCTAACGTTAACCGGGAGAATTTAGTGCCAAAACCGGAAAATGGATTAACAATTTCATAATCCGGGCTATTAGGTGCGTATACCCGCCGGGATTATTTTTGCGTAAACATATTGTTAATGGATCAGAAAGGGAAAAAAATACTGATAGCTGATGACGAGCCGGATATCCTGGAAATTATCAGTTATAACCTGAGAAGGGAGGGGTACGAAACACTTACGGCAAAGGACGGAGAGGAGGCGCTACACAAGACAAAGCTTTTTAAACCCGATTTGATTGTGCTGGATGTGATGATGCCTAATAAGAACGGCATGGAAGTTTGTAAAACACTACGTGCATTGCCCGCCTACCACGATACGCTTATTGTATTTCTTACCGCCTTAAATGATGAACTATCACATGTCAGGGGACTGGAATATGGCGCAGACGACTATATAAGCAAACCGGTAAGCCCCAAGATATTAGTTTCCAAAGTAAACGCCCTGTTCAGGAGAATACAGCAGCCTGAAAATAATAAGATTTTGCAGGCAGGAAATATTACGATTGATCCCCAGAAATTTATTGTGCTGGTTGATGACAGGGAGGTTATATTAGCCAAAAAAGAATTTGAACTGCTTCACCTGCTGGCCACTAAACCAGGGAGGGTATTCCTCCGCAACGAAATTTTAAGCCAGATATGGGGAACCGAAGTAATTGTAGGCGACAGAACAATTGATGTACATATCAGAAAAATACGCCAGAAGCTCGGCATAGATTGCATCATTACCGTAAAGGGAGTAGGGTATAAGATTATAATATAAAAACTACTCAAGCCCTTAACCCGCACCATGTTATGTATTATTTTTTGCCGGCTGTATATAATTAGGTATATTAAAGCAACGCCTCCAAAATAAAGCGGAGGAATAATATTGCCCGAATACTAATCATAACTTTACGGTATGCTCACTACAAAAAATATATCGCCCGGTCAGTTGGCGGGTTTTACGGCTTTCTTTATCGCGCTTCCGGTTGCCGCCGGCATATTTTTTCTGAAGCCCTTATGGTGGGTGTTTTTTTTGGCTTTTGGTATAGTGATGCTTGGAAGCTACCTGCTCATATTGTATACGCTTCAACGATTTATTTACCGCAAAATAAAGCTCATCTATAAATTCATTTACCAAACAAAAGCCAGCAAAAGAGAGGAGTTCTATTACAAAAGCCTGCTTCCGCAAAAAAGCATGGATGAAGTAAGCGCAGATGTAGAAAAATGGGCGGAGCAAAAGAAAAAAGAAATAGAAGTGTTAAAAGCAAATGAGGCTTTCCGCAAAGAGTTTTTACAAAATTTTTCGCACGAGTTAAAAACGCCCATTTTTGCCATACAGGGATATATAGAAACCTTATTGGGCGGAGCGATCGAAAATCCGGAGGTAAGTACAAAATTTCTGAATAACGCTTCCAAAAATACCACCCGCTTAGTAAACATGCTGAGCGACCTGGACGCCATTACAAGGCTGGAAAGTGGTGAACAAATATTGTATAAAGAAAATTTTGTAGTACAGGATCTTATACGCGAGGTTTTTGACTCCCTTTCATTGCTGGCAGCTAAAAGAGATATAAAACTGGCCATAAAGAAAGGCTGCGAAACACCTATTACTGTTTTTGCCGATAAAGAAAAAATAAGGCAGGTGCTTATTAATCTTACAGACAATGCCATAAAATACGGCAAGTTCAACGGTAATGTAACCGCCAGTGCATATATAACAGATGAAAAGCATGTGCTGGTAGAAGTGAGCGATGATGGCATTGGAATTGGCGAAGAGCATATTCCGCGTATATCTGAAAGATTTTACCGGACCGATGCGGCCAGGAGCAGAAAAGAAGGAGGCAGCGGGCTGGGACTTGCTATTTGTAAACACATTATTGAAGCGCATGGCCAAAGCATCCATATCCGGAGCAAATTAGATGTGGGTACCACATTTGGATTTATATTGAACGCGAGAAAAGAGTAAGAACGGGAAGGAAAATAAAATCAGGTAAAATGTCCATGTGAAACTACGTACGTTACCGTAAAAATACGGCGCAAAGGCTTGACAGGCCTCATTTTAAACATGAAAATTCTTGCAAAAATCAAAAAAAATTGTAATTTAGTCCTAGTTTTCATAGGGTACGGATTAAAAACGGGCCAGGGTTTCCACCCAGGCCCAATTTATTAATATGTTTTTTTTCTACATTTATTCTTTATGTGAAAACAAGGTTTTTACAAATTAATTTTCTCAAACCTGTATCCCCGCTCTGAAAAATGCATTAACACTTTCGGCAATGCATAGGCTATGTTGCGCCACGCTTTTTCACTGTCGTGAAACACAACAATACTGCCCGGCTTAGCGCCAAGCATTACATTTTTTAAACAGGTTTCCGGCGTAACCTTCGCATCAAAATCAGCGCTCAGCACCGACCACATTATTACTTTCATTTTAAAAGCATCCGTAAGATGCCTGACTTGCCATTTGGTTATCTTTCCATAGGGCGGCCTGAATAAACCGGAATCAATATATTCCCTTGCGGCGGCAATGTCTTTTAAATAGGCTGTATCATTAGCCTTCCACCCGTTCATATGATGGAAAGTATGGTTGCCTGTACGATGTCCTTCATGTACAATACGGCGGTATATATCGCTATGCCGGGCTACGTTTTTGCCAATGCAAAAAAAAGTGGCTTTTGCATCATGCCTCTTTAATTCATCCAGTACAAAAGGCGTAGCCTGCAGATGGGGTCCATCATCAAAAGTAAGATAGATCACCTTTTCATCAGTCTCCATTTCCCATATACATGCCGGGTATAGCTTTTTTAACCACCACGGTGGCTGTATAAAATAAAACATTACTTATTTTTATTTGCTTCTTTTCATGATAAATAGTTTAAGGCTAAGGTAATTGTATTCCTGCAAGATTGATTTATCCCCCTTACTTTTGCGGTCTATGCCAGCAACAAAAAAAGTACGTGTACGATTTGCACCCAGTCCAACCGGCGGACTGCACCTGGGGGGTGTAAGAACTGTTTTATATAACTACCTGTTTGCAAAGCAGCACCAGGGAGATTTCATCCTTCGTATTGAAGATACCGACCAGGGCCGTTATGTGGCCGGAGCGGAGGAATATATTTTTAATTGTTTAAAATGGGCGGGGCTTGAGCCTGATGAAAGCGCCATACATGGCGGCGCGTACGGGCCTTACCGGCAAAGTGAAAGAAAAGCCCAATACAGGCAGTATGCCGAACGGTTAGTAAAAGAAGGCTATGCCTATTACGCGTTTGATACATCCGAAGAACTCGAAAAAATGCGGGCAGATTTTAAAACAGCGCAAAATCCTTCTCCCCAATACGATCTTACTATACGTGCTAAAATGCGCAATTCCCTTACCCTGCCGGAAGACGAAGTAAAAAAATTATTAGCTGAAAATACCAGGCATGTAATACGCATTAAAATGCCGGAAAATGAAACGGTAACTTTCACCGATATGATCCGTGGGGAAGTAAGTTTTAATACTTCGGTTGTTGATGATAAAGTATTACTGAAAGCCGATGGTATGCCAACCTACCACCTGGCAGTGGTAGTAGATGACCGTTTAATGGAGATCAGTCATGTCTTTCGTGGCGAAGAATGGCTGCCCAGCGCTCCCGTACATATTTTGCTATGGAAATATTTATTTGGGCTGGATGCCATGCCGCAATGGGCGCACCTGCCCCTGATATTGGGACCAAACGGGAAACTCAGCAAAAGGGACGGCGCTAAATATGGCTTCCCGGTTTTTGCCATGAGCTGGACCGATCCAAAAACCAATGAGCTTACGGAAGGCTTTAAAGAAAAAGGATTTTTATCCGAAGCCTTCATTAACCTGCTGGCTGTACTGGGCTGGAATGACGGCACGGAGCAGGAAATATTTACCAAAGCCGAACTGATTGAAAAATTTTCTATAGAAAGAGTACACAGCGGCGGCGCCAAATTTGATTATGAAAAAGCGAAATGGTTCAATCATGAATGGATAAAGAAGTTGCAGGTTACAGGTTACGAGTTACAGGTAAAGGAGCTATTGGAAAATAAGGGCATAGCCATAACAGACCAGGCGCAATTTATACAGGTATTGGAATTGGTGAAAGAACGCTGTGTTTTATTAACCGATTTTGTGGAGCAGGCTGGTTTCTTTTTTAAGGCGCCTGAAAAGTATGATATAGACGCAGTAAAACCAAAATGGAATGAAGCCAAACAGGTGTTCTTTGCCGAACTGATCCGCAGCTTTGAATTAAACGGCAACTGGAATGCGCATGACTTAGAAACCGGCTTTAAAGAAATGGCTGCGGCGCATCAAATAAAACCCGGCGAACTGTTGTTGCCACTTCGCATTATGCTGGTAGGCGGAAAATTTGGCCCGCACGTGTTTGATATTGCTGAAGTATTGGGAAAGGAAGAAACGGTTGTAAGGATAAAACACTTGCTGGCATTGTTACAGTAAAGACATACAGGTTTTTTCGTGGGACTCAGGGGCCTGGGAACATAAAAAAGTGAAAACCTCCGGTGCCATCTATATCCACCGATATGAATAGCTACTGCTAATCTTCACCATATAAAAAGTAATATTTTGCCACAAAGCAGTCACGAAGCCACGAAGAAAATAAAACGGGAAGATCAGGACTTTGTGTTTTAGTGGCATATCTTCTATACCGGCACTTTTGAGATAGCTCCCCGGCGGTTGAGTTTTGTTTCTACCGGTATTTACTATACTAAAGGATTATCATTGTAATCTAACCTGTCAGATACAGAAAAATAAAATAGGGTTCCACAAATAAAGAAGTCTTGGCCATACAACCTTCGGCACTGAAGAAGAACAGTGGCTCTGCAGCAATATAGAAAAATCATATATACTGCTGAACAGGGCATTATGTTATCCTGTTGCATTGAAAGTGATCAGCCAATGGGTAAAGCCAATTACCTGAATGACGCTTACAGAAAACGCAGGGCAAAAATGGCCGGCTGATGAGTGAAGCCACGGACGGATGAACAAACCCTGGCAGATAATTTTGAATACCTGAATAAAAAAGGCAGGGAAGCAACCAGCCACAGCTTCTTTTATATCTGCCGGCGCTTGCAATCTGTTGAACTCCTGCAATGGTTAAGAGCGCAATAACATAACAGGGAATCCGTTTTAACATTTTTGACCATCGCTTAATGATAACCAGTCATGTCCCTTACATAAATCATCAGACGCAAGCATGTATTTCGTATCTTCAAAATTACATTTGTCAATTAAACTATATATTCATGAAAAAGATCATTGCCCCGGTAGATTTTTCCGAACCTTCTGTAAACGCGGCTAAGTACGCTGTTCAGTTAGCGTCAGACCTGCCGGACAGCACCGTAACGTTATATTATGTGTATGAAACGATTATCGCGGGCTCTGATGGCACCCCTTTACTGATTGATCCGGATGCCAGGAAGAATGTGGCTATTATGGCTTTAAATAACCTGAAAAAGGAGTTAGAAGGCCTGGCAAAAATACCGGTTGATGTTGTAGCGGAAGAAGGTCGCCTGGCGCCCTGCCTCGAAAAATATGTAAAGCAAAATGCGGCAGACCTTATTGTAATGGGCATTACCGGCAGCAGCAAGATAGAGCAATTGATTATTGGCAGCAATACACTGAATGTGATCAGTAAGGATATTTGCCCGGTTTTTATTATACCCGGCAATGCTTCCTACAAAAAAATTGATCGTGCCATTTTTACTTCTGATCTGAAAAATGTGGAATCAACCACCCCTTTACGACCGTTAAAAAAAATTCTGGATATGCTTCATCCCGAACTCTACGTAGTGCATGTAACCGCAACCCACACGGCAGTGCCCGAAGCGGAGATGACAGAAAAAAGAAAGCTGGAACCTTTACTGAAAGATTATAACCCGCATTACTTTTTTGTACTGGAAGAAAATTTTACAGCGGCAGTAGATAAGTTCGCGGAAGAGTATAGCGCGGATATTATTATTACCGTTCCGCGTAAACACTCCTTCCTGGCGAGCCTGTTCAAAGGCAGCAATACGAAAAAGCTGGCTTACCACAGCAGCTTACCTATACTGGCTTTGCATTCCTGGGAATAAATGGCCTTGCTACAGATCCGCTTTGCAGTTCAGGATAACCTGACTGCTGAGCCGTTATACTCATCGGGGAGGGCATGCTGGATAAAAAAGCCCATAACAGGCAAAATTCAAACCCTAAATCCGAAGTCAAATGCAACCGGGAGTGGGTGAGCGCTGAAAAGAGCGCTTGTAATTTGGCTTCGGATTCTTTGTATCTCCTTCGGATCTTTTACTTTTCGCTTTGTATTTCCCAATCTCTTATCCCTTTAACCGTATACCCTTTTTCCCGCAACAGGTTAATCACACCCCTGGGTCCCGCGAGATGTCCGGCGCCTACGGCAAAAAATATTTTTTCTTTTTGTATGGCATTTTCCATAATGGGAATCCATTTCTGGTTACGGTTATATAAAAGGGTTTCTTCCGAACCCGAAATATCCGGTGAAGCCATAATATGCCGGTATAAAGCATCTAAGTTTTGCTGCTTGTACACTTCAACCATTTTTTCAAATTCTTTTTTCTGCTCATCAAATTCATTGACATAGCGCATTACCATCTGCACCTGTATGCTGTCGGGCATATCGTCAAATATTTTCATCTGCGCTTCAATGGTTTCCAATCCCTGTATTTCTTTGCTTTGCGCTTTCGCCATTTCTACAAATGTCATTTCATATGATTGAGGGTCTGAACAGGGAAGACTTTTAAGTGTAAGCATGCTCAACAGCACAAAGGGCTTCATGGTATTCAGCAAAGTGAGCGGCATGCCAATGGTATCGCGAAAAAAAATATTCAGTTTATTATAATCGCTGTCGCTGAATATATCGCTCAGCTTTTTACCCTGCAACAGGGAAAGCTGCATCATTTTCATATTCATGGCCGGATCGTCCATGTCTACTTCAAGAAAAACCTTATGTGCGGCCTTAAATTTTTCTTTAAGCTGTTCGCCCATTACAAAATCCTCAGAACAGATCATATGTACCGTACCATACAAATAAGACGGGCTGCTAATGCCATTTCCGGAAATTTCCCAGAGCAGCGCCTTATACTCATTTGTTTGTGCATGAACAGCGGGAACACAAAAATGCTGTACAAAAAAAGCAGTAAATAAAACAGAGAGTTTTCGCATCGTTAATAAATTTCTTTAACCGTAATCCACTTCATTCTTCCATTTCGAGCAACAGGGTTTTTAGCTTTTGAATATGCCTTCCGTATAAATGGCTTATATACCACCTGTTTAGCAAATAAAAGAGCATGGTAAAAATACCGGTAATCAGCAGATATAGCAAAGTAAATGCCGAAGGTTCTTTCCCGGCATATACCGAAGGAAAAATAACGAGGTGTTTGTAATGTAACAGTACATAAAAGAAAAGCATAACAACCGGAGCCATTGCGGTGCCCGCAATAAGGTAAAGCCGTACGTATTTTTCCAGTGTTGCCAGTTGTAAGCTGAGGTTGTGTTTTACCTGGCATGCCGGACATTGCATGTCTTTGAGTAATTTATTTTTTTTATGAAAATAAATTATGAAAACAATAGCCAGCAGTATATATGTCCAGCTTACTTCTTTTAACTGACCACCAAATGATACAAAATAGAATATGGCTATAACGGCAACACATACAAGAACGATAAGCAACTCATAAAAAAGATTGCGTCTCATTTTTGAAACAAGGTTTTGAGACGGGGCGCCGGGTAAGTTCAGCAGCTGCTGCTTTCCCGCAACGGCTATCGCCTTATCTTCACCCGCATCCTTCCATATTTCCTTTAAATATTCTAATTCCACTGTTATTGCTATTTTATATACCTACAGTAAAAAAGCTATTATGCCTGCCCGGTATGCCGGCGCAGCTTTTCTTTAATACGATTCATTTTAACCCGCAGGCTGGATTGCCCGATACCCAATACTTCTTCCATTTCCTGGTAGCTCCTCTCTTCAAGATACAGCATCACTATAGCTTTTTCAATATCAGATAAGCCGGTAACAGCCTGTTGCAATACCGCCAGCCGTTCTTTTTGCTCCAGTATGCCGTGCTCCTGCAAATCTGCAGATTCTGCCGGTAATTCGCCAACGGTTATGATCCTCCGCTGCTGCTTACGAAAGCCCGAAATAGCGGTATTTAACGCGATACGATACATCCAGGTACTGACTTTTGACTCATCCCTGAATTGGGAGTAAGCTTTCCAGAGCTGTGCTAAAATTTCCTGAAAAAGATCCTGCCTGTCCTCGGTAGAATGACAATACAACCGGCATACCTTATGTATGAGGCCCGCATTATCCTGTATTAATTCCAGGAACTGTTTTTGTATTTGATCTGTAGCCAAGCTGTTATTATACCTGCAAATATATTAGTCGGCGTAACAGGAAAATTGTTACAGGCGCAGAAAACCGGTTTACCGTACAATATTACAGCCTGTAGGCCCTGTGCAGTATCTTTACAGGATAAATGAAAGGGATATTATATTTTGTGGTGACTGTATTTACAATGCTGTGCATGTGCTGTAATTGCGGACTGGCGCAAATGCCATATAACGGCGGCATATCAAAATATGCGAACCCGGCTCAACATAATGGCTATACATCAAACTATAACCAGCTTTGGCAACAGCAGCCGGTATACGCAGATAGTACAGCAATGCTGCGCAGCATGCTGCGTTTAAAAAAGATGGAAAGCGTGCTGCCGGGTGCATTACCTGCAGGGTATTATAGTTCCTGCATGGGCTTTTTTGCAAAAAGGAATGGCAGTTTGAAAAAGCTACAAAAGTTCCTGTGCGGCTAAGATTAGGATCACTTGATTATTGCGATAAACTGGAAGGAAAATGATCAGTTTTTATTGCAAAGAAAAATGAAAGGCTTCAGTTCAGTCTGGTACATCATCTGCACCAGGAACTTCTCATCCTGAAGTACCTTATACTTATTCATGTCAATAACTTCATTTGCCCTGCAAAAAGCATCGGTAGACTCGGCATGAAAAAGAAGATCATTTAATTGCTCTACTTCATGTTCTATGGCCTGGTTGGTCATAGCTTCATCTTTCAACAATACAAGTAAATCGCGATTGGATGTTTTCATACTTATAGGATTTCAATTATAGATAGTGTATTCGCTCCGTTAATAACCTACCATTCCCTTTTTACTGGGACAACCACAACCCTTTTGCCCGCCTTTAAAAACACCACAGCCTGCAGTTGTAAGTGCGATCAGCAGAAACAACATTAAAAAAATTTTATAGCTTCCTTTCCTCATTATTTCCTGAATTGCTAAGTAGTGTAAATTTAAACTAAATTATCTTTAAATTATTGTTACAGCAAAAGCGTTTTCAAAAGCATTAACAATAATACTACTTTAACAGTAACTCCGGTATGGATACTCCAAAAATATTAGTGGCGCCTTTAGACTGGGGATTTGGACATGCTACCCGGTGTATACCCATTATAAATGAACTGGTTAGCCGGGGTTGTACCGTATGGATAGCATCAGGCGGAAGCTGCCTGCAACTGCTTCGTAAGGAGTTCCCCTTAGTACCCTTTTTACGTTTGGACGGATATAATGTTATTTACCATAACACAAAATCTAATTTCAGGTGGACTATAGCCAAACAAATTCCCAAAATAATAGCTGCTGTAAAGCGCGAGCAACATTGGCTGAAAAAAATAATGGACGAGCACCATTTTGATATTATAATAAGCGATAACCGCTATGGGCTTTATTCCGGGAAAGCAGTTTCTGTTTTCATTACCCACCAGTTGACTATTAAAACCGGCATCGGACCCGGGGCAGATAGGTTACTGCAAAAGATGAACTACAGGTATCTCAAAAATTTTGATGAATGCTGGGTGCCTGATTTTGAAGGGCAGGAGAATCTGGCAGGCAAATTATCGCATCCTGCTGCAGTACCTCCTCATACAACATATATAGGCGCGCTGTCGCGGTTAAAAAAAAAGGAGGAAAGCAGGAAATATGATCTGCTGATCGTGTTGTCCGGCCCTGAACCACGGCGTACCATATGGGAGCGGCTGCTATTGGAGGAACTAAAAACATATAAGGGGGAAACATTGATAGTACGCGGACTTCCGGATAATAATGACACCATAAATACGGATGCGGGTATAGCCATAGTGAACTTCCTTTCATCGGATGAGCTGGGTACTGCCATACAACAATCCGAATGGGTGATCTGTCGTAGTGGCTATACTTCCGTTATGGACCTGGTACAATTAGAACATAAAGCTATATTAGTTCCTACGCCGGGCCAGCCGGAGCAGGAGTATCTTGCACAATGGCTTCATCAGCATAAATTTTTTTATACTGTTACAGAAGATTCATTTTCCTTACAGCAATGCCTTCGGGAAGCCGCCGGTTTCCCCTTTAACTTTTCTGTGTTTCAACCCTTTCTTTCCAATTATAAAAAGCAGATCGAAAGATTAATACAGCAATACCTAATGCGAAACCGCTTTTAATCCGATAATAGAACCTATAAGTGTAGTGATGAAGAAAACACGCCAAAAATCGGCGGGGTCTTTAAATAAAAAAATACCAACCAAAGCGGTACCAACAGCTCCAATACCCGTCCATACCGCATACGCTGTGCCAATAGGTAAGGTTTGCGTGGCTTTTACCAGTAAATACATGCTGATGGCCAGGCATACAAAAAAACCAGCATACCACATATTAGCTGAGCTGCCGGATGATTCCTTTGCCTTACCCAGGCACGATGCAAATCCAATTTCAAACAACCCCGCGATAATTAATAGTACCCAGTTCATAGTAGTTTATCATTTATTAAAAGTATGCAATTTCTTTGCGCCGGTGATGGCATAACCGGCAGTATTATTTGGGGAAGACTGTATATAAAGTGAAATTATAAAAACTCCACTGCCCTTTTCAGATCTTCGGGTGTATCAATACCAACACCTTTATAATCAACGATAGTCATGCGCAGGGGTATGCCATATTCAAGAAAGCGCAGGCATTCAATTTTTTCGGCATCTTCGAGCGGCGTTACCGGCCATTTTGTAAATTGTAGTAGTGCCTGCTTCGTAAAAGCATATATTCCTATATGCTCATAGTGAATGATAGGGATGGATTCGTTGCGTGGATAAGGAATGGGATTTCTGCTGAACAGCAGGGAGTTCATATTAAGGCTGGTAACAACTTTTACGATATTAGGATTTTGGATCATTTCTTTTTCCTCAAGCGGCCGCATCATAGAAGCCACTTCCACCGTATCGTCTTTAAATAATTCAATAAGTTGCTGCAATGGCTTACGCTCAACAAATGGCGTATCGCCCTGCACATTCACAATAATATCAATATCCATTTGCGCAGCGGCTTCCGCAATCCGGTCGCTGCCGCATTCATGCTCTTTTGTACTCATCAGCACGCTGCCGCCGTGCGCTGTTATTTCATCATAAATGATATCGCTGTCGGTTACTACCCAAACTTCATCAAACAAACCCGTGGCAACCGTATTGTCATGTGTGTGCCTTATTACACTTTTATCGCCCAGCATTTTCATCAGCTTTCCCGGGAAACGGGAAGCGGCATAGCGGGCAGGAATCATGGCAACGATCTTCATAGCAGTATTTTTTTCAAAGATAGGATGATCATTAATAATCCGTCTTTATCGTTTTATCAAAAGGAATCCTGAACTGGTAGCCAATATCTTCATCATTCCTGCCCTCCAGCACATCCAGCCCATAGGTAAGGTTACGCGGATCTTCATAGGCAAATGTGCCAAACATCCTGTCCCACAGCGAAAAGATATTCGCAAAATTGGTGTCGGTAAAAGGCCGCTTAAAATGATGATGGACCTTATGCATATTGGGTGAAACGAATATCCAGCTAAATGGCTTATCCAGCCACAAAGGCGCCCGTATATTGGCGTGGGTAAAATGGGTAAAAAAACCAGATACGCTGCGGTAAAGAAAGTAATAACCCACAGGAACGCCCAGTACCAATACCCCGATAACAGTAAAAGTTTCGCGAAACAGCCACTCACCGGGGTGGTGGCGCGTGCCGGTGGTTACATCTACCTTGGTATCGCTGTGATGCACCATATGAAATTTCCACATCCATTTTACTTTATGCATGAGGTAATGCGGGGCATACTGTCCAAAAAAATCGAGGAAGAAAAGTATAGCTATTATTTTTACCCATACCGGCATAGCAAATAAATACAGCAAGCCCAACTGATGCGCTGTTACCCAACTGCATACTTTAACAGTAGTATAGCCAAAAATAATATTAAGCGCCAGCGTACAGGCTAAAAAAACAAGGTTAACGCCGGCATGCCGGTATCTTTTAAATGAAAAACGGAATAAAGGATAATAACCTTCTATCAGCCAGAAAATAATCATTCCTCCCACCAATATCAGCACCCGGTGAGCGCTGGGTATATGCTCCCAGTATTGAAGAAAATCATTCATACAGAAAAGTTACGAAGATTTTTTGGAGATCAATTTGGAGAAAAAGCAGGAGAAGGGGCATCGGGTAATTCATCAAATTCGAAGCCGCATGTAAAACAATGGTATACCTTTTTGATACTCATGGCATAGCTGCCAAAAAGAAAGGTAAGTACAGCGCTTAACCAGTTGCCCGATTTTTGTGGATTGCTGATATACTCTACATTATGTGAATGACAATTAGGGCATTCCATGTGTTTTCTTCTTTCTTTATCGAAAAGCGCCAGCAGGTCTGCGGCCTGTTGCGCATCGGCTTCAGGAACCATTAGTTTTATTCCACCAATGGCATTGGTTAGTATGGGATCAATGGTTACAGTATATTCATCGCGTAAAAAACAAGTTATGCCTTCATGCTGCAATTTTCCAAGTATAATATTGGCATCAATATAGTTATCAAAACTGCTTACCGTAATGAAGTTCATACGCCATAAAAATTAATAGGCTATTGGTTCAGCATCAGTGGCATGGCCAGCATCAGCAGATCCTCGTTCTCTTCTTTTTCCGCAGGCGTTATAATACCGGCTTTTGCAGGGGTTGATAACTGCATTACTACTTCAGCACTATCTGTGGCATTAAGCAGCTCAATTAAGAATTTTGCGTTGAAAGCAATCTGCATATCCTCTCCTTCGTAACGGCAGTTCATCCTTTCATTACCTTCAAAGCTAAAGTCAATATCCTGTGCGGCTAATTGCAATTCGGCACCGGTAATACTAAGCGACACCTGGTTGGTACTTTTATTACTGAATACGTTCACCCTGCGAAGCGCGTTTTGAAAATCGGTACGGCTTACCGTCATTTTATACGGGTTTTCCGCGGGGATCACTACTTTATAGTCCGGGAAGCGGGCATCAATAAGGCGGCAAACCAGTTCGGTAGTACCATGATCAATAAAAAGATGGTTACTGTTATACGATACTTTTAGCTCGTCTTCATTATCGGGAAGAGCGGTTTTTAAAAGATTCAATGGCTTTTTGGGAACGATAAAACTGTCTTTCTGCGGGCAGCTCACATCCGTTTTGCGGTAACGTACCAGCCGGTGCGCATCTGTGGCTACAAGCGTAATTCCCTGGGGATCCAATTCAAAAAATACGCCTGTCATTGCCGGGCGAAGATCATCGTTGCTTACAGCAAAAAGTGTTTTATTAATGCCGGTTACCAGGGCGGAAGCGCTCATGGTAAACATATTGGTATCTTTTGCCGCCGGTTCTTTGGGGAAATTGTCAGGGTTTTCGCCCATTACCTTATACTTACCATTGTCGCTGGTAATTTCCACTCCAAAGTTCTTGTCAATAGTAAAAGTAAGCGGCTGGTCAGGAAGGTTTTTAAGGGAATCTATGAGAATCTTCGCGGGTATGCATATGCGTCCATTATCGCGGGCTTCAATTTCAAGATGTATTTTCATTACCGTTTCCAAATCGGTAGCCACCACGGTGAGCCTGTTCTTGTCTATTTCAAATAAAAAATCTTCCAGGATAGGTAAAACCGTGTTGGCGCTGATAACGCCGCTAATTTGCTGTAACTGCTTTAGCAATGCTGATGAGGAAACAATAAACTTCATAAATCGGTTAAAATTAGGATTATGGCAAATATAGAATTAAGGCAATAAAACTACCCTTATTTTTTTAAACAATATCAACTACTAATCCACTAACTTCCGGCATCGGCCAACAGGCTGATAGATTATAGTTATATGATACCACGCGGTAAGGTTTCCAAAGAACAGGCGCTCCCCAAAATAAAGCACTACTGCGCTTACCAGGAGCGAAGCCATAAAGAGGTGATGGGCAAACTATACGATTTGGGCTTATTCAAAAACGAAGCGGAGCTAATGGTTGCGCAGTTGATAGAAGAAGGGTATTTGAATGAAGAGCGGTTTGCCATACAATTTGCAGGCGGCAGGTTCAGAATTAAACAATGGGGCAAAAAGAAAATAGAGCAGGCCCTGAAAGAAAAGCAGGTAAGCAGCTATTGCATTAAAAAGGCCCTGGCGCAAATTGATGAGGAGCATTACCGGCAAACACTGCAAAAACTATCCGCTGCTAAATGGAAGCAATTGAAAGGGGAAAAGAATATTTTTATAAAAAAAAGAAAATTACAGGATTACCTGCTGCAAAAAGGTTATGAATATGAACTGGTAAAAGAGGAGGCGGGCAGGATGGAGAAAGCGTGAGGGGTAAATGGCAAGAAGTAAGTGGTGAGTACGTGACGGGTGACGATAAACCGTTAACAGGTATTACAGGCATTTATTTCCGGATCATGAAAATAGCTGCCTTTACAAAAATCCATGCATTGCCGAATAATTCATTACCGAATAAGTAAAAATGCGCGAATACCCTCCACTGCGTTGCCCGGGAAAATACCCAGCCAGCATAATATAATCACCATTATTATTAATGTGGCATGCGTAGCAATATAGAAGAAAGGATGCAGGGTTTTGGGTACACTGCCTGTTGATGGAGCTGCTGCAAATAAAGTACTGATAACGCGCAGGTAATAATACAAACCAATAACACTGGTAATCACCAGCACTATAACCGGAGGCCATAATCCCCGATGAACACCCGATGCCAGCACGAAAAACTTTGCAATAAAACCGGCAGTAAGCGGAATTCCTGCAAGTGATAAGAAGGAAATGATCAGTACCGTGCTTAATACAGGACGTTTATACAATAATCCTTTGTACATAGCCAGATCCTCAGCATCTTTCATACGGGTAGACAATACTGAAATAACACCAAATACGGCCAGCAAGGTAATGGAATAAGCAACCAGGTAAAAAGCCGCCGCTTCCACTCCTGCGGCATTACCGGGCAGGAAGGCTACCAGGAGGTAACCAAAATGCGCAATGGAAGAATACCCCATTAGCCGCTTTATATTTTGCTGCCGCAGTGCCAGCAGGTTACCCACTATCATAGAGGCTATGGCGATAACAGAAAAGGTATTCATCATCAAAGGGTATTGCTGCAGGTTAACCGATTGGGCAAAGCGCAGCAATACGGCAAACACGCCAATTTTTGAAACCGTAGCAATAAAAGCGGTTACCGGGGCAGGAGCGCCCTGGTATACATCGGCCGCCCATAAATGAAAAGGCGCCAATGCCAGTTTAAACCCTATGGCCACCAGCATAATACCAAAGCCCATCATGAACAGCACGGAAGAAGCAGATGCTCCAATGCTTTGCGCAATGACTGTAAATTCCATACTGCCTGTTTCCATATAAATAAGCGCCATGCCAAACAAAAGAAATGCGGAAGATACCGCCGCCAGCACCAGGTACTTCATGCCCGATTCTACGGCATGATTGCGGTTGCGCAGGTAGGCGATCAGTGCGTATAAGCTTACGCTCAGCACCTCAAGCCCTATAAAGAAGGAAATAAAATGAACACTGATGGTAAGTATGGCGGCGCCCAGTGTGGCGAGGAATAACAGTATGTAGTATTCTTTGGGATTCTCTTCCCGCTCTTCAAAATAAACATAGGAAAACAGGCCAACGGCCATCATGGAAAAAATAATCATGCCCGTAAACAATGCGCCAAACCCATCTACTACCAGTAATGGCAATACCTTCTGCGGCAGGGTATCTTTTACATACCACATGGCAAGGATTACCAGGCATGCCATAAGGAATGCCGCTACCTGTATAACGGTATGGCTCATACGAAACGCAATGAGCAATATCACTGCCATGGAAGCCGCTGCCAGCACCATGAAAGGAAGAAGCGCTTCAAATTGAAGTTCATTCATACAACAGTTATATGTTTGATACGCCGGGTACCGGGAAATCAGTGCGCAGGCGCCTGCTTTATCACTAATACTCCTGCTATATCTTTCACCATATTTATAACAGGCTGCGGAAACAGCCCTAATACAATAATGCTGATGGTTAATGCGGCCATCATGATATATTCTCTTGCACTCATATCTTTGAGCGGTACCGTTACCGTAGGAGGACCAAGAAAAACCTTCTGCATCATCCGCAACGCGTAAAAGGCAGAAAAGATCAATCCAAGGGTAGCCCAAACCGTTAGTGCGGCATTAGTGGAAAACGCGCCCATGAGTACCAGGAACTCGGCAATAAAACTACCCAGCACAGGCAATCCCAACGCCGCCATCGTAAACACCATAGTCATACCACCCATCAATGGTATAGCAGTCCATAATCCCCCCATCTGGTTAATATCCCTGGTGTGTAATCTTTCTTTGAGCATGCCGGCAATTACAAATAAAGCGCCGGTGCTGATACCGTGGGTAAGTATTTGCATAACCACCCCATCCATAGCTATTTCATTAAAAGCAAAAATACCAAGCAGCACAAATCCCATATGACTAACGGAGGTGTAGGCAATCAGCCGCTTCAGATCGGTTTGAGCAAAAGCCAGGAACGCGCCATACAAAATACCAATGGCGCCCAGCAGCATAGCCCACCACGCCAATGCCTGCGCCTGCTGGGGAAACAGCGTTATTACAAAACGAATAATACCATAGGCGCCGGTTTTTAACAATAGCCCGGCTAAAATTAAACTTCCGCCCGTTGGGGCTTCGCCATGCGCATCGGGTAGCCAGTTGTGCAGGGGTACAACCGGCAACTTCACCATAAAGGCGAACAGAAATCCCATCATGATCCATTTTGCAGCAGCCCCGGGTGAAGTATGTAGGAGATCGAAATAATCAAAAGAATAGATGCCGGTTTGTGCTGCATGCATAAAATACAAAGCCAGTATAGCCAGCAGCATCAGTAAACCACCTGCCTGCGTAAACAGAAAAAATTTATAGGATGCATAGCGCCGGTTGGCATCTCCCCATATAGCAATCAAAAAATACATGGGCACAAGCATTACCTCCCAGAAGAAGTAAAAAAGAAAAAGATCCATCGCTACAAATACGCCGCAAATACCGGCAAGCGTCCACAGCAGGTTGAAAAAATAAAATCCTTGCTTTTCTTTGATCTCATTCCATGAACAAAGCACCGCTAAAATACCCAGGAAAAAGGTTAACAACAGCATCACCAGGCTTAAGCCGTCTAAAGCCAGGTGAAAGCTGATGCCGAAAGAAGGGATCCAGCTAAGCTGGTAATTGATGAACCATCCGCTACTGTTCCGTACTCCATTTGTATATTGCAAACAGATAAACACCGTAAGTAAAAGACCGCCGGTAGCAGAAAATAAAGCGATCCATTTAGGAAGCACTTTGTTCCACTGTTCCAGCAGCCAGCACAGCAGCCCGCCAATAAGCAATAGGATTATAAGTACTGCCAGTATCATAATAATTGCATGGTTATAATGAATAAGATACCTATCAGCACACCTGCTACATACCACCGCAATGAACCGTTTTGCGTAAGCGACAACAGGCGGTTGATATTAATATTAACCTGTGCGATACCATTATACAATTGATCAAATACATCTTTTTTATTGATGCGGGTAATGAAAAGAAAAGGCCGCACGAACAATGTCCTGTACAATGCATCAAATTCCCACCCGTTCAGCAAAAAGCCTCTCACTGCCTGCATCCCTGCTGAGCGCTGCCAGCCTTCCAATATTGTTTTGTTGCTGTAATACAAAACGTAACCGGTGTACAGTCCTGCAAATGTTACAAGCGCTGCTATGCACTGGAAAATAAATTCGGAAGGAAGCTGTTGCTTTACAACAACCGCGGGTAATACTTGCTGCAACTGGTCTGAAAACAACGTAAAATGCATAAGATTGTGCGGCCATTCTATATAGCCTGCCGCAACCGAAGCGATGGCCAGTATAATAAGCGGCGCTGTTATCCATTTCCCTGCAGGTTCGCCAGCAGGCGTTTTTCTTTCGCCCCAAAAAACAACCAGCATCAGCCGCGTGCTGTAAAAAGCGGTAATAAAAGCACCGGCAATGGCCAATATCCATAAAAACGCATTGCCGTTTCCGGCACTCCAGGCATACCATAATATAGCATCCTTGCTGAAGAATCCTGCCGTTACCAACGGCAATGCCGCCAGCGAGGCGGCGCCCGCCAGGAAAGTGAGAAACACTACCCGCATGCTGTTCTTCAATCCGCCCATCTTAAAAATAGCATGCTCATGATGCAGGGTTTCTATTACCGCTCCTGCAGCCAGGAATAGCAGGGCCTTAAAAAAGGCATGGGTAAAAAAATGAAATACGGCGGCACTCCATGCGCCTACGCCTAAAGCAAGGAACATGTACCCGATTTGACTGATAGTAGAATAGGCCAGTATTCGTTTAATATCCGTTTGTACCATAGCGCTGCAACCCGCTACGAAAAGGGTTATTGCCCCTGTAACAGCAACAACGGTCATGGATACCGGCGAAAGCTCAAACAGGGTATGCATGCGTGCAATAAGATAAACGCCGGCCGTTACCATGGTAGCGGCATGGATCAAAGCGCTTACCGGGGAAGGACCGGCCATGGCATCGGGTAGCCAGGTTTGTAAAGGCAACTGCGCCGATTTACCCATTCCGCCCGCCAGTAATAAGAGGGCAATAACCGTAATAGTTGTATCCCCGGTTTCAAAATGTTTTGGCGCCTGTTCAAGAATGGAAGGAATATGCAATGTGCCCAGCTCTCTGAACAGCAAAAACAAGCCGATGATCATAGCGGTATCGCCGATACGCGTAATATAGAAAGCTTTATTTGCCGCATGGCAATTGGCCGGCGTTTCATACCAGAAACCAATGAGCAAATAGCTGCACAGGCCTACGCCTTCCCATCCCAGGTACAATAGCACCAGGTTATCGGCCATTACCAGTACCAGCATAGAACATACAAACAAATTCATGCAGGCAAAAAAACGGGCATAGTCGCGGTCTTTACGCATAAAAGCCGTGGAGTAAATATGAATAAGCGCTCCTACAAAGGTGATGACGAATATAAATATTAGTGTTAAAGTATCCACAGTAAGGCTAACGGGAACGGATAACCTGCCGGCACTAAACCAGTTCCACAATAATTGTGTATAAGCTACTGAAACAGGAGGATTTTGAAAAAATTCAATGCCCAGCACAATGGTAATAAGCGCCGCTATACATATTGTGCCGGCGCCAATGCACGCTATAGCTTTTTGATGCAAATGCTTCCCCGCCAGGGATAAAATGAGGAACCCGAGCAATGGCAGTGCAGGTATAAGATATAAATACTGATTCATACAATAACCAGTTATTGAATTAAAAGTGAAACCGGTACTTACTGTAATGTCCGTTTATCATTTAAGCCATTTTATGTTTCCATTTCTTCAGGCAAAGGCTCGTCTTTTAATGCCGTTATATTTCCCACGTCCAAGCTCTTATTCTGGTGATAGATCTGCAGCACCAATGCCAGCCCTATCGAAACTTCCGCGGCAGCCATAGCCAGTATGAACAGGAACATCACCTGCCCGTCTGGCTGCTGCCATTTTGCTCCTGCTGCTACAAAAGCAAGTCCTGCCGCATTTAACATGATCTCTACCGATATAAGCATGAAAACCACATTCCTTCGCGTTAGCACGCCAATCAATCCTAATACAAAAAGTATTGCGGAAACAATTAAAACGGTATGCACATTGAAGGGAGGCATTGATGATTTTTAGTTTATAGTTTGTGTCCGACACCCTGCTCACATTTTTTCGCTCTTCTTAAACTTCTAAGGGTTTCCTATAGGGCAATTAATTTACAGCAAAACCCGGTACATCATTGCCTGCTGCCCAGCACTTGTATATTTTCATTTCCACATTTTCACATTCTCATATTTTCACATTCTCCATTACCTCTTCCTGCAAAAACCGGTGAAGCCGCTTTTTCTTTTGCTTTCCTATATGCGCCGCGCCTACAATACCCGCCATAAGCAGGAAGCCCGCCAGTTCCAGCGCAATAATATATTCACCAAATAAAGCGAGCGATACTTTACGGGGATCAACCACTGTAACCTGCATTGCTGTGTCTTCAGTTTTAAGCAGCAGCACAATCATTTCAACCAGTAATATCAATACCAGCAACGAAGGCCCTATCCACACTTTGGGGCGAAGCCAGTTTTTTTCCTGCAAAGCGGTGTCTTTACCGAGGTTAAGCATCATCACCACAAAAATAAACAGCACGATAATTGCCCCTGCATACACAATCACTTCCAGCACCGCTATAAAGGGTGATCCAAGAGATAAAAAGATCAATGCCGCTGCCAGAAAGGAAACCACGAGATACAATAAAGCATGTACCGGGTGAAAGCGGGTGATGGCCAAAATAGTTGCAGCAACAGCCACAAAGGATGATATGTAAAACAGCAGGATCATCTGTTACAAATAGTTGTTACTGCATTTATGGTAATAAGCTTTTGGTATCTACCGGGAGCTCTTCATTGTCGCCTTTTCCTTTTGCCTTAACCCCGGCATTCATTCCAGCTACTTTATAAAAATTATAACCGGGATATTTCCCCTCGCTGTTAATCAAAAGGTCTTCTTTTTCGAATACCAGGTTTTGCCGGTTGTATTCACCCATTTCAAAATCAGGGATAAGCTGTATGGCATAGGTTGGACAGGCTTCCTCACAATAGCCGCAAAAAATGCATCTCGAAAAATTAATGCGGAAGAATTCGGGGTACCGGCGGCCATTTTCATCTTCCGTTGCCTGTAGTGCAATACAATCTACCGGGCAGGCTGCAGCGCACAAATAACAGCCCACACACCGTTCGCCACCATCCGGATCTTTTGTTAGCACAATACGGCCGCGCCACCGCGGATGCAGCTTTATCTTTTCTTCGGGATACTGAATGGTTTCTTTTTTACGAAACAGGTGTAAAAAAACCAGCCACATTGTTCTGAGATTACTGAACATAATTTCTACTCCGTCTCCTGGGAAAGTACCCTGCCGGCACCCGGAGAACTATTTTAAATTATAACTAAAGCGTGCTCTGTTTAAACCTACGAGGCTTTTTTCACCCTGCTATTGCCATCCCGCAAACCTCATGAGTTTTGCTGCATTCATTCTCAAATTTTCACACTTCCCACATTTTCATATTAGTCTCCCCTCACCCACAAAGCAATGGCGCCGGTGATCATCAGGTTTGCCAGTACAACCGGCAGTAGTATTTTCCACCCATATTCAATCAACTGATCATAGCGCGGCCGGGGCAGCGAAGCCCGCAGCAATATGAACACACCAATAAAGAAAAAAGTTTTTAATACAAACCATGCCAATGGCGGAAGAAATGAAGGTCCCAGCCATCCCCCGAAAAACAGGGTTACCATCATGGCAGAGATGAGTGTAATACCCAGGTATTCGCCAATAAAAAACATACCGAACTTCATGCCTGAATACTCGGCATGATAGCCTGCGATCAATTCACTTTCGGCCTCAGGAATATCAAAAGGCAGGCGATGCGTTTCGGCAATACCGGCAATAAAGAATACAAAAAAGCCCACCGGTTGTGTTACAATAAACCATATGTCTTTCTGTGCTTCTACAATAGCGCCCATATTAAAAGATCCTGTCAGCATTACTACACCCATCAGCGATAAACCCATAAATACTTCATAGGCTATCATTTGCGAAGCGCCGCGCAGGGCGCCCAGTAAGGCATATTTATTGTTGGATGCCCAGCCACCCAATACAATACTATATACGCCCAGGGAAGACATGGCAAGAAAAAACAGCAACCCGGTATTCAAATCGGCTACAACAATACCCGGAGCAAAGGGAATGATCACAAAACTCAGCAGCACACTTCCCACAACAATGGCAGGCGCTGTAATAAATATCCATTTATCGGCAAAAGGCGGTATCCAGTCTTCCTTAAAAAATAATTTGAGCGTATCGGCCAGCACAATAAACAGGCCCAGGGGGCCGGCACGGTTGGGTCCCAGCCTGTCCTGCCACAGTGCCAGCAGCCGGCGCTCTACCCAAATAAGCCCGGCGGCAATGTTGAGCAGTACGAACAGCACGCCTAATACGATCCATATGTGTTGCATAACGCTCATACTATAATTTTAACCCATGCGCCCCATGGTAAAGCCGGTATTCCCCGGTAGCCAAAAGGCGCCAGGATAATACCGCTGCATAGTTCATGGTGAATTTTCAGGGGTAAGGTATAATGGAGATCATTTTTTTCTATAGTAACGGACGCACCATTTACCACACCTAACTCTGCAGCATCTTTTGCTGATAAAATGATGCATGCCTGCGGAACCAGTTCTTCTATTGCTGTGCTGTAAATGCTCAGCTCACCTGAGCCAAAGAGCTGGTATTGCGGCAGCAGCAGGTACTTACCCTGCCGGGCGGAAAATGATTCAGGGCTGTCTTTAAAAAAATGAAAAAAATCCTGTTCTTTTTGCTGAAACAAACATACCTGCCGATCCTGCTCACGCAACTCACCGCCTGTTTCTGCCTGGTATTTATTAACAGCCTGTCCGGAGTTCCAGCCGGGCATCCAAAAATAAGGCGTCATGGATGCGGGTGGTATTCCGGGATATCCTTCCATAGTATAGGTAAGCGGTGAATCATTATCCTGGAGAGGGCGGGGCTCACTTACCGAAATATTGGCCAGCATTGCCGTACGTCCGCTATACCGGTGCGGTTCCCGCGGTATGGGCTGGCCGTTAATACGGAAGCTATGCGGGGGCGTTACCTTAGCGATGTTTTGAAACTGGGGCAGGGCGGTTTCTAATGCCGCCAGCCATTCATCCGGGTGATGCGGCAGACCGTTGGTGATGGCTGCCTTCATGGTTTGAATGTTCCCAAGCCATTTCCAGCTTTCCTTTATACAGTTATTAGCCGGCATATACACCTGGTAAAAATGCTGCACTCTTCCTTCATTGTTCACCAGGGTGCCGTCTGCTTCGGCAAAAGAAGCGGCAGGTATCAGCACCTGTGCCTGTGCGGTGGTGCGGTTGTGCAGCACATCCAGCACAATAAGGTTTTTACAATGCCTAATGAAATCATCGGCCCTGCCTTCCGGTATGTGCCTGTACAAATCATTTTCCAGTATAATAACGGTACAATTGTTTGCTGCTTTTACGCTTTGCATAGCTGCTTCAAAAGGGGGCGCCTTCATCATGGCAAGGCCCATGCTGTTGCATTCGGGAAGCACATAAGCTATACCCGCTTTTCTTTGGGGCCGGTTTAACAACAGGCTGATATTGTAAGCCGCTTTAATGATCCCTTCATTATAGCAGGAAGTACCGCTGATGACCACCGGCCGCTTTGCTCCTTGCAATGCCCCGGCAATATGCTTTGCTGTAAGCGCCTCCTGCTCCGTTAAACCCGGAACAGGAGGAACAGCAGCAGCATTGAGCAGATGTGCAATAGCAAAACCCAGCCGGGCGATATGATCAGGCGCTTCCTGCACCGCAACAGTGGAGACCGCATCCAGCGGAGATGCTATAACCGTAATATTGGCGAGAAATCCTTTTTCGTTTTGAACGAACTCCTTTATTGCGGCATCATGCCAGGCAGCTAAGGAAGTTTGTTGTACGGCTTGTGTAGCCGCCGTTTTCATTACTGCCTGGCGCACAGCAAGTGCCATTACAGGCGCCGTGTTCCAGATATCTTCTCCCAGCACCAGCACCACATCGGCCATTTCTATTTCTTTTAATGAAACGCTGCTCACCGCACCGGTTTGCAACAGTTCTACCATACGCCGTTCCAGATATGCCGTATCCTCGCTTATACCCTGGTAGAAATTGTCTTTCCCTACCAGTTGCATTAACGCGAAATTACTTTCCATTGAAGCCCGCGGAGATCCTATTCCAATAACGGGAGAATCTGTTACAAGCCTTTTTAAATGGCCCAGTACAGTTGCTTCATCCACTGCTTCAACAGGAAGGGTACGGATTAATGGGATTGTTACCCGGTTTACACTATTAACGAATTCATATCCGTAACGGCCTTTGTCGCAAAGAAAATAGCCATTCACATTGCTGTTGTACCTGTTTACAATACACCGCAGTTGCCCGTAACGTTCCCCGGCAATAATATTGCATCCCAGGCTGCAATGCTGGCAAATGGAGGGTGAGGTGGTGAGGTCCCATTTACGGGTATAATGTTTTTTAAGCGTTTTGTCGGTAAATACGCCCGTTGGGCAAACTTCCACCAGGTTGCCGCTGAACGGACTTTGCAATGCGCCATCCTGCTCCCTGCCGAAATACACATGGTTATGGGCGCCAAATACATCCAGGTCATCGCCTCCCGCATAATCGCGGTAAAACCGAACACAACGGTAACACTGTATGCACCTGTTCATTTCATGATGAATGAGTGGCCCGAGGTATTGATTGGTGTAGGTACGTTTTTTAAATTCAAAGCGCCGGTAATCATGCCCGGTCATTACCGTCATGTCCTGCAAATGGCAGTTGCCTCCTTCATCGCAAACGGGGCAGTCGTGCGGATGATTGGTCATGAGCCATTCAATCACCTGTTCCCTGAACGCTTTTGCCGTACTATCGGTAATGGACATACGTAACCCATCCTTCACACTTTCCATGCAGCTCATTACCAGCCGCCCGTTGTTATCCTGCTCATCTTTAAATACTTTTACCGCGCACTGCCTGCATGCGCCTACGCTTCCCATAGCAGGGTGCCAGCAAAAATAGGGAAGATCGAAACCAAGACTGAGACTGGTTTCTAACAGGTTTTTCCCTGCTTTTACTTCATATGGTTTGTTATCAATATAAATAACAGGCATGATGCCTTTATTTTAATATGAACATTTTTTTTCCCTGATATGCCGGTCAAAATCCTCCCTGTAATATTTGATGGCGCTTTGCAGCGGCTCCATAGCGCCGGGCGCCAGGGCGCAAAACGTGTTGCCCGGTCCAAGCAATTGCGTATGCATTTGTAATAGTTCTATATCTTCTTCTTTTCCGCGGCCCTCTTCAATAGCCCATAATATTTTTTCCACCCAGGGTAGCCCTTCCCTGCAGGGTGTACACCAGCCACAGCTTTCCTGCGCAAAAAAATGCTGCAGGTTATGAACAAATCCCACGGGGCAGGTTGCGTCATCCATAACTACCATGGTGCCTGTGCCCAAACGGCTGCCTGCTGCAGTTACCGATTTAAAATCCATTTTAATATCTAAGTGTTGCTCCGTTAAAAAATCGGTGGAAGCGCCACCGGGCAACACGCCTTTTAACCGGTATCCCTTTTTCATTCCGCCTGCATGTTCTTCAACAAGTTCGCGCATCGTTACGCCCATTGGGAGCTCCCATGCGCCGGGGTTATTTACTTTACCGCTAACACCATATATTTTTGTTCCGCCATCTTCACTGTAGCTCAAGTTTTGAAACCATGCTGCCCCTTTATTTACAATGTGTGGAATGCAGCAAAGCGTTTCTACATTGTTAACAATAGTTGGTTTCCCAAATAACCCGCTCACCTGCGGAAAAGGAGGCTTGGCACGCGGTGTAGCTCTTTTACCTTCGAGTGCGTTCAGTAAAGCGGTTTCCTCGCCGCACATATATCTTCCTGCGCCGGTATGCAGGTACATATCAAGACTAAAGCCGGCGTTCATAATATTTTTACCCAACCAGCCTGCATGATAAGCTTCCCGAATGGATTGTTCCAGGGCCTGTGCGGCTTTTTTGTATGCCCATCGCAAAAAAACATAAGAAATGTTTGCCTGGATAGCATAAGCGGCAATGATCATTCCTTCAATTAACTGGTGCGGGTTGCCTTCCAGCAGCAAGCGGTCTTTGAAAGTTCCCGGCTCCATTTCATCGGCATTGGCGATCAAATATTTTGGAGAGGGAGCATCTTCACCCATTGGAACAAAGCTCCATTTCATACCCGTATTAAACCCAGCTCCGCCACGGCCTTTCAGCCTGCTTTCCTGTACTAATTGCTGCACTTCCCCCGGCGTCATATTTTTTAACACCTGCTGCAAAGCGGTGTAGCCGCCGGTGGCAGTATATTCTTTAAGCGTGAGCGGCTGCCGTCCGGCATGGATATTTTGAGTAAGCGGACGTTCCATTGAATAAAATTTTGATCAGTTATATTCCGATAATACATCGTCTAACGCTTCAATGCTGATATCTTTATAGAGGTTTCCGTTAATCATTAACGCCGGTGCATGATCACAGCAACCCAGGCATGCATTGGGCAGCAGGGTAAAACGCTGGTCAGCGGTTGTTTCTCCAAACTTTATTTTTAACTTCTGTTGTAATGCTTCATATATATTTTTATATCCCATCACGTAGCAGGAAATACTATCGCACAGCAAAATAACATGCCGCCCCACCGGTTTACGGAAAATGAGGTTATAAAAAGTGGCTACGCTGTCTACTTCGGCCGGGCTCATTTCAAGACAATCCGCAATATCACGCACCGTTTCATCATTGATCCAGCCGCGCCGCTGCTGCACGATCTTCAGCGCCTCAATTACTGCCGCTTTTTTATAAGGCAGCTTTGCCGCTTCATGATCAATGTCCTGTATTTCTTCTTCCGACAGCATAATTTATTAATCAATAGTTACAATAGTTAAGGTTTAAAACCTTTATGGCCCGTCAAATACGAATAAGCGTTTGAAATTCAATTATTCGCCTCAGCCCAACCCTCTCCTCACGGAGAGGGAGCAGAACTCGCTACCGCAAATGATTTCATCAACTTTATACATTTTTTACCGGGCAATGCTGGTTTAAACTTTTCAGTGTCTCCATTTTCAAATTTTCATACCGGCCTTCCGACAGGTTTTCACATCATAATATCTTTACATTTTCATATTCTCACATTTACACACTTCCATATTATCTACCGGTCTATATCCGCCAGCACAAAATCAACACTTCCCAGTATCGAAAGCAGGTCGGCAACCGTATAACCCTTACTGATATAGGGTACCATCTGCATATGCGGAAATGACGGGGTTCTGATCCTCACCCGGTATGCCGCCGTACTTCCATCGCTGGTTAAATAATAACTATTGGCGCCCTTGGTGGCTTCAATACAGCTCATGGCTTCGCCGGCAGGAATTACGGGTCCCCAGCTTACATTCAAAAAATGGGTGATCAGGGTTTCAATATCCTGCATCGTATATTGCTTCACCGGCGGCGTGGTAAGCGGATGATCTGCTTTATAACTGCCCTCCGGCATATTGTTTATGCATTGTTCTATTATGCGCAGGCTTTGCCGCATTTCCTCTACCCGCACAACCGACCGGTCATAACAATCACCATTATGCGCAACAGGAATATCAAAGTCAAACATTTCATAACCCGAGTAAGGTCTTTTTTTCCTGAAATCCCACTCAAAGCCGCAGGCTCTCAGCCCTGCTCCAGTTACTCCCCATTCAATGGCTTCCTCCAGCGTATACACGCCAATACCCCTGGTGCGCGCCCTGAAGATGCTGTTGCGTATCACCATGTTATTGTATTCTTTTAATTGTTTGGGGAAATGATCAACAAAGGATCGTACTAATTGTTCCCATCCTTTAGGAAGGTCTTGCGATACTCCGCCAATGCGGAACCAGTTGGGATGCATCCGGCCACCGCAGATGGCTTCAATGATGTCGAAAATTTTTTCACGGTCGGTGAACATATAAAATACCGGCGACAACTGTCCTACATCCTGTGCAAAAGTGCCAAACCATACCAGGTGGCTGGCAACACGAAATAACTCGCATAGCATTACCCTTATCACTTTCACCCGGTCGGGTACTTTAATGCCTGCCAGTTTTTCAACCGCCAGCAGGTAGGCCAGGTTATTCATTACACCGCCCAGGTAGTCTACCCTGTCTGTATAAGGAATATAGGTATGCCAGCTTTGCCTTTCGCCCATTTTTTCGGCGCCGCGGTGATGGAAGCCAATTTCCGGAACGGCGTCAACAATATCTTCCCCGTTCAACTGCAGTATGATGCGCAGTACGCCATGTGTGCCGGGATGCTGGGGGCCGATATTCAGGAACATGAAGTCGGCATCATCGCTTTCGCGCTGCATACCCCATTCTTCAGGTTTAAACTGTAATGCTTCCTGCTCAATGTCCTGCTTTTCATCCCACAACTGGTAAGGTTCCATTTCCGTTGCTCTTGCCGGATGTTCTTTGCGCAGGGGATGCCCCTCCCAGGTGCGGGGCATAAGAATGCGCTGCAGGTGGGGGTGACCTTCGAAGCGAATGCCAAACATATCATATACTTCCCTTTCGTACCAGTTGGCATTTTTATATACGGAACTGAGAGACGGAAGACAGGGATAAGCGCCCCGCAAGGCCACTTTAATCCGGATAAAATGATTTTGATTGTATGAAAACAAGTGATAAACAACTGTAAAATCTGAAGGCGGGGCGGTTGTTTTTTTTGTTTTGTTGCGTTCATCTATGCCACAGAGGTCATACAGAAAAGAGAAAGACTGATGCTTGTTTGATTTGAGGTATTGTATTACGGGTATAATTTTTTCCTTAGCCACCCAAACCGTGGGTATTTCATCAACAGTGATTTGCTGCTGAAGCACATCCGCGCTGAAATGATCCTGCAGATGCTGTAGTATGCTATTGGCAAACCGCATGCAGTTTGTGATTTTATTGCTGTTGTACAACAACTCCTGCTACACTTCATCAATACCCCTGAATTGTACTGTATTCATTCTTTCTTCTCTTTTCCGATCTTTCATTGAAGTAAGCTGCGGTTTAATAACACCCTGCGCTCCTATTACCCAGCTTAACGGCCGTTTTTCTTTTCCTACTGCATCAGCAAGTAATAACAATCCCTGCATAAAAGCATCAGGCCGGGGCGGGCACCCCGGTACATATACGTCAACCGGTAAAAACTTATCTACCCCCTGCACCACGCTGTATATATCATACATACCCCCGCTATTGGCGCAACTGCCCATTGATATTACCCATCTCGGTTCCATCATTTGCTCATGCAACCGTTTAATAATGGGTACCATTTTTATAAATACGGTTCCCGCAATCACCATAACATCTGCTTCACGTGGTGTGCCCCGGATTACTTCCGCGCCAAAACGGGCTACATCGTATTTGCTGGTTATGCTGGTTGCCATTTCTACAAAACAACAACTCAGTCCAAAATGAAAAGGCCACATTGAATTTTTGCGGCCCCATGCCACCAGGTCCTGCAATGAGGTAAGCATAATGCTTTTACTCACGGCTTCTTCCATCGTTCCCGAACCGGAAATATTGCCTGTGGTATCGCCTGCTTTACTTACCCACCATTTCATTGGCTGCTGTTTAATTTCCTGTATTGCATCGCTTTTAATAATTTCTTTCCGTTGATACCAATATCCAGCGCTCCTGTTCCCCATTCATAAATTAATACCACTACCAGTTGCGCTATAAATACGGAAGCCCCGATGTAGCCCGGCCAACCCAGCTCATAAAACCCCAGTGCCCATAGCATAATAAATACCGCTTCAATATCAAAAATCACGAAGAGCATGGCTACCAGATAAAATTGCGCTGAAAAACGAAGCCGGGCAGATCCTGTTTGTTCAATACCTCCTTCATAGGGCTTATCCGTTGCCCTGTCTTTATGATGTTGCCCTAATACGTAAGACAAACTAAGTATTATAGCCAGCAACAGCATTACTATTCCCGCGTACAGGAATAAAGGCCATAACGGCGTACTATATATTTTATGCCCCGGCATAATATATAATTATATTCACCCGTGAAGAACAAACACTATAAGGTTCGGATTTGCCGTACAAAGGGAGGGATAGGAACGTGTTCCCAATTTTACACTGCTTTTCCCCCTGCGTTCCGCTTTTTGCGGGAAGCGGTTAAAATGACATTAACAATGCAGCGAAAATCCGGATTCGTTCCCTATACACTGAACTGCTGTATTAACTTGAAATATAATGCTCAAGATTTTCAATAATAAAATCCTTTTGATTGATGATATAATTGACCAGGTCGCCAATAGATACCAACCCAACTAATTTACCATGCTCAAGCACAGGCAAATGGCGAATGAATTTTTGGGTCATCAGCTTCATGCAATCATTAATCTCTGTTTCAGGAGTAACAAATACGGGACTTTCGGTCATAATATCCCGAACCAGGGTTTCTTTGGAAGAACGCCCTTTTAGAATTACTTTACGGGAATAATCGCGTTCCGTAAATATGCCATGAAGTTTTCCATCATCTTCCACCACAACAAGAGAACCAAGATTTTTCTCTTCCAGTATCTCAAGCGCTTCATATACAGATGTATCGGGACACACCGAATAAACCAGGTATCCCTTTCGCTGCAGGATATGTTTAACAGTATCCATCACATAAAAATTGAACACGCTTAATTGTACTGTTAAGTTAAATCTTTTAATTAAAAAATGCAAGCATTTTCACCCCGAAATTTCACTTCTCTTTTTCACCTCTCCCCTGCTCCTTGTTTCAGGCTTCATGCTTGCCATTTGCCCGCAATGCAGTATTTAATAATTCCCCTGTATCATCTATATAGCTGTTATCATCAAATTTTTTTTGTCTGTTATTTTTTGTAAACGTATCTCCTTGAGGCTCCTATACCACATAAAGGTGATTAACAGGCAGGGCTTCATTGTGCAAAATAATAAGCCCCGGCCATTGATGGCTGATACCAGGAATAGTTACAAGTGGCCATTGCCCAACAGCAACACGCGAAAGGCAAATGCTATCTTTGCACCTAAGTAGTATGCCCCATAGGTATAAAAAGTATAGCATAAAAAAAATTCCCGGCACAAAAATCAGTGCTGTATTAAAAACATTGTTCTGGTTATATGGTTTTATTAAAGGTATCAGCGATCAGGAAGCAGGAAGGACATGATGATGTATTGCGAAATATTAGTTTTACACAACAACATCTCCAAAAAATTGCTATTGCAGGCGCATCCGGTTCAGGCAAAAGTACTTTGCTTAAAATTATAGCAGGATTGATACAGGCTGACGCAGGCGAGGTATTATTTGAAAATAAAAGCGTAAAAGGACCGTATGAAAAGTTGATACCGGGGCACCCGGAAATCGCATATTTATCGCAACATTTTGAACTGCGTAACAATTACCGCGTAGAAGATATCCTGACGTATGCAAATGCATTATTGCCCTTACAAGCCGCTGCTTTATATGATGTGTGCCGGATCGGCCATTTGCTGAAGCGAAGAACCGATGCCCTATCCGGCGGGGAGAAACAGCGGATTGCCTTAGCCAGGCTACTCACCGCTTCACCCAAACTTTTATTGCTGGATGAGCCTTTTTCCAACCTCGACCTGATACATAAAAACATATTGAAGTCCGTTATCCGCGACATTAGCGAAGCACTTCATATTACCTGTACGCTGGTTTCACACGATCCCGGCGATACACTTCCCTGGGCGGATGAAGTTTTTATAATGAAGGAAGGACAAATCATCCAGAAAGGATCGCCTGAAGCCATTTACCGCTTTCCTGTTAACGCCTATGCGGCCGAATTGTTCGGTACATATAATATCATTCGCGATGCACAGATAAAATCTTTATTAGGTATGCCCGGCAGCCAAATCAATAACAAAGAGCTATTTATACGCCCGGAAGCTTTTAAAATGGGAAGCAGCAACGAAGCGGATGCACTTAAAGGGAAGGTAAATGCGGTATACTTTTGCGGAAGTTATTATGAAGTGGAAATATTGCTTTCCAACAGCAGGATCACGGTAAGAACGAAAAAATCTCCTCCCGCCATTGCCGATACGGTATACGTATCATTAAGAGCAGGAGGAGACTGACCCGTATTATTTTAGTCCATACGCAGAAGGAAGCACTCCTTTTTTAAACAAGTCGTAGCCAAACATAGTAGGATTGTATTCTCCTATAATATCCACATCCGCTTTTTCCGGTATTTTACTTTCCAATCCTGTACACCATAAAGCAGCGTTTACCAGCAGTCTGCGGAGGTCTTCGCTTTTAAAATCAATCGAAGCGCCCATGGTAGTGGCAAAAACACGGCCTGTTGCCCCGTTTTCTCCCTCGTAATTTTTAATCCAGGCAACCGGCATAATAGATTTATGCAGGTTAACGCTGCTGTCTGGCGACAATCCATTGGTTGATTGTCCGTATACCAGCACCCTTGCATTGCCGGAAAGTTGTCTTACGGTATATACATCTGTTGGCCCCCATATATCGGAAACGCCATTGAGGATTGGATTTTTTTCATCCTTTATGATGCCGTTAATTAGCCCGCGGGTGCCTTCGCTTCCATGCTTTCCATGATGGTTGATCCAGGTTTCACCTAATATTTTTCTGCCAAAACCATCTTCCCAGCCTTTTATCTTACTGTTAAAACTATGCTTTGCATATTTATTTTTAGGGTCTTTCTTGTAATAAAACGCATGGGTTGCTGTACGCAAACCAATGACCGGCTTGCCTTTCCGGATATATTCATCAATATATTTCATTTGCTGATCGGGCAATTCCCTGAACCGGGTGAAAATCACCATCAGGTCGGCAGTTTGTAAGTTTTCCAGTCCCGGGATATTATCCAGCGTTTCCACGTTGATATAACCGGTTTTAGGATCAACAGCAAACAAAACCGTACACTTAAATCCATATTTTGCGGCCAGTATTTTACCCAGCATAGGCAATGCTTCTTCGGAACGGTACTCTTCATCGCCGCTGATCAGCACAATATGTTTTCCTTTGCCCGGGCCTTCCCCTCCGGCATACGTAACCCACTGCTTTGACTGTTGCGCCAGAGTGCACGAAGTACAAAAAATAAGAACCGCAAATACGCGGGAGATGCATAAGCTTAAAGAAGAGAGAATTTGTTTCATGTTATGAATTTATAGAACTACGGCAAATTACATGTTTATTTTTTAAACAAATTAAACCCGGACAATTGTTTTAAACGCCACCCTATTTTCCTTAAAAAATGGGAAAGTGATTTTGTAACTTTAGGAAAACACATTTTATGAAACAGATATGTACCAGTTGCTGCGCAATTTTTTTGCTCATTTTATGCGGCCGGTTAATGGCCCAGGATGACGCTGCCTCCAAAGCCTGGATGGCCTATATGACGCCGGGTGAAATACACCAAATGCTGGCAAAAGACGATGGGGAATGGAACGAAGAAATAACAACATGGATGGCTCCGGGGGCGCCACCCACTAAAAGCAATGGCGTTGTAGTAAATAAAATGATAATGGGCGGACGCTACCAGGAAGCAAAGCATACCGCTAATTTTATGGGGCAGCCATTTGAAGGCTATGGTTTGATGGGCTATGATAATGCTAAGAAAGCTTTTCAAAGCTCCTGGATAGATAATATGGGTACCGGCATTATGTATATGGAGGGCAAATGGGATCCGCAAATGAAAACGATCGATTTTACCGGCACATCCGTTGATCCGTCTACCGGCAACGAGTTACAGGTGAGAGAAACGTTCAAATGGATAGATGATAACACGCAATTGATGGAGATGTTCATGCAGCAGGACGGAAAAGAATTTAAGAGTATGGAAATTAAGTTTACCCGGAAATAAAAACTGGTAAGCGGCTATTATAAACCCTGAAGTATCTGAACTTCAGGGTTTATTTTTGTTATACCGGCTTTAGCCACTTCATTACGTCTAAACCATTTGCAGGTTAAAACTGAATGGCTACACCAACGTTCACCAGGTAATCGGCAAAAGCGGCATCGCCTTTGGCATAGGTACCGGTTACAGCTGTGCGAATTTTATCCGGCACACTTTGCGTACGATCGCGCACAATAGCTACCGGCACAAAAGCATACAACATACCTCTCCTGATATGATATTGTAAACCAGGCTCTGCGGAAATAATATACCCCGGTCTGCGAAAACCATTGCTGCCGCCAATAACATCGCGGGCAGGTACACATTCGTTGCGCACGCCTGCCGAAATAGTGAGCTTGTTGAAGTTAACATTAACGCCTGCCCTGAGCATATACTGGTCGGGTACGCTCATCACATCGCTGCGGTATAACAAGCTGGTTGCAGATGTGGCGCCGCCTCTTGAAGTAGAAACGCCATTTTGCTCGCGTGGGTTAAACAAATAGTATACATTACCATACAACCCGATTTTATGGCTGATATTATAATACGCGTTTAGCTCTGTAGTAAAACCAGTACCGCCATCGCCCAATTGTATGGACTGATCTACCGGGCCCAGCAGCCTGGTACTGTCGTTCTTAATAAAATAATCCTGGTATTTATAATCGCCTGTGGGCAATTTAATGCCCAGTCCTACCTGCACATTAGCTTTGGCTGTGGCAGGGTCCAGTAACCACTTATATACGGTTAACCTTATATCGCCTACGCCAAAAGAATGTGTTTTGTGTCTTGCATCCGCTCCGCCTCCATTGCCGCCATGCTCATACATGGAAGAGCGGATATTGGCATTAACAGGAAGATTAAAACCAAGCGACCAGCCATTATGCAATTGCCTTAACAGCGTTAGATCAAGGCTATAACTATGGTTGATCACTTCTGTGCCTGCTTCCACACGCTGCTTCTGTTCTTTTGTACCAACAAAATGGCGATAGGACCGGAAATACCGGTTATTAGCATATAATTCCCAGTTGGTTTTAACGGTATCGTGTGATGCGCCCAGCATACAAACGCCGCCTGTGCTGCGTACAGCCACACAACCCTGCGCATGCACTTTCAATGAGGCAAAAAATATAAAGGATGCGGCCAGCGCAACGATTTTTTTCATATAAAAAATTTTAACAGCAGTAAACAAATGAATCTCCGGGAGAAAACGAAAGTAATGGGAAGGCGTTTTTATGTTCCGCCTTTAACATAAGTATTCCGGCGGCTGTTCGGGTGTGGTGGTATTGCCCGGACAAAGAAAACAAGGTTTTGCATTATTATAAGCCGCGCGGCTGATCCCCGGGGCTGTGATGGTCCAGTTATTCTTTTCCTGCCGGTAATCATTAAAGCAAAATTTCTGAACGGATGAATTACCGGAATTTGTTTTTTGGTGTGCTGATTCCTGCTGCAAATCGTTTACAAGCTGAAAGAACAGTTCCCGTGCAGACTGGATGCGCTGCTTTGCATTATCGGGAAGGCACAATAATACCAACTCACCGTTCTCTATTTTTCTTTTTACATACCTGTAATGTATGCCCTCAATCTCAATCTCTCCATCATATGGCTCATAGTGTTTCCAGTTATTATAATAAGGAAGGTTTAGCGGTATTCTCAGTTCTATAAGCCGCGATGCATCGTAATCATTATTATCCAGCTCTTTATCTAACTGTATGCCGGCCTGGTATTGCACATAATCTGTTATGAACCGGTAACCGTACCAGTTAAAGAATAATAAGGCAGACAGTAGTATAGCAGCAGTTTTTTTCAACACACCCTGTAAAGTTTTGGCAGTACAAATTAAGACAATGATCAGCAGGATTCGCTGCTTACAGGTTTTTTTTTGAAAAAAAACCACTGATCCGTAATTCGTATACTTAAAAGGAGTTATTGTAAATGCAAACAGGAATATAAAAGTAAAGCCATCCCGCATAAGGATGGCTTTACCAAAAAAACACTATAATTATTTATTGCTTGGGTTCAAGCAGTTTAAAGAACTGGTCTAATTGCGGAAGTACAACGATCCTTGTTCTGCGGTTGGCTGCTCTTCCCTGTGCTGTATTATTATCAGCAATAGGAACATATTCACTGCGTCCGGCTGCGGTTAGCTGGGCAGCAGTAATGCCATATTGTTTTTGTAACACTCTTACTACCGAGGTAGCGCGTTTCACACTCAGATCCCAGTTGTCTAACAATACACCTTTACTGTAGGAAAGGTCATCGGTGTGTCCTTCAACCATATATTCAAGGTCGGGCTGGTTTTTCAGAACCTGCGCTACTTTACCCAATACTTCTTTTGCTTTGTCGGTAATAACGTAGCTGCCGCTTCTGAATAATAATTTATCAGAAATGTCAATGAACACCACGCCTTTATCTACCTTAACATTAATATCCTGGTCATCTAAATTACCAATCGCCCCTTTCAGGTTCATTACCAATGCCATATTCAGTGAGTCTTTGCGCGCCATAGCCGATTGCAAATCCTGGATATAAGCATCTTTGGCGCCTATATTGTCAAGCGATTTCTTTATGCTTTGGGCCTGGGCAGTAGAGATCACAGAAAGATCTTCCAGTTGCTTTAACGCCGTGGTGTTGTTTTCTTTAAGGAATGCGAGTTGCTTATTCAGTGCTTCAATTTCACTTTGATAAGCTGCGATCTTACGGGCATTTTCTGCTTTGTCGTCTTCGCAAATTTTAAAATCACCTTGTAGCTTTGTGTGGGCCTGATTCAGAGAATCTAACTGAGCCTGTGCCGCTTTAAATTTTTTACTGCTTACACAGGAAAATAGAAAAGCCGGAGCAAGGGCCAAGAGTAAAAAATGCTTCAATTTCATTTTGAATTGTTTTTTGAGATGTTATTGGTAAAGATATGTTATGAAAATGATTAAAATCGTTTCGGGGGTTGAAAATATCACACAAAGCTATCATTTTTAATAAAAAAGAGAAAGAATATATTGATATTCTCTCTCTTCTATGCTTTATAGCTCAATATTACAAATAAAATTACCCTCTTCTTCCACGCACTTCATTGTTATCAGAAGATCTGTTGCTGCTTCTGCCTTCGCTTCTGGTGGGAGGAGCGTTATTAAATGACCTTTCTACGTTTCGTGGTGCAGAAGGACGCGCCTGCTCAGCATTTCTGCGTACAGGCTGTGCTCTTTCCATATTTGCATTGGGTACTCTTCTTTCTGAACGTATAACCGGCTGTTGCGCCCGGGGGCGAGCGGTTTCTCTCCTTATCACCGGCGCTGTTGCTGCAGGCGATCCATTATTATTTTCCCTGCGTTCAGCCAGTTGCCTGTTCACCGGGTTACTATTATTCGCGTTATTTGTTCTTGCCGCAGGACGTTGCGGTGTAACGCGTTCATTATTGCCTGTTGCCGGAGCCTGCCGGAAATTCCTGGAAGGTCTTGCTGTGTTTGGATTATTAACAGTTCCGTTAGTACGGTTATCCGTTGCACGCCCGGATGGGTTCCGCGGAGAAACGGCGCCCTGGTTATTGATCCTTCTTTCGGAAGGACGGGCGTTGTTATTTGCATTCCGGCCTGCACTCCTTTCTGAAGGACGGGCATTATCAAATCTTCTTACCGGAGCCGATTGTGCGCTTCTATTGTATGATACCGGTCTGCGATTGTCTCTTGTAACCACATCCCTTCGATTATTATAAATATTATTGTTATGATAAACATTGATATTATTTACAATAACAGTATTTCTGCTCCTGTAATAGCTGTTGCCATAATAACCGTGCCTGTATCCGCCGTAATAGGGCGTCCAGCAATATGATGGGCGGTATACTGCCGGTCCCCACCATCCACCCCAACCCCAGGGACTATAGTTTCCTGCATGCATATTAAACCACCCCGTATTATAGTTAAATCCAAAGCCCCATCCTGCCCAGGGATTATAGTGCATATTAAAACCCCATGTGTAGGGCCTGGCGTAATAATGATTGCCATACCAGGGGCGATAATAATATCCTGTTCCATATACAACAGTGGGTCCGTAAACAAAGGTATTCAGGTAGCCGGGGGTATAGCCCATATAAATATAATCCGGCGTTACATCATATATATACACATACTTCATGGCATATACGGGATAACGCGGGGGGATAAGCGAAACCTCATACGGACGAACTGTGCTTACTACCCAGGGACCGTTTGCATTGTAAGACTGGAACCATACCCCATTATCCACTGCATAATAGGTGCCTCTCCAGCGTATTACATAATCCGGCGTATTAACGGCATAAGCCATATCAGTACCATCAATATCATCAAACCGGGGATTACCGTCATACTGAATATCAGCATTAGCATTGTTACGGTCAACCTTAGCCGTTTGCGGAACCTGCGCATCCATCACTGCATTAGTGGCTGCCACTGTGCCTGCCACACTTGTTAATACATTGTCTTTAGGCGACCCTTCCGGTATTTTTGCAAAATCGGCAGGCAGTTTGTCGGAAGCAACATAATTCCATTTACCACTTAAAGCGGTTGATTTATACCAGCGGCCAGAAAGCAATACGTAATACTGCTGGCTGGCAACATCCATAAATATATCATTGCCGGAGTTTCTTACATACAACAGGTTGGTTTGCTGCACCGGCGTAAAATTGGGCTCGCCGTTCGACTGTAAGAGCTCTGCCGGCTCCGTACTTACAATGATGTTGGAAATGGTGTAATCATTTTCTTCCTGCTGTGTATTGTTGTCTTTGTTAGCCTGTACAATTTTTGATTGTATTTTTTCGAGATTAGAAGGAACACGGGTTGTAATAGCATAAGGCCCGGTAGCAGATGGAGCCATATACCAGTGTTTGCCTCCGTACAGGTAATATTTATTACCGCTTTTTACGATAGTAAAGGGCGTATTAATTACCGTTTCCACACCCCAGTTGCTGTTTTGCCGCAACTTAGGCGCCCCGTCTATTACTATAAGCAGGGAAGGCTTGTCGGCATATATAATTTTTGGCGGTGTATTATTAAGATCGCCGGAAATTTTTTGCTGTTCCTGTGTGATTTGCAAAGCTGTATTGATTTCGTTTGCAGCAATGGAAATGTTCCGGTTCGACATGCCGGCGGCAATACTGTTTTGCAGGGCTGCCAGCTTATTTTCATCGGTTTCATTGGGGAGCTTGATGGCGTTTACTTCAACAGAGCGAATGATTACCTGTTGTCCATTAGCGTTTGTTGAAGCCGTTAACCAGATCATCCCAAATGAAGGTTCGCTTTTTCCGTTTTCACTAACCGAGATAGCGGCGTTAGCCTGCAGTGTTCCGTTTGAAAAAGATTCGGGCTGCCATTGATATACTTTTATCAACTGCCCATCCTGCGTGGTAATGGTTTTGGGCCACTCATTTTGAGCAGTAGCGAAAACGGGCAGTACCATGCTAAAAAGTAAGACGGTTATTATGGCGTAAAATGCTTTCATATTGTAAACATTTAGTAGTGTAACAGTAAGACTAAACTTATACCTGTTAGTTTAATTTAAAATTACCGAATCGCAGATTGCTTTTGTAGTGCGTTTTGTTAATGTTTTGCCATACCCTGCGGCTATATTCAAACCTAACAGACAGCCATATGGTATAACGCGTTGCACTGTAAAATGTTACAATTGAATATAAGCCATATTACCGGCCTATCCATTCTTCAAAGGCGGCTACATTTCATCTTTGCCATCTCACCGCTCACAAAAATATACAACACACTATAACTAATGGAGATACGATTTACACCAGCCTTATTTATTAACGTATGTCAACGCGCAACCGCTTGCAGCATTAAAGATGTACAATATTTCCTTTTAGCATTGTTCCCCGGGAAGAAGCATTCCGGATTGTACACTCCCGGGCGGGCGGCAAAAAACAGTATATGGAAAAGCTACAGGCAGTAACTATTTTTATTAACTTTAAATTTCCAGGCAATGAAATGTAACCGGCATATCTTTTTTAAAAGAACCTCCTGCGCTGCATTTGCAAAGGGTTCACTGTTAAAAAAGAATATTTTACTGTTTTTAATTATAATCTTTACCCAATGTAACCGTAATGCTGTTAATGAAAAACAACACGCTGCTAAGGCCGCTTTCAATGAAAAGGTAAAAAGAATTTCAAAAGACTTCAGTTCATATTACAACTATAGGTATTACAATATAAAATTATCCCGGGACTTTGTTGGAATAGATAGTTCTTTTACGCCTATAGAAAAAGGATCATTTTTGCGTTTGTTATTAACAGGAGAATTTATGCCTGTGAAGATTGATACTGTGCCGACTTATATGCTTTTCAAAATGCCCGGTGATGCCAATCCGGAAATCATCAGGGATATTAAATATTATGCGGGGAAAACGTCATTTTATATGGGAATGGAAGGCAAGCCAATGCCAACGTTTAATTTCAAAGACATCAATGGAGATGCATACAGCAATGCTTTTTTTAAAGGAAAAATAGCTGTAATAAAATGCTGGTATATAAGTTGTGTAGCCTGCATCAAAGAGTTTCCGGAGTTGAACAAACTTGTTGAGCAGAATAAACCTTATAAAGATGATATTGTTTTTATAAGCTTTGCTTTTGATTCAAAAGAAAGACTTAAGTCGTTTCTTTCGCAGAGAAAGTTTGATTATTTAGTGATCCCCGATGCAGAAGATTTTATATCAGACGCTTTGCATGTAGATACCTATCCTACCCATATTCTGTTAGATAAAAAAGGTAAAGTAGTAACCTATGTTAACGATGTTCATGATTTAATACCGGCGTTGGAGAAACTTAAAAATAAGGGGAAATGATTTTTTAGTAATTCCACGATGAAACTACTATTTTCCCAGCGCAATGCGGTTGTGTTGTTTGAGAAAAATATTGCGTTTCAGTTTCAGGATTATTATTGCTCAATAGCTTTACATGAAAACCCTGGCACGGCACACTTCTTTTCATCTCTGCCTTCTCACTGCTCACAATGCTAATTTGTAAATTTATACCCCACCCCTCTTATAGAATGAAAATAGCGGGGGTTACGGCTGTCTTCCTCGAAATATTTTCTAAAACTCAGTATAAAATTATCAACCGTTCGGGTGGTGGGATATACATTGTAGCCCCACACTGCCTGTAATATTTTTTCCCTGGGTACCACATCATTTTTATTTTCCAGCAATAACTTCAGCAGCATGGCCTCTTTACGGCTCAGCTCAATAACCTTATTCTTGAAGTTGGTAGCCGATTGCGCTTTAAAGTCTATGGTATTTTTGCCAAACTGATAGTGATCCCCTATTGTTTCCTTATCCTGTAACCGCTTGTTTTTATTGATGAGCTTTTTTACACGCAATAAAAGTTCTTCCAGGTTAAAGGGCTTGGTAATATAATCATCCGCCCCCTTTTTTAAGCCCAGCACCTTCTCCGCGCTGCTGCTTTTGGCGCTTACCATTAATATGGGCGTATCATTATTATTTAAGCGCACATTTTCGGTAACCGCAATGCCATCTATTTCAGGCAGCATTACATCCATAATGATCAGGTCGAAATATTCTTCGCTTATCCTTTTCAGCGCCTGAACACCATCACCTGCACAGGTAACTTCATATCCTTCCAGTTCAAGATTGAGTTTTAACGCTTCCTGCAGGTTTTCTTCATCTTCTACCAGCAAAATATATCCATGTTCAGTGGCTTTACTCATGATGCATCGTCTGTTATGTGTAATGATATTACAAAAATACATCCGGAAGGAATATTATCCTGTACGGTTATACTGCCGTTATGATCTGTAATGATCTTTTTGGTAAGATACAATCCAAGTCCTGTTCCTTTTGTATTCCGGGTGTTTTCATTGCCGGCCCGGTAAAATTTCCCGAATATTTTTTTCTTTTCCTTTCCGGCTATCCCTTTTCCCTGGTCTTTTACCTGCAATTGCACCGCCGCACCGCTTTTTTGCAGCGCAACGGTTACTGTTTTTTGTTTCTCCGAATATTTAATAGCATTTTCAATAAGGTTATTCACCGCTAACTGAAGCAGCAGGCTATCGCCTTTTACATATATACCTGCTTCAACTGTTTCTTCAATTAACTGGTAAGGGAACCGTGTTTTAAAATAAGCGGCGCTTTCCTGCACCAGTGCGCTCAGGTTGATCACTTCTTTGTCTGGCAGGTAATCGCCGGCATCTATCCTGGAGGCAAGCAAAATATTATCGCACAAATCATTAAGCCGGTTTGACTCCTGCAGGGCATTGTGTAAAAGCTTTTCCTGCTGCGATTCCCCCAGCTTTCTTTTCAGCAGGGTTTCAATGTTGAGCTTAGTGATGGCAATAGGCGTTTTAAGCTCATGGGTGATGGCCATCATAAAATTTTGCTGCTGCGTGTTAAGCTGTATCTGTCGCCGTGTAGCCCGGTAAACAAAAACCGCCCCCACCAGTATCAGCAACATAAAAGTAGATCCCTCACCCACGTACTGGGCTATTTTCCTGTTTTCCTCCTTCTCAATTTCAGCTACTTTAATACTGTAGTCGGGCGCGTCCTTTTTTAACTGCAAGAGCTTATATTCCGACATCTGCGTGCTTTGCCTTACCAGCGAAAGGAACCAGAATACCAGGGCGGTAATAATGTAGGTGAGCAGGAACCAGTATGCAATGGTAATAACCGCGAGTCGTTTTCTTTTGTATAGGCTTGCCATTACCGTTCTACCTTTTCAACGCGAATGCCCGCATTCATAACATGCTTCAGGGGGTTCTCGCGCATGATCTGTTCAAGTGTAAAAGCACATGTACCGGAATTTTTAAACCGGTAAGGCTGCGGGGTGATGAGCCTTCTTACTTCATAAATATCATCCATACCCGTACCCAGCCATCCTTTGCTGTTATCCGCAAGCGGGATATCTACTCTTTGTTGTTTTACCGTATCTCCCGGAAGCTGGTAGTTAACGTTTAGCCAGATATTATTATAATTATAGGCATGGGTATGCCGGAGGGTTACATATATATTATACAGCGCAGCCGTGTCGGTAATATTAAATACAATAACCGGCTGAAAAGAGCGGTCCCATTCCTGTCCGGGAATACTGCTGTTCTTTTCAAAAACATCAATGGTTTTGCATGAAGTGCCACACAAAATCATACCTCCAATAATTACGGCAAAGAGAACTGCTGAACCCAATTTCTTTTTCAAGCACATATAATTTTACTTACAAAACATTTAGCACCTGCTCCTTGGCCTTTTCCAGCTCATCTTTCATGAGCACCACGCATTTTTGAATAGTGGCATCGTATGCTTTGGCTCCGGTGGTATTAATTTCCCTTCCTATTTCCTGTAAAATAAAGGAAAGCTTCTTTCCTTTGGCCTCGCTATTTTCACGGAGCAATGATTGAAAATAGTCGCAATGGTTTTTCAATCGCACCTGTTCTTCGGTAATGTCAATCTTTTCAATATAGTATATCATTTCCTGCTCCAGGCGGTTGCTGTCAAAATTATCTTTTCCCACATTATCTTCCAGCAACTTCTCCAATCCTTCCCGTATCTTTTGCTGTCGTAAGGGTTCCAGTTCAATCACTTTTTTTTGCTGCTCCCGGATATTATCAATGCGCTGTGTGAGATCTTTTTCAAGAACAGCACCTTCATTTATCCTGTGGGCATTAATATTTTTTATTGCACTGAGCATTACCTGCTGAAACCCCTTCCAGTCATCCTCATCCAATACTTCAGTGGAGGGTACTACCACTTCAGGTAGTTTAAGCAATGAACTTAAAATGGAGCCGGTATCGAGGTTCAGATTTTCGGCCAGTTCCGCTAACGACTGGTAATAAGCCTTGGCCAGTTCGGTATTGATCACAACGGGTCTGGCCGCGCCATTTTGTTTAAGTGTAATCATGCAATCAATGCTGCCCCTGAGCAAATTTTCCGAAAGCATGTTCCTGATATCAAACTCGTAGGGCCGGAGTAAAGATGGCATCTTCAGGGAAATTTCAAATTGCTTCCCATTCAGGGATTTGATCTCCACTAAAAATGTTTTTTTTCCAATGGCTTGTTCTGCACGCCCAAACCCCGTCATTGACTTTAGCATACTCCAATATGTTTAGTTGGCAAGGTAATTTATTTTCCGAAGAGTTGACGATAGATTGTAGGTTGCGATAAGGATTTGATATCTCCCGGCTGCATACCTTCCGCTATAATATCTTCAATACGGATGCGAATTAACCGGAGTACCGGGAAGCCTGTGTAAGCCATCATTTTACGCACCTGCCTGTTCTTCCCTTCTGTAAGGATCAGCTTTATCCATGAGGCAGGAATATTTTTACGGAAGCGTATAGGAGGGTTACGATCCGGAACGTTGGGCGCTTCTTTCAATAGTACCGGCCGGCAGGGTTGGGTATGATAACGAACGCCATTGATATTGAGCGGTACGCCTGCTGTTAACTGCTGTAATGCTTCCGTGGTTATTAGTCCTTCGCACTGGGCCAGGTATTCCCTTTCGTGTACGAACTTTGGATGCAGTAAACGATGATTCAGTGAAGCATCATTGGTTAAAATAAGCAGGCCTTCACTATCATAATCTAATCTTCCCACCGGGTACACATCTTTTTCAACCGTAAAAAAATCTTTCAGGCATGCTTTGCCATCGGCAGCACTAAACTGCGATAACACCAGGTAAGGTTTATAAATAATGTAGTATTTGTAATGCATAGCAAATAAAAAAGCCTCCCGTTTTGCAGGAGACTTGATTATATGGATGGGTTAGTAAGTATCGGGAATTAAATTTCCCAACACAATATTAAAAATAATTTTTTCTAACAAGAAAAATTTTCGATTAATTTTTATACACATTTTCATTCACGGGCTTGTGGATATCAGTAATTTCTTAAAAAGGCGTTAACGGATATCTTCAGTTCTGCAATTTTTGTCTTCCTCTTTTCCCGGCTATAAATACGCCCCCTGAAAAAAAATTCCATCCTCTTTAAAAAAGCACTGCTTGTTGCGATTTGATTTTACTTTCATTGTAACCATTGCTACTACTGCGTTACCGGCAGTTTATGTATTATCGTACGCAATTGAAAAACCATTAAACAGACTGGCATAATTAGTTTAGTGAAGTTGTATAAGCTGCTTTACTTTTGCCAAAACTTCGCTCATGAAATTTCCATCTCCCGTTTCTGTTCAATGGATAGCTTCATTAATTGACGCCAGCATAGCAGGTAACATTAACGGTTCAGTAACGGGTATAAATGAAATTCACAGGGTAGAACCCGGCGATATTGTATTTGTAGATCATCCCAAGTACTACGATCAATGCATTCATTCTGCGGCAACCTGCATCATCATTAATACTATAACGCCCTTCCCTGACGGGAAAACTTTACTGGTAACCGAAAATCCCTTTGAGGCCTATCTTACCATCGTCCGTCATTTCAGACCCTACACTCCGGCTGTTAAAGCGATTAGTGATACCGCGGTAATCGGACAGGGAACATCGATAGCGCCGGGTGCGGTTATTGGAAACGAAGTAACCATTGGAAATAATTGCATCATCCATCCCAATGTTACGATCCTTGATCATTGCACCATTGGTAATAATGTAATTATACAGCCGGGTACGGTCATTGGTTCTGACGCGTTTTACTATAACAGCAAAAAGAACCGTGAAGTATGGTATAAGAAAATGGAAAGTTGCGGAAGGGTGGTAATAGAAGATGATGTGGAAATTGGAGCAGGCTGCACCATTGATCGTGGCGTAACCAATGATACCGTAATTGGCCGCGGCACCAGGATAGATAACATGGTGCATATTGGGCACGATACCATTATCGGTAAAAATTGTTTGCTGGCAGCGCAGGTGGGTATAGCGGGTGGCGTGGAAATTGGGAATGGCGTAACATTGTGGGGGCAGGTAGGTGTAAGCAAAACATTAACTATAGAAGATAATGTAACCGTACTGGCACAAAGTGGTGTTGGTGGCTTATTAGAAAAGGGAAAAACCTATTTTGGTTCTCCCGCAGATGATGCGGGGATAAAAAAACGTGAGCTGGTTTGGATAAAACGCATACCTGAAATATGGAAGAAGGTAATGAATAACAATGAATAATGTTGTTAGCTATGTGGTGAATGGGCAGTAGGCAATAGTGAAACGACAACGATTCACTTTTCACATCTCACGTTTTTCCTTTCACCACTTCTCACCCGGCATTAGTTATTGGCTGTGGGAATATTTTCATTTTCTTCAACCTTTTCTTCTTTTGCTTTTTCGGGTTCTATGTTCATATCTGCATCTATCTTCCCGCCAGTATCGGTATCCGGGTGATAATCATAGGGCAGGGAATCGGCCATTTTTTCCCAGGCCCAGTAGCCCAGTGTAAGCACATCTTTCTGATCAAAATAATAACCGTTTTCTTCAACAATAATTCCATTGGCAATATCCAGTATGGATATTTGCACCGGTGTGTTCATGGGCAGTTTATTTGCAGCAAGGTAAGCAGGGCCCGGCTTTTCTTTTGCATATACCACCCTGAGCTTGCCCGGAAAGAAAAGTTCCACTCTTTTAAACTGAAGGGTATCGTAATAGAGCGTATCATAAGGGTTATATATAGGCGAAGACTTACTGTTGCCATCGCCAATAAGCTCAATCCTGAATCCATCGCCATTTAATGTACTGTCGTGGTATGCCCGCAAAAATTGCAGTACAGATCCGTTATACGCTGTTTTTCTCTTTTCTTTCCATACCAGCATTTCCTCCTCACTACCTTCCATTTGCTCGTAAAAGGGATAGCCGGCATACAGCGTTTTGCCATTATCATATTCATGCACAAAAGAATCCAGTTGGTATTTAATAACATAGCCCAGCGCTTTGTTATTAATGATCAGAACGGAATCGCCTGTAACTTTCAGCCGCTTTCTCTTCCTGCTGTAAAAAAAACGCAGTATTTCGGGGTTTACAATTTCACATTCTTTACTATTAACGGTTTTGCCTATAAAATTGTCTGTAAGAAACTGCCCGTATTTTTCCCAGCCGTTCGCAACTTCGTTGGTAGCAACAATAGCTACCTCTTCAAGGCTTTTTTCCTTTTGGTGTAGTGCTATGGTAAGATGGGCTACTTCGGGCATGGTATTACTGATGCGGATGGATTGTGTTTCAAGTCCCATGAACGAAATCACCAGGTCATACCCGCCATTGCTTAAATTAAGCCGGAACTCCCCATCGGCATTGGTAACTGTACCTATCGTAGTGTTTTGGCAAAACACCGAAGCGCCCTGCAAGGGTTGTTGGGTGAGGGAATCTATTACTTTTCCGGCTACGCGAAAGTTACCCTGTGCCATTACAAAAAAGGGTAACAATAATACCGGTAATAATTTTACTATTCTTATCATTAGCTAATAGTTATGAAGCGCAATGTAATTTATAACGAAAGAGAACCTGTTGCATCCTACCCCCTTTACAGGTTATCAAATGACAAATGCCCTGCCATTTCAGCTTTTCTGCAAAATATATACATAACATTAACGTCGCGAAATTATTGCATGGACCTGTATTCATCGCAATATTCCTGAATAGTTTGCTGCAGCGGCCGGTATGCAAAATGCGGTAATACTTCCAGGAGTTTGCTACTGTCAAAATATACTTTCCGTTGTGCGGTGTCTGTGGCTGTTTTGGTAAGCAACGGTTCGCCTCCGGTAAACCATCCTCTTATCTTTTCTATCCGCCACAATAAACCTGCCATATAAGGAGATACTTTTTTATAAGGAGGCTTTTTGCCAAAAGCCATTGCCATTGCAGTAAACAATTTTTTGAATGACCAATTTTCGGCGCTGATGATAAACCTTTCGTTAGCGATATTGCTTTCCATGAGCCATACCATGGCGGTGGCAACATCAGCGGCATCTACCATTCCGCTAATGCCTTCGGTATACCAGGGAAATTGATTCCAGGCTTTTTTAAAAATGCCGGAAGAGCCCGTTTCCCAGTTTCCTACGCCCAAAATAAGCGTGGGGTTTACAATAACGGCATTTAGTCCTTCGCTTATACCCCGCCATACTTCCAGCTCTGCGAAATATTTGCTGCGGCCGTAGTCGGAGTTATTACTGTCTTCTTCCCACCTGGTGGCTTCTGTTACCTGCATGTTATCGCGCTTGCGGCCCAGCGCCGAAACAGAACTTACATGCACTAATTTTTGCACGCCTGTTTTGAGGGCCGCATTCACTATATTGGCGGTGCCCTCCGCATTTACCTTAAGCAGTTCGTACTTTTTTTTAGGGTTGAAAGATACCGTAGCGGCGCAATGATAAACCTGCTGCACCTGCTGCATGATTTCTTCCAGCAATACTACATCATGAATATTGCCTTTTATCCATTGTACCTGGTTGGAATAACTGGTTTGCGGAATTTCCTTCCTGTAAAGCGCAATTACTTTTTTTCCACGGGCAACCAGTTCGCGTAAAAGATAACTGCCTAATAACCCTGTGCCACCCGTAACAAAAACCATTTGAATTTATGATTTGAGATTTATGATTTGAGATTCCAACATCCCCATATTTTCATATTAGCATTAAGGCAGTCGGCTATCAGCAGTCAGTTGAATAACTACTAATGATAGGCTAAATCTCCTTCTTTTATTTTACTCCTTTCGCCTTCTCTTCTCCTCTCAGCAGATTTCTGACCTCAGATTTAAAATTTGTATGCTATCAGGTACGGCGGACAGATTTGATTTTTGATACTTTGTATTTGTTCCCTTGCAACCTGTAACCATTTCCCTCATTTTCAAATTTTCACATCTCCACATGCTTCAATCCCTACACCAGCCCTGTAAACTGCCTTAAAAACCTGACATCGTTTTCACTAAACAGGCGGATATCATTAATGCCGTATTTTAAAAGAGCGGGACGCTCAACGCCCATACCAAAAGCGAAGCCCGTATATTTATCCGGATCAATATGGCAGTTTTCCAGCACCTTCGGATGCACCATGCCGCAGCCCAATATTTCAAGCCAGCCGGTGTATTTGCACACATTGCAGCCCTTGCCTTTACATAACTGGCAACTAATATCCATTTCGGCACTGGGCTCGGTAAAAGGAAAATAGCTTGGACGGAACCTGACTTTTATATCATTGCCATACATTTCTTTTACAAAAAAGTAAAGGGTTTGCTTAAGATCAGCGAAAGAAACGTTTTCATCAATATACAACCCTTCCACCTGGTGAAAAAAGCAATGGCTGCGGGCACTGATGGTTTCATTACGGTACACTCTTCCCGGGCATATAATACGCAAAGGCAGAATGCCTTTTTCCATTTCCCTGATCTGGATATTGCTTGTGTGGGTGCGTAACAGCCAGGCTGGATCGGTTGAAATATAAAACGTATCCTGCATATCGCGGGCAGGATGATATTCGGGCAAATTGAGCGCGGTAAAGTTATGCCAGTCGTCTTCTATTTCGGGGCCTTCGGCAACCGAAAAACCCAACCGCTGAAAAATGGAAACAATGCGGTTGCGCATCATACTAATAGGATGGCGGCTGCCAACGGGAATAACATCGCCCGGCAAGCTCAGGTCAATAGCTGCAACAGATGATCCCTGGCTGTTTGTCCCGGCTTCTTTCAGCGCATTATACCGCTCTTCTGTAAATTGCTTGAACTCGTTTAATATTTGGCCAAACTCCTTTTTCCGGTCTGCAGGCACCTGCTTCATTTCACCCATCAGGTTTTTTATCAAACCTTTGGTACCCAGATAAGTAATGCGAAACTGTTCGGCAGCTTCTGCTCCAGTGGCTGTATAGGCAGTTATTTCCTGGCGGTACGCCTCAATTTTTTGTAACAACGCTTCCATTGCGCGAAGATAAGAAAAGGAAAATCTTTAATACAGATCATCCAGCTTCATCTTCAGGTATTTGGTTACGCTCCGGTGGGTGCTAATGAAGGTAATAACGATTCCAATGATAATGAGTCCCAAAAAAAGAAAAGCTAAAAGGGTGTAATCGCGCAGCGCCTTAATTTCGGGCAGCCACTTTTCAACGCTAAAAATAAAAATAAGTACCACCGCTATTGCTATGAGGGCGCTTACAAAACCGTTTACCACAGCTTTTAAATCAAAAGGCTTGGAAATAAACCAGCGGGTAGCGCCTACCATTTGCATAGTTTTAATCAAAAACCGGTTACTGAACATAGCCAGTTTAATCGTATTATCAATAAGTATCAGTACTAATATACCCAATAAGGTTACCGCCCCCAGCAAAACCCAGCCCACTTTGCGCACTACATTATTAAGGTTGCTCACCACTTCATCGGGGTACCTGATATCGCTGACAATAATATTTTGTGAAAGATCTGCCGTTATATTGGTAAGGGTGTCTTTGTTTACGTACTCCGACTTCAGATTAAAGTCAATACTCGCGGGCAGGGGATTGTAGTCAAGCACTTTATTCCAGTCTTCATTACCATCCTTTATAAATTTCTCCCTGGCTATTTCTTTAGTAATATGTTCCGTGGCCAAAGCATAGGGTTTTGACCTGATATAAGAAATCAAACTGTCAATATCTGCCTGGGGGGCATTTTCACGTAGGTATACCTGCACCTGAACGCTTCCGCGGAAATACCGTTCCAGCTTGCTACCATTTATAACAAACCAGCCTAAAATACCAACGAGGATCAGCAGGGAAGCTACGCCAAGAATACTAAAGAAATAAGAAGGTTTACTCCTTCTCATGGAAGTTTTACTGATTTCAATCATTGAAACAGGATTAAATAAGTTCTGTAATGATAGCATTTTGCTGAAAAAGAGAGCAGCATTTTTTTACTTCTCATTTTTTAAACATCATGCAAATTTCCATTTTATTACTACAAACGTAGTGAAGGCCCGACCAGAGCCGGGCAAAAATAACAGTTTTATAGCTGCATTCCGTAAATTTGCCCCCCACTTAACGGCCGATTGAATTGAATATTTTTTACAACGGCCATTTACTTTGTACGATAAGGGATTTTTAACATTATGGAATACAATTTCAAAGCCATAGAGCAACGCTGGCAGCAGCAATGGAAAAAGGAAGAAGTATATAAGGTGAGCAATAATGCTTCCAAACCTAAATATTATGTTTTGGATATGTTCCCGTACCCAAGTGGCGCGGGTTTACATGTAGGTCATCCTCTGGGCTATATTGCCAGTGATATTTTTGCGCGCTACAAACGGCTGAAAGGGTTTAATGTGTTGCATCCTATGGGATACGATGCGTTTGGACTGCCTGCGGAACAATATGCTATTGATCATGGCATTCATCCCGCTGTATCTACCGAAAATAATATTAATACGTTCAGGAAGCAGTTAGATAATATTGGATTTTGCTACGACTGGAGCCGCGAGATCCGTACCAGTGACCCTTCTTACTACAAATGGACCCAATGGATTTTTTTGCAGTTATTTAAAAGCTGGTATAACAGGGATACAAAAAAAGCCGAAAGCATTGATAAGTTAACTACCATTTTTGAAGCAGAAGGCAACGTGAATTATGAAATCCCTAATCCTAAATTTCAAATCCCAAATTTCAAATCCCAAATTTTTTCTGCTTCCGCCTGGAAGGGATTTGATGAGGCAACACAGCAGGCCATCCTGATGGAGTACCGTTTGGCGTACTGCGGCTATGGTGAAGTGAACTGGTGCGAGGCCCTGGGAACTGTATTAGCCAATGATGAAGTAATAAACGGGGTAAGTGAGCGCGGCGGATACCCGGTGGTAAAGAAAAAGTTGCGGCAATGGTATCTGCGCATAACGGAATATGCCGATCGCCTGCAGGGCGACCTTGATACATTGGAATGGAGTGACGCTATGAAAGAAATGCAGACCAACTGGATTGGTAAAAGTAGCGGAGCGGAGATTAAATTTCCTCTCGCCTCACCCCCATCCCCTCTCCTCCCGGAGAGGGCCGATGCGGATTCCCCCCGTACAGGCAGGTTTTTCAAAACGGCAGATACAAACTGGCATATTTTGAAAGAATACGGACGGCTGAACCGGCAAAATCCGACAGCAGCCGAAGATGCATTATGGCAGCATATACGCAACAATAAATTGGGTGTAAAAGTCCGGAGGCAACATGCTGTTCAGGGATATATCGTTGACTTTGCTTTGCTGGAAGTAAAATTAATTATTGAAGTAGATGGTGAATACCATAATGTGGAGCAACAAAAAATATATGATGAAGCAAGAACAGGTTATTTAAATGAATTTGGTTTAAATCTCATAAGATTTAGTAATGATGAAGTGTTGAACGATATCCACAGTGTAATTGGAAAAATACAAGAAGAAATACAAGTTCAAAAGAAAAATAGCAGTGATCATGCCGGGTTTCCCCTTGTCAGTAAGGAGAAGGGGTTAGGGGATGAGGCAAAAAGAGAGGCGGAGGTGAAGGTCTACACTACCCGCCCCGACACCATATTTGGGGTGGATTTTATGGTGCTGGCGCCGGAGCATGAACTGGTGGAACAAATAACTACAGCGGAGCAGAAAGCCGCGGTGGAGGAATATGTGGCCTATGTAAAAAGCCGCAGCGAGCGGGAACGCATGGCCGAAAAAAAGATCACCGGTTGTTTTACAGGCGCCTATGCTGCCAATCCCGTAAGCGGAAAACACATTCCGGTATGGATCAGTGAATATGTATTAGCCGGCTATGGTACCGGCGCTATTATGGCCGTGCCCTGCGGGGATGAACGCGACCATAAATTTGCAAAGCATTTTAATATACCCGTTACCAATATTATAGGTGATTATTATAATGGAGAAGAAGCCAATTCTACCAAAGAAGCGGTATTACAAAACAGCGGCTTTTTGGATGGTATGGTAATGAAAGATGCAGGGGAAGTAGTGATACAATGGTTAGAAGACAATGAAGAAGGGGTAAGAAAAGTGAACTATAAAATGCGCGATGCTGCGTTCAGCCGCCAGCGTTACTGGGGCGAACCCTTTCCCATTGTATGGAAAAATGCCGGACTGAATGACGCAGTTGGGCAGGGTATCGCCTATCCGTTGGATGAAAGTGAGCTGCCGTTAGAACTGCCGCATGTGGAATCGTATAAGCCCGGGCCGGAAGGCGAAGGCCCTTTGGCCAATATTGAAACGTGGACAGTGCAACACCTGGAAACCAACACCATGCCCGGTTACGCCGGCAGCAGTTGGTACTTTTTACGCTATATGGATCCGCATAATGATACTGCGTTCTGCGATAGAAAAGTATCCGACTACTGGAACCAGGTTGATCTGTACATCGGCGGCACTGAGCATGCCGTTGGGCATTTGCTGTACAGCCGCATGTGGACAAAAGTTTTATATGACCTGGGCTATATCGGTTTTAATGAACCGTTTAAAAAATTGCTGAACCAGGGGATGATACAGGGGAGCAGCAGGCTTGTGTATAGATTGAACAAAATACAAAGATCAGATCCTTTTTTGCATGGGTCGTCTGAGATTATAGAGTTAACTCAGAAGCCCATTTTCGTTTCATCAAATTTAGTATTTGAACCCCAAGACGAAACAGTAATCGATCCTATATTTGATAGTATCGGAGAAAGGATTATGCAACTTCTGCGGAACTCAAAGGAAAACTATGACTCCTTTTATTTTGATAATAGTTATTGCTCACGTTTGCACGCGGATGTCAACGATGTTGATGGTGCAGCACTAAATATTGAAGCTTTTAAAACATTTAAAGGTGGTGAATATGCTAATGCCGAATTTGTATTAGAAGATGGTTCTGTGTATTCACATGATTTGAAGAAATCTGAAGCTTCTTTTTTGTGTGATGCGGAAATTGAAAAAATGTCTAAGTCAAAGTACAATGTCGTAAATCCGGATGTTTTAGTAGAAAAATACGGCGCCGACACTTTCCGCATGTATGAAATGTTCCTGGGCCCGGTAGAGCAAAGCAAACCCTGGGATACCAAGGGTATTGAAGGTGTACACCGTTTTTTGAAAAAACTATGGCGCTTGTTCTATGATGAGCAGAAAGGAAAGGTTTGGACAGCGGAACAACCCACTGCTGACGAATTGAAAGTATTACACCGTACCATTAAAAAGGTTGAAGAGGATACCGAACGTTTTTCTTTCAATACGGCAGTGAGCGCCTTTATGATCGCGGTGAATGAGCTGTCCGATTTGCAATGCCATAAAAAAGAGATACTGGAAAATATACTGGTGCTGTTAACACCTTATGCGCCGCATATTGCAGAGGAGCTGTGGCAACGGTTGGGCAATAGTGGCAATGTGCTGGATGCTCCTTATCCGGTGTTTGAAGAAAAGTATATAATAGAATCATCTAAATCGTACCCGGTAGCTATTAATGGCAAAACCCGTACCGATATCACTATTGCGTTGGATGCCACCCAGCAGCAGGTGGAAGAAATGATACTTGCAAATGCCGTAGTACAAAAATGGCTGGAGGGTAAATCACCCAAAAAGATTATTTACGTAAAGAACAGGATGATTAACGTGGTGGTGTAGGTAGGTTACAGGTTTCAGGGTGTATCCCTGCAACTCACTATTCACAACTGACTACTCACCACTCACTTTCTTTTACAAACCGTATCATCGCGCTGCTGCCTTCATTGCTTTCGAGCCGGGCCTCATAGCGTTTCTCACCTATATAGGCAACCATAAAAGAGGTATTGGGCGGAATGGATCCGAGGTTTTCGGCCACCATTACCAGTTCATTGCTTTGTAGCAATTCACTCACAGGCAACTTTACAGTAAACGGTTTATCGGTAAGATAAATATGTTGAAAAATGAGCCTGTTGTTTAAAAAGAGCGTAATCGAATCTCCGTCTATTTCGGCATTGTCATAAAAATTCAGTTCAATGGAATCGCCAACTATGGGTATTTCTAATACAGGTATTTTTTGCCGTTGCGCAAACTTCTGTTCAATGGTAAGTGGCGCTGCTATACTTACGGGCGGCGCCTTTGGTTGCACGGCAACTACAGGTGGTGGATTTGCTTTTTCCTTTACAACCGGCGGTTTAAATACCACCGGCTTTTCTGTTTTTACAGGAACGGGATGCCTTGCAATCAACCCAACACTATCTATGATATACGGATCATTAGCACCGGCAGTAAAGTTCTCAATTACAAAATCCCATTCATCGTAAAAAGAAGGCTGATTGGTTTTATCTAAGTGTACTTCTCCTTTTGGCCTGTTTTCGTCTTCTTTCAGGTTGGCTTCACCTTCTAATTTCATAATACCTTCGCCAGGACAATTAAAATCAGCCTGCGAGCGCAACGCTTCTTTGCCCGGCGAACCAATGCCCGCTCTTCCACTTTTTTCCTCTAACAGTTCATCGTCCCACCATATAGCAAGATTGTTCGGTTCATCAAAAAAACCTTTTATACTGTAACGGCGGTAATTGTTGGGCGATTGATAATAATAAGAAGTACCCCTAAGGCTGTCTCCTTTTTGTATGATCTTCAATTCCACTTTTTGCCGGTTGATTTTTCCACGCCATACCCCTGTGATCATTTGGGCAGCAGCCTGCTGCCCAAACAGGGAAATAACAATAATAAAAATAGTATTATTCAGTACGCTCCGTTTCAAAGGCCTAATTTTGGATGTAACGGATAGTAACTGCGATTATTTTGCCAGGATGGCTGGACGAAAACCTTTTAACTAAATATTGTTTTAAAATTAGCAACCAGGCAACTTAAATATACGCCTTATCTTTGCTGCTCCTTACCAATGCCCGCGCAGTAATATTAACTGTAAGGGCGGATTTGATATAAGATGAATTTGAATGTGTTGCTGGAAGCGTATTTAGAAGATACCCGCATTTTTCAGATTGCGGACAGAATCGTATTGTCTAAACCCCAGCGCATTTTTCTTAAAAACCTGTATGGCAGCGCTTCCCAATTTGTTTTCGGATCTGTTTTTCGCCACGACCTGGCTTCCCAGTTAAACCATCTTGTTATATTAAATGACGCGGAGGAAGCCGCTTATTTTCACAATACCTTAGAAAATCTTACCTCGGCGCTCAACGTCTTTTATTTCCCTTCTTCTTTTAAAAACAGGAAGAACTACAAACAGCTCAACGCCTCGCATGTAATGCTGCGTACGGAAATGCTTACCCGATTTTCTACCGCAACGGGCAACAGGGTAGGTGCCATTATTACACACCCCGAAGCGCTGTTTGAAAAAGTGGTATTACCCAAAACACTTTCAGGCAATATCATTCGTATTAAAGCCGGCGACAGTATTAATGTAAATGAATTACTGGCCCAGTTTGTAGATTATGGTTTTAAAAGAACCGATTTCGTATATGAACCGGGGCAGTTCGCGCTGCGCGGCGGTATATTAGATATTTATTCTTTTGGTAACGAAAAGCCCTATCGCGTTGAATTGTTTGGCAATGACGTGGATTCTATACGCATATTTGATCCTGAAACACAGTTAAGCGAAAGAAAGTTATTGCAGGTAACCATTATCCCCAATGTGGAGACACAGTTTGATTCGGGAGAAAAAGTTTCTTTGCTGGAATTTCTTCCTGAAAATACGGTAATATGGGTGCAGGACTGGGATGTAGTAAAAGAAAAGCTGCAGGTGCAGGAAGAAGATCTTGAAATATTTTTCAGGGTACAGGAAACAGTAAAAAAGCCACAGTACGATGATGATGATAATTTAGAAAAGAAAGCGGTAAGCAATGATGACTTTGTACCTGTAGCCGCCATTGAAGCACAATTACAGTTGCGGCATATTGTTGAATTTGGTCATACTCCTCATTTTGGCGGTATAGAAATAGCCTTTGATACTAAAGAACAGCCTTCCTTTAACCGCCAGTTCGATTTTTTAATCAAAGACCTGAAAAACTGGGAAGCAAAAAAGTATACCATTTACCTGTTTGCGGAAAACCCAAGACAATTAGAAAGAGTGCACAGCATTCTGGCAGACCTGAAAGCGGAAATACAGTTTACCCCTGTACCCATTTCCATTCATGGTGGGTTTATTGCGCATGACCTTAAGGTGGTTTGCTATACCGATCACCAGATATTTCAGCGCTACCACAAATACAGGATCAAGCAGGCTTATAATAAAAACAAAGCGCTTACGCTTCGTTCCCTCCGCGAATTGCAGCCGGGCGATTATGTTACGCATATTGATCATGGCGTAGGTATTTACAGCGGACTGCAAAAAATTGAAGTGAACGGTAAGCTGCAGGAAGCTGTTAGAATTATATACAAGGATACGGATATCCTGTATGTTAATATCAACTCGCTTCACAAAATAGCCAAGTATACAGGTAAGGAAGGCAGCGTACCCAAGGTGAATAAATTAGGCAGCGATGTATGGCAGCGGCTGAAAGAAAAAACAAAAATCAAAGTCAAGGAAATTGCCTTCGATCTGATTCAATTATATGCCCAGCGCAAAGCGCAGGTGGGCTTTGCACACAGCCCTGATAATTATATGCAAACCGAGCTGGAGGCTTCCTTTATTTATGAAGACACACCCGATCAGAGCAAATCATCTGCCGATGTTAAAAAAGACATGGAAATCCCGCATCCTATGGACCGCCTGGTTTGCGGCGATGTAGGCTTTGGTAAAACAGAAATAGCGGTTCGCGCCGCTTTTAAAACCTGTTGCGACAATAAGCAGGCCGCCGTGCTGGTGCCTACCACTATTCTTGCTTTTCAGCATTATAAAACATTTAAAGACCGGCTTAAGGATTTTCCGGTAACAGTGGATTATATTAACCGCTTCAAATCATCCAAAGAAAAAAAAGAAACCCTTAAAAAATTACAGGAGGGCAAAATTGATATTATTATCGGAACACATGCACTGGTGGGTAAAGAAGTGAAGTTCAAAGACCTGGGCCTGCTGGTGATAGATGAGGAACAAAAATTTGGTGTAGGGCATAAAGAGAAGATCAAAACGCTTAAAACAAATGTAGATTGCCTTACACTAACGGCAACGCCTATCCCAAGAACGCTGCAGTTCAGCCTGATGGGTGCACGGGATTTAAGCATCATTAATACGCCCCCGCCTAACCGTCAGCCTATACAAACAGAAGTGCAGGTATTTAATGAAGACAATATCCGTGACGCGATATATTATGAAACGGAAAGAGGCGGGCAGGTATTTTTCATTCATAACCGTGTGCTGGGGTTGAATGAAATGGCTAACATTATACAGGGCTTATGCCCCGATTTGAGTATAGGCGTAGCACACGGGCAATTGGAAGGCCATATACTGGAAGAACGGATACTGGATTTTATTGAGCATAAGTATGATGTGCTGGTATCTACCAATATTGTAGAAAGTGGCGTGGATATACCCAATGTAAATACCATTATTGTTAACAATGCGCACCAGTTTGGTTTAAGCGATCTGCACCAGTTACGCGGACGCGTGGGCCGAAGCAATAAAAAAGCTTTTTGCTACCTGCTTGCCCCGCCCATGAGTACATTGCCGGACGATTCGCGCAAGCGCCTGCAAACGCTGGAACAGCATAGCGAGCTGGGGAGCGGCTTCCAGATTGCCATGCGCGACCTGGATATTCGTGGCGCCGGCAATTTACTGGGTGGCGAGCAGAGTGGTTTTATGGCCGAGATTGGTTTTGAAATGTACCAGAAAATCCTGGATGAAGCTATCAGGGAATTAAAACGTACATCATTCCGGGATGTGTTTAAAGAAGAAATTCAGAAACAGGAAGATTTTGTGCAGGATTGTACCATTGATACCGACCTTGAAATACTGATACCTGACGCTTACGTGGAGAGCATCAATGAAAGATTGTCGTTATACACCCGGTTAGACAATTGCGATGATGAAGAGGCGCTGCAATATTTCCATACTGAAATGGCAGATCGTTTTGGCCCCATACCCCCGCAGGTGGAAGATCTTTTTACTACTGTGCGTTGCCGGAGACTGGCGGTAGAACTTGGATTTGAAAAAATGGTGCTGAAAGGAGAAACCCTGAGATGCTACTTTATTAATAATCCCGACTCGCCTTATTTTGAATCAAACACCTTCAATAAGATGCTGCAGTTTGTTCAAACCCTTACGCATAAAGCAAAGTTAAAACAAACGGGAAGAAACTTCCTGCTCGTTCATGAAGATATAGGCGGGATGGAGCAGTTGTATCATTTCCTGTTTAAAATGCATAAGTATACAAGAGAACAGGTTAACGTGATGTAAAATACGGGATAAGCCGACCCGGAATAGATTATGAGATTTCTGTGAATTGAATTATATTTCCATACAAATATAATATCATGGAACAACAAAATTCTTTCCTTGGAACAGATGAACAACCGCTTGTACAGCCTACAAGCGATGAAAAAACATTGGCCATTCTTTCGCATGTACTCACTATAGTGGTTTGGTTGTTTGCGCCACTGATCATTTACCTCATAAAAAAGGATGAGTCTAAATTTGTTGCTGCGCATGCAAAGGAATCCCTGAATTTCCAGATAACGGTTACCCTGGTCTGTATTGTATTGTTTATAACCATTATTGGCATTTTTTTATTGTGGATCGTGGGTATCATTGCTTTGATTCTTGTAATTGTAGCCACTATTAAAGCCAATGACGGGAAATTATACCGCTATCCTTTTACATTAAGACTGATCAAATAATAGCATAGCGGCATTTGATAACGACAGGGCATTCACAACCGGGGGTATTGTGTGTGAAATGACTCCGGCGAATACTGGGTACCGGGGTCTGCTATGAAAAAGTAAAGTGCTTCGGTATGATGAGAAGATAACTACATGAAATTTGTTTAGCTGAACGAATTAAAAAAGCTCCGTCTGCTGTAAGCCGCGCACTTACGATAATTAAGTCCCGCCAGCTTTTGTAATAGCTATAAACGGGTACGCCAACCCACAGAATGTTATTGTATAACCGACCCCGCCGCTGCGTTTTCCCGTTAAACAGTTGAGTATGTCACTAATCGTTCAACTGCGATAAAGCAACAGTCTTTTCAATAAAGACCAGTTTTATACACACTTTTAGGATTGCCTTTTTATTATTTCTACCGGCATGTTTTTATAATACCTAAGTAATGCGGGACTCAGCCGGATGGCTTGCCACGCGGCTTCAATAAGCAGTAGTCGCAGTATCCGGTTACAACGGGGTTAAGTGTCATTGCTATACACCCCGTTCCCACCGCTTCGTTCGGCAGGTACCATCCCTAAACTGGAGGTAAATTCATTAAGTGCCTTATCAAACCGGTTAAGATCACCCGTATCCGCTAAAAAGCCTGTGCTGCTTTGTGCCACGCATGCCCGCCGGGCAGGGCTGGGGACATGCACAAATTATTAACCGGGTTTTCAGTAAAACTATATTAATTCGTGCATTCATGGCGTAATAAATCTAAATAGCGAATAGCCATTACATTTTGTTTATCTTAGAAACCGGATTGATACTATATGAAAAAAAATTATTGGTGGATCATCATAATCCCGATGGTGCTATGCATTATTGCCTGGGTAAATACCGGTAAACCCGCTGAACAGGAAACTTTAACCACAGGGAGCAGTGATCTTTTTTTAAGCCAGGACGAGCAATTGGGTACTATTTCAGTTTTCAGGAAAGGTTCAAAAGAGCCTGTGCTGGTGCAGCATGCGGAGGAAGGCTTCAGACCCTATCTCCATCCCCTTGGCGCTCCCGATGGTAAAGGTGTACTAACCGAGTACAGCCCGGCGCATCATAAACACCAGACAGGTATTTACTGGGGATTCACCCGCGTAAATGGCCGCGATTTCTTTCATAACCCGGGAAATGATTACTGGAAAAAAGTATCGGCCTATATAACAGAAAAGGAAGGAAGCGAAGTAAAATGGCAAACCGTATACGACCTGCTGGATGAGAAGGGAAATGCTATACTTACAGAAACCCAGAAATGGTCTATGCGCAATGACAGCGGGAGGTTTGTGATTTCGCTCGAATGGAGAGGCGAAGCTAAAACCGATATAACGATAGGGGAATATGATTATGGCGGATTATTTATCAGGATGCCATGGAAAGAAGGTATTAAAGGGGAGGTGGTAAATAGCGCCAGGCAACGCAATGGGCATGCGGAAGGACAGCGCGCTACCTGGGTAGATGTGGGCATGCAGGTACAAGGAAGGGATAACCTTGCACACATTGCGGTATTTGATCATCCCGGAAACAAAGGTTACCCGCAGCCCTGGCGTGTAGATTCGCAAATGGGCATTGGTCCGGCACGCTCCCGGGAAGGAGACTGGCAAATAAAAAGCGGGGAAACAGAAGTGATCCGCCACCAGTTGGTGGTGTATACGGGTGATCTTAATGATGTAAAATTGAATGAGCAGTGGGTTGCATTTTCCGGTAACGAAAATCCACTTTATGCCGGTGCGGAGATGTGGAAAATTGCACAGCAGGAAGGGCTTGAGGCTAAATTCCTGGCACCGGAAGAGGCTGTTAAAGCTATGACGGTAAAAGACGGGTATAAAGTAAATGCCTGGGCGGCCGAACCGCTGATGACACAACCCATGGCCTTTTGCTGGGATGACCGGGGGCGAATGTGGATTGCGGAAAACAGGGATTATGAATCAAGAGGACAAGGGTTCTCCAATTCGGGCGACAGCCGCATACTTATTTTAGAAGATACCGATCACGATGGTGTGGCCGATACCAGGAAAGTATTTATGGAAGGACTTGCTTTTCCGGCAGCCATTGCCGTTGGGTTCGATGGTGTTTTCATTGGCGCTCCGCCCAACCTGCTTTTCGTTCCTGACCGCAACCACGATGATGTGGCGGATATAGAAGATATTGAAGTGCGCCTAACGGGGTGGGGCATACGCGACCGGCACGAAACGCTTAACAGCCTGCACTGGGGCCCGGATGGCTGGCTATACGGCTGCCAGGGATTTGCCACACCGTCTAAAGTAAGAAAACCGGAAGGCAAGGGCCGCCTGTATAAACATAAAGACCCTTTTCCTGAAAATATACTGGAAGGAGAGGGAACAGATATCAATGGAGGCGTGTGGCGGTATCATCCAACCAAAGATAAGTTTGAAGTAGTTGCCCATGGATTCAGTAATCCGTGGGGGATTGATTATGATGCCAAAGGTCAGCTATTTATCAGTGCCTGTGTAATTCCTCATATGTGGCACGTTATCCCCGGTGGAATTTACCACCGCCAGGGCGGCCGGCATTTTAATCCCTTTGTGTATGACGATATCAAAACAATAACCGATCATAGCCACAGGTCTGCACATGGCGGGGCACGCATTTACCAGTCTGACGCGTTTCCCGCATCGCAAAAAGGAAGGATATTCATGGCCAATATACACGAGCACGCTGTTCTTTCAGATATCCTGAAGCCGCAGGGTTCAGGCTTCGTAGCCAGTCACGGTGATGATTTTATGATGGCCAATAATGCGCAGTGGGTAGGGTTCAGTATGGAGATAGGACCCGATGGGGGCGTATACGTGCTTGACTGGCATGATGCGGATATATGCGGACAGAAAGTATTGAACGCCGAAACGGGCCGCATATTCAGGATTGTGCCGGAGCAATCGGGAGCAGAAAACTGGCCGGGAAGGTATTCGGATCTTACCAAAATGAGCGATAAGGAACTGGCGGCGCTGCAAACCAGCAAGAGCGACTGGCATGCCCGCCGCGCAAGGGTTATACTCCAGGGCAGGGCCGCCAGGGGGGAAACTGATCAGCAAGCGCACCGTGTATTATTGGAAATATTTCAATCTAATCCTGATACTGATTTTCGGTTAAAAGCCATGTGGGCGTTGCATGTAACAAAAGGGCTTAGCGGGGATATGCTTTTAAAAGCGCTTGATGATAAGGAGCCATATATCCGTGCCTGGGCAATACAGCTATTATGTGAAGACCGCTCCGTATCATCCAAAGTAGCTGATCAATTTATTGCTATGGCAGCGGGGGATCGTTCCCCGGTGGTGAGACTTTACCTGGCTTCAGCGATGCAACGGCTGGAAAAAACCATAAGCTGGAGCATAGCCGGCGAACTGGTAAAGCATGCGGAAGATATCAGTGATCACAACCTGCCAAAAATGATCTGGTACGGGTTGGAGCCCATGTTTAAGGAAGACCCTGCCCGTGCATTGAAAATTGTATCGGAATCGAATATACCGCTGGTTGCCAGCTATACTGCCCGTCGTGCGGTAGATGGCGGCAAAATGAACGAGCTGGTTACTACTATCGGAACCCGGCCGAAAACCCTTGTTAGCTTACTGGAGGGAATGCGGAATGGAATGGAGGATCGTACGGATATTAAACCTCCGCCTGCCTGGCAGCAGGTTTTTGCTACACTTAAAAAAAGGAACGACAAGGCAGGCCAACTGGCTTTACAGGTTGCTGCACTTTTCGGCGATACGGAAGCTACACAGCGTTCGCTGGCTACGCTAAAAAATAAGCATTTGGAACCGGGGCAAAGAAAAAAAGCGCTCCAAGCGCTTACGGCGCAGCAACGAAAGGAGTTGTTGCCTGAACTTCCCGCGTTGCTCGAGGAACCCCAATTACGTATAGAAGTTATCAAATCTATTGCGGCTTTTGATGAGCAGCTCCTGGGATCATTACTGATTAAAAAGTATAAAGGTTTTAATGAAGCTGAAAAATCAGCCGCTGTTCAAACACTTTCTTCCCGTCCTGTATATGGCTGGATACTTAGCCAGGCGCTCAAAGAAAATATAGTTCCCAAAAGAGATGTATCTGCAAATGTAGCAAGGCAGTTACGGAGAGTAGTAGGCAGCGGTTTTGTGGAAATATGGGGGCCTATTGATGATAGTCCGCGTGATGATAAAGCGTATACCCGGTATAAGAATCTTTTAAGCGGCCAGGCAGCAAAAAATCCGGATGTAAACAATGGCCGGCAGTTGTTCATGCGAACCTGCGGAAGCTGCCATAAAATGTATGGGCAGGGCGGAGAGATTGGTCCTGAGCTTACCGGCTCCAACCGGTCGAACGTGGATTACCTGCTCTTCAATATATTAAACCCAAGCGAAGAAATTCAGGATGATTATAAAATGGTAGTGGTTACCACCCGCGATGGCAGAACATATTCCGGGAACCTGGTTGGGGAAAACCAACGCCAGGTAACCATGCGCGTGGTAGGGCAAAATGATGTGGTTATCAACAAATCATCTATTCAGTCGAAGGAAGTAACACCCGTTTCCATGATGCCGCAGGGATTGCTAAATACCTTAACGGATAAAGAAACCATTGATCTGCTGTCTTACCTGCAAAAAGCAGGCAAATGATTTTCAGGATCAGGCAATGACCTTTGTAGAAATAATCATGGTTAGTACTTTTTAAAACATAGGTGTAAAACATGCAGAACATTTGTAGCCTCGACAGGAATCGAACCTGTATCTGGAGCTTCGGAAACTCTTATACTATCCATTGTACGACGAGGCCAAAACAAATGGGAAAATATGAAAATGTGGAAATGTAATTTCTACAGTCTTCAAATATTATCACCAAAGAGCTTTTGTTTGAAAAGGGAACCGGTGTATTTCACTTATCACATTTACACATCTCTCACATTTACACATTACTTAATCAACCCATGCGCGTTTTCCGCGAATATCTTTACGGCAATGGCGAGCAAAACTACGCCAAAAAATTTACGCACCGCAATTAATCCTGCATTTCCTAAAATCCTGGCTATCAAATTCAATGATCTTAAAACCACGTAAATGATAATAAGGTTAATAAAAATACCCAGGAATATGGTGAAGTCGGAAAAATTGGCCTTAAGCGACATAATGGTGGTGAGCGTTCCGGAACCTGCTATCAGTGGAAAAGCAATAGGTACCAGTGTTGCAGCTTTTACATCTTTCTCGCTTTTGAAAAATTCCAGCCCCAGCACCATCTCCAGCCCCAATATAAAAATAACCACAGAACCCGCAACGGCAAATGTTTTGATGTCTAAGCCGAGGATACGTAAAAAGCCCTCCCCTGCAAACAGGAACAGGATCATTAATGCACCGGAAATAAGGGTGGCGCGCAACTCGTGAATACCACCAATTTTTTGTTTCAGCGAAATTAATATGGGCACAGACCCGATAATATCAATTATCGCGAAAAGCGTAAATATAACCGTTACCAGTTCACTAAAACTAAACGACATAATTCCGGGTTTATACAAAGGTATTGTTCCGGCAAGACAGATCACCGCATTAATGCTAAAAGTACTTACTCAGCCCGGGAACAACAGATATTAACCTTATGACTTCCGTAACACCCGTAACTCACTCACCACTTACTACTCACTGCTCCCCCTCATCACACCCTTACATAAATCTTTTTCCTGTCCATCCAGTACCCAATCAGCCAGCATAAAAGCATATAGCAAAGGGCGAAGGCAAGAGAGCCCCAGGCTCCGGGTAACACTTTTTGGAAAAAGGTATTATTAATCCCTTCATAAAGGGGCGTACCCGAACCTGTTTTGATCATATAAAATACGGTATACAATATCTCCGACAGGAGATAAATGAAAAGCGGGTTTTTGCCAAATACCTGGAAAAAATAAGCGCCTTTGGTAATAGCTTTGATTTCCAGGATAAAAAGGAGTACTCCCAATATAGCCAGGTCAAGTCCCACAGTATATAATACAAAAGAGCTGGTCCACAGTTTTTTATTGATAGGAAAAACGAAGTCCCAGAAATAAGCGATACAAAGCAGCCCAAACGCGCTAATTAAGAGTTTGGCTACCGATTCAAAGCTTTTCCCTTTTTGCTGAATAAAAACGCCGGCATAATAGCCCGCTATTACGTTCACAATAGAGGGTATGGTGCTCAGCAGCCCTTCGGGGTCAAAAGCTACGCCTTCACCGTGGTATAAATGGCTTTCTCCAAATAACAGTAAATCTAATTTATGCCCCGCATTGCCCGTCATGCTGTAGTCGCCGCCTGCATATAGTATCAGCCAGTAACCCAGCAAAAAAATAGTACTCAAAGCCCAAACCGCTTTCTTCGGTAAAAAATGGATCATTAATCCGGCGGCACAATAAGCCAGCGCAATGCGCTGTAATACGCCCATGATGCGGGTATTGCTAATGGGAGAAAGGTCGTACCCGCCCCCCTGGGTTTCCTTAAAGAAGGGAAACCAGTACATCAGGTATCCCAGTAAAAAAATAATAACCGTACGTTTAAATATTTTGCCCAGCACGCTGCCCGTACCCAACTGCCTGTATTTGGGCATGGAAAAACTCATGGCGTTGCCTACAACAAACATAAAAGTGGGAAATACCAGGTCGGTAGGCGTAAAACCATTCCAGGAAGCATGCAATAATGGAGCAAATGGTTCGGCGCCGCTTCCGGGATTGTTTACAATGATCATAAAGCAAATGGTCATGCCCCTTAATACATCAAGGGCTAAAAAACGGGGAGAAGCAATTTTGGTCATATAATGAAAGGATTATTATACTTTAATATAGATTTTTCTTTTATCCAGCCACCAGGCTATAGCCCAAAAAATAAGAAGATGAAAAACTGCATACAACAGCGAGCCGTTCATATGGCCAAATAAGGGAGCAAACATATGGTCATACATCCAGCCGCCTAATGCTTTATACACTGTTTTGCCATCCCTGGTTCCATCTGCTATCCTCACTAATCCGTATAGTCTCACCCAAATGCCGCTCAGTACAAAAATGAACAACGGGTTTTTACCAAATACATCAAAAAAATGGCTCCAGGCACCATGCCATTTTTTGATTTCAATACAATAGATCATCACTGCCAGTACAACAATAGCCAGTCCTGAAGTGTATAATACAAAAGAACCCGTCCATATTTTTTTGTTAAGCGGAAAAACGGTACTCCAGCAAAGCCCGGTAAAAACCAGCAGCACGGCGGCAATGAAAAGCTTTGTTAGTAAAGGGTAAAGACCATTTACCGGTTTATTTTCTCCTTCTGCCGCAGCGTCTTTTTTCCTAACAATGAAGCTGCCTGCCCAGTAACCCAGCATTACCTGTACTACGGCGGGCAGCGTACTCATTAAGCCTTCAGGATCAAAAGCTACGCCTTCGCCATGATACATATGACTTTCGCCCAGCACAGCCCTGTCAATACCCGTTCCGAACCAGCCCTGCAGGCTAAAAGGATCATTGCCACCCCAAAGCAGGCACATCATCCAGTACAGCAGCAATAACAGGACGCCCGCTGTAAAAAGCCAGGCAGGGCGTAAATAATAAATCATCACAGCGGCAAAGCCATAACAGAGTGCAATTCGTTGAAGCACTCCCATTATCCGCAGGTTTTGAAAAGCTTTTAGCGCTATAACACCATCCGCATTATAGCTTATAAAAGGGAACGCATTCAACAGGAGACCAATGAAAAATATTAATACTGTTCTTTTGGTTATTTTTTTCCACATCATGGCATCGCCGCCCTGCCGCAGCCGGGGTATAGTAAAAGCTAAGGCGTTGCCTGCCGCAAATAAAAAAAAGGGAAACACCAGGTCTGTAGGTGTGCAGCCATGCCATTTGGCATGATCGAAGGGTGGATATATATACGTCCAGCTTCCGGGATTATTGACCAGTATCATAAAAGCTACCGTGGCGCCTCTACATACATCTAAAGCGTAAAAACGTTGTTTCAAAAATCAGGAATTGAAGAGAACTAAGTTACACATTGTATGTAAAGAACGGATAAGAACAGACACTAAGTGTATTTTCCAGGATGAGATACATGGTTTTTCTTGTGCAACAGGATGCCTGTATGGCTTATATTCCACCGGGAGCAATTTAAGGTTGTTCAGCATTCAAAATAAAAAGAAATAACCCGGTAACATTGGGTATTGGGGAGGGATATTATACTCGTATAAAGAACAAACACGCATTATGCGCGTATAGGAATAAATGAATAACAGTTCTTTAAGACATTTTTGCAAATCATTATGAGTATTTTAGTTTCTTTTTGCTGACCTTTGTATTCAGAAACAATGGCATTGTAATTGCAATTTAATTTTGTATATTACGTTTAGAAGAAAAGTTCTTTAGAAATATTTAACAAAACAGGAATAAACCTTTATTCATCGTTTTGCGTCTTAATATAAAGAGATTGTAAAAACAGTCAATTTTCTCATAAGCAGTTAGTTTTGGTTGCGGCCTCTATTTCTATAGAGGCCAATTTTTTTTATACTACTTCCTGCTTCTTTAAAAAATAATACCGGTAAATCAGCCATCCAGCCATAGAACCGGTTATATCGGCCAAAATATCTCCCGTTTCAAAACCTCTGTTTGCTATCCAGTATAGCTGAACATACTCCATTACGATACCATAAATACACGAAATGAGGAAAATGAGCAAAAATATCCACAAAACATGCGGCGTTTTGATGCGATCAATAAACCTGCACCATAAAAACACCTGTACGCCAAATAAAAAAACATGAATGACCTTGTCGAGGAAAGGAATTTTAGGGCCGGCAGGAAAGTCCTGTCCCGGAATAGTCAATAAAATAAAAATGATAACAGACCACACTATGGCGGGCCATATAGCGTGCAGCAGGTTTTTTTTCATACTCCAATCGCGTTAGCCTTGTACAAGGGCGGCATAAGCATCTGCCTGCAGCAAGGTTTCCACATCGGCGGCATCATCTACTTTAAGTTTAACCATCCAGCCTTCCCCGTAAGGATCGCTGTTTACCAGTTCGGGCTGATTGTTTAATTCCGGGTTAATTTCAATAATGGTTCCTGTTACAGGCAAAAAAAGATCACTTACCGTTTTTACCGCCTCCACTGTACCAAAAACAGAATCGGCAGCCAGGTGCTGATTGAGTGTTTCTATTTCAACATACACAATATCGCCCAGCTCACTTTGTGCAAATTCGGTAATGCCTATTACGGCTACATCGCCTTCCAAACGAACCCATTCGTGGTCTTTGGTATAGCGTAAGTTTTCAGGAAATTTCATGTTTAGTATTTTTGTGTTGCAAAGATTACAAAAAACAGTTGGAATAACCCGGTTACTGATCCGAATCTCACGGCAGCATTAAAAAGAGTAGCACTTCGGCAACAGTGTTATTCCGGAAAATGATTGTTTTCAAAATACAGTAAAACATGGTCCTTCATAAAATTTTCCTGTGCTATAAGGTCCATTACCGGAAGGGGTTTCAATTGTTTGAAATGCGGCCAGCCGTCATCATCCACTTTTTCGAGTTCATAATAGCCGCTTTGCGCAAACAAGCTGCAAACAGCCACATGCATTAAATCCTGCTTTTGTTCTTTTGTAAACTTAGGACGTAGCTCTCCAAATTCCTGTACACCAATCAAAAATAATATAGCTTCCATATCGGGCTTCTTGCCAAATCGCTCCACTAATTGCGCTTCAAGGTTCCACCAACGCGCTTGCAAATCACTTTCAATATTATTCATAGGGGGCAAAAATACGTTGATTTGAGATTAATGGGTAGAAATCGGGTATCAGATATCAGGTATCAGGTTGCCGTTAGATGTGTAATTACTAACAACAGGCTACATAAGCCTTCTTTCACTTCTCTCTTTTCGCCTCTCACTTTTTCTTCTCCTTCGGATTTCCGGCTTTGTATTTTATTTGGCGCTTACCTTTTGGATGCTTGGTTCTTTTGCATCAACAACTACCTTTGCCTGAAATTGCTGTAGATGTTACAAATAAATATAATCAGGCAGGATGTGGCCCGCGTAAAAGAAAAGCTGGCGGTTAAAAATTTTTCCGGTGTTGAACTGGTTGATCAGATCATTGCCTTAGATGATGCAAGGAAAGCCCTTCAATTTGAATTAGAAACCCTCCAATCCCAGGTAAACAGCCATTCCAAAACCATTGGACAACTTATTGCGAAAGGGCAGAAGGAAGAAGCGGAGAACGCAAAAAAAATAGTGGCTAATTATAAATTGCAGACCGGTGCGTTGAATGTAAAGCTGGCCGAAACGGAAAAGCTGTTGCAGTATGAACTGGTAAAGCTGCCCAATCTGCCATCTGATAAAGTACCTCCGGGCAAAACACCTGAAGATAATGTGGTGATGCGGGAAGGTGGCGCGAAACCTCATTTACCCGAACAGGCGCTTCCTCACTGGGATTTGATAAAAAAATACGACATCATTGATTTTGAAACCGGGGCCAAAATCACCGGGAGCGGTTTCCCGCTATATAAAGGGCAGGGCGCCAGGCTGCAAAGAGCCCTCGTACAATATTTTTTAGATTATAATATTGCCGCAGGCTATACCGAATACCTTCCTCCTTTTATGGTAAATGAAGCCTCCGCGTATGGCACCGGCCAGCTACCCGACAAGGAGGGGCAGATGTACTATATGCCTGCTGATAATTTTTATATGATCCCTACTTCGGAAGTGCCGCTTACCAATATTTACCGCGATGAAATTATAAAGGAAGAAAACCTGCCGGTGAAAATGACGGCTTATTCGCCCTGCTTTAGAAGGGAAGCAGGCAGTTTTGGTAAAGATGTGCGGGGGCTAAACCGGTTGCACCAGTTTGAAAAGGTGGAAATTGTACAACTTGCACATCCCGGTAAAAGTTATGAAATGCTTGAAGAAATGGTAGCTCATGTAGAAAAACTGCTGGTAAGCCTCGAACTTCCTTACCGCATTTTAAAATTGTGTGGGGGCGACATGGGCTTTACTTCGGCACTTACCTACGATTTTGAAGTATACAGCGCCGCCCAGGAACGCTGGTTAGAAGTGAGCTCTGTAAGTAATTTTGAAGCCTACCAGGCTAACAGGGCCAAGATCCGGTTCAAAGATCAAAATGGCAAAAACCAGTTGCTGCATACCTTAAACGGGAGTTCGCTGGCCCTGCCCCGTATTGTGGCCTGCCTGCTCGAAAATAATCAACAGCAAAATCATATTGCACTGCCTGAAGTATTGCATGCCTATTTTGGATCCGATAAAATTGCGTAGTTACCCGCAATATGCACCCCGGGCATTGCAGCGCTACAGCAATGTAAAAAGATAAGGGCTATAAAACCGTTTGGGCTTTTCTAAAACTTGGGACAACCCAGCTTTTTTCTGCCCGGATCGGAAGGCTTCCTGATAAAAATGAGTGAAATTTCATTTCCCCCCCTGCTGTTAGAAGCGGTTTTTAGCGAAGAATTATTAATATCATAGCTGTAGCCTAACCTGAACCCTGAAAATTCAATGCCTACATAAGGAATAAAAGCATCGCCAAAACGATACCACAATCCGGTGTATAAATTGGTTTCTATGTCTTCATCATCACTCAGGTTAAAAGCTATGGCACCGCCCAGTACGGTTTCTGTGGCGCCCGCCTGGCGCTGGTGTATAAAGCTGCCATGAAAGGTAGTGATGCGGCCAATAGGCACGTAACCTCCGCCGTGAACGGTGAGCCGCTGATTGAGAATGAACTTTTCTCCTGTGGATGTGAACTTTTCTTCCGGACGGCTGATGTGATAGGTGGAGGCGCCTAAGTAAAAATTATTAAAGCCATTGGTGCTGCCCGAATAAAGCATTCCTGCGTTTACATCAAAGTAATCTATGGTAACATTACTGTTATTAAATACTTCATCGGTAGCACGAGTAAAGCCGAACGCAGTAAGCTGATCCTCAAAGGTTACCCTGGTGAGATCAAGCCGTTTGTTGGCGTAGGTCCCCTGGAAGCCAACGGTTAGGGTATGGTATCCGTTTTCATCTAAGGCTTTATGATAGGCAGTAGAGACCGAAATAAAATTGTTGTTGAGTATTTTATTACCACTCTGGTCATTCAATCCCATGATGCCAACGCCCCAGGTATCAAATTCAGGAATACGGTTTTGCAGCAGCGCAAAGTCAACCGAAGCGGTAGCAGTAGTAAAAGCGTTATTAATAGTGGGCCATTGATTGCGGTAATTGCCTGCTACACGAAAAGTGCCGTCAAACTTACCTGTATAAGCCGGGTTTAATGTGAGCGGTGATGAAAAAAATTGTGAAAAATGCGGATCCTGCGCATATGCACTAATACACACCATAAGCAGCAGCGGTACAAGGACTTTTTTCATCCTGGTTGAATTGTTTGTCAAGTTACGAAATTTCGGTTAAGATTGCGTTTTTGAGCCAAATGAAAGATCGCCTGCATCGCCCAATCCGGGCACGATATAGCCTTTTGCCGTTAGCTCATCATCAATAGCGCCGCACCATATTTTCACGCCGGGATTTTCCCTGCGAACAAATTCAATACCCACCGTACAGGCAATAGCCGAAACAATATGAATTTCCTTTGGTTGTCCGGCTGCTTTTAAAAACTGCAGCGTTTTAACTAAAGATGCGCCCGTTGCCAGCATAGGATCTGAAATGATCAATACACGGTTGTCCAGATCGGGACAGGAAACGTATTCAACACTAATCTCAAAGGACCCGTCCCGGTGGTGCTTCCTGTAGGCAGATACAAACGCATTATCCGCTTTATCAAAAAAATTCAGTACGCCCTGGTGAAAAGGCAGGCCGGCACGTAAAATCGTGGCCAGCACAGGCTGATCCTTTAGTACCTTACATACCGATATACCCAATGGAGTAGGAATTTCTTTTTCCTCCCATTCCAGCGTTTTACTTATTTCGTAAGCCATTACTTCGCCTATACGTTCTAAGTTCTTTCTAAAACGCATCCTGTCTGTTTGTATATCCGTATGCCTTAACTCGCTTACCCAGGTACTCAGTAAAGAATAGGCTGCACTAAGATTTATAACCATAAAACATTGTTTGGGTTACCAATAGTTCCGTGTAAATCAATAGTTTTATGTAACAAATCTAAACGCAGTAATTTGTAATCTAAAATTTCTTTAATGATTTACCGGGCTATTGGCCTTATGAGCGGCAGTTCATTAGACGGGCTGGATATCGCTTACGTTCATTTTCATGAAAACGCAGGGACATGGAGTTTTGATATAGAGCATGCGGATTGTTATCCGTATACGGCTGAATGGGCCAACAAATTACAATCTGCCATACAACTTAATGCGCTGGATTACCAGTTGTTGCATGCCGAATATGGTCATTTCCTGGGAGAACAGGTAAATGCATTTATTAACATACATCAATTGCATTACCAGGTACAGTTCATAGCCTCGCACGGGCATACTACTTTTCATGTACCGCACAAAAAAATGACCGCACAATTAGGAGATGGTGCAGCTATTGCCGCTGAAACCGGTATACCGGTTATTAGCGACCTCCGGGCATTGGATGTGGCGCTGGGAGGGCAGGGCGCTCCTATTGTACCTATAGGCGATAAGCTGCTTTTCGGCGGGTACCGGTATTGCCTGAATATCGGGGGTATCGCTAATCTCTCGGCTCACAGCGGTAATACGTATGTATCGTTTGATATTTGCCCGGCCAACCGCGTTTTGAACCTGCTTGCGGCTAAGGCGGGTAAAGCATATGATGAAGGCGGAAGAATGGCAGCCTCCGGCAAAGTGAACCCAACGCTGCTGGAAGCTTTAAACGGCTTCCCTTTTTACCAGGCACAGTACCCCAAATCTTTGTCTAACACTTTTGGAAATGATGTGGTATATCCACTGGTACTACAGGAAGAACCGCACTTGGCAAATGCGTTGTGTACGTACACGGAACATATAGCTGTTCAGGTTAAAGCGGCGGTGGAGCAAATAAAAAAAAGCCTGAACCCCGGAGCCGGACCTGCAAAAATGCTGGTTACCGGTGGCGGTGCCATGAATACCTTTTTAATAGACCGCATACAGGACCAGGTGAAGCTGTATGATATTGAGCTGCTGGTTCCTGATGAAAAAACGGTTAAATACAAAGAAGCGCTGGTAATGGCTTTAACAGGCGTGCTCCGCTGGCGGGAAGAAAATAATGTATTGTCAACTGTAACGGGCGCTGTGCGTAATAGTATTGGCGGCGCCATATGGATGGGGCAGGAAGCATGAGTAAGTGCCGGCGCCTGGCAACCATTTGGAATACGCCCTTGCAGGCATTGATCTTATTTTTTCTAAAAAACTTATATTAACTTACTTCTTATTGTAAAATGGAGGTATTCATTCATTTGTATGACAGGTAAAAATCAATCTTATAAAAGAAAAATCACAAGGCAGCTTTATTTTTTTAATCTGCTTTCCTGTGCCGAGCTAAGCCATAAAATAGATAAAAGTCTTTCACTCACTACCAAAATACTGAATGAACTTATTGCAGAAGGTATAGTTGTTGAAACAGGTTATGCGCCTTCCAGTGGCGGCAGGCGTCCGTTAATGTATTCGCTTAAAGCAGATATCCTGTATATCGTATCCGTGGCTATGGATCAGTTTTTTACCCGTATTGCCATCATGGATATGCAAAATAAGCACGTTCTTCCGGTGGAAAAATTTGAGCTCAGGCTTGCCGATAATCCAATGGCTTTATCGCTGCTTACCGATAAAATTGAATACGTTGTTGAACAGTCGGGTATCAGCAAGAGCAAAATTGCAGGTATTGGTATAGGTATGCCCGGCTTTGTTGATCCGCAACAAGGGGTTAATTATAGTTTTTTGCAAACAAAGGGCGAAAGTATCACGGCTTATATATCAAAAAGAACGGGGCTTCAAACCTATATTGAAAATGATTCGGGTATTGTTGGTTTGGCAGAGTTAAGATTTGGCGCTGCGCGAAACAGGAGAAACGCAATGGTTATTAATGTTGGATGGGGTGTAGGACTGGGTATGATATTGGAAGGTGCGCTTTTTAGAGGAGATAACGGATTTGCCGGAGAGTTTAGTCATATACCGCTTTTTAATAATGGTAAACTATGCAGTTGCGGCAAAAGTGGTTGCCTGGAAACAGAAACATCGTTATTTGTAATTGTAGAAAAAGCAAAAGAAGGCATACAGGCCGGAAGGGTAACCGCTTTAAAGCAATTACTTTCGGGAAAAGAAGAAGACCTGGAAAAAGATGCCGAAGCCATCATTCATTCTGCTGGCAGGGGCGATCGGTTTGCTATAGAACTGCTCTCGGAAGCGGGTTATAATATAGGAAGAGGGATTGCTATATTAATTCACCTGCTTAATCCAGGCATTGTAGTGCTGAGCGGCAGAGGAGCGCTGGCCGGAAAAATATGGCAGGCGCCTATACAGCAGGCGCTCAATGAACATTGTATACCCCGGCTTGCCATTAATACGGAAATTGGTATTTCTACCCTGGGGTATGAAGCGGAGCTGACTGGTTGTGCCGCATTGGTTATGGATAAGCTAGGCGAACCGGTAAAAAAAAGTCCCAAAACAAATAAGGTAATAAAACCTGCCTATCGCTGAATGTAAAAAAATATCCCGCACATTTACTTTCACGGAATGCTTATTTTAGCGCCCTATGTTATTTAAGGATGTTATAGGACAGGGAAGTGTAAAACAGCAGCTTTTGCAATTGGTACAACAAAACCGCTTAAGTCACGCTTTGTTGTTTTTAGGAAAAGAAGGCTCCGGCGCTTTACCCCTGGCACTGGCCTTTGCCAATTATGTAAGCCTTTTTTCATATGCAAAAGCCGGCAACGCTGCCGGTGTTTCCACATCTCTTTTTGGTGAACTAGGCGCCGAACAGGGCAATACGCCGCCTGTAAATGAAAGCTGGCAGCAGGCTGATGCCTGGATGCAGCAACAGCCTGCATGGTCCAAAGCAGCAGGACTGATCCATCCGGATATTCACTTTTCCTATCCTGTTGTTCCACGGAAAAGCGGAGATAAACCTTTAAGTTCGGACTATAGTACTGAGTGGAGGGAATTTGTAAAACAATATCCCTATGGTAACGGGTACGACTGGTTGCAGTTTATAGGAGCCGAAAATAAGCAGGGTAATATCACAGCATACGAATGCAATGATATTATTCGCAAGCTGAGCCTCAAAAGTTTTGAAAGCCGGTATAAAATTTTGCTGATGTGGTTGCCCGAATACCTGGGTAATGCCGGAAATAAATTGCTTAAGCTAATAGAAGAGCCGCCGCAGGATACCTTATTTCTGCTGGTAGCGGAAAATGAAAGTCTTATTTTGCCTACTATTCTTTCCCGTACTCAACTGGTTAAGGTTCCGGCATTGGATATAAAAGATATAGAAACCGCCTTAACCGGAAGAGGTAAGGTGGCGGAGGAACAGGCAAGGCAGATTGCGTTGGTGAGTGAAGGTAATTATCATGAGGCGCTGCAATTGCTGCAGCATTCGGGTGATGACTGGCAGGGCATATTACGGGAATGGCTAAACGCTATTTTAAAAACCGGCCCTGTTGCACAGGTAAAATGGATTGAAGAAATAAGCCGGCAGGGCAGGGAAAAGCAAAAACAATTCCTGCGCTATTTCAATCATTTACTGCAGCAAACCATCCGCCTGCAGGCCATACCCGAAATAAGCGCCCAATTACCGGATGCGGAAAGAGATTTCGCGCTACGGTTAAATAAAATCGCTTCCCTGCATCAGCACCAGGCTATAATAGAAGAATTAGATAAAGCGGCGTATTATATTGAAAGAAATGCCAATGCTAAAATTCTTTTTCATGCGCTCACTATTAAGCTATATCACATCATAGCAAAGAGCGAGGTGGTGGAAATGAAGTAATGATTTTGTTTATGTTTCCGGATCAGGATAATGGGTGGCTATAAACCGGATCAGGTTTTTCCGGGCATTTTTTTGTACGGCTCTTTTCATAAAGCCGGTCCAGCCAAACAATGTGCCTTTCCATCCAAAAGCCTGCGCCAGCCAGGTGCTGAGCCTGAAAGCATCGCTGTGCTCTATGATCTTCCCGTTTTTTAAACGCATAAAGGCTTTAATATGGTTCGTTACCTTACGGCCCGTTTTGGAAAAGGTATAAGTGGCTTTCCATTGGCAGGTAGCGTACCCTTCATCCAGTAATTCGATACCGGAAAAGCTGAGCGAAAAATCTTTTGCATTGGTACAAAGCATTTCCCACATTACTTTTACATCGTCACCTTTTAATAGGCCAAATACCGGGTCGCTGAAAATGATATCATCGCTGTAGCATGCATTCATGCTGCCGGCATCTAAGCGCTGAAAGGAAGTGTAAAATTTTTCAATAACCGCCTTGTTGTCGTTCATAATTCATGCGTTCCTAAAAATGATTCGCAGTTGAATATTATTTCTCGTCAGCCATGTTGTTGCACTATCGTATGCTAAGCTATTTTCGCTTAAACCAATTTTCCATTTTTATTCCTTCTAACCGCTCAAAGTCTTTAACATTGTCTGTCACTAAAATAAGCCTGTTTTCAACTGCTGTAACGCCAATTAAAAGGTTAAATTCATCGTGCATTGGTTTCCCCATTTTTCTAATTCTAACTTTCTCCTTTGCGTAACGTTTAATTGAGCCATAGATTGGAATTATTGAAAGCCCGCTTACGAATGCATCAACGGATTTGTGAGATTTTGCTGGATTGTCGCTGTTTTCTGCGCCATAACGAAACTCTGCATCTGTAATTTCAGAAATAAAACAATTATCCCGGCCCTTTTGTCTAATGATGACATCTAGATTGAGCTTTCCCCATAAAAAGAAAACACAGATGCTTGTGTCAAGTAGATATTGCATTAGAATTTCAATTCTCTATTTCTAAATCTCCTGCTTGATTTAATGTCTGCAATTATTTCTTCAGTTGATTTTTCAGAGGAGAATGCTCCAAAAGATTTGTAAAACCGGGTGTCTTTTTTTGTCTTCTCAGTTTTTAAAGACTTTGACAGGCTTTCAATTAATTCAATCTTACTCATATGACTTAACCCCTCAAATAAACCTGAGTAGGTTTCAATTATATACCTGTCTGTGTAAGTCATTTTGTTTTTGTTGTGAAGTTAAGTATTTTTTATCTTCTACATGGCCGTATTGAGGCATAAAGAACAAACGTTGATATTTATCACAAGGTCCCGTAATGGAAATAGTTATGTTCTTTCAATAGCCTCAACAATAGTTTCGCAGGCTTTCTTAATTGTTTCATCGCTGATATTAAGCGGGGGAGCGATACGCATACATTGCGGGGCAAATAAAAACCAGTCGGTAAGAACGCCCATTTCAATACACCGGTCAATACAGGCTTTATTCTTTTCAAAATTTTCAAATTCAACGGCAATCAGTAATCCCGCTGAACGTACGGTTTTAATGTGCGGATGTTTCAGTAATGAAAGGAAAAGGCTTTCTTTCGCCCTTACCGTTGCTATCATATTTTCTTCCTGTAAAGCCTTCATGGCGGCCAGTCCGGCGGCGCAGCTAACCGGGTGTCCGCCGAATGTGGTAATATGTCCAAGAACGGGGTTACTGGTAAGGCTCCGCATTAGTTGCTTATCGGCAACAAAGGCGCCCAAGGGCATTCCGCCGCCCAATGCTTTACCCAGCAAAACAATATCAGGTATTATTTCCAACTGTTCAAATCCCCACAGGCTGCCCGTTCTTCCAAACCCGGTTTGAATTTCATCTAATACCAGCAGGCAGCCGGTGTTTGTACATTTTTTGCGCAATGCCTGCATCCATGCTTTGGAAGGAGCAATAACGCCACGCTCTGCCTGCACGGTTTCGGCAATTACGCAGGCCGTTGTTGTATTGATATGTTCAAGGTCATCAAATGAATTATAGTTCAAATGCAAAATGCCCGGCAATAACGGGCGGTAGGCGTTGCGCCAGTATTCATCCCCTATGATACTTAACGCGCCCTGCGTTGATCCATGGTACGATTGATTAAAGGCGATGAGCTGTGTTCTGTTGGTATAACGCTTGGCCAATTTCATAGCGCCTTCCGTGGCTTCTGCGCCTGAGTTGGTAAAATACACCGAGTTCAGTGAAGCGGGCAAATGTTGTGTAAGCTTATGGGCATAAGCTACCTGGGGTGTTTCAACAAATTCGCCATACACCAGCAAGTGCAGGTATTGATCCACCTGCTTTTTAATGGCTTCCGTAACAGCCGGGTGCCGGTGACCAATATTGCATACGCTGATGCCGGCGATCAGGTCTGTAAACGTCTTACCATTTACATCCCAAAGGGTAGATCCTTCCGCCTTTACTATTTCAAGTGCAAGCGGCGCGGGTGAAGTTTGCGCTACATGCTGTAAAAAAAGTTGCCGTTGGTTCACAGTTAAGATTTATAGGATGATAAGATAGCAGGATGAGGGATAATGGGAAGGCTGAATTTTTAAACGCCGGGTTATAGCGGCGTAAAATTGCATAGCGGCCTGCTTCGTTTTCCCTGTACGTCATTGCAATTTTACCATCAGCACTTCAGGTGTTATGCCCGCTAATACAGCAGCTTAGTTTTCTCCTTCCACCACAGCGGTTTTATCAATCTTTACAATCAGCCCCTGTAATACTTTACCCGGACCCACTTCGGTAAACCGCGTGGCGCCATCTGCAATCATTTTTTGTACGCTTTGTGTCCATCTAACGGCGCCGGTTAACTGATCTACAAGGTTCTTTTTTATTACCCCCGGATCAGTAACGGGTAAACCTGTTACATTCTGGTATACCGGGCAGGAAGGGATGCTGAAAACCGTAGCTTCAATAGCTGCAGCCAGTTCCGCTTTGGCAGGTTCCATTAGCGGGGAGTGAAACGCGCCGCCAACAGGCAGTGGCAATGCCCGTTTAGCGCCAGCTTCTTTCATGCGCTGGCAGGCTATTTCAATTCCTTTTACCGATCCGCTTATGACTAACTGTCCGGGGCAGTTGTAATTGGCAGGCACTACAATCTCGCCTGTTTCCTGCTGAATAGCGGCGCATATTTCTTCTACCTTAGCATCGTCTAATGCAAGAACGGCAGCCATAGCAGAAGGCCGGAGTTCACATGCTTTTTGCATTGCCTGAGCCCGAACAATTACAAGTTTCAATGCATCTGCAAACAAGAGGGTTTTATTGGCAACCAATGCGGAAAACTCACCCAGCGAATGACCCGCCACCATAGCGGGATTAGCCGCACCCAGTGTTTTAAACCGCAGTACCGAATGCAGAAATACGGCAGGCTGGGTTACTTTCGTTTGCTTCAGGTCTTCATCTGTGCCATGGAACATGATATCGGAAATGCGAAAACCGGCTATATCATTCGCGCTTTCAAATAAGGCTTTCGCAGTGCTGCTGGTTTCATATAGTTCCTTTCCCATTCCCGCAAACTGCGAACCCTGTCCCGGAAATACATAGGCATGCTTCATTATAAATATTTTACTGGTTTAACCGGCGTAAAAATTATGCCGGGTTGAATCATCATCATTTAATCTTCCAAAAATAAAGGGATTTTATATATGATACACCGCCACCTGCTTTATATATAACAGTACCAATCAAATGTATTATTGCCTGAAGAAGGATGTAAACTCCTTTTCTGTTATACTAAACACCGTACCATGCCTTGTTCCTGCAGGAAAAGAAATCTTATCAGAAATATCGGTCCATTTTTTGAGATTGGATGAAACCACCGCTCCATACCGGTGGCTGGCATACTTATCAAAATATACAAACCACTGTTCCTTTATCTTAATAGCGGTTGGGCCTTCCGCCCAATAATTGCCCGTAACCGGTCTGGAGGGTACACTATACCCCGAACTGATTGCATTGCTTATAGCAATCCGTATGTTTTTTTGCGGCACTGGTTTTTTGGTTTCATCTTTCAAAAACATAATAAACCTTTTACCATCCGGCTGAATGCTGGCATCAATTATATTGAAGCCTTTATTGTACAATATTTTTGCAGGCAGCAATTGCATAAAATCTTTTGTGGCTGTATAGTACATCCGGTGATTATATTTTTCATCGCCCGTAGTATCGGTTGCCGGAAAACGACCCGGTATAGTGGTTGCCCAGTAAATAATGTATTGGCCGTTCCCGCGATCATACGTAATCTCGGGTGCCCAGCAGTTCAGCGCGCCGGGCTCGTGCTCCATAACGGGAAGATAACGCTGCGCACTCCAATGCACCAGGTCGGGCGATGACGCATACCCTATTCCCCGCTCGCCCCAGCTTACCGTCCATACCATGTGAAACAACCCGTCTGCCCCGCGTATAATACAGGGGTCGCGCATGAGCTTATCTTTTCCAACCAGCGGCGTTAAAAAAGAACTGTCGTGTTTGAGCGCGGTAAAGGTATATCCATCCTTACTGTATGCCAGGTGCAGACCATCTTCGCCGTTGTTTTTAAAATAGCAAAACATAAACACCTCATTATCCTGCGCCCCAACAAAGGAGACACCTGTTATAAGAAGGCTCAAAAAAACAACAACCTGCTTCATTGGTTAAATCTGAAATATAAAATGTGCCGCGTCAACACAAAAAAACGCCCGGTATTTTTCATTGGCTTTGTTATAATGGCTAATGCAGCGCAGAACCAATCAGCCTGATAAATTCGCTACGGGTTTCACCTTTCTCAAACTCGCCGAAAAAAGCGGATGTAGTGGTTACGGAGTTTTGTTTTTGAACTCCTCTCATCATCATACATAAATGGGATGCTTCAATAACAACGGCAACGCCTAAGGGTTGTAATGTGGTTTTAATAGCATCTAAGATTTGCGTGGTTAGTCTTTCCTGCACCTGCAAACGGCGGGCATATACATCCACAACACGGGCAATTTTACTGAGTCCGGTTATCCAGCCATTAGGAATGTATGCAACATGCGCTTTACCAAAAAAAGGCAGCATATGATGTTCGCACATACTGTATATCTCAATATCTTTTACTATGATCATTTCGCTCATAGGCTCATGAAATTTAGCTGAATTCAGAATGTTTTCAGCGCTCATATTATAGCCCTGCGTAAGATACTGGATCGCTTTTGCCATACGTTCAGGCGTTTTTAACAATCCTTCTCTTTGTGGGTTTTCACCCAGAAGCGTGAGGGTTTTGGTATAGTTTTCCGTTAGCAACAAAGTAGATTCTTCATCGTATTGCTCTATCTTTTTATATGCCATAGCCTTATTTAAGAAATTAAAAAGTGTAAAAGTTAAAATTATTCCGAAAATTAAGCAGGATATTCTACAAAATTCCTGGGTGTTTCATATAATCTCACCTGCAGGTCATGCTTTTCGTTAACATACGGACGGAGCAGACCATAAATTACCATAGCTATATTTTCTGCGGTAGGATTAAGGTTTTTAAATTCCGCCGTATCCAGGTTCAGGTTTTTATGATCAAAACGCTCTACCACGTATTGCTGAATGAGGTTTGATAAAACCTTCATATCCATTACAAAGCCTGTGTCTTCCTGCGGTTCACCTGTTACCTTTATCTCCATCTCGTAATTATGACCGTGGTAATGCGGATTGCTGCATTTACCAAACACGCGAAAATTGGTGGCGTCATCCCACCTGGAATTGTATAGCCGGTGAGCCGCGTTGAAATGCTCCCTTCTGTACACTGCTACTTTTTTGCTCATACACTTTTATTCATTAGCTTAAAAATACATACTGCATCTGAAAACGATATGCCTCCCCTTCACTCAATGGTTTATCGGCCATAATATTCTACGAAAATTCGTGGCGTTTCATACAACTTAATGCAATGCAATTGCACCGCCACAGGAAGGAAGCGTTCTAACTGCCCCCATATAGCTATGGCCAGGTTTTCGGTTGAACACATTTTTCCCTGCATAAAATCAACGTCCATATTCAAATTAAGGTGATCTAATTTATCCAGCACCTGCCTGCCTATGATTTCGCTTAGTTTTTTTACATCCAGCACAAAGCCTGTATCCGGATCAGGCTCCCCTTTAATGGTTACGTGTAACTCGTAATTGTGACCATGCCAGTTCTCGTTGGCGCATTTACCAAATACCGCTTCATTCTGCTGCCTGCTCCATCCGGGGTTAAATAATTTATGCGCCGCGTTAAAATGTTCCACACGGGTGAGATACACCATACCTGAAAAATTTTGGCAAAGTTAGGATTTAACAGGGAAGCCCGGTAAAAAGCTCATGACCCGGCGCCATATCATAGCCGAAATGCAGACATTTGCGTAATGAATATCCTGTTAACAGCGGCCACTCCAGGTGAAATTGAAGCTACCCGGGAGTACCTCGCCGAAAAAATGTATTATCGTAAAAACTGCAGCGTTAATACCCTGATAACAGGCGCGGGAATGGTAAACACCATTTACGCGCTTACCAAATATATAAGCGGAACCAGGCCCGACATCGTTATCCAGGCAGGTATTGGAGGCAGCCTGCATCCTTTTTATCCGCCGGGCACTGTTGTGATGATTCGCGAAGAGGTAATAGGCGATTTGGGTGTTGAAGAAGACAGCAGGTTCAAAGATATTTTTGACCTGGAGCTGGCGGAAGAAAATAGCTTTCCTTTTTCGGGAAGAATACTGGTAAACCCGCACCAGCAACTTTTGGAAAAAATAAAATTGCCCGCGGTAAGGGGCATCAGCGTTAACGAAATAACCACCGATGCCGCCAGGATGCAGCAGTTGATAGAAAAGTATGGCGCGGTGATTGAATCTATGGAAGGCGCTGCTTTACATTATGTTTGCCTGCAGGAAGCCGTTCCTTTCATTCAGTTGAGATCTGTTTCCAACTTTGTGGGGGAAAGGGATAAAACAAAATGGTATATGCAGGAAGCCATTGATCATTTAAACAGGGAGCTGATTGCAGTTATGCATCAGTTTTTGAGCCGGGATTAAAGGTTATTTAAACAACTTCTTACATATGAAACTTACACTTGGGTTTTCTCCATGCCCTAACGATACGTTTATTTTTGACGCGCTGGTTAATGGCAAAATCAATACCGGAGGCTTGTCTTTTGAGGTTGTGCTGGAAGATGTACAAACCCTTAACCAGTGGGCAATAGAGGGCAGGCTGGATGTAAGCAAGGTAAGCTATGGCGCCTTACCCCTGATGCTGCCGCATTATATTGCGCTGCAGAGCGGCGGGGCCCTGGGAAAGGGAGTTGGTCCGCTGCTGATATCCGCACAACCTGCACAACCCGGCAGTAGTATACTCCATATGGATGATTATACAATTGCCATTCCGGGAGAAAATACTACCGCTCATTTACTTTTTTCATTGGCCTTCCCCAATGCAAAGAAAAAAATATTTAAGATTTTTAATGAAATCGAAGATTTTCTGCTGAACGCACCGCCTTCATCAGGCCCTACTGCCGGCGTAATTATTCATGAAAACCGGTTCACTTATCAAAAAAGAGGGTTATTTAAACTGATGGACCTCGGCAGTTACTGGGAAAATAAAACCGGTTATCCTATACCGTTAGGCGGCATAGTAACGCGCCGCAGCTTTGACCCGGCAATACAATCAAAGATCAATACCCTGATCAGGCAAAGCGCTGAATATGCATCCGGTAATTATCCGTTGCTTCCTCCTTATGTAAAACAGCATGCACAGGAAATGGAGGAGGAGGTAATGCGCCGGCACATTGATTTGTATGTTAATCAATATTCCATAGACCTGGGTGCAGACGGGAGGAAAGCGGTACAGCAATTCATTGAAATATACAGGCAGGAAAAAAACACACAGGAAGTGAAGAATAATATTTTTGTAACCATCTGACTTCCACAAACAAAACCATATTTCCGGTGAACCACTTTTTTGACATTAATACCGAGTTTTTTACAATACTGGCGTACTCCATGAGCTATATTGAATTTTTTGGAGTACTTTTTGGGTTGCTGGCGGTATGGCTTTCGGCAAAGGCCAATATATGGAGTTGGCCAACAGGTATAGTGAATGTTATACTGGCTTTTATACTGTATTACCAGGTGCAGCTTTACCCGGATATGTTTTTACAGGCCTTCTTTTTTGTAACCAATTTAATCGGCTGGTGGCGCTGGGCTAATCCCCGGCCGGGCGAAGCAGACAGTAAGCAGGAGCTAAAAGTAAGCTACATGAAAAGAGAGCAGTTACTGCTGACTATTGTTATTGGCATTGCCGGTACATTTATACTGGGCAAATTTGCCAGCAACCTGCATCATTGGTTCCCCGTTGTTTTTGCATTGCCCAGCGCTTACCCTTATGTTGATTCCTTTATTATGGTGATGAGCATTGTAACTACCTTTTACATGATACAAAAAAAGATTGAATGCTGGGTGATATGGATAGTAGTGGATATAGTTGCCACCTGCCTGTACTTTATAAAGGGCGTAAAATTTTATAGCGTGGAATATTTTATATTCACCTTAATTGCTTCGTTCGGGTTGTGGCACTGGGTAAAGGAATATAAAAGCTATACGCTAAGCGGTAATAAGCAGCCCACTGTGGTTTAATTATTAGTGTCAAGTCAATCAAATGATGCCTCTATATTATCTTGAGAAGTGAAAGTTCATCTCGCCTCTCACATAGCACTGGTGCTTTGCCAGGTTAATTTCCTAACAAAGGCCGCAACAAATTTTGCCTCATTTCCATTTATCCATCAGCAGGCTGCGCATTTCCTTTGTAACGGAAGATGAATAACTGCGGTTCCTGCATTGGCCAACAGCACGTATACCCTTAACCGCGTTGGTGAGGAATATTTCATCGGCGTTCAGAACATCATCCGGCGTTAGTGGCTGTTCATTAACTGTATAACCGGCCGCGGGAAGCTGCTGCAGCAAAAACCTGCGTATAACGCCTGCCACCCCGCCTTCTGACAGTGGCGGCGTATATATTACTTTGTTTTTAACCCAAAAAACATTGGCTATAGTTGCATCAGCGATCCGGCCATATTGGTTCAGGACAAGACAATCACCCAGCCCATTTTGCCGGGCGTACATGGCCGCCATTACATAAATCAAAAAGTTATTGGATTTTACTTCGGAAAAAATATTACAGGCCTTTGATGCGTCCGGGTAAATATCTATAACAAGTCCGCCATTACCGGCCGGAGCTACGGGGTATTGTTGCAAGGCCATGCTTTGTATGATATAATTGGGCCGCATATCTTCCAGGTCATAAAGTCCGCCATCGCTTCTGAATACAACCAGCCGTATAACAGCTTTATCTGCTATCCTGTTCTTTTTGCACAGCGATAAGATGTCTTCTTCAAGCTGTGCGGCAGTAAAAAATTCGGGAATATTAAATTGCAGCAGTCTCATGCCGCGCAATAATCTTTCAAAATGCAGCTCTTTCAGTAAAATATTACCGTTGATGATGCGCATGGTTTCAAACAACCCATCGCCATAGCGGAACGAGCGGTTATCGGGAGAAATAACGGCTTTCCCTTCCCGGAAAAGCTGACCATTGTGAACAAAATAACCAGGCATAGTATAAAAGCAATTAAGTAAGTATCCAAAATATAAGATAAAATTACTTATTCTCAATGATACCTGACTTAACGGCATACATAACCAGCCCTGCCATGGATTTTACGCCGGTCTTAGATTTGAGTTTATCCCTTATAGCTTCTACTGTACGCGGGCTGAGATCTACCATATCGGCGATCTCCTTAGTGCTTTTTTCATCGCACATTAATTTTAATATATGTTTTTCCTTATCGCTTAACTTCACTTCTGTGGGAGAAAAGGTATCTGCATTACGCTTTGTACGCAGCCCGTCCAGCAGCGCTTTATTGGTAAGATCATTAAAATAATACTCATTGGTATAGCAGGTTCTGATAGCCTCATAAATAACTTCAGAATCTGAATTTTTTGTAAGATAGGCGTTGGCACCTAATTCCATTAGCCTGGAGATCATGGAATGATCGTTATGCATGGTGAGCATAATGATCCTGATATGGGGGTAAAGTTTTTTTATTTCCGGGAGTGCGGTAATGCCATCCATTACAGGCATTTGAATATCAAGCAAAATCACATCGGGTTCAAGATGCCTGAGCAAATACAATAACTGCTGGCCATTATCCGCCTCGCCTATTATCCGAATGTCTTTTTTAAGACTAAGCGCTGTTTTTACACCGGCCCTGAACAGTACATGGTCATCGGCTATAATTACATTAAGGCTGGTTCCGGAATCCTGGGTTTTCATTAAAATATTTCTTTTACTACTTCCTTTTAAAATGTTCAGCTATAAATAACAGGTGCAATTTCCTAACAAAAAAGGGAAACTACTATTGTAAAAATACCTGATTATTGCTTCAGTAAATTTACTAATTCCGCATTGCTTTTTTAAAATATCAGTCAATCAGCCTGTTGCGCATGCCGTACATTACCAAACCTGCTATGGTTTTGGCGCCCACTTTTGTTTTCATGTTTTGCCTTACGGTTTCTATGGTACGCGGACTGAGATATACCTCTTTAGATATTTCTTCTGTTGTTTTATCTTCCGAGATCAGTTTTAATATTTTCAGTTCTTTTTCATTGAATTTTACCGGGTTGGGATAATACTGCTTGATCTGCTTTTTATGCTGCAACTTTAGCAAAACGGCTTTGTTTACAAGATCATTAAAGTAAAAATCATCATTCATGCAGGTTAAAATGGCATTATATATCTCTTCGGGGTCGGTAGTTTTGGTAAGATAGGCATTAGCACCCATTTCCATCATTTTGGAAATCATTTCCTGGTCATCATACATGGTAAGCACAATAATTCTTATTACTTCATATTCCTTCCTGATCAGCGAAATAGCATTTACACCATCCATTTCAGGCATTCGTATATCCATGAGTAATACATCCGGTAGTTTTATTTTCATCTTATGCATCAGGTCCTTTCCGTTCTCCGCTTCCCAAATTATCTTAAGATAATTTTTTCCTCCCATTGCCATTTTGATGCCATCTCTGAAAATTTTATGGTCATCGGCGATAGCTACTTTAATCTCATAATTGTTGGTTGCTGCCATGGGATATTAAATTGGTATAAGTTACTTTTTATTAACGCCTGATACTTAATTAAATTACTTGCAAACTTCGTAAATCACAAGAATAATACTATAGTAATACCACTTCGTTAAAATACTAACACCTTCATTAACTACACGTAGCCTGGCTTAAGTACAACAATCAGGCAGTAAGTATTTACTGAAAGAAGCAAAAAGAGGAAAACTGCTCTTGACAAAAAAAAGTAGTTACCCTACTTTTGTTTTGAAGTTGATTGGCGAAGATTCAGCAACCTCAAATTGAATCCAAATGTCCTGAAACCGTCCAATAATTCATTCCAATACCTGTGAGGAACTGAAAGCAAAAATCCAGTGTCAATCAACTTTCATTTTCCCCGAAAGAAAAGAATCAATTCCCCGTTTCAAATCCGTTTTCCTTAATTTCACACGCTTTTATTCCTTACCGCAGCATAACGTTATACCGCAGTAAACCACCGGTTTTTTAAAATTTCTAAACGTAGCGTTAAGCCCATCATACCCTCCGGCAGGAAATCTTACGTTTAAAAGTATAGTAAAAATACGAACTTGCAAAAGTATATTTACCTTATTTTGCCCCGCTCCCGGCCTCCGTTCCCCTCCTGAAATTCAGTCTACCCCTGCATTACAGCACAAAGCATCGTTTTTATGCTTTTTTAAGCTCTTGTAAATCTGATCGTTAGCAATCATTTTTGACATACATCAATCCTTAATATGCATAAACCACAAAACTTTACAACTATGACAAAAAATGATGTTCCTGTACAACAAAGCCAACGCTTACACGAAAACATTGGCGAACACATTGGTTTTGAACTGGGAGCCAAAATGGTAAAAGACTACTACGACAGCTTTGGCGAAAACAAAGCGCATTTTGTAGGCCGTACTATTATCGAAAAAATTCTTGCCCAGCCCGATTGCATAGGCATAAATATGTATAAAGCGCTTAATGCCAAAGGTGAGCAAACCTATGTTTTTGTAGGTGTTGACAGGTTCGGTAAAGCTATCCTGGAATATACTGCTGTAAACGATAATGGCACCCTGTCTAAAGAAATTGGTATGATTGCCAACAAGTTCTCTCCGCAAAAACCCGGAGATGGCTGGTTTGAATGGAGTTTTTAATTTCCCGCTATAGTTGTTATATTTGGAAAAACATACCATTATAACAACTGTTTTAAGAAATATTGCCGTTTTATCTGATCTGTTACCCTTAATTCTTTTCATTTTTTTTGCAAGGTCAAAAAAAAATATAGGATTAAGGGTAGCTTTTTATATAGTAGTTTTTAGCGCATTTATTAATCTTTTTGTACTGTCCAACCGGCAGGCCAGGGAATATACCTTTTTAATTGGCCGCATAACCACCCTATTTGAATACAGCCTGCTTTCCCTGCTTTTTTTTAATATTATAGTGTCTAAGGCGTTTAAAAAGGGGATGATTGCCGTAACCGTATTAATTGGGGCATATTTACTCTATGACCTGTTTAGTGCAGTAAATAATTCCTTTGACTCCGTACCTTCAGGTATTACCTCGTTAGTATTTCTTATCTATTGTATCTTTTATCTTTTTGAAAGAGTAAACGACCCCACTTCACTTTTTCTATACTCTTCTCCTGTTTTTTGGGTGGTTGTAGCATTAATTATTTATTCGGCAGGCACTTTTTTCCCTTTTATTTACGCGCAAAGCCACATGAAAGAAGATCAATTTATAAGCGAATACGATCTTATTCATGATGTCCTATATATTTTTAAGAATATACTTCTTGCCTGTGCTATGCTTGTAAATGATAAGACCCTTAAATCGCCCTATGCTACGACTAAGAAAAAGTAAAATAATTTTATTCCCAAACCCACGTTGATTAACCAATGATATTGCTGCAGATCACAAACCAACCCGGCCCGTTGAACATCTCCGGTGTGCTGTTTTTCGGCACTATGGGCATGCTGGCTCTTGCAATAGGTTTGGTGCTTTTTATTATTTTTCACCAGCGCCGGGTTATCCGGTACCAGTTGCAGTTGAAAGAGATGGAAGAAGAGCAGCAGAAAATTCTGTTAAACGCTTCTATCAGGTGGCAGGAAGAAGAAAGACAAAGGATAGCCGCAGACCTGCACGATGATGCCGGACCTTTACTGGCTACAGCCCGGTTATATTTAAATGAAAACCTCGTTAAGCAGGATATCAATACCCAGTTGCAGGCTATTTACAACGCCAAGCAGATTATTGACGATACCATACAACTTATCCGGAATATTTCGCACAGCCTGATGCCGCCTACATTAAAGAATTTTGGACTGGAATCGGCGGTAAATGATCTTTTTCAAAAGATCAGCGGTTCCGGCAGCATGAACGCCAGCAGCCGGTTTCACGATTACCGGCAAAGACTGAGACCAGAGCAGGAACTGCTCGTATTCCGGGTTATACAGGAACTGGTGAATAATATTTTAAAGCATAGCAACGCCAGCTTTATACACGTTACACAAAACTATAACGAAGACAAGTTTTTTATCCGCCTGCATCATGATGGCAGAGGCATTACCCAGGCGGATGTGGAAAGGCTCAATAAAAGCGCTTTAGGATTGGGACTAAAAAACATTCAAAGCCGTGCCAGGGTATTGCATGCAAAAATTGATTTTGAAAAAGACATGTCGCAAACCTATTATAAGGTTACATTGGAGGTTCCAGTTGAAGAATATGAAATGATAACTTAACATTCATCCTATACCGTTAAAAACCAACCGATGCTATGAGTATTATTAAAGTTGCCATTGCCGATGACCACAAAATATTCCGCAAAGGTGTAATCCTTTCGCTACGGCAGTATACCAATATTAAATTTGTACTGGAGGCCGAAAACGGTGAAGATCTGCTGATGGGCTTACCCGCAGCGGAACCCGATGTGGTACTAATGGATTTGCGCATGCCTGTAAAAGACGGCATAGAAGCAACAAGAACGATCAGCAAACAATACCCCCATCTTCACGTTATTGTGCTTACCATGTATGAAGATGAAAGATTTGTGTCGCACCTTATGGAAAATGGAGCCAACGGGTACCTGCTCAAAAGTGCCGATCCGGCTGAAATTAAAAAAGCCATCGTGGAAGTAATGGCCCGGGGTTATTACCTCAACAACTTCGTGAACAAAGTACTCTTAAAAAAATCGCATGCCCGAACAAAATCTATCCCTTCCTTAACCAATGAAGTGGTAATAAGCGATAAAGAAAGAGAAGTACTCCGGTTGCTGTGTATGGAATTTACCGCTACGGAAATTGCACAAAAAATGGAGATCAGCCCCCGCACCGTAGAGGCCATCAAAGACAGAATGATGGAAAGATATAACGTAAAGAATACGGCCGGACTTGTATTTTTTGCGGTAAAGAATAATTTAATTGATTAAGCGTTTTACCGCGGATACAATACAAGTCCGGGATATGTTATGCAATAGCATTCAATACATGATTTACTAAGCGGTCGCAACGGGTGAGGTGAAATGTGTATACGTGTTCTTTCATATCATTGCTAAGGCTTTGACGCAACATGGCTTTGGCGCGGTTGAGGCGCACTTTTACATTGGCTTCTTCTATTCCAAGTATATCCCCTGTTTCTTTTACAGGCAGCCCTTCAATTTCTCTCAACACAAATACAAGCCGGTACTTTTCCGGCAGGTGAGCGATAGCCGTTTCCAGGGCAATACCCATTTCCTTGTTCATTAAAATATTGGAAGGGGTTTTCATACTACCCATATTTTCAGGATGACATTCAATATTAACAGACTTCAAATGTGCCTTTTTGTTTTTTTGCGCCAGGCACTCATTTATCAATATTTTTATCAGCCAGGTGCTTAATGACGCTCTGTACTCAAATTTATCCAGATGCTGATATGCTTTTATATAAGCGTTTTGCATGGCGTCTTCCACCTCCATATCATCGCCGAGTATAGATATGCCCGCCCGGAAAAGGCGCTGATTGTAACGGCGCATGATCCATTCAAATAAATGTTTTTCTCCCGATAGCACCCTGCTTACCAGCTCCGTATCGGAAAGTTGGGATAGCGGTAAGGTAGTTAGATCATCCATTTGCCCATTAGATTATAAAAACAGTAAAACGTTACAATTTTTCCAAAAAATATTTTGTAACCCTTTCCTTACTTATGAATCTAAACTGTATACACAAACACTACTTATGGCAACAATCAATTAGTTTTAGTTACAAAACACGTTAAAGATCACATATGGCATTGCTCCCGTAAATGTACCATATTTATGAAAATCGCAGGGAGCATAGAAATCAAAAGTCAAAAATAATAATTATGGAAATAGAAGAAATACTTGGCCGGGCCATTCCGGTACAGCAATTATCTGTAAACGGAAAGATAAAACTCATTGCGCACCATTTCGAAAAGATCATGCGTATACTGGAACTTGATATGGATAATGGCAGCCTGAAAGATACTCCGGAGAGGGTAGCCAAAATGTATGTAAAAGAAATATTCAGCGGGCTTAACCCCGCTAATGAACCGCAGGTTACGCTTTTTGAAAAAGAATATAACTATGATGAGATCATACTGGAAAGAAACATCCCGGTATATTCTTATTGCGAGCATCATTTTGTGCCTATTATAGGAAAGGCACATGTGGCTTATATAGCCAAGGGCAAAATAGCAGGTTTATCTAAGCTCAATCGCGTGGTGAACTATTTTTCCAGGCGGCCGCAGGTGCAGGAACGGCTAACTTTTGACATTGCCGGTTTTTTGAAAGCAAAGCTCTGCACAGAAGATGTAGCAGTTATTATTGAAGCCGAACATTTGTGCATCGCATCCCGCGGTATAAAAGATGCGGGCAGCACTACGATTACCGGCAGCTACCATGGCAGGCTTGCGGCAGAGAAAAAAAATGAGTTGATGCAATTATTAAAGCTTTAAGCTGAAATACTTATTATTACAGGTATCCGTGGCGTGATTTGCTTATTTCATTATATTATTGCTAAATATTTCACCGGCAATACTATTCTGCCGCTCCTAAAATCATGGTCATGACATTCAAAAAAACATTGCTCTTTGCAGCGTTGTTCTCCTGTATTCACAGTATAGCGCAGCAAGATTTACAATTGTGGTATAACAGCCCGGCAAAACAATGGACAGACGCTTTGCCCATTGGCAATGGACGTATAGGCGCCATGATATTCGGTAAATATGATCATGAGCGTATTCAGCTCAATGAAGAAAGCGTATGGGCCGGAAGTAAAATCAATAATAATAATCCCCGTGCTGCGGAGCATTTACCGCAAATACAAAAGGCTTTATTTAACGGAGCATATAAAAACGCACTCAATCTTTCAACCCAATATCTTGTGGGTACGCCGCCCAGGGTACGCTCCTATCAGCCACTCGGCAATCTCTTTATTAACTATGCATGGAAAGGAACGGTGCAGCAATATAAGCGCTCCTTAACGCTTAATACCGGCATAGCCGCAACAACCTATACGATAGATGGCAATACAATAATCCAGGAAGTATACGCTTCAGCTCCGCAGGATGTGATTGTAGTAAGCATCCGCGCCACCCGCCCTTTTGATACGGAACTTTTCCTGTCGCGTGAAAAAGATACCCACGAATATAAAAGTGAAGGAAATATGGCCTGGTTTAACGGGCAAATTGAAGACGGGGAAGATCCGGAGGCTGGCCCGGCAGGAAAGCATATGCGCTTTTCGGGCGCTATGAAAATTATACATACCGATGGAAAAGCAAATTCATTCCTAACTGATTCATCTGCGGGTTACCGGGTAAATGCTGCAAAAAATATAGTGCTGCTGGTAACGGGCGCTACCGACTATGATTTTGATAAATTAAATTTCGATCCTGCTATTGATCCGTTAGCCATTTGCAAAACAAAGCTCAACAAGGCGGCCGGTTTTTCTCCCGCTGTATTAAAACAAATGCATGTAAAAGATCACCGTTCGTTTTTTGACCGGGTAAATTTTACGCTGGGAGAAGATACCTACAACAAATTACCCACTAACAAAAGGCTGGAACAGGTTAAAGCCGGAACAACAGACCATGGACTGATTGTATTATACTACCAGTATGGCCGTTACCTGCTGATGGGCTCATCGCGGAAACCCGGCAAGCTGCCTGCCAACCTGCAGGGCATCTGGAATGAATTATATAACGCTCCGTGGAATGCCGACTTTCATACCAATATCAACCTGCAAATGAATTATTGGCCTGCGGAAACCGGTAATCTTTCTGAAACGATCATTCCTCTTGCGCATTTCATGCAGGCGCTAACCGTTCCGGGAGCAGTTACTGCAAAGGAAATGTATGACGCCAAGGGGTGGACGCTGCACCACTTAACGGATGTTTTTGGCAGAACCGGTGTAGCAGACGGCGTTTGGGGTGTATCGCCTATGGCCGGTCCCTGGATGACCTTCCCGCTGTACAGGCATTATGAATTTACCGGCGATACCAATTACCTGCGCCATACTGCTTATCCTGTTATTAAAGGATCAGTAGCATTTGTACTCGACTTCTTAGTTCCGTCTCCACAAGGTTACCTGGTTACCAATCCATCCCACTCGCCTGAAAACGCTTTTTTTGTGCCGGGCACCAACCGAAAGGAAAGTTCACAATTATGCTACGCCAGCACAATAGATATAGAGATCATTCACGGCCTGTTCAATAATTTTATACAGGCCGCTACGCTGTTGCAGGCTGATGGGGATTTGGTGAATAAAGTTAAAGCGGCGCAACAGCAGCTTCCGCCCATTAAAATTGGTGCTAATGGAACCATACAGGAATGGATAGAAGATTTTGAAGAAGTGGAGCCGGGGCATCGCCACATGTCGCACCTGCTGGGGCTGTATCCCTTAAATCTTATACCGCCACAAACACAGGACTTATACGCTGCGGCAAAAAAAACGATTGAACGGCGGCTGGCTAACGGCGGCGGGCATACGGGATGGAGTAAAGCCTGGATCATTAATTTTTATGCCCGTCTGCAGGATGGTGAAAAATGTGGCGAACAGGTACAATCCTTGCTGCAGAAAAGCACACTGATCAGCCTGTTAAGTACACACCCGCCATTTCAAATTGACGGAAACTTTGGCGGTGCGGCAGGTATAGCCGAAATGTTATTGCAGTCGCAGAACAACGAGATACACCTGTTACCCGCCCTGCCTTCTACCTGGCCCAGCGGAAACATAAAGGGCTTGCGTGCAAGAGGCGGCTATACCATTAACATGAGCTGGCAATCGGGCAAACTAACGCGGCTTATTATAACGGCCGACAGGGCAGGAAACCATACCATCCGCTATGGAAATAAAGTATTGCAATTGCAGCTAAAGAAAGGAGATAATACTGTTGCGTTTTAACCGCATGGCTGAATAAGGGGCTTTGAACAGCGGTTGAATGTATTTACCGGGCAGCAAATCAATTCAATACTTCTTATAGTGCATTATAGTAAAACCCCGCGGCGCCGGGTATGCCGCTATTATGCAGTTCAGACAGCTCAATACGCAGCCGCGGGAACGATTTTGAAAAGGCAAAGCTGTTAATGCGTTCTCACAGGGTGTGCTGAAAATAGAGATAAGCATGCTGCACGGAGCCGCCAAAAATAATCAGTAGGGGGTCATTTACCTGTTACCAGCCCGCCCCGGATATTCGTTGCGCCAAGGTCAATGCCGATGATCATTTCCCGGTTCATATATTTTCTTTGTAAAGCTTCAGGAGCCATCAATGAACGGAAAAAAGAAATAGACGAAAAAATAGAAGCATTGAAAAAAGACGGCTACGCTTTAGGTTCAGAATCATTTTCAGGCTTCGTTTCTTCCCGCTCCACCGTAATGGAACATTCGCCAATTAAAGCCGCTAATGCCCCAATAGCGGCAAATACAGGGGCCAGCAAAGCACCTACCACCCCTATTGTTAGCGGAAAAGTAACTAATTCCTTTCCTGATTTATCGGCAATAGTGATCTTCCTGATATTTCCCTCTGAGATCAGTTCCTTTATTTTTTTAAGCAGGTTTTCACCATGCAGGGTGAACGTTTCTTTTATGGCCATGATACAAATGTATTTAGTGATCAGTAAAGTTAAAAATTTCAGAATGCAGGAAAGCAATTAAAATAAGCAGGACGCCTGGTTTTGGACAGGTAAACTTCAGTACAAACCCAAATTGAGCTGTTCTTTAAAAAACTTTTTGGGGAGAAGCCAAAAATCCTATCTTTGCCGTCCTGAAAAATACGGGTAGTAATACCCACATTTAAGGATCGGTAGTTCAGTTGGTTAGAATGCTGCCCTGTCACGGCAGAGGTCGCGGGTTCGAGTCCCGTCCGGTCCGCTTTTCAACTCCATAAGTCGCTGTTTTGCAGCGACTTATTTATTTTTGGTCTCAATTCTGGTCTATAAACTTTTGCCGTGCAACTTCCACGAACCTTCTATAATAAGTTGTCCGGAACTCCGGACATAAGCCATAATTGGATGCTGTGATAGCTTAGCTATACTTTAAATGTTTTTATCCGGGAAACAGTTTGATTGGAAAATCCACTCAAATTGACCCCCGTTCGCCAAATCAAAGTGACCCCGGTCTGCCATTTTAAAATGACCCCCTGATACCGGCTTAAATTGACCCCCTGTAAAAAGAAGTAAAGAGCAGTTGTTTTTGTAGGATAATAAGCGGTTGTTTTAAACAAAACAACCCAGGTAAAAATGTCCAACAAACCA
>NZ_DATJEB010000040.1:0-53068 GCF_035497235.1 Agriterribacter sp.
AACCACCTACCAGCACTATAACAGCACTTAAGAGAATAAGGATGCTTTTATTATTTCTTTCCCAAAAATCCTGTGCGTTTAACAGCCTGTCTTCGTGCTTAACCGCTTCATGTTTTTTTATTGCGCTCATTTTATAATTCAGTATTCTTTTAGAATTGTAATTTTGACTTGTTTAGTCCATTATAAATGGATAGTCTTTTTGTATGTAAATGTCTTTTAATAACTCATCATCATCCGGCCAAGGGCTTTCTTCAGCAAATTTTACTGATTCGTCCACTTCTTTTTTTACTCTTTCATTAATAGCTTCAATCTCCTCTTCAGTAACGTTGAAAGCTTTGATCAATTTACTTTTTGTATATTCAATAGGATCACGCTGTTTGTATTCCTCTACTTCTTCCTTAGTACGGTACTTTGCAGGGTCACTCATGGAGTGGCCTTTATACCTGTAGGTTTTTATTTCAAGTAATGTTGGTCCACCACCTTCCCTGGCTCTCTTTACAGCCCGTCCAACAGCTTCATGCACAGCTTCCGGGCTCATTCCGTCTACCGTATCACCGGGCATATCATATGCATCAGCCAGTTTGTAAATATCCATTACATTGGAAGTTCTTTGCACTGAAGTACCCATTGCATAGTTGTTGTTCTCACAAATAAAAACCACAGGCAGTTTCCATATCATAGCCAGGTTAAAGGTTTCGTGTAATATGCCCTGGCGTGCGGCGCCATCTCCAAAAAAAGTAAGCGATACATTATCCGTTCCTTTATATTGTTCAGCAAACGCCAGCCCGGCTCCCGTACCTATTTGTGCGCCAACAATACCGTGTCCTCCAAAAAACCGCTCTTTCACGCCAAAAAAGTGCATGCTTCCCCCTTTTCCTTTTGAACATCCTGTAGCTTTTCCAAAAAGTTCGGCCATGCACGACTTAGCGCTTACCCCTTTGGCAATAGCCAGTCCATGATCGCGATAGGCTGTAATAAATGTATCTTCCGGCCTGGTGGCTGTCATGCATCCTGCCGCTATAGCTTCCTGCCCAATATACAAATGACAAAAGCCACGGATCTTCTGCATACCATACAACTGCCCCGCCTTTTCCTCAAAGCGGCGTAGTAAAAGCATCAACTCGTACCAGTACAGGTAGGTTTCCTTTGTAAATTTTACAGTTTCTTTTATTGTAGCGCTCACGTTGCAAAATTGAGCAGCAAATATATGCGTTAAATCTCAAATTCTGAATTTCAAATTCTAAGACTTCTCCCATCAAAATTCTGATTTTCAGCTTTATTTTCAGGATTCATTATAGATTTGCCCTTTGTTTAAATTAGATGACATATCATTAATACAGTTCCGGAATTACAGCCATGCCCGTTTTTCCTTTTCCCGGAATGTAACCGGCTTTTGCGGTAAAAACGGCAGTGGAAAAACAAATTTGCTGGATGCTATTTATTATATGTGTTTTACGAAAAGCTATTTTGGTAAAACAGATATGCAAAATGCGCAGCAGGGAAAACAGGGATTCAGGTTAGACGGGCAGGTTACTTTAAAGGATAAATGTCATCAGATAGCCTGCGTATTAAGAGAAAACGGGAAGAAGGAGTTTGGGGTAAACAATGAAAATTATACCAGGTTTGCAGCGCATATAGGCAAATTTCCCTGTGTTATGATTGCCCCCGATGATGTGGCTATTATTACACAGGCAAGCGAGGAACGGAGGAAATTCATAGACTATACCATTTCGCAGTTAGACGCCACTTATTTGCAAACCTTAATAGATTACAATAAACTACTCCAGCAACGCAACAGTTTGCTGAAGCAATTAGCCGATACGGGCAAGATAGATGAAAACCTTATGGAGGTCATTTCTGCCCAGCTTGTTGCGGCAGGCAATTTTATTTATGCCAGGCGTTCGCAATTCCTGGAAGAATTTATACCCGTTGTACTTAATTTGTATTATTCGATTGCCGGGAATGAAGAAAAATTAACGATAACCTATCAAAGTCATTTAAAATCAAACGATTTTAAGAATATATTATTAAAAAATAAAGCTAAAGATATAGCGCTTCAACGCACTACGCAAGGTATACACCGCGATGATCTTGAGCTTGGACTGGAAGACTGCCCGTTTAAGACCACCGCTTCACAGGGACAAAGAAAGTGCCTTTTATTTGCCCTGAAACTGGCCGAATTTGAAGTATTGCTGCAACACAAAGGATTTCCCCCGCTTTTATTGCTGGATGATATATTTGAGAAATTAGATGAAACCAGGATGAAGAACCTGCTTTTTAAAGTATGCATTGAAAACAAAGGACAGGTTTTTATTACAGATACGCATTGCAGCCGTTTAAAAGAAGCTTTGGAACAACTACAGGTGGCCCATGAAATTATTGCTTTGTAAAGCTCTTTTAACAGAATGAACAGGCAAAGCGCGGATAACGCTTACCATCAAAAGTATTGCTTCTTTATCCAAACAGGTCGCTGCTCAAATACCTGTCGCCACGATCGCAAACAATGAAAACGATTACGCCGGAAACAATCTCTTTGCTTAATTTTAAAGCTGCCGCCGCGGCGCCACCGCTGCTCATACCGGCAAATATGCCCTCAACTTTAGCAAGCTGGCGGGTTACGGCTACCGCTTCAGCCTGGGAAATATCCATGATCCTGTCTACCCGTTGCGGCTCAAAAATTTTGGGGAGGTATTCCTTAGGCCACCTCCTGATGCCGGGAATAGAGGAGTCTTCGGTAGGCTGGCAGCCGATTATTTGTATACCCGCATTTTTCTCTTTTAAATAATGCGAACACCCCATTATTGTTCCGGTGGTACCCATAGCGCTTACAAAGTGGGTAATGGCGCCTTTTGTATCGTTCCAAATTTCCGGGGCTGTTGTTTTATAATGTGCAGATACATTATCGGGATTAGCAAACTGGTCAAGCTGGTAATAATCCCCTCTTGCGGCCTTTTCTTCAGCATAGTCCCTGCAGGCTTCTATACTTTCTAAAAGCGTAACTTTTGCACCGTATGCTTCCATGGTTAAAACCCTTTCCCGTGTTGAGTTAGCGGGCATCGCCAGCTCCACCTCCAATTCAAACAGGTTAGCCGCCAGCGCCATGGCTATGCCGGTATTTCCGCTTGTTGCCTCTATGAGTTTGGTGTTTTTTTTGATGTCACCCCTCTCCAGCGCACTTTTGATCATATTAAACGCCGGGCGGTCCTTTACGCTTCCGCCCGGGTTATCGCCTTCCAGCTTGGCAAATATCTTTACATTACTGTTTGTGTTTAGTTTCTGAAGTTCAACAAGGGGGGTATTTCCTATTAAATCTGCTACGGATGCCATTATACGTTGTTTTTAATCTTTCTTTCTTCAATGATGATGTTCGTATTATGATATACAAATGAACCGGCCGGAACGCTATGCGTAAGCCATACGTTACCGCCAATAATACTATTTCGGCCAATAACCGTATCGCCACCCAGAACCGTTGCATTGGAATATATAATAACGTTATCTTCTACGGTTGGATGGCGCTTCATGGAAACCATGCTTTTATCTACACTTAAAGCGCCTAAGGTAACACCCTGGTAGAGTTTCACATAATTTCCAATGACAGCGGTTTCGCCAATCACTATTCCGGTACCGTGATCAACATAAAAATACTCTCCTATTTTTGCACCCGGATGTATGTCAATACCCGTTTTTGAATGCGCGTATTCCGTAAGAATCCTGGGCAGCAGCGGAACATCAAGCAATAGTAACCGGTGTGCTATGCGGTAAAAGCATAACGCGTAAAACCCCGGATAGGCCCTGATTACCTCGAACTCACTTTTTGCTGCCGGATCGCCATCTAAAATGGCCGCTATATCTGTATTTAATATACGGTATAATTCGGGGGTGCCTTTAAAAAACCGGTTCGATATAAATTCATTATTGCAGTCGCAACATGCTTTTGTTGCATTCAGCATGGCGGTGAGTTCTGTTTCTAAGCTCTTAAAGGCTTTATTAATCTCTTCCACCGAATGATAATCGGATACAGATAACTCCGGAAATAATAAACAAATAAGCCTGGAAGCCCATTGTGCAATGGTTTCATTAGGAGGCACATCTTCTAAAACCTGCTGCTTGTTAAAAATATGCTGACTCAGTTTTTCTGTCATTGAGGTGGATAGCTTAAAGTGGTATAATTTCCTGCTTTGGGGCAAAGGTAAGTGCAATTGACAGTATATTAAACAGCGGCATATGTGTACTCCTTATTTTTATGATCAGCCGCTTTGGCATGGACGTGATATAATGATAGCGAATGTAAAAACTTAAGCCAAATTTCAGACAATATCATGCTTCATGCTGTATATATGTTTATATTTGCCGTTTTGGTTTTAATTGATAATAATGACCGTTATTTTAGTATTCTTTTTTACACATTGGTTTTTATCCCTGTTTTTTCATTCTTTCTTCCTGCATCGCTATGCCTCCCACCAGATGTATACCACGTCTAAATTCGGAGAAAAGCTCATTTATTTTCTTACCTGGTTTGCACAGGGTTCCTCTTACCTGGTTCCAAGGGCTTATGGTGTAATGCACAGAATGCACCATACCTTCAGCGATACGGAAAAAGACCCTCATTCGCCTCACTTTTTTAAAGATATATGGCAGATGATGATGCATACCGCGGCTATTTACAGCGCTTTTATTACGGGCAAAAATGTTCCCGACAAGCAATTTACAGAAGAATACCTTCCTGTGTGGAACACGCTTGACCGCTTTGGTACCAGTATGATTACCAGGACGGCATTTGGCGTTGCCTATTTTGCGGTATACTTTTTCTTTGCGCCCAGTTGGTGGTGGTTCCTATTGCTGCCCATTCATTTTCTTATGGGTCCCATACAGGGCGCTATTGTTAACTGGTGCGGACACAAATACGGCTACAGTAATTTCGATAATGGGGATCATTCAAAGAACTCATCTCCCTGGGGAATACTGCTGATGGGCGAATTATTTCAGAACAATCACCACTATGCCAAAGACAGCGCCAATTTTGCTAGAAAATGGTTTGAGTTTGATCTTACTTACTTCATTATGCGCGGGTTGAACAAATTAAAACTAATCAGGTTGAAGCCTGTTGTGGTTCCGGTTAGTAATACCAGCAGAGTGAATAGTGAGATGTGAGCGGAGCGGTCGGCTTGTCGTTAGTGCTTGTGTGTTTAAAAATTGATAATCAGCAAAGCGAAGCAGTTTACGCAACGGATTCTTCTTTGCGGCCGCCGCGCCTTTGCGCGCACTGCGTGAAACAACACCTTCCCATTTAACCTAATAATTCCAAAACTCACGTTAATCAACTACCCTGCCATTATTTCTTTCTTCTTCAGCCATTCTTTTTTACCGGTTCCTTCAAACACATGCCTTTCGCTGTGATAGGAAGAACGCACCAACGGACCGCTTTCAACATAATCGAAGCCCATATCATAACCGGCTGCCGTATATTCTGCAAATTCATCGGGATGTACAAAACGTAAAACAGGCAGGTGCCTTCCGGTGGGCTGAAGGTATTGTCCAAGTGTAATTACATCCACGTTATTGGCCCGCAAATCCCTCATGGTTTGCAAAACCTCTTCTTTGGTTTCGCCCAGTCCGAGCATGATGCCCGATTTGGTTCGCATACCTTTTTCTTTAAGGTACTTGAGTACTTCCATGCTTCTCCAGTATTTGGCCTGTATACGCACCTGTTTTGTCATTCGCTCAACGGTTTCAACATTGTGTGAAACTACTTCCGGTGCCGCATCAATAATACGTTGTATATTTTCCTTTTCACCTTTAAAGTCGGGAATCAGGGTTTCCAGTGTGGTACCGGCGTTTAAGGCTTTTACCGCTTTAATGGTATTGTACCATATTATGCTTCCTCCATCCTTCAGTTCATCCCTGTCTACCGAAGTAATTACGGCGTGCTTTACTTTCATCAGGTGTATGGCTTCGGCCACGCGCTGGGGTTCATCCCAATCCACCGCTTCGGGTTTGCCCGTAGCTACGGCGCAAAAACCACAGCTTCTTGTACAAATATTGCCGAGGATCATAAAGGTAGCCGTACCTGCACCCCAGCATTCACCCATATTAGGGCAATTGCCGCTTTCACATATGGTATGCAACTTATGGGTATCAACTAAACTCCTCACATTTTTATAGCTTTCACCAATAGGCAGCTTCACTCTTAACCAATCGGGTTTTTTAATGCGCTGCGCCGGTTCCGGGGAAGTACCACAAACTCCACTCATAACTTAAATTGTAAAATGTTTTCAGAAATACAAAAGTAACCGACTTACTTCCGTTTGCCAAATAAGAAGGATATGTAGGCGTTAACGAAGAACTTCCGCGAAGGATTATATGCCATTTGCTCTATCTCTTTAAAGTAGTATTCCACATTAATTCCACCTTCTATGGCTGAAATAATGGTATTGAAACGATTATAATCAAAACGCAGTGCGGTTTTGGCGTGTAGGCCAGGTGCGAGCTTCATTTCATTCCACCCTTTAGCTAGCCCTGCTCCTCCAATGATACTGCCGCTGGTAAGAAACAGCAAACTGTCGGGCGAATCATATTTAACATACCGGTTCTCATTTAACTGGTCCTGCACTTCTACATAATACGGACGTAAAAGACCTAAGGAAAGCCCTCCTGCACCGATACCGTATACCGAAACGCCATTTTTATTGCTTTTACCTCCAACAAGTATTTGTTGTCCTGCGGCAAGTTTTAACTGGTAAAAAATATTTCTTTTACCATAAACAAAAGGATTGCCGAAAAATATAAAGTTGCCGGCATTCGTTTGACGATTGTCTTTTTGTTCTTTACGGTGCTTTTTTTCATTAAACTCTACCTGGAATATGGTGGCACGGGTTACAGAATTTGCGCGTCCCAGTTCATAAGATATACCCCAGCCGTCTGTATTTAGTTTTATGCCAAAGGCATTCTGCTTATGAAAAGAGGGTACGCCTTCCTCCTCCTGGCGCATTAACGTAATCATCTTTTCTTTTTTAGCGTTTCGCTTATTATCTTTTCTTTGTTCAGCCGTTTGTTGCTGACTAAAAGCTCCAAGGGTTACGCCAATACATATAATTGCAGCAATGATTTTTTTCACCTGGAATATTTTATTGTTCTTTAAACGTAAATTTAAACAAAAATAGCACAATGACTTCAACCGTTGTTTACGAAGAAAACCTTCGCACAGTTTGTACCCATTTAAAATCAGGTACCGTTATTGAAACAGACGCTCCTCCCGACAACCAGGGTAAAGGCGAACGCTTTTCACCTTCCGATCTTGTAGCTACAGCGCTGGCCAGTTGTATGCTTACCATTATGGGTATTAAAGCAAGAGATATGGAAGTTAATCTTAAAGGTGTAAAAGTGGAGGTTGAAAAAATAATGGACAGTAATCCGAGGAGAATAGGAGGCTTAAATTTAACATTTCATTTCCCTGATCATTTTAAAGCTACGGATAAGGAGCAGGTTATACTGGAAAAAGCAGCCCTTACCTGCCCGGTATTTTACAGCATTCATCCCGATATTAAAATAAATGTGGCTTTTAACTTTAAAAAAGAAGCGGCAACGCAACAGGCGGTTTAAAAAACTATACAGACCGTTTTAAGATTGCGGCTCCTATGGCGCAGTTCAGGCAACTTTTATTGCGGCAATAGGTTTTCATTAATTCGATATAGGCCTGGGAATCGTATGCTGAATGATTGGTTAAGCCCAGCGTGGTCCATTGGCGGGTAATGTTGTTTTGCTCTGCGGTGGTTTCTTCAAGCCATTGCAGGGCTTTATTTTTATAAGATTGTTCCTGCTTTACATAACCATAAGCAAATACAACTGGAACAATGGTATTAATAATAATATTTTCTATCATTTGCCGTCCCAGTACTTTTTCTTTAAAAGATGAGGTTTCATCAAAACGATAGTGATAATGCCAGTAATCATTGGCTGTTACGGTTAATAATGTTTTTAACTGTGCAAGCACTGAAGCCGATTTGACTTTAGAAAAAAGACGGGATGATCGCTGAATAAGCTTTGCCAGTTGAGCCAGCCGGATGCAGGGAAAATTGCCCGGCCGCATCCGCAAAAAATGAACAGGCTGATGTACAGGAAGGAAATTGTATTTCTTCCGGTAAAACCGGTATTCCTTTTGCAGTATCCGGGGATACTCTTCTTCAAAACCGGCATCCAATAAACCTGCCTGCCCCAATAAAAAAGATTCTAACTGATGTATCTGATTTTTATGCTTTGTCAAAATACCAACAGGCAGCGACCGGGCGATGGATTCAAAAGCATCACTGTTAACGGTTGTGCCAAAATTTCTTGCCAGCATCCACCAAAACACTTCTTCCCAGTGCCCGTTGGTTTCTTTTAAATACTGTTCAACTGTTTGCGTTTTGCGCTGCAACCGCTCTGCCACCAACCTGGCTTTCCAACTGCTCCAGATTAATTCAGGTACCATGCTTATACTGCCGCTGCAGGGAATGATGCTTTGGGCATACATCAATTCTTCATATCGCTGTAATAAGATTTTAGAAACCCTGTTCTGCAAAACCAACGCGGGTGTATCATTACCCCATTCATCCTGTACGGTAAAGTCATTTTCCCATACCACGTGCAGGATAATATTTTTGTAATTTTTATCCTCATCGTGGCGATGCAGTTTCCAGTCGGAAGCTTTTACATGTAATTCAATATTACCCGCCCAGGCAGTTGTATTGATCCTGATACCCGCCTCCTGGAAATCAGGTCCCTGGTTGGTATTAAGATGTCCGGGATGAATGATCTGTAATGATTCATTGGCAGTTGTATGCAGGTCAGTTTTATTATAATACTGCATCTGCCAGATAAATTGAAGCAGGCGCTCTGTCATAGGTTATGTAGTGATGGTGTGTAATGGTAAGATACAAAGAAATATAAAGAACCAAAAAACAAATCACAAATAAATCTCAAATCAAATCCGAAGCCATAAATTCGAAATCTGATGGTTTGAAACCTGATCTCTGCCCCCTGTAACCTGAAACCTGCAACCTGCAACCTGTAACTCATCTCAAATCTTCCAATTCCCTTATCACCCTGCTTACCGGCAAACCCATTACATTATAAAAATCGCCGTTAATGCGCTCAATACCTACCACGCCAATCCATTCCTGTATGGCATAAGCACCGGCTTTATCATAAGGCTTATAGCGGTCTGTATAAAACACAATTTGCTCGTGGGTTAATTCGTGAAACCACACTTCCGTAATGTCTGCAAATGTTTTTTCTTCTTTACCGTTTATGATTGCCACGCCGGTAATTACCTGGTGCTTTTTGCCCGACAGCAAATGAAGGATGCGAATAGCATCATCGCGGTCTTCCGGTTTACCAATGATTGTTCCCCCGCACACCACTATCGTATCTGCCGCCAGAACAGGAACATTGGCATCATACCGCTTATATACCGCGCAGGCCTGTACAGCCAGTGCTTTGTGCCTGGCTATATGTATGGCGGTTTGTGTTGTTGTTAAACCATCCGGAAAGTTTTCATCCGTTGCCTCAACAATAATATCAAAATCCACTTCAGCCCATTCGAGTAATTGTTTTCTTCTTGGCGAGGCGGAAGCAAGCACTATTTTTTTCATGACTGGTATAATTTAAATAAAATCATAGAGAGTATACCGGCGAGCATAACAAATTTTACGGCCCCACTCAGGTAATGATAATCGGCAGCAACAGATGCCATGTATAATTTTCTTGTGATCCACAATAATGGTGCAATGATCAGCAGCGTGCAATACAGGATACTCCACCACCAGCCTAAGTACATAGCATAAAACTGTATGGCAAGCAATGAGCCCGTGAGTACCATCAGCCACGCTCCTGTAAACACTTTCGCCACAGGCACGCCCCAGGCAATGGGCATGGTTTTACATCCATACCTGGCATCGCCCTCCATATCTTCCATATCTTTTATTACTTCGCGTATAAGCGATATAACAAAAGCAAATCCTCCGTATAAAAATGCCAGCCGCATAACGCTCCTGTGCGCCCGTTCATCCATAGCAGCAGGCATTTCCCACCCGGGAATAATAGTAGCGGGAAAATAATCAACAAAAAAGAAAACAACCAGCACCACCCACGCCGTAAGTAAAGAAATGATAACATTACCGGAGAGCAGCTTTTTTTTGAAAGTAGTGGAGTACACCCATAATAATAATACGCATAGCACATTGGAAAAACCGATAAGCCAGTTACGGGTTATGAAAGAAATATAAAAACCCATTACTACTCCTGCAGTAGAAAATATCCAATGCCAGATAATGGCCCACCGCCGGTGAATATGTTTTTCTACTACTATGCGGCCGGGTTTATTAACCTGGTCTATACTCAGGTCAAAATAATCGTTTATCACATACCCTCCCGCGGCAATGCTCACAGAGGATGCAACAAGCAAAAGCAGCAGGCTGAATTCATCGGCAAAAAAAACATGGGGATGTGCGGCAGGATAAAGAATACAAAAATAAAAGAGCAACTGCGTAACAGCAATGAATATAAGATTAGGATACCTGATAAGTCTTAAAAACGCGCCAGCCAGTTTCATGGCGTGAAGGTAAACGCGGCATCATGAAATATAAAATATAAAATCTGAAATTTGAAATCTGAAATCTGAGATTCAATCCGCTTTAAACCGATCATAATAGCGGGTAATGCTACCGGATATTTCGGCATATAAGGCTGAAAGGGCCGGGTAGGCTTGTAAAAGGAATAAATGCCTGGCTATGGTATCCGGGTCGTTCCGTACTGCGGGCCCGGTTTGCATTTGCCCGGCCGGATACTCCTCCAGCCTGTTAACCGTTTCATGCAGCAGTGGCATCAACAGCGAAAAGTCTATGTTTTCTTTTGCACAAAAATCCTGGGTAAGCGTATACAGGTAATTAGGGAAATTGTTAACTATAACCGCTCCTGCATGCAGTTTCATTCTTGTAGCATCATCTGCATGCACCACTTTTCCGGAGAGTGAAGACGCAAAAGACCGGATGCTTTGCAAAGTACCCGGCGAATCCGCATCTATTAAAAAGGGTATTTCCGGAATTACCCGGCTGTTGCTCCGCAGGCTTTGCAATGGATATAATACACCGTAGCTCCCCGCCACTTTTTTTAACACCAGTTTGCTAACAGCACCGGCCGTATGTACGGTTATGCCTTCCCCTCTTGCCGGCAGCCAGTTATGTATATCTGCCAGGGCGGAATCGGAAACAGCTATTATATATATATCAGCGTTACCGGTAATATCAGAAAATTTACCAAATGCCGGTGCATGCAGCAATATACTTAAGGTTTCGGCATGAGCCGCGTTTCGCCCCACTACCTGGATGATCTGATGTCCGGACTGCATTATTTTTCGTCCTAATACGTTAGCCGCGTTCCCGGTTCCTATCATTACAATCTTCATTATTGCAAATTAGCGCTAAACTCCTTTAAATTTGTTGTTTGTTAAGGATATTCGCAGGCCATGAAGCTTTCCCACAAAATTGCATTTGTATACCTGAAAACCCGTTTACAGCTTACCGCGCTCGTTTCGCCGCAAAAAGCAGCTCAAAAAGCCTTCACCTTGTTTTGTACACCACGGCGGAACCATCAGCAACCTCTGCTGTCGGCTATTATTAAGAACGCGGAGCTGATCTCATTCCGTATGAACAACCTGGCCATTCGCGGATACAGGTGGAATCATCCTTCACCCAAAAAAATACTGATAGCGCATGGGTTTGAATCGGCGGCGAGGAATTTTGAGGGTTTTATCCATCCTTTAATAAATAAGGGATATGAAGTTATCGCCTTTGATGCTCCTGCCCACGGCAGAAGCGATGGAACGGAGATTACCCTGCCCGTATATGTGCAAACGCTGCAGCGTGTAGTAAGTGAATACGGGCCTTTTAGTGCCTATATGGCACATTCATTTGGCGGGCTGGCTATTACACACCTGCTTGAGGTTGTTCCGCATACGGAACAAACCAGGGTTGTTTTGATTGCCCCGGCTACAGAAGCCACTACTGCTATAAACGGATTCTTTCATTTATTACACCTGAACGGGAAGGTAAAAGCGGTATTTGACCGGTTGGCAAGGGAGAAAAGCGGTATACCCCCTGAACATCTTTCTATACGGAGAGCCGTGCAAAACATAAAAGCTAATTTTCTGTGGCTGGACGATGACCAGGATGATATAACGCCTTACCATGATGTGGAAAAAGTTAAAAATGATCATCATTCCAACATTGAATTTATCATTTCCAGCGGGTTGGGCCATCGCAAAATATACCGCGATAAGCATACCCTGAATCACATCCTTCACTTTTTATAAATGATGGTTTTTTTTGTTTTTTAATGGTTTACTTTAATATTGCATCAGTTTAAGAAAGAAAAACCTGTTGGTAAAGAACAGTAGCAGCATGTACAATTTTCTTTTAATCATCGAGTTTAAGCAATACCATGGCAAAAAATTTATTGATAGTAGAGTCACCGGCAAAGGCAAAAACCATAGAAAAGATCCTCGGCGAAGATTTTGAGGTTAAAAGTTGTTATGGACATATACGCGACCTGGAAAAGAATGATATGGGAATTGATATTAATAATCAATTTGAGCCCCGTTATATTGTTCCGGAGGAAAAAGAAAAAGTAGTGAAAGAGTTAAAAAGCCTGGCAAAGAAAAGTGGCGAAGTATGGCTGGCAACGGATGAGGACCGCGAAGGGGAAGCCATAAGCTGGCATTTATGTGAAGTGCTGGGACTGGATCCTGCAAAAACAAAGCGCATTGTTTTTCACGAAATAACCAAACCTGCTATCCAGACAGCCGTTAAATCGCCGCGCATATTAGATATGAACCTGGTACACGCCCAGCAGGCGCGCCGCATATTAGACAGGATTGTAGGATTTGAACTGTCGCCGGTACTCTGGCGCAAAATGAGTATGCGAAATAACCTGAGTGCGGGGCGGGTACAAAGTGTGGCAGTGCGTTTAATAGCTGAGCGGGAAAGAGAGATCAACGCGTTTAAAAGCGTAAGTACATTCAGGGTAGAAGCTTTATTTGCCGCAAAAGATATTAGCCACAAACCTGTAACTTTTAAAGCCGAAGGAAACCGCTATTCCGTGGCAGATGATGCGGTAAATTTTTTGCAAACCTGCGTTGGAGCTACCTATACGGTAAGGGATATACAGGTAAAGCCCGGAAAAAAGTCTCCTGCAGCTCCGTTTACCACTTCAACACTCCAGCAGGAAGCTTCCCGGAAATTGGGTTACTCGGTAAGCCGAACCATGCTGCTGGCACAGAAATTATATGAAAACGGGCACATTAGCTATATGCGTACCGACAGTGTAAGCCTCAGTGAAACTGCGGTAAATGATATCTCGGCTAAAATTAAATCGCAGTTTGGCAACCCCTACTTACAGGTGCGTAAATTCAAAAACAAAAATGAATCGGCGCAGGAAGCGCACGAAGCTATTCGTCCTACCGCCATGGAAACGCTTAGCGTTGATGATACAGATTGCCGTAAACTGTATGAGCTGATATGGAAACGAACCATGGCAAGTCAGATGGCGGATGCGGAACTGGAAAAAACCATCGCAAAGATCAATATCTCCACCAATAAAGAAGACCTTACGGCACAGGGTGAAGTGCTGAAATTTGAAGGGTTTTTAAAAGTATACCGCGAAGACAGGGATGAAGAAGATATCAATGAAGAAGAAACTGCGGAAGGTATGCTGCCGCCACTTGAGATCAGTCAACAATTGGAATTTAAGGAAATGAAGGCTGTTGAGCGGTTTTCCAGGCCGGCGCCCCGCTTTACCGAAGCTTCATTGGTAAAAAAATTAGAAGAGCTGGGTATTGGCCGCCCTTCTACCTATGCTCCCACCATCTCTACCATTTTAAAGCGCGGATATGTGGAGAAAAGAGATAAGGAAGGTACTAAAAGAGATTACCGGATCATGCTGCTGAAAGCGGATAAAATAACCAAACTTACGGAGCAGGAAACTACGGGAGCAGAAAAGTCTAAACTTTTTCCCACCGACCTCGGGCTTGTTGTTACCGATTTTTTGAAACAGTATTTTGACGATATTATGGACTATGGCTTCACGGCCAGAATTGAAGGAGAATTTGATGAAGTGGCACGGGGAAAATTGAAGTGGAACAAAATGCTGGGAGACTTTTACGCCCCTTTTAAAAAGGATGTAGACAATACCATTGAAACAGCCGAGCGTATTAAGGGCGAAAGAGAGCTGGGGGTAGACGCCGTAAGCGGAAAGCCCGTAATTGCCCGCATGGGACGATATGGCCCCATGGTGCAGATTGGCAGCACAGAAGATGAAGAAAAACCGCGGTTTGCTAAATTAAAAGCTACCCAAAGCATCGAAACTATATTGCTGGAAGAAGCCATGGATCTTTTCAGGTTGCCGCGCAATATTGGTCAATTTGAAGATACGGATGTAACGGTTAGTATTGGAAAATTTGGGCCGTATATAGCGCACGATAAAAAATTCTATTCACTCAGCAAAGAATTTGATCCTTACAGTATAACGCTTGAAGAAGCCAGCCCTATTATTGTTGAAAAAAGGAAAGCGAAGGAAGAAAGAACAATTAAAGTTTTTGAAAAGGAGAAAATACAGGTTTTACGCGGGCCTTACGGACCCTACCTTAAACAGGGGTTACGTAATTATAAACTCAGCAAAGATCAGCAGGAAAAAGCAGCGGATATTACTATAGAGGAAGCACTTAAAACGATAGAAGAGCTTAAGGCTAATCCACCCAAAAAAACAGCCAGGAAGAAAAAGGCGTAATATTACTGTTACGATTTTTATACCACGAAGGCACGAATATCTAATATATATATTGATACATTCATTCGTGTATTTGTGGCGTATTAAACCCCTGCGGGCTTTTGTTGTAGAACATGCACGAATGATTAATTGGGCTTTCGGTAAAACTATACGAATTGGTGCATTCGTGGCATAGAACATGATATGGTTTCTACCGTTCCCAAAAGCAGATAGCCATTAGAAATATTGTAATACTTCTGTAAAAGCTGTTGCCCGCAGAAGCCAGGTGCTTCTCTTTTTTATCCCCTGTTGTTTTAATCCGTTTATCCTTTTTTTACGAACATTCAGGTTAATGTAATTACTTTTGATACATGCTTAAAACACTCCAGATATTAGCTGCCAGTTTCCGGTTAGCCTGGCAGGAATTAAGAAACAATAAACTGCGGACTTTCCTTTCATTATTTGGAGTAACCATTGGCATTTTTTGTATTATTGGCGTTTTAACTACGGTTGACAGCCTGGAAAGAAATATTAAGGAGGGCATCAACAGCTTAGGTTCCAATACTATTTATATTGATAAGTGGGATTATTCCGGAGGCGGCGATGGCGAGTATCCCTGGTGGAAATATGTAAAACGGCCTTCTCCCAAATACGATGAAATGCGTTTCATTCGCGCTAAAACCGATGCTATAGATAATATGGCTTTTACACTCCAGGTACAGGGACAAAATGTGATACATGAAAAAGATATGATTCAAAATGTTGCTTTGTATGGCGTAACAGAAGAATTTAATGCCATTCAACCCTTCGAAATTCAATACGGGCGTTATCTGACCTTGTCAGATATGGAAAGAGGGTCGGCAAACGGTGTGATGGGTTATGAAAATGCGGCTAAGCTTTTTGGCACTGCTGAAAGAGCGCTGGGTAAAACAATAACTATAAAAAATAAAAGAATAAATGTTGTAGGGGTAATTAAAAAGCAGGGCAAAAGCCTGTTGGTAAGTGGCTGGAACTTTGATGACTGCGTAATTTTATCTTACCGCTTTTTCAGAACCGTTTTTGAGGAACGCTATTCGAACCCTACCATTATGGCGCAGGGCAAGCCCAATGTAACTACAGAAGCATTCAAAGATGAACTCCGGGGAACCTTAAGAGCCGTTCACCGCTTAAGTCCGGGCACAGAAGATGATTTTTCCTTAAACGCGGTAAGTGATTTTAGCGATGCAATTACCGGCTTATTTGCCAACGTTAAGCTGGGTGGCTGGCTTATTGGGCTGCTAAGCCTGGTGGTAGGCGCTTTTGGTATTGCCAATATTATGTTTGTAACGGTTAGAGAAAGAACACCTATAATAGGTTTAAAGAAAGCTATTGGTGCCAAAAGCAGGACGATCCTGTCCGAGTTTTTATTAGAGTCGGCCTTTATCTGTTTTGTAGGAGGCGCCATAGGGCTGATACTGGTGTTTTTAATGGCCCAGCTTTTAAGCGGCCCGCTTAATTTTAATGTTTATATTTCCTATAATATACTGGTGCTTGCTGTAAGTATTTGTATCGCTATTGGTCTTTTAGCCGGAATAATACCAGCCACCATTGCTGCCCGCATGGATCCGGTTGTAGCCATACGGTCTAAATAGATATTTTTTACAAATTTATGTTCAGCATACCATGCTACAGGAGTAGTATGCACTTTTCATATACTACAGGCGCTTTTTTTTCGTTATCAGAACAGGACCGTTTTAAAACAACCTTAAAATTATCCTATGATAAAATTTTTATACGTAGTGTCCCTTGGCATTACCTCTTTTCTATTATTTATTTTTTCGAAAGAAAAAGATGATTTTGTTTGTGATAACCAGGTCTCCGGCACAATAGCCCTTATTACGGATTCAACGGGAAGTTACCTGGGTTTAATTACGGAAGAGGATAAAGTATTGCATCCCTCCTCTATGAGTGAAGATATTATATTGGCTGCCGGACAAAAAGTTACTATTTGTTATAATGTAGATTCCTCCAAATATGTTCCGGAAAATGTATCCGTACCGGTTAATATAAAATCAGTGAGTTACCTCTCTCCATAAATAAGGGTTTTTGTTCAGGCGTTATAAATAGTTGCATAATCTGTTATTTTTGCACATGCAAAAAATTAACGGCGGTATTGCTATCCTGGCTATTGAATCATCCTGCGATGAAACTTCAGCAAGTATTTGTGTTGATGGCAGGATACTTTCCAATCTTATCGCTACGCAAAAAATACATGAACAGTATGGCGGTGTTGTACCCGAACTGGCTTCAAGGGCGCATATGCAAAATATAGTGCCGGTAGTAGATGGGGCAATACAAAAAGCAGGGTATGCATTGCACGCCATAGATGCTATTGCATTTACCCGGTCACCCGGGCTGATTGGTTCCCTGCTGGTAGGATCGCAGTTTGCCAAATCACTGGCGCTGGCATTAAACAAACCGCTGATAGCCGTACAGCACATGCAGGCGCACGTGCTTTCCAACTTAATTGATGATCCCAAACCTTCCTTTCCCTTTTTATGTTTAACGGTAAGCGGCGGACATACGCAGATCGTTCTGTGCAAATCGCCCCTGCAAATGGAAGTAATTGGTGAAACCATAGACGATGCGGCCGGGGAAGCTTTTGATAAATCGGCCAAATTGTTAGGACTCCCCTACCCCGGCGGTCCACTGATTGATAAATATGCAAAAGACGGGGATCCTGAAAGATTTTCGTTCCCGGAGCCGCAGATACCCGGACTCAATTTCAGCTTCAGCGGGGTTAAAACAGCCATTCTGTATTTTTTACAAAATGCCGGAAAGAGCTATGTTTTTAAAGAAACATTTTTAGCTACTGAGGCCGAAAGGAAATCATTTGTTGACAATAATCTTGCAGATATCTGCGCTTCCATACAAGCCCGTATCATTTCTATTTTATTGAATAAGCTTAAAAGAGCTGCTGTTACAACGGGCGTTAAAAATATTTGCCTGGCCGGCGGCGTATCGGCCAATAGCGGCCTGCGCAAGGCTTTTAAGGAGGTGGGTGAAAAACAGCGATGGGCTACATTTATTCCCGCGTTTGAATACTGTACTGATAATGCCGCTATGATTGCTATCACGGGGTATTATAAATACCTGGCAAAAGATTTTGCAGATTTATCCGTAACCGCTAATGCAAGGGCGGAATGGTGAAGGAGTACCTGGTAAATCCTTCACCATTGTAATAATAAAGCCGGCGATTTTATACACCGGCTTTATTAAAAAAATACGCTTTTATTGCTTTATTATCTTATGTACCGCTTCAGCATTATGCTGTAACACTTTTACAATGTACATTCCTTTTTGCAGGTCTGAAATATTGAGTTGCTGGCTGCCATTTACATGTTGCCACTGGCGTAACACTTGCCCGGTAATGCTGTATAGGGTTACCCTTTCAGCTTTATCAATGCCGCTAAGCATAATAAAGTTATTAGCGGGGTTGGGCCTGATAGTCAAATTACCGGCATTCATCACCTTTACACCTATAATATTACTATAGGCATATCTTCCGTCTATGTCAACCTGCTTGATGCGGTAGTAATTAGTGCCGTAAGCAGCGGAATAATCTGTTGTGCTGTATGTATGTTTGCCAGGATTATTTTGTGCCGACAGCGTGCTTATTTGTTCAAAAATGCTGCCATCAATGCTTCGTTCTATCTCAAAATGAGAAGTGTTTTGTTCATTTTCAGTTTCCCATTGCAGACATACGTTTTCTGAACAACTGGAGGCTGTAAAGTTGAGCCAGGTAAGCGGCAATATCGAAACAATAATAGGACTGCTGTTGAGCATAAGCTGTGTGGCGTCACTGTTGGCAACTTCCACTCTATATGTTCCCTGTTCTGTTACAGTAAGCGTAGGATCTCCGGTTTTTTCATTAAAAAGGACATCACTCTTATACCAGGTATACTTATTCTTTGATTGTGTGCCGCCTGCAGTTACCGAAAGTGTAAGGTTATCATTGACGATGGAGAGTATTTTTTGATTGGCATAATTTAATGATCCGATCTCTGAATTGCCATCCAGGCATTCCATACCATCAAATGTAAATTGGTTATTATTAATTAAAAGTGATTCGAAGCTGTGTGAACAAAAATTTGAAGGAATACTGCCGCTAAGCTGGTTATGATTTAAAGCAAGATCACTTAATCCCGGTATATTACCCAAACCAGCAGGGATATCACCTGTTAATTGGTTATGATGTAATGCAAGTGAACCCAGATTACCTAAATTATTAAATGTTGCGGGGATGGAACCTGCTAAAAGATTGTTGGATAAATCCAGCAGGGCCAGATTTATCAAACTACCTAAGTTAGAAGGAATAGTGCCCGTAAGCTCATTTTCATTTAGTTTAATGGTTTCAAGGTTTGTAATCTCACCAAAAGATGCAGGAATATTTCCGGTAAGATTATTCCCAGACAGGTTAATATAGAATAATTCTGGTGTATTAGAAACGGTAAGTGCGGGTAACGCTCCACTTAATGAATTAAAAGATAAGTCAAGATAGAAAAGAAACGAATTACCTGAAAAGTCTGGCACTCCCCCCAACAAATTATTATTTTGAAGTTCACAAAAAGAGAGGTTTGTAAGATTGCCAAATGAAGGAAGTGTATTTGTAAAATTGTTCGATGACAGGTTAAGGCTTTCAATGGCAGTAAGGTTATTCAAACCCGCGGGTAATTGCCCGGTTAATGCATTCCCCGATAAATCAAGAACTGTAACTGCATTTAAATCACCAATAGTGGAGGGAATTGTGCCATTTAAATTATTATTGCTTAAAGAAATGGAAATCACCCGGTTTCCGGAAATTACAATTCCTTCCCATTCAGTTACTGGTTGACCAATAACCAGCCAGTTTGAATGATTTGTCCAGCTTGAACCCCCTGTAGCATTGTATAAATCTACAAGGGCAGCACTATCCTGCTGATTTACCTGCGCTATTGAGCGTGTATTTAGGAGAAATAAAAAAAATATCCCGTGTAAAATTAGTTTCATGATATTATAAATTACTTTGCCAGGAAAATAAATCATTAGCTTCTCCCCTATTAAAAAATTCTGATTTAATACTAACTGAAAATATATATCGCGTTGCAGAGCAAACTTATATATACCAATTCAGATAGGGTGCATTCCAAATTGTCGCATTGCTTTGCTTCATGTGGACGGTGAAGACACCGCCCCGGCTGGTGTCCCCACCAGCCGGCGACAATTTGGAATGCATCCATTCAGATATCTTGAAGCAACAATGATGCTTAACTACGTAAATTTACTTAGATTAATGCGATTTCGATCAAAAGTTGCAGGTGTTTTAGTCGATTTTCGGTTACTCCTGACAAACATCCTCGCTGGTATGCCTTCAAAATAAAAATTCGCTTTAGCTGATGATGCGCTAAATAATTCTTGTAAGACTGTTTGATATCATCGGGGTCATCTTTACTCTCCTAGAATTATGGTACAGGAATATTAAAATAAGATATAATCGTATTTAAAAGCTATACTCAGCGCCTGATAAAAATGTGCAGAGGGTCGTAAGCTAAAAAAGTAAGCACCTTTGAAAAACCACTCTCAAAAGATGCTTACAAAATTAGAGATGAGTTCCGAAGAACTTGAAAGACTAAATTATAAAAGATACCATTATCCCTGTCCCCTTGTTCAAAAAAGACTGCATGCTATTTATACAAAAGCAGTTACCGGCTTTTCTAATGCCCATGTACTTAGGTACTATCGTTAGGGTACACTGTAACAGCATTCGCCAATGGATCAATGACTATTTAGCCTATGGTCTTGATTCACTTTTACAAATAAACTACGGCACTAATACCAGTATACCCGAACAGCAGGCAGGTAGCATTATGGAATCTTTCACTACCCAACCGCCCAGAAGCATATCGGAAGCTGCTTTACGGGCAAAAGCGCTTACCGGTGTTGAACGTAGCCCTACCCGTTTGCGGACTTTTATTAAACGACACCAATTCCGGTTCTTCAAAACAGGACATATCCCCGCTAAAGTAAATACCACACAATAACAAAACCGGGTAAAGAAATGCTGAAACCCGTTATCAAAGCCGCACAAGATGGTGAAGTGCACTTGTTTTGTTCATAGATGCTGCACACTTCATATTGCAGCCGTTTCTTTGTTGCTTGTGGTGTATAGCAAGAGTATTTATAGAAGCATCCCCGGTCGTAACCGGATCAACGTTTTGGATAATGCCAGGTATCAACATTGTTTTGTGGTAAAAACTTTTGCCAGGTCACTGGGTATTCATCTGCTATTTCTGCCATCGTATTCACCTACTCTTAATATGATAGAATGGCTTTGGAAGTTCACCAAAAAGAAAATCCTGTATGCCTATTACTATGATTCGCCTGCAAAGTTCCATTACGCAATTACTAATTTCTTCCAAAATATTAACCAAACTTCAAACAATAAGCTTCAAAAACTACTTGCTCTCAACTTCCAATTTCCTGATAAAAATATTGCACATTTTTATGCAGCGTGAAGTATAAAAAGCCCGGTTCCCTGTATTTTGTGAACTATCTCCACCGCTTGTTCCTTTGAAAGTGAGAACGGGCTTTTTTTCAGCATATAAACTGTTCAAAGCTATTTTTACACCTGCAATATAATTAACTTTCTATGTGCCATTAAGCCCATGGGTTTCTACCACTATCTTATCCACCACCGGCTTGCCGCAAATTCTGCGAGTTTCCCTATACAAAAACAGGGTGTACAACCGTTCTATAGCAGCGGTAAAGCAGGAACCGGAAATCAGGTGTGGAAAGAAAATCATCTTTACCTGTCTTTTTGTACGAACTTTTAATGCCGGATCAACCGCTAACAGGGAAAATTTTATCAATTAAATATACAATATAGCCGGAACTTTGTAAACGCTTTGAATAAAATAACCATATTTTTGCGTCATTATCATCCTTAATGAAAAAGGTATTCGCAGTCATATTAACCCTTATATATATCAGCACTTCTACCGGTGCTACCCTGCACATGCATTATTGCATGGGTAAACTCGCTGACTGGGGACTTCTCGGACAAGCTAAAACTGATACCTGCGGCAAATGCGGCATGGAGAAAAGTGATAGCGTTAATAATGGATGCTGCAAGGATGAGCATAAAACCATAAAAAGCGAAACAGCCCCCCAGGCTACCGAAGTCAGTCTCCAGATCATACAGGCGCTGTCATCAGCCTTACCTGTTTCCTATTTTGAAACGCCAGCGATAGCCCTTTCTTCCATTACAGAAGCAAACCCTATAAGCAACGCTCCCCCACGGGGCGCCGGCACAGCTATTTATAAACGCAACTGCGTTTTCCGTATTTAATATTTTTCCCTCTTATTGAGCCGGGCAATACACTGCCAGGCTAAAGGTTTTTCTGCCGCCTCCTTATTCTTATTCGTTTATTCCAAAATTGAAAGCGGATCATTCCCGGCATCATTAATAGCTAAATAACAAATAGATGGTACATCGTATTATAGAATGGTCGTTACGCAACCGGTTTATTGTACTGGCATTGGCCGCCGCCTTGTTTGTATGGGGCACGTTTTCAGTAAAGCATAACCCGGTTGATGCCATTCCTGACCTTTCAGAAAACCAGGTGATCGTTTTTACAGAATGGATGGGGCGTGGTCCGCAGCTAATAGAAGACCAGGTAACTTATCCTTTAGTAACCAACCTGCAGGGCCTTCCTAAAATTAAATATGTGCGGGCTTCTTCCATGTTTGGCATGAGCTTTATTTATGTCATTTTTGAAGATAATGTAGATATATACTGGGCAAGAGAAAGAGTGCTGGAACGGTTGAGTACTATTTCCCGAAACCTTCCGGAAGGGGTTAGCCCGCAATTAGGCCCCGATGGCACCGGCGTTGGACATATACTCTGGTACACATTAGACGCTCCCAGCCTTGACCTTGGTGAACAACGGGCCCTGCAGGACTGGTATATAAAGTTTGGTTTGCAAAACGTAAAGGGGGTAAGTGAAATAGCTTCCTTCGGCGGCTTTCAAAAGCAATATCAAATTACAGTAGATCCCAATAAGCTTTTATACTACAAGCTGGCCGTAAATAATGTAATCAGCGCGGTAAGGGCTAATAATAACGAGAGTGGCGGCCGCAAATTTGAGCTAAGTGATATTGGTTATATCGTTAAAACATCGGGATATTTAAAATCAATAGAGGAAATTGAAAACATACCATTAAAAACACAAAATGGCATTGCGGTAAAAGTGAGCGATATAGCTTCGGTACAAATGACCGGTGAAACAAGGCTGGGAATTTTTGACCAGAATGGCGAAGGAGAAAAAGTGGGCGGCATTGTAGTAATGCGCTATGGCGAAAACGCGGCGGCTGTTATTGAAAACGTGAAAGCAAAAATGCTGCAAGTAGCTAAGGGGTTTCCGGAAGGGGTGAAATTTGATATTGTATATGACCGGGGCGAACTCATTAAACAATCCATTTCTTCTATTAAAAGAACCCTTATTGAAGAAATGATCGTGGTATCACTAATTGTTATCGTTTTCCTGTTTCACTGGCGCAGCGCTTTAAGCATTATTATCCAAATCCCCATCACCATCGCTATCAGTTTCATATTATTAAACGCCTTTGACGTTTCTTCCAATATCATGTCGCTTACCGGTATCGCACTGGCTATTGGTGTTATTGTAGACAATGGAATTATCATGAGTGAAAACGCGTACAAACACCTGGCAGACCGGTATGCCAGTTGGGAAAATGAACAAAAAAAATCAATCCAATCATGATCTGGCGCAGAAAAAATAAAAAGAAAAAAGAAAACTGGATCACCGAAGCAGAACGGTTGGCCATTATTGAAAAATCGAGCAAACAGGTATCGAGAGGCGTTTTTTTTGCCACGGTGATTATCATTACTTCATTTCTGCCTGTATTTATGCTGACGGGCCAGGAAGGAAAATATTTTCACCCTGTAGCTTTTACCAAAACGTTCATCATGATCGTTGATGCCATTTTGGTTATAACACTGGCGCCTGTATTAATTTCCTTTTTTATGAAAGGAAAATTCAGACCCGACAAGGCAAACCCTGTTAACCATTTTCTGGAAAGGATTTATGAACCCATTATACGGTGGGTAATGCAATGGCGAAAAACAACGCTTGCGGTAAATATACTGGCATTACTTATTTCCATCCCCCTGTTAAAAAGCCTTGGAACGGAGTTTATACCTCCGCTTGATGAACAAAGTATTTTGTTTATGCCCGTTACGCTGCCCGATATTTCCAATGCGGAAGCAAAGAGAATATTACAGGTGCAGGATAAGATCATTAAATCGGTGCCGGAAGTTGATAATGTTCTGGGGAAGGCGGGGCGTGCCAGTACAGCAACAGACAATTCCCCCATCAGCATGATTGAAACCATCATTCTTTTAAAGCCGCATAAGCAATGGCGGGAAGGCATTACAAAAGCAGACATCATCAAAGAGCTGGATGCCAAATTACAAATCCCGGGTGTGGTGAATGGTTGGACACAGCCTATTATTAACCGCATCAATATGCTTTCAACAGGTATCAGAACAGATGTGGGCATCAAAGTATATGGACAGAATTTAGATACGATTGCCTCGGTTTCAGAAAGGGTGAAAAGCGCGCTGGAAGGTACCACCGGCGTTACGGATTTATATGTGGAACCTATCACCGGTGGAAAATATCTTTCTATTGATGTTCGCCGGGCCGACTTGGGCCGGTATGGTTTAAATGTAGATGATGTAAACCAAACCGTGGAAACTGCGTTGGGTGGATCACCCATTGGACAAACGGTAGAAGGCCGCCAGCGCTTTTCCATTAATGTGCGGCTGGCGCAGGACTACCGGAACAGTGTGGAACAAATAAAAAGAATTCCATTGCAATCAACAGGCTTTGGTGAAGTGCCGCTAAGCGCTGTTGCCGATATAAGGTTCGAAGACGGACCACCAATGATCAGTTCTGAAAACGCTTTGCTGCGTGGCGCTGTTTTATTTAATGTAAGAGGCAGGGATTTGGGAAGCACGGTGGAAGAAGCAATAGAAAAGCTAAATAAACAAAAAGGAATTTTGCCCGAAGGATATTTTATTGAATGGAGCGGACAGTATGAAAATTTAATCCGGGGGCAACAAACCCTGATGTGGATTGCGCCCATTGTACTGATCATTATCTTCTTCTCTTTATATTTTGCTTTTCATTCCGTTCGTGAAGCTTTTTTAAGTCTTATCACCGTTCCCTTTGCATTAATTGGAGGAGCTTATATTATTTATTTCTGGGGTGTAAATCTTTCAGTGGCTGTAGCCGTAGGCTTCATCGCATTATTTGGTATTGCGGTAGAAACGGGTATTGTTATGGTTATTTATCTCAACGATGCGATGCAGCAACTCATAAAACTAAAAGGTAACTCAAGTGAAACAATCACCAGGGCTGATCTTAAAGCGTATGTCATTCATGGTGCGGCAAAAAGGCTAAGGCCTAAGATCATGACGGTTTGTGTTTCGCTCTTTGGACTGGTGCCGGTTCTTTGGTCAACAGGCGTTGGCGCTGATGTAATGAAGCCTATTGTGCTGCCGATGATTGGCGGGGTGTTTACCTCCGCGGTGCATATACTATTGGTAACACCGTTAATTTTTTTAATGTCGAAAGAATATGAATTACGGAAATACGGAAAACTGGAGGTATATGATGTACAACATTAAAACATGGATGGGGGTATTATTAATACTTCCTGTGTGTGCATTTGCACAGCAAAAGGAAGTATTATCCCTGGCGGATATCATTCAAAAAATTGACAGTAATAATATCCTGCTTGAATCGTATGCGTTAAAAGCTGAAGCCTACAAATACAGCGCCGATGCCGCCACCGCCTGGATGCCGCCAATGGCAGGCGCAGGAACATTTATGACCCCTTACCCGTTTCAAAAAACAATGGATGGCGGAGATAAAGGCTCCATTATGCTGCGCATAGAACAGGAAATCCCCAACCGGTGGAAGCTGCAGGCGAAAAAAAAATATACCAGATCACTCGGAAATATTGAAACAGCCACAAGAGATATTACACTGAATGATTTCAAAGCACAGGCAAAAAGGCAATATTTCGACTGGCTCATTGCCTTGCAAAAAATAAAAGTTATAGAAGCCAACGAAAGCGTGCTGGTAACCATGAAAAAAATTGAAGAAGTAAGGTACCCTTATAACCAGTCGCAGTTAAGTTCGGTGTACCGTGCGGAAGCGGAAATTGAAAAAAACCGCAATATGCTTTTGATGCCACGGGGAGATATCGCCAAAGCAAAAGCCTATCTCAATTCCTTAATGAACCGCGCGGGTGTGCAGGAGTTTATTATTGATACTGCTTATGAGCCATCTTTTATGGCTTCCGGCGCGTATGATACGGCAGGTCTTGCTGTTCAGCGAAAAGATATTGTACGAATGAATGAAAGCATTCGTTCCATGCAGTATAATATTGAAGCCATGAAACTGGAAAAGAAACCGAATTTTCGTATCCAGCTCGATCATATGTCCCCATTATCTTCCATGATGCCGCAGGCGTATAGTATTATGGGTATGGTAACCATTCCTATTGCGCCCTGGTCAAAAAAAATGTACCAGTCTGAAATAAAATCCATGCGGCTTAATATACAGGCTATGCAAAAGGAAAGGGCTTCCATGCTGCAGGAAGCACAGGGTATGTTGTACGGTATGCAGGCCCAGATACAAACCATGCAGCAGCGTATAAAATCAATAGAAAAAAAGGTGATTCCAGCCCTGCAAAAAACCTTAGACGCCAGTTTTTTAACTTACCAGGAAAATAAGCTTACCCTAACTGTTGTACTGGATAACTGGGAAGCGCTGAACATGATGCAGCTTGACCTGCTGGACGAAAAACAAAAACTATATCAAATGATCGTTGATTATGAAAAGGAACTATTCAAATAAAATACTTATCCTGCTGCTATTGCTGTTTACTGCTTTTTCCTGCAGCGAAACAAAGGAAAGCAATCCCGCGATAACCGCGCATCAGCATAACAACGAAGGGAAATACACCTGTCCTATGCACCCGCAAATTATTCGCGACAAGCCGGGTACATGCCCCATTTGCGGAATGGACCTGGTACCCATGAGCAGCTCAAATGAACTGATCGTTGACAGTAATTTACTGCCATTGTTAAAGCCGGTTAATGAACAGGTTATTTCTACTATGCCCACCATTACTGCCGAAAGCGGAACAAAAATTCATTCCGTGCCGGTGCAGGGAATTATTACCTATGATACAAGGAAGCAGGTTAGCATCTCCAGCCGGGTAGCCGGCAGAATTGAAAGCATGTATATCAAATACAATTTTCAACCCGTTAGCAAAGGGCAGTTGATCATGGAAATATATTCTCCCGACCTGGCAGCGGCCCAAAGAGAACTCATATATATTAACAACAGTGATAACAATGCTGCGATGCTGCAAAGTGCAAAACAGCGGCTTAGTTTGCTGGGCATGCAGCCGGCGCAAATAGCACAGGTAATTAAAACAGGAAAGCCCTTATACCGGGTGCCGGTATACAGCAATGTTAGCGGGTATATTGTTGAAAAAAATGTAGCTAATCAAGGGGTAGCATCATCATCTTCTTCATCTTCAGGCGGTATGAATGCAATGGACGGCGCGGCTTCAACAGCAACTACTGTTACCCGGCAGCCGGTTGTTAATCAAACGCCGGTTGTTACAAAAGAAGGACAGTATGTAAGCGCCGGGGAAGCCATCTTTACCATTTATGAGGCAAACAATATGATAGCGGCGTTTTCTTTGGCGCCTCCATTAGCAGCACACATTGAAAAGGGGCAGAAGTTGATTTTTCATACCGTTGCCAACGCTAATGATATAAAAACCGGAATCATTGGTTTGATAGAACCTGTTCAGCGAAATGGCGAGAACTTTACCATTGTTCGCGTGTATTTACGTAACACTGATTTACAACCGGGGCAGCTGCTTACGGCGAATATTCCTATAGTAACAACAGGAGCTTACTGGCTGCCTGAAAATGCAGTGGTACAATTAGGAAGAAAAGCGGTTGTATTCAAAAAAGAACATACGGTTTTTATTCCAAAGGAAGTGCAAACCGGTATCCGGGCAAATGGAATGGTGCAGATCATAGATAATATCGCTGGTTGGCCAATCGCAAAAAATGCAAGTTTCTTAGTAGACAGTGAAAGCTTTATTCGTTTTACTTCAAACCAGTCAAAATGAAACCTAATATAAAAATCATATCCGTTTGCCTATTGGCTTTAACAGCTATCCTTTGGCTGGCTTCCTGCAAAAGCAAAGAGGCGGAAACGCATACGGGAAGCGGACAGCCACAAACGTATACCTGCTCTATGCACCCGCAGGTGATCAGCGACAGGCCGGGAACCTGCCCTGTTTGTGGAATGGATCTTGTACCTTTTGATAAGTCAAATGTATCGGATGTACTTACACTCAGCGAACCGCAGCGGGCACTGGCAAATATAACAACGGATACCATCAAAACAGGTTCATTTTCTTCTTACAGACAATTGAACGGAAGGTTGGCAGTAAACCCTGAACAAACGGAATTTATATCGAGCCGGGTGGCAGGCAGAATTGACATATTGTATATTAAGGAAACCGGTGTGCCGGTTAGCAAAGGACAGCCCCTGTATAAAATTTATTCCGAGCAGTTGGCTGCTTTACAACAGGAATATTTAATAGCGATAGCCCAGGCAGCACAATTTCCGGAAGATAAAAAATTTCAACAGTTGGCTGAAGCGGCAAAAGAAAAATTGCTTCTGTATAACCAGAGTGAAAGCCAGGTGCAGCAGTTGAAAAACAACAAACAAACCAACCCTTATGTAATCTATGCTTCACCGGCTAATGGTGTGGTGTCTGAATTGCTGATAACCGAAGGGCAGTATGTAACAGAAGGCACTTCCATCATGCGCATAGAAGGGTATCAAAACATTTGGGTAGAAGCGGATTTGTATCCCGGCGAAGCGCGGCTTGTAAAAAAAGGAGATATAGTAAATGTAATTATTCCGGGGTACGAAAATGAAGCGTACAAAATGAAGATTGAATTTATTGCTCCCGCATTGCAGGCTGCCAGCCAGTTATTAACGGTGAGGGGAAGTATTTCCAATAAGCAAAATGAATTAAAAGCAGGCATGCAGGCTATTGTTGAACTGCCCGTAGCCAATTCGTTTAAGGCAGTTACGCTGCCGGTAGATGCCGTGATCCGTGATGGCAAAGGCGCGCATGTGTGGCTGGAAACGGGTATTGGAAAGTTTGAACCCAGAATGGTAGCAACAGGCGCTGAAAATTTTAACCGGGTAGAGATTACCAAAGGTGTGGCGGAAGGTGATGTAATAGTGGTATCGGGAGCGTATCTCTTATACGGCGAGTTTGTTTTAAAAAAAGGTAAAAATCCAATGGCAGCACATCATCATTAATCTATTTTTCTACACATTTAAAAACTAAAAACAATGCAACATTTATTAAAAACAATCATCCCCTTCGCGGCAGCAGCCCTTCTTTCATCCTGTGCAGGTAATGGAAATGCAGAAAAAAACAGTGGTATGGAAGCGAATCATGATCACGCCGCAATGGAACAAACTACAACCACAGCGAATACAAAACCGGTTTTAAAGAATGATAAGCTCAATGCCGTATATCAGCATTACATTCATTTAACCGCGGCGCTTACCAATGGCAATGAAGCCGAAGCCAAATTAGCCGCTAATGCCATAGAAGCAGGGGCCAAGGAAGTAAATGGCGCAACAGCGATTGTATCTTCCGCCGCAAAAATTACCACGGCTTCCGGTATAGAAGCGCAAAGAAAATGGTATGAAGTGATGAGTAATGATATGATAGCGTTGGTAAAGCAGGAAGGTTTATCGAACGGCGAATTGTATATTGCGTATTGCCCCATGGCCTTTAACGATAAAGGCGCCTCGTGGATTAGTGGAAGTAAAGCAATACGTAATCCTTATTTCGGAGAAAAGATGATCAACTGTGGCGGAGTGAAAGAAACGATTAATTAAACCAATCGCTTTATTATAGCCACATCACGCCCCATTTTATTGATGCCTGAAAAATAATATTATGAACCATACACAGCACAGCCATCAGCATCAAGCCTATACCTGCCCCATGCATCCAGAAGTAATAAACCCGGGACCAGGAAAATGTAAAAAATGCCGAATGGATTTAATTCCTGTAATGCATGCAGGCAATACCGATCCGTTGCGCCATGCACATCAGCATCATGAAGCGGCGGCAAACAATGTACACCAGGGGCAGGAAGGGCATGGCGCTCATGATAAACATGCCGGACACCATACCCATGATTTTTTGAAACGTTTCCGGGTTTGCCTGGCAGTTACTATTCCGATATTATTATTGTCGCACATGGTTCAGCAATGGCTGGGTTTTGAGATACGATTCCCCGGTCACAAGTATGTGTTGCTGGCGCTGAGTACGTTTATTTATATGTATGGCGGCATGCCTTTCCTGAAAGGTATGGTGGGCGAAATAAAGGACAAAGCGATTGGTATGATGACGCTGGTGGCCATTGCTATCAGCGTGGCATTTATATACAGTGTAGCTGTTGTGTTTGGTTTAAAGGGAATGGATTTTTTCTGGGAACTGGCAACCCTGATAGATATAATGTTGCTCGGCCATTGGCTGGAAATGCGTTCGGAAATGGCGGCTTCAAAAGCATTGGAAAGCCTGGTGGCATTATTACCATCAACCGTGCATGTAGAAAGAAATGGGGAAGTTGCAGACATTAGTTTGAAAGAATTGCGAAATGGTGACAGGGTACTTGTTAAGCCCGGAGAAAAAATTCCTGCTGATGGAATAGTAACAGATGGGCATTCTTACGTGAACGAAAGTATGCTCACCGGCGAAAGCGTGCCGGTGAAAAAAGAAAAAGATCAAAAGGTTATCGGCGGTTCTATCAATGGAGACGGTGCGTTGAAACTGCAAATTACAGCTACCGGTAATGACAGTTATCTGAACAAGGTAATTACACTGGTTTCTTCGGCCCAGGCTTCCAAATCTAAGACACAAAACCTGGCTGATAAAGTAGCCAAATGGTTAACGATTATATCTATTACAGTAGGTGTTATCACTTTTATTTTTTGGTTCAACAAAGAAAATGACCTCGCTTTTGCATTGGAGAGAATGGTAACGGTGATGGTAACGGCTTGTCCGCATGCATTAGGTGTAGCTATTCCCTTAGTGGTTGCCATATCTACCAGTTTATCCGCCACACATGGTTTATTAATCCGCAACCGCACTGCATTTGAATCAGCCAGAAATATTACCACCCTAATCTTCGATAAAACCGGAACGCTTACCAAAGGCGTTCACGAAGTAGAAAGAATAATTTCGCTGGATAACAACATTACTGAAGATGAACTTTTACGATATGCCGCTTCGGTGCAGCAACATTCTGAACATCATATTGCGCATGGTTTGACCCGGAAAGCAAAAGAAAAATCTTTACAACTATGGCGGGTCGAAAACTTCAGCTATATACCGGGTGTTGGTGTAAAGGGTACGGTTAATGGAAAGCTGGTTATTTCCGCAGGACCTCATTATTTCAAACAAAACAATCAGCCTGTTCCTGCTACACCTTCTTCTGTTGAGCTGAGTGTTGAAACGATTAATTACCTGCTTATTGATAATCAGCCTGTGGGAATTTTCACGCTGGCAGATTCCATACGTGAATCATCTGCGGAAGCGATTGCTGATTTGAAGCAAATGAATATCAAATCTTATTTGCTTACGGGGGATAACGAAAACATAGCCAAATCAGTAGCTGAGAAGCTCAGGATGGATGGTTATTTGGCCAATGTACTGCCTCATGAAAAACAGGAAAGACTGAAAGCATTTCAGGCCAAAGGCCACATTGTTGCCATGACCGGCGATGGGGTGAATGATGCACCTGCTTTGGCCCAGGCGGATGTAGGTATTGCGGTTGGTTCAGGTACCGATGTAGCCGCAGAAACAGCCGATGTAATTTTGGTAAACAGCGATCCCAAAGATGTGGTTGGCATGATCGCTTTTGCCAAAGCTACTTATAACAAAATGATCCAAAACCTTATTTGGGCGGTTGGTTACAATCTTATCGCTATTCCGCTGGCGGCTGGTATTCTTTATCCCAAATTTGTGCTCAGTCCGGCTATGGGTGCGGTGCTGATGTCACTAAGTACTATTATAGTGGCTTTCAATGCTCAATTATTACGCAAACAGTTCAAATGAATGATACAAAATCAGCCCGCACATAATAGTATTGATAACCGTTTGCAATACCTGAGATAAGGACTGACAGCAATTATACATACTAAAAATCCTGCCACGCTTAACGATTAAACGCGGCAGGAATAAATTGCAGACCAGCATTTTCTATGATTGCACCCGGTAAACAAATTCATCAAGAATAATTTCTGTAACGCCGTTGTGCTTTACCACGCTTAATTTTGTTGGATACCAGCTTGTTTTCTGAACCCTGGCTGGCTGGGGAATGCTCCTTGTATAATTAGCGTTATTCTTTAAAAACTCCAGCGTTATCATTGGTTCGTAAAAATTAACTTTACCATCATATGAGCCATAGATAAAGGTTTGGGTAAAAGGCTGACCATTGAACTCACCTGAAGCAGGATCAACCCAATGTGCGCCCATTTGAGGAACGCCACCCCCGGCATTAAAATACGCAGGAGGTAAATAATCTGCAGCCGGAGCGTTATCAAATTTATCTTTCGCCATTTCATATGCAGGAATAGCAGCAACCTCCTCCGGTGTCATCATATAAAAATGAAAATCAAAATGTGGCTTTCCATATATAGGTTCCGGTTCATGACCGATCGGGTTCCAGCCCATACCTACATAATAAAATGGAAGCATTCCTGCTTTAGGATGAAGTTGTAAAACCCAGTTATTTTCCATATTGCCATGGTCATGATTAGCCTCACCACCACTCCCAACAGGAACGCTATTGAGCGCCGCGTCTGTTAAACTAACGGCTAAACGTAAAGGAGCCCCATTTTTATCCAATTGTATCCATGTTGATGCTTTGCCATTATGCACCTGAACTTCAGGTCCTTTAAAGATTCTGTTTTTTTCATTGTCGTTGTCTTTTTTACAGGAACTGAATAAAGCAGTTAACGCTAAAGAAGCGATTAAAAAAAATTTCATGATTAATATTTTATTGATTTTTGATAACACAAAGATGGTTTAATCACCTGCTTTTAGAAATGGAATAGTAAACCAATTGATTAAAATGGCGAATGAAATGTTACAACGCTAAGCTTCCTGTTGCGTAATCCTGATATCAAATCCAAATACACTTCCCTGGCCCGGCTGACTTTTTACCCAAATTTTACCCCCCATTGCCTCAATAAATTCTTTGCAAATGGCGAGGCCGATGCCCGAGCCTTTTTTGTCTGATCTGCCCGGAATTTGAAAATAGCGTTCAAAAATCCTGTCCAGGTACATTTCATCAATACCCATTCCACTGTCGGTAACGGCAAAAGTAATAGCATTGTCCGTTCTTTTTACATCAATAAAAATAGTGCTTTCGGAGGGGGAGTATTTTATGGCATTTGTTAGAAAATTATTTAAAACCCAGCTTACCTTATCAGCATCTGCTTTTAGTTCAGGAAGATTTTCTTCTACCTTTTTTTCTACTTTTATTTTCTTCTCTTTCGCTGTTACACTTACTGCCATCACCGAGTTTTCAACCACCTGGTAAAGATTGACGGACTGGATGTTTAATTGGATTTTTCCGGTTTCCACCTGCGACATATTCAGCAATTCACTTAATATCCGGAGCATGCGCTGGTTAGCATTTTTAAGCTGCCCTATCAACTCCTTTTGGTCTTCCGACAGCTGCCCCACCCGGTCATCTTCCAGTAATTTAAGGCTAAAATCGGAAGCGGCTAAAGGCGTCTTTAACTCGTGGGAGATGGTAGCGATAAAATTTGTTTTCGCTATGTCCAGTTCTTTAAAGGAGGTAATATTCTGAAGCGCAATTACTTTACTGCTGGAACCATCCTGTGCAATTTCCATGATTTCCTTGATAAAATAATTTTCCCTGTTATCTAAAATGATCTTAAAAGGCAAACTGCCTTTCTCTTCTAACAAAAAACGGAACAGGTCATTCCTTTTGGTAACATCACTTACGGGCTTGCCCACAATATCCTTTGCCTGCATACCCAACAGGTACAATGCCTGGTCATTGGCAAATAAAATAACATCGTTTTTATCTATCCCTATACTGGCTTCCTTAAGGCTGTTGATTACAGCTTCCGCTCTTGTTTTTTCAAATATAATTTTATTCAGATTACTGCTTTCAAAATACTCAAGCCGCTCCGCCATATCATTAAAGGCATCGGCCATCTGGCCAAATTCATCCTTTCGGTCCAGGTGTATCCGGTGATGGTAATTCTTTTTCCCTATCTCCTGTATACCCTTAGTTAAAGCATTTACAGGAGACGTTAACACCGAAGGAAAATTAACAGAGAAAGTAAATCCCACAAGGAAAACAATAGCGGCTATAAGCGATATATAAGTGAGGGCATTATCGGCTGTATGATTTGCTTTATGATTTTTGATTTCTATGGCAGACATATTCAACGACAAGATATGCTGAATGCTATTGCGGATACCCCTGACAACGGAAAGAGAGCTGTCGCCCGAGCGATAGCGATTAAAATAGGCCCTGATGGATGCTGAAGCCTGAAGCTCTCCGGGCTCCGTAACATTTGTTTCCTGAAGCTTTAATGCACTGTCAAACCGTAACAACGCGCCGGCCGAATTAATGCCTGTACTGTCCAATGCCCTTTGCATCGAATGGCAATATTCAAGGGATTCATAGTTGTCCTTTAATATCAGCTTAGCGTCATTCTTTAAACGTACCAAATGATAGATACCTACCCCGCCTGAAAGCAGAAGCAACAAAAACAGGAACGAAGTTCCCAGGCGTATCTTCCCTTTTACAGTACTTGCCATTTTATGATAGTATTACAAGGTCCACTTCATTTTTGGAAAGTGTTTTCAGCAGTTGATTAAAAACACCGGTCCTCAGCATGATTTGCCAAAGGTTAAGGTGTGGTTTCCCAATGCATACGGTTGTTATATTTTTTTCTTCGATAACCCGGATAATAGCGCCTGCAATATTTTCATCCTTTTTCTGTAATACCTCGGCTCCAAGCTCCATAGCGTTCTTAAAGTTATTGATTAAATGACGTTGAGCCGCTAACGGTATTTTATCACCACTTTCCTTCGGGGTTTGTATATACAATACATACCATTTGCTGTTGTAATAGGAAGCCAGCCTTGCCGTTTTGCGGATGATGGTCTGCGCTATCACGTGATTAGATGAAATGCAAGCCAGCAACCGCTCATGCTTCCATGCCTTCTCCCTCGCCGTTACTTCGTAATCCACTTTTCTTTCTACCTGTCCGGCAACTTCTTTGAGTGCCAGCTCCCGGAGCTGAAGGATCTTTTCGGGCATGAAAAAATTTTGCAGGGCCTGCTGTACCTTGCTGCTGTCGTATATCTTTCCTTCTTTAAGCCGGGTGATTAAGTCATCGGCGGTAAGATCAATATTCACTACTTCGTTGGCAAGCTGCAGTAATTTATCGGGTACTCTTTCTTTGACTTCAATACCAGTAATTGCTTTCACATCCTCATTGATGCTTTCTATATGCTGGATATTGACCGCGGAAATTACATCAATACCTGCATCAAGGATATCAAGTACATCCTGCCATCTTTTTTCGTTCTTGCTTCCGGGTATATTGGTATGCGCCAGTTCATCAACAATTACAACATCCGGCTGCAATAAAAGGATAGCCTGCACATCCAGTTCGTCTAATTGTTTGCCTTTATAAAAAACCCTGCGGCGGGGAACAAGCGGCAATCCTTCAATCAGCGCCTGTGTTTCGGCTCTGCCGTGGGTTTCCACATAGCCCACTTTTATATTTACCCCGTTACGCAGCAGGTTATGCGCTTCCTGCAGCATGCGGTATGTTTTTCCCACACCGGCACTCATGCCGATGTATATCTTCAGCTTCCCTTTTTTGTTGGGCTGAATAGTATTCATCCAGTTATCTGCCTGTTGTTCTGCCATATACCGGTATCAAGTTATGCAACCTTATTTTGTGCGTATTATTTATTTTAGTGTGGCTTTCAAAGCTTGTTTGTACAGGTTTCAGAAACCAACAGCAGCCGAAAAAGTAATAGCTGTTGTATTGCTTTCCGGGTTTCCGTTCTTTATGAAAATATTGTCTTTGCTGTTCAGGGTTCTGCCTTCCAGGCGAAGGGCTATATTGAGTACAGGCAGATAATCCACATTCAGAGAAAATCCGGAAGTTTTAAATCCATTGGGCGTTACCGCTGCAATGATCACTCCATCTTCATCATTAAAATATTCACCCCTAACGGCAATAGCCCACTGGCTGGCTGGCGTATAACGCCATATTCCTACAGCACTATACCAGTTGTTTTTATGGCTGCTTCCTTTAGTCACCTGTTCGGTACCTATATCAAAACCGGCAGTGAATCCAATTTTATCAGTGAATTGAAAAATACCATAGATATTATGATATATTCTCCAGCGCCTGGTACTGTCGGGTTTATCGGTACCTATAAAAGTACTGTAGTTAAGCGTTATATTACCGGTGGGTTTTACAACCACCTGCGTTCCCCAGCTCATCAGTGAACTGGCATTAACCCTGGTAATACGCTGCCAGCCGTTCAGCGCCAAAGCGCTTACCGCCAGTTTGCCGTTATCCGTTGTATAACTGAGTTTTGCACCACTTTCAAAATAGGGGGAGTTTTCCGCTACCAGGCTTCTGGTCAACGCCCAGCAATCCTTGCTGATCGCACTCTCAAATCCAATATGCGAAGGCATAATGCCGATATCGAGCCACAGGTTTTTAGTGCGGCTTAGTTTATGCCCCACATTGGCTTCATAAATATTTTTCAGCACGCCGGGTTCTGCCGTATAATTCGCGTTCATATAAGTGCCTGCTGCAATTGCCAAATTTGCCCGCACCCTTTCTGTATTATAACTCGCCTTTATAAAAGCAAGGTTGGCATTAAATTCATTGTGACGGTTATGACTATATAGAAAACCGGGTCGGTTATTATCTGAAGGCTTATTAAGGTCATAGCTGTAATACGCTTCTGCATAACCGCTGAAGGTGAGTGAAGGAATCTGTTTGCTTATGGTTGTGTCCTGTGCTGCGCCGGTAAGGGTAAGCATAACAGCAACAGTTGTCATAAATCTTTTCATCGAAATCCTGTTTTGTTGTTATTTATTTCTGTTTTCCATTACTTATTGTAAAGCGTCAAGAGCAATATTTAATTTTAATACATTGACTTTGGAAGGGCCGAGCATTCCGCCCAGTGGTTTATCAATATGTTTATCAATGAGGGTTTTCAATTTCTCTGGGGAGATTTGCCTTATGGCAGCTATGCGCTTTACCTGTATATAAGCGGCAGCCGGAGAAATGTCCGGGTCGAGCCCGCTGCCGGAAGCCGTTACCAGGTCTGCCGGAATCTCTTCTTTTTTTACTCCGGGATTATGTACAAGGAAACTGTCAATCCTTTCTTGTACAATCTGCAAATAATCAGGATTAGACGGTCCTTTATTAGAACCCCCGGAGCCGGCGGCATTGTAATCAACGGCAGACGGACGGCCCCGGAAATATTTATCATCTGTGAATTGCTGTCCTATCCTTTCATAGCCCACCACTTTGCCATTCACCGTTACGGTTACGCCTTTTCCACCGCCCGGCGCCATTTTACTTATGCCGGCAATGAGCAGGGGATATAACACCGCGCATAAAAGAATCATAACTACGGTGAGCTTAAGCGATATCAATACATTTTTTTTCATTTTGATTTTGTTTTAATCATTTACATAAATAAGCTTAACAGCAGGTCAATAAGCTTGATGCCAATAAAGGGCACTATAATACCGCCGAGCCCATAGATCAGCAGGTTCCTTCGTAATAAAGCGGAGGCGCCGATTGGCTTATAGGCTACGCCTTTTAAAGCCAGCGGGATCAATAGCGGGATAATAACGGCGTTGAAAATAACCGCAGACAGGATGGCTGATTGCGGGCTTTTCAGATCCATAATGTTCAATGCCTGCAAGGCAGGGATTGATGCGATAAACAGTGCCGGAACAATGGCAAAATATTTGGCCACATCATTGGCAATAGAAAATGTTGTCAATGTGCCTCTTGTAATTAATAACTGCTTTCCTATCTCCACCACTTCAATCAGCTTGGTAGGATCATTATCAAGGTCAACCATATTCCCCGCCTCCTTTGCTGCCTGCGTACCGCTGTTCATGGCAACACCTACATCGGCCTGCGCCAGTGCAGGTGCGTCATTGGTGCCATCGCCCATCATGGCTACCAGTTTTCCGGAAGCCTGTTCCTTACGGATATAATTCATTTTGTCTTCCGGTTTAGCTTCGGCGATAAAATCATCAACCCCGGCTTTTTGGGCAATGTATTTTGCTGTAAGCGGATTGTCACCGGTTACCATTACGGTCTTGACGCCCATTTTACGCAGGCGTTCAAAGCGTTCCTGTATTCCGGGTTTAATGATATCCTGTAGTTCGATAACTCCTGTTACTTTATTATTAACTGATACAACAAGCGGCGTACCTCCATTTGAGGATATTGCTTTTACTTTTTCAGCTATTTCAGGCGGGATGGTATTTCCTGCTTTTGTAACCAGGTTACGGATCGCATCAAAGGCTCCCTTACGAATCTTTGTTCCATCTGATATATTCACACCACTGCTTCTTGTTTCGGCTGTGAATTTGATAAACTCCATACCGGCTTCCGCTCTTGCATTTACACCTTTTTGTAATGCCAGTTCAACAATTGATTTTCCTTCCGGCGTATCATCAGATAAAGAACTTAATGATGTAAAATGAATAAATTCATTTTCACTCATTCCATTAGCAGGATAAAAATGAGTAGCCTTTCTGTTGCCAATTGTGATGGTACCGGTTTTATCTAACAATAATACATCCACGTCACCTGCCGTTTCTACCGCTTTACCACTTTTGGCAATTACATTTGCCCTGAGTGCCCTGTCCATACCTGCAATACCGATGGCAGATAGTAAACCGCCAATGGTAGTTGGAATTAAACAAACAAATAAGGAAATAAACGCCGCAATGGTAATAGGTGTATTGGCATAATCGGCGAAGGGTTTCAGTGTTACACACACAATAATAAATATGAGCGTGAAGGCTGCCAGCAGAATCGTTAATGCAATTTCATTGGGCGTTTTTTGACGGGAAGCGCCTTCCACCAATGCTATCATCTTATCCAAAAAACTTTCACCGGGTTCGGTGGTAATTTTCACTTTTATTTTATCACTCAAAACCTTCGTTCCCCCGGTAACGGATGACTTATCGCCGCCTGCCTCACGGATAACGGGAGCCGATTCACCCGTAATAGCCGATTCATCAATAGAAGCCAATCCTTCCACAATCTCGCCATCCATCGGGATAATATCACCAGCCTCACAAATAAACATATCGCCTTTGCGCAATTGGGAGGAAGGAACAATTTTTACTTCATTAACATACATTTCGCCAACAATAAAAACTTTCTTAGCAGGTGTATCTTCCCTTGTTTTACGTAAGCTTTCTGCCTGTGCCTTACCTCTTGCCTCGGCTAATGCTTCTGCAAAATTGGCAAAGAGCACGGTAATAAAAAGGATAGCAAATATGGTGAGGTTATACCATATCGCTCCCTGCGATAAATCTCCCGTTGCTATTTGATAAACAGCAACAGCCAGCATCACCACCGTGCCAATCTCTACGGTAAACATTACCGGGTTCTTTACCATAAGACCAGGCTTTAGTTTTATAAAAGACTGTTTAATAGCTGTGCCAACCAGTTTGGGATCAAATAATTTTATATTGCGTTTTCTTTTTACCATGATTGATAAGTATTCGGTTATTTTAAAGAAAAGTATTCTGCTATCGGGCCCAGTGCAAGCGCGGGAAAAAAGGATAAGGCATTGATCACGATTATCACTGCAAACGTCATCATGCCGAAAGTCCAGGAATCTGTCTTCAAAGTGCCGGGGGATTCAGGGATGAATTTTTTGTTGGCCAATAATCCAATGATAGCCACAGGCCCGATGATGGGAAGAAACCTTGCCAGTATCAGCACAAAGCCGGTAGTTACATTCCAGAAAATATTATTATCGCCCAGGCCCTCGAACCCGCTTCCGTTATTGGCGTTGGCAGAAGTATTTTCATAAAGCATTTCAGAAAAGCCATGATATGATGGATTGTTCAGCCAGTTGCCGGGCTGAACGGCCCATCCTGTTTCGGGATGATGCGCTACCATATAAGCTGCCAGGGCTGTAAATCCCTTGATGAGAAAGGCAGATAATAAAGTAACCAGCGCGGCTATTTTCACCTCTCTTGCTTCCACTTTATGCCCCATGAATTCGGGCGTTCGCCCTACCATGAGCCCTGAAATAAATACGGCGAGGATGACATAAATAAGATAGTTCAGCAATCCTACCCCGCAACCACCATAAAATGCATTGATCATCATGCCCAGCATCTGCATTAATCCCGATACCGGCATAGCACTGTCGTGCATGGAATTAACAGACCCGGTTGAGATGATGGTAGTCATTGTGCTCCAGTAAGCCGATGCTGCAGGGCCAAATCTTACTTCCTTTCCCTCCATAGCGCCTGTTGCCTGCAACACACCCATTTTTTCAATAGCCGGGTTGCCATTGATCTCCGATACAATAGTAGGAATAAGCAGGCATAACATCCCGATGGTCATTACGCCAAAGATGACGCCCGCGAGCTTGCGGCGTTTAATATAAAAACCAAGCGCAAAGATCATCGCGATGGGTATGATCATTTGCATGATCATTTCCAGCATATTGGTGAAGTAATTTGGATTCTCGAGGGGATGTGCCGAGTTAGCTCCAAACCATCCGCCGCCGTTGGTGCCAATATGTTTGATGGCAATCATGCCGGCGGCAGGCCCTCTTGACACCTGAACGCTGTCGCCTTGCAAGGTAGTGAGGCTGTCTTTTCCATCATAGCTGGCGGGTGTGCCATTGAATGCAAGCAGCATGGCACCGATGAGACACAGCGGTAATAATATCCGTGTAATGGTCTTTGTAAATATGCTCCAGAAGTTGCCCAGGTTCTGTGTTGTTTTTTCTCTTAGGCCATTAAAGACGGCAACAAGAGATGCAATACCGGTGGCAGCACTCACAAACTGCAAAAAAGTGATTACGAGCAATTGGGTCAGATACGTTAACCCCGATTCACCAGAATAATGTTGCAGGTTACAGTTTACCAGGAAACTGATTGCTGTATTAAAAGCCAGGTCGGGTGTTTGCCCCGTGTTTCCGTCAGGGTTCAGCGGTAGCTTATCCTGGAAAAGAAGCATAAAAAATGCATAGACCAGCCACAGCATATTAATGGTGAGCATAGCTTTCAGGAATTGTTTCCAGTTCATGCCTTCCGCTGGATTGATCCCACAGATCCTGAACAAGAAACGCTCTGCAGGGTTCATAAAATCAGTAATGGTCTTTTCGCCTTTAAAAACTTTTGCGATGTATTTTCCCAGCGGGTAAGCGAGCAGCACTGTGAGAAGGAACATGAGGATTATACCTGTAATTTCACCTGTCATAGAATCAGAATTTTTCGGGTTTAATCAAAACGTAAACGAGGTAGCCAAAAACGGCGATTGATAAAATGAATAATGCGGTCATCATAACGGTTAAATTTTTTCGAACCAGTCAATAGATTTAAAAAATAGCCAGAAACAGATAAGCCCGGAGGCAATAAGAATTACTGATAGCATATAGTACAGGTTTAGTTGAATAAATACGTTTTCATAACAACCAGGTATACCAGGGCCAGTGCGATAAGCCAGATCATTATGATGGCGATGGTGTCCGGGATGTTTTTTTTCCTTTCCATGTAAGGGGAGAAAACCAAACGGCATACCGGAAAACCCGGCTTATCCCTCACCGCCTGAAAGGCAGCGGGGACAAGGCATTGCGGTTATCCTGCTTTTTAGATAGTGAGGAGGAGAAAACAAAACCTTCTCATTTTGAGAAGGTGCATTATCATTTTGACAGACCCGGAGCAATGGCATATTCCTCCATTTTGCGATAGAGCGTAGCCAGGCCTATTTCCAGGAGTTTTGCAGCCCTGGCTTTATTGCCATTGGTATACTGTAGTATTTTCTGAATATGTTGTTTTTCCACTGCTGCCAATGATAAACCGGGTAGCGTGGTTTGACTTTGTTGCTGAATTTCATAAGGCAAATGTTCCGGAAGTATTTCAAGTCCATCAACCAGGATCACTGCCCTTGTCAGCACATTCTTCAGTTCCCTGATATTTCCTTTCCACGAGTACTGTTGCAGCAGTTGCAGCGCTTCTTTACCGGCCCGGATCAGCGGCGTATTTTCTTTTTCGGCAATACGGGCTAAAAAATAATGAATGAGTAAAGGAATATCTTCGGTTCTTTCCCGTAGCGATGGTATTTCGATTATAAACACATTTAACCTGTAATAGAGGTCTTCGCGGAAATGTCCTTCGGTGACATCATTTTTGAGGTTGCGGTTGGTAGCAGCTATTATCCGTACGTTAGCTTTTGAAATCTTTGTATCTCCCAGTTTGATAAACTCACCATTCTCTAAAAACCTCAGCAATTTGGCCTGCAAGTCAATATGTAACTCCCCGATTTCATCAAGGAATAAGGTGCCTCCATCGGCAACTTCAATGAGGCCCTTTTTATCTTTAACAGCACCGGTGTAAGCACCGGCTTTATGCCCAAATAACTCTCCCTCCAGCAACTCTTTATTAAAAGCGCTGCAATTAATAGCTACGAGTGAATTATTTTTCCTTTTACTGTTCTGGTGAATGGCATTGGCAAATACTTCTTTTCCCGTTCCTGTCTCTCCCAGCAATAAAACCGTGGCATCACTGCCTGCAATTTTGCGGGCCAACTGCACTGCCATTTTAATGGCGGTACTTTCGCCGATAATGGATCCAAAATCACATGGGGATGTATTGCTTATTGTAACTGAAGACTTTTGTTGCAGCAGCGATTTGTCCACTGCCTGGTAAAGCAGCGGGACGATACGATTGTTATCATCACCCTTGGTGATATAATCAAATGCCCCGTTCTTGATGGCCTGCACACCATCTGCGATGTTTCCATATGCCGTCAGTAAGATGATTTCAACCGATGGATATTTATGCTTTACCGCTTTTACAAAATCAACCCCGTTGCCATCAGGCAACCTTACATCACACAAAATCACATCTACTTCCTGGCTCATTAATACCTCGTTTGCGGCTTTTAAAGTAGCCGTCTGAAGTACCTTAAAGCCTTCAAGGGAAATAATCCTGGCGAGCAGTTTACGCAACTGGTCTTCATCATCAACAATCAGAATGTTACCTGTCATACCCTGGTTTAATCTTTTACGCGTTTGAGGCTGAGCCTGGTTACAGGCCCTACAATTAACGGAAATTTTTCTACAATAACATTACCCGGATCAAGCCCAAATCCCCTTTCTTCAGAAAGACTGATATTTTTTAACCAAAAATACATTTTCATAATCAATCGCTCCATAAACGGAAGTTCGTTATCCTGGCTCATATATTTTTCCATGACCATAAACTGAAAATCTCCAACGGTATTGCTGCGGGCCACGCGCTCATAACGCGTAGCAATGTTTACCTCCTTATTGACAACCAGGTCTTCCACCACTTTTCTAAACATCAGGTTGATCCGGGGAGCAACCCTGAATCCCAATTTAAAATCAATGCGGATAATATCATTAGGAATAATATGCGCTACTTTGTATTCACATGTATAGGGATCATCCATGGTATCTATATGTACAAACCAGTAAATATCGGCGCGTTTGGGACTTCTGTTAAGAATCGAATAGATGATCTTGTGTTCGATCTCATTAACATTATCGGCACTCGTCAGGTACACCAGGTGCGTTGCATATTTGGGAACTGAACGATCATTGCTTAATTCCTGCATCATGGGAATATACTGTTCAAGCCTTACAAATTCCACATACCGGTTTTTTATCTTCCGGGCTTTGAACCAGGTAAACATTACCAAAAACAGTAAACCTCCCACAACAAGGGCAACATATCCTCCATGCGGGAACTTTTGGATATTGGCAAAAAGAAAACTTAATTCTATTGTTAAAAACACACTTAAATAAACATAGATGAGCAGCCTTTTTACTCTGCGGAGTACCAGGTAATTTGCAAAAAGTATAGAAGTGGCGATCATACACAAGGTGATCGCCAACCCGTAAGCCGCTTCCATATTAGCCGCTTTTTGAAAATAAAGTACAATGCCTATACAGCCTGCATAGAGCAGACCATTTATGGCGGGAATGAATAACTGCCCTCTTGCTTCAGTCGGATAATGTATTCGCAACTTGGGCCATAAGTTTAACCGCATGGCTTCACTTATCAATGTAAATGAACCTGAGATCAGGGCCTGACTGGCAATAATAGCTGCAGCGGTAGCAATGGCAATACCAAAGTAAAGAAACCAATGCGGCATAAGACCATAGAAAGGGTTAAAGCCCGCATTTATCATTTCGGCAGTTATGGACCGGCCCCGGTAATTACTTAACAGCCATGCGCCCTGCCCTAAATAATTCATGATTAAACAGGTTTTTACAAAAACCCAGGAGTATCTTATATTCCATTTTCCGCAATGCCCCAGGTCGGAATAAAGGGCTTCGGCTCCGGTGGTGCATAAAAAAACACCGCCCAGTATATAAAAGCCCCGGGGATAACTGACCAGGAGTTTAATGCCATAATAAGGATTAAATGCCTTAAGTACCCCGATATCATCTGAAAGATGAATAATACCCAGTACGGCAAGCATAATGAACCAGCAGAACATTACAGGACCAAAAAACCTGCCTATAAAAGCCGTTCCAAATTGCTGTATAAAAAAAAGAACGGTAAGAATACTTATTACAATGTAAACAATTGTTGATTGCGTAATGGTGGAAAGAACAGGGATTTGTTTCAATCCCTCTACAGCAGAAGTTACAGAAATAGGAGGCGTAATCATTCCATCGGCGAGCAGTGCAGCGCCACCTATCATTGCTGCAATAACCAGCCATTTTCTCCGCCTTCTCACCAATGCAAACAGAGAAAAAATACCACCTTCCCCACGGTTATCGGCGTTAAGGGTTAAAATTACGTACTTGATCGTTGTTTGAAGGGTTAACGTCCAGATGATTAAAGATAAGGCGCCGGTAACAAGCTCACCGGTAATGGTTTTGCCACTCGTAATTGCATTTAAAACGTATAAGGGCGAGGTTCCAATATCGCCGTAAATAATTCCTAATGCAATAAGAAGTCCCGCAAAGGATACTTTATTGTGTAAAGACATATCAATGAAATAAATTGGGGAGGCAAAAGTAGAGGAGTAACTTGCAAAGTCTTACAAAATATCCTTATTTGGAGAAATCTTTATAAAATCTTTATACGCATCTTCTTTTCTTTATTTGTTCTATAATTTTATTAAGATGGCTGGTTTATTTACTAGGCAGGCAAGCAAACAAAAGCAGTATATAATCAGCTTACTGCTTATTCTGTTTGTTTCACTGGGTTGTTATGGCGTTTCGGCTTATATGGGATACCGGGTTGTTGCTTTTATATTGCTGCTAACGGTTTCCCTCATTGCCGTTTCTTTTGATATATTGCCTGTGCTGGTTTCCGCTATGATAAGCGCGGCTATATGGGATTTCTTTTTTATTCCTCCCCGTTTCAACTTTCATGTTGATGCCGCAGAAGACGCGATTCTCCTGGTTATGTATTTCGTGATTGCAATGGTTAGCGCTGTGCTTACTTACAAAATCCGCCAGGTTGAAAAAGCTTCAGGAAAAAAGGAAGAAAAGGTAAACACCCTGAAACTTTATGACACTTTATTGAATTCCCTGTCTCATGAACTCAGAACACCCATAGCCACCATAATTGCTGCAACAGATAATATACAGGCAAATAATGATAACCTGACTAAAGAAAATAAAGATCAGTTGGTTACTGAAATCGCCAAAGCATCGTTGAGGCTAAACCAGCAAGTAGAGAACTTACTGAACATGTCCAGGCTGGAATCAGGGTTTATCAAACCCAGGAAAAACTGGTGCGATATAAATGAACTTGTTTACGGTACAGTAAAAAAAATGGAAGAAAATAAGGTCACTCAAAAAATTACCATTAACATCAATCCCAATATTCCGCTTGTTAAAACCGATAAAGTAATGGTGGAACAGATTATCTATAATTTGCTTAACAATGCCCGGCTTTATACCAGGCCGGACAGCAACATTAATATTTCTGCAATTAACTATGCTGATATTTTACAGCTTGTTATTGAAGACAATGGCGATGGATTTCCGGAGGAAGAAATAGAAAATGTTTTTGATAAATTTTACCGGCTTAAACATTCAAAAGCAGGCGGTACAGGACTGGGGTTATCTATTGTTAAAGGATTTGCGGAAGCATTGAAAGGAAACGTAAGCCTGGAAAATATTTCAACGGGCGGATCGAGGTTTAGTATCGTAATCCCATGTGAAACATCTTATTTAAAAGTTTAACAAATGAGCAAGGCAGAAATACTGATCATTGACGATGAGGAACAAATCCGGAAGCTTCTGGAAATTACTTTAAGATCCAATAATTATGCTGTTTCAGAAGCGGCAACAGCCAAAGAAGGAATTATAACAGCATCAAATCATCCCCCTGATTTAATCATTCTTGACCTGGTTTTACCTGATAAGGATGGTCTTGAGGTGTTGCAGGAATTAAGACAATGGTATACTAACCCCATCATCATTCTTTCCGTACAAAATAGTGAAGAGATCATTATCAAAGCATTGGACAGCGGGGCTAACGACTATCTTTCAAAGCCTTTCCGCACAGGTGAACTTCTGGCAAGAATAAGATCCGGTTTAAGAAGTTCTCTTTTGGATGAGAATGAGCCTATCATTAATTCCGGAGATTTACAAATTGATTTATATTCAAGAACGGTAAAGAAAAAAGGTGAATTGATAAAGTTGACTACAACGGAATACAGCTTGCTGGCACTATTTGCAAGGAATGATGGAAAGGTGTTAACCCATCATTATTTACTGCGTGCAATTTGGGGACCGGGATTTATTAATCAATCCCAGTATCTCAGGGTATATGTAGCCCAGATAAGGAAGAAAATAGAAAATGACCCCAACAGGCCTGAGTACCTGCTTACAGAATCCGGGGTTGGTTACCGGTTTATCAGTAACACAGACAGTAAAAATATATCCGGTTAGAAAAGATTTTATCTAACCCGTGAAAGTTCAATCTTGTTTTTAGAGATAGCATAGCAACTGTTAGGCTTCAGCGAGGATAGTTCATACGTTAATTTTACCGCGTTCGCCGATGGCCTCACCTGCCATTTCCTGCTATCCGTATTCCATGTGTGCATGGACATGAGATCCTTGGCGATACGAAAATTTGAAATACATACACACAAACAAAGCACTTATCCAATTTTGCCGGGGTCTCACTCAGCACTTCTTATCCATCCGGTGAAGACCCCGGCGGGACGAAAAATCATTGCTGATTTGAGAAAGACAAAAGACTGGAGCCAGGCGCAACTGGCAGATAACAGCGGCGTGAGCCGGGTGATGATCGGTAAGTATGAACGCGGTGAAGCCGTGCCTTCTATTGATGCTGCAAAAAAAATCGCAGATGCTTTTGAGGTATCTATGGATTACCTGGTTGGCGAAGGTTTACTGAACGGCTTTGATAAAAAAACATTGAAGCGATTCCAGGAGCTGGAACACCTCGAAGACGATAAAAAGAAAACACTCTTTGATTTGATTGATACCTACATACGAGATGCTAAAGCAAGAAAAGCGTACGCGTAAAATATAAAAGCCCGGCAGCGCCGGGCTTTTATATGTGTATAGTATTTTGCTATCGCTCCTGTTGCCCGCCCGGATGACCTGTCGGACAGGTTGGTATGCCTCCCGCATTACCCGCCCTACATACACAACAAATCTTAATCTAATTCCCCGTCTAAATAGTGATAATGTTCTTGACCAGCAGATGAAAAAGATCCTATAAAATCCGGTAGCTTTTCTTTCTCTTTTGATGGCGTAAAGTATCCTTTCCTTATAGCCCAATCATATGCTCCTTCATTTAAAGGATATAATGTCAGCACTCCTGTTAGTTTATGCTTTCGAATCCAATCTTCAGCTACACTCTTGTCAATAAAAACACTACCAGGAAATCTGCCGCCTTGACCATTAAATATCCAAACCGATTGAAGAGAGTTGTCCATTTTATTTATTGTTTACTATAACTAACCCATTTCATAATTTGTCTTATAGATTTTCTTATTTCTGGCTTTAAGTCTTGAACGACTTGGGCTTGTTTAGAAGTCAGTTCTGGAGAACCCTTAATTGGCTTTCCGTTTTGTCCTATTTTTGTTTCTGCCCCACCACCCTTTACATGAACGTGTGCAGGGCCATGATCTCCACTTCTTGTATAATGCACTATATCTATGCCATCAACGGACTCTATAGTTTTAGCAGGCAATGTAGGTTCAGTTATTTTACCTCCTTGCTTTGTCCCTCTCGTTGTTGCCATTCCAGCACTAATGGTTGCCAAAACTTTGTCCCCTGTGCTAGCCCCAGGGTCTGAAATAGTAATAGCAGCATTTAATGGATTCTCATTCCACTCTTCTTTGCTTGCTGGTCCATGAAAATTCGAAGACCTTGAGGGGGGGCATTACCAGATTTCGTTAGCAAAACATCTTCAGCGCTCTTTTTCTTGCCTTTATCGCCATCACCTGGCCCTTGAGCAGATAAATTCCTAAGTATTTCTGATTTTTCTTCATCAGTATAATCGTTATAGCTCGGAGACTGAGTGGATAGCCCACCCAGGCGCAAGCGTCTCGCTTGTGCCACTTATACAACGTAGCACAATTCAATCAATCCTTTCTTGCCATAAAAATCCCTCGCACTGCTATAAATATAATCCTCTGCTTTCTCTATAAATCCTGCCTCTACCGGGTTCATATGAATGTATTCAAGTTTTTGATAAAACATTTCGATATTTAATATTTCTAATGGCTTATTATGCTGTTGCCATAACTGCCAGTCATTATTATTGCCATTCTTAATTCCCGCACGTCTCATCATCCATAACATCCATTCCCTGCGGCTTTCGCCAGAATGTTGGGTTATAGCCTTCCTTAAACTTCTTGATGTATAACTCTTCATTTCGCCAATAATTTTATCCAATGCTCTGCCTTTACTACCTACAATCATGTGTACATGGCTTGTCATTATACACCAACCATATATTTCTAAATCTTTTTCCCGCTGGCAAAACCGCCAACTCTCCAGCATTACCTCCTTATACTCATTCCGGATAAATAAATCAATCCAATATACTACGGCAAAACTGATAAAATAAAGTTTATCATTATCGCCAAACTTATATTTACGACTCATTATTAAATGTAAAAATTATTAGCCGACTTCTGGAAATTAATTACGTAACAGGATTTAATGACACAAGCGGGACGCTTGCGCCTGAATTGGGGCTCATATGTTTGTGCTATATGGGGATATCTATTTAACATGTAGTGTCATATTCATCAATTTGTATACCATCCAAAACAGTATTAAGGAACATATAATATCAAAGGAGTAAATAAAAATTGCTTCGTATTTCATTCTTTCTTCAGAACCTGAAGGAAATATTTTGCCTTTGTTGGTGTTCCCGCTCTCTATTCTTTACACCGTCCGCCTGGTATTGTCGCCAGCGAGTAATCAGCATCAGCCAATAAATTTTCCCTATATTAGTTGCATGAACCCTCCTTGGCCAACAGAATTTCCACAGTTCTTCACGGCTTCCATACACAATTGGCTACCACTACTACATGAAGATAAATATAAAAATATTATTGCCGGTAGCCTTCACTTCCTCGTTCAGTATAAAAGAATTGAGTTGAATGCCTTTGTTATTATGAATAACCATATTCACCTCATTTGGCAACCCCTTCCCGGTCATACCCTCAAATCCATTCAACTGAGTTTTATGAAATTTACTGCACAACAACTAAAGTTTGCCTATACCGATGATAAGAATCCTTTAATTGAACAATGCAGGGTAAATAAAGCCGATCGTGAATACCAGGTATGGAAACGAAAACCGCTGAGTATCGAATTGCGTTCTGAATCTGTTTTCGTTCAAAAATTAGAGTACATACATTATAATCCTGTTAAGGCCGGGCTTTGCAATTTTCCTGAAGAATATTATTACTCTTCTGCTTTATTCTATGAAAAAGGTATTGACCATTTCAATATGCTTTCTCATTATTTGACATAACAATTCGTTTCTACTAAATTCACCGCCCCCGCCTGGTGTTTTCACCAGCGGGATAACAATCTGCTTTAATGCAACTCCTGCTTCTTCATATCACTCTCGAATCAAATATCACCTCTTGTTGTTGGTGACGCCTCCCTCATACCTGCTCACGAACACCAACAACGGCGGGAACTGCAGCTTATTAATGAGCTGGACAAGGAAGAAAAAACCATCCTGCTGAAGCTCATAGAAACTTTTGTATCCAAAAAACGTTTCAAAGATTACCTACAAAAAAATATTGCAGCATTGTAAAATAGATAAGCCAGGCGCTGGGCTTTTGTATCAGAATATACTATCTGGTAAATTAAATTTTAAACTATCTGGGATTTTCTTAGGCAAAGCAATAAAAGGATATGCACCAAAAGTTTTATAAGTAGTAAGTATGCCGGCACTATCCTTAACAACCCAAATTACGTAGTCATTCTTTTCTAATACCTTTTGAGGAACAGATTTCTTTCTCACCTTGTCATCGCATGTATTCTGAAAATAGTGCTCTACACCTGAATACACTTTAAACTCAATATTGGAAGTTCGCACCTTATTGACGGGGTACTGATTATTTAACCGATCTTCTTCTTTTGTAAGAGGTTCATTCCCTGTGTATAAAATTAAATCATAATCGTGCGGGGAAGTTTTGTCAATATATATTCCATACTCAGCATTGTTTTGTCCATTGACCATTACAAAAGAATCTAACAACGACTTTATATTAGCGCGGGGCTCTATGACATTGCAAACAGGAACTTCTGATGTTTGTTTACAAGAGTTAAAAAGAATAACTAAAACGAAAAAAATAAATTGCCTTTTCATTTTCTTAATAGTTGTATTATGTTATCCTTATTCTGTTTTACAAACTGTTTGAGGTTTACAGAATTAGATAAATTTTGAATGCTTTGAGCATTTAGAGAAGGTATTTGTCGTGTAACTGGAAAAGTTTGAAAATTAAAATTAGCAGCCTTTCGTGTCGGATTAGGTGCCGCTATAATAAAACTAATAGGGTCATTTTTGCCACCTTGCATTTGAATAACAAATACAGGTTTGTTAGGAGTTGAATAAGCAGCAAATCCAAGATCACCATACCCATTCGCTGTATAGGTACTGGGGCCGCTACCATCAGGGTGGGTATGAACCGTAGCCGTAGTGTTATATTCCTTTCCTGAAGCATCTACTATATTGCCATTCTTGGTACTGTATCCGTAATCCGTTAAATCAACTGTAGATTTATCGTTTTTGTAATCTGGCAGAACAAGAGTGCCATTGTCCGTCAAAGCAGCCATTGATTCATTACCTGTCTGCTCACTTCGTTCTATAATTCGAGTGTATGCACTTGACTCTTTTGCATACATTATACTCCCATCTTTTCGATAATCTTCAGTGATATTTCCCTTTTTGTCTTTTATTTGATGTGTAACACCAACATAGGTTTCACCTTCCTTTAATTTAGAATCTTTAGTGATGTTTGGGTCGTATTGATACATTCCGTTTTTATCTGTATACCAATCCATTCCCGTTGGATCCATTATCGCAATAGGATTATTTGCACAATAATTATAAGGTGTCCATGCATAATAATTAAATGAATTAGGATCTATTTGTAAAAACCTTCCTATTTGCTGATCATAAGTTCTTGCACTGAAGTCATATAGTTCCAACCCGCTTCCGTCACTAAATTCTTTATTCTGTATTTCTTTTCCGGTAATACCATATTTATTAACCGGTGCATTATTCAGCGCCTTGGAGCTTATCCCCGCCATAGTAAGTCCGAACGGATAATAATGCGTCTCCTCCAATATCGGTCCCCTGGTATGGGTAACCTGCAAATTATCAAAGAACACGTCCATCGGACTTTCGTTGGACAAGTATACGTAAAGATAACCATTTGCATTCATAATGATGCCACCTTGTGCCATAGGCGAGATTGCCGCAACATCTGCATTCATATTCACCTGCCGGGTGCCGCTGCTGGAGTTTACCATCTTGAACTGTTCATCAAAGAGGATCCAGTTCAGGTAAGCTTTGGGCTTACCGCTGTTGAGATTAGGGTCACCGTTCTTTAAATCATTGATGCCACTATAAGCGCTGCTTGTAAAGCTGCTGGCATTGCGCTGGGCAATGGTATACTTGCCTGTTGGGTCAAGGCTTGCAGAACTGCCGCCAAAAGCAGAGATCAGCGCTGTTATCATATCGGCAGCAACACTGTTGTTGCTATTGTTTTGTCCCACGCTCCTGTAATAGGCATACACCGCAAGATCAATTTTATCGGTGGCCATTACCTTGATCAATGCATTGGGACCTATTCGCCTTGCAGGATCGCTGTAATTAAGTTTGGCTACTGTTTCATTGCCGGCATCGCTGTCAAAACCCGGAGGTTTGGCAGTTTCACTGGAAGAAAGTCCGCTGTAATATTTTTCTTCATTGGTGCGGTTAGCTGTTTCCATGGTAGCGGCAGGGTACTGGTCGTCTTTTTGTTCTTCGGTCAATACCATGCGAACATTACCCAAATGGTCTTTTATAAAATAGTCGTAGGTAAAACCAGTGGAAAATCCACTCAAATTGACCCCCGTTCGCCAAATCAAAGTGACTCCGGTCTGCCATTTTAAAATGACCCCCTGATACCGGCTTAAATTGACCCCCTGTAAAAAGAAGTAAAGAGCAGTTGTTTTTGTAGGATAATAAGCGGTTGTTTTAAACAAAACAACCCAGGTAAAAATGTCCAACAAACCA
>NZ_DATJEB010000041.1:0-43674 GCF_035497235.1 Agriterribacter sp.
ATCCTTCATCGGGCGGTAAGTATCGTCTGGTACCAGCGTTCCGGGGTAAAGCAAGGCACCGGAAAAGGGATGCAGCAAACCTTTGGAAGAAAGTATTTGGATAACGCCATTGCGGTCGGCATACACTTTGTATAACGAAGTGCCACTGTCGGCTATATTATATTTAATGCTATAATCCTGCAGGTAGGATGCATCGGTATGTGTAGTTTGATGATCAGCTTCCTTTTTTTGCGAACATGAAAAAAGGCAAATGGCAGGGATTAATGTAAACAATAATTGCTTTCTCATTGACATAGTCGTAAAAATGAATGAATGATATAACCCAGAGAATTATTTCCGGACTGGCGAGGGTTTTTCAAAAAGGTCAGGTGAATAACCGGTAAGAGAATAAGCGCTGGCTTTGATACTCATGCCTTGTATTAAGGCATAAGCGGATGTGGCAAAAAACAATTTTAAACTTATCTTTCCTGCTCTTATTACAGATATAAAAAATCTGCTTATGAAAAAAATAATGCTTGTCTTGTTTTTGTGCGTAGCGGCCGGGGTGATATACGCCCAGCAAACATTTCCGGTAAATGGCGTGGCCGATGAACGCAGCGGAACCTATATTTTCACCAATGCTACTATAGTAAAAGATGCACAAACCACTTTGCCAAATGCTTCACTCCTTATACAACAGGGAAAGATCATAGCAGTGGGTAATCATATTACTGTTCCCAAAGATGCCGTTGTGGTAGATTGTAATGGAAAGTATATCCTTCCTTCATTTATAGATATGTACAGCGATTATGGCATACCTGTACCCCAAAGAGCATCGCGAGCCTTTAGTTACAGCACTCCCGCTCAGTTAACTTCAAATACAAAAGGCGCATATGGCTGGAACGAGGCCATTAAAGCGGATGCAGATGCTGCCGCTTTGTTTGCTACGGATAACGATAAGGCAAAAGATTTTCGTGCTATTGGCTTTGGCGTGGCGTTAACGCATCGTAAAGATGGCATTGCCCGCGGAACGGGAACATTGGTTACCCTGGCAGATAAAAAAGAAAACCTGGTTATTATAAAAGAAAAAGCATCGGCTCATTATGCTTTTAGTAAAGGCACATCTACCCAAAGTTACCCTACCAGCTTAATGGGTGTAATTGCTTTATTACGTCAAACCTACCTTGATGCGGCCTGGTATAAAAACAATCCAACGGCAGAAGGCGTAAACCTGAGCCTGCAGGCATGGAATAACAACCAGCCATTACCACAGGTATTTGATGCCGGTGACAAATGGGCGGATTTAAGGGCAGACAGGATAGGAGATGAATTTGGTGTTCAATATATTATTAAAGGAGGTGGTAATGAATACCAGCGCATAAAGGAAATAGCGGCTACGGGGGCCGCGTATATTTTACCCGTTAACTACCCGCAGGCAATGGATGTGGAAGATCCGGATAATGCCCGCTTAGTTTCATTAAACGATTTAAAGCACTGGGAGCTGGCTCCGGTAAATACCGCCGCTTTTGAAAAAGCCGGGATCAATTTTTGTTTAACCCCCGCCGATTTAAAGGACTCTAAACAGTTTTTACCCAATATTCGTAAAGCTATTAATAACGGACTGAGTGAGCAGAAAGCATTAGAAGCTTTAACTAAAACACCGGCAATGCTCCTGGGCGTTTACGACAAAGTGGGTAGCATTGAAGCAGGTAAGCTGGCCAATTTCCTTATTACTTCGGGTCCTGTTTTTCACGAAAAAACGATAGTATACCAAAACTGGGTGCAGGGTGAAAAATATACGGTTCAGGATGTGGATTGGGAAGATATAAAAGGCGTGTATTCACTTGTATTGCATTCGGCAAAAGGGGATGTAACCTATACAATAGATGTTAAAAGTTCACGCGCGGCCAGTATCATCAATGCGGATACCCTGCAGACAAAATTTAGCTTTAACGGCAAATTAGTGAACCTGAGCTTTCCACCCGGTAAAAATTCAAAATCGCTTATACGACTGAGTGGTGTGGTGAATAACGATGATGCATGGAAAGGCAATGGCAGTGACGAAGAAGGGAATGCGTTGTTATGGTCGGCAAATTTTATTAAACCCGCAGCCGGCAAAGCAGACAGCGCACAACATAGATATGTAGCCCCTCTTGCAAAGATCACCTATCCCTTTGGCAGTTACGGATGGGATGAGCGGCCCCAGCAGCAAACAGTACTTTTTAAAAACGCTACGGTATGGACGGGAGAAGCGGAAGGAAATCTTACCAGCACAGACGTGCTGGTAAAGGATGGAAGGATTGCACAGGTTGGTAAAGATATTTCCGCCACGGATGCTACAATTATTGATGGCACCGGTAAATATCTTACTGCCGGAATTATTGATGAGCATTCGCATATTGCCACAGCTTCCATTAATGAAGGCGCACAGTCTGTTACTTCGGAAGTGCGCATAGGTGATAACCTGAACCCCGATGATATTAATATATACCGTCAGCTCGCCGGCGGGGTTACGTCTTCCCAGATTTTGCATGGATCGGCAAACACCATTGGCGGACAATCGCAGCTTATTAAACTGCGCTGGGGCGCGGATGATGAGGGATTAAAATTCAAAGGAGCCGCTCCTTTCATTAAGTTTGCGTTAGGTGAAAATGTAAAACGCACCACATCGCCTGCCAACAACCGTTTTCCCGATACCAGGATGGGTGTGGAGCAGGTGCTCATAGATGCCTTTCAGCGGGCAGTGGATTATGAGCGTGCATTGAAAAGCGCTTCTGTAAGTAAGGGGAAAAAGAAGCAGGCGGTAAATCCTTTTGCTGCCATAAGAAGAGACCTTGAGTTAGACGCGCTGGTGGAGATCATGCATCAAAAAAGATTCATTACCTGCCACTCCTATGTGCAGAGTGAAATAACCTATGCCATGCAGGTAGCCGAAAAATTTGGTTTCCGTATCAATACCTTCACGCATATACTGGAAGGGTATAAAGTAGCAGATAAGATGAAGGCGCACGGGGCAAATGTGTCAACGTTTTCCGACTGGTTTGGCTACAAGGTGGAAGTAACCGATGCCATTGCCTATAACGCGGCTATTATGCAAAAAATGGGGTTGAACGTATGCATCAATTCAGATGACGCGGAAATGGCCCGCCGCCTGAACCAGGAAGCTGCCAAAACCGTAAAGTATGGCGGCGTACCGGAAGCGGAGGCATGGAAGATGGTAACCATTAATCCTGCTAAAGCGCTGCATATTGATGATCGTACGGGAAGCATTAAAGCGGGTAAGGATGCCGACCTGGTATTATGGAGCGATAATCCATTGAGCATTTATGCCAAGCCCGAAAAAACAATGGTGGATGGTATCGTGTATTTTGATCTTGCGCATGACATACAATTACGCGGCGCTATTTCGGCTGAGCGTAACCGTATTATTCAAAAAATGGTGGGAGAAAAGAAACCGGGATCGCCGGTAGCCGCGTTTAAACCGAGTAGCTATATCACTTTAAGTTGCAGCGAAGATCACGGGCAGGATGATCATATCATCCTGCAATAGCAGCGGTTCGTTTCTTCATTTTAAAAAATCAGGTATGAAAAAAATATTTTTCCTGGCAGCCATACTTTCTCTAACGCTTAGCGTTCATTCGCAGGATGATGTATACCCCGCAAAAGCCTATAAGGGATTATTGTTTATTACTAACGGTACTGTACACATAGGAAACGGGCAGGTACTGGATAATGCCACTATAGAAGTGAAGGATGGAAAGATCGTTAGGGTGGGAACGGGTATTGCTGTACCGCAGGACGATGTAAAAGTGTTTAATGTGGCTGGAAAACAGGTATACCCCGGGCTTATTCTTCCGCAGAGTGACCTGGGACTGAAAGAAATTTCAGGTAGTGTGCGTGGCTCCAACGATTACCGGGAATTGGGCGATATCAATCCAAACATCCGGTCCATTGTTGCCTATAATACAGCTTCAACAATGATTAATGTACTCAAAGCCAATGGTATTTTACTGGCAGGCATTGTGCCGCAGGGCGGAACCATCAGCGGTTCTTCTTCGGTGGTGCAGTTAGATGCATGGAACTGGGAAGACGCCGCGTATGCAACCGGTAACGGTATGCATATTAATATGCCATCTTTTGCGGTGCCTGCGGCTGCCGCTAAACCTGAAGAAGTGATCCGGGAGGCGCTGGAAAAAACAGAAAAGATCAAAAGCTTTTTCAGGGAAGCGCGGGCCTACCTGCAGGAAGCCACACATACTTCTACCAATCTTAAGCTGGAAGCGGTAAAAGGACTTTTTGATAAAAGCCAGAAATTGTTTGTACATGCCGGACAGGTAAAGCAAATGCTGTTAGCCATTGATTTTGCAAAGGAGTTTGGGTTTAATGTAGTAATTGTGGGCGGTGAAGCAAGCTGGCAGATTGCTTCGTTGCTGAAAGAAAACAATGTAGCGGTTATATTAAACGCTGAACATCATTTGCCATCAACAGAAGATGACGACTATGACCAGCCCTTTAAAACGCCCGCCATACTCCAAAAAGCAGGGGTATTATTTGCTTTGAATGATGACGCAAGTAATGCGCGGTACCGAAACCTGGCTTTTAATGCGGGCACGGCCGCGGCTTTTGGCCTTACCAAAGAAGAAGCCCTGAGTGCCATTACCTTAAACGCTGCTAACATTTTGGGTATTGCCGCCAGAACAGGTTCCCTTGAAGCGGGAAAAGACGCTAATATTGTAATAAGTGAAGGCGATATATTAGATATGCGTACCAGCATTATAACGCATGCTTTTATACAGGGGCGGCAGGTAGATCTTGCCAGTAAACAAACACAGTTATACGAACGTTATATGGGAAAATATGGATTAAAATAAGGGCAGGATAATATAGTTGCTTTGATGAGAATACTGTTAAGTACTTTGTAAAGAAAAGTGGATTCAGCAGCCTCTGCATCCATTTTTGTATATTGCTCTATACAGGTCACCGGGAGCCGGCAGTTATTCAACCCCCTATGCGTAAAGTTAAGATCATATTATATTCTTTTTTGGCGTTGCTGGTTGCTGTATTGCTGGTTATTTTTTTCTGTAACCGGGCTATTACAAACGCGGCGGAAGGAAAATTATATTCCAATATTGAGCATATACCGTACAACAAAACAGGGCTATTACCCGGCACATCCAAATATCTTGTGGCAGGTTTTTTGAATCCGTATTATACCTACCGCATCGAGGCGGCGATCCGGTTGCTAAAGGCCGGGAAGATCACCTACATTATTATCAGTGGCGATAACAGCAGCATTTATTATAATGAGCCTGCTTTAATGCGGGCGGATTTGCTGAAAGCGGGAATTGATTCTTCCTGCATATATTCCGACTATGCCGGGTTCAGAACCTTTGATTCTATGGTTCGGCTTAAAGCCATTTTCGGGCAGGATTCCGTAACCGTAATTTCACAGCCTTTTCAAAATGAAAGAGCTATTTATATCGCTTCGCGGGAAGGTATTGCCGCCATAGGTTTTAATGCGAGAGATGTGAATGCACGCGGCGGTTTTAAAGTGCAGTTCCGCGAAAAATTAGCCAGGGTAAAAGTATTTCTTGATTATTTGCTGGGTGCGGAACCAAAATTTTTGGGAGAGAAAGTGAATATTCCCTGAGAGCGCTTATTAAATTATAAGATCATTTTATGAGGGCATATTTTATTATATTATCCCTTTTGCTGTTGATTTCCTGCCAAAGCAGGCAAACCCAGGTTGCAGGTGAAACGCTTACAGATAGTGCTGTGGTGAACCAATTGTGCTAACCGTAGCGGATTACTTTAAAAAGTTCGTGTACAATGCCGATTTTTTACATGCACCGCAAACCAGCCTGAACAAAATGATCGGGGGTGGTAATGCTCTTAATAATCTTACCACTATTTATAAAGATTGTGTTTTTACAGAGCACCATTTTTCGGGCTTCGATGAAAAATACGGTGGTATGGACTGGTGCTCGCTTCGCCTGGTATTTAAGTCGTACAACAACAATATGTATTTGGTGGCTGTGGTACACGACCAGTGGACCATTTAGCTATTACTCCACCCAGTCCGCTATAAAAACATTGGTATCCCTTGTGCCGCCATTGTTGCGATTACTGGAAAAAGCTACTTTTTTACCATTGGGAGAAAACATGGGGAAAGCATCAAACCCTTTATCGCGGCTTATTTTTTGCAGGTTGCTGCCATCGCTGTTAATGGTATACATATTAAAAGGGAAGCCTCTTTTATATTCGTGATTGGAGGCAAAAATAATGCGTTTACTATCGGGCATAAAACTGGGCGCCCAGTTGGCCTGTCCGAATGAGGTAACCTGCCGGGCATTGCTGCCGTCAGCATTAGCCACAAAAACCTCCATATTGGTGGGCGCTACCATTCCTTCGGCAAGCAGTTCCTTATACTCTTTTATTTCAGCTTCAGTCTTAGGACGGGAAGCGCGCCAGATTATTTTCTTACCATCCGGGCTGAACCATGCGCCGCCGTCATACCCTAAAGTGTGGGTAATCTTTTTTTCCTTTCCCGATTTCAAATCCATTATGTAAAGCTCCAAGTCGCCGTCTTTGTCGCTGGTATAAATCATTTTTTTACCATCGGGTGAAAGGGTGGCTTCCGCGTCATAGCCTTTCGCGCTGGTAAGCTGCTTTACGATATTTCCATCGAGGTCTGCCATAAAAATATCGTAACTGTTGTATAAAGGCCAAATGTACCTGTTGCCGTATTTTTTCCGGTCGGGTACAGGTGGACAGTCATCAGAACCCAGGTGAGTAGAGGCATAAATAATATGCCTGCCATCTTTAGTAAAGAAGGCACAGGTGGTTCTTCCTTTGCCTGTGCTTACCATTTTATATTCAAATTTTTCACCGGAGCGCTGTGGCACTTTGCCGATGAAAATCTGGTCGCAGTTCAATCCTTCTTTAGGGTTTGTGCGTTGAAATACGAGATATTTACTATCGTAGCTCCAGTATGCTTCTGCATTATCTCCGCCAAAAGTAAGTTGCTGAATATTTTTGAAATGCTTTTCTTCAGCATAATGTAGCGTATCGGTTAAGGGCTGAAAGCCAGGGGCCAACAGGCTGATTGTATCAGTAGGTTTAAAGGATGTGATCATAAACCACACCAGAGCGGGAAAAAGAGCCAGGTACTTTTTTTTCATTATGCCTGTTTTAAAAACTGCCGCAAAAGTAAGCCTGCCAGGCTAAGTATTTAATCCCCCGCAAACGCTGATCGCCTGTCCGGTTATATAGCTGCTCCAGTCGCTTGCCAGGAATAGTGCTACATCTGCAATATCTCCACCCGTTCCAAACCGGCCCAGGGGAATACTGCTTTTGTATTTATCCGCGGCATCACCATCTTTCAAATAACCGGTCATATCGGTTTCAATAAAACCAGGGGCTATGGCATTGCAGCGGATATTACGGCTGCCCATTTCTTTAGCAATGCTTTTGGTGAATCCAATAATGCCCGCCTTGCTGGCCGCATAGCTGCTTTGCCCGGCATTACCCGTAATACCAATAATAGAACTCATATTAATAATACTGCCGCTTTTTGCTTTCATCATGGGGCGAATGACCTGTTTGGTCATGTTGAAAACACTCCGGAGATTGGTATTTATTACTTCATCCCATTGATCGGGCGACATGCGAAGCAATAGATTGTCTTTTGAAATGCCGGCATTATTTACGCAAATGTCAATAGATCCAAATGCTTTAAGCACATCATTCACCAGCGTTTCACATTGTGCAAAATCGCCCGCATTACTTTGATATGCTTTTGCCTTTACGCCAAACGCCTGTAGTTTTTCCTGCAACGCGGCGGCTTTTCCGCTGCTGCTGTCGCTCACATAGGTAAAGGCAATATGCGCGCCATGTGCCGCAAGTTTAAGTGCAATGGCTTCCCCGATGCCACGGGCGGCGCCGGTTACAATAGCTACTTTGTTGTTGAGTAATTTCATGAATAATTCCGAATTATTGCTGCAAGATAACAGAAAGAATATAAAGTTGGTATGGCTCCGTTGCCATGTATTATAATTTAAAACGGAGAATTTCTTCAATAAGTGTTCGTTCATTGCTCAGCCTCGGCACTTTATGCTGTCCTCCCAGCTTGCCCTTGCTTTTCAGCCATTCATTAAACAATCCTTTGGGCATTGTGTGAAGCAGTGGCAGGTGAAGGGCTATATTTTTATAGCGTTTTGCTTCATAATCACTATTGATGCTTTGCAGGGCCTTGTCTAATGCAATGGTAAACTGATCCAGGTTATCGGGTTCTTTTTCAAATTCCACCAGCCATTCATGCGCTCCGTTCCCGTTATCGCTGAAGTAAACCGGTGCGGCTGTATAATCATTTACAATAGCGCCGGTTATTTCACATGCCATCGAAACCGCTTTATCCGTATTGTCTACAATCACTTCTTCACCAAAAGCATTGATGAAGTGCTTTAAACGCCCGGTTATTTTAATACGAAAAGGATACAGGGTCGTAAACTGTATGGTGTCGCCCAGCAAATACCGCCATAATCCGCCATTGGTACTGATCACCAGTGCGTAATTTTTTCCTGTTTCTACATTCCTCAGCCCTATGGTTTGCGGATCCTTTTTTCCATATTCCTCAATAGGCATAAATTCCATAAATACGCCATGATCTAAGTATAGCAGCATGCCTTCTTCTCCCGGCTTATCCTGCGCCGCAAAAAATCCTTCGCTGGCATTATAGCTGTCAATATAATAAATATCCTTTCCTATTATTTTCCTGAACTGCTCGCGGTAAGGGGTAAACGAAACGCCGCCATGAATGTACAGTTCCAGGGAAGGCCATACTTCGGCAATGCAGCTTTTACCCGTTATTTCCAATATTCTTTTAAACAATACGAGCGTCCATGTGGGTACGCCTGAAATGGAGGTAACATTTTCAACAATAGTGGTTTTGGCGAGTTTTTCAATCTTGCTCTCCCATTCATCCATCAGGGCAATGGCCAGTTCCGGGGTGCGGATCCACTGTCCCCACACCGGGGAGTTTTGTAACAGCACGGCACTCAGATCGCCATAGTGTACCTCCTCGTTTACCTGGTTAATGGTATGACTGCCGCCAATGACCAGCCCCTTACCCGTTAACAACTCCGAATCCGGGTTGAAATTGTAATACATGGTAAGGGTATCTTTGGCGCCTTTATAGTGGCAGTCTTCTAAGCTTTCTTTGCTGATAGGAATAAACTTACTTTTGTCGCTGGTGGTGCCGCTGCTTTTGGCAAACCAGCGGATAGGCGTATTCCACAAAATATTTTCTTCACCATCCATCATACGCTGTATATAAGGCTTCAGGTCATCATACTCATGTATGGGTACTGCCTTTTTAAAATCGCGTGTAGAAAATAAGGAAGAAAAATTGTACTTGCGGCCGAACTCCGTATACTGTGCCGAGGTAACCAGGTCCTGCAGTACCTCCCGCTGTGAAGCAATAGGATGTTGTACCCATGCTTCAATACGCCACAGGCGCATGCGGGCCAGTTGCGATATGGTTGTGCTTAATATTCCCATTGAATGTTGGCAAAATAAAGCATTTGTGATAAATGAGAAACTAATTCTTTCCTGTGATTATTCACCCGCCATTTCCCTTAAAATATTCATTATGGCAATTAGCGGTGGATTTTCGTAATTGCTCCGGGTTATGGTTTTTATATCTTTATGTAAAACAGTATAAAATATCAAAACGGATAGGCTACATTGTGCCTGTCGCAGATTTCAACTCTATTAGAAAATGAACAGCCACGAAATAGAAAGTAATGTAAAACGCATCATTGAAAATTTTTCAATAGAAAATTTCATTTATGATTTGCTTTTGGCCTATGGTATTTCCAAAACCTCCATTACCAGGTTAAAAAATGGCGACTTCAATCTTTCAAAAGTAGAAGGTGAAATACTGTACAAGAAAAAGGTATTCTTCAGGGAAGAGGACTCCAACAAGCTGCTTAGCACTATTGATGCCATTTCTAAAGAAGAGCGGATATTAAAGCATAAGCCCCGTTTTGCCCTTGTTACAGATTATAAAACATTGCTGGCAAAAGATCTGAAGCTCGGTAAGAACTTAGACATTGCTATTGAAGAATTGCCCAGGTATTTCAATTTCTTTCTACCGCTTGCAGGCAGCGAAGTGTATCATTCCACCAATGACAATGAAGCCGACCGGAATGCAGCATACAAGATGGCACAACTGTACGATCTGCTGATCAATGAAAATCACGACATATACAATTCAAAAGAAAGCGTACACAACCTGAATATTTTCCTGTCGAGACTATTGTTCTGTTTTTTCGCGGAGGATACTGAAATATTTGAAGGCGAAAGTGTTTTCACCAATAACTTGGCCCAGCATACAGCCGATAACGGAAGTGACACGCACTTATTTTTAAACCGTCTTTTTGAACGGTTGAATACTGAAAACACCAAAGGTCTATCTGCACATTTGGCTGCATTTCCCTATGTAAACGGCGGCCTGTTCAGGGATAAAATTGATTCGCCGGTTTTTACTGGAAAAGCGCGGAAAATACTGGTGGAATTGGGAGAGCTGGACTGGAAAGACATTAACCCCGATATTTTCGGCTCTATGATACAGGCGGTGGTAATACCCGAATACCGCAGCGACCTGGGGATGCACTACACCTCTGTGCCAAACATCCTGAAGCTCATCAGGCCCTTGTTTTTAGATGAGTTGTATGAGGCATTTGAAAAGTATCAAAACAATGCAGCGCAATTAAGAAAGCTGATTGCCCGCATTGCCCGTATCAAATTTTTTGACCCGGCCTGCGGCAGCGGAAATTTCTTAATTATTACCTATAAGGAACTCCGGGTATTAGAAATAAAAATCATTCAACAACTCATTTCACTGGAGAAAATACCCTTATTTACAGACGCCTTTACTACATCTATTTCGATAAGCCAGTTTTACGGTATAGAGCTGGATGACTTTGCTCATGAGATGGCAATACTCTCATTGTGGCTTGCCGAGCATCAGATGAACAAGGTGTTTGATGAACGACTTGAAGGCTATGGAAAGAGCAAACCTATATTACCGCTTAAGCAGGCAGGCAAAATAGTACAGGGTAATGCGGCTCGTATAGATTGGAAAGACGTTTGCCCTATTGATAAAAAGGATGAAGTGTATATCATAGGCAATCCACCTTATCTGGGAGCAAGAATGCAGGATGAAGAGCAAAAAAAAGATATGGCTATTGTATTCCAGGGAATTAATGGATACAACAATATGGACTATATATCCTGTTGGTTTTTCAAAGCAAAGAATTACATAGAAGGCTTTAATGCGAAAGCCGCATTTGTAACAACTAATTCTATAACACAAGGCGAGCAGGTGGCTTTATTGTGGCCGCATCTTATTTCCGATAAAATTGAAATTAATTTTGCATACCAATCTTTCAAATGGACGAACAATGCCAAAGGAAATGCGGGTGTTACGGTAATTATTCTAAGTCTTCGTAACACTTCAAATGAGCCTAAGCATTTATTTACAGGCAATGTCATGAAGGACGCTAAAAATATAAATCCCTATTTATTGGATGCCGCCAATGTTGTTATAGCCGGACGTAGCAAACCCTTATCTAATTTTCCAGAAATGAATTTCGGAAGTATGCCTAATGATAACGGCAATTTGATTTTAAATGAAGATGAAAAACAAAAGTTGATTGTCCAATTTCCAAAAGCAAAGCCAGTCATCAAGGAATTTATGGGTGGAGAAGAATTTATCAAAGGAACAAAAAGATATTGTATTTGGATTGATGAAGAAAAGTTAGAAAAAGCCAAAAGCATACAACCGATTGCGGACAGAATTGAAAATGTAAGAAAAATAAGAGAAAAAAGTAGTAGAGGTGCAACTAAAAAACTAGCAGACATGCCTTTTCGTTTTGGTGAAGTAAGGCATCAGGAAACTGATTCTATTATTATTCCCGCAACTTCATCAGAAAGACGAGATTATATTCCAATTGGATTTTTAACTTCTGATACTATTATTTCAAATTCCGCAATGGCAATTTATGACGCCCAACCCTGGCTTTTCGGTGTTATCCATTCCAGAATGCACATGGTTTGGGTACGTGTTGTTGGCGGTAAGTTAAAAACAGATTACAGGTATTCTGCCAAGCTATGTTACAACACATTTCCATTTCCAGACATCAACATTAAACAAAAAGAAAACCTGAACCTGTATGTGTTTGCCATTTTAGATGAGCGCGCCAAACATCCCGAAAAAACCATGGCACAATTGTACAATCCCGGTACAATGCCCAAAGGCTTAAAACAGGCCCACGAAGAACTGGATAGAGCCGTAGAGCAATGTTACCGCCTGCAGCCGTTTAATTCAGATACGGAAAGGCTGGAATATTTGTTTAAGCTGTACGAGGAGATGACAAAAAAGGATACCTTGTTTGCGAAGCAGAAGAAAGAGAGAAAAAAGAAGGAAATACAATGACAGAAGTTCTCAATAAATTATTGACCTTATCTGCCGAAAATGAGGTGGTAGAGTTTAAAGAGGCAAAGACCCAATATGACAAAGACAAATTGGGTCAGTATTATTCTGCCTTAAGCAACGAGGCTAACCTGAAAAATGCAGAAAATGCATGGCTGGTATTGGGTGTAAAAAATGACAGGACGATCACAGGCACTATCATCAACGATAACCAGCTGAATGAATATAAAAATGAGCTGGCACAGCATACCAGTCCACGATTATCGTTTGATAAAACAGAACGGGTAGAAAAAGACGGCAAAACAGTAATCCTTTGTGGAATACCTGCTGCGCCTCAGGGGCAGCCTGTTTCATGGAAAGGGCATTACTATGGCAGGAACGGGGAAAGCCTGGGAGCATTAAGCGACAGGGAGTTTGACATTATCCGCATGCAAAACAAAGCCTTTGACTGGTCGGCGCAAATCATTCCCATGGCTAACCTTGCCGACCTTTCAAAAGAAGCCATTGATTTTTCCCGGAAACAATACATTGAGAAAAACAAAAAAAATGAACGGGAAATCCTGCAATGGGATGATGTTACTTTCCTTAACAAAGCCAAAGTAACCATACAGGGCAAAATAACCCGTGCGGCAATTTTATTGTTGGGCAAACCGGAATCAGACCATTTCATCAGTCCGGCACAGGCTAAAATAAGCTGGATATTGCGGGATAAAGACAATATTGAAAAAGACTATGCTCATTTTGGTTGCCCATTTATACTGGCAGTAAACGAAGTGAAAGACAAAATTCGTAACCTGAAATACAGGTATATAAAAGATGATAGTCTTTTCCCTGATGAGGTTGATCAGTTTGACCCCTACATTATCCGTGAGTCCTTAAACAACTGTATTGCCCACCAGGATTATACTTTGAACGGAAAAATAAATGTGGTGGAACGGGAAGATGCTATGCTTACATTTAGCAACGCCGGTTCATTTATACCGGAATCGGTAGAGCATGTAATAAAATCAGATGCGCCTGAATCAAGGTATCGTAATCCGTTTTTAGCCAATACCATGCTCAATTTAAATATGATAGATACAACAGGCAGCGGTATAAAAAGAATGTTTGTTATTCAGCGAAAAAAATTTTTCCCTTTGCCCGATTATGATTTGAGCAAAAACAAAGTGCAGGTAACTATCGTAGGCAGGGTACTGGACATGAAATACGCCATCAAACTGGCACAAATGCCCGACCTGTCACTGGGTGAAATTATTTTGTTAGATAAAATAGTTAAAAGTAAAAGCATCACCGATGATGAAGCAAAGGGGTTAAAAGTAAAAGGGTTGATTGAGGGACGGAAACCGAATTATTTTATTTCTGCAAACGTAGCGAATGCTACTGATGAGAAAGAAAAATACATAAGAATGAGAGGTTTTAAAGACAACCACTATAAAAAAATGATACTGGACTATATTGACAGGTACGGTTCAGCATCTAAAACAAATATAGACGAACTGCTTTTAGATATTCTTCCGGCTGTTTTAGATGAAAAACAGAAGCTGAATAAAGTCAGAAATTTAATATATGCCCTCTCAAGAAAAGAGCATATTATTGAAAATCAAGGAACTATAAGATATCCTAAGTGGGTTAGAAAAGTTAAAACTTAGATGAACTTTAGTTAAACTTTAGATGAACTTAGTTAAACTTTAGATGAACTTTAGACGCAACAATATCGTAACTATTTGAATATCAATGCAAATATCGTCTAAGACAGCTTTTGTTTAGTCTTTTAGACAAGAAAAACAGATTATGCCAGATTTAGTAAGAGTAGAATACAGCCAAACCGGCAAAAGCAAAAAGACCAATGAGTACGGCATGCGTGAAATGCAGGAAAAAGCTTTCGCGGCCCGAACCGCGCAATATCTTTTGATAAAAGCCCCGCCCGCTTCGGGGAAATCGAGGGCGATGATGTTCATCGCCTTAGACAAGCTGAAGAACCAGGGCATTAAGAAAGCAATTGTTGCGGTTCCCGAAAAAGCAATCGGGGCCTCCTTTAGCTCAACCGGGTTGAAGCAATACGGTTTTTTTGCCGACTGGAATCCCAATCCAAAATATAACCTTTGTACCCCCGGTTCAGAGAAAAGCAAAATATCAGCATTTCTCGGATTTCTGGAAAGCGATGAACAGATTCTGATATGCACCCACGCTACACTTCGCTTTGCTTTTGATGGCTTAGACGAAAAAAGATTGAACAATACTGTGATTGCCATAGATGAATTTCACCACGTATCGGCAGACGGAGATAATCGTTTGGGCGAAGTAATAAAAAACATTATGGCAAACTCAAATGCCCATATTGTAGCAATGACCGGTTCGTATTTCAGAGGAGACAATGTGCCGGTGCTAGTACCCGAAGACGAAGCCAAATTTACTAAGGTTACTTACAACTATTATGAGCAGTTAAATGGGTATGAATACTTAAAATCGTTAGGAATAGGCTATCATTTTTATACGGGCAGGTACTTTAAAAAACAGCCTGACAGACCGGTGTCGGCTTTGGAAGAGATTTTAGATGAAAACAAAAAAACGATCATTCATATACCCAGCGTAAATGCTGCAGAATCATCAAGAGAGAAGTATGAAGAAGTAAACCACATTATTGATGTTTTGGGCGACTTGGATTATCAGGATGAACAAACAGGGGTGTTGTATGTAAAAAGCAAACGTTCCGGCAAAATCCTGAAAGTTGCCGATTTAGTAAACGACAACCCTAAATCGAGAGATAAAATAGCGGACTATTTGAGAACAATAAAATCGCCCGAAGATATAGACATTATTATTGCTCTGGGAATGGCAAAAGAGGGTTTTGACTGGCCTTTTTGCGAACACGCATTAACAATAGGTTACAGAGGTTCGCTGACTGAAATTATTCAGATAATAGGCAGAGCTACCAGGGACAGCTACAACAAGACACACGCACAATTCACCAACCTGATTGCCCAGCCCGATGCAGAAAACGAGGAAGTGAAAGTAGCGGTAAACAATATGCTGAAAGCCATTACGGCATCGTTACTAATGGAACAGGTATTAGCGCCCAATTTCAAATTTAAACTCAAAAGTGATGACAATGATGACGAAGAAAGTGGTGATAAAGACGAGCATACCATTAAAATAAGAGGCTTCAAGCTGCCTACCTCACAAAGAGCCAAAGATATTATTGAAACCGACCTGAACGATTTAAAAGCAAGAATTTTACAGGACGACCAGATGTTGAAAGCTATGCCGGGCAATGTAGAGCCGGAAATCATCAATACCGTGCTGATTCCGAAAATCATTCGTGAAGTTTATCCCGGTTTAAGCGAAGATGATGTGGAAGCAGTGAGGCAGCATGTAGTAGTGGATTCTGTTATAAAAAACAGTATCATAGAAATACAGGGTGATAAAAAATTTATCAGAATGGCGGGCAGCTTTGTGAATATAGACGATATACACATTGACCTGATAGACCAGGTAAATCCATTTCAAAAGGCATTTGAAATTTTATCAAAATCTGTCACTACCCAGGTGCTGAAACTGATTGATGAGCATATTCAATCCATTAAAATAGAAATGACTGAGGAAGAAGCTATTTTACTCTGGCCCAAAATAAAGGAATGGAGAGAGAAAACCGGAGAAGCCCCTGATATTCGTTCTTTTGATCCTAAGCAGCGAAGAATGGCAGAAGCTTTAATATTTTTGCGTGAGCTAAAAAGACAAAGGGCATTGAATGAGCAGTAACAAAAAAATATCGTTGGACGATATCTTTAATGATGACGATTTTGGCTTGTTAGATTCAAAAGCCAAAGTCTCAAATATCAAATCCGAGGAGGACAGGCTTGTTGATTCTTTTGAAGAAATCAATACTTTTTTTGACAAAACCGGCAGGGAACCGGATGCTTCCAGTATGTCGGAATACGGACTTTTGGCCAAGTTGAAAAATTTCAGACAGGATGAGCAGAAAAAAAGAATAGTAAAACCTTATGACAGGCACAACCTTTTAGGCGAAGTGGAAATGGAAAAGCCTTCTATTGACGATATATTGAATGATGATGGTTTTGGTTTATTAGACTCAGAAAAAGATTTATCTATTTTCAAGTATAAGCATATTCCAAAAGAGGAAGAAAGGGCTGAAGCAGATTTTGTAGCACAACGAAAACCAATGAAGGAGGAGGATTTTAGGCTCTATGAGGAAATGTTCCAAAAAGTGCATCAGGAAATAAAAGACGGGAAACGCAAAATTCTTCCTTTCAGAAATATTGAAAAAAACCTGCACATCGGCAACTTTTATTTGATTGACGGTGTGATGTTATATTTAGAATCAGCGAATTTAGGGTCAGTTCAGGTAGGTAAGGATATTCGAAAAGATGGAAGAACAACAACTGTTTTTGAAAACGGCACTTACAGCAATATGCTTTACCGTTCATTAGGTAAACAAATTTTGAAAAGTGGCAAATTAATTACGAATACTTACGAGGCAATGGAAAACGAATTTTTTATAAGCCCCAGCCTTGTAAAGGAAGAAGACATTCAAACTGGCTGGATTTATGTTTTGAAATCCAAATCAATCCATCCTGAAATATCCGTTATTAAAAACTTGTATAAAATTGGCTTTTCCTCTACTCCTATTGAAGAACGGATAAGAAATGCTAAAAACGAAGCAACCTATTTATTTGCAGATGTAATAAAAGTTGCCAGCTACGCCTGTTATAACCAGCATGCTGATAAATTAGAACAACTGCTGCACCGGTTCTTTGCTTCGGCTTGCTTAAATATTGATTTATTTAACGGAAACGGACAACGAATAACCCCCAGAGAATGGTTCCTGGTGCCGTTTGAGATCATTGAAGAGGCTATACGGCTTATCTTAAGTGAAGAAATCATCAATTATAAATATGATGCGGAAAATGGGGTAATTGTTGAAAGATAGCCAAGGTACAGATCAAATATAAATGTAAGAACACAATAAAAGCTGTTTTGCTCACTCACCAGGCTCTACCGCAGGAAACTCTCCCATCGCTTTTATGGCCTCCTCGTGCAAATAATCTTTACGTTTCAATTCAAAATTTCTTCCTAAGTAAAGGCGCCGCACCTGGTCGTCTTCGGCCAGTTCTTCGGCGGTGCCGTGTTTAAATATCTTTCCGTCAATAAGCAAATAGGCCCGGTCGCAAATAGAGAGGGTTTCATTTACATTGTGGTCGGTGATCAAAATACCGATGTTCTTGTATTTCAGCCGGGCAACTACTGCCTGTATATCTTCCACAGCTATAGGGTCAACACCGGCAAAAGGCTCATCTAATAAAATAAACTTGGGATCAACAGCAAGGGCGCGGGCAATTTCCGTTCTGCGTCTTTCTCCGCCACTGAGGGAGTCCCCGTTGTTTTTACGTACATGATGCAGGTGAAACTCATCTAACAGGTCATCCAGTTTCTTCTTTTGTTCGGCTTTGCTCAGGTTTGTTATTTCCAGTACAGCGGCAATATTATCTTCCACGCTTAGCTTGCGAAACACCGATGCTTCCTGTGGCAGGTAACCAATACCCATCTGCGCTCTTTTATACATCGGCAGTTTGGTAATATTCCTGTCTTCCAGGAACACCTCTCCCTCATCCGGCTTTATGAGGCCCACCACCATATAAAAAGTAGTGGTTTTTCCGGCGCCGTTGGGACCCAGCAAGCCTACTATTTCACCTTGCTTTACCTCTACCGACACCTGGTTTACCACCGTGCGGCTGCCATATTGTTTTACTAAATTGCTGGTATGTATGGTTATGCTCAAATTGCAGACATTTGCGGCAAAAATACAGGATAGCGGTTAATTGCTGTCTATTCCGGGGCATTCTTTAACAGGTATTTGGAAGGGAGGCTTTTACCCATGCAGCATATACATGGTTTGCCAATTTTGCCTGGCTGTTTTCTGAATGCCTCCTTTAAACTATGTTTGCAAATTATTTTGATCATGCACAGTTAGAACAATGAAAGTTACAGAACACCTGCGCCAGGCTAAAGGAACATTGGTATCTTTTGAAATATTACCCCCCTTAAAGGGCAAAACCATTAACTCTATTTATGATCATTTAGATCCGTTAATGGAATTCAAGCCTTCTTTTATTAATGTAACCTACCACCGGGCAGAGCATATCTTTAAGAAAAAAGCCGACAGCAGCTTTGAAAAGGTGGAGATCAGGAAGCGGCCGGGAACGGTAGGCATTTGCGCCGCTATTATGAACCACTATAAGGTGGATGCGGTTCCACACCTTATTTGCGGAGGCTTTACCGTTCGTGAAACGGAAGACGCGCTGATTGATCTTTATTTTCTGGGCATTGATAATGTGCTGGTATTACGCGGGGATGCGGCAAAGAATGAAACTTTTTTTGAGCCGGAGCCTGAAGGGCATCAGTATGCTATTGATCTGCTGAAACAAACCGTAAATCTTAACAATGGCATTTACTTGGAAGAAAGTATCCGCAATGGTTTCCGAACCAATTTTTGCATTGGCGTAGCGGGTTACCCCGAAAAGCATTTTGAATCGCCCAATACTTCTACCGACATGCTTTACCTTAAAGCTAAAGTAGATGCAGGCGCGGAATATATTGTAACGCAAATGTTTTTTGATAACCAGAAATATTTTGATTTCGTTAAAAATTGTCGTCAAAACGGCATTGATATTCCCATCATTCCCGGGTTAAAGCCTATTTCTTCTATCAAACAACTGAGTGTATTGCCCCGTACTTTTCATGTGGATATACCCACCGAGCTGAGTACGGAAATACTGAAATGCAAAACAGATGCTGATGTGGAGCTGGTAGGAACGGAGTGGCTGAAACAACAATCCATTGAACTCAAAAAAGCCGGGGCCCCTGTATTGCATTATTATACACTGGGCAGACCAAAGATCATTGAAAACGTGGTAAGAGCGATTTTGTAGATGGATTTGAGGCAATCAGGTATCGGGTGTCAGGTATCAGGTGAGGAACTGTTAACGATAGGCTGAGTACTCCTCTTTCTCCTTTTCACCTCTCACTTTTCACTTTTCACCTCTCTTCATTCTGCTAAGGTGTGCAGCAGCTTTTCATTAATTTTTACAGGGTACTTCTTTTTTAACAATTTAATCCATTTGGCTTCAAGCACCGCCTGGTAATCGTTAATCACCAGTCCCCTGGCTTCATCAAAGCTCCTTTGTGCGGGCTGATGATATACATTTAATACATACATGAAATTAGTTGAGCCACTTGCCGTATCCGTTACGCGTTCTGTAATTTCACCTGGTTGTATATTTTTCTTTGCCCCCGGAATTTGTTCCAGTTCAAACCTGGCCGAATCGGCAATGATTTTTCCCTGGCTGCTTTCTCCCAGGGTTCTCCATTTCCCGGCGTAGTTATTGATATCGCTGCTTACCGCTTCGGCTGTTGCAGGGTCGGTTGTTGTAAAAAAAATAGCATTTGCACTGGGTCCCCAGGTGTAATTTGCTTTATGCTGATTGTAATACGCCGCTAATTCTTTTTTATCTTTTGCGGCTTTATCCCAAACCTGTTCTTCCATTATTTCAAATAGCAGGTTGCCTTCTGAAAACTCAGTTAGCTGGTTGCGGAAATTTATATTGTAATCTTCAAGATGAGCCTGGTAATACGATTTTGCCGATGCGGCAACAAACTGGTTCATTAAAGCTGCATAAGGTAACGGATTGGTATAACCGCTTTTTACCGATTGAATAAAGTTCAGCCAGTCCTTTATCGTGCTGCTTTGTTTATTAAACGAAAACAAAACGGTTTGGCCTGTTATGTTTTCTTGAGGAGTAAAGCTATTCTGTACCAGGAAGCTGTCGGTTAAACGCCACAAAAGTTCGTCCTGGTGAAATTGCTTTTTGTAACCGGTTTCATTTACTATACGGCCGGCAAATTGCCCGCGGGCAATAGCTGTACGGGCATCCTGCGTAACTGCTTCCTTAAACAATGCTTCCGCCTGCATACTGTCTGTACTTACCGGGAAATGTTTGATGCGCTTAACAATATGAATGCCAAATGCGGTTTCAAAAGGAATCGAAACATCCCCGTCTTTTTGTAAGGCAAACACTGCATTTTCAAAAACGGGATCATACCTGCCTGTGCCAAAGTCCGGCATCAGGCCGCCGGTAGTATACGCGTTTCTTTCCGAGCTGAATTGTTTTGCCAGGGTAAAGAAATCACTCCCTTTCTGCAACACCCGGTATAATGAATCCGCTAATTTTTTTTGCGTTTGCTTTTCTCCGGCCGAAGCGCCAGGTGTGTAAGCCAATAGTATTTGTGCGGCCCGCATGTTGCCTGATGCGGGTTTTGCGGCTGTTCTTTTGATGATATGATATCCAGCACTGCTTTTATAAGGCGTGGAAAATGCACCATTTTGCAGGGTATAAGCAATAGACTCCAGTTCATAAGGCAGTGAAAACACGGTAATAAAACCAATATCGCCCTTATTGTTTTTTACCGAAGGGTCTAATGAATACTTTTCTGCAACCGCAGAAAAGCTGCTGCCATTCCGCAATTCGGTGTAGGCCTTATTGATATTTTCAAAAGCTGCTAAAGTATCTGTTGCGGCATGCAGGGAAGCGTTTTGAATATAGCCTGTATCAAAGGGGATAAATATATGTGATATCCGGATGTCTTCCTGGCTGCGTTTAAAAGCTTCCGCTACCAGGGTGTGCATCCTATCGTTATCCGTCATATAATCTGCTTCAATTTGCCGGCGAAAATGAAGAAGATCATTTTTCTGTCCGGGTAATGTGTCCATTTTGCGATCTTTAGCCGCCTGTACCTTTAATTTAAAGGCAATGAAAAGATCAAGATAATCCCGCACAGCCTGTTCGCTTTTATTGCTTGTATTGTTTTTATTAAAGGCCCTTAAAAATTCTTCTTTATCCACTTTATGTTTGCCATAGGTAAAAAGTGTTTGCGCGGAAAGGTAGGTTCCCGGTGAAAACAGCGCCATTAGAAGAAGTATTTTTTTCATCACGTTACTTCAGTTTTATTTGCAGCAGCTCATCCAACTGATCATGATTTAATTTTTTGGCAAGGATGTTTTTATCCTTATCTAACAGGTATAGTACAGGCGTTTGGTACACATCGTACAATTGTTTATACCCTGGTTTATTTGCCGCATATTCCGCGTCTTTTACGGCGGGTAACTGGTATACATGTGTCCAGCCTTTGAGCCGGTGTTCCCGTATAAATTTCAGCCAGGCTTCCTTCCCCCCGTCTGTCATTACCCCATACAACTGAACGCCCTGCCGCTTCCATTTGTTCTGAAAGAGCGAATCTAATTGAGGTACTTCCGTTTGGCAATGACCGCAGGTAGGATCCCAGAAGCAAATAACAATATAGGGCGCTTTAACGCCGTATAGCGGAGCAGGCTTACCTGATGTGTCCACCATATTCATGTCAGCGGCTTTTTCACCAATAAGGTTGGCCATTACACTATACGCGCGGTCAAACACCGCTTTCCTGTACTTGTCGTTAAGCCAGTAATCCGCTTTTCCCGGGGCATAATATCTTTCGAAAAGATTAACGAAAACCGCGTCCTGACCCATGTACACGGGATTGATATATTTTTCAGTAAGGGCGGAAAGGATAAATTTGAACATCTCCTTATTGCTCATCGAAGCGTCTAAGATTTTGTTGGCCGCTTTGCTCAGTGTATCGGGCTGCTGCTGCAGTACATTACTGAAATACCTTTGCAGCTTAGGTTCAAAAACCGGTGTGCGCACCAAACGTTCATCCGTAAACGATACACCGTCCCAGTAATGCTGTTTGTAGTATTGATAGGCAAAGGCTGAATCGTATTTGCCACCCGGATGCGCGGATGCTTCCGGTACTTTGGGTTCCTGCAGGATATGGAAAATAGCGCTGAGTAAATGTGCGGGATGGGCTTTTATAAACTGTTCGCGGTATTGCTGCATATCCGTATTCAGGGCAGTAACCGCCGATTTTATTTTAGCCGAATCCGGATCGCCAGGGTTTTCCTTTAGCCGCTTCTGCAATAAAGCGGCGGCTTTACCTTTTTCCTGTGCCGTTTTCTGGTAAACCTGGAACAACTGGTTGTCCGGCGAATGGATGAACTGCGTTTTACCAATGATGTCGCTGGTATCAGCCGTAACTGCAAAATGTTGTTGTTTATCTACCAGTATTTCAAACCAGCCATTTTTTTGGGGAAAGATAACCATGTATACACCACCAAATAATTTCTCCTTTCCTGAAAAGGTAACTTCATTTTTATCGTTGATGGCAGCAGAGTCAATAATATATTGCTTATTGCCGAAGTGATGCCCGAGGTAGAGATAACCATTAGTAAACGGTTTGAGCGTTACCTTTATCTGGTAGCCATTTTGGGTAAAGCCTGGTATTCCGGCCAAAAGAAATATAAAAAATAAAATGGGGGTCTTCATGCTTTTATTGCTGTAAGGCCTGCAAATCTATTTAAAAAGAGTGTTGGTGCCGGGTAATTAACGTACTATTTAGCTTTTTGTTGAGCAATGAAAACAGGAAATATTTGTTTGCTTTCCGGAAGTGGTAACCATATTTTAAATATACTTGTAATTAATTCTTATCTCCTTAAACCCCGAACGCTGTTATGAAATACTTGAGTCCGATTGCCTGTTTTATTTTTATGCTGGCAGCAATACCCGCTTATACGCAGCATATTGATTTTTCCAAAGCCGTTATATGGGTGAGCAATGATAAAAAAATGCCGCTTGACAAACCCGTGCAGGTATTGCGGGAAGAAATTGCAAAAAGAACGCAGTTATTACTTCCTGTTGTGGCAAAACAGCCCGATGAAGGACAGCCGGTTATTTACGTGCTTACCGGTGACCGTGGGTCTAAACTGCCGAAACCTGTACGTAGCGTATTAAGCGCAGTGGCTGAACCCGGAGATGAAGGCTTCCGGCTGGTAGTAATGAAGGAGCAAAACGCGGTAGTAATAACGGCTAAGGACGCCCGAAGTGTGTTGTATGGTGTGGGACGGTTATTGAGGAAAGCTGATATGCGTCCGGGAGCATTGCTGATGCCGGAAAACCTTGTGCTGTCAACCGCTCCCAGGTATCCCATCCGCGGCCACCAGTTGGGTTACCGGCCCAAAACCAATTCATATGATGCTTTTTCTGTAAAGCAGTTCGATCAGTATATACGCGAACTGGCCCTGTTTGGCGCCAACAGTATTGAAATTATGCCGCCCCGTACAGATGATGATGACAGCAGTGTGCATATGCAGCTTCCATCGGCAAAAATGATGGTAGAGCAATCAAAGATTGCCAAATCGTATAATTTAGATGTGTGGATGTGGTACCCGAATATGGGGCCCGATTATACCAACAGGGATTCTCTTAAAAAGGAAATGCAGGAACGGATAGAAGTGTTTGCTGCTTTACCAAAATTAGATCATCTTTTTGTTCCCGGCGGCGATCCGGGCGACCTGGAACCGGATGTGCTTTTTGACTGGCTCGGTAAGGTAGCTGTGGCATTACGCCAGTTTCATCCCAATGCTAAAATATGGGTTTCACCACAGGTGTTTCGTCCCAATCAAAAATGGTTCAATGATTTTTTCAAACATATAAACAGCGGCTATCCCTGGCTGGGAGGAGTTGTTTTCGGCCCCTGGGTTAAAATACCGCTTCCCGAGATCAGGAAACGGGTTAATGAAAACATTCCTATACGGCGATATCCCGATATCACCCATAGCCTGAGCTGCCAGTACCCAGTACCTGACTGGGATGTAGCCTATGCAATGACGTTAGGGAGAGAATGCGTGAATCCCCGGCCGGAAGACGAAAAACATATTCATAACCTCCTTGCATCCTATGCTTCAGGCAGTATCAGTTATTCGGAAGGCACCAACGATGATGTGAATAAATTTATATGGAGCGACCAGGACTGGGATCCGCAAACGCCGGTAATGGAAACTTTGCGCGATTACAGCCGTTTGTTTATGGATGCTGATATTACGGAAGCAGCGGCACAGGGTATCATGAACCTTGAGGCAAACTTCAGCGGCGCCCTGCTTACCAATGAAAAGGTTGAACAAACCCTGCGGCAATGGCAGCAAATAGAAAGTGCAGCTTCACCTGAACTCATAAAAAATTTTCGTTTCCAGATGTGCCTGTTAAGAGCATATTATGATGCTTATATACAGCGCCGGTTAATGCATGAAAAAGCATTGGAGGCGCAGGCAAAAGATATCCTGCAAAATGCAACCGGCGAAACTTCATCGGTTGCTATTCTCCAGGCAAGGATGATATTGGAAAAGGCCGTGGAAGAGCCGGTAGGACAAGCATTAAAAGAAAAATGCCTGGTGCTTGCCGATTCGTTGTTCAGCAGTATTGGGGCGCAACTTACCATTGAAAAGCACGGCGCCATGCCCGGCAGGGGGAACTTTATAGACAATATAGATATACCCCTCAACAATGCGCCCTGGCTGCTGGATCAGCTTGCTGTATTGGAGAAGATAGCAGATGACACGGAGCGGCTGAATAAAATAAAGGAAATGCTTCACCGGACCGACCCCGGTCCCGGAGGGTTTTATGACCATTTCGGATCCGTGCAAAGCAAGTATAGGGTAGTGGCGGATAAAACATGGGAGCAAGACCCCGGCAGCCTGCAATCGCCAAGAATAAGTTTTGGCGTAGGAGTTATAGGAGAGGAATGGGTACATGAAGTGCGGTCGCAGGGCTTTTCGGGACAAACCACGCCAAATGCCTGGATGAGCCAGATCAATACTTTGTACGATACGCCGCTGAAGATCAGGTATGATAACTTAGATACAACGGCCACCTACAAAATGCGCATAACCTATACCGGCAGGTTCCGGTCAAAACAAAAGCTGGTAGCTAACGGCAATATCGTTATTCATGATTTTATGCAAACCGGTGAGAAGCCTGTATATGAGTTTGATATTCCAAAAGAAGCTACGGCCGGCGGACAGGTAACTTTTACCTGGACATGTGGCGAGGGCCAGCGGGGATCGCAGGTAACGGAGGTGTGGCTGATGAGAAAATAGCCCGGGCTTCGCAAAGGGCGACAATAATTCTGCGTTGAAAAATAGCAAAACACATAGGCTCAATAGAAACATAGGCACACAATAGAGAGAAAAATCACATACTAAAGAGTAATAGAAGATTAAACCTATGTGCGCCTGTGTGGCTATGTGTTTAAATATAGCCACATAGTGAATTACTTTATCATTTAGCAGTAATCCAATCCATAATCAAATTGGCTCTTGCGCCCGTTTCGCCGGTGCTTGGGCATTTGCCCCCGCCTCTCAGTTGCTGCACGATGGTTTCCAGCAGGGGTTGCTGCACATGGGCCGGATAGGGAACATCGTATTCCACTGTTCCTTCCGGCGTTTCTACCAGTATTTTACTGCTTTCAAAAAACGAAAAACTGATCTTCCCTTTGGAGCCAATGAGCTGCGACTGATCAATCCGTTGCGCTTTGTTAACTGTATAACACCAGCTTCCTGTTCCCAATATGCCCGATTCAAATTCAAAACTGGCTACTACCATATCATCGGCCGGATACAAGCCGGCCTGGTTACGTGCTATGCCCTTTGCATATTTCACAGGTCCAAACGCATATTCCAGGAAATCGAACTGGTGCGAGGCAAGATCGTGGAAATGGCCGCCGCCGGAGATTTCCGGGTACACACGCCAGCGGGGTTGTGCATTTTCTCCTACTTCTTCACTATAGGGCTGCCAGTGCAATGCTATAATAATGCAACGGATATCTCCTATCGCTTTCGCGTCAATCAGTGCTTTCAATTTCACAAAATAGGGTAGGGTACGCCGGTAGTAAGCAACAAAAAGGGGTACCCCTGTTTCGCGGCTCACCCTGTTCATCGCTTCGCATTCGGCAAAATTCCGCGCCATAGGTTTTTCAACATATACCGGCTTACCCGCCTGCATGGCTTTTGTAGCGTATTCAGGATGCACATCGGGTGGAGTGGCAATATATATGGCATTTACATCGGGGTCGTTGATCAGGTCGTCCACATTATCGTACCATTTGGGTACGCTATGCCTTTGAGCGTAATCTGCGGCCTTTTCTATTTTCCGGGCCATTACCGCAACTAATTTTGAGTGTGGTACTTTATTAATAGCCGGCGCGCCGCTCTTTTTTTCGGTTACATTACCGCAACCTATCATGCCCCATTGTATTTCCTGCATATATATGTGTTAGAGATATAAAATAAAAAGGAAAAGCACCGTACCGGTTTGCCCCCTGTAACCTGCACCCTATATAACCTGCCCCTTCCTTTTACACCACCGGCATATCTTCCGGTATTGCAGCCTCACCGGCTGTCATATCACCAACCGCTTTTTTTATAGCGCTTATATCGGCATTGAGCTTTTGACTGAACAAAGCAATGTCTGTACTGTGCACTACAATGTTTGCACCTTCCTTTACCCATTTTGCCTGGCGTTCGGGCTCAAGAGAAAAATGGATAGCGATAGACAGTCCTTTATTTCTGGTGGTATGAATGATGTGTTTAACTGCTTTTTCAAATACAGGGTGATCGTATTGCTCGGGTATGCCGAGGCTGATAGACAGATCATGCGGCCCGATAAATACAGCATCTAATCCGGGTACACTTAATAAATCATCCAGCTTATTCATTGCCGGAACGCTTTCAATATTAGCGATGCATATATTACCCTTGTTGTAATTGTTTAAATAAGTTTTCATTTCAGCAGATAATGCCTGCTCTCCTTTTAATACCTTTTGTAATATTTCTCCCTTCAACGGACGGAATTTTGTAGCGCCCGCTAATTCCCTGATTTGTTCCACCGATTCTAAGTAAGGAGCAATAACGCCTTTAGCGCCGCCATCAATGCACTGGCATGCCAGGTAGGGATCGGGAGATGGAATACGTACAATGGGTGTTATGCCGTATACCTGCATAATCTGGCACATCTTTGCCATGTCGGCGCGGTTTATCGCGGTGTGCTCTGTATCTATAAATGCAAAATCGAGTGCGGCCTTTTTAAAAACCAGCGGCCAGCCCGGCGCTGTTGAAGTAAAACAGGTGCCGTATATGTTTTGTCCGTTTTTTAATTTTTGCAACAGATCCATATGCTATATCTTATTTTGTTATTTTTTTTGGGTCTGCTACTGCATACTTAATAGATTTTGCTTTTTCTCCGTTATGCCATGAATAGGTCATATGCAATAATCCGTCCTGTGCCTGAATAAGTGACGGATAAGAATACCTGCCATTTTCTTTTGGATGGTCCTCGATCCTTGTTTTCCATTTCCAGGTTTTTCCTTCATCGTCCGATATATAAAGGCTCAGTATATATCTTCCATCATCAATATCATTGCCCAAAAAGACCCATTTGCCGTCTTTTAATACACAAATTTCTACACTGGCAGAATTGGGTATAGTTGTTTTTACAGAAGTTGTCCATCTTTCACCTTCATCCGCCGACTGGCTGGTATGCACCCTGGTGGGTGAATCACCACTATCACGCATAAACGCTACAACAGTACCATCTTTTTTTTGTGCGAGCGCAGGTTGTATAGGCCCTCTGCCTACGATGGGCAGGCTGGGCCGCCAGGTTTCACCATCATCGTCAGAAATAGCTACCAGCGACATATTAAATCCGTCCGAGTATAACGGGAGTAATATTCTTCCCTTATCGGTGATCAATGGTTTTATACGTGTCATCCACCCTATGCTGCGTTTGCGAGCATCCTTACTTGCTTCAATAATCATATTATCGTATTTGGGTGCATACTCTGACCAGCCATGCCCCAAGGGAGGCATTTGTTTGAATTTTGCTTCCGTTTCCTTGGCAAAATCATCACCGGGCTTAAGCAAAATATTATCCTGCCAGCTCCATACCGGTGCTCCGGGCTTAAGATAATCAGAAGATGTTTTATACCGCAATATGGAATACTCCCAGCGATTGGCCTGCACGGCAATCCATACTAAAAACAATTTACCTTTTTTGTTCAGGAACAATACGGGATTACAATCCGGAAGCCCCGGCGTATCGGCCAGTAAAAAAGGCTCGCTCCATTTTTGCTGGCCCTTTTTCAACCTTGCTCCGATGATCTTTACATCATCGGCGCTTCTTTCGCCACTTCCATAAAACCATGCAGCTAAGTAGTCACCATTGGGTAATGCCACCAGAGTGCTGCCATGAACATGTTTATCCTGAGCAGGAAAGATGAGCTGGGATTCGACTACCGGCGACTGCGAAAAAACAAAATGGGCGAGAAAAGAAAAAATGATAATGAATGCGGGCTTTTTCATTGAAGATGATTAATAGTACTGTGTTGATTGCGAAAAGCCGGATCGGATGCGGATACATCGCCTGCTTTTACTTCTCGGGAAGCATTAATACAGATTAGCAAAATGCCCTGCCGCTCATCACGAATCGTAATCCACAGCGTTTCCTGTTTGCGATTTATTTTTAAGATCTGTTATTTCTTTCTGCATATTTTTCACTTTAAGCAACAGATGTGCAATCGCATCAATACCTTCCATATTTATGCCCAGTTCATAATGCAGTCGTATAAATTTTTCCAGCTCGTGCAACTGCGTGTTGTGAATAAATTGTTTTTCTTCAACAGAGAGGAGTTCAATGAGTCCATACTCATTCAGCGATTGTATAAATGTTAGCTCTATATGGTAATGTGCGCAACATGCTTCAGGAGTAATCAGTTCTTCCGTATTTGGCATCGTTGATGATTTAAAATTAAGATTGAGATAATTCCCTGAATAGGGCTTTTTGCTTTTCGGTAAGGTTAACCGGTATGTTAATAAGCCATGTTATTATCAGATCGCCGTATGTTCCTTCTTTTTTATATACCGGGAAGCCTTTTCCTTTTAGTCTTATTTTAGTGTTGTTTTGTGTCTCAGGATTCACTTTTAATTTTACTTTGCCATCAAGGATATCTATTGTTTTTTCGCCACCCAGCACGGCGGTGTACAAATCGAGCTCCACAGTGGTATACAGGTCATCTCCAAGCCGTTTAAAAACAGGGTCTTCCGCTATGGAGAATGTTATGTACAGGTCGCCGGCCGGCCCCCCGTTTACGCCGGGTCCTCCATGCCCTTTCAGCTTAATGGTTTGCGCGTTGGCAATGCCGGCAGGTATGGTAATGCGGATATTTTTTTCGTTGATCGTAAAAACGCGTTGGTGCGTGGTATACGCTTCTCTTAAGCCGATTTGCAGTTCTGCGTTATAATCCTGCCCCCGGAATTTTGGCTGGCTCCTGCCGCCGCGCGAACTTCCTCCAAACATGGAAGTAAAAAAGTCGGAGAAGTCGCCGGATGAAAAATCGCCGCTAAACGACTCTCCGCCCGTAAAAGCCCCATAGCGTCCCGCTTCCTGTTGCGATTGTTTGGTTTTTTCATAGGACTCCGCGTGCTGCCAGTTTTGCCCGTACTGGTCATATTTTTTTCTTTTTTCGGGATCGCTCAATACTTCATTGGCTTCATTGATCTGTTGAAATTTCTTATTGGCCTCCTTATCGTTCGGGTTCAGATCGGGGTGATATTGGCGTGCTAATTTCCGGTATGCTTTTTTTACTTGTTCTGTGCTGGCGGTTTTATCCAATCCCAGTATCTTATAATAGTCAATGAATTCCATAAAACGAACGTATATATGTTATTAAACCGGGGATAAATGTACTAAAAGAATAGGTTTCCGGGGAAAGAGGCGCCAGGAATCAGAGCCATCAGGCGAATAGCTACTAACTGCAGGATCAATACTCCTTACTTTGTAGTACTCGTAGCCGACAGCCTTCTCCGGAGTTTTTGATTTGTGGTTTATGGTTTGTAGTTACATTTCGCTTCGGATTTCGGATCTACAGGATTCAGGAAGCCTTATGCAATATTTTATGTGTTTTAACCGCGCTGCGGTGGCTTTGCAAATGTTTTTCGTGTATGATGGTGGCAAGCGGTTTGCCATATACTTTGCTTTCCACCCAGGAAATAATATCGAGATAGGCAAAAGCCCTGGTTTCAAAACGGTTTTTTTCGAGATGCTTGATTTTATACAGGAATTTTTCCAGTTCGGGTTTTAACTGGCGTGGCGATACCCGGAATGAACTGCGCAGGAAGCGAAACATCTCTTCTTCCACCACGGTAAGATTTTTCATTTTCGCCATAAAGCGGTAAACCGATTTTATGAGTGATTCAATGATTTCATCATTACCCAGCTCATAATGCGCCATCAGGTGCATCAGGCGTGCATAGCATTGCAGATCATTACGGAGGTCAAGCGGGCCGTTAATGATTCTTTGGAGGTAGTCAATTGCTTTTTCGTATTGTTCCGCCCCAAAGTATAAGGTGGCGATCTTGTAATTAAAAACCAGTATGCGGTGCCTGTCTACATAAAGCGCGTACTCTTTGAGGTTAGCTTCTATTCCGGGGATCAATGCCAGTCCTTCCTCAAAAGTACCGGTCATCAGGTGCCAGTTAACCCGGGCAACGTTAATGTAGATGGAAGTGTGAATGCGGAAATTATCGTGATGCCTGGCAACCGGGGTTTCGGCAAATGCTTCAAACTGGCGCAAAGTGCCCTGGAATTTCCTGTAATTGCGCAGGTCAAAATGAGCGTTCAGCAAATTGTGCATGCCTTTTATAAAGTGGCCTGTTTCCACAGTAATCATAGTAGTATGCTCTTTAAACAGGGTTATCCATTTTTCGCTGTACCGGTAATACATTAAAAAATCCTGCCGTACAAAAGCATACCAGCAATAGCTCTGGTACAGGTAAAGGTTTTCATAAAAACCGTTAATGCTGTTAATAGAAGGCGGGATATTGCTTTTAAAAAACGCTTTAATGTCCTTTTCATCCTCCACATTGCGGGCATGGCCAAATTTAATATACCAGCGGTACAGCAGCAGGGCAAGGTTCGACAAACGGGTTACCCTGTCAATATGCGCGCTGATCTCAAGCGCTTCACTGGTAAGCTGTTCCGTTTTTTCGAGCGTACTGCGGGTAATATGCAGGGTCTCTATTTTTTTTTCGAGGGAAATAACCTGCGCCAGGAAGTTGAACTTCTGGTTGGTTTTAGCCAACTCCTTGGCCTTTTCCAATATTCTGAGACTTTGTATTTTTAAACCTTTATTATAGAGCAAACGGGCATGGTCGAGATGCTCACTCAGTTGAAGATCAGTGTTTTCGGTGGTTTTAAGCAGGCGCAGGCTCGATAAAAGCTGCTTGTATAAGTGTGTTTTTAAATTGGCCAACTGCGGTTTGGTAACGCCTTTAAGCCTGGTAAGCAATTGCTTTTCATCATATTCATGCAGCTTCTCCAGGGCGTCAAACAGTTGAATGATCTTCAGGTCTTCTTTACCCGAACTTCTTTTTATATATAGCTTGAAATGCCTTTTTTCAGCCTTTTCCAGCGATCGAACCAATTGAAATAAAGCATCTGTAAAACTGTTGGACATCATAGTAAAAATTTCCTGAAACACTGTGCCACAAAGGGTTTTATATTAGCACACCGCTTTTTGGCATGATAAAATTACGAACAACTTGTTTTGCAGGGCAAAAATTCGTGTGTTACTTTTACATCAGCAAGTGAGAAAAGAAGAAAAAGGCAAGCAATCGTGAAGCAAGAATCAGGCAAGTGTTAGAGGCATCTCAATGAAAGCAGCAAACTGCAATCATTTACAGAACAAGACTTATTAAGAATTTTCATATGGCAAGCAATCGTTAGAGGTCATCTGTTTCTACAGAAGACCTTCTTTTTTTATTTAGGTGCCAAATCTACAGTATTTTTCTTTGAAAATTAATTTTTCCTTAACTTTTTATTTTGTGTCCGGTTCATCGGGTAATCTCCCTTTTAAATGAAGACTGCTTTCCTCTTCTTTTCCGGGATTTCTTATACATCCCTGTAAAAAGTAATTTTATGAGAATGTAATATATACATTACATTTGGTAAAGTAAAAATTACTTTTATGAAGCACAATTCTTTTCCTTATTCCTATTGGACAAAAATTTTAGGGTTAATGGTAATTATTGCCGGAGTGATCAGCTTTTTCCGGCAATATCATAAAAAGGGAATTTTCGATGTAAATGAATTAGCCATCGGACTTAGCTGGGGACTTGTTTTTATCTTTTTTTCCAAAGAAAGAACAGATGACGAAATGATACACGGACTCAAATTTAAAGCATTAACGCGGGCTATTATTGTAGCGTTTTCTGTCACGCATCTTTATAATTACCTTTTTTTGAATTGGCGTTTCAACAGGGAGCATGATATAATCCTTTCTGTTTCCGCTTATCAGTTTTTGGCCCTAACACTCATTATCGCCACAATAAGCTTTCATTATTTAAAGCACAGGGCAACGTTAAATGACGCGGAATGAAGAATCTTATAAAAGTTGAGCGGGCAAGGCAAAATATGACACAAGCGGAATTAGCGGAAAAAGTGAAAGTTGCCCGGCAAACCATCATTGCAATTGAAGCCGGCAGGTTTGTTCCTTCTACCACGTTAGCCTTTAAAATTGCCGCAGTACTTAATTGTAAAGCAGACGAAATTTTCGAGCTTGAAGATAAGGATTGGCTGTAGGTTTAGACGCAGCATGACAGACAACGCTTATTTTTGCTGTTTATGGGCAGAAAGAAAATTAAAAACCAGGTACTGGAGCAACTATTGGTGGAGAACTACGCGGCGGAGGGTAAATCACTCAGCAGGGTAAACGGTAAAGTAATTTTTATTGAGGGCGCTGTTCCGGGTGACGTAGTGGATGTGTTACTGGGAAAAAATAAAAAAGATTGGGCAGAAGGGAAAGCCATTCGCTTTCATACCTTGTCTGCCGGCAGAACCGAGCCTTTTTGCAATCACTTTGGGGTTTGCGGCGGATGCAAATGGCAAATGCTGCCTTATGAAAAGCAATTGGAATATAAGCAAAATGAAGTGGAGCAGAACCTGCGCAGGCTGGGGCATATCCATTTACCTCCTTTACTGCCTATCCTGGGTTGTGATAAAACCGTACGCTACCGCAATAAATTAGAGTTTACTTTTAGCAATCACAGGTATAAAACATGGGATGAAATACAAAATGATCCCATACCACTACAACTCCGCGGCGAAAGAAAAGAAGATCCGGCGCTGGGTTTTCATGTGCCGCGCATTTTTGACAAGGTTATTGATATTACCACCTGCCACCTGATGGAAGAACCCACCAATCTTATCAAAAACACCGTGCGTGATTTTTCTATACAGCAGGGCTACCCTTTTTATGATATCCGGCGGCATACCGGCTGGCTGCGTAACCTTATTATCCGCGTATGCACAACGGGAGAGGTAATGGTAAATATTTGTTTGGCTTACGATGAAAAAGCGGAGCGGGAAAGGCTGTTGAACCACCTTTTAGAACAGGTACCCTCCATTACTACCTTACTGTATACTATTAATTCAAAGAAGAACGACAGTATATACGACCTGGCGCCCCAAATATATTACGGCAAAGGATATATTACGGAGTGCCTGGAAGATTTTCAGTTTAAAATTAGTCCAAAGTCATTTTTTCAAACCAACAGCAGGCAGGGCGAAAAACTATACCAGGTAACCCGCGATTTTGCTGAACTAACGGGTAAAGAAACCGTATACGACCTGTATTGCGGCACCGGAAGCATTGGTATTTTTGTAAGCAAACTGGCAAAAAAAGTAATAGGGGTGGAACTCATACCCGAAGCCATAACCGATGCTAAGGAAAATGCTTTGTTAAACAATATGGCGCATACCCGGTTTTTTGCGGGTGATGTAATTGCTGTATGCAATGACGCTTTTTTTGAACAGCATGGCAAACCCGATGTAATTATTACCGATCCTCCGCGGGCAGGCATGCATGAAAAATTAGTGCGGAAAATATTAGAAATGCAGGCGCCGCTGGTAGTTTATGTAAGTTGCAATTCGGCAACGCAGGCCAGAGACCTGCAACTGCTGCATGAAAAATACGAGGTAACAAAAGTGCAGCCTGTAGATATGTTTCCGCATACCCACCATATAGAAAATGTGGTGCAGTTGAAACTAAAATAATGTTATTGTGCAGGGCATCAGATTATACGATAAGGTTTATTATCAGCCATAGTTTATTTTCGCATATAATCAAATCAATTGAATCATTATGACAGAATTTCGTCCGGGCGGATTCCAGGTACTACCGGTAGTTGTAAAAAACTTATTGATCATTAACGGGTTGGTTTTTTTGGCGCAGGTAACTTTTGAGCAAACCGGGATGGGTTCCTTGGAAAATCTTTTTGCCCTGCATGATGTGCATTCTGTATACTTCCGCCCTCACCAGTTGGTCACACATCTTTTTATGCATGGGAGCTTAGGGCATATCTTCTTTAATATGTTTGCCTTATGGATGTTTGGGAATGTTTTGGAAAATTACTGGGGCGCTAAAAGGTTTCTCATTTTTTATATTGCCTGCGGACTGGGCGCCGGTATACTACACCTGGGGGTGTTGTACTATGAGAATATTCCCGTCATGGAACTTTTTCATTCCTTACCTGCCCTTCAGCAGGAAGAACTTTTATATTCTCCCAATTTTAAAGTTAATATCGCAACAGTAGGGGCTTCAGGCGCTGTTTTTGGCTGCCTTGCCGCTTTCGGCTACCTTTTTCCCAACAGCCTCATCTACCTGTACTTTTTTATACCTATCAAGGCCAAATGGTTTGTTTTAATGTATGCGGCAATGGAGTTCTTTATGGGCGTACGCAATTCGGCCGGAGATAACGTGGCCCACTGGGCGCATCTGGGCGGTGCCCTGGTAGGCTTTTTGCTGGTATTGTACTGGAATAAAACAAGCCGGAGAAAATTTTATTAGTAATTTTACCGTGTTAACTTGAAGCGAAAATTTTTAAGTATGGGGGTGCTTGAGCAAACAAAAACGAGGAAGGTTTTTTTTGGTGCCGATAACGATGCGCTGGTGCGGATCATTATCATTAATATACTGGTTACCGCTATCCTTTTCTTTATCCGATCCATTTACCAGCTTTCAGATATTGATCTTTCCCGGTTTCAGTCCGACATAGCAGGCTGGTTTATATTGCCTGCCGGCGCAGCCACCTTAATTACCCGCCCGTGGACCTTATTTACTTTCATGTTTTCGCACACTGATATATGGAGCCTTATTGCCAACATGCTTTGGTTATGGGCTTTTGGATTTATTATTCAGAGTTTGTTTGGAGGCAGAAAATTAGCACCCCTGTATATTTACGGCGGGCTGGCAGGAGCCATAGTGTATATTTTGTGCAGTAATTTTATTCCTTCACTCGCGTCCCATGCTTCAACAATGACCTTGTCTGGCGCCAACGCGTCTGTTATGGCCATTGCCGTAGCGGCTACTGTGGCCGCTCCCGGCTATCGCATTTTTCCCATGCTCAATGGGGGCATTCCTTTATGGGTATTGACGGTGATTTACGCGGTAATCAGTTTTGCAGGAACTTCTTTTAGTAATCCTGCCGCATACGGTTCAGCGCTGGCCGGAGCGGCAATGGGCTTTTTATTTGTGAACCGTCTTAATAAAGGATATGATCCCGGAAGGTGGATGACCTGGCTATACGACTGGTTTTTTGATTTATTTAATCCGGATAAAACATTTAATCCGGATTCGGCCCGGCGCCGTATTTTTTATGACGCGCACGGAAAGCCACCCTATAAAAAGAAACCTAATTTAAACCAGGAACGCGTTGATGAAATTTTAGATAAAATCAATAAAACCGGGTATCATAGTCTTTCGCACGATGAAAAAGATATCTTACACCGGGCAAGCGAAGAAGACTTATAATTTTGCTGCATGTTCCGTAAATTCATCAGGCGTTTTTTTCTTATTGCTTATTTTATTGTTGTTGTTTTTTTCCTGGCCGCCTGCCTTTCGCCTTATTTGAATCCTGCTACCTGGTGGTTTTTTGGTTTTTTAGGATTAGCTTTTCCTTACCTGCTTATTGGATTGCTTCTTTTCTTAGGAGGATGGCTTTTTACCCGGTCCAAATGGAGCTGGCTTGCCATTGTTGCCTTGCTGTTAGGGTGGAAGAATATTTCATCGGTTTTCGCTTTCCATCCCTTCCGTTCATTTGATAAAGAAAAAAAAGAAGCGGGTACTTTACGGATCATGACCTGGAATATCAAGGGATTTTTTCCTTCGGAGGATATTAAAAACAAAGCAACACGGATTGCCCATCGGGAAAGCATATTTGGAGTTATACGTGATTATGATCCTGATATCATTGCCATCCAGGAATTTTATGCTATAGAAACCAGCAATTGGTTTAATAATCTCACCGGTCTCAGGAACATGGGCTACCGGTATTATTATTTCCCGGGCGACTTTGAAAGATATAAAGACAATCGAAGTGGCACAGCTATTTTTTCAAAATACCCAATAATAGATTCCGCAAGAACGTATATGCCCCAGGACGCCGGAGATAATGTGGAAAGCCTGCTAAGCGTTGATATTATATACAACACCGATACCATAAGTGTTTTTACCGGTCATTTGCAATCGTACAGGTTTATGCCGGAAGACTATAGTAATTTTTCAAAGATCAGGAGCGACCCCAACGAAAGAATTGACGCCTCAAAAAGCATTATCCGCAAAATGCGGGTGGCTTTTGAGAAACGTGCTGTACAAACGGACATCATACGTCAGCAGTTAGATGAAAGCGCATATCCTGAAATTTTTTGTGGTGATTTAAACGATGTTCCCAACTCCTATGCTTATTTTTCTGTGAAGAATAAAAAAAGAGATGCTTTTATTGCCTGGGGATTTGGTTTTGGGCAAACCTTTTATAATTTTTCGTCCAATTTTATGCGCCGCATCCCTACAATCAGGATAGACTATATTTTTACCGATCCCCGTTTTACAATTAAGCAATGTACCCGCGTTCCGGTAATATTATCAGACCATATACCCGTGGTAGCAGATATTCAACTGAATGCCAAATAGCGGCCTGCGGCCTGTTTAACACGGGGTTTATCAACCGGAATATTATTCCATTTATATTTGCAATAAACATATACAATATCAAACAGAGATATGGCAGAACTGAAAATTTATAACTCACTGACCAGGCAAAAAGAAGTGTTTACGCCCATTACGCCGGAACACGTAGGCATGTATGTATGCGGTCCTACGGTTTACAGTGATGTGCACCTGGGCAACTGCCGTACTTTTATTTCGTTTGATATTATTTACCGTTACTTAAAATACCTTGGATATAAAGTAAGGTATGTACGCAATATTACCGATGCGGGACACTTAGAGGGCGACAGGGATGAAGGGGATGACAAGTTTTCAAAAAAAGCCCGGCTGGAAAAGCTGGAGCCAATGGAAATTGTTCAGAAATATACCCTGGGTTTTCACAAAGTGATGGAATTGTTTAACAACCTTCCGCCCACCATTGAGCCCACGGCAACCGGCCATATTTCCGAACAAATTGAAATGGTAAAGCATATCCTCAAAAATGGCTACGCTTACGAGGTAGATGGTACCGTTTACTTTGATGTGGAGAAATACGATAAGGAAAAACCCTATGGCATTCTTACCAACAGGAAGCTGGAAGATTTGCTGGAAGGTACCCGCGACCTCAGCGGACAGGATGAAAAAAAAGGGCGGCTGGATTTTGCATTATGGATCAAAGCAAAACCAGAGCATTTAATGCAATGGCCCTCCCCATGGGGCATGGGCTTCCCGGGATGGCATATAGAATGTTCGGCGATGAGTGAAAAATACCTGGGGAAACAATTTGATATTCATGGCGGTGGAATGGACCTGGCGGCAACGCATCATACCAATGAAATTGCACAATCGGAGGCCTGCTATAACGTGAGCCCCGCTCATTACTGGATACATACCAATATGCTCACCGTTAATGGTGCACGCATGAGCAAAAGTGCGGGTAATGGCTTTTTGCCCGAACAATTGTTCACAGGCGATCATCCCCTGCTTGAAAAAGCCTATTCGCCCATGACGGTACGCTTTTTTATGCTGCAAACACATTACCGCAGCACACTCGACTTCAGCAATGAGGCTTTGCAGGCCGCTGAAAAAGGACTAAAAAGGTTATGGGAAGCATACGAAAACCTGGAGCAGTTACAGCAGCAGGCATCGGGGTTGCAGGAAGTAGCATCAAACAGTAAAACAGATAGTCATTGCCGTGAGCTGATTGCAGGGTTTGATACCTCCATGAGCGATGATTTTAATACAGCGAAAGTGCTGGCTAATATGTTTGAATTAGTTCCCGTTATTAATTCTTTTAAGGGCGGGCAAATACCAATACACAGTATCAGCAAATCTACATTTGATTTGCTGCAAAAGCAGTTTACTGCCTATTTAAGAGATGTTTTTGGGTTGAAAGATGATAAAGCCGCCGGTAACGGACGCTTAGACGGTGTGCTGCAGCTACTGATACAAATCAGGAAGGAAGCAAGGGCAAGAAAGGATTTTGCAACATCCGATAAAATACGGAATGAACTTCAGCAGCAGGGCATTATATTGAAAGATGAAAAAGACGGGAATATAAGCTGGAGCATTATATAAAAGAACTGCGCATGCACTACGTGGCACATCTTTGTAAAGATAAAAAACTGAAAAACCTGCTCCAATGGCAACCGGCATTTCAGTTAAAGCAAAGGAGGGATATTCATCTCTATCTCTGCGCTTCTATTATGAGTCAGCAACTTTCGGTTAAAGTAGCCGATATTATTTACAAACGTTTTCTTAACCTGTATGGAACTAAAAAGCCCGGTGCCCTGCAGATAAGCCAAACTCCGTTTGATGTTTTACGCTCTATTGGCTTGTCGGCTGCTAAAACCGGTTATGTATTAAACGTAGCTACATTTGCTATCGAGCAGGGAATAACTACCCGCATGTTAAGCCAAATGGATAATGAGGAAGTGATTGCTTATATAACGCAAATAAAAGGTGTTGGCAGGTGGACGGCGGAAATGCTGCTGATGTTTGCCCTTGGGCGGGAAGATGTTTTTTCGGCCGATGACCTGGGCATACAAACGGCTATGCGGCATTTATATAAGCTGGATAATACGGATAAAAAAAAATTCAGACGGCAAATACTAAGCATATCTGAAAAGTGGGCGCCGTACCGCACCTTCGCCTGCATGCATTTATGGGCATGGAAAGATATAAAGGAGGAAATTTGAAAATGTGAGAAATGTGAAAATGTGAGAATGGATAAGGGTTGTAGGGGAAGGAGAACAGATCTGTGAGAGGTGAAAAGAAAAAGGTAAAAGAAAGGGGCGATTCAGCCTGTCAATAGTAGTACTCAACTGATCGCTCCTGACTGCTTGCCATAACCCTTCATTTGCGTTCTTTGCTCCGTTGCGCCCTTTGTGTGAAACAATCCGAATTGATAAACTACAAATTACAAACCACAAATTGCTATAGCAACGTTTTTACCAATTCATCCCATTCCTCCTGCAATGTAACAGAAGGATAAGATTTTCCGGCGCGGTTATACCAATACCGGGCGTTGGCCGCATCGCCTTCTTTACGGTGCAGGTAGGCATGAATATGGGATGCGGTATTGTTATGTATATCCTGTATCATATCATGCGCCTTATTCCAGTCTCCCCGGGCGTCATACCATAAGGATTGCAAATAAGCGGAAACCATTACAGGCGGCTTGCCGGCGCTGAGACTGGAAATAAAATTTTCAAATTCCATGCGGCAAAAGTAAAAAGAAATAATATTTGAGAGCGGTTAAAAACCAGGCCGGCCTTAATTTATTTGGCTTAGTTTTGCACGGTTTTAAAATACTGTATTGATCATTAAAGTAAATATATAATCATGTCTGTGATTGTTGTTGGGTCCATGGCTTTTGATGCAATTGAAACCCCTTTCGGGAAAAGTAATAAAATTGTGGGTGGCGCGGCCACTTATATTGCCTGGAGCGCATCTAACTTCGCCAAACCCATTCATCAAATTTCTGTTGTAGGTGGCGATTTCCCGCAGGAAGAGCTGGATATACTGGAAGCCAGGGGCGTGCAGATGGAAGGCGTACAGATAAAGAAAGATAAAAAATCCTTTTTCTGGAGGGGCAGGTATCACATGGATATGAATACCCGCGATACACTGGAAACACAGTTAAATGTACTGGGCGACTTTGAGCCTGTTGTGCCTGCCAGTTACCAGGGTGCCGATATTTTAATGCTCGGCAACCTGTCGCCTGCCGTTCAGCTCAGCGTGATAAAACAATTAAAAGAACGCCCTAAGCTGGTTGTACTGGATACCATGAATTTTTGGATGGAAACAGCCATGCCCGACCTGGAAAAAGTACTGAAAGAAGTTGATGTATTACTGGTGAACGACAGCGAAGCCAGGCAATTAAGTGCGCAATATTCGCTGGTACGGGCTGCAAAGGTGATCATGAAAATGGGTCCGAAATACCTGGTTATTAAAAAAGGAGAACACGGGGCTTTACTTTTCCATGGAGATCATGTGTTTTTTGCGCCTGCACTGCCCATAGATGAAGTATTTGATCCAACCGGCGCGGGAGATACTTTTGCAGGCGGCTTTGTAGGTTACCTGGACAGTACAAAAGATTTTTCTTTTGAAGGCATGAAATCTGCTATTATTATTGGTTCGGCTATCGCTTCTTTTTGTGTGGAAAAATTTGGAACTACCCGGCTGCGTGAGCTAACGAGGAAAAATATTGATGAAAGAGTACAGCAATTTGTTGAACTGGTGAACTTTGATATCGCATTGGTATAACCCGGCAGCTATTCCATTCAAATAAATTTAAATTACGGCGTAGGTATAGCGCTATGCTTTACCCGCTTCCCGTCAAATAAAAGAAACATACAGCTATGCCAGTAGTATTACCTGTAAAAGGGGTGTCGCCGGTTTTTGGGGAAAACTGTTACTTAGCTCCCAATGCCACAATAGTGGGAGATGTAACAATGGGAGCTGATTGCAGTGTATGGTTCAATGCTGTAGTAAGAGGAGATGTTAATTCCATTCATATTGGTAATAAAGTAAACATACAGGACGGCGCTGTTATTCATTGCACCTATCAAAAAACAAAAACCATTATTGGTAATAACGTCAGTATTGGCCATAATGCCATTGTGCATGGCTGCACGGTACATGATAATGTATTAATTGGTATGGGCGCCATTGTTATGGATAATGCCGAAATAGGCAGTTATTCTATTATTGCGGCAGGCGCGGTAGTGCTGGAAGGAATGAAAGTGGAAGCAGGCGCCATTTATGCAGGCGTACCCGCTAAAAAAATAAAGGAGGCGCCGGAAGCATTGATCAGCGGGGAGATTAACCGTATTGCCAATAATTATCTTATGTACAGCAGTTGGTTTAAAGAGGAGGGAGAAGAGGGAAAGGGGTAAGGTAGAAAGGGGTGCAGGTGGAGGTTGCAAGTTGCAGGTTGCAGGGAGGTGTCAATTACATTATGCAGCAGTGGTTTACAATAAACATAGCACTACATTATTTTAATACTGATTTACATGAAACAAACGCCCTTTACAGCAAAACATATTGCCGCAGGCGCTAAAATGGCCGAATTTGCCGGTTATAATATGCCCATCAGCTATACAGGAATTAATGATGAACATGCAGCCGTACGTAACAATGCAGGTGTTTTTGACGTTAGCCATATGGGGGAGTTTATTTTTAAAGGCGAAGGAGCATTGGACCTGATTCAGCGGCTAACCACCAATGATGCCTCCAAACTTGCTAACGGTAAAATACAATACAGTTGCCTGACTAACGAAAACGGTGGAATTATAGACGACCTGCTGATATATTGTATTGAATACAATAAAGTATACATGCTGGTGGTTAATGCTTCTAATATTGATAAAGACTGGGACTGGATCAGCCATCATAATACCGGTAATGTGGAAATGCATAATATTTCAGACAAAACCTGTCTTTTAGCCATTCAGGGTCCCCATGCGGCCAAAATTTTGCAACCGCTTACAGAACTGGATATTTTAAACCTGAAGTATTACAATTTCATAAAAGGCAAATTTGCAGGCATAGATAATGTGCTGATCAGCGCAACAGGGTATACCGGCGCGGGTGGCGTAGAAATATATTTTGAAGACCTGCCTGCCGGTGGGCAAGGTAAAAATAGTAATGCAGACGTGGTATGGAATGCCCTTTTTGAGGTAGGTGCCCCAATGGGCTTAAAGCCTATAGGACTCGGCGCAAGGGATACGCTTCGCTTAGAAATGGGATATTGTTTGTATGGTAACGATATTGATGATTTTACCACACCGCTGGAAGCAGGCTTGGGCTGGATCACCAAATTTAGCAAACCCTTTATGGCAAGCGAATATCTTCAAAAACAAAAAGCAGCGGGCGTTGATAAAAAATTAGTAGGCTTTGAAATGATAGATAAGGGTATTCCGCGACATGATTACCGCATTAAAGATGCGGAAGGTAATTTAATTGGACGGGTAACATCGGGTACCCAATCGCCTACTTTGGGAAGAGCCATTGGAATGGGATATGTAACAACTGAATTTGCGGGTATAGACAGCGAAATATACATTGAAGTAAGGGATAAACTCCTGAAGGCGAAAGTGTCAAAACTGCCCTTTGTTCAGCAACAATCATAATGCTTATAAAACAACCTTTAATATCCTATGGTCTCCATTCATCTTACCACATTTATAAAAGCCCCGGTTGAGCGGGTATTTGATCTTTGCCGTAATACCACTGTATATAAAAAAGCACTGGAAGGCCGTAGCGAAAATTTATCGGCCAGTGCCGGAGGAATTTTAGTAAACGCGGGCGATACCATTACGCTTTCTGCCAAACACCTCGCTAAAACAAGGGTTATTACTGCAAGGGTAATGGAAATGACTATACCCGAAAAATTTGTTGAAGAACAGGTAAAAGGAGATATGAAGAGTTTCCGCCATGAGCATCATTTTAAACCGGTTGAAAATGGTACCCTGGTAATTGATTTGGTTGAAATGGAAGAGCCCAGGGATGCCGTGGGAGGCGTGCTGGGCAAATTGTTTATGAAAAATTATTTTGAAAAATTATTGAACAAACGCAATGCGCTGATTAAGCTATACGCCGAATCGGAGAAATGGCGTGCGGTAATGGGCTGATCTTTTGCGCAAATTCCGCTTTCTTTCAGATATTTGCAGCTTTCGCTATAGCGTGGTATTAACGATATGAAAGGTAACAAACCT
>NZ_DATJEB010000042.1:0-139590 GCF_035497235.1 Agriterribacter sp.
ATTATCTTTTGCAAATCCTAATTCGCTTCCGGAACGGGCAATGGCAATTACCCGGTAATCCTTTTCAAGGAACTTTTTTACCGTAACGGCGCCCAGGTTTCCATTGGCACCGGTAATAATTATTGTTTTCATAATGTGAAATATACAAAAAAAAAAGACTCTTGCCGAAGTTCGGTTAGGTGCATTTCAAATTTTAAATCTCAAATTCCATTATTGCGCCAGCGATATATTAACCTGCACACCTGCCCTGGTAGTTACCATAGGTGCAGAAGAAGAAATATAAGGGATGGTTCTTTGCTGATCGAAATAGAATTTCAGTTGTATGCGGTTGCTTAACACATAATCTATAGTAGGGTTAATGGTAATTACTTTTTGTCCCTGGGTGGCAAAAGCATTGCTTTGATCAAGCCTGCTGTTGGAAGTAATATTATCCGTTACGCTGAAATCTATAGTAAACTTCACATCGCTTTCCGATCTTTTGCTGGTCGTGTCTGAAGTTTTGTTAAATAAATTAATATTAAAAGGGAGGGAGAAGCCGCGTATGCGCCATGACCCGCTGAAGTTTATCCCCGAAGAGCGCATTTCACTCAACTGGTAATCAATAAGGCTCAGGCTGAGCGTGCGGCTTTTAATGTACTCGAATCTTACCGATACCTGGTTTTTTAGCGAAAAAGTAACGCCAAGCAATGGCGAAAATTTTTCTTCTATAGTAATGTTTGGTACTAAAAAGTAAGGAATGAAATTATTGGAGGTGGTATCAAGAAACGATGGAAAGCCCAACCTCCACCTGTCCTGGAAGAGCAGGTTGGAATTAAAAGCGTTCATGCCCAAAGTGCTTTTGTAATCATGGGTCAGGGTAAAGTCGTTAAATATTTTGCTTAATGATTCTATGCGGCTGAGACCTGCATATTCAATATGCCAGTTGGGTTTGGGCAGGTAGCCCGAAAACGGGTTAGACCTTACATTGGTGCCACCTGTTTTTAATAATGATACCTGGTTGGGATCTTTTTTGGTATATGCCGCAATAAAAGACGGGATGAGTACATCCTGCGCGTAACGGCTGTAACCTAAGTAATAACCATCGGAGCCCTTTACCTGGCTATAAGGATTTTTAACGCCTAACCGTTCCGACAAAACAATACGGTTTTCCTGGAATTTTTGAAACGTTTCACTGATCAGGTTAGGATCCGTTTTTTTAAACATGGTTTGAAAGGCAATATAGCTGATGCTAAAGCCGCCACCCGCGTAAGGGTTAAGATGGCCGAACTGTCCGTTTCCAATTGTGTCTTTAAACAACTCGCTATACGTTCTGTTGAATGTTTTACTCAAATTAAAATCAATACGCAGGTCGCGTACGGGTTCCAATTGCGCGGTAGCAGTAAATTGCTGGTCAAAGGTTTGACGTGTGAGATTATTCTGCAGGCTGTCTTTTGATATTAATCCTTTTTGTGCTGCTTTGTTGAGCCAGTTACTATTGGGTTGGTTGCCCAGAATGAAGCCAAGTCCAGGTGCCATACTGCCCCAGTTCTGCCCCAGGTATTTGGTACTGTCGGTATAGCCCGGTATAAATGAAGTAGCGCCTTCACTATAGGTGAAATTAATCCGTTTAACAGATGTGATAATTTTACCGATGCCTTTCACAAAACCATTCAATTCGGGCAGCTCATTTGGATTGCGCTTTTTTCTGGTATTAGCCGTATCTGCTTTTTGATTGCCGGCTGGCGGTGGTTTCGGGGCGTTATCGCCCTGTTGCTCCAATGCCCTGAATATCCTGAATTTGCTGTACAGCCTGTTAAAATCAAGATCAACCGTAGCTGCTTTTGCGTTGCTGTTTTGTATGGTATTACCCAGGTTTATTGCCAGCCGCGATGCCCCGATCCAGCTATATGTTGTTTTATAGGCGAGGTTGGCGTTTGTCCAGTCGAGTACCGGCAATTTGGAAGTAGGTAAAGCATAGGTAAGATCGGCCCGCTGGTTGTATAACACATTTCTTCCCCCTTTAAATAAATTCCGGAATACGGTATCTTTTTTTGCCTTATTATCCAATCTGCCGGCAGGCTCGTCTATCCTGGCATTATTCATGGCCTCGTAATCGAAATTCAGCGAGCGGCTGATATCCCAGCGGTAATTATAATGCCTGTCGAAAGTAAAGAACTTATCGTAAGTTTCGGGAATTTTAAAGGGGCTGGGAGCTGTACCCGGAACATATACTTCACGGGGGCGCAACGCGCCAAACTGCCGGTTCACATCCCAGCGGATACCAATAAGCGAAGGGGTGAAATTGAGATTAAAATCACGCACCATTGCCAGCCATGCCGATTTGCTTTTGAACATGTTTTTAAATGGCTCCCACGATTTTACCTGGCCGGTGTAATTGTATCCTATACCTGCTTTATATTTTTTGATCTCGTTGTTTTCAACCAGCGGATTGTGCTGTTTAATGGAAGTATAGGAGTAGCTGAGGTCGAGATTGGAAATGCTCCATAATCTTTGCCGCTTTCCTTCCGGCAATACTTTTCTTACATTGGTGAAATTTACGGTTTTAATGGTGGTAATATCAATGGCTGCGTTTCTTATGGAGTCTTTTAAATTTCCCTGTGCGGCCCCCAGCTTATCTTTTAGCTTGATATCCATGTCATAGGGGTCATATTCCGGGGTGCTGATGGTTTGGGAAACACTGGCGTAAAAAGGGATTTCTATTCCGGCACCACGGGGCAGTAATTTTCCTAACTCTAAGTTAGCAGCAGCATCGAACTGAGCAAAATTATCTCTTGCCCTTTCATTTACTCTTTGTTCCAATGCGCCAAACCCAACAGAATGGGTATTGCCTGAAAAAGTAAGCGTACCCAAATCGGCCAGGGCAATGTCAACCCTGCCCAAGGCGGCCCATCCGCCTTTTTCATCAATCTGTGAAAGCCGGAGTTCATTTATCCATACTTCTGTACAGACAGGCGATCCCGTGCCGTCACCAGGGTTTTCAATGCCCACCAGGAATCCTTTTACTTCGCCGAAGTTGGGATTACCGATCACCGAATACATACGGCTATCCACTGTTTTCCGGTAAATGGCATTGGGGTTAACCAATTGAAGATTCCTTTCCGCTTTTAATTGCTCCAGTACGCCCAGGTCAAAATCGAGGTTGTTTTCTTCCGGCCATATATCTGTGTCAGCCGTAGCGCCAGGCGGGGTTATTTTAAGCGGAATTTTTATTTCATAAAAATTGTTGATGAAATCATTCCCGATTCTTATTACTGCATTAATTCTTCCATCGGATAAAGCAGGTTGCCCATTTACACTTTCGGCATGAATGAACATCATTAACCGGCGATACTGCCTGATGTCTAAATTCATGGTTTTAAATACGCTCCTTGATTCTCCATTAGGCAGATTACATATCTGCATGTTCATGGATTGTTCATTCTGTAAAATATTAATACCGCCGTTGCTGAGCGATTGTACTCTTTCAATACCGGGCGGCATGCGATAGGGAACCGGTTGCCGGCGATCGTTTTCTTCTATATTTACCGCACCCACATTAAAATTTACCGGATCTGCGGGGCTGATGGGTTTATAGATACCTGCTGTATCTAATTCATAAGTAAATTTTCTCCATTGATTTCTTACTAATTCCAGTTTGGCAAAACGCAGTACGGTAGAGTCTTCAAAACCGGTGAGGAACATCCTGATAAATTGTATGGATTTAAAATCGGGGATATTGCCGATTTTTTTATCGTACGCGTCAATCGGAACCCGGAACTGGTACCACATTTGATTTTCTTTACTCCCATTCGCGAGCTGTACGGCTACTTCTTTTTTATCAACAATAAAGTTGTTTCCAATCTGCATTTCAGGATCGGTAGTAGGCTTAATGGCTATGCGATACTGAAAATATTCTTCATTTTCATTAAGTGTATTGTCTTTGTTCAGGTCTTCGGCATCGGGATACATGGTGGCGGCAGACGAAAACTCCGAGCTACCCGATGAAACGGGGGAGTTGCCCTGCGGACCGTTGAAGTTTTTATAACGGCCGAGTATACCCGTATTGGATTGATCGTACGCGCCATCCCGGTAGTAACGGAAATTATCTGAAGAAGGGTCGGCCAGTGCCTGCTGGTATGCTGCTGAGCCACTTCCTAATGTGCTTTCTAAGATTTGAAGATACTGCTGGTGTAATATTTGTTCGTCTTCATCCCTGTTGCCATCAAACCCTACATCCTGGTAAGGCCGGTCATCGGGTTCATTACTGAATGCCTGTGTAACCTGTATAGGGTTAACGGGAACGGTACCCCAAATAGAATGATCTGTTTGGGCAGGGATTTTAGGGGTGGGGAGTCCGTTTTCATAGGCTCTCTTGCCATCTTTCAAAATGTCTTCCGATACATTGCCTAAATTAAAATACAGTTGCCCGCCGGCGGGGTTAGTATTTTTAATAAAAGGATCGAGTATCCAGAACTCAATGAATTCCACATTATTGGTTTCAAAATCTGTTTGGTCAATAGCGCGCATCATGCCGCCCCATCTTTTTAACGGGTTATTTAGTTTGCCCGTTCCGTCTATGCCGGTTGCATCGTAGTTATAAGGACCTCTTTCTTTTGGATAATAGGCCAGGTCAAATGTTACTAATTGATTTAATCCAAAATCAGGCGTGCGCAGGGGAAATATTTCCGACTGGGATACCGCCCGTACGCGGGGGTCAGAAAGCTCCTCTATATTATTCTGGAGCGGGTTACTGGCGTTTCTTCTTTCCTGTAATACCGGTTCAATATTGTACCATGCTAATTTTGCCCTGTTTTTGCCATAATCATAGTTGTTATAAAGTGCGGCTTCAGGAAACAGCACATTCCCGTTTTTATCGGTAGCGCCAAGGGGCGTACTTGCCAAAGCCCAGCTTATAAGCGGGAAGCGCAAATCAATACTCGCTCTTGTTCCTTCAAAGTCATCAATATAAATCAGGCCGTTTTTGCCTTTCCCGATCTGCGGCGCATGTCCGGGAATAATTTTTGCCGCTTCACCAAAAGCGGTAATGGAGGAAATGCCTTCGGGCGTATAAAAAGGAAGCTTATCCAATAGCCTGTTCAGCCGCGGCACTTCGTTGCGGTAGCTGAAATCCATGCCCAGCATGGTATTGCGTATGGGATCTTCGCCATAACCCATCTTGGTAAAATAGGGTCTTTCACTCAGCCGTACGGCAGTGGCGCCTATAGTAAGGTTTTTGTTTGCCAGGTAATCTAAGCGCAGTCCCATATAATTCCGCTGCTGCATGCCAAACGCAGCCTGGTTTTCAAACTGCACGTCTACGGGTATGCCGGAACTCAGAATGGCCTGGTTAAGTATCCTTACTGTTCCCAGGCTATAGTTCACTTCATAATCGGCGCCCTCCTGTAGTGTTCGTCCTCCGGCGGAAACGGTTACCGACCCCTGGGGTACATTAAACGCGTTCAATGATATTTCAGATTGGCCCATAGAAGAGGCCTTTGCCATTCCTTTCATTACAAACCGGTTCAGGTTGGCATAGGTTTGTGCTATAGCTTTAATGGTGTCGTATAATGGCAGGTACAAATACTTTTGTTGAAGAGCAGGGTCGCTAAAGGCAAAAGCAAGGTCGCGGCCAAAAGGCTCCAGTACGGGAAACACAATCTGAGCTTTATCCGACATAACGGTATAGCCTTCCATAAAGTCGAAAACACCATCCGGCTGAGGATCGTTTTGGTTATTGAGCCTGTCGAGGTTCAGCAGTGTAAGTAAAGGTACACCTGCCTGGTTGCCTTCCGGTAAGTATCTTTTTTGCCCTCCCCCGGGTTCATCATATAATACATTTAACTGAAAGTCGGTACGGTCTAATGAGGAGAGGTAGTCTCCGTTATCACTTTTGAGCGTATAAATATTTTTCATCATCAGGTCCCAAACAGGTAGCTGGGTACGTGCTGATGTGGCTTTTAATAATTTCAGGAACAGCACTTTTTGAACGCCGGAAGTAGAATCAACCGGAATATCCTGTGAAAACTCACCTACCTGGTATACCCGTCCGTTATAGGAATACTGAAAGGCTACAGCCAATACTTCGTTGGGTTGTAATGCGCCGTTTAATGACACATAACCCAATTGCGAATTATAAATATACTGGCTCGAATCGAGTTTGCGTGCAAAGGTCTTTTCAAAATCCTGCACCTGCCGTAACCCCATTCCTGTAAGGTTGCCTACTACCAGGGAGGGATTTCTGTTTGACTGGTTGCCGGTAATCTGGCGGTAGAGGTTATTGGCATCATTACCGGGCAATTCCAGGTTATTTCCCGATCCTCCCCACGGTCCAAAGGGGCGGGGTTCTCCAATATCCATCAATCCCACAATGTCCCTGGTATCGGTGGTAGTGCCGCCCATTCTGTTGGTTACCCACACTTCCAGGCGCATTACCTGTACCTGGGAGCTTATTACCGGCAGGGTTTTCATGGCATCGTTGTACTTTTTATTGAAGTATTGAGCCAATAAAAAGTGGCGGTTCTCATCATAATCATCACCTCTCACCGTAATTTGCGATGTAGATGCGCCTCCCTGCAGCGCTCTCGACTGTCTTTGTGATTTTTGGGTAGCAAATACACCGGTTACCCAAAGTTTTCCAAACTGCAACTGTGTTTTTATACCAAAAAGCGATTGGGCTCCCGGAATTAAAGTGCCTTTGGAAGCGAAACTGGTATTACCCAGCTCAATTTTTTTAATGATTTCATCAGCGGTACCCGTATATTCCAGCTTCAACTGGTTTTCCCAGTCAAATGTAGATTGCGTGTTATATGAAATGGGCAGTTTTACCTTACTGCCAATATTGGCAATTACGTTAAGGTTTGCAGCCATATCAAAATCGAAGCCTCCGTTTTTCCGGGCTCTCTCCGGCAACGTAGGGTTTTTGATGTTCTGACCCTGGTAGCCGGCGGTAATGGTTACGTTACCCTGTGGCCGAATATCAATCTTCCCGTTTCCAAAAAGACGGTTGAACAAATCATCGGTAGCGGTAAGTTTAGGGCGCAGCAGGCTCCTGTTCAATAAGCTGATGGTATTGGCGCGCTGCCTGAAATAATCATTTTCCTGCCTTCTTGCCTGTATCCTGGTAAATTCTTCAAAAGTGAGCGAAGTAGGTTTGCGGTAGTATTTATTACCTATTTTTTCAATGATGTAATATTTTTTCTCCTTATAATCATAAACAATAGAATCGGTAATATTAGCGGGGTCTTTAAGGTCGAAGCCCCGGAAACGCGTTGAGCTAAACTGGTCGCTCCGCCGGTCTGAAATGGGGTATTTTAATGTATCCTGTACGGGTAATGAATCCTGGGGCAGGGGTATAGTATCCCTGATCTGGTATGTATTACCGGCGCGCGCAGGAGCAGCAAATACTACTGTGCCAAATGTTGATACCGCAGCAATACATACTATTGTACGAAGTATGTTCCAGTTTCGTAAAGCCAATTTTCCCTTCTTGTTTAGTAGGTAGATTTTTTCTCAAATAAGCTGTAATGCTTTTTTAATTAATGTTTCGAGGTTTTCAGCAGAGGGAGCGGACGCGGAGGCTTTTTTAATGGCATTTTCCGCTACGTTGCGAACAATGCCCAGTGCCACCAGGGCATTTAACGCATCCTGTTCCAAAGTATTGTTTATGAGGGCGGAACCGGTGGTTTCAAAGCTGGTTTTGCCCATTTTATCTCTCAGTTCAAGTACAATCCTTTCTGCCGATTTTTTGCCTATACCTTTTATTTTTTCCAAACGAAAGGTATCACCTTTTATAATAGCCTGCGCCAGCTCATCGGGCTGCATAGCTGAAAGCATCATCCTGGCTGTTGAAGTACCTACGCCGTTTACGCTGATTAACTGGGTAAATATATTTTTTTCAGCCATGTCGAAAAAACCATATAAGGTATGGGCGTCTTCCTTAATATGAAGCCAGGTATACAAAGAGCCTTTTTCAAGCGATTGTATTTTGGAATAGGTATTGAGGCTTACCTGCACCTCATAGCCTACTCCATTAACATCTACATGCACTACTGCGGGAGATTTATATACAAACTTACCTGTAACAAAAGCTATCATTTCTTATTGTAAAGATGGCAAAGATAAAGCATTGTGCTTGCAGGAAAGCTATTAATTCCTGTTTGCACGGGTTATAAAGAAAGGATTTCCTCAAAAAATTAAGCGCATGTTCCCTGTTCAATTTTTAAGCCGGATTTTTATATAATATAAATTAAACAGAAAAACGGTATCCCTGGGTTGGTTTATCACTATAATTGTATTTTCGTGCCCAATTTTGAAATACAAGGAATATGAGTTCAAAAATTACTGCCGCCATTACTGCCGTTGGCGGATATGTGCCTGAATACCGTTTAACAAACGCTGAACTGGAAAAAATGGTAGACACCAATGATGAGTGGATACTTACCCGAACGGGAATAGCAGAAAGAAGGATATTGAAAGGTCAAAACCTGGGTACATCTGATATGGTAGTGCCGGCCGTGCAGGAAATTTTAGACAAAAGAAAAATAGGGGCAGATGAAATAGATTGTTTAATAGTGGGAACGGTTACCCCCGATACCATATTTCCTTCTACAGCAAATATTGCCTGTCATAAACTGGGTGCGGTAAATGCCTGGGGCTTTGACCTGGCGGCTGCCTGTTCAGGTTTTTTATATGCTTTAACTACAGGAGCCGCGCTAATAGAAAGCGGGCGGTACAAAAAAGTGATAGTGGCCGGAGGCGACAAAATGAGCGCTATAGTTGATTATAGCGATCGTACTACCTGCATTATTTTTGGCGATGGTGCTGGTGCGGTTTTGCTGGAACCCAACACGGAAGGGTATGGCGTATTGGATAGTATTTTAAAAAGCGATGGCGCCGGCGGACATCACCTGCACATGAAAGCGGGCGGTTCTCTGAAGCCTGCATCCGTAGAAACGGTTACCAATAAAGAGCATTATATATACCAGGAAGGCCAACCTGTGTTTAAGCACGCGGTAAGAGATATGGCGGATGTGAGCTATGAATTAATGCAGCGCAATAACCTTGGCGCTGATGATGTGGCCTGGCTGGTTCCCCACCAGGCAAACAAGCGTATTATTGACGCTACCGCCAATCGTATGGGACTTCCGCATGAAAAAGTAATGCTGAATATTCAAAAGTTCGGCAACACAACCGCAGGCACCATTCCGCTTTGTTTATGGGAATGGCAGGATCAGCTAAAAAAAGGAGATAATATTGTATTGGCTGCTTTTGGCGGAGGATTTACCTGGGGTTCTACATTAATTAAGTGGGGATATTAAAAACGATTTATTTATGGTTTGTCGTTTATAGTTTATTGTTAGCTGCAGTGAGCTATAGAATAATTCCAGTAACCTCACCTGTACTTATTCCCGCAGTAATCCGGCCGGAATCTATTATTGTGGTTTGAAACTCTTCTTAATTTTTTCAATAAGGTTTATCTCCACTATTTTTTGAGCCATCAGGATCATGTTCTTAAAGGATGGTTCGTTTGAAATGCCATGGCCGATGATCACGGGTTTATTAACGCCCAAAACAGGAACACCGCCATATTGTTCAAACTCAAAGCGGTCAAAATAGGCATCGTGAATATTGCGGCGTTTAATAATATCGTATACACTTTCCGCCATTTTAAGCATCACGTTACCTGTAAAACCTTCGCAAACAATTACATCGGCTTTATCCAGAAAAACATCGCGTCCCTCTATATTGCCAATGAAATTGATCAAGGGATTTTCTTTAAGTAAGGGGTAAGTAGCCTGTGCAAGCAGGTTTCCTTTACCTTCTTCCTCGCCAATATTCAGCAGGGCAACGCCCGGATTTTCAATATTCCATACATGCTGAACGAATAAGGAACCCAAAATAGCGAACTGATTTAGATTTTCGGGTTTGCAATCGGCATTAATACCCGCATCTAATAAAAGTCCCAATTTCCCATTTTCGCGGGGCATATAGGCGCCAATAGTGGGGCGGTTTACGCCTTCTATAGGTTTGATGCTGTATAATGCACCTACCAGCATAGCGCCGGTATTGCCCGCGCTAATAATAGCATCGGCCTTTCCGGTGGCCAATAAATGAAAGCCTATAGCAATAGAAGAGTGTTGTTTTTCTTTAAGCGCCTTTGTAGGGTGTTCATGCATGTCAATTACCTGCGAAGCATGAATGATGGTAAAACAACCCGGCTTTAGCGGGTATTGCTGTAAAAGCAGTTGCAGTTGAACCTCGTCTCCTATTAAAAGAAGATGAGCCGGATCCGGTGCTTCTGACAAGTATGACAATGTTCCTTTAACAGCTTCCAATGGTGCGTAGTCGCCACCCATCATATCTAAGGCGATGATCATGCAGCAAATTTGAGGAAAATCCGGAAAATACAAATCCCAAATCCAAATAATATTATTTATCCGGAATTGGGAACCATATTAAAAATGGAAAGAAAAGCTATTTAATCGGCGATTTTTCTACCACTACCTTCCCTTTGTAGTAGAGCTTTCCTTCGCTTACATGTGCACGGTGGCGTACATGCGATTCGCCTGTAGCGCTGTCTTTACTTAACGTCACGGTCTCAGCTATATAATGTGTCCTTCTTTTCGCACTGCGTTGCTGAGAGTGTCTGCGTTTTGGATTGGGCATAACACTAAATTTTAATTGTTTCTGAATTTATCCAGATCTTTCCAGATCGGATTTCCATGTTCTGTATCGCGTTCATTTAGTTTCCTGAGCATATCCAGCGCTTCCTGGTTGCATTTTGAACTGCCATCTGGGTTTTCACCACATGTTCGTTGCAACGGAATACTCAGGTTAATAAATTCGTATATCCAGCCTTCTACATTAATGTGGCTTTCGGTTCTTGATATATAATAAACATCCGGATCTTCTTCTGATACATTCATCTCATCCGGGTTGTCTACCATTTTCACCAGTACTTCAAAATCATCCCACAAATTCTTTTCTAAGGTATTGCCACATAAGTCGCATACCAGGGTAACCGTTCCTCCAATCTCAAATTTAAGCATGAGAAAAGCGGTTTTTTTATCCAGGATCAGCTTTACGGTAACCCGTGTATCTGTAAAGTCCTGGGGCTGGTGGTTTGCAAAGAACTTATCATCTATCTCATAAACATATTCGTGCTTTCCCGGCTTCAGCCCCACAAAAGCAATCTCATATTCATGCCGGTTTGCCATGCTTTTTGTTTTAAGGTTTGCAAAGGTAGTGAAATAGGATGAAATAATGCAATGATAAAAAAACCTTGCTTACGATGATTTTACCGACTTGCCCAACATTGATGTATAGGTAGTTATATAGCTGCTTTAGTTTAATGTATGGAGGAGCCAACAACTCAATAAAAAGCATTGTTATTATTGCCGTGAATTGGAGGGTACATTCCAAATTGGCCTTCCCTGCCGGTTGTTGTAGATTTGCTTCCAGAATATATAATATGAATGGTGTAAAGATTTTCCTGCCTTCTGTTTTTCTTTTCCTGATCCTGGGCGCACTGGTTGTGATTTTCCAAAGGCTGCTCATTCAGTATGGATTTAATATAAGCGTATTGCTTTGGGGCAATGCGTTTTTATTCGGGTTAAGTTTCATTTCGTTTTTGTTTCAGCAAAAAGCCACAAAATCTGCTTCCGCACAGCTTTTTATCCGTTATTTTTATATTGCTTTCCTGGTAAAGCTGGTATTGGTGGCTGTAGTGGCGCTGGTATATGCACAAACGGCGGCTAAGGTAAATAAGGTATCAATCATTGCCTGCATGCTCTTTTACTTAGTATATACTTTTCTTGAAATAAGCGTGCTGCTTAAAGCCGGTAAGCAAAAAAATGCGTAAAAAACACGAAGCTCCTCTCGGTACTTTGAATTCCTATTTGCCTGCCGGCGCTTATCATACGGTAATGCAATATCTTCAGCACTATAAAGTGCATCTTACTATTACAAAAGAAAGAAGGAGTGTTTTGGGAGATTACAGGTTTGCTGTTCATGGAAAAAATCATCGTATCAGCGTAAATGGCAATCTGAATGCATTTGCATTTTTAATCACTTTACTGCATGAGCTGGCACATCTTATAGCTTTTGAAAAATATGGAAACCGGATCGCATCTCATGGAAAAGAGTGGAAATTAGTGTATGGGGAGATTTTGCAGCAATTCCTGTTGCTTGATCTTTTTCCGGCGGATATTGCAAATGAAGTAAAAACAACCATGCGTAGCCCTGCGGCCGGCAGTTGTGCGGAAGATGGTTTGATAAGGGTACTCAGGAAATATGATCAGAAAGGGGATGACAAAAAGCTGGTAGAACAAATTGATGTTAACGGGTCATTCCGCACAGACGATGGCAGAGTATTTAAACGCGGTGATCAGTTGCGAAAGCGGATCAGGTGCTTAGAAATAAAAACGGGCAAAATGTATTTATTCAGCCCGGTGTATGAAGTAACTCCTGTATAATGTAATTTTCTTTGCTATGCCTTTACCAGAATGATGGTATACGTACCGTCAGCCCCCGGAAAATCAGAATCAGTAATTGCATAAGCTATCTTTAATGTAGTAGCATTCACATCAATAAGATCAAACGTTAACGGGTCGCCGGTGGACGGTGTAAATTGAATTTTGGTATCATTGCTGGTCAGGCTCCATGTGCCCGAACTTGCGGAAGAAGGATCGCAGGTTACGGCTCCTTCGTCAATAGTATAGGTGTTATCTGCCTTGAGTGTAAAAATATTATCTTTCAGGCATACTATCTGTGGAACAGGAAAATCAATAACGCTGGTACCGCCTGAATTTTTTACATCAGATACCTTCCATTTGTTTGACAACAGTTCTTTTTTGGTTGGTTCCTTTGCTTCATCGCCTTTATCTTTTTGACAGGAACTAAATGCAAAAGTGGAAAAAAGCAGGAGGAGCAGTGCATATTTTCCAAACAAAAGACTATGCTTCATAAAAAGGTTTTATAACAATTAAGAAAAGCTGTAACGCGTTGCCTGCCCAGGCAGGTATAAGTGTAAAGTTAAGAAGATGCAATTAACTCAGCATAGCCATTACTCCATAAAGTATAAAATAACTTATGGCAACAAGAGCAAAGAAAAGTTTATCTGCATTTTTCATACTGGTAAGGAGTTAATAGTAAAGATGTAAACGATCCGTTTATCCGGATGTTGTTTAATGTCCGTATTTTTTACTGCCGGGAATAAAATTTTGCATAGATCATGGATGATCATCCATATTTCGTGCCAGAGATGACATATGTGCAGTTAATGAAAAGCATTACCTGATAAGCGTAGTTGTACCTTTTAGGTGGAACCTGCGGCCGGTATCTGTATGCGTGTATTCCAGGGCCCATACATAAGTGCCGCTACCCTGAATCTTTCCGTTAATGGTTCCATCCCATTTTTTGAAACGATCAGTAGTTTCAAACACTTTTTGTCCGTATAAATTAAACACCCTGAAAATAAGATTAGCGGCTTTATAGGCATTTAAAGGGTAAAGATAATCATTGAGGTTATCGCCATTTGGAGTAAATGCGGAAGGGACATCAATATAACAACTGCTTACCAATTTTACTTTTTTCACGGTGGTGTCCATACAGCCATGATTATTCATAACAATGAGCTGAATGTTATATTCCTGGTCTCTTAAAGGCGCCGGGTATGATTGGGCAGGTGGAGATTTCATGATGCTTCTTGCGCCGTTGCCAAAATTCCAGTTCCAGTGTACAATGTTGCCGGTACTTACATCCTTGTATATGGTAGTATCCCTGGGGCAAATAAATTCAGGGGCTTCGAAATCTGCTTTCAGTTCGTTATCCAAAAAAATATCTGCAGATACGGTATCGCTGCAAACGCCGTTTGAAACAATAAGTGTTGTATTCTTATGACCGAAAACCGGGTATGTTTTTTGAAGCTCCCTGCTGTTCCCGGAGCTGTTGTCATCAAACAACCACATCCATTCATTTACCTCGTTAGCCCCGTTATGAGTGTATATAATGGTATCTGTTTTACAGCCATAAAAAATGGTATAGTCAAATGCCGCGGAAACGGTATCTTTTGTGGTGAAGCTTAAAGCGGCTCCTGCAGGTGTTTCTTCCCCGCATTCATCAATAATAGTATTGCCATCGCTTCCGCTCCGGAGCGTTATAGTATATGATCCTTTTTGTACTGCAGGGGCGGTAAGCTGTATGTTTATTATATTACTGGTATTATTATCGTTACAGTTGCCGGAAGCGGAGGCAATGGCAATACCGGGTGATCCGGTTATCATAAAATCGCTTCCGTTGGAGGCTATGGAATTACAGCGGATAGGTTTCTTAAACAGCAACTGCAGCATACCCGGTGCACAGCCCGGCGTAGTTAAACTATCCATAGGGGTAGGCCGAACCGGTAAAACGCTAAATGGTATTTTTTCTCCTTCTTCAACACCCCGGTCACAATTATCTAAGAGGGTGTTATCATCTGAGCCTTTTTTCATGATAATGGAATAATCGCCGGTAGGTAATGGACTGTTCAGTGTAAGTGTAACAGAGTCCATATCGAAGCCCGAAAGGCAACCGGCTGCAGATGCCCCAATGACGGAGTAGGCAGGATTTGAAACTGTAAAGTCGCTTCCATCTGCCGCAAGAGAATTGCATCTCATTTTTTTATTCAGCCTCACAATAACATTGGTACCATCGCAATACGCTCTTGCGTTCTGGAGATGCGGAATTTTTGGATCGGTTATATTGGCGGTGCCGCCTGTAAAGCTGAGCTTATATCCGCTTTGGTTGGTTATGGTAAAATGGCTCACTAATAAAAGGTACTGGCGACCCTCTATAAGGGTGGGCATTTTACTTTTATTAGGGTAGTCGAATCCGGCGCAATTGGTAAACGAACCGGCATTGGAAGCGGTACCGGTTGCACCCGGACGTGCAGACCAGTTGCTGGCTATGTATAAATTTCGGTTAGTGTACACCTCTGCGGCATTATGGCCGGTTATGTCAAACAATTGCCAGTCGTAATCATCAGATTCAGTAAGCGGGGTAATGGTAAAGCCGAGTGTACCTGAAGCAAAACAGGTGAACTTGTACCAGAATGGGTTGAGGTCTCCATAGGCGGCATCATCGTTTTCGCAGCCGGGAACAGGAATTAAGCGCCCCCCGCAGGCCGGAACGGTTTGTTGTGTAAAGGTAGATGTGCCACATACCGGGAATGCTGTACCCGGGTTTTGTCCTAAGTTGGTACAGGTTTGCGCGTAAGCACTACTTAGCAGTGTGGTACAGATGAAAATAAGAGGAATAGTTTTCCAGTGCATTATTGAAAAATAATGATATTATTGAACAGGGAGGTGAGTAAAAAATATTAAGAAACGTTGCATTGGCTACTTCCAGAAACAATTATACAGCTATAACTACAGGTAACAAAACCAAATGCTCCTGTTTTGATGTATAAGCTGTTAGTAAAATATCATTCAAGTGGATGCTTTCTATGAATGCAGTTAACAAATAAGCTGTATGTTTTGATGAATGATAAATGCGGGATTTTTTAATACGCTGGTTGTCAGCATGCGCTTATTCCAGATAAAATTCTTATGTTAAGATGTTGAATAATCAAAAATACTTTTATACCTTGCAGTTCCTTATTGATGTTGTAAAGTCTGTACTTCGGCGTCAAATTTATTTCCAATCGTCTTTTGACAAGCCTGTTTCCATTTTTTTTTCGTATAATGAGCATTTAAGCAGTTTTAAAGTTATTGTTTTCATAAACACTAATCCTTTCTTCTAAGCCCAATCTCCTCCCTGGAACCTCTATACTGTTACAGAAAAAAACTTAATATGAACCGATTCGTACGCAATTTAGTCTGGGGTTGTTTGTTAGTATTTATTACGGGAATGGCTATACCTGTTGTAGGACAGGTTTTTAATCCCAACGATCCGGTTGTAGTGTATAATCCCGGTAATCCGCCAGCCGAGCCGGTATTTGGCGAGCCAGGGAAATGGGTAAAAACCAACCGTTTACCCTGGAACACTTCTTCGTTTAAGGCGTATATCTATAAAGGGATTCCTTTTCGGCTTAAATGGCCAAAAAACTACGATGCTTCAGGTAATACCAAATACCCATTATTCCTTTTCTTTCATGGTAAAGGGGAGAGAGGTAGTATTTACGATAACGAATATCAGTTGTTTCACGGAGGAGAATTGCATAAGAATGCAGTAGATAATGGCACTTTTAATGGGTTTCTTTTGTATCCGCAAACAGATGAGTCGGATGGTAGCTGGGGTGGTGAAAGGAGGGGGTTTATAAAAGAACTGATAGAAAATTTTCTTATTCCTCAGATTTATGTTGACCCTTTCAGAATATCTGTAGACGGGCTTTCCGGGGGCGGGCTTTCTACCTGGAAATTCTTTGAGGCATACCCAAACCTGATTGCAGCATGCCTGCCTATAAGTAGTTCTGGTTCAAGCCTAAACACTATTATTATCAATAATAAATTTACTCCCATTTGGTTATTTCAGGGAGGGTTAGACCTAAATCCTTCGCCTATTAGTTCACAATATCTTAATAAGATTGCACAGAACGCGGGAGCGAATTTCACTTATACAGAATATCCAAATCAGGGTCATGGCTGCTGGTATTCTGCATGGGGCGAAGCCGATTATTTTCCGTTTTTAAATCGTGCCAATAAAGCCAATCCATGGCCCTTGTATGGCAAAACTGAATTCTGTAATACAGGTCCGGGTTCTGTTAATACAACCATAGGTGTTACTGCAGGATTCAATGAATACCAGTGGCGGAAAAATGGTGTATTGCTTACCGGGGAAGGAACTGCTTCCAATACGCTTACGGTAACAGATATTGGCGTTTACTCCTGTCGGATAAGAAAAGGAACAACCTGGTCAGATTGGTCACCTCTTCCAGTTGAAATTAAATACAAAACCAGCACTATACCACCTACAATAAAAGTAAGTGGTTTAGGAAGTAAAGTGTTACCCGCACCTGATGGAAAAACTACTGTAAATTTAGAAGTTCCTGCCGGTTATGCGGATTATAAATGGGAGAAAGTGGGTGATACTACTACCCTCAGTAATGGTAATGCTGTAAATGGAGTGGGTATAGGTAGCTATAAGGTGAAGGTTACTGAACAATTTGGCTGTGCCAGCACATTTAGTAATCCTTTTACTGTTATTAATGCTAATGGTACTAACAAGCCAGACGCGGCAACCAACCTGATTGTTATCCCGCTTTCCTATACTTCTTTGAAGCTGAACTGGAGCAGTAATCCGAACCCGGCTTACCCTCAAACCAATTTTGAAATTTACCAGGCAACTCAGTCTGGCGGACCTTATCAGTTTATTAGCCTCGTTGATGGAAATGTGTTCTCCTTCATAAAAGAGGGATTAACTCCGGGAGTTAAATACTATTACATCGTAAGGGCTGTAAATAATACCGCAGCATCTCCGGTTTCAAATGAAGCATCTGCCGCTACGCAAAAGGATATTGAGCCTCCCACGGCACCGGGTAACCTGTATGTAACTGGCACAACAAGAAATTATGTAGCACTTGCATGGGAAGAATCAACTGATGATGTGGGTTTGGATCATTATGAGATTTATATCAATGGTATTAAATCCTATGTTACTTCTGAAACGGGGTACACGCTATATGGATTGGATTATGGCAAGATTTATAATTTTACTGTTAAAGCAGTTGATATTGCGGGTAACAAATCAGCCCCCAGCAACCAGGTAACTGCTCAGCCTCTGGCCAAAGGACTTAGTTTTAAGCATTACACCGGCACCTGGGACAATTTGCCTGACTTTAATTTATTAACACCCATTTCAACCGGTGTAGTGCCTAATGTAACGCTTGCAAACGCCAGCCAGGCAGAGAATTACGCTTTTTTATGGGAGGGCTATATTCGCATTCCTTCCAATGGAAATTATACTTTTAGAACCAATTCTGATGATGGGAGCAAATTATATCTTTCTACCTACAACCACACTGCTGCAGCATTGGTTAATAATGACGGGTTACACGGTTCACAGAATGCAGACGGCTCGATAACGCTTGCAGCGGGCGTTTACCCTATAGCCGTTACTTTCTTCCAGAAAGGCGGTGGGGCAAGTATGAGTATATCCTGGCAAAAATCTAATCCGAATGGCTGGGCGATGACTCCCATTCCCGATGCTGCTTTTGTTGATCCTCCATCTCCGCCTGCGGGAGAGGCTCCTGTTAAACCATCTAATTTGACGGCCACGGTGGTTTCTTTTAAAAAAATAAATCTTACGTGGAGCGATAACAGTGCCAATGAGAAATCTTTTGAACTGTACCGCTCTACAGACCCTTTGAGTGGCTTTATCACTATTGGGGTACTGCCTGCCAATGCCACCAGCTTTTCAGATACATTAGTACAGCCTTCCACAACTTATTACTATAAAATCAGGGCGATCAATCAGTATGGAGAATCTGACTTTGATAAGGCTGGTCCGGGTATAGAATATGCTTATTATGAAAAAACCGGTATGTCAGTAGTTCCCGATTTCAACACAATGACTCCCCTTAAAACAGGGAAAGTGGGTGCGTTTGGACTGGGAATGCAAATGAGACCGGACAATTTTGCTGTAAAATTTGATGGATTTATTAACATTACTACCGGTGGTGTATATACGTTCTATTTACAGTCCGATGATGGGTCACGTTTATATATTGATAATAATCCGGTAGTGAATAATGATGGATTGCACAATTCTGCTAATGAAATACCAGGACAAGTTACTCTTACAGCAGGTGTGCATGCTATCAGGGTTACATTCTTTGAAGCAACGGGAGGTGAAGCGTTAATTGTGAAGTATCAGGGACCAGGCGTTACAAAACAGGACATACCGGCTAGTGTATTAGGGGATATGTTAGCCAGCGCCACAACATTAGCGCCACCACCTGTGCCGGCTGCTCCGAATGGATTAACCGCTGTTGGCATTAGTAATTCCGCTATAAAAGTAGCCTGGGTAAATAATGCAACAAATGCAACTGGTATTGAGTTGTATCGTTCATATAACGGGAATCAGGATTATGTATTATTGGCTACCCTCCCGCCAACCACAACTTCGTATAATGACGCCGAATTATACCCCAGCTCCTTATTTTATTATAAAGTAAGGGCAAAAGGTGAAGGTGGGAAATCAGGATACAGTAATGAAAAAGACGCCAGAACACTGGGTGTTGTACCTTCTGTTGTACCTATTGAAAATGTATATATGCGTTATGGTACACAACTTCAGTTAGGTGTTGAAGCTACTTCGGGCTCGCCGGTTGTAATTACATTGCAGGTAAGTAACCTGCCTTTATTTGCTGTGTTTAATCAAACCGCTAATGGAAAAGGGGTGATTACGTTTAATCCTTCCGTATCTGACGCAGGTGTTTACAGCAATATTCGTGTAACAGCATCCAATCCGCAGGGGGATATAAATACGGCTCAGTTTAATCTTATAGTTAACGATAATTATGTGCCTAAGATTACACCTATCCTCAATGCAACTGTTAAAGAGCAGGAAAGCTTACAGGTTAATTTGTCGGCAACAGATAATGATGCAACGGATCAGCTTGCCTGGTCCTATTCCGGACTACCTGGTTTCGCTACAGTAGCTTCCGCAAACAGGTCGGCCGTATTAACATTTAATCCAAAATATGGGGATGAAGGAGAATATCGTGTAAAAGCGTATGTAAATGATGGACGGAATGGAAAGGATACTGCTTCCTTTATTTTAAAGGTAGCCCATGCAGTAGTAACCAACCCCGATGACGGAACGATTCCGGTTAATCCTAAAAATGTAACGGGAGTATTTGTGAATAGTTTAAATGCTGTGAAATTAACGTGGACGAATATGGCTTATAACGCCATTCGGAATGAAATATACCGTTCTAACTATATGACAGGCGGCTATGTTTTACTCAATCCGGGTGCCAGCAATAAGGATGATACATTTTATGTAGATAATACGGTTACCGGAAATAAGACTTTTTATTATCTTGTTAGAGCAGTAAATGCTAATGGCGGTTCAAATTCTTTGATTGTTAAAGTAACCACACCAAACAGGGCGCCGGTTATTAATATTGAAGATATTTATGCAAAAAGTGGAAATGTAAAGACTGTTACGGTTACTGCAACAGATGATCCCGGAGATGTAATTACACTTTCCGCATCGAATTTGCCCTCCTTTGCCACTTTTACAGATAATGGCAATGGTAATGGGGTTATTCAGCTTTCTCCTACAGGTTCGCACATCGGAACTTATGAAGGTATCAGTATTAAAGCAAAAGATCAATATGGGGCAGCTTTTGTTAAAACGGTAAAGATTATTGTTACAGATAAATATATTACCTCTGTCTTTGTAAACTTTAATAATAAGGATTATCCGGTTAATTTTATGCCCTGGAATAGTTTTAACGCTGCACAGGTAGGATCTACTTCAGTAGCAGCGAATACTACAATTTCTAATCTCAAAGAGGAAACCGGCGTGGTTACTACGATGAGTGTAAAATTACTCGAAAAGTGGCCACAGACATACGGGGGCATAGTCACTGGCAATAATTCGGGAGTTTTTCCGGATAGTGTAATGATGACAGGATATTATTTCTACACACAAGCTTCCTCTCCTCAGAAGACAGTCAGGATTTCCGGGTTGAACAATAATAAAAGGTATAATTTAATCTTTTTTGGTAGCAGATCATATACTAAACCGCAGGTAACGTATTTTACAGCAGGAAGTCAAACCGTTTCACTAAATGCAACCAATAATGGTTCACAAACAGTACAAATCAATAATTTAATGCCTGATCAGGGTATTATTGATGTAGTAATTAAAGCTGATACGGATAAATATGCTGTTGTAAATGCTATGGTGATCCAGGAGTATGATAATACCGTAATTCTTCCTCCCACCAATCTCAACATGAGCAAAAGCACGAGAAGTTCGATCAGCCTCTCCTGGAAGTCTAACACAACAAATTTATCAGGTTTTGAAGTTTGGCGGTCTGATGCTCCAAACGGTACATACTTGAAGCTTCCTGCTACTATTCCTGGTAATGTATTTACATATACCAATGAAGGATTAACCACCGGTACGATCTACTATTATAAGGTGAGAGCTGTTTCCGGTACCGGCTTTTCCGATTTCAGTGATTATGTTAGCGGTGCTACAATTAAATATGCGGTTAATATTAACTTTAATGACGGTTCAGAACTTGGCCCATCGCAACCTGCGCCATGGAATAATACGAATCAATTGGTGTATGAAGGATTTATTTTGCCAAACCTTTTGAATGATGACAATCAGAATACAGGTATCAATATGACAGTAGTAGGTAGCTTAAATTCCTTCAGCGGTACTAACCGGCAAGATAATTCTCTTACAACAGGTAATAATTCCGGGGTTGTTCCTGATATCGTAATGTCTACCTTTTATTTCTTAGAGTATAGCCAGGTAGGAAAATTACGGATTGATGGATTAAACCAGACCATGCGGTACAATTTTGTATTCTATGGCGGATGTAAGGACAGGGGTAAGGGTCAGGTAACCACCTACACTATAGGAAATGAAAACGTGAATTTGGATGCGAAGAACAATACCATGAACACTATACAAATTAATAATGTTGCTCCGGATGAGAACGGAAGTGTTTTGATATCGCTTACTCCGGCAATCGTTAGCGGATTTGGTTATATTAATAGTCTTGGTATTCAGGCTGTTCCTTCAGACATTAGTATACCTTCAGGAAGAAAAGTTGTCCAAACCGGCAATAAGGATGCAGTGTTGTTACATGAACATTCCGTTGCTGATCCGAAAACAGCTGGGAATGTAATAGTGGGTACTTACCCTAATCCTTTTGTAGATGATATCATGCTTAAGCTTTCTTTAGATAATCCTGTTAATAGGATTGTTGTAATGCTTAAGGACATCTCCGGGAAGTTAGTATTTTCTACTACAGTAATGAATCTGCAAAAGGGGATTAACGAGCGTAAGCTGGGATTAAAAGGAAGCAGGCTGTCTCCCGGGATTTACGGACTTCAACTTTTGGGAATGCCTGGAGGGGGGAAAACAGCCATTATTGTTGTAAAATAGATATAGTTATTTAATTTTAGATGGAAGCATACGGTGTATGCTTCCATTTTTTTGATATAAATTTTGACAAAAGGAATGGAAAAATTCGATCTTGTACTGGTGGGTACCGGGTTTGCCTCAAGTTTTTTTTTAAGGAAATATCTTGAAAAATCTCCTCCGGGTAATCGTGTCCTCGTATTGGAAAGGGGAATAATGTACCCTTATGCAGAACGGCTAAAGGTTGCAAGGGGAGAGCAATCAGATGTATTTGAAAAAAGAGCTAAAACAGGCGATACCTTTATCAACAATAACGAAGATAAAGTATGGATGTTTGATCCAAATTTTGGAGGTAGTTCTAATTGCTGGACAGGCTGTACCCCAAGATTTTTACCCAATGATTTCAGGATTAAGTCGCTCTATGGTGTTGGTCAGGATTGGCCGATATCCTATGATGAATTAGAGCCTTACTATACTCAGGCTGAAGAAATAATGATGATCGGTGGCCCGGATATTACGCCGTTTCCCAAAAGCAAACCTTACTCCTTGCCACCGCAAAAACTTTCTTCCATAGATAAATTAATTCAGGCTAGGTATAAAGAGCTATACATTAGTCAGCCATCTGCCCGAGCTACTGTAGCAACGGGTAACAGGAATGCGTGTTGTACAAGCGCGGTTTGTGGATTATGCCCGGTAAATAGTAAATTCACTATTGAAAACACATTGGGTTATTTATATGCCGATTCAAGAGTGACGATACGCTATGGTTCGCAGGTGCATCATTTGCTCACAGAGAATGATAAGATAAAGGGAGTAGCTTACCAATACGATGGGAAAGACTACGAAGTATATGCTGAAATTGTTGCTTTGGGTGCGAACCCAATCTTTAATGCACATATTTTATTAAATTCGGGTGATACCAATCCGAAAACAGGAAAAGGCCTGTGTGAGCAAAGAGGAACATTTGTCTATTTATATTTTAAAGATATTGATAATGTTGGTGGAAGTTCGATTATTACGGCTAATGGGTACATGCTTTATGATGGAGACCATCGAAAGGATGAGGCCGCTTGCATTATTGAGAGCTTTAATACACCCTTTATTCGGAATGAGCCCGGAAAGTGGCGGAGAATAGCAAAATTAAAATTTATATTTGAAGATCTGCCTGACGACAATAATAAGATTGTTTTGAGTGATAATCTCTTAAAACCAAAAGTTGAATATACTAAGCATAGTTCGTACGTAGATAAGGCAATGAATAATTTGAAAGGTAATATTGATCAAATATTTTCTTTCTTGCCAATAGAAAAAATTGAGATGGATGGCTATTTTCAGAAATCTGAATACCATATTTGTTCAACTGTTCGGATGAGTAATTCAAAAGAGGATGGTGTTGTAGACAAAAATCTCATCCATCATCAGTATAGAAACTTATTCGTTTTAGGAAGCGGGGTTTATCCAAGTATCACTCCGGCAAATCCTACGCTTACATTATCTGCATTATCATTAATGGCTGCGGATAAAATCTTCTAATAATAATTTTATTTTGGAATAATGAAAAGAAGAAATTTTATTTGGTTATTAACGGCAGGCGCCGGAGGTGTAGCCGCCGGAGGATATGTTTTTTTTGAAAATTTTGAATCATTGGTACGTAAAATTCTAATAAAAGATACCTCTTCCCTGAATATTTCTGCAGCAGAAATTGATAAATATCTGTTGGCTTCAAGAAAAAATAAAAGCTTGGTTAATGGACTGCCATTTCCCAATCAGCAATTATTGAAATGGCATTATTATCTTGATAATCCATTGTTTTCTCTACCATATAATACAAAGTATACAGTAGACCGTAGCCGGATTGTGGGGGATTTTCTGCTTGCAACAGACTTTTTTAATAATAAAATGGACACTAAGAAACCTGTTAAATATATAGATGTCTACGACCCCTACCAGAAGCCGTGTTCGAACCCATTTTCCAATCTGTTTTATCCCGATGCATAGCCTACACCTGAGTGGTGTTTAATATGTAAACTATTGTAGAAGAGATTAAATTATTCAACGCTAATTTGCCTTCTTATTTTTTCAGGCTTATCTTTATTCTTTATGACGGATATTTATCCAGATAAAGATCATATCACTTCTTACGCTCCTCTTTTCGCAGAGATCATCATCCCTTTAGCGCTCCCCAAAAACTATACCTGGCATATACCTTATCATTTAAAAGACAAGGCAAAAGCAGGCTGTCGGGTAGAAGTTGTTCTGGGGAAAAATAAAAAATATGCAGGTATTATTAAACGGCTGCATGGCAATAAACCCGTGGCATTTGAACCAAAGGATATTTTGAATGTGCTGGATGCTGAGCCTATTGTGTTTGAGCAGCAGATGAAATTGTGGGAATGGATAGCCCAATATTATATGTGCAGCGAAGGAGAAGTGATGGCTGCGGCCCTGCCTTCTTATTTTAAACTGAGCAGTGAAACGATTTTAATGTGCAATGAAGAATATGGGGACGATTTTTCCACCCTTGACAATGATGAATATATTATTGCAGAGGCGCTCCATATAAAAAAGGAATTACGGCTTACGGAAGTACAGCAATTGCTGGACGCTTCACATGTATATCCTGTTATTAAAAGATTAATTGAAAAAAAAATATGCTTTGTTTGGGAAGCGCTCAAAGAATCGTACAGTGCAAAAAAAGAAACCTATGTTGTTATTAATCCTGTATATGCAGATGACGATGCACTGTCCGGCCTGATGAATAACTGGGGACGGGCGCCAAAGCAATTAGAGCTGTTACTTAGCTATCTGCATCTTACAAAAACAGAAGGCGAAGTTACCAAACCGGCACTCTTAAAAAAATCGGGAGCGTCTGATGCGCAGTTGAAAGGACTGGTAGAAAAAAATATTTTATGGCTTGAAAAACGCACAGTTGATCGTTTGCGCTACCTGCCCCTTCATATTAATGTAGATTTTAGTTTAACTCCTGCTCAGCAGGAAGTGTTTGAAAAATTGAATGGATTATTTACAGAGAAACAGGTTTGTCTTTTGCATGGCATCACCTCAAGCGGTAAAACACAAATATATATTAAGCTAATAGAGCAATACATTAGCCAGGGAAAGGAGGTGCTGTATTTGTTGCCGGAAATTGCACTAACATCACAGATTATCCGCCGGCTGCAAAAACATTTTGGCGGATATATCGGCATTTATCATAGTAAGTTTAATCAGAACGAGCGGATTGAGATATGGAATAAAATTAAAACCGGGGAACTAAAAATAATACTTGGCGCCAGATCCTCTCTTTTTCTGCCGTTTACCAACCTTGGTTTAATTGTAGTAGATGAAGAGCATGATACTTCATTTAAGCAGTACGATGCTGCTCCCAGGTATAATGCAAGAGACAGTGCTGTTTACTATGCCACGCTTTTTGGATCGAAAGTTTTACTGGGTAGCGCAACGCCTTCTCTTGAAAGTTATTATAATGCGTTGCAAGGCAAATACGGCTTAGTAGTATTAAATGAAAGGTATGGAGGCGTTCAGCTTCCCGCAATTGAAATCATAGATACAAAGCAAATTGTGAGAAAGGATAAGTCGAAGATCATACTCTCTCCGCAATTAAAGAAAGCAATGGAAAGCGCTTTGGAGCGTGATAAGCAAATAATACTTTTTCAAAACCGCAGGGGATATTCACCTTACCAGATTTGTGCTGTTTGCGGATGGATTCCGCAATGCAAGCACTGCGATGTTAGTCTTACCTATCATAAGCTCAGCAATAAGCTGGTTTGTCATTATTGCGGAACAACCTATCCCAATGCTGCCACATGCGCAGCATGCGGAAACCATACTTTTGTACAGCGTAACTTTGGAACAGAGAAAATTGAGGAATACCTGGAAGAAAATTTTACAAAAGCAAGGATTGCAAGAATGGATGTTGACAGTGTAAAAGGCAAACATGCGCATGATAGCCTTATACAATTATTTGAACAGAAACGTATTGATATCCTTGTTGGAACACAAATGGTAGTAAAGGGACTGGACTTTGAGCATGTTAGTCTTGTTGGCATATTGGATGCGGATAGCATTTTAAGTTTTGCTGATTTCAGGGTAAATGAGCGGGCCTTTCAATTGATGGAACAGGTGAGCGGACGGGCGGGCAGAAAAAAAGAACAGGGCAGGGTAATGATACAGGTGGTTAATACTAAGCATCCGGTACTTCATTTCGTGCAGCAACACGATTATGCAGCGTTTTTCAGGCATGAGATCGAAGGGCGCGAACGTTTTTTTTATCCTCCCTTTTCCCGGATTATTCTTATTACATTCCGGCACAAATTAAAAGAACGCACTGCGGAAGCGGCCCAGTATTTTGCTTTGGGTTTACAAAAAGAGTTTGGGAAGTATATAATTGGTCCGGCTGAGCCTCCTGTTAACCGGGTGCGTAATCAATACCTGATGGAATTGCTGTTGAAAATTCCCAAAGACACTGCTTTCATCAATAAGTGCAAAACCGCTATACAAGGCCAGGTCGTTCATCTGCATCAAAATAAGACATTCCGGAGTGTAGTAATTATTATTAATGTAGATGCAGTGTAACTCATACCACAACCTTCTTTACTAGGGATAAATGAAAAGCTATAACGCATATAGCATGCGCTCGCTTCCCCGTAAAGTGCCAAAAATTCTGGCTAATCCCCGAAGAAAGAAGACCGTTAATTAACCATTATTTCTATTGTTGCGCCTATGCCCCTTTCGGTAATAGCATCGCATTGTGGTTTAAGTTCATCGTATTCGCCCTGTTTTACCGCGTATTTGCCTTTGAAATGAATAATATAGGCGCATTGCTCTGCCTGTTCGTGTGTGTGACCGCAAACCGCTTCCAGTGTTTCAATAACCCACTCAAAGGTATTCACCTCATCATTCCATACAATAAGCTGGAATGGTTTTTCGGTTATAACCAGCGTTTCTTTCTCTTCTGCTGTGGATGTGTTCCCAACCGGCATAGTTGATTATTTTCTTTTCAAAATTAGGATTTACTGACCAATTGTAATCACCTTCCCCGAAAACAGTATACTGCATTTTCTAAAACAACTATTTACATAATATAGTATTGATATGGGGTACAATATAAATTACCGCTCTGCAATATTTTATTATTTTTGACAGCATTTCAATAAATGGATAACTGTGCCAAATTATGATACTATTAAATGGCTTTACTTTTCCTTTAAATGATCCGATTCCAATTTTCGTTATCGTATTATTTATTATTTTGCTGGCGCCTATTTTACTTCGTAAATTACGAATACCCAGTATTATTGGTTTAATACTGGCGGGCATGGCAATTGGCGATCATGGCTTTAACCTCATAGCCAAAGGCAGTATTGACTTATTTGGCAAAGCAGGGCTGTTATATATCATGTTTCTGGCCGGTCTCGAATTAGATATGGCAGAGTTTAAGCGGAACAGGTATAAAAGCCTGGTTTTCGGATTCTTTACATTCATTATCCCGCTGGGACTGGGTTTTTTATTATGTTATTATCTCCTGCATTTTAATTTTATGGCTTCATTGCTGGTATCCAGCATGTTTGCTACACATACGCTGGTAGCCTATCCTTTAGCCAGTCGTATGGGCATTGCCAAAAATGAAGCAGTAACCATAACGGTAGGAGGTACTATTATTACAGATACGGCCGTTTTATTAATACTGGCTGTAATAACGGGTTCCATAAAAGGCGAATTAAATCAGCAGTTCTGGCTTAAACTGGGCTTTTCTTTCCTGGTATTTGCTTTAATTGTGCTTGTTGGATTTCCGTTGGTAGGCCGCTGGTTCTTTAAGAAAATAAAGGATGACCAAACAACACATTTTATATTTGTATTTGCAATGGTTTTCCTGGGCGCGCTTTTAGCAGAGTTAGCCGGGGTGGAAGGTATTATCGGTGCCTTCCTTGCCGGGCTGGCGCTGAATCAGCTAATACCACATACTTCGCCATTAATGAATCGTATTGAGTTTGCGGGCAATGCTTTATTTATACCATTTTTTTTAATAAGTGTAGGCATGCTGGTTGATTTGAAGGTTTTACTGAAGGGCAACGAAGCGCTGATCATTGCCGGAACACTTACAGCTATGGCGCTCTCTACCAAATGGGTTGCGGCGTTTATTACACAAAAAATGCTCAGGTTCTCCGCAATTCAGCGTAATGTAATGTTCGGGCTCAGCACTTCTCATGCGGCAGCTACTATTGCTGTTATTCTTATAGGGTATAATATGAAGATCATTGATGAGCATGTTTTGAATGGTACTATTATCCTGATACTGGTTACCTGCACGGTTGGTTCCTTTATAACAGCGAATGCTGGGAAAAAACTGGCCATTGTAGAAGCCGGTAAAATACCCGATGTAATTAATATGCAGGAGCGCATACTTATTCCCGTTATTGATCCCGACAAAACCGATGACCTGCTGGATTTTTCGGTGATGCTTAATACACAGCAGCAAAAAGTACCCATATACATGCTTACTGTAATGCAGGATGAAGACAGGCTGAAAGAAAAAGTAGCATTGAACAATAAGAACCTTGAAAAAGCGGTAAAGCATGGTGCGGAAACCGATACCAAAGTGCAAACAATTACCAGGGTAGACCTGAACATGGCAAATGGTATTGCCAGGGCGGTAAAAGAAATGCTTATTTCCGATGTTGTTATTGAGTGGTCCAACAAGAGCAACACGGCAACCGCCTTTTTATTCAATTCTTTATTTGGCACAACAACGCAGAATATTCTGAACAGTGTATGGGAAACGGTTTTCATATGCCGGTTTAAGTACCCGCTTAACACAACAACTAAAATTGTTCTGGTACTAACTAAAAACGCGGAATATGAAATTGGATTTCATCATTGGGTAAAAAGGGTTATCGCATTGTCGAAGCAGGCGGGTGCCCGCATCCAGGTATGCTGCGCGCCGGCTACACAAAAAGCTTTTGCGAAAGAGTTAACTAAAAACCGTGGAAGCGCAGAAGTTTCTTACCGGCATTTTGAAGAAGTGGAAGATTTTTTGGTGCTGGCAAGAGAAATACACAGTAATGACATGATTATTGCTGTAAGCGCCAGGAAAGGAACGATATCTTACCATTCTTATATGGAAAATTTACCTGGAAAGCTGTTAAAGCATTTTGAAAAGAACAATTTTATACTTTTATATCCCGAACAAAGACAGGCAGAGTATAGGGAAACCGGTGTGCAGCCGGAAGACCTTGTACTTACTCCTATACAGGACCAGATAGATAACATTAATAAACTGAGCAGGGCTGTGAAAAAGATTTTTAAAAAATAAATTTTATCATTGTTTGCTTTTGCAGATTAAATTTGATGCCATCATATGAATTTACAACCTATTCAGCGTGTTGAAGGTTTAACGAAGCAGGAGTTTACTGAACGATTTATCAGAACAAAAACGCCTGTTATTCTTAAAGATTTTATTAAGGGGCCTGCCGTAGATATTTGGAATTATGATTATTTTAAAGAAGCGGCCGGCGACCTTATTGTGCCGGTACATGGCAGCGAAAACGCTCATCCCGATATGGTGCATAGCGCCCCCATGGCCAAAATGAAATTCAGTGAATACTTAGATCTTATACAGCGCGAACCCACTGAATCGCGTTTATTCCTTTTTAACTTGCTAATAGAAAAGCCGGAGATAAGAAAGCAGTTGGTTTTTAATAAAATAACCGATAATATACTTACCTGGTTACCGCTTATGTTCTTTGGTGGCGGCGGTTCCAGTACCCGCAATCATTTTGATATTGATATGTCGCATGTTTTTCTTACCCAGTTTCACGGGCAAAAAAAAGTTACTTTATTCCCTAATAACAACTCTTCGCTCCTCTATAAACTCCCCTATAACTTTCATGGTATCGGCGATATGAAAAACCTCGATTTTGAGAAGTACCCGGCATTAAAGTACGCGAATGGCTGGGAGTGTGTATTGAGCTTTGGTGAAACATTATTCATGCCGGCGGGTTACTGGCATTATATACAATATGTAACGGGAGGATATTCTGTTAGTGTACGCGCCTTATCATCGGCCCGCGACAGGGTTACGGGTTTCAGCAATCTTGTATTTACCCGCAATTTTGATAATGCCATGAGAAAACTGCTGAAGGATAAATGGTATAATTATAAAGTGAAGGAAGCGCACAGCAGGGCCGAAAAAGCTATTCAGCGGATGGAGCAGCAAAACAGTCATATATAGCAGCCCCGTTAAAATTCTACTACGGCATACGCTTTGTTGTCTACATAAGGTCCGCCCGGGTGGCGGGCGGTATAATCCAGGTTGATCCAGTAGTTGCCAGATTCCTCCCTGTAGTATAAGCCTGTGAAGTTTTCTGAAGCAAATAAGTGGGTGATAGCTTCCTGCAATTCAGTAAAATTTTTTTTATCGCCGCAATATAGCTCAGGATATACATGATTTTCGGTTAACACCATCCTGCATTTGGCCCCGATAGCTTTAAGGCCCGATATCATTAAAATAGTATGATCGTCACAGTCTCCGCCCATACCATTTTCAATGGTTTCCCTGGGCGATGCAAAATACTCATCACGGTCGGGATCGGCCACATATTTGAAATTATTATTGATGTACTTAAAAAGAGAAAGATAACGAACCTTAGGCCCATATTTTTTATGGTAATCATCAAAATATTCAATAGAGTGATTTACGGCAAAGTTCCGGGTAACGGAATCTTTAGGATTAATCTTCGACCGCAGCCCTTTTACTGCCTTTTCCACTCCCGAATCAAACAGGTCGGGTTTAATAAGGTACAGGTCTTTTTCTTTATTGTCTCTGATATCCCAGCTTTTTACTACCAGGTTTTTATAATCAAGGATCATATTCCCAAGGTTATATCCTTCCGTAAGCTGGTTGTATATTACAAAGCCTGCCACTAAAATAAAGGAAGGAATAATAAGCGGTCTGAATATCCATAAAACAAGTCTCACCAAAGCAAATGCGGCAATAATGGATATTAATAAATCCACATTCCAGTAACCTATAATAACCGGAGGAATAAAGCGATTGATCAAAGGCGCCAAAGGAAGTATGGTGAGTAATCCTATGACGTTTAATACAAGGCTTCTTGCAAAAAAATGTGTATTGGCGTTTTCTCCCATTGAATGTAATAATAACGCAAATTGCAATGTATTATATTATACGTCTTGTTAAAAAAAAAGCGAAAAGATATACACATTCCTGTAAGGACATTACCTGCCGGATAAAGCGCGTAAATAGTATCTTTTTTTATCACCTGCTCATTCAGGTAAGTACAGGTTAGTTCCAAAATGGAATTGCATTACTTTCGGATATATTATTCAGTGCCTTCCCCTTATTAATGATTTCACAAATGACAGTAGCATTATTTGTGCCATGTTATATAGACCAGTTTTATCCGCATGTTGCCATTGCCACCCTGCAGGTATTGGAAAAAGCCGGGGTAACCGTTGTATATCCTCCAAAGCAAACCTGCTGCGGGCAGCCCATGGCCAATTCCGGCTTTGAACATTTAACCCGGGGTTGTAATGAATTGTTTGTGAAGAATTTTACCGGTTTTGATTATATCGTGTGCCCCTCAGGCAGTTGTGCACTGCACGTTAAACAACATTTGCATGATGCTGAAAACGAAAAGGAAGCAGAACATATAAGAGCACATGTATATGAGCTAACCGAATTTTTAACCGATATAGTGCAGGTTGAACAGTGGAATGCCCGGTTTCCCCATAAAGTGGGCATGCATCAAAGCTGTCACGGACAGCGCGGATTAGCGCTTTCGCATATGAGTGAATTGGTGGCCGAACCTTTTTCAAAGCCCGGCAAACTGCTCAGTATGGTGGAAGGGCTGGAAATAGTGGAATTATCCAGAACCGATGAGTGCTGTGGTTTTGGCGGCACATTTTGTGTTGCGGAAGAAGCGGTTAGCGTTAAAATGGGTAAAGACAGAGTGAATGATCACCTAAGCCGCGGCGTAGAATATATAATTGGCGGCGATGTAAGTTGCCTGATGCATATGGATGGTATTTTACGCCGGCAAAAAAGCAAAGTACAGGTAAAGCATATTGCTGAAGTTCTGAACAGTCATTAACATATTAGCATTGTCATATAATCATATACCATGAGCCAAGGAAATAAAGAAGATCATGCGGCGCTGGCGAAGCGGTTTAATGCGGATGAGCCACGGGTAAACTGGCACGATGAAACGTTGTGGTGGGTACGCGCCAAACGCGATAAAGCGGCGCATACTTTGCCGGAGTGGGAGCAATTAAGAGAAGCGGCTTCGCAGATCAAGAACAATGTATTATCAAATCTCAGCGAATACTTATTGCAGTTTGAGGAAAGAGCCAGAGGCAACGGCGTAATTGTGCATTGGGCTGCCGATGCAAAAGAGCATAATGAAATTGTGTATCATCTTTTACAGGTGAATGGAATAAGCAGGGTTGTTAAAAGTAAGTCTATGCTTACGGAAGAATGTCACCTCAACAACTATCTGCAAAACCAGGGTATTGAAGTAATTGATACCGATCTGGGTGAACGCATCGTGCAATTGGCGGAAGAACCACCGAGCCATATTGTGCTGCCCTGCATTCATAAAAAGAAGGAAGAAATAGGCGAAATATTTCACCGGCACCTGGGTACGCCGGCCGGCAATGCCGATCCTCAGTTCCTCACAAATGCCGCCAGGCTTGATTTAAGGGAAAAATTTTTGACCAGGCGTGCGGCAGTGACCGGAGTTAATTTTGCCGTGGCAGAAACCGGCGAATTTGTGGTATGTACCAATGAAGGCAATGCCGATATGGGCGCTCACCTGGCCGATGTGCATATTGCCTGTATGGGTATTGAAAAGATCATACCGCAACGCAAACATTTAGCCGTTTTCTTACGTTTGCTGGCCAGAAGCGCTACGGGGCAACCGGTAACCACGTATTCCAGTCATTTTAAAAAACCTCGAAAAGGAAAGGAAATACATATTGTGCTGGTAGATAATGGACGCAGTGTACAATTGGGGAGAGTAGATTTCCGCAATTCTCTTAAATGCATACGCTGCGGCGCCTGCATGAACACCTGCCCGGTGTACAGGAGAAGCGGAGGGCATAGCTATCATACGGCTATAGCAGGACCTATTGGTTCTATACTTGCACCGAACCTTGATATGCGTAAATATGCCGACCTGCCGTTTGCGTCTACATTATGCGGATCGTGCACCAATGTGTGCCCGGTAAAAATTGATATCCACGATCAGTTGTACAAATGGCGGCAGGTAATAGTAAAAGAAGGATACGCTTCTGCTGCTAAAAAAATAGCTATGCGGGGAATGACCTTTACCTTATCCCATCCGGCGGTATATCAGTTGGCGGGCAAAGCAGGCAGGTGGGTAATGGGCAAAGTGCCGTTTATAGTAAATAATAAATTGAATCCCTGGTATAAGCAACGCGAAATGCCGGAGCCTCCGAAGCAGTCATTCGGAGAATGGTATAAAAAGAACAGGAAGGGAGATGAATGAATTTGTAGTTTAGTGTTTGTGGTTTATAGGTTGACAATTCCTTCGGATTTCTAATTTTAGTTTTCGAATTTGTCATTTGAATTTTATTTGGTTTTTGTATCTTATTATTTGAGATTTTTTATTCACACTATAATGAACAGCAGGGAAAGAATTCTTGGGGCAGTAAAAAACAATCAGCCGGCGCAAAGCGCCCTTCCGGAGCTTCAATCTTTTTTGCGCAACAGTGAAGGTACACTTCAGCAATATGCAGCTACTTTAACTGCCATTGGCGGAGTAGCGCATATCGTAAACAGTTATGCCGAAATTGAAAGCATCATCGGGCAGGAATATAAAGGAGCCCAAAGAATAATATCTCTCTGTAAAGCGCTGCCTATGCCCGGAAATCAAATAAAATATGATGATCCGCATGAACTGGAAACGGCAGACCTTGCTATTATAAGCGCAGCATTTGGCGTGGCTGAGAATGGGGCGGTTTGGATTACAGATGATATGCTTCCGCAAAGAGTGCTCCCTTTTATTACACAGCAGTTAGCTGTTATCATTAAAAGAACCGATATTGTTCCAACCATGCATCATGCCTATGAAAGAATTGGGAATGCGGATTATGGTTTCGGTGTATTTATTGCCGGACCTTCTAAAACAGCCGACATAGAACAATCGCTGGTATTGGGCGCGCATGGACCCAAAACCATGCGTGTTTTTATATTATAATAACTTCACTTTATGTCATTAAAATTACCTGCCGGTTTATTGATGCTGATGCTGGTCTGCCATGCGTCTTTTGCACAGCAAACGATTCCCTTATATGAAAAAAATATTCCGGGGGCATTAAATGTTCCCAATGAAGAACGCTATGATTCGGTTAATGCGGTTGCTTTTAAAGTGTTTACGCCAACACTAACCGTTTATCTTCCGCAAAAGGAAAATGCAAATGGCGCGGCGGTTGTAATTTGTCCGGGTGGTGGCTATGGCGGCCTGGTAATGGGTAAAGAGGGGTTTGCTATTGCTGAATATTTCGCAAAGCAGGGTGTAGCGGCGTTTGTATTAAAATACCGCTTGCCGGATGATAGAATTATGAAGGATAAAAGTACAGGCCCATTACAGGATGCGCAGCAGGCGATTAAATTAATAAAACAACATGCCCGGCAATGGAATGTGGATACGGCGAGGGTTGGTATTATGGGATTTTCGGCAGGCGGACACCTGGCTTCTACTGCGGGTACTCATTTTAATCATCCTGTTATTGCCGTTAAACCACAGGTAAGTGTTCGTCCTGATTTTATGATATTGGTATATCCTGTCATCAGTATGACAGACAGCCTGGGGCATCGTGGATCGAGGAATAACCTGCTGGGTAAAAATCCGTCACCCCAAAAAATACAATTGTTTTCCAGTGAGCTGCAGGTTACAGCCCAAACGCCACCCGCTTTTTTAATTCATGCGGGCGATGATAAAGCAGTGGATGTTGACAACAGTATTTCTTTTTATGAAGCATTGCGGCACAATAAAGTGCCTGCAGAAATGCATATTTATCCAAAGGGTGATCATGGTTTTGTTTTGAAAATGCCTGTGGAAGAGTGGATGAGCATTTGCATAAAATGGATGAGGCATAGCGGGTTTCTGTAATGGTAAATAACCGTCCTGCCCCTAAGTACAGGATGGTTGTGCAAGCGAAGTTGTTTATCTTTAAAATATCATTAACGATCCCCTGGGTTATTATGCTTGCCCATAATGTACATAGCGATACCAAACTGCTGCAGTCATTGAAGTCCGGTGACCAGTCTGCATTTAACGCACTTTATGAATTATACGCTGCATCGTTAACGGGCTATGCGGCTTCCAGGGTAGCCTCTCTTGAAGAAGCCAGGGATATCATACACGATCTTTTTGTATATATATGGGATGAACGGGAGAATATTGCAATTACCACTTCCTTCAAATCATTTCTTTTTGCTGCTGTGCGGTATCGCATTATTGATCATATCCGTAAAAATATCACACGCCGCGAGTATGCAGAGATGACGCAGCGCCTTACTAATGATTTTATTAATAATGCAGAAGATGAATTGACTGCTAAAAATCTTAATCAAACAATAGAGCTCGCGGTCAATAACCTCCCGCTGCGTACCAAAGAAATATACCGGTTGAGCCGGCATCATCAATTGGCTGTTAAGGAAATCGCATGCCAGCTTCATCTTTCTGAGCAAACCGTAAAAAATCAGCTTACCACCGCGCTCAGTTACCTGCGTGCTTCATTGGAAAGACTGGCTATATTGGGTGTATGGGTATTATTACATTAATGTGATGTAATCATCAATTTTTTTCTATTTTTTATAGTACCATTACTTTCCTCATCCGACTACTTCCTGTATTAGTTTCCCAAACTGGTTTTACATTCATATAATGCCATAGTGCAAATGAGTATTTCGCAGATCAAAAGTTTGTTAGACAGCTATATTGCAGGCAGCGCCACGCAGCAGGAGCAACAATTGGTGGAGCAATGGCTAGAAGAAAGTGACCAGCAAAACACGGAATGGCATCTAATGAATAATAAGGACAAAGCGGCATGGCTATTACAACTTTACCGTGATATTGATAATAGTATTACCCCGAAAGATGCTGGCCGGCAGGATGATGATACCATAGATTCATCCCTTGTATGGTATAAGAAATTTTGGGTTCCTGTGGCGGCCATGCTTATTATAAGTATTGGTACAGGTATTTATTATTTTTTGCTTCCTCAACACGAAAAGACAATACCGGTGAGCGCTGCCGCTCCACAATTACAGGAAGATGCGCTTCCGGGAACCAATAAAGCGATACTTACGCTGGATAACGGGAAAACAATATTACTGGACGATTCACAAAATGGTATGCTGGTAAAGCAGGGCGGTACTGCCGTGAGCAAGCTGGGAGGAAATTTAATGTACAATACAAAAGGCAGTGATGATAAAGATGCGCCGGCAGTGTTTAATACATTAACAACACCACGCGGCGGGCAATATAAACTGGTATTATCGGATGGAAGCAAAGTATGGTTGAATGCGTCTTCATCTATACGTTATCCTGCCTCTTTTGCCGGTGATGAAAGAAAAGTGGAAATAACAGGCGAAGTATACTTTGAAATAAGTCATCTTACTGCTGAGACGTCAAAGGGGAAGGCAGCGAAAAGAATACCCTTTAAAGTAAAAATAAATACGCCGGGCAGAAACGGAGCGGAAGTTGAAGTGCTGGGTACCCATTTTAATATAAATGCTTATGATGACGAAGATGCAATAAGCACAACCCTGCTTAAAGGAAGTATAAAAATATCGCCATCCAAACCGAAAGAAAAATCATTGGAGGCTGTTATTATTAAACCGGGGCAGCAGGCCAGGCTTAATAAAACCGGGTCGCTGCAATTGCTGAAAGACGTGAATCTGGAAGAAACGGTAGCATGGAAGAATGGATTATTTATGATGAGCAGCGCTGCTATCCCTGCTGTATTGCGCCAGTTAGCACGCTGGTACGATGTTGATATAGTTTATGATAATGGCATACCGGAAGGACGTATCACCGGTGATATTCCCAGGGATATGAATTTATCGGAAGTATTAAAAGTAATGGAACTAAGCGGGGTTCATTTTAAAATTGATAACAAAAAGATTATCGTGAACCCGTAAAAGATAAACTTATTATTAGTAAAAGCGTGAGCTGAAAAACCGAAGTCCCGCAGCAACGGAACTCCGGCAAGTATTCAGGTTAACCTCTTAATAATAATCGTAGCGGATCATTTTATTCATTTAACCTAAACTAAGCAAAACTATGCGATTGATTGCGTTTCGCAAAGCATTATCCTGCACGAGGCGGGTGCGTATGTTTCTTCATCCCAAAACATGGCTGATTATGAGGTTGACCATTGTTTTATTAATTGCTGCCTGCATGCAGGTGCACGCCAGTGGATACGCCCAGCGTATTTCCTTATCAGCGCAAAATACTTCCCTCGAAAAAGTACTGCAAAAGATCAGGAAGCAATCAAAGCTTCATATGGTGTACAGGGAAGAATGGCTGGATCTTGCCGGGAAAGTGACCTTATCACTTAAAGATGTTTCCATTGAAGAGGCTTTGGAAGCCAGCTTCAAAAACCAACCATTAACTTATGAACTGGTTGGCAATACCATAGTAGTAAAGAAAAGGGAGCGTTACAATGTTGCCGTTCCTTTGCCGCCTGCTGTTGCAGAAGTTCCGGCCATTGTTATTACAGGCCGGGTAACAGGCGGCGATGGGACCCCTCTCGGCAATGTAAGTGTTATATTAAAAGGCAGCACAACAGGCGTAACCACCGATGCCAATGGTTCATTCAGCATCAATGTACCCAATGAAAAAGCAGTGCTAGTATTTTCATCTGTTGGGTTCCAGATACAGGAGCTTACCGTAGGCAATAGAAAAAATATTGAGATCGTATTATTGCCTGCTGTTTCTGAATTGGAAGATGTGGTGGTAGTGGCATATGGCTCGCAAAAGAAAGTATCGGTAACCGGTGCTGTTTCTTCTGTAAATTCCGATGAGCTCAGGCAAAGCTCTTCTGCAAGCCTTGCCAATGCTTTGGCAGGAAGACTCTCGGGATTAACCTCCATTCAGTCGGGCGGTGGCCAACCTGGCCGCGATGACGCTACCATGTATTTGCGTGGGGCTGCTACTACAAACGGGCAGTCACCGCTTATTCTTATAGATGGTGTGCCAAGAGACAATATACGAACACTGGATCCTAACGAGGTAGAGTCTGTTTCTATTTTAAAAGATGCTTCTTCAACAGCCGTATTTGGGGTAAGGGGTGCCAATGGCGTTATCCTCATCACTACCAAACGTGGATCCATAGGAAAAACAAAGCTGACCATTAATGCTGAACAGAGTTTTACTTCCTTCACCCGCGAACCAGAGCGCCTTCATTCGCTTGATTATATGCGTTTGAGAAACGAAGCAGCCGCCAATGATGGCATTACGGATATTCCTTTCCCGCAGGAGGTAATGGATAAATATGCCAACCCGCTTGCCGGGCTTGATCCGAATGATCCTGATTACGAAAGCAAGGCGGCGCTTAGAAGATATATCTATCCCGACCACGATTATTACCGTGAATATATTGCACGCTATTCCCCGCAAACGCGCGTAAACGTAAGCGCCAGCGGCGGTACCAGTAAGCTCTCTTATTTTGTGAATGGTGTATACCTTCACCAGGGTGGCAACCTCAAAACAGAGCCGGAATCGGTGCTGGGTTATGATGCTTCTTCCTGGATGGATCGCTATAACTTCAGGGCCAACCTGGACTATAAAATAACATCTAACCTTAAAGCATTTTTAAATATCGGAAGCTATATTGAACAGGTGAATATGCCTGCCGCCTGGCTATACGGAAATGATACCCACTGGATGATCACAGATCTTATTTACCAGGCGCAAACCATTCTTCCCATAACGCCCGGACCAACTACTATTGATGGCTATGGTGTTGCACCGGGTCAAATTGTAGACCCGGGTTATATGGATCGTTCAGCCTTTGAGATCATGAACCGTTTTGGATACCGCAACGAAGTAAGATCTAATTTGAATAGTTCCTTTGGACTGGATTGGGATTTAAGTGAAACCGTAACAGAAGGGTTAAGCATAAAGGGCATGATTTCCTACGACTCAAAGGCAACCACTGCCATGCAGGGAAGCAAATCGGAACGGCTTTACCTTGCTAATGTTAATTACGAAACAGACGAGTTAAGCTATGCCATTAAACGTTCCGATGAAAGCCTGCTTTCATTGGTGAAAGGAGCCGATTCGCGTTATAATATTAACCTCCAGGGTTCTGTTAACTATAAGCGACAATTCGGAAATCACGATGTTGGTGGTCTGGTTCTGGTGCAGCGCGATAACTGGGAATCAACACTCGGAGAAATACCATTCAACGTATTGGGTGTTGCGGCAAGAGCAACCTATGGTTATGATAACCGCTACCTGGCCGAAGTAAATATGGGCTACAACGGTTCAGAACAATTTGCACCCAGCCATCGCTTTGGCTTTTTTCCCGCGGTATCTGCAGGATGGGTAGTGAGCAATGAGGCATTCATGCAACCTTTCTCAAATGTTGTTTCCAACCTTAAATTCAGGGCCTCTTATGGTAAAGTGGGTAATGACAGGATGGGCAATGCCCGCTTTCTATACCAGGATAACATTACTATGGGGGGAGGGCCACTGGGTAGTTTAGGTTTGGGGCAGGGTGTTAACCAGGGACTTTTGGGAAATCCAAATATAAGCTGGGAAGTGGCCGAAAAGCAAAACTTTGGTGTGGATTTCGGTCTCTTCGGTGACCTAAACATTTCCTTCGATTATTTTTTAGAAAACAGGAGCCAGATACTGATTTCCAGGGGAACGATTCCTGAACTGCAGGGTGTGCCGCTAGGCAATATTCCGAAAGCAAATTTGGGACGGGTTGATAACCGGGGTTATGAAATTGAACTGACCTACAACAAGTCGCTCTCTAAAGATTTTTCCTTAACAGTTAGAGGCAATTTTGGCTATAATCATAATACGGTGAAGTTTGTAGATGAATCCATGCGCGATGACACCTATGCATATCAATACAGGAGCACAGGCTATGCACTCGGGCAACAATGGGGCTACAAAATTGACTACAGCAATGGCAACGGCTATTTTAACAGCCAGCAGGAACTGGATGCCTATCTTGCCAAAACGGCCTATGGTTTTGGCGTACCCCGTTTGGGCGATTTTATATACCAGGATTTAAACGGCGATGGCACCATTGATGCCAAAGATGAGGCGCCCATTAAATACACCAGCATCCCTGGTATGACCTATGGGTTTTCGTTGGGTTTGCGGTATAAGGGCTTTGATTTTACAGCATTTTTCCAGGGTGTAGGACGATATTCCAGTATGTTTGGCAGTCCACAGGGTGTATATGAATATATTATACGCGGCACCTATTTCGGCTATCACAAAACCGCGTGGACGCCTGAACGTTATGCCAGCGGCGAAAAGATCACTTACCCTGCTTTAAGCACACATACTACCACCAATCACCGGGCGAACGACTTCTTTATTATGAACCGCGCCTTTACAAGGTTAAAGAATATTGAACTGGCATATACGCTTCCCGCCAGATCCCTTACAAAAATTGGCGTACAGGAACTGCGATTGTACGTAAGCGGACAAAATCTTATTACCTGGGATCATTTGCCTTTAAATCATCTTGATCCGGAAAATGTAGGATCAATAGATTATCCTGTAACCAGGATGGCAAATATTGGCGTAAACATTACTTTCTAACAATTTAGATAAAGCAATTATGAAAATTAAACAAATCATATTATTGTTAATCGTGTCGTTGCTTACACTGGAGTCCTGTAAAAAGGCGCTGGATATGGCGCCCGACGGAAAGGTTACGATGGATGAAATTTTTTCCGACAACGATAAAACGGCTGCATTTCTGAACAGTTGCTATAATAATATGCCGGCAAAAGGAACCCGGTACTTTTTCTGGAGCCGCGGACCTGTGGTATGGAGTGATGATGCCTGGGATACGGATGCGGAAGCGGAGTCCTGGATCATGGCAGGACGCATGTACAACGGCGATGCATCTGCCGGCAGTCACCCGATAACCAATATCAGCACAGATGCAGGCAATGGCGACTATTGGGCAAGATATTGGAGCGCTATACGCAACTGTACTATTTTTATCAGCCGCATTGATGAAGCTGCTGTAAAAAATGAAGCTGACCGCAGCCGGTGGAAAGCTGAAGCACATTTGCTGAGGGCATACTATTACGCTGAATTGCTGAAATGGTTTGGACCCGTTTTACCTGTTAGCCGTGAACCTTTTGAGTTTTCGGATGACTTTTCTAGCCTTGAAAAAGCAAGTTATTATGATGTGGCCAAGTTTATTATGGAAGATTGTGATGTGGCCATAAATACAGCAGAATTACCCTGGAGAATTACCACCAATGGTGAAGCAGGGCGTGTTAATAAAGCCATGGCCGAAGCCATCAAATCGAAGATGATCCTCTTTGCAGCCAGCCCGCTTAATAATGGTGGCGCCAATTACTGGCAGGAAGCATACGAGGTTAATAAAGCTTCACTTCAAAACCTGCGCAGCAACGGCTATGAATTATACAACAAAGTAAATCTGCCCCAAACCTATCTTTCCGATGTTGCTTTTATAGGTCCTGATAAAAATGAAAAATCAGCGCTCTACAATGAATACTTCACACAAAACATGGCGTATACAGCCAATCCTGTAGATAAAGAAACGATATACCAAAGCAGGGATGGTCAGGGAAACATCTGGAATATTGATGGCATAGGCGCGCAGGACGGTTATAAATCCGGCACCTGCCCCTCGCAGGAACTGGTAGATTCCTATGAAACGATTGACGGGAAGCCTGTTCTTAATCTTGAAAATCCCTACCTCGATGAAAAACATCTCCAGCCCAACTACAATACGGATAATACTTTATATGATCCAAACGATCCTTACGAAAACCGTGACCCCCGTTTTTATGCATCCATTTATTATAATGGGTCTAAAAGAAAATGTTTCTGGAACTTTTCTGAAGCGGCGGAATCACCTGAAAATTACCCTGCGGGCATTGGTAACCGCACAAGAATTATTGCCACTTATGTTGGCGAACCGCAAACAGGCATTAACGCCACTGTAAGAAAAGCTACCCGCACAGGATATTTCGAACGCAAGTTTTTGCATCCCAATTCAGGAGGAGATAACCCCGTGGGGGGCGCTAACTGGAAACTATTCCGCCTGGGAGAAGTGATCCTCAATTTTGCAGAGGCTGCTGCAGAAGCAGATCAGTTAACAGAAGCTGCTGATGCTGTTAATGAAATAAGAAGAAGAGCAGGAATGCCTGATTTACCGGCCGGACTTTCAAAGGATGAGCTCATCCGGCGCATTCGCAATGAGCGCAGGGTAGAACTGGCGATGGAAGAAAACCGCTATTTCGATATACGGCGCTGGACGGAACCCGGTGGCGATCTGTCTAAAACAGACAGGTGGATCACTGCTATGGAAATCAAGCGCAACAGCAATGGTACCTATACATATGGCCGCCGCACCGTACGCGATTCGGAGCGCAAATGTTACACCAATAAATTTTTATGGGTGCCCATGCCGTTGGCCGAAGCCAATCGCCTGCTTTCTATTACAGGAGAAAACTGGCAGAATGCAGGTTGGTAAAAAGTAAACAGGTTTAATTGACTTACAACGATACATACATGCAACATACATCAACGATAACGATCAAAACAATACAGCTGCTTGCATTTTTGCTGATATATTTCTGCGGATCAGCACTGCATGCACAAACACCATCCACCACTATAAGTGGCAAGGTTACCGATGCATTTGGTGAACCGCTTTCGGGGATACTAATCAATTCCTCAAACGGAAAAAACGGAACATCCACCGGCAGAAATGGCGAATACAATATCATTGTGGATGATAACAGCGGTATACTTTTTTTTTCCGGCAGGCGCTATACTGCTCAAAAAATAGCAATTGGTGACAAAGAAAATATCAATATCAAACTCCTGCAGGATATATATGGAAGAGATGATGTGATTGAACTGGGCTATACATCTCAATTGCGAAAGGAAGTTTCCGGGGCAGTGTCTTCCATTACAGGTGAGGAACTCGAAAGCGCTCCTGTTGCCAACTTTACGCAAACTTTGGCCGGCCGGCTTGCAGGCCTTACCACGCAGGAAACATTTTCAGAATTATCGCGTGCCAATACCAATTTATATGTAAGAGGTCTTTCCTCCGCCCGGTTAAATGGACCATTGGTTATTATAGATGGAATTATATGTGCTTACAACAGCAATCAAACGCTGGAATATATATCTCCCAATGAAATTGAATCGGTTACCCTTCTTAAAGATGCGTCTACTCAAGCGTTGTATGGCATACAGGGTGCTAACGGGTTAATTGTTATTAAAACCAAACGCGGCAGAAAAGGTGAGTTGCAGATCAAAGGAAGATTCGACCAGTCTGTACAACAGGTAACCACAAAACCTGCTTTTTACGATGCTGCCAGCTATGCGGAAATGAGAAACCAGGCTGCGTTTAATGACGGGCAGGGTCAGAACTATTTTTATTCCCCTGAACAAATTGAAAATTTTCGTTCGGGTGCTAATAAAGATTTGTATCCGAATAACAACTGGTACAACCAGTACATGAAAGACATGGCATCCATGCAGCGTGCCAGTGTTAATTTATCGGGTGGAAACGATAAGATACTTTTCTACTCCAATATCAATTTCATGCATCAGGGCGGGCAGTTTAAAACGGATCAATCCAAATACAACCCCAATGCAAACAATGTATGGTTTAACTACAGGTCCAATGTAGATATGACCATTAATAAATACCTGAAAGCTTTTGTACGGCTGAGTGGTAATATTAAAAGAGAACGTACGCCCGGCGCCAGCAATGAAGCTGTTTACAGCAGCATTTTCCAGATACCTTCAAATGTATATGGCCCGGTTACGCCGCCCGAAGTTGATAAGGGCACTGGTGAAGTGATTGATGATGGCGGTAAGGTTATCACAACAGAAAGAGTAGCTTCTCCTACATATGGCATGCTTAACCGTACCGGTTACCGAAGACATACAGTAACCAATATAACTTCGCAGTTTGGGCTGGATCTTGATATGGGCTTTCTTACCAAAGGATTAAACCTGAGTGGTGTATTTGCTTATCAAACCAATTCCGTAGGCAGCTTGTCTACCACGCAAAATTATGAACGCTGGGTAAGAACAGATAATGCCGATACACTGGCATTTATTAAAAAAGGCGGAGAAACCAATACACCGCTTGCATATAGTAAATCGCATTCTTATTATTACCATCTTACCTATAATACCGCTTTGAATTATAAGCGCGATTTTGGCAAACACAATATTAGCGGCATGGCCTATATGTTCTATCAAAATCTTACAAAAGCCGATGTGAGTTCACCGTGGTTGCTTCCTTATAACCGGGTGAGCTCGGGCGTTGAAGCTACTTATGGGTATGATAACAGGTATTTAATAAAATTTGATGTTGGATATTCAGGATCGGAGCAGTATGAACGCAGCCAGCGTTATATTGCAACACCTGCTGTATCGGCTGCATGGGTAGCCTCTAATGAAGCTTTTTTGCAGAACACAGCGTGGTTAAGTAATCTTAAATTAAGAGCCTCGTATGGCAAAACGGCCAATGATCAAAGTGGGCTTAACCGTTATGCATATCTCGACAATGTAACCGTAAGCGGGGGAGGCCCAATCGGCTATCTCCAGTATTATATTAATGAAAATCAAAGAGGCAATCCTTATATCCAGGCGGAGATTTCTACGAAGAAAAACTTTGGTATTGACCTGGGTTTGTTCAATTCAATTTCTGTTTCTGTAGATGTATTCAACGAGAAGATGGAGAACATGATTGTAAGCGCGGTATCTACCATACCCAGCTACCAGGGCATTCCGTTGAATTTTTATCCGAGTACCAATTCCGGAACATTTAAAAACACGGGATATGAAATTGTTGCCAGTTATGATAAGGTGGTTAACCGCGACCTGTCTTTTTCGGCGGGTGGTATGATGAGTTATGCCAGGAATACACTTGTGAAAGTAAATGAGGCTACCAAAACAACGGATTACGCCTATATAAAATGGCAGGAAGGATATTCTTATGGACAGCAGTTTGGTTACCAGGTTGATTACAGCAATGGTAACGGCTTCTTTAATACACAGGCCGAATTAGACAACAGCAATCTGGAATACGGTTTTGGCAATCCACGATTGGGCGATCTTAAATATAAAGATCTGAACGGAGACAGTAAAATTGATGACCGCGACCAGGCGCCTGTTGGCACAGGAGCATTACCGCGGGTAGTGTATGGAATACATGGAGGATTTAATTATAAGGCATTCGAGTTAAATTTTCTTTTCCAGGGCGTGAGCAATTATTCAACAATGATTGGTGGCACAGGCATTTGGGAAACTTCTTTCGATGGCGTATTTGGAGCTTTGCATGCCAATGCCTGGACGCAGGAGCGGTATGATAACGGAGAAAAAATTAGTTCACCGGCGCTTTCTTTGGCTAAAACAGTTAATCATGAAGCAAGCGATTATTATATCTATAACCGCGCTTACCTGCGACTCAAAAACCTTGAGTTGGCCTATACGCTGCCCGCGTCTTTGGCCAATGCCATTACAGCAGAGAAAGTAAGATTCGTACTGAGCGGGCAAAACCTGGTTACATGGGATAAAATGAAGTCGGATGATTTTGGACCGGAAGGCGGCGGTTACTCTGCATTCCCTGTTTACAAAGTATACAACGTGGGCATTAGTGTAACCTTTTGATGGAGGACAATTTATTAATCTGGATTTTTAATAGCTCATTACATGTGCTAAAATCAAAATAAAAATCTACACATGAAATGAGCCGTGATAATGCTTATCACTAACCAGGATGATTATTTGGCGAATTCCATTTGGCTAAAAAAATAAAAAATAAACAAATGAAATATTATTATAAAATCATTATTTCTTCCATATTCCTGCTTGTTCTATTTTCCTGCAACAAGAAACTGGATCTGCCCAGTGATGGCCGGATTACCATTGACCAGGTATTCAGCGATTATAACAGAACGCGTGGATATCTTAATTCCTGTTACGGGCATTTACCTGCTCCTTATATGGACAGGGCTTCGTTTACAGATGAAGCGCAGGATGCAGATGACATTACTTCCGGTTCAAGATATACCATGTGGTATGGCGGTAATATTACTTCCCAAACCTATGCCCTGTATTCTTCGGATGGAAGCCCCTGGGCACAACTTTTCCAGGGAATCACCAAGTGCAATACATTTATTGAAAACATAAGAACCGCTACGGTATATGCCAGCGAGGAAGTGAAAGCAGGATGGACAGCGCAGGCGCATACCTTAAGGGCTTTGTATTACCTGCAATTGATCAAGCGATATGGTGGTGTACCTATTTTTGATAAACCTTTGGATATCCTGCACGATTTTAGCAAAGACAACCGTGCTACGTTTGGAGAGGTGGTGAAATTTATTATGGCCGATTGCGATTCGGCGCTGGCTGTACCCAATACACAAAATGGGTTTTCCTGGAACATTTACGATAACCAGTTTGGTATTATGAGCCGTGCTGTAGCATATGCTATTAAATCGCAGGCAATAACGTATGCCGCCAGCCCCTTATGGGCCGATGGCACTTACAGTTGGGCAGATGCGGCCCAGGTAACGGCTGAAGCTTTGCAGCAGTGCCTGGCAAACGGATATAAACTCTTTGATGAAGTACCTGCCTCCGGCATTGCACAAAACTCTTACGCGTTGTACTTTTTTACAACATCCAACGATCAGCGTGCTGTGGATAAAGAAACCATATACCAGGGTGGTGGTCAAATGCAGGTATGGAAATTTGCCGGGCTGCCCAGTACCCCGGGCATGGAAAAAGCAGGCCCATGTCCTACGCAGGAACTGGTAGACAGTTATGAAATGGCCAATGGCGAAGCGCCCATCAGCGGGTATTCAGATGCCAGCCGCCTGATTCCCATTGTCAATCCTGCTTCAGGATACGATGAAACAAATCCCTATGCCGGCCGCGACCCCAGGTTTTATGCTTCTATTTATTACAATGGTGCAGTGCGGAACCTGGATCAGCCCGCCGGGAAAAAAGTAGAAACATATGTGGGTGGTGAAGAAGAGATATCAGCACTAAACCGTAAGCATACACGAACCGGTTATTACCAGCGTAAGTTTAATAATTATAAGTCTGGACAAAACAATGACGCCGACGGTGCTATACGGTTGTTTCGTTTGGCCGAGCTGTACTTAAATTTTGCAGAAGCCGCTAACCAGTCTGTTGGGCCGGATGCAGCGGTTACAGCCAACGGACAGTCCATGACGGCAAGAGAAGCCGTAAGTGCAGTAAGGGCAAGAGTTGGAATGCCTGCTTTTCCGATAGGCATGTCTAAGGAAGATTTTGATAAAAAATACCGTAATGAACGAAGGATAGAATTGGCATTTGAAGAGCATCGTTTCTTCGATGTTCGCCGCTGGAAAATATTAAACCAGACAGATCAGTTTGTTACAGGTGTTGAGATCACGAAAAATGGGGCAGACTTTACATACAACCGCTTCAAATTTGAAGACAGGGATTGTTCGTCAGATAAATACCTGATGTACCCCATTGACCAGGATGAAGTAAATAAAATAATCGGTCTTTCTGATGTGAACTGGCAGAATCCGGGATGGCTGGATTAGTGTGGTGAGTAGGGAGTGGTGAATGGTGAATAGTGAGACGTGAAAGGTGAGACGTGAAAGGTGAGTGGTGAGAAGAGAGACGTGAGAAGTGAAATGTTGAGTGAACAACATTATTGAAACAGACATGATGTTTTTTGAATAGTTAACTGTAAATTTTTCATAAACGAGGCTATAAATCTCCGATGGTAATTTTCTCAGGCAGTTGGTTCAACTTACCGCTCCTGGCTTTTCAGGAGCGGTATATTTTTTTACCCGTATGAATGATTTTTTTACTGCTGTTTGCGGTCATATGAATCCCCGGAGAAAGCAATACCTGTCGTATGCTTATGGACTGGACTGGGGCAAGTGGAACACGGTATGGCATCCTATCAGGTTTTAATATAGAGTAAACGTGAGAATTTCACACCTAACGTCTGTCATCATACGATTGACTAACACTAATAAAACATCCGCTAATATAAAATCCGGGTGTTGCATTAAACCTGTTTAACATTATGAAAAGAAGAATACTGTTTATTGCGCTTGTTGCCTTATTAAGTAAACTGCATGGATATACTCAAACCACCGCTGAAAATGATTACCGCGATATATATCCCGACACCTGGGTGGCTACCGATGGCGTTGGCAGAACCATGCCGGCGTTTAATGCGGTGGGGCCGGTTAAGCATGATCAGCGCCGTGTTGTGGGCATTTTTTACATTACCTGGCATAGCGATAATCTCGCCAACCTTAAGCCTCCTTATAGTGCAGATGTAACCAAAGTGCTTGCCAAAGATCCGGCTGCCCGGCTTGATGCCAAACATCCTTTATGGAAAGAAGGATCATATCACTGGGGTGAACCGGAAGCCGGGTTTTTTTTGAGTAAAGATGAATATGTGATCCGCAAAGACATGTCTATGCTGGCCGATGCAGGCGTGGATGTGCTGATCATGGACGTAACCAATGCGGTTCGGTACTGGAGTGAGTGGGACGCTGTTTTTTCGGTAATGCAAAAAATGAAGGCAGAAGGAAATAAAGTGCCTGAATTTTGTTTTTGGGCATTTAACGGACCGGTCATTACAGTAGTCCAGGATTTATACGACAGAATTTACAAAGAAAATAAATACAAAGACCTGTGGTTTCACTGGGACGATAAGCCTCTGCTGTTATATAATGGCGACCCAAGTGTGGATGCAAACGGAAACGGCGTAAAGAATCCCAATCTACATTATGATTCCACGGCATTAACCAACCGCAATAACCCTCATTACGGAAACCCTGATTACACTGAAAAATTTTATAAAGACTACACTAAAGAAGTAAAAAAATATTTTACCCTGCGTACGATGTGGTGGGGATATTATAAATGGGCGGGTAAGCGTTTCGTGGGCACAGAAGACAACTGGAGCTTTGGATATGATTTAGGCAACGAAAAAGTAAAGACCATGAATCCCGACAGCCTTGTTTCTATACACAATGGAAAAAAGGAGGAAGCCGCCGTTACGCCTGCGCAGCATCCGTCAAGTCTTGTTGGAAAATCATGGTCCAGGGAAAAAGGTGAGCCGCCGTTAAACCAATATGATCTTCCTGAACCTACCTACGTACCGTGGTTGAAGAAAACGGTAAGCAATCCGGAAGGCTATGGTATTTACTTCCAGGAAAGATGGGAAGAAGCATTGAAAACCGATCCTCAGTTTTTATATATCAACGACTGGAACGAATGGACTGCAGGCAAGTACCAGCCGGCAGATGGAAAAACATTTGATTTCATGCGCCGCAAAAGTCCCTATTTTTTTGTTGACCAGTACAACGCCGAATTTAACCGTGCCATACAGCCCATGAAAGGCGGCTATACGGATAATTATTACATGCAGATGGCACAAAACATCCGCAGGTATAAAGGTGTGCGTGCCATACCGGAATTAAAAGGATTGTCGAAGATGAAAGTGGATGGAAACTTTGATGACTGGAAAAAAATATCGGTAGAATACCGCGATACCAAAGGCGATGTTTTTCACCGTGATCATAAAGGATACGGTGGTCTGCATTACAGCAACAATTCGGGACGTAACGATATTGTAACCTGTAAAGTAGCAGTAGATAAAAACAATGTATTCTTTTATGCCGAAACAGACCAGCCGCTTACCCCTTCTATTGGCAATAACTGGATGCTGCTGCTGATAGATGCGGATCAGGATCCGGCTACCGGATGGCATGGATATGATTTCCTTATCAATAAAAAAATTAAGGATGATAAAACCACAACCCTGATGCGTTATGATGCCAATACCGCAAGCAATCACTGGACAGAAGTGACCCAATTAACATACCGGTATAACGGCCATGCACTGGAGTTGTCTGTTCCGCGCAGCATTTTGGGCTTAAAAGGTGATGGATTTACTTTCGATTATCATTGGGCAGACAATCCCGAAGACCTCGAAACGCCCATTTCGCTCAGCATTAACGGTGATAGTGCACCCAACCGCCGGTTCAACTATCGGAGCATCTGGAAAAAATAAGTTCAGAAAGCAAACAAAATCATTGGTCAGTCACACTAAAAATTAAGAGATGAAATATTGCACAGGTTTATTGCTTCTTGCTTTTTGTTTACAATCAAGGGCCCAGTCGCCAGGCATTAGCGCTATAGCCACAGATGCCGTTGGCAGAACTTTACCTGGTTATGAACAAGCAGGCGCACCTAAGAAAGATAAGTTTGTAGGATTGTTTTACTGGACATGGCATACACAGCAAAGCAAAAACAATCCACCTTATAACGTTACCGAATACCTTTCGCGCGACCCCAAAGCAATACATGATTATAATAATCCCATATGGCCCAAACGCAAAAGTCCCTGGTTTTGGGGTGAGCCTTTGTTTGGTTATTATATTGATACCGATGCATGGGTGTTGCGTAAACATGCAGAGATGCTGGCGGATGCAGGTGTTGACGTGATCATTTTTGACTGCACCAATGGTAATATTACCTGGAAAGAATCGTATATGAAATTGTGTGAAGTATTTACACAGGCACGAAAAGATGGTGTTAAAACTCCTCAAATTGCTTTTATGCTGCCCTTTTGGGTGGGCGTTGGCGGCAAGGAAATATTAAGGGAAATATACAATGATCTGTACAAACCCGGTAAGTATAAAGACCTGTGGTTTAACTGGAAAGGGAAACCTTTTGTAATGGGATCTCCGGAATTTGCCGAAGACATAGCCGGCAGAGCGAATGATCCCGCACTGAAAAAAGAATTGCAGCAATTCTTCACCTTTCGTACGGGTCAGCCGGTATACAACAAAGGGCCCGAAAAACCAGACCATTGGGGATGGCTGGAAATTTACCCGCAGCATGGTTTTGTAAAAAAAGAGGATGGTGGCTTTGAACAGGTAACTGTTGGAGCAGCGCAGAACTGGACAAAGGAAAGAGGATTAACTGCGTTGAATGCTACCGGTGCTTTTGGCCGTAGCTATACACATGCAAAAGGCCACATTACAGAGCCCGGAGCGGTAAACTATGGGTACAACTTCCAGGAACAGTGGGACCGGGCGCTGGAAATTGATCCTGAATTTATTTTTATTACCGGATGGAATGAATGGATTGCGGGGAGGTATGATGTTTGGCAGGAGCAAACCAACGCATTCCCTGATGAATTTAACCAGGAAAACAGCCGCGATATTGAGCCCATGAAAGGCGGGCATGGCGATAACTATTACTACCAGATGGTAAGCAATATCCGCAGGTTTAAAGGTATACCAGTTACGCAGCCTGTATCTGCGCCTATAACCATTGCCGTTGACGGAAGATTTGCAGAATGGAATAAAGTAACACCGGCTTTCACATCTCACAAAGGCAGTACCATTCACCGCAACAGCGCGGGTTGGGGCAGCTTGCATTATACGAACAATACAGGAAGAAATGATATTGTGCTTGCCAAAGTGGCCAGGGATAATGATCATGTTTATTTTTATGTTGAATCCGCTAAGGCATTAACGCCCAAAACAGACCCTGCATGGATGCGTTTGTTTATTGATATTGATCTGGATAAAAATACCGGGTGGGAAGGATATGATTTTGTGATCAACCGCATTAATCCGGGTAAGAAAGCTATAGTGGAAAAAACGGATGCAGCATGGAACTGGCAAAAAGCCGGTGAGGTGGATTATGCAGTGAATGGCAATAAACTGGAAATTAAAGTACCAAAAGATTTACTGGGCATTACCGGCGAGCCTGATTTTGGTTTTAAATGGAGCGATAATATGCAGGAGCAGAACAATATCATGGATTTTTGGATCAATGGCGATACAGCGCCTGCCGGAAGATTTAATTATCATTATACAGCAAAATAAAAACGCTGCATGGTTTGCTGCCGGGGCAATCGCCGTGGTACGTGTCTCACGTACCCCCACCAGGGCTTCTTTTTATTTAAGTTGACCGGCGACAATTTGAACTTTTCTCACCGGAGGTAAGTGCATCCGTTTCTACTGCCCTGGCTGGTGTCTCCACCACCAGCCAGCGACAATTGAATACACCACCTTTAGTTAACTTTTAAAATTGTAGTCAATTCAAATGAGAAAGTTTATCCTTATTGTTTGTATGAGTTGCTTCATTGCTGAATCATCCATCTCACAAACGCTGGCTGCAACCGACGGGCTGGGTCGTACGCTGGTGCAAAATGATGCCGCAGGAAATCCAAAATCCAATCGTCATGTTGCACTGTTCTATTTTTTGTGGCAGGGCGATAAAGGTTCACCAACATCGCCCAACAACTGGGATTTGCACGAACTGTATACAAACCACCGGGAAGTTTTTGATGATGCCGGTGATCCCAATTGGGGTGGTGGTAAAGGAACTTATTATTTTTGGGGTAAGCCTATTTACGGATATTACCGTGGCGATGATTACTGGGTGCATCTGCGCAATGTTCAACTGCTTACCGATGCAGGCGTAGATATGCTGGTGATAGATGCTACCAACCGGGTTACTTATCCGCTTCAGTCTGAAGCATTGATGAAAGCAATGGATGCAGTGCGGGCACAGGGAAAAAATCCTCCTAAAATTGTGTTCTACACCAATACAGCTTCGGGAGAAACCATGCAGGAGATTTATGAGAATTTTTATAAAGAAGGAGCGCCTTACCGTCATCCGGATTGCTGGTATTATTTAGATAATAAACCCCTGATTATAGGAGTAACCAAAGAAACGGAAGGTAAAGCGTATAAGAATTTTTTCACTTTCAGGGAGTCGCAATGGCCAACGGTGCCCAAAGTACCAAATGGTTGGCCCTGGATTAGTTTTACCCGGAAGCCCGAAGTACACTACAATGAACGTGGTGAAAAAGAAATTATCAACGTGTCTGTGGCGCAACACCCAAATCCCACTGCCGGCATGGGAGGTTCGGCATTCTATGGGAACATGGACAACTGGGGACGCAGTTATCATAACAACACGCATGGCAATCCGGAAACCGATATACGGTATGGTTACAATTTCCAGGAACAATGGGATTATGCGCTTAAGGAAGACGTTCCGTTTGTATTTGTTACCGGGTGGAATGAATGGATTGCAGGCCGCTGGAAGAGCATGGATGATAATCCAAAGCATTCCTGGTTTTGCGACCAGGCAAGTCCTGAATACAGTCGCGATATTGAACCTTCTTTAACCGCCGGACTAAAAGATCATTATTACATGCAAATGGTTAATAACATACGACGGTATAAAGGCGTTGAAAAAAATCCGGCAGACGATGCATGGATAACGATTCGCAATATGCAGGATTGGAAAAAAGTAGCGCTTGTATATACCGATTATACCGGTGACACACAACACCGCAATCATCCCGGGGCACAGTCAAAACCCGAAACCATTTACACCAGCAATACAGGCCGGAATGACTTTCATATTATAAAAGTGGCAAAGGATGATAAGCATTTATTTTTTTACACCGAAACAGTACATGATATTACAGAGCCATCGGGCAACAACTGGATGCGCCTCTATATTGATTGGGATAAGAATGCCAAAACCGGCTGGAAGGGCTATGATTACCGGGTTGTAAAGGGTACTGTACTGGAACAATATAGCAATGGTAAATGGACAGTCATTAATAAAAAAGCAATCAAGCCTGTTATTAACGGAAACAAAATGATGCTTACGATTCCGCTTTCACTTTTTAGTAAGTTGGCTGGCCCACTCCGTTTTGAATTTAAATGGACGGATAACATGCAGGAGGAAGACCCGTTGGACTGGTATATCAACGGAGATACAGCACCGGGAGGCCGGTTTAATTATCAGTATACGGCACAATAGAATACACTTCGCTCCTGCTTTTTGCAAAGAACCCAATGTGTAAGATAAAATGAATTTTCCCGGTTACATATATAACCTTCGGAAAGGACACCTGTTTTATTTATAGTTTGATAACGATTGGGATATTAGATTTGTAAATAACCATTTAGCCATGGATGAATTATGTAAGAGAACTTCTATTGCCATGATTGCTGCACTGTGCATATTGTTTGCTGTTTCTGCTCAGGCATTGGGGCAGCAACAAATACAGTGGAAAGATACTGTGGAGGTGGAATGGGAAAAAGCACCAACATCAGGAACGATTGAAGTGCTTAATGGGCGGGTTGGGAAAATAGCCATACTAAAAGGCAAAGGAAAAATAAAAGGAACCCATTTTCAATTTACTTCATCGGGCAGCGCACGTATTGCCATTTATCTTGACAGCATTCGAAATAATCCGGGACCCGGCGCTACACTCCTTACTGTTCAAACCGGGCAAAGGCCGTTTTCTTTTTTTGCGAGAGATGTAAGTACGGCGTTCCCGGTATACATCCCCATATACGGCGTGGTGGTACTACCGGGCAAGGATAACCGGTCTTATACAACCATAAAAGATCATATTGCATCACTGAAGCATCACACAAAACTCGAAAAAATACAGCTTGAACCAGAAGCCTCCTTTGCTTCTGCAGAACATTTTGTTCGCCGGCAGTATGTGCCCACCTGGCTAGGCATCAGCAGGGATTTCCGAATTTTTCAGCTTACAGAAAGTATGCCCGGTATGCCGCGGGAAGCCAGCATCATTACACCTAAATATGCAGCCAGCAATGTTAACCTGCCCGAAACAAAGAATAATGCTTCAGCCTATTTGTTTGTAACAGGGCGTGGCCAGGGTGTAGAACTCAATACAAAGCGCTGGCTGGATGATGGAGTGTTGCCTGTTTTACATTCTGTTACTAAGGATGAAGATGTACAATACCATTCCATTTCATTTGTTGCGCTGGAAAAATCTTCACTTGCGGAACAAGGCCCACGCGGTACAGACTTTCTTGTTGCCGATAATTACAGCCATGGACATATGTTTACAAAGCAACAGGAGGGGGTATTAAAACATAAACTGCAGAAAGCCTTTGATACGCCCGAGGAAACGGTTTTTTATTTCAGGTCTGTTGCAGAAAACAAAGGTAGTGCTCCGGTGTATGCATGGTTTAAAACAGCACGACCGGGCAGTGGATGGTATGAACACTATCCGTACACTTATGATAGCGCAACCGGTCTTTCAACCTATGCGCCGGATAAAGTCTTTTGCACTTCAACCCTAAACGGGAAGCCATTGCCCAATGAAGAAATAGCTATTTTATTAAAGCCCGGCGAAAAAGCGGTGTTCGAGTTTTTTCTTCCGCATACACCTGTTTCCTATACACGTGCCATAGCGCTGTCGAAACAATCGTTTGACGAAAAATGGAATGATTGTAAATCCTTTTGGAAAGCGAAGCTTAAAAGCGGGGCACAAATCCATTTACCCGAGCAGCGTATTGAAAACATGTTGCAGGCGGGATTGCTTCATTTGGATTTGATCACTTACGGAACAGAACCAGATAGCACACTGGCTCCTTCTATTGGCGTATATTCTCCCATTGGTACAGAAAGCGCTCCGATCATCCAGTTCTATGCTTCAATGGGTTGGCATGATATAGCCAAACGATCCTTACAATATTTCCTTGATAAGCAGCACGATGATGGCATGATCCAGAATTTTGGCGGATACATGGTAGAAACCGGCGCGGCATTATGGAGTATGGGCGAATATTATCGCTATACAAATGATAAAGTATGGGTAGAAAAGATAAAACCACAATTGCTTAAATCATGCGATTTTTTGCTGGCATGGCGAAACCGGAATAAAAAGGAAAATCTGCGCGGCAAAGGTTATGGTATGATTGATGGAAAAGTAGCCGATCCTGAAGACCAGTTTCACCAGTTCATGCTTAATGGATATGCTTACCTTGGTTGTATACGTGTTGCCGAAATGCTTGCTGGTACAGATGATGTGCAGGCGGAACGTATAAAAAAAGAAGCGGAAGCCTGGAGGGCAGATATACGCGAATCTTTTTTTAATTCGATGGCGCATTCGCCTGTGATTCCCACGGGCAACGGAAACTGGTTGCCTACTGTGGCGCCCTGGCCCGAAATGACAGGCCCCAGGGCTTTGTATAGTAAAGCGGAAAACTTTTTCTCTCATGCCACATTTACTACCGCCGATGCATTACTGGGCCCCTTATACCTGGTTTTTTGTGAAGTGCTTGATGTTAACGAACCCGCATCAGCCATACTACTGAATTACCACAGTGAAATGTTCTACCAGCATAATGTTGCATTTAGTCAGCCTTATTACAGCCGCCATAACTGGGTGCAGGCAAAGCTCGGCATGGTAAAACCTTTTTTGCAAACTTATTATAATGCTTTTGCAGCGCTTGCCGACAGGGAAACATTTACCTTTTGGGAACATTTTTACCATGTAAGTGTGCATAAAACCCATGAAGAAGCCTGGTTTTTAATGGAAACGAGGTGGATGCTATATATGGAGGAAGGCTCTGCGCTACATCTGTTGCGTACTATACCCCGCAACTGGATGGAGGATGGTAAAACTATCGAACTTAAAAATGTTTCCTCCTATTACGGTCCCTTAAATGTGAAAGTTAATTCCGCTGTAAGTAAAGGATATATAGAAGCTGCTGTTGAATGTAAAACAGGCAGGGGCCTGAAGTCCGTAAGTATTCGCTTACCTCATCCCGATGGTAAAACCCCAATCAAAATAACAGGAGGTGTATATAATGAAGAAACGGAAACAGTAAGTATACCGTCCTTTAATGGCGCTGCCCATGTAAAACTGGAATACTGAGAAAGGCATTTAAAAAATAGGTTTCGTTAGTAAATATTTTTTACCTTAACCCGTAATTAATGGTGGATTGATAGTGTATGGTAATAGGGATGCCACACCTGCATCATTGATAAAAACATTCATGATCAAAGAAAAATTGCCTTTAATGAAACGACGTTCAGCCATAAAAAACCTCATGATATTTGCGGGAGGGATATACCTTCTCCCATCCTGCGCCGGAAACGGCAAATCATCCATTGAACTTAAGAATCTTGACATACTGGTGGGTGAAGAAGCCTTGTTGGGAGAAGTTGCTGAAGCAATGATCCCCAAAACGGCTGATGCACCCGGCGCCAGGGGCCTTAACCTGCACTTGTTTACTTTAAAAATGGTAGATGATTGTCATAATGCCGAAGATCAAAAAGCTTTTAAAGCAGGACTTGCTTCTCTGAATAAAATCTCGCTGGAAAAAAACAACAAACCCTTTAACCAGTTAGACGCTATTACCAGAATTCAGTTTATTGAAAGTACCCTGAAGGATACTACCAATAATCCCGCGCTTCGTACTTTTTTTGAGATCACCAAACGAAGAGTGATACAGGGGTTCACCAATTCAAAATATGTGATGACAGACCTGAAGCAATATGAAATGGTTCCCGGCAGGTATAACGGGTATTTCCCCGTAGATAAGGTTTAATAAAACGCAATAAAAATTATGCCTCAGTTAAATACAGACAGCATTAAAGAACGCACATTCGATGCCATTGTAATTGGCTCGGGGATCAGCGGTGGCTGGTCGGCAAAAGAACTTACCGAAAAAGGATTGAAAACATTGCTGCTCGAACGTGGCAGGGATGTAAAGCACATCAAAGATTATCCTACCACCAATATGCTTCCTTACGAGTTTGAGCACAGGAACGAAGTGCCGCTGGCGATAAAGGAGAAATCGCCTATCGTTAGCAAGTGTTATGCTTTCAGGGAAGACGCTATGCATTTTTTTGTTAAGGATGATGAGCATCCCTACATACAGGAAAAACCATTCGACTGGATAAGGGGTTACCAGGTAGGCGGAAAATCGTTATTATGGGCCCGTCATACACAACGCTGGAGTGATTTTGATTTTGAAGGCCCGGCACGGGATGGCTTTGCGGTGGATTGGCCGATTCGTTATAAAGACATTGCTCCCTGGTACAGCTATGTGGAAAAATTTGCAGGCATAGCGGGTAATAAGGACGGCTTAAAAGAATTGCCTGATGGTGAGTTCCTTCCTGCTTTTCAACTTAATGCAGTAGAGGATTATTTTAAAGAACAGGTAGCGCTTAAATATAAAAACCGTCATTTGATCAGTGCACGGCTGGCACATTTGTCTCAACCGCAGCCTGTTCACCTGGAACAGGGCCGGGGGCAGTGCCAGAACCGAACCCTGTGCCAGCGCGGATGCCCGTTTGGCGGATATTTCAGCAGCAATGCTTCCACTATTCCCTGGGCGCAAAAAACAGGTAATCTAACACTGCGCCCTTTTTCTGTAGTGCATTCCATCATATACGATGAAAAGAAAGGAAGGGCAACCGGTGTTAAAGTAATTGATACCAATACAAAGGAAGAGATAGAATATTTTTCCAGGATCATTTTTGTAAATGCATCTGCCATCAATACCAATCTTATTTTGCTCAATTCAAAATCAAGCCGTTTTCCAAACGGATTGGGTAACGATAGCGGTGTATTGGGAAAGTATGTAGCCTTTCACCACTATGGTGGTAACGTGAGCGGCAGGTATGAAGGCCCGTTAGATAAATTCACAACGGATGGGCGTAGTCCGGGAAGTGGCTATATCCCCCGCTTTAGAAATGTATACAAACAGGAAACAGATTTCCTCCGTGGCTATGCAGCAGGGTTTAGCGCGGGACGTGGATTTTACAGCGATACATCTGCAATAGGTGAAACATTAAAAGATAATTTGCTGAACCGGAAACTCGGTTCATGGCATGTGGGTTCGCACATGATGGGCGAAACCATTCCTAAAGAACAAAGCTTTATAAAGCTGGATGCAGATAAAAAAGATGACTGGGGCGTTCCGTTATTAAAAATTTCAGTAGACTTTGATGATAATGATGCAAAGATGCTGAATGATTATTTTGAGCAGGTTAGTGAAATGTTTACAGCCGCAGGATTTAAAGACGTAAAAACCAGCAAACGCCCCGGCGCGCCGGGCCTGGATATTCATGAAATGGGTGGTGTTCGCATGGGGCATGATCCCGGAACATCCATGCTTAATAAATGGCATCAGTTGCACGCATGTAAAAATGTATTTGTAACCGATGGCGCCTGCATGACCTCAACTTCTACTCAAAATCCATCACTCACGTATATGGCTTTTTCTGCAAGGGCAGCCAATTTTGCGGTGGAAGAAATGAAGAAAGGGAATCTTTAATTTGAAAATTTGAAAATGTGGGAAATGTGAAAATGCCTGCCATTGATAAGCGAAAAAATGCAATGAGAAAGGAGTAAGGTGAGCGGTGGATTGCGAAAGGTAAATGTGCTTTGGCTGACTGCTCACTGCCGGTACCTTCACAAGGTTAGTGCAGGATGCTCATGTAAAATAAACTGCCTATTTTACATTTATTTCTATAATATGATATTTTCAATATCCATGGCATAACTTTTTAAACGATTGTATTCAATATGCGCCAATCTCTTTTTACCATCCCTTGTATTTTTATTTTATGTAGTTGTCTTTTGTCCTGCGACCGGTCTTCCGCTACAAAGCCGGGAAAGCGCGATGAGAAAAAATTTTCCGAACATGTTCGGAGTACAGCATTTCAAACACCTGAACAGGAACGTGCCGGGTTTATATTGCCGGAAGGTTTTGAAATAACACTCTTTGCTTCCGAGCCCGATATCACTAAACCTATGAATATTGCTTTTGACGACCAGGGAAGGCTTTGGGTTACACAATCATCGGAGTACCCGATGGCGGCAGGTTCCGGCAGAGGCGGAGACCGCATCAGCATACTGGAAGACACAGACGGGGATGGAAAGGCGGATAGATTCACTCATTTTGAAGACACTTTAAATATCCCTATCGGCATATTACCCGTAAGCGATGGCGCTATTGCTTACAGTATTCCTAACGTATACCGGTTTGCCGATACCAATAAGGATGGCAAAGCCGATAAGCAAAAAGTGTTATTGGGCCCCTTTGGTTTTAAAGATACCCATGGTATGGTAAATAATTTCATTCGTGGCTTCGATGGCTGGATACATGCTTCTCACGGGTTTACCAACACTTCTACCGTATCCGGTACGGATGGGGATTCCATTACCATGACATCGGGTAATACCTTCCGGTTTCAGCCCGATGGGAGCCGGGTGGAACAAACTACTTTTGGAAGGGTGAACCCCTTTGGTTATAGTTACGATGAATGGGGTTACCTGTATTCAATAGATTGCCATACCAAACCCATTTACCAGTTGATACCCGGGGCAGACTACCCGCATTTTGGAAAAAGAGCACCTGCCGGAATTGGTTTTGGACCGGAAATGACGAGTTATGAATTAGGGTCTACAGCGCTTGCCGGGCTGGAGTATTATACCGGTGAGCAATTTCCCGAAGCGTACAGAAATAGTTTTTATTCGGGTGATGTGGTAACCTGCCAGGTTAACCGCAATACCATGACGTTCAGCGGATCTACACCTATTGCTAAACGCGAGGAAGATTTCCTGGTAAGTAATGATCCCTGGTTTCGGCCGGTGGATGTAAAAGCAGGACCCGATGGTGCATTGTATATAGCCGATTTTTATAACCGTATTATTGGTCATTACGAAGTGCCGTTAAACCACCCGGGCAGAGACCGGGTAAGTGGCCGGATATGGAAAATTACTTATAAAGGAAAGGAAGCGCATAAGGATGTGAAAGTAAATGATTGGTCGAAAGCCAGCATAGAAGAACTGATAAACGGTTTGCAAAGCACGCAGCTAACTACCCGTTTTGCGGTTGCCAACCGCATCGTGGATGTATGGAAAGAGAAAGCCGTTGAGCCTGTAAAAAAGCTGCTGGCTGAGGCGCCACCGCAAAAAGTATATACACAGGCTTTATGGATTTTGCATCGTTTAAACGCATTGCCCGGTGAACAGCTCAATGAAGCGCTGCGCCACCAGGATCCGGTAATAAAAGTACATGCGCTAAGGATACTTACGGAAATGGATACCCTAAGCCCTTCGTACCATGATATGGTTGCAGAGGCGATGACTGATCAAAACCCTCATGTGCGGCGTATTGCGGCCGGCGTGTTCACCAAATTTACCCATGCTGAAAATATTGCCCCGCTGCTCAACCTGTATAGTAAAGCCGATGAAAAGGATTCACACCTCAGGTATACAGCATTGCTGGGCGTTCGCAATAACCTGAGAGATAATAAAGAAATAAAAAAAGTACTGGGTATGCAGTGGAATGAAGGGCAGTTGGCTATCCTGTGCAAAGTAATGCTGGATGTGCCTTCTGCTGAGACCGCGGATTTTGTGCTGAACTATATAAAAAGTCATGAAATGCCCCGGCAGCAGCTTATTCACAGTTTTGAATACGCGGGGCGTTATCTCTCTTCCTCAAGGGTAGACGATGCGGTTACGCTGATCAGCCAGCAGTTTGAAAAAGATAAGGACGTGCAATTTATGCTGTATAATACCATACGGCAGGGCATCGCCCAAAAAGGAGCAAAGCCTTCAGCACGGATGCAGCAGTGGGGTATCGGACTCACCAAATATTTCCTTGAAAACATTTCCGAAGCTGGTGATATCTGGAAAAGCCGCCCGCTCGACAGCACCGGTGAACCTGCGGATCCATGGAGGGTGTCTGATGAGTTTTTAACAAATGTGGCTCCGGCCTTCCGTATCATCTTCAGCGAGGCGCATGGTTATAATCCAATGGCAGTACTATATTCGGTTCCGTTTACATTGCCTGCCACCCTGCATATGAATGTTTTTGATAACGATATACACAATAGTGATACCAAAAAGGGTACATCAAAAAATGTTGTTCGCATACGCCTGCAGGGTAATAATGAAGTGGTAGCTGAATACAGGATGGAGCAGAAGGAAACCATGGAATTTAAAGATCTCATCAAAGAAAAAGTATCTTTTGATCTTTCGGCCTGGCAGGGAAAATTGGGTTATATAGAAGTTGTTGACAGTACAAAAACGGGTTCTGTTGGTATAGGCAAGCTGGAACCGGCGGTTGTACCCATTCCTGACCAGGGAACAGATGAAATTAATGAACGCCGCATACAGGCGGCCGAAATTGCCGGCGAATATAAAGTAGCTGCACTGCAGCCTGCTTTGCAAAAAATAGTGGCATCCGAATGGTTGAATTATAAAGTTCGTGCAGCAGCGGCCAATGCGCTCATGAATATTGCTCCCGGTAATAATACAGCATTGATCGGGAAGCTGTTCAATGATAAAACAGCATTGCCCGCACTCAGGCAAAGAATGGCTGCAACGCTGGCCCAGGCGCCTTCCGCAGCCGTTTACAGCATATTGCAGAAGGGGCTGACCGGAAGTGGCTTTTCAGTACAAACGGCTGTTGTTTCCAATCTCTCTGCTTCACAGGAGGGCATTGATCACATATTAGATGCGTTTAAGACAGGGCAGTTTAACCCGGCTGTGTTAACGGAGCCGTCTGTACGGGAAAGGCTGGCCGCCAATATTACACCGGCCCAGCAAAAGCAATTGGATGTACTTTGGGGTAGCAGTAAAACGGATGTGGAAGAAAGGCAAAAACTGATTGAGGCCCGGATTGCGGGGGTTGGTATTTCTACCGCTACTGCTGAAGCAGGAAAAAATATTTTTGTACAAAACTGCAGTATGTGCCACCAGGTAAAAAGCGAGGGTGGTTTGGTAGGCCCGCAATTAGATGGAATAGGAAACTGGGGTATTAAGGCGCTTACAGAAAAAATTCTTGATCCTAACCGGAATATATCGCAGGCTTTTCGTACCTATAACATTACTTTGAAAAATGGAAAACTAATGAGTGGATTATACCGCAGAACGGAGGGTGAAGTAATGGTATATGCCGATCCATCGGGTAAAGAATTTTCGGTGGCTAAAAGTGATATCAAAGAAAACAAGCCATCGCAATACACTTTAATGCCCGACCAGTTCAGGAATACCATTAAAGAGGAAGATTTTTACGCGCTGATGAAATATTTGCTGGGTGTAAAGTGAGAGAATGGTGAGAAGACGTGAGAAGTGAATAGTGAATTATTTATCGTCTCACGTTTATCGTTTCACGAGATGAAATGTGGAAGTGTATTTATTCACTATTGACCATTGACTACTCACGAATAAGGATATGTTCGTAAAATTGCCCCGGTACGTGTCTTCACGCACCGGAATAAGTAAATTTATAAATGTTTAAAATTTAAATTATGATAGCAGAGATGCATAAAATATTATTAAGCGGTTTAGCATTGGGCTTAATGGTTGCTGGCTGTACTGCGCAGGGCAAGCAAAAAAAATCCAGGGCGGTTGCATTTAGCAAGCAGGTGTTAACCAAAGATTTCGTTAGCGAAGGTGCAGCAATCGGAGACGTGAACAGGGATGGCAAAACAGATGTGATAGCAGGCGCTTTCTGGTTTGAAGCGCCGGACTGGAAAAAACATGAGATAGCAAAACCGGAAAAATATGTGGTAGGAGTGGGTTACAGTAATTCATTTTTGAATTTCAGCATGGATGTAAACCAGGACGGATGGATTGACCAGGTGCGTATTGACTGGCCGGGTAAAACAGCCGTATGGCACGAGAACCCAAAAAATAAGCCAGGCCATTGGCCGGTGCATGTTATTCATACATCGGTAGGTAATGAGGCGCCGTTGTTTGTTGACGTAGATGGTGATGGCAGGAAAGATATAGTGTGTAACGATCCTGAAAAAAAACAGATCATCTGGCTGCAATCGCCGCAAAAAAAGGGCGATACCGCATGGACGCTAACGGTTATAGCCGCCGGTGATGATATACCCGGCACGCATATGTATACGCATGGCTTGGGTTATGATGATATAAACGGAGATGGAAAAAAAGACGTACTGATCAGCAAAGGATGGTGGGAGGGACCTGCCGATCCTAAGCAAGCCAACTGGACGTTTCATGCGGCTGACCTGAGCCAGGATTGCGCGCAAATGTATGTGATGGATTTAAATGGAGACGGGTTAGCGGATATCATCAGTTCTTCTGCGCACAATTACGGCATATGGTGGCATGAACAGAAAAAGGATGCAAGCGGGAATATTACATTTGCGCATCATCATATTGATTCCAGTTTTTCGCAGAGTCATAGCCTGGCGTTGGTGGATGTTAATGGTGATGGCAATCCTGATCTTATAACCGGCAAACGGTATTTTGCACATAACGGCGGAGACCCCGGCGCACATGAACCCGCGGTATTGTACTGGTTTGAATATAAACCAGGTAAAGTACCTGCCTGGATGAAGCATGAAGTAGACAATGACTCCGGTTCCGGGTTGAATCTTGTAGTAGAAGATATAAATGGCGATAAATTGCCCGATATTATCGTGTCAAACAAAAAAGGCGTGCATGTTTTTTTGCAGAAAAAGTAAAGAGGTCCAAAGGCAGATGCATTTCAAGGCTGTAGTTTTATCAGGTTATCCGAATTAAGGCCAGCAATAACGTCCTGCTGCAGAAACCACAGTAGTACAAAAGCTTTAATCAGGGAACCATACCGAAAACGGGGTGTAATCGTTTTCGGGCGCCTTTTTTTGTTTCTTTTTTGGGCGAGCAAAAAAAAAAGAAGAAAAAGCAGATTTCACTCTCCTGTAAGAATTAATACGAGGCGTAAATACTTTCATTTTTTATTGTATGAAAAAAATTGAAATGTGTACTTGCAAAGCAGTCTGTCCTTCTTATATTTACAACTAACATTCACTAATTAAATATTTGATTCATGAGATTTGGTATCAACACGTTTTTATTTACCTCTCCTTTTACCACAGAAAGCATTTCATTATTCCCCCAGTTTAAAAAATGGGGATTTGATTCCGTTGAAATTGCCCTGGAAGATGCATCACATATTGATCCGGTTACTGTGAAAAAGGCATTGGATGATAACGGACTGGTTTGCGGTTCCATTTGCGCCGCTATGGGTGGAGGACGTGATCTGCGGGGTACTGCCGAAGAACAGAAAGGGGCGCTGGATTATTTAAAAGCGGTAATTGACCTGTCTCCGGCATTAGGGCATCCTACGTTAATTGGCCCCTTATATTCAGCGGTAGGCAGGGCAGAGCTGGTGGCACCCAAAGATTATAAGCAGCAATGGGATACCGTTGTAAAACATTTGCGTACGCTGGCCGCACATGCAGGCCAACTCAATGTAAAGCTGGCTATTGAACCGCTTAACCGCTTTGAAACGGATTTCATCAATACCTGCGACCAGGCATTGAAAATGGTGAATGATGTTAATGAAGGTTCACTGTTTGTGCATTTGGATTCCTTTCATATGAACATTGAAGAAAAAGATTCGGCAAAGGCGATATTGAAAGCGGGTAATAAGCTGGGGCATTTTCACGCCTGCGGCAGCGACAGGGGCACACCCGGCAATGATCACATTAACTGGACAGGAATATTCGATGCATTAAAGCAGGTGGGTTATGATGGTGATGTAGTCATTGAATCCTTTACTCCCGCCATTGAAATCATCGCCAGGGCTGCATGCATCTGGAGAGAGATGGAGCCTTCAAGAGAAAGCATTGCTATTGAAGGCGTGAAGTTTTTAAAGAAGCAACACGAAGCTGGGGCTGCCGGGTAAATTTTTTTGCAGGTGAATTATGCTGATGAAAGGGGTTGTCTAAAAAGTAATATTTTGCCACGAAGCAGTCACTAAGCCGCGAAGAAAATAAAACCTGAAGATCAGGACTTTGCGTCTTAGTAGCATATCTCCTATACCGGCCCTTTTGAGACAGCCTCTTTTTCTGTTTACGACTTATCATTATACCGCAGGAAGCATTTGTCTTTGCTTGAATCATTACAGACCCTTCCTTCGTCAGGGTGACTGGCCGTGGGTTCTTTGCCGGGTATTAGCACAAAGGCTCAACCCCATCACTACCGCCGGTCATTCCAATGCTGTAATGAAACTTTAGTGCGGCTATTTTCAACAGTATAATGCGCCGGCTCCTTTGCGCCCGTTTCAGGATGCCATATTTCAACCGCTTTCCCTGCAATCCTGAAGCTGGCTCCTGTTTGTTCATTCTTGGCGCTTCTGCTGTTTACCCAATACAATTCCTGTGCGGGTAATTTTCTGCAGTACCTTCAGCGGTATATGCCCATTCACGGATATCAGCTTTGTAGCCCGTACCATCCTTACCAATAGTCCCTGGCGCCACATGGCAGACATGGGAACAGCAGCGCTGCGTTTTACCTCCGTGCCATCCGCAATCAGCGTTCTTCCGCTTTCGTGAGATTCGGAATAGCGCTTCATTCCCCGTTCTTTTAACAGGCTGGTTAACTGGGCGTAATGATTTTCCACAACAAGCTCACTGAGTGTTTTGCGAAAATCCGGTATGGGGGAAAACTGCACGTACGGTTTGATGAGGGGGAAAGAGGTGGGGCATGACTGTAAGAAAACCACAATCTCTCCTGCTTCTCTTCTCTGCTCTGCTGGTGTACTTTGCCCTGTACAGCAACCTGTTGTATCCAAAGATCATCCCGCTTAGAGCAGACAATTTTAAAATTTATTGCGCCGGAAATTTTGTTTTTTCCGGCTTCTTTCTTAGCTTTTAATCATGTTGCTACCTGTGCTTCCTATATGGAAACAAGCACCGTTTATACGCCTGCTCATCCCGCTCATATTGGGGATAATACTGCAATGGTATTTCCCGCTTCCTGTAAAATACATCTGCATTATTGCCTGCATTGCCCTTATATTTTTCCTGCTTGCCCAATGTTTACGCGGTTATCTTTTATTCCTGCACAAATGGATATATGGTATTACACTTATGATGATGATCTTACTGTTTGGCGTAGCCATCACGCATTTTAAAAATATTACCCATCAGCAATACTGGTTCGGGCATTTGTATAATGATAGCATCGTTGTGGTTGCTGTTTTAGCTGAACCATTAATTGAGAAGAATAAATCCTACAAAGCCGATGCTACGGTGTATGCACTTATACACAATGGTAGCGTGGTTCAAACCAAAGGCGGCATCATTATTTATTTTAAGAAAGACAGCAGTCTTTTATCGAAATTAAACTACGGATCAACCCTTGTTTTTAAGAAAGGATTGCAGGCTGTCAGAAACTCCGGTAATCCCGGGGCATTCGATTATAAGCGGTACAGTCTTTTTCACGGTATTACGCATCAGGTATATCTTACAGAAAATGAATTTGCTGTAAGCAAGCTGCAAACCCGGTCTGCATATACAAATGGGCTGCAGCAGTCGCGTAAGGGGTTATTAGAAATATTAAAAAAATATATTCCCGGCAAGCGGGAAGCCGGTGTGGCGGAAGCATTGCTCATTGGCTACCGCGATGATCTGGAGCGCGACCTGGTACAGGCCTATGCCAACACCGGTGTAATACATGTTATTGCCATATCGGGCATGCACCTGGCCATGATTTACGGATTGCTGATTGTGTTACTGAAACCGCTGCAGCGAAATGCAAAAACAAAATGGGTGAGGGGATTGATCATACTATCGGTATTATGGCTGTTCACCTTACTTTCAGGAGCCGGGCCTTCCATTTTAAGAAGCGCGGTTATGTTTTCTTTTATTGTAGCGGGCGAAAGTATGCGCAGGAAAATATCGGTATATCACACGTTGAGCGCATCGGCATTTTTTCTTTTATGCTGGAACCCGTTTTTTCTTTGGGATGTGGGTTTTCAGTTGTCTTATGCAGCCGTATTAAGTATCGTTGTTTTTTTGCGTTCCGTTACCCACTGGTTTTATTGTAAGCATGCCATCGTTAATTATATGTGGAAGCTCATTGCCGTAACGCTTGCAGCGCAAATACTTACTACGCCATTGAGCATTTATCATTTTCACCAGGTACCCAACCTGTTCCTTATCAGCAACCTGGTTATTGTTCCGCTTTCCGGCTTTATACTGTATGGTGAGATATTGCTTTGCCTGCTATCACTGTTTCCTGCTGTTGCATTGCCTGCAGGAAAAATACTTTCCGCCATGCTGCGCCTGATGAATGATTGTATAACTTTTATAGATGATATTCCTTTTGCCGTTAGCGATAATATTTCCATCTCCATGCTTCAGACCGGTCTGCTGTACGTTTTTATTATTACCCTTGCCGTATGGTTAATGAAGCAAAAAAAGCAAATGCTGCCTTATGCTCTGATGGCGCTGCTGGCCTTTATGCTTTACCGTGTGGCAGACATTGGCATTAGGCAAAAGCAAAGCAAAATTATTGTATACAATATACCCCGGTACAGCGCTGTTGATTTTATAAGCGGAAGCGGCTATCATTTTGCGGGAGATGAGGCTTTGGCAGCCGACCCCTTCCTGTATAATTTTCATTTACGGCCTTCGCGGCTCATGTACCGCGCCAAACCGGCGGTTAGCCTGAGCGGTTTCCGGCCGGTATCGCCTTTTTTCTATTTTAATAAGAAGCGGATTCTTTTGCTTGATACGCTCCCGGCCTTAGCGCAGCCCGTTGAACCGGTAGATGTGGATGTCATTATTCTCTCAAAAAATATAAATGTGCGCATTGCCCGGTTGCAGCGTTTATTCCGCTGCCGGCAGTATGTTTTCGATGCTTCCAGCCCGGCGTGGAAAATCCGTCAATGGAAAAATGACTGCGATAGTTTACATTTGCGCCGCCATTCCGTGCAGGAAGATGGCGCTTTTATACTTGATTTATAACTTCAACTCCCTGAGGGGTAGCTATTATTACCGCAGGGTGTACAGCAATATATATTATGCAAAAAAAGATCAGTTCCGCACTTATCTCCGTTTTTTATAAAGACGGACTTGAGCCCGTTGTAAAAGAGCTTCACAAACTTGGTGTTACTATATACTCTACCGGCGGCACTCAAAAATTTATTGAAGATACCGGTATACCATGCGTGCCGGTGGAAAGTCTTACCACTTATCCTTCCATACTGGGGGGGAGAGTGAAAACCCTTCACCCCGTTGTTTTTGGGGGAATTTTAGGCCGCCGCGATGTGCCGCAGGATGTAGCGGAAATGAAGGAATATAAAATTCCTGAAATTGACCTGGTAATCGTTGACCTGTATCCTTTTGAAGAAACACTGGCACAGGCAAAATCATCCTCCTTTACGGGGAATGCGGAAGAAGCGGAGAAAATGATTACGGAAAAAATTGATATTGGCGGACCTTCCATGATCCGCGCCGCGGCCAAAAATTGTAAAGACCTGCTGGTAGTGGCGGCTAAAGATGATTATGCGGCCCTGGTAAACCTGTTATTGGCTCAAAACGGAGAAACAAGTTTTGAGCAGCGCCGGGCGTTTGCCGCCAAAGCTTTTGAAATTGTAATGCATTACGATATTGCCATCAGCAATTATTTCAATCCTTCCGGTGCGGTATTGCATTATGGCGGTAAAGAGCAAATATTGCGTTATGGCGAAAACCCTCACCAGCAGGGCATTTTTTATGGTAACCTTGATACTGTTTTTGATAAGCTGCACGGTAAGGAGCTTTCTTATAATAATTTAGTAGATGTGGACGCAGCCGTTCAGTTAATCAGCGAGTTTCCTTCCTTCGGTAATGGAGCCGGATCAGACGCGGTTTTTGCTATTATTAAACATACCAATGTTTGCGGAATAGCTGCACGGGGCAGTATTAAAGAAGCCTGGGATGCAGCCCTGGCAGGCGATCCGGAAAGCGCGTTTGGCGGTGTGCTGGTATGCAATGGAATAGTAGATAAACCCACAGCCGAAGCGATAAGCGAAATATTTTTTGAAGTGCTGATAGCCAGTGGATATAATGCGGAGGCGCTAAGCGTTTTACAGGGTAAAAAGAGCAGGATATTGCTTACGCTGAAAGAAAAACCCACTGCCACCCACCAGTCTAAAACAATACTGAACGGCGTGCTGATGCAGGAAAATGATAAAGGCAATTACACCGAATGGAAAGAAACGGGGGGCAGGGAAACCACTGCCGGCGAGAAAGCCGACCTGGACTTTGCCAATATTGTTTGCAAGCATTTGAAGTCGAATGCCATTGCATTGGTAAAAAACAAGCAGTTGCTGGGCAAAGGGTGCGGACAAACCAGCCGCATAGACGCCCTGCGCCAGGCAGTAGAAAAAGCGGGTCAGTTTAAATTTAATTTGAATGGCGCTGTGCTGGCTTCGGATGCTTTTTTCCCGTTTGATGATTGTGTTAAGCTGGGTCATGAAGCGGGCATTACCGCCTTTATACAACCCGGTGGTTCTATACGCGATAAAGATTCCATTGCATATTGCGTGCAAAACAAGCTGGCGATGGTCATTACCGGTTTAAGGCACTTCAGGCACTAACAGCAGGTTTGTAGTGTCTGTAGTATAAAGTGGAACAGCAACGGTTAACTTGTTATTTTAGGTTTCACAGTTAAAAAAATAATATGGACACTATCTGCATGCTTTGCCTGCAGCACCTGTTATGAAAAATTATATCTACGATATTTATGGCAGGGCTAAAAGCATCATAGAACCCGTTTATCTCCGTAATCAAAGCGACAGAACCAAGGCGGTACTTGCCGTGGTAGTGGTTTGCTTTTTTTGGGGTACTACCTGGCTGGCGTCTAAAAAAGGAGTGCAGTACATGCCTGCCCTGCAACTTTCGGGGCTGCGCCAGTTTCTTGCGGGATCCTTTTTCCTGGGTTATTTTTTTATAAAAGGATTTAAGCTGCCTACCCGCGATCAGTTCATACAATTTGGATGGATGAGCCTGCTAATGATCGTTATCAATAATGGTTTCAGTACCTGGTCAATGAAGTATATTCCCAGCGGACTGGGCGCGGTAATTGGCGCGGCATCTCCTTTATGGATAGCTATCCTGAGCACATTTGTGTTTAAAGAAACGAAGCTTAATACCATGACGATCATTGGTCTGCTACTTGGTATTGGCGGCATTCTCATCATTTTTTCGGATTATCTGCAGGATCTTTTCAATACCAATTTTTCTGTTGGCATAATATTAAATCTCGTAGCATCGGTTACCTGGGCTTTCGGCACCATATTTACCGTTAAAAACGCCAAACATGTTAACCCCTACTTCAGCTTAGGCTGGCAGATGTTCCTTGGTGGTATTGTGCTTCTGGTGGTAGCCTGGTTTAGCGGGCAGTACACGCCTTTACATAGTACAGGTACGGAAGTTTGGTATTCTATTTTGTACCTGGTATTTGTGGGCAGCATCATTACGTATTCGGCCTTTATTTACGCATTAAAAAGATTACCGGCGCAGCAGGTGTCCGTATACGCGTATATCAATCCCATCGTTGCTGTAATTGTAGGCGCATTATTGAACAATGAAAAGCTAACCATAATCATTGCCGCCGGCACGCTCGTAACCATACTGGGTATTTACCTGGTAAACACAGGATTTAAAAGAAAAGCGAAAGTGGATGATGAATAGCTGAACAGGAGCAGGCATCTTAGAGGCTGCTCAAAACTACTTACGAACACGGTCATAAAAAGCAGTATAGCTGCAAAGCGTTTCCCTTTGTGACCTTGTGCCTCTGTGGCAAAATCCCCAATTCCGTATTTATTTTTTCAATTTACGTAACATAAACTTAATATAGAGATTATAAATTGATAATCAGCAATATATGGCTGATCAGATTTATTCTGCATAAGTTGTTCACTTTTTTTATAATAATAGGAATACCTTGCCCGCAGTTCAAAAATCGTATCTATGCATATTACACATACCATGCTGACAAGCGCTAGCCCTGAAAAGATCTGGAAAATATGGACGGATGTAAAGAACTGGAAACAATGGGATGTGGCGTTGCGCGAGGCTTTGCTGAAGGGGAGTTTTCAAAAAAATGTGCATGGTGTGCTTATACCTGAAAAAGGTCCTAAAGCGGGATTTACCGTTACCTCCTGTAATCCTAATTTTTCCTATACTGTTACCACCAGACTGCCACTGGCTCAAATACACATTCATCGTTATCTTGGTTACCACAATATGAAAACCACATTTACGCATGAAATATGGGTGGAAGGTCCGTTAAGCTGGATGTGGTGGAAACTGTTTGGCCGCAATGCGTCCAGCAATCTTTCGCAGGCAATGAAGAATGTAAAACAATTAGCCGAATCCGAAACCTTACCACTTACCACTTAACACTCACAAATCCCAGTATACCACTTCTTTTAAAAATAATTCATACACTTCCTTCCAGCCATCAAACCTTTTATCGCTCCCAAAAAAGTTATTGTGCCAGATGCAGATCATGGCGCCATTTACCTTTTTAATAATATCGTGGTAGTATTGTATTTCACTATAGGCTTGTGCAGGAGTAAGTTTTTGTTCGTAGTACGCGTTGGCATCCATAAAGCAGAAAGGGTATACTAATAATGATGTTTTTTCTTCGCGGGGAAGATCGTACCAGTAAAAAGGAGAAGCGATGGAAGCCCGGAAGCCGTTAATGGTTCCATAGCCCATTGAAAATTCATTTAAAATGCCGCGATCAATTAGTTGCCGGTAGGTGCCGGGCAGGGTAAAGCGAATATAATGCTGGCGGCTGTGTACTACTTTCCGGCCAATAATATCTTCCAGTGTTTGTATCTCTTCTTCCAGTAGTTTGTGATCATCGCCACTTTGCCAGGAAGGATGTATACCTGTATTGTAGCCTACTGCGTGATACCTGATCAGTTCCCGCATTTCGGCGTGCTGCGGATCAACATTCTTGTCGTACTCGCCCGGTGAAGCCGCCACAAGAAAAAAATAATAGGGTTGCAGGTTATATTTTAAATGCAGCGCATAAAGCCACTCGTATACATCAAAGGGGTCATCTTTCTTTTTGGCCAATACGGCTATGCGCTCTTTCATATCCGCCAGTTCTCCTTTCAGAAGGGAACGCACTAACCCGCCTGCATTTCTTGCAATGCCTTTATGCAGGTATGCAAAGGCGATATCAATATCATAGGTGGGTATAAACCTGAATTTCTTTATTGCAAAAACCAGCGTGGTAAATTTAGACTGCAATAATTTTTGAAAATCAACCAGCCAGTAGTTGATCAAAGGCTGCTGCAGGAATCCTTCTTTGTACGCAGTGCTTTCGGTGTGCGCGAATCGTCCGTATTCATCCGGCTGGTGCGGCAGGTACTCTTCATACCTGCTGAGCAAATAAAAAGAGGCGGCAAAAATATCAAAAGGCAGGTCGCCATTGTCTGCGGGGAAAATTATTTTGTATCCGCCGCGTTCTTTACAGGGAATGTTTTGCGGCGCGATGCCGGTTTCAAATAGCAGCGATGCCGGTATTATTTTCAGCTCATCCTTTGCTAAGGTATTGGGAGAATAATTAATCTTGGGACCTTTATGTTCAATAAACTCATCGGGCCGGGTGGTAAAGGATACAGCTATACCACTTAGGTTATTCAGCAAAACATCTGCTATATATTGTAGTCTTGGGCTGTTATATGTAGAATAGATCAAAAGCATGCATCCATAGGCAAATTTGTTGCACAAAATAAACAAGTAAAGGAAACCAGCCGAAAAAATTGCCGGGAAGTCCTGAAATTAATTTTCAAATGCAATGCTCCTTTTTCCCGGAAATGAAATCCGGCATTTGCAGCATCTTTTGTTACCCAATAAGTAACAGCAATTGATTTTATCGTTCGGGCAGTGCTGCTTCATTAAACTATCGGGGAATCATTATAAGTTTGTCTTTCATGCGTATGGTACTGGCCTGGCCAAACGTATTGTTGTCGTACAAGCGAGCCTGCCTACCGGACAGGCAGGCGTGGCAACAACGGCTTAGTAGCAGCACCGGGCTAAGTACATTACCCTGCGTTACCTTCCGTTTGCCCGCAATACGGTTATTTCTTTCTTCACCTGGTCGTCATAGGTTTTTTTTACAATGTAGTGCCATTGCCGTTCGGGTACATCCACGAAAAAAATATCATCCTTTTTATGTTTCTGTACTGCGTCCTGGAATTCTTTGGGCATCATTTCTTCGCCGAAGAACCAGCCGGTATCACCATGTGTGGTATTGCCGTCCATAGTGTACTGATCGGAAAGCTTATCGAAAGATGTGCCTTCAGAAGCTTTTTGAAGAATTACTTTTTTGAGACTGTCAACCTCGGACGGAGATAGGGATGATCCGTCAAGAAAGATATAGTTTGACCGGTAATTCACTTCTTCTGTTCCGTCCAGCACCAGGTAAGTAACATAGCCAACGGAAAAAACATCGCCTTTTTTCTGCCGCAGCAGGCGCTTGTCTATAAGCGTTGTGTCTTTCCCCAGTGTAAGATGAAGCAGGGTGGGTTTGAGCGGCTGGTTGGCGTCAATGAATTTTTGCGCTTCCTGGGGTGTTTTGATCTTTTCAAATTGTTCCCTAACGGTTAACTGTGCAAACATTGGTGTAGTCAAGAGCAGGAATATCCATGTAAGACCGGCTTTCATATTTTTATTTTTAATTGGGTAGTTTTAAAAACTGCTGTTACTATTTCTGTTTATACCATGCTGAACACAGCCTGATGAAGATACTATTTTTATAGTTATTATCATGGCGTGTAAACCAATGCAAATTCCCCCAAAAATACGATGCAGCATTGAACCGATGGTTTGCCGGAGCTTAAAAGATCCTTAAAAATTATATAGGATTAGGCACATAAGTCGAAAACATAGATGTATTATTTGCTAAAGCTAATCAGTCATGACCGTCCATCTTAAAAGAATAAAAATTTAAAAGAGATAATTACTTTTTCTTTTTTGCTTGCCCAAAAAAGAAGCAAAAAAAGGCCCGCCCGACTGAACATCGTTCGTCCGCCCGGATGAGCCGTTCGGACGGGGCTGGCAGGGATTACTGCCCGTTTTCGTGTCTGTTCCCTGATTTGGCTATTATACTACTGTGGCTTCAGCTACAGCAAGCCTATAGCAGGCATCTGATTCAACCAGAGCACTATTTATAAAACACCTTCACGACTTAAACGACTAATCCTAAAATTATAAATTATGGTTTGGTATTCATATCTTTTGATGTTGCCAAAGCAATCACTCTCCCGTTTTCACCTACCGCGTTATAAAAATGATATACCACGCCCTCCCACTGTATTACCCAGGGCTTGTGCGCATACTGCTGATCGTAAGGTTCGGATGGCGCTACCAGGTTGGGTCCGTTCCATTCCGTCCAGTTCAGAAGGTCATAAGAACAGGCGAAGCGGTCAAAAGCCGAGGGGTCGTCATCCTTCCAGTTATGCCCAAAGTAAAACATCACATACAAATCGTTCATCTTTACAATCTGTGCATCGCCGCAAATGCCTCTTTCTTTTGTAATCATCGGCGTATTGCCTTTGCGTTTCCAATGTTTCATATCGTTTGAAACTGCCATGGCAATGCTTTCAAAGCTACCGGCGTTCTCCTGTGTACTGTTGCCGGCCGCATTGTAATACATCACAAACGGGTAACCGCTTTTTTTATCCTTATCATATATCACGGAGCTTTTAAAGATGGTTTTATTATCGTACCACCTGGCCGATGAATCTATAGCCGACAATACCGGCTGTGGTAATCTTTGAAGCTCCTTTGCCCGGAAGCTGTCTGTATAAGCCATGCCCACACCCAGGCGGCCTGCCTCATACCCTTTATCGGCGCCACCCAGGTAGGATACCCAATATTTTTCGTTATACTTCATGGGGGTATAGCTTCCGCCCCAGGTAATATCTACCAGTGCCGGGTACCCGGCTTTTTGATTGGCATCCCAGGTGTTGGAGGTAAAGGACATTATTTTGCCCTGCGTATCCCAGTGCAGCAGGTCGTTGCTTTCCGCGATCCAGGTTTCGTAACCGGTTCCATCAAAAATAATATAGGTCATATACCATTTACCATTTAAACGAAAAACGGTGGGGCTGTCGGCCATTTTTGCCGAATCGGGCGCTGAAACAACAATACCGTATTTAAAAGGCGTTTTTACCGCTTCATATACTTTTTGCATGGTTTCCTGAGCAACAGTTGCCGGCATGGGAGCTTTGCAACGGAATGTAATGATGCAGATGCAGAGAAGAAAAAAAAATATGCTGGTTTTATGGCTCATAAATTATGATTGAACGCAAATATATAATTGCCGGCGGCAATTGTAAAACTAACCTTACCTGCTTTTTGCTGTATATGAGTGATCCATTTATTTTTAATAAGCGGTTGGTTGCCTGCTGTAATATTTTTTGTATAGAGAGCGGGCAGGACAACCTGTGCGGTTGTATTAGCCGGGATAGTTACCGTTAATACTGTTTTGTTGCCTTCTTTTTTCCACGCGGTATGAATAATACCGTTTGGGGTAGAATATGAAGCGCTTACTGAATCCATGCCATCAACCATTTGCGGGGCGATTCGTATTTTACGAAACCCGTGATCATCTTCCTGCTGGTTAATACCACCTAATCCGCTATATAGCCATTCCATTAAATGTCCCAGCATCATATGGTTATTGGATACAAATCTCAGGGCGGGCCAGGATTCTGTTAAGGCGGTTGCGCCATGCTTTATCTGGTAACCATATCCGGGTACATCGGTCCTGTTATTCATTTCATATAATAGCCGGGAAGCGTTGCCGTCTTCCAAAGCCCGTACCAGGTAACGGTAGCCTATATCACCCGCGGTTAACGCTTTATTGCCGGCATGGATAGCACTTACCAGGTTATTAAAAACCCTTTCGCGGTATTGCTCTTCTACCAGGCCGGTGAACAGGGGCATGGCATAGGCGGTTTGACTACCGGTGGCGTATACCTGCGTTTCTTTATTAAAGAACTTATCATTAAAGGCTTTTTTAATTTTTACCGATAGCCCGGTATATAATTTCGCTTCTGCATCTTTTCCTAAAAGAGCGGCGGTTTTACCCAGTATTACTGCATCGTAGTAGTATATGGCAGTTGCGGTTAGTGCAAGTGGCGTAAGCTGCGAGGGGCCCGGATCTTTTGGACCAAGGTCGTACCAGTCTCCCAATCCATAGGATAAAATATGATCGTTGGCTTTGGTATTTAAATAGGATACATAGCGCTTTATCATATCATAGGCATTTATCAGTGCTTTTTTATCGCCGTACCACAAATACATGTACCAGGGAATGATTACGGCAGCGCTTCCCCATTCGGGGGAATCGCGGAATCCGCCTTCAAACGGAACGTATTCCGGCGCAATATCGGGAACCAGTCCGTTGGGCAGTTGCGCTTCTTTCATGTCGTCAATGATCTTCGTGTATAAATGCCGGATGTCGTATGCGTAGCGCATGGAAGCGCCTACCAGGTGGGTTTGCTCCAGCCAGCCTAATTTTTCGCGGTGAGGGCAGTCCGTAGCTACACTTGCCATATTACTTTTTATGGCCCAGTCAATCAGCCGGTAAATATTATTGAACAGGGAGTCGGAACAGGTAAAGCTTCCGGCCGAAGGGGAACTGTTTCGGGTATGCAACATCGTTACTTCCATCATTTGCGGTGCAGGAGCAGTACTGATGTATTCTACCAGCGCATAGCGTAAGCCGTAATAAGTAAACCGGGGCTCCCAAGTTTCTATGCCTCCGCCTTTAAGGATATAGGTAAAGTAATAGGGTTTTCCCGATGCGGACTGTTCGGGCAGTCCATCATCGTTCAGCAATTCAGCCGGCGTAATGCGAATGGTATCTCCTTTATTGCCTTTTATTTTCAGGCGAACGATGCCGGAAGCATTCTGTCCGAAATCGTAAACTGTTTTCCCTTTTGCTATCGCTGTTTGTGTTCTCACCGGGAAAGTCTCCATCACTTTTAAGGGATAATCGTTTTGCGCCCTCATTTGTCCGCCCGGGCCCTTTGTGATCAATACTTTTTTCCAGCCGGCATCTGCAAATCCGGGCATATCCCAGCCTGCCTGTTCTTTATTGGCGTCATAATCTTCTCCGCCGTATATGCTTGTAAATAGTACAGGAGAGGGAGCTGTTGTCCAGCTTTCATCTGTAATAATTTCTTTTGAGCTGCCATCTGTAAAGCGTACAATCAGTTTGGCCCGCAGCATGGGATAGCCTTCTGCGCGAACCAGCTTTCTGTATCTTTCGCGGTTGATGTAAAAAAAACCTGTACCAACAATAGCGCCTATTGCATTTGAGCCTTGTTTCAACCGGTTGGTAACTTCATAGGTGTTGTACAGGCAACGCTTTTCATAATTCGTCCACCCGGGCAACAGGAAATCATCACTTACCTTTTCCCCGTTGAGGTGCAACTCATATTGTCCTAAACCCGAAATGAAAACAAAGGCTTCCTTAACCGGCTTTTCCAATACAAATTCTTTTCTGAAGCAGGGAACCACAGCGCGTTGTATAGCTTTATTGCCGAGCGCATTGCCGTTGCCATGCACGCCGGGGATTACTTTCATGCTATCCGGTAAAATAGCATATGCTATCCAGTTACTGGTATCCCATTCCTGCTGCTGCAGGATGCCGGTAGAAAAAATGGCGGTTTCGCTCCATGCAGATACTTTGCCGGCACTGTTCCATACTCTCACTTTCCAGTAGTATTTGCGGCCCGATTGCAATGTCTTTCCCGCAAAGGCATTATTATTATTGTAATCAGAAGCGATGCGGCCGGAGTTCCAGGTGTCGGCGCTTTTTTCATTCAGTTTGCCCGGACTTGTTGCAACCAGTACCTGCCAGGCTGATTGTGCAAAGCCTCTTCCGGCTGAACTGATCCACCAGCCCAGTAGCGGCTTTGCACTTTCAACGCCGCATGGATTAATTTTTTGTTCGCAACTCAGATGATCCGGCAAAAAATCAGCTTTTGCCATCACCGCGCACATAAGCAGGCAAAGCAGCAGGAGGGGTTTTGTATGAGGCATAATATGCAGTTTGCCTGAAAGATAACAAATGGTACATAATTAATTGCCCTGATCTGTGGAGGATATACAGACAAGCTGTACGTTATTATTGTCCAGGCCAATACGACAATGGGCAGGTTGTTTTGTTTAATTCTGGTCAACATCCTTTTGCTGTTACTTGAAAGTGTCCAAAGCATATCAGCCCGTTATGCTCATATTTTCCGGATGTTTGATTATTTTTTCCTTATTGTTTTCAGCATAGAGTACATTTTTCATGGAATTTATTTTTCCGCAGTCGCATGTGCTGATGATTGTTCGTTCATTCCGGTTTTTACGGATATTCAGGATTTTCAGGATGGTTAAATTCTTAGATGAAAGCCGCCTCCTGGTATTTTCACTGGTAAAGAGTTTATTCTTTATTCAGTTTCAAGAATGCCAATGAGAATAGGACAGAAAAAGCAAAATCACTTATTATTAAACTTACTCAAAAGTATAGTAACAATGAAAAGATTGTATTAATGCTTATTGAAATTGTATATCATAATTTTAAGGGTTGGTTTATCGAATATTTCAGGGAATTTCTTCTTATCAATAAAGACGTAACTCTAACAAAGAAGATTAATTTTGGACGAAGCGAAAGTTGGTCAGGTAACAGAGTTCCTTTAATTTGGAAGAAAAAGGAAATTGAGGATGAACAAAGAAGAGATTTTATAGAAGAATTTTATTAATCATTTTGTAAACGCTTTTTATGTCGATACATCTAATAAATTTCTACTAATCAGGAAAATATCAGAACAAAATCAATGAACTACGAAAAAGCCTTATCCCTTTATCGCAATGATAAAACATTGCAACTGTTGCGGGCGGAACATTTTCCGCTATTGGTAGGCTTTTTGCATTTGGCATTCAAACAACAGGATAAGATATCCTACACCCAAAGCGAATTACAAAGCCTCCTGGCAGATTACCTGTATGCACTTGAAAGACAGGATATAAATGAGTATAATAAGTCACCCCTTGAATATCTTTCCCGTTGGGCACAACAGGGGTACTTGCGCAGGTACTATGAAACAGCCGATGAGCCGGTATATGAACTTTCTCCGGCCACCGAAAATGCACTCAAATGGCTGGAAGACCTGAACAAACAGCAATTTGTAGGTACTCATAGTCGTTTATTACAGTTTTTTCACTTGCTGCAGCAAATCGTTAATACCACGTCTGGGCCTTATGAACGGATACAACAGCTACAGGCAGAGCGCAATAAGATTGACCAGGAAATAGAGCAAATACGCCAGGGGAATTTCGTAAAGCCATCCGATACCCAGATCAAGGAAAATTATTTCCTGGCAGAAGAAACTGCGAGACGCCTGCTTTCTGACTTCCGGCAGGTGGAAGAGAATTTCCGTGAACTGGACACCCAAACCCGCCAGACGATTGTAAAAAGCAGTCTCGCAAAGGCAGATCTGTTGGACAATGTATTTGAACAGCAGGATCACCTGTGGAATACGGATCAGGGAAAAAGTTTTCGTTCCTTCTGGGAATTTCTGATGAGCGAGCAGATGCAGGACGAACTGGAAAACTTATTGGGTAAGATGAATGAAATACCTGCGATACAGGAAGTCAAAAAAGAACAAACAGTAGACAGGATCAAGACCAACCTTGTTGATGCAGGCGATAAGGTAAACCGGAGTAATGACGGCCTGATTGAGCAGCTCCGGAAATTTGTGGAGCAAAAAAATCTTTCAGAAAGCCGGCATATACTACGTAACATCGAAGAGATGGAATATCTTCTGCTGGAACACAATGAAACGATTAGCTCATGGGAATCTCTTTTGAAAATAGACGGACTTTTTAAACCCATCCTTATTATGGAACGACCTTTATTCAGTCCGCCGGTCAAAGTTTCTTTTGACAAAGCTGATATACAGGAGGGAATGTCGGAAGCAGACACTAACCTTTTATTTGAACAGTTTTATGTGGATATAGAAGAACTCCGGAACAATATCAAACAGGCGTTGCGAAACAAGACTCAAGTAGTGCTTTCCGAACTGCTTGATCTATATAAACCTCAAAAAGGGTTGACAGAAATTTTAGCGTATATGCAAATAGCCGCAAACGACAAGAAGCACTATATAAACAGGGAATTGCAGGAAGAATTAGTCGTTGAAAATATAGAGAGTAACAAAAAATATTCACTGAAAGCTCCGGTAATCATATTCAACAGGTAATTATGGAACAGGGATATTCACTCAGTCTTATTGCCTTACTCAGGGGAATTGTATTTAACCATCAGAAAGAGATATGGGAGAACCTCTTGCGATATGAACCGGATGTGAAAAAGTATTTTCAGCCGGTAGGACTGGAATTGTACCTCGACAAAAGTGAAGGTTATGCATTTCTTCGGCAAATTCAATGGGAGGAAGAAATAGAACTACCCCGGTTAGCCGAAAAACGTCAGCTCAATTTCTTTACTTCCTTACTATGTATTGTACTAAGGAAATATCTGCTGGAGCAGGATGCACAGGGCGGATCTGTCCGGTCTATCATCAGCGAGCAGGAAATGATCAACCGTATAAAAGTCTTTCTGCCGGTTACAAATGATGAAGCAAAGCAGCAGGAAAAAATAATCAGCACCATTAACAGAGTGGTTGACATTGGCTTTTTACGAAAACTGGATGACCAGGAAAAAAATTATGAAGTGCACAGAATAATTAAGGGATTTGTAAATGCCGATGTGATTGGCGATACATTGAGAAGATTAAGGGAATATGCTGCGGAGAAGAATATAGGCAACTGATTTTTTAAGGCGGGTATAAAAATTTCAACTATGGATAAAAGCAATATCATTATATACCAGAACGAAGATGGAAAGATTAAAATAGAAACACGTCTGGAAAACGAAACAGTTTGGCTTACGCAGGCGCAAATGGCCGAATTGTTTCAAAAAAACAGGGTTACCATAACGGAGCACATTCACAATATATTCAAAGAGCATGAATTGGAAGAAAGTTCAGTTAGTCGGAAATTCCGACTAACTGCTGCGGATGGCAAAGAATATGATACAACCTTCTACAATCTTGATGTCATTATCTCCGTGGGTTACAGGGTGAAAAGCCACCAAGGCACCCGTTTTCGTCAATGGGCTACTGCCAGGCTCAGAGAATATATAGTAAAGGGGTTTACACTCAATGACGAACTGCTGAAACAGGCGGGTGAAGGCAATTACTTTGATGAATTATTGGCCCGCATTCGGGACATCCGTTCATCCGAAAAAGTCTTTTGGCGGAAGGTGCTGGATATATACGCTACCAGCATTGATTACGATCCCGAACAAGATGTCTCCGTAAAATTTTTCCAAACGGTACAAAACAAAATGCATTGGGCGGCTCACGGTAATACAGCAGCAGAAGTGATCTTTAACCGGGTGGATGCTAATAAGCCCAGTATGGGACTTACCAACTTCAAAGGAAACAAACCCACGAAACAGGAAGTGGAGATTGCCAGAAATTATCTTACAGAGACAGAACTGAATATCCTGAACAGGATGGTAACGACATACCTGGAATTGGCAGAGCTGCAGGCACTGAGGCGACGTCCTATGTATATGAAAGACTGGATAGAACGACTGGATGATTTTTTGAAAATGACAGGAGATAATATCCTTCGACATGCAGCTACAATCAGCCATGAACAGGCAATAACAAAAGCAATGGAAGAATACAGGAAATTCAGGGAGCTGCATAAAAACGAATTATCCGAAGCTGAAAAGCATTTTATAGGATATATAGAGCAAACATCTAAAAAGCTGGGACAAAAGAAAAATGATTGATCTTTTTACTACTGCAAATGATCTTCCTGCCGGTTTTCGCCTGCAATGCCTTGAAATTTTCAATTGGGGTACTTTTAATCAGGTATGCTGGCAAATAGCACCTAATGGTTATAATGCATTATTGACAGGAGATATTGGTTCCGGTAAATCCACATTGGTTGATGCCCTAACCTGTCTCCTGGTGCCACATAACAAAATTATATTTAACAAAGCAGCCGGGGCTGAAGGCAAAGAACGAAACCTGCTGAGTTATATCAAAGGTGAATACAAAAAAGAAAAAGAAGAAATTACCAAAGTCGCTAAAAAAATATATCTGCGACCAAACGATGATACCTATACGGTAATAGTTGGAAACTTCAGAAATGAAGGATATAATGAAGATGTTTGTCTTGCCCAGTTATTTTGGATCGGGAAAGACAGCAAGGTCGAAAAACTCCTTATCATTAGTACAGTTCCGCTCACTATTAAACAGCATTTTAGTCAGTTTGCTGACATTAACGAACTTAGAAGAAAACTTAGAAATACAGCTGGTGTGCAATTGTTCAATGACAATTTCACACAGTATAGCGAGCAGTTCCGAAGGTTATTTGGAATGAATAGCGATAAAGCCATCGATCTTTTTTATCAAACCGTTTCTATGAAATCTGTAAGCAGCCTGACCGATTTTGTGCGGGATCAGATGCTGGAAAGAACAGATGTAAAAGAGCAGGTCGCCGCATTGTTGAAGCGTTTTGAAGACTTAAAAAAAGCGCACGAAGCCGTGGTACATGCCCGTGAGCAGTACCATATATTGAAGCCATTGACCGAAGCCTGCGTGGAATATGGAAACGTAAGCCGGGAAATTGAAAATATAGAAACCTTGCTCGAAATTGCTCCTGTCTGGTTTGCAGAAAGGAAATGGCATTTATTACGTAAAGCTATTGAACAGGCAGAAACTGACCTTGAAAAACTAACACAACAGCAACAAATTATCAGTAATGAATTGAACAGTCTTGAAAGCCGTAAACAGTCTATTGTGATTGATATTGCCAATAATGGTGGTAAACGCATTGAACAAATTGGTGATGAAATAAAGAGGCATGATCAAGATAAAGCTGTAAAACGGAAGGAGTTTGATGATTATGGACGGCTGGCATTACAAGCGGGACTGAAAGATGTGCAAAATGAAAAGGACTTTGATAAGAATATCTATAAGGCTAATGAATTAAATGAACAGTGCCTGCGCTTTGAAGAGGAATACCGCAATCAAAGAGACAACCTGATAAGCGAATTACGAAAACAGGAGGCCGAATTCCAGGCTGAGTTAAGAGAACTTCAATCGCTGCAGGAGCGCAAAACCCAGATTCCTGCCTGGCTGGTGGGATTCAGGACTCGCTTATGCGAAGACCTGCGCATTAATGAAGAAGACCTGCCTTTTGCTGGAGAATTATTAAAAGTTAATGAGCAGGAAACAGAGTGGGAGGGTGCTGCGGAAAAATTGCTTCATGATGCCGGCATCAGTTTGCTGGTGCCGGTTGCACACTATAAAAGTGTAAGCAGGTATGTAAATGATAATCCTTTACGAAGTACCGATGGACGAGGTATTAAGCTCACTTACCTGGAGGCAGATATACATAACCTTAATCGGGTGATCAAAGATTTGGATGAGAACAGTATCGTCTATAAAATAGAGATTAAGCCCGAAACAGCTTTCTATGATTGGCTGGAAAACTATCTACAGCGGAGTTTTGGCGATTATATATGTACAGATGTCAATGGACTGCAAAAGGTTCCATTTGGTATTACACGGCAAGGTTTGATAAAAAGCGGACGTATACGGCATACAAAAGATGACAGGAAGCGGATTGATGATCGTAGGAATTATGTATTGGGCTGGAGCAATGCCGAAAAAATAGAGGCGCTGGAAAACGCTTTGGCTAAGATGGAGAAAATACTGGAAGAATTAAATACTGGTATTAGAACAGTAGAAGCCAATGAAAAAAACAACCAGGCTACAAAGCAGGTAATTGGCTTATTGCTTTATATAAAGGATTTTTCCAGGATCAATTGGCAATATCATGTAACGAAGATATATGAACTGGAAGCGGAGCGTAATCAACTGTTAAATAACAATGATGTGCTCGCTCAGTTGGAAAAGAATAAAACAGAAGTTGAACAGCAGATTAAGCATACGAAAGAAAAAGAGAACCAGGTTACGGAAAAAATGGGTGGTTTGAAAAGCACAATTGCAAATTATAAAGAGCAAGTTGCCAATACAGAAAAAGCAAAAGAACAAGTTGATCAGCATCTGGAAGATAAATGGTTTCCTGTACTGCATGAAAAACTTACAGATGCTCATCTCACTTTGAAAAATATTGACAACCGGCAGGAAGATTTCCGTAAACAATACCAGGGAGAAAATGGAGAACTGAAAAAATTGCGTACAAAACAAACAAAGCTGCAATCTTCTATAGAAAGTTTGATGAGGCAAATAAAAGAACATTCAAAAGCAGAATACAGTGAGATTGCAGAAAGCATTGATGCACGGGCTGAGTACATTAAAAGGTTTGAGCAGCTTAACCGGGAAGATCTGAAACGGCATGAAGACCGGTTCAAAGAGCAACTCAATACCAATGTAATCAACAGCATTTCTGTATTTGACAATCAGTTGCAGAAACATGAAAACGATATCAAGCAAAAGATACGTACCATTAACCAGCATCTTTCCGAGATTGTGTATAATGCTGCGCAGGATACCTATATTACTATCCTGATGGATGCTGCCACTAATAAGGAGGTACGACTCTTCAGGGAAGAATTGAGGAAATGTTATATCCACTCCTTTAGCAGCAATAATGAACTCTATACAGAGGAGAAGTATGAACAGGTAAAAAGCATACTGGACCGCTTCGCCAGTATGGAATATGCTGATAAAGAATGGACGGGTATGGTAACCGATGTGCGCCAGTGGTTTGAGTTCAATGCCAGCGAACGCTTTCGCTCCGATAATAGTGAAAAGGAATTTTATGAGGGCTCCGGGGGGAAAAGTGGCGGCCAAAAAGAGAAACTGGCCTACACTATCCTGGCAAGTGCATTAGCTTACCAGTTCGGTTTACAATTTGGAGAAAGTAAAAGCAGGAGTTTCAGGTTTGTTGTCATTGACGAAGCTTTTGGAAGAGGAAGTGATGAAAGTACGCGATATGGGTTAGAGCTGTTTAAAAAACTGGATCTTCAATTACTTATCGTGACTCCGTTACAAAAGATTCATGTCATCGAAAATCATGTTAACTCCTTTCATTTTGTCAGCAACCGGGAGGGCAATAATTCACAGGTAAGCAATCTTACAAAAGAGGAATATGATGAGAAGAAAAAGCAACACAATATCACACCGTAAAATACAGAAAGCGAATGATCAGCCCAGAGGAAATAAAGAAACAAGCGCTGAAATGGTGGAGACCATTGCTGCAAAGTACTATATACGGAGACATGTTTTTCCCTAAATCAATAGACCGTATCGGGAAAATCCAACCCGGTCATATCACGCAACAATTTGAGACACTCCAACAGGAAATTGCAACGCTTTATCGCCATTCTAAAAACCAAACCGGCATTGGTTACCTTGTTAAAACGGCGGAAAAGAATTTCCGGCGTACGGGTAGCCACAAATTGCCTGATGCTATTATTTTTGAAACGGTTGAAGATTATGTGGTCTTCACCGGTAAAAAAAAGGAATGGAGGCTTTTCCTGCTCAACTACGAAAAAGTAATAAAAAGTATTTCTCGGTTAAAAGAGTGGGCTTTGTTGAACTGCGTGTGGTTAACAGATGCACAAATTAATTGGGATGATATACTTAAAGTATGCCATTATTTTCTGAATAATCCCAGATCCAATCTGTATCTGCGGCAGTTACCCATAGCTGTCCGTACAAAATTCATTGAAGACAATGTAACGCTTATCCAGTCGCTGCTTGATTTTCTTATTCCGGATCATATTCGCAGTCATCAGCAGAAGCGATTTGCAGAACGATACTTCCTGAAATATGACGAGCCGCTTATCAGAATACGCATGCTGGATACATACCTGACCTGCTTTGGTAACTTCACCGATATTAGTATACCACTTTCAGATTTTGAAAAACTGGATTTGTCAGTAAGGAATGTTCTGATTACAGAGAATAAGATGAATTTTCTCACATTACCGGCTATGTCTTCTACTATTGCTGTTTGGAGCGGCGGTGGATTTAATGTCAGCTATCTCAGAAACGTTGCCTGGCTGAAAGAGAAACATATTTTTTATTGGGGAGATATTGACGAGCATGGTTTTCAAATACTTCATCAGCTAAGAAGTTATTACCCGAAAACCCAAAGTGTTATGATGGATTGCAAAACATTTGAACACTTCACTGAATTTTCGGTTGTAGGTACACGTAATAAATCAGAACAACTTTCTTTATTAAATGAAGAAGAACACAAACTTTTTGATCAACTAAAATTGACAGATAAAAATAGGTTGGAGCAGGAAAAAATCTCTCAGGGGTATGTCGAAGAATATTTAAAAAGTCTTGGGCAATAAAGCTTGCAGCGGAAATGCAGAAGATTGTCAGGAAACGATAATTTACTAATAATCCAGGAGATACTTGTATAAAATAATAATAAAATACATTGTTTAATAGAATGAACACGACAACATTCTATAAAATCGCAACGAATTCCCAAGCGTATTATTAAATGATCAGCAATATTGTTGGTAAGTTATAAGGTTGCCAGATCGGTGAATTTTAGATATTTACAATTCACTTAGTCGCCTTAAATCTGCTAAAAAGTGGTTCGGGTTTTGTACCACGAGGGTCACAAACCATCGGCGATGAAAGACCGTTGGTTTGTATGCCCTATACTTACATCATATATTCGGATAAAGTAAACAAATATTATGGTGGCTACTGCCTGGCTTTTAATGAAATGGGATAAAGCAAATGCTCACCTGGCCATCTGCATTTGTTCGGTGGCGTCCATCCCTCCGGCGTTATACCCATAATTTCGGTGGCAACGCCCAGCGTTTAATAGGTGTTGAAGAACGACATCCTGCAGACCAGGCAGGTCCGGCGATGCTGTTGTTGCTACCGTTCATACTTAATGGTATTTTAGCTAACTGCATTCAGAGCCGTTGTTACTGTCAAAAATTTTAAATCACCAGGTAAGCGGTTCAAATCAGGCATCCGGTATCTCAGGCTCTACTAACTTAGTCAGCTTTTCCAGCGATTCCTGCCAGCCTAAATAGCACATTTCTACAGGTATAGCAGAAGGAATTCCTTCCTGCGTAATTTTTATTTCTGTACCCGCAATATTTTTCCGGAGCCACACAGAAGTGATCATATCTCCCGGCAGGTTGGGATCGTCAAATTTATCAGTGTATTTCAAAAACGCATTAGCTTTGATTTCAAGGTATGTTCCACTAAATGAATGACTATTTCCTGTTGAAAAATTTTGGAATGACATCTTGTAAGAACCACCTACGGCTACATGCATTTGGTGAACGGTGCAAAGAAATCCATAAGGAGGTAACCATGAAGCCATTGCAGGAGCTTCAGTAAAGGCGCGGTACACTTTTTCCGGCGATGCTTTAAGTACTCTTTGTAGCGAAACGGTATTGCCTGACATAAAATATATATTTATTCCTACTCGTCTGGCTTTTCGGTGCCGCCCGTTTTTGGAATGGTTGCTGCTCCACTTACCTTTAATGCTGGTTGTTTATCTATTACTTCAACACAACAAAGATGGTAAGAAGATTGAATTTGGATAGAGGCTGTATAAGACAATATAAGGGCTGTTTGCGACATAGCCCACAGCATTTTCTATTGAAAATTTAAACCGGTGCCAAATACCGGTTTGCGCGAACCGTTTTGCTGTATACTATTATGAATAGTGGAAAAACCGGTTGCCCTGCAGGGGAATGAATAATTGATTCGCACTGCGTTTATCCCCCATAAGAACTATGGTGCAGGCCAAAAGCTGAATGACCTGCTTTTTTTAGGCTTTAATCCCTTGTATGATTGTTGTATTATTTAACACAATCAGGCGGTCATTTTTTTAAAGTATGCCGCTCTTTCCATATTTCATTAAATGTTTTGGCCGGAAATTGCAATGCGCTTCGGTGCGTTGCCCATCCCTTAAAAAGTTTGTTTACGATCCTGCTTTTTAATTTACCGTTTCCCATATTCATCATTCCCCGATGCAGCATGGCCTGTTTCCACCCTTTCCATGCCATCCGTTCTGCAAAGGAGGTATCGTGATGCGCCACCGCTTCATTCCTGTTTTCGAGCAATAGCTCATGCAGGTTGATTTTTACGGGGCATACTTCGGTACAATTTCCGCAAAGAGAAGAAGCGTAACTTAAGTGTTTCCATTCATTAAATCCTTTTAAATGCGGTGTAATAACGCTTCCTATGGGCCCGCTGTAAGTAGTATTATAGCTGTGTCCGCCAATGTTTTTGTATACGGGGCATGCATTGAGGCAGGCGCCGCAGCGAATGCAATACAATGCTTCACGCGCTTTTGCATTAGCCAGCAGGTTGATTCTTCCGTTGTCTAACAATATTACATACATCTCTTCCGGGCCGTCTGTTTCATCGGGTTGTCGCGGTCCTGAAACAATAGTATTGTAAACGGTAATATGCTGACCTGTGCCATAGGTTGACAGCAGCGGCCAAAAAAGCCCGAGGTCTGAAAAGGAAGGGATCATTTTTTCAATGCCGGCAATAGCAATATGTACAGGCGGCCAGGCGCAGCTTAATCGTGCATTGCCCTCATTTTCGGTAATGGCTATGGCGCCCATATCGCCAATTAAAAAATTAGCGCCGGTAATGCCTATTTCTGCCTGCGTAAATTTTTCCCGTAAAATATTACGGGCAACCCTTGTTAATTGTTCCGGGTTGAGCTTTGAATCCGTTCCTAATTTTTCGGCAAAAAGTTTAGCAATATCCTCCTTGCTTTTATGCATGGCCGGGGTAACAATATGGTAAGGCGCTTCTTCATCTAACTGTTGTATATATTCGCCAAGATCCGTTTCTATGCTTTCAATACCGTGTTCCTTCAAAAAAGCGTTCAGGTGAATTTCTTCCGTCACCATACTTTTGCTTTTCACAATCGTTTTACAGGCTCTTGCTTTACAGATCATTAATATTTCATCTAAAGCCTGCTCCGCGGTTTCCGCCCAAATCACCTTACCACCTCTTGCGGTAAACTGTCTTTCAAATTCCTCTAATTGCTGGTCCAGCGTTTCTATGGCTCTCCATTTCACATTCTTTGCTCTTTCCCTGGCTAAACTCAGGTCATAAAACTGCAACTTGCCCGCAGGTACTGCAGCATTATACTTCCCTATATTATGATTGATGGTACGGCGATGCTCCAGGTCGGCCGCCTTGATGGTACTTTTGGCAATAAATGTAGCCGCTTGTTCAGTCATGTTCGTCGTAATATTGTTTAGCTGCCTGTTCCAGAATCTGGTAAAAATCTTCACCAAATTTTCTTATCAATGCCTCTTTCAGAAAAACATACACAGGAACCTCCAGTTTTTTCCCCAACTGGCAGGCCGGATTACACAGGCTTTCGCGGGGTTCATAATTTACCAGCTCGTATGTTTTTGTTTTTTTTGTTTTAAGAGGATAGAGATGACAGCTTATGGGTTTCTTCCATTGCGTTTTGCCGTCTAAATAAGCCTGTTCTATACCGCATTTAATAATGCCTTTATTGTCGTAATGCCCATAGGCGCAAATTTTTCCGTTAACGGTGGGTGTTACCCAGCCAAAATCCTTATCGTAATAATACCTGCCCCTTTTTTCAATTTCTGCTAATCCTTCTTTAGTAAGATAAGGTTTTACTGTTTCAAAAATGTTGTTGAGTATTTCTGTTTCTTCACCGGTTAAAGGGGCGCCGGCATCACCGTCTTCGCAGCATCCGCCTTTGCATTTTATGAGGTCGCAAACAAATTGCGCTTTTACCACATCATCACTTACCAGTACATTGTCAATTTCTATCACGCGTATTTTTTTGTAAAGATACTATATTGTGCAGGTGTGGAAATGGAGGAATGTGAGAAATGTGGACGTGTGGAAAATGTGATGAATGTGAGAAATTGGAGAAATGCTTATTTTGGGAAAGGAAGCCGGGTAAGGCTTCAGCATGTTGTTGTAATTCGTGACACGAACCAATGGCAGAAAACCCAATACCCCATATCCGGTTAAGTCTGAAGTGCGAAGGACAATTCCTCAAAATCAGAAATCAACAAATTAACAATCAGAAATGCTTATATCTACAGTTCCCTTATTTCCATTCCAGCGTATTGATCATATGCATCATATCCTGTTGTAAAAAATCGTAAATAATGTGTAGCGAATCTTCATTGGGCGTAGCGTTAAAATACAAAGCGCCGCGAAGAAAATGCCTGGTTGTGTCTGTTGCAAAAAACTGTTTACCGGTTGCCGCATTGCCGCCTACGCTAAAAAAAACACCACCAATACCATGCGGTGTTACAAATGCCGAATCTTCAATGGAAGATGCTTTTACCGTATGCTTGAAAGTTATTTTATAGGCGTCTTCGCGAAGGTTTTCAAACGTATTTAAGGAAGAGGAATCCTTAAAGCCGTGATCGGTTTTTACTTTGTATGACGATCTTCCCCCGATTGTTTTATAGCTCAGGTATAGCCGTGCGTTAAAAGAAGGAATGTCAATATTGATCCAGTAAGGATTGTCGGGGTTCTCATCAAAAAAAGAACTGTCTTTAGTTACCGTGCTGTATACCGGGTATTCAAAGCTATACGGATAACCCGGCTGGTTGAACAACTGGTATTGATGCCGGGGAAAGTCTATAGCAAAATATCCTTTGGGCCGCGGAGTATAATTGCTATTGCAGGAAAACAGTAGTATGGAAAATAAAAAAGAGAGCAGTGTGCCTGTTTTTTTAATCATCTTACAATTGCTTTAACAATATTTGACCAATCATTTCTCGCGGCGTACGCAGCGAAGCAGCGTGTACCGCGTGAAATAATGCTTTCCTATTAGTTTAATAACACCCAAAACTCATGGTACCTATGTTACTGAGCGGTTAACAGCCTGATGGTTACTTTTACTTTTTTAATCCTGTTTTTATCAATTTCAATAACGGTAAACTCAAAATCGCCGATAGGGATCACCTGCCCTTCCTGCGGTATTTCACCGGCTAATTCCAGTACCAGCCCGGCTAAGGATTCGCTTTCTCCTCTTACCTGGTCAAAGGTGTCGGCATTTAAGCCCATGGCCTTACAGGCGTCTGTTATCATTATCCTCCCTTCAAAAATATAGGTGTGGTCATCTATTTTTTTGTTCACGCTTTCTTCATCATCAAACTCATCGCGTATATCGCCAATAATTTCCTCCATGATGTCTTCCATGGTTACAATGCCTTCTGTTCCGCCGAACTCATCTACCACAACGGCAAAATGGGTATTTTTTCTTTGTAACTCGCGTAAAAGATCTTTGATGAGGTTTTGTTCGGGAACAAAATAGGGCTGCCGGATCAACTGGCGCCAGTCAAAATCATCCTTTTCATTTATAAAAGGCAATACGTCTTTACTGTGTATAATGCCTACTACATCATCGAGGCTGTTTTTATATACCGGCAGGCGCGAATAATGCAGCTCTTCTATTTTGCGTATCAATTCCCGGAAGTCTGTATTGTAATCAATAGCACTCACATCAAGCCGGGTACGCATAATTTGTTTTACCGTAACCTGGCCGAACCGCGCTATTCCACGGAGAATATTTTTTTCCTCTTCCGTGGTATTTTCTGTAGCGTTCATTTCTATAGCCTGGTCAATATCTTCAGGATTGTATACATGATGATGTTTTATTCCGCCAAAGCTTCTTTCAATACCATCGGTAAATTTTACAAACCACCTGCTCATGCTGCTAAAAAAGCTGTATAGTACTTCAATGAGCAGGGAAGCGCTGTAAGCAAACCTGATATTATTTTGCGTGGCCGATACTTTGGGTAAGATTTCCCCGAAAAGTACCAGTAAAAAAACAATGACGATTAATTTGATAATGAAATTCAGAAAAGCATTGGGCTGCTGCAGCAATTCATCCATTAATACATTAGATACGATGATAGTGCCTATGTTTACGAAAGTATTGGCTATTTGCAGTGTGGCAAGCAGTCTTTTAGGCTGATCCAGCAAGGTGATAATTCTGCGGGCGGAAGGGTGCTGCTTTGTTTTGAGCATATTAATGTCCCTGTAGGTAAGGGAAAATAAAGCCACTTCTGCCCCTGATACAAAAAATGATACAATGAGTAATGACAGCAGCAATATAATTAAAATGGTAATGCTTTCCGGGTTAACAGCCAGCAATACGGGCTTAATTTTAAGCAGACTGTTATATAAAACCAATGGGTGATCCAAGCGGAGTATTTTTTGTGAGTAATGCAGTGTAATCATAAAGGCAGGTCAATGGCCTGCCTGTTTTATTAACGTACAAAAATAAGTATTCGTGTAAAATTTTAAAAAGCCATATTCTCGGAAGAAGGATCGCTGATAGGAGGGACATCGCTATTGAAGCCCTCCGGATGGTCGCCGGAATGGTTGTGGCCATGCCCGCCATCCGCTCTTTTATCAAGCATAATCAGGTTATCGCCCACTACTTCGGTGGCAAATTTGCGATTGCCCTCCTTGTCTTCCCAGCTTCGTGTACGTAATCTCCCCTCAATATATACTAAACTGCCTTTGTGAAGATATTTTTGCGCCAGTTCAGCCAGGCCGCGCCAAAGCACTACCGTATGCCACTCTGTTTGACTTATTAATTTTCCGGTACGGTCTTTAAAAGTTTCTGTTGTTGCTAACGGAAATTTTGCTACGGCAATATTCCCTTCTAAAAATTGAATGTCAGGATCCTTGCCCAGGTTGCCAATTAACATTACTCTGTTTACTCCTCGCATAAAACTTGTTTTAGATTCATTCAAATGAACTTCCCTCATCAATGCTGACTTAAATTTACATTTTTTTCCTGCAAATAAGTAATCATAAATTTTGGAAAAGGATAGTTGCCCAGTTCAGCGTAGGTTACGCCTGTAAAATCCGCTCCCAGGTTAGGGGCTTTGTTTACACTGATTTCAATAAACTGCCCATGCAGCGTTTGATGGGTAAGCTGCTGGGTATATAATTTTGAAACCTGTGTAACCACGGCTTCATTAGGGTGGAGCAATTGCTTTACGGGGGAAAGCAGCAGCCAGTTCTTTTTGGTAACCGGACTGTCTTTTTCCACCAGTAAAAATTCATGCAAATTCTGCCAGATGTCTTTGGCGGTTCTTTTACGAATGTATACCTGGTTTTTGTATGTAATGATAAAGTAATACAGCCAGCGGCTTTTTTTAACGATTTTCTTTTCCTTTACGGGCAGGTCTGCCACCAGTTCAAGCTGGTATGCGCTGCAGTTTTCGTGCATTATACATTCGTTACAGGCAGGTGTTTTAGGTTTGCAAACCACGGCGCCAAAATCCATGATCGCCTGGTTATATAACCCGGGTTGTTTTTTATCCAGCAATTCAAAAGCGAGCTTGTTCAGCAATGTTTTGCCTTTCGCTGTATCTACAGGAGCCGTTATGCCGCCAATCCTGGCTATCACCCGCAGTACATTGCCATCTACTACAGCGTAAGGAAGATTAAAAGCGAAAGAAGCAATAGCGGCTGCCGTGTAAGGACCTATTCCGGGTAAACCCAGTATTTCTTCATACACAGCGGGAAACCGGCCGCCATAATCTTTATCAATGATTTTGGCAGCGGCGATCAGGTTTTTACACCTGGAATAATAGCCCAGTCCTTCCCATAATTTAAACACTTTTGTTTCCGGGGCATTTGCCAGTTGCTGAACAGTTGGAAATGTTTTTATAAACCTCAGGTAATAATTCCATCCCTGCTCTACCCTGGTTTGCTGCAGAATAATTTCACTTAACCATATTTTGTAAGGATCCTTTTCTCCTTTCCATGGCATTTCCCTCCGGTTGTATTTTTTATTCCATAACAACAACTTTTTAGTGAAAAATAACTTCATCATACGGTAATTAACTGTTATTCAAGCTTATGCCGGCCTTTTTGTTCATATAATATACAATTTTCTGATATTCTGTGCGTTCAGTAGTAATCAGATGCATGATGCCGGAAAATCAATGTGTGTTTTGCAGCCGGGGAATGCGATAAAAAAATATTTATAACAATAACTTGCAGGAAATATATTATTTGTGTTATTTTATCATTGAATTTCATTTACTTACAAAATACAATACTATGCGAAAAGCCGATCTTATTAACAATATCTCTGAAAAAACCGGAATTCCAAAAGTAGATGTTTTAGTTACACTGGAAACTTTGTTTAAAGAGGTTAAAGAAAATCTTTCAAAAGGGGAAAATATTTATATCCGCGGTTTTGGAAGCTTTATAACCAAGAAGAGAGCTGCTAAAATAGGACGTAATATAAAGAAAAACATAGCAGTACATATACCCGAACATTATATACCTGCATTTAAACCTGCCAAAGAATTTGTTCACGAAGTAAAGAAACTACAGTCGGCCAAACCGGTTGAGGAGAATTTTGATGATGAGACGGAAGATAGCATTTAACTTCGCTCCAAATTAAAAATGAGTGAAGAAACAACAATGGATAGTTGTGGCATCGGGGCTCGTGCTTTTATTGAGCCTTTATTTTTTGGGGAGAACCAAGCCACATGCTTCAAAAACCCCGGCGGCCCAAGCGGCGTCCGACCATAAGGAAGAACAATTAGAATCGGCTTCTATACTTGAAACAGCTAAATCAAGGCTTTCCCCCGAACGGCAGGCATGGCTTACTGCAAAAGAAAATTCTGTTGTAAGGGGAGATGTAGCAGGTCAGAAAATAAAACTGTACGATGAGCTGGCTGCTTTCTGGAAGGATTCCGCCCATGTTTTTGAGCCTTTCATGTATTATCTTGGCGAAAAGTCCAAATTGGAAAATTCTGAAAAAAGCCTCACCTTTGCAGCCCATTTATATTTAAAGCAGCTTAAGGGTGTAGATCAGCATGCTTTACAGGTATGGATGGCCAACCAGGCTGCTGACCTGTTTAAACAAGCCTTAACGTTGAATCCTGACAATGATTCCAGCAAAATTGGATTGGGAAGCAGTTATATTTTTGGTGCATCCGGCGCTTCAAGCCCAATGGAAGGTATTCAGAAATTACTGGAAGTGGTACGTAAAGATTCCGCCAATATGTATGCTCAGTTTATGCTGGGATATGGTGGAATAATGACGGGACAGTATGATAAGGCCATAGAAAGATTAAACCTGGTAGTACAGGTGGAACCGGATAATACGGAAGCCGTTTTTTTATTGGCGGAGGCCTACGAACGTCATGGTGAAAATGCTAAAGCAGCCCAGTGGTATGAAACAGGTAAAAAATTTGTACAGAACCCGGAGGCGCTTAAGGAAATTGATGAAAGAATTAAAGCGTTAAAGCATTAAAGTATTTGAATTAATAATAATTAACTAACAAAAACTATTTGGTTTATGCCTTGTGGTAAAAAAAGAAAGCGTCATAAAATTGCTACTCATAAACGTAAAAAGCGCCTCAGAAAGAATCGTCATAAGAAGAAGAACAAATAACTACTGCTGTTTTCAATGCCGGATAACCTGCACTGAATGATGTGTTAATGTGAGGTTAAGGGCTGCTTGTATCAGCAGTTGCATATAAATGTAAATGGTATATGCAGGCAGTCTTCCCGCTGGTTTTCTCCTGTTTGTTTGACGGTTCATTAAATGGCTTTTTTACTTGAACAAAGAATTAATTATTAACGCGGCTCCCGTAGGCGTGGAAATTGCCTTGCTGGAAGACAAAAAACTGGTAGAACTGCACCACGAAAAAGCAGACGCCAGTTTTGCAGTGGGTGATTTGTACCTCGGAAAAGTGAAAAAACTTATTCCGGGGCTTAATGCCGCTTTTGTAGATGTAGGCTTCGAAAAAGATGCCTTTCTGCATTATACGGATCTTAGTCCGTATGCCCGTTCTTTGCTCAAGTTTACCCACCAGGCTATGAATGATAATTCAGCAGCCGAATTTGACTTTGCACAGTTCCAGACAGAGACCGAGATTGTTAAAACCGGAAAAATAAATGAAGTACTCGGTCAAAAACCTAATATACTGGTTCAAATATTAAAGGAACCCATTGCGGCCAAAGGTCCGCGGCTGAGTTGTGAAATTTCGTTGCCCGGCCGGTTTGTTGTGGTTACTCCCTTTAATGATATTATCGCGGTTTCGCGTAAAATACATTCTTCGGAAGAAAGAAAGAGGCTCCATAAAATTGTGGAATCCATCAAGCCCAAAAATTTTGGTGTAATTGTAAGAACCGCCGCTGAAGGCAAGAACACGGCAGAGTTGCACGAAGACCTGGTTATGCTGGTGCAGAGCTGGAAAAACCTTCAGCACAACCTGAAAGGTGCAACGGCCCCCTGCAAAATATTGAGCGAGCAAACCAAAACCACCAGTATGCTGAGGGATCTTCTGAATGAAGATTTTAACCGCATTGTGGTGAATGATAAGAATATTTACACCGATACCCGTAATTATATTCAAAAGATAGCCCCCGAGAAAAAAGAGATCGTTTCTTTATACCATAATGGTACGCCCATTTTTGATCAGTATGGTGTTACCAAGCAGGTAAAAGCTTCTTTTGGTAAAACGGTAAACCTCCCCAGCGGCGCTTATCTTATTATTGAACACACGGAAGCCCTGCATGTAATTGATGTAAACAGCGGCTATAAAAGCGTTAGCAATAACCAGGAGATGAATGCCCTGGAAACCAACTTAGAAGCCGCGGCCGAAATTGCACGGCAGTTACGCCTGCGGGATATAGGTGGTATTATTGTGGTAGATTTTATTGACATGAAACTGCCCGACAATAAACGCAGGCTTATTGAGGCTATGGAAGATTGCATGCGGGCCGACAGGGCAAAGCATGCGGTACTCCCTATTTCAAAATTTGGGCTAATGCAAATTACCCGGCAGCGCATGAAGCCGGAAATGAATATCAATACCCAGGAAGTTTGTCCTACCTGTAACGGCACCGGAAAAATTTCATCCACACTTGTATTAGAAGATGAAATTGAGAAAAACCTGAGCTACCTAGTAATGCAAAAGCATACCGGGCTTAGCATTGTTGTACATCCTATCGTTTACGCCTACCTTACCAGGGGCTGGCTTTTTTCCATCCGCAGGAAGTGGAGCTGGAAATACAAGCAGCAGATCAAATTATCATCCAACAACAATTACTACCTCACCGAGTTTCATTTTTTTGATAGCAATGAAGAGGAGATAAAGTTGTAGAATGTTTATACGTTTCCGACCTTATTATTATTTGGTATATTTCAGGATATAGTCAAAATGGCCACAGGACCACCCATGGTTTTCATCTGTGAAATGTAATTCCACGAACTGCCCATTTTGCTCCTTGCCACCTAACTTCACTTCTTTAGTTCAATTCGTTCCTCCGTCAATAGTTTTGTAAATGCACTTAAGTGTATTGATATATCCTACATCTTTGGATATGGCAATATTCATTAAAATAGGTTCAACATGGCATACTGTTTTCCACGTGGTTCCACCATCCGGAGACTTGAGAATCTTATTTCCTCCAACCCCATACCCTGTGTTACCGGAAAAAAATATCAACGAAATAATTTCCTTCCCCTATATCAGCCTTACTCCATCCTGCTCCCGGCGAATCGGTTTGGGTTGATAAATTATCTGTGCTTCCCTTTTTGCAGAATGCCAGCAGTAGCCCGAATGATAAAAGACATAGTACTATGTTACGCGGCATATGAGAGCTTATATAAACAAATATAACATGAAATATTAATTGTATGAAGGAGTAGTCATTGTTTGCAATACGTACAAATTAAAATCGCAACATGATGCTTTAGCTCTAAAAGCAGGTTTGCATCATCAATAATTTTAATCAGCCAATCTGCGGCATATGGCATGCAACATTCAAAAAATCTTTATCTTTCCGTCTCTTCAAGATCAAAATATATTCCCTTGAACCGTTTTTTTACCTGCTGTTTTTTTCTACTGGCTTTTTTCTATTCGAGCGCTCAAAAAAAGAACGCTGCCTTTCAACTGCATATTCATAAAACCGATACACCGATTCATATAGATGGTATAGCAGATGAAGCCGGCTGGCAAAACGCAGAAGTGGCCGGTGATTTTCGAATGGTTTTACCTATGGATACCAGCGGTGCGTTGGTGCGTACGGATGTAAGCATGACCTATGATAACGAGAATCTTTACCTGCTGGCGGTTTGTTATAACTATGGCGAAGGAACACATATGGTGGAATCGCTGAGACGGGATTTTTCTTTTTTGAAGAACGATAATTTCCTGTTGTTCATGGACACTTTTGAAGACCAGACAACGGGTTTTTCTTTTGGTGCCAATGCGTTTGGCGCGCAATGGGACGGCGCTATGTATGAAGGCGGAAAAGTAGATCTGAGCTGGGATAATAAATGGGCTTCCGCTGTAAAAAACTATCCCGATAAGTGGGTATTTGAAGCGGCTATCCCGTTTAAAACGATCCGCTATAAAAAAGACGCGAAGCAATGGGGCGTCAATTTTGGCAGGAATGACCTGAAGACTACGGAGAAGTCGAGCTGGACCCCTGTGCCGCGCCAGTTTCCCACGGCATCACTTGCCTATACCGGATCCATTATCTGGGATGAAGCGCCGCCAGCCCCACGCTCTAATATATCCATTATACCTTACGTGCTGGGTAGTGTGGCAAAAAATTATACTCATCATACCAAATCCGTTTTTGATAAAGGTATCGGTGGTGATGTTAAGGTTTCTATCGGGCCTTCACTTAACCTTGACCTTACCGTGCGCCCCGATTTTTCGCAGGTGGAGGTAGATAAGCAGGTTACAAATCTCAGCCGTTTCGAGCTTTTTTTCCCCGAACGCCGTCAGTTTTTCTTAGAGAACGGCGACCTGTTCGCCAATTTTGGTTACGCAGATATACGGCCATTTTTTTCCAGGAGAATAGGACTGGGTGTTCCCATTAATTTTGGCGCCCGGCTAAGCGGTAAGCTCGACAAAAACTGGCGCATAGGCGTTATGGATATGCAAACCGCGAAAGTGGAAGAACGCAATTTGCCGGCCCAGAACTTTGCCGTGCTGTCTTTACAGCGCAAGTTATTCAGGCGGTCAAACATCGGCTTCATTTATATTGATAAAACATCGCTGAATTATAATCCCAATGCGGCCGACAGCAGTAAGAACGTTTACTCACGGTATAACCGGAATATAGGAATGGAATATAACCTCGCTTCTTCCGGTAACCAATGGACGGGCAAGGCACTGGTGCTCAAATCTTTTCAGCCCGGCTCCGCCGCGGATGACTGGATACAGGCGGCCAATATACAGTACAGCAGCCGTAAATGGTTTATTACCGCGCAGGCGCAGCATGTAGGCAAAAACTATACTTCAGAAGCGGGCTATGTGCCGCGCAAAGGGTATATGAAGCTTAACCCGCTTATCACACGTTATTTTTTTCCTGCGGGAGGAAATATACTTACGCACGGGCCGCAATGGAGCAGCGTGTTTTACTTCAATTCGGCGTTTAAGGAAACAGATCACTCCAATATATTATCTTACCTCATAACGTTTCGCTCCAAAAGCACATTTAACTTTGTTGCGCAGAACGATTATGTACAATTGCTGAACCCCTTCGATCCTACCAATTCCGGGAAAGATTCACTGGCTTCAGGATCAAAGCATAACTGGAATACCGTTGGCTTTGATTATGTTTCGGCGCCGCAGCACCTGTTTACCTACACCGCAAACATGCACTACGGCGGCTATTATGCCAATGGACATTTGTTTACTGCCGGTGGCGATGTGGGATACCGCTTTCAGCCTTTTGTGAATATTACTATGGGTGCCAGCTATAACCGGCTTTTGTTAGCGCAGCCCTGGGGCAATACTAATTTTTTACTGGTAGGCCCGCGTATAGATGTAACGTTTACGAATACCCTCTTTTTTACCACCTATATCCAGTATAATGAGCAATTGAAGAACCTTAACGTTAATGCCAGGCTTCAGTGGCGGTATAAGCCCGCTTCTGATCTGTTTTTGGTGTATACTGATAATTACTATCCGGGTCCTTTTGCGGTTAAAACAAGGGCATTTGTACTAAAGTTTAATTACTGGTGGAACCTGTAAGGGTGAATAGTGAGAGGTGAATGGGGAGAAACGGGAAATGTGAAAACAGGCCACCCTGAAACCTGTAGTTTTTTCATCTCTTTCCCGGGGAATACCTGACCTGTTTAGCAGCATATCTGCATATATGCATCAATAGGTGTGATCCATACCTGAATTTTCTTTAGCTTAGCGATTCTTAAAAATAATATTATGGCACTAATAATTGGATCAAAAGCACCTGATTTTACATTGATCAATACCGAAAAGAAAGAAGTATCCTTAAAGGATTTCGCAGGCAAAACATTAGTAATAAATTTTTTCCCTGCAGCTTTTACAGGCGTGTGCACCGAGCAGATGTGCAGTAACCGGGATGATTCGGGTTTTTACAGCAGCCTTGGCGCTTCGGTAGTAGGGGTTTCTGTTGACATGCCTTTTACCCTGGGCGTATTCAAAACGCAGAACAATATCAACTTCGATCTGCTATCCGATTTCAACAAAACCATGATCCGCGACTATGATATGTACCTTGAGGATTTTGCGCTGGGATTGAAAGGTGTGGCTAAAAGAGGTGTAACCGTAGTGGACGGCAGTGGTACGGTAGTGTATGCCGAAGAAACAGCAAACCCCGGAACACAGGTGAACTTTGCTGCATTGAAGACTGCCCTGCAAAAGATCAGGTAGGCAGGTGGTGAGCGGTGAATAGCGAATTCACCCTTGCCTATTCACATACTGCTGCCCGCTCATTTTCATCTTATGCTCACGTTTAAAACTTTATTACTTTCGGCTATTAATTCATGACAAATATTGAAGAAAAGGGAAAGCTTTGGAATAAAAATTTTATCATTACCTGCCTCACTTATTTCCTGGTCGCCTGTTCCTTTAATCTTTTAATGCCAACTATTCCGCTCTTTTTGTCGGGAGAGTTGGGGGTATCTCCATCGAAGATCGGAGTGGTGCTTTCGTCCTATGTCGCTGCCCTTTTAATCATCCGTCCGTTTAGCGGATATTTAGTGGATGTTTATGCAAGAAAGCCACTCTTAGTATTGGGGATCAGCTTGTTTGTGCTTACATTTTTAGGCTATTACTTTGCAGTCTCAATTTTGTTTTTTATTATGCTGCGGTTCGTTCATGGATTGTTCTGGGGATTGTCCACCGTTTCTGCAAACACGGTAGCCATTGACATCATTCCTGCATCGCGGCGTGCAGAAGGGATCGGCTATTTTGGCGTTAATATCAATATTGCTATGGCAATAGCTCCCTACATTGCGGTACAGATATATGATGCATACCATTTTAACGCGTTGATTTCATCTGCCCTGTTCATGGGATCCCTGTCCATTGTAACGTCCCTCTTTATCAAAGTACCCCATAGAAAAAAGCTCGAGAAGGTTCCTCCGATTTCCCTGGACCGGTTTATTTTGGTGAGAGCAATCCCCATTTTCCTGAATCAATTGCTTCTGGCTTTCGGCTGGGGCACTTTGGTGGCTTATGCCGTTTTATACGGAAAGGGTATAGGCATAAAAAATTCAGGGATTTTTTTCCTGTTTTTAGCCGGCGGAATTGTATTCTCCAGGGTTACTTCCGGTAAACTGGTTGATCGCGGGTACCTGCACCAGGTAATGGCTGTGGCGATATTGCTGATTAGCGGGGGATATGTGGGCTTCGCCCTGGTGCATGATATATATGTTTATTGTATTGCTGCTTTTTTGATCGGTACCGGATATGGAACGCTCTTCCCGGCTTTGCAGACCATTTATATAAATATGGCTCCGGCTTCTAAACGCGGTACCGCCAATTCTACCTATTTAACCGGCTTTGACCTGGGCATTGGAACCGGGATGCTGATGGGCGCCTGGTTAGCCGGCATTTTTGGATTTGCCAATATGTTTTTAATTACAGGGGGACTGAGTTTTGTTGCGCTCTTTATTTATTGGTTTAATTCGAGGCACGTATATGAGAAAGGCCGGATCGCGTGTCCATAAAGTTCAGCCGCAGGGCAGGATGGTTTTGGATGCAGGAATCATTAAGAGCCATTGGTAATAAACTTTTTCCCTGCTGCTTTTAAGGCTGCTTCACTAACTTTAATTCTTTGATAATATTGCCTGCACCGCCCAGCTTTTCAATGCACCATAATACATAGCGTATATCCACGCAAATACTCCGGTTCATGTCTTTGTCGAAAGCGAGCTTATGGCTTAATGCCTCATAGTTGCCATCGAAGGCCAGTCCTATTAAATTGCCATTAGCGTCTATTACCGGAGAGCCCGAATTGCCGCCGGTGATATCGTTGTTGGTAATGAAGCATACTACCAGGTCGTTCAGCCTTTTGTCAATATACTGTCCAAAATCTTTCCTCTTCACCAGGTCAATCAATTTAGGGGGGAGATCAAACTCGTAATCGCCGGGGATATATTTTTCCATAACCCCCTTCATGGTACATACGGCATCGTATTTTACCGCATCCCGGGGGCTGTAGCCTTTTACATTACCATAGGTTACCCGCATGGTAAAAGTAGCATCCGGATACATTTTCTTTTGCGGATCCATTTGCATATTGCCTTTGAGGTATAAGCGCCCGAGATCGTTATTTTGCATATTGAACCGTTGAAAAAGCGGCTCATATTTGGTATTATAGTTCTTTACAAACCCGCCTGCATAAATAAATGCTGGATCATTTTGAAGTGTTACGGCATCTGGCTTATTTATGAATGCCTCCCACTTTGCATCGTTTAAGAAAATGGTATTACTGAATACAGCCAGGGCCCAGTTCCTGTAAGTTGCTGCATCATTCAAATCGCCGTACGCGGCTTTTATTTTTTCATAAAAGCCAACAGGATGCTGGGCTTTATCAACATCGGTGTAAAACATATAGCATGTTGCAGCCATTATCTGCTGGTCGGAAATAATATCCTCATCATGCTTAAACTTTTTTCTTGCCGCATCTGCCGCTTCAAGTCCCTGCTTAACTACCGCGGCATCCGCACCCTGTTTAAGCATATCGCTTTCCAGCTTTATAAGTGTGGCTGCAAATTTAGCCAGCGAAGCGCCAAGAACACCCTCGTTAATATATACCCTGTGTTTGGCATAGGGTATCCAGGCCTCGTATACTTTTGGCCACGCTGTAAATACATTTTCAAATTCGGGTTTGCCCTTTGCCCATTGAATAAAACGGGCTTCTTCTTCCTGTTTCTTTTCGTAAATATGATATTTAAGCAATTGCTTGGTTTCTCCATCATAAAATTTCCAGTAGTTGGCAACGCCTGCATACATAGGGGCTAACCGGAGCTTTACCGCAGGATCTTTTTTCATTTCCTGAAACATCGCTTTCAGGCGTACATCGCGGAGGTTTACAAGGCTGGGGTTATTGATAGCTGTTGCCAGTTTTATACCATACGATGTTTCATAACGGTTTGTGCCGCCGGGATAACCATAGATCATCGCATAGTCGCCATCCTTTACTCCTTTAATAGAAACGGGTAAAAAATGCCTGGGTTTAAATGGTATATTATCTGCGGCATAAGCTGCGGGTTCGCCATTAACACCTGCATATACGCGAAACACGGAAAAATCGCCGGTATGCCGCGGCCACTCCCAGTTGTCGGTGTCGCCGCCAAACTTACCCACGCTTTCAGGCGGCGCGCCAACCAGCCGTATATCGTTGTATTGCTGGTATACAAAAACAAGAAATTGATTTCCTTTGAAAAGCGCGCTTACCCTTGCCTGTATGTTTTTAAGCGGGTCGGAATATTTTTCATTGACCTGCGCGATGAGCTCGCTTTGCTTTTTGGAGCGGTCATCTGCGCTTAGTCCTTCTAACTCCGGCGCTATTTCTTTTGTAACATCTTCAATTTTCAGCAGGAACTGAACGCTGAGCCCCGCTGCAGGGATTTCCTGCTTTTTATCATAAGCCCAAAAGCCATCGCGCAGGTAATTATGCTGTAAATCGCTGGCTGCCGTTATAGCGCCGTAACCACAATGATGATTGGTAAACAGCAGTCCTTCATTGCTTACCATTTCGCCGGTGCAGCCTCCGCCAAAAATAACGATAGCATCTTTTATAGATGCTTTATTGATACTGTACAATTGCTCGGAAGTGAGTTTAAGTCCCCGCTTAACCATGTCGGCATATACCTGTTTGCCAAGCAACAGCGGTAACCACATACCCTCATCGGCATAGGTTCTGCCAAAAGAAATAAACAGTGCCACCGTAATAAGGAATTGCTTCATAGTGCTTTCAGTTTTACACAACAAACCTACTGTAAATATTGAAAGCAAACGCTTAGTCCGGCGGCAATTTACGGGCAGGTATTCCCCGCCCGTATATGTATTCCTGAACTGCTATTGTAATTTCCTGACCATTACATCTTCCACCATACGTGTTTGGGTGTTCACCTCAAACGTCTCCGAATGCCTGTTCTTCTTATCACTGATGATAAAAATGAGCCTGCTGGCTTCTGTTTTAGGAAGAATAAATTTCTTGTTGAACTTACTGTCTGTAAAAGCGCCCTGGAAAAGGGTTTCTCCGTTTTCATCCTTAATGGTTACGAAAAACCTGGCAGCATTAATATTGTTGTATGTTACAGTAAACATTAATGACTGATTCTGCGAGCCCAGATATTGAATATTGGCTAATTTTTTGAACGGGTCAACGTCCATAGAGGAGCGGGCTGCAGCCGGAATGGTAATTGCTGCAATAGCGATAGCAAATAAAGATTTACGGATAACTGAAAAAAATGTACGCGGTTCCATATGTATTTGTTTTAGTTTACTTCGTTGTATGGAAGCAATCCTGTATTCATATGGCATTCGTGTGTATTAACTATAGCAAACGCAAGCAGGCAATGTATGGCTAAGTTGCATGTGTTTGGAATGAAGAGAGCAACAATTTATTGAAACAAAAGTCAATAACAGGCATGACGTGAAAGTTACGGGCGTATTAAAAGCAAGTTAAACTAAAAAAGGGCGTTATATTTTATATTTTGCAATGTGCGGAATAGCTCAGGAATAAAGGGCTTGTTTTTGAACTTAAAATATGACTGATAAAATACATGATCAAAAAGAATAGCCGGCAAGATCGGATAGTGCCACAGCAGATTGCTCCCCGGTTCCGAGTTTCTTTATAATGCAGGTATTGCTTTCCAGTTCACGGCTGCCGATCATTACTGCGTAAGCAATATGTTTTCTTTCCGCATATTTAAACTGCTTATCAAATTTAGATTGTTCATGATATAATTCGCAGGATATGCCTTTATCCCGCAGTTGCTGCATCAGGGAGAATGCTTTTTTACTTTCCGCTTCGCCTAAGTTAAAAAACAATACCTGTGTGCCACTATGCACTTCCTGCGGAAATAGTGCCAGTTCTTCCATTACATCGTATATCCTGTCAATACCAAAAGAAATACCCACTCCCGGAATATTGGGTACTCCAAATAAGCCGGTGAGGTCATCATAGCGGCCACCGCCGCCAATGCTCCCCATTTGTACATTTCTTGCCTTCACTTCAAAGATGCTCCCCGTGTAATAATTCAATCCTCTTGCTAAGGTGAAATCAATAACCGGCGGTTTAATATGTGCGGATGACGGATAGTGCAAAATGTATTCAAGCTCTTCTATTCCCTTTACTCCTGCCTGCGTGGTGCCAAGTAATTCTTTTATGGCGTTTATTTTTTCTGTGTTGCTCCCTTCCACATGAAGGTATTGGCGAATAATGCCAACCTGTTGCTCATCCAGCCCTCTCTGCAATAATTCTTCCTGTACTTTTTCAATTCCTATCTTGTCTAATTTGTCAATAGCGATGGTAATATCCGTTAGCTTTTCATTCCCGCCGCACAATTCGGCCAGGGCCGATAATATCTTCCGGCTGTTGATTTTAATGTCAGCATCAATGTGTAGCTGCTGAAATACCGTGGCGTATATATGCACCAACTCTACTTCATTCATCAGTGAAGTGCTGCCTACCACATCCGCATCGCACTGGTAAAACTCGCGGTATCTGCCTCTTTGCGGCCGGTCGGCCCGCCACACCGGCTGCACCTGGTAGCGTTTAAACGGAAACGTGAGTTGCCCGTGGTTCATAGCTACATAACGGGCGAAAGGTATGGTGAGGTCATATTTCAGGGCCCGTTCCGTAAGCTGCTTATCATTCTTTCCCTGTAATACATTTTCAAAAGCGGCCCTTGCCTTATCCGTATTCCTGGGATCACTCAGTCCGTTGTTCAGTATCTTAAAAATGAGTTTATCGCCCTCTTCGCCATACTTTCCCATCAGCGTATCTAAGTTTTCCATGGCGGGCGTTTCCAACGGTTCAAAACCATACAATTCAAATACGTTTTTAATGGTATTAATAATATAGTTTCTTTTTCTGACAACGCCGGCGCTGAAATCCCTGGTACCCTGTGGAATAGAGGCTTTGCTCATGCTGCTATAATATTGAGTGTAATGTTATTTTGATGATAAGGCATAGTGTTCAATGATATTATCGCAGGCTTTGTCAATCATGTCAAATACCTGGTGATAGCCCGCCTCGGGTCCCGACCAGGGGTCGGGTACATCCATATTACTGCCGGGGTATACTTCATTCATCAGCAACTTCACTTTTGCGCTATTGAATTTTTTCCCTGTTCTCCATTTCATTTCATCTATCACATCTCCGGCCATGGCGTAAATGATGTCAAATGCTTCAAAATCATCGCCGGTAATATTTCTGCCTCTTTGCATGCCGATATCTATACCATGCAGCCGCGCCACTTTTTGCGACAGGCGATGCGGGGCTTCACCCACATGATAGCCATTGGTGCCGGCGCTGTCTACCTGCCAGTTCAACCGCGCCTGTTCTATCTTGTGTTCCATAATACCTTCCGCCAGCGGGCTTCTGCAAATATTGCCCAGGCATACCATTAATATCTTCATAGTTAAAAAATCGGGGCAAAGGTAAACATTAGGATTTGAGATTGGATATTTCTGATTGGGGGCAGGGGAGGTTATAGGTCTCAGGTTGCACACACGGCAAACTACTAACGGCAGGCTGAGTACGCCTTCTTTCACCGCTCTCCTGAGTTTTTTAGTTTATCGTTTGTAGTTTATGGTTGCATTTCGCTTCAAATTTCGTATTCCCGGCTTCGTATTTAATCACGTATATTAGTTGAAAGTGAACTTATGTATATCATCTCACGGATAAAAAAATACCTGTTGATTTTTTTATTGCTGCCGGTTGTTATGGCAGCAGCGCAACAAGCTCCTGCTCCTGATGTTTCCACTTACCAGCCTCCTGTTTTTAAAGATGATGCAAGAGTGGGAAAAATTAAGACGTTGTTACCGGTAATAGAAAAAATGTATAAAGATTATGCGGAGGAAAAGAAATTCCCCGGAATGGCTTTTGGCATTGTGGCAGATGACCGGCTGATATATACAGGCAATGCAGGCTATACAAACCTGGCGAAGAAAATACCCGTTAGTTCGGCCTCGCTGTTCCGGATTGCTTCTATGTCAAAAAGCCTCACCGGAATGGCTATCCTGAAATTGCGGGATGAAGGTAAACTCAAACTCGATGATGAAGCCAGCCGTTATATTCCTGTGCTGAAAGATGTGCGCTTACTCACTGCCGATGCGCCGTCTATTACTATACGCGACCTGCTTACACACTCTGCGGGCTTTCCTGAAGATAATCCCTGGGGCGACAGGCAATTAGGTATTACGCACGATGTGTTTATGGCAATGCTGCAAAAAGGTATTTCTTTTTCTAACGTACCGGGTATTACTTACGAATACAGCAATATGGGTTTTGCTATGCTGGGTGAAATTATTACCGTGGTTTCGGGAACATCATACCAGCAATATATTACCAGTGCTATTTTAAAGCCATTGGGCATGACACATACCATTTGGGAATATTCCAAAGCACCTCCCGGATTGCTGGCGCATGGCTACAGGTGGCTGAACGGCAACTGGCAGGAAGAGAAGCTGCTGCACGATGGAGTGTATGGCGCCATGGGTGGCTTAATTACTTCGGTAGAAGATTTCAGCAGGTATATGGCTTTTCATTTAGCGGCATGGCCGCCACGCAATGATAAGGAAACGGGGCCGGTTAAACGAAGTGCTGTTCGTGAAATGCAGCAGGCATGGCGGTTCAGCAGTATCGTTAACACATTTACCTATCCCGGCGGACGAACTTCGGCTATGGTAAACAGCTATGGCTATGGACTGCGCATTAGTAAAGATGGTGAAGGGAGAGTGTATGCGGGACACTCCGGTGGTTTGCCTGGTTTTGGAAGTCAGTGGATGATTATGCCCGAATATGGGATTGGCGTTGTAGTATTTGGCAACCTTACTTATGCAGGAATGAGCGCGATAAACTGGGCTGTACTCGATACATTAATTGCCGGCGCTGAACTTGCTCCCCGTCAGTTGCCTGTTTCGCCTGTATTACAACAGCGAAAGGAAGAGTTGGTAAAATTGCTGCCTGACTGGAATGGAGCAGAAGAAAGTAATATTTTTGCTGTCAATTTTTTCCCTGACCGTTCATTGGCTATCCGTAAAAAACAATCGCAGGATTTATTCAGGAAAGCGGGAAAGGTTGTTCGTATTACTGAACTGGTTCCTGAAAATCAATTACGCGGTAGTTTTATATTGCAGGGTGAAAAAACAGGTATTGAAATCTATTTTACCCTCACGCCTGAAAATCCTGCACTCATACAGCAGTTGGATATGGAAGAGGTGAAGCGATGAATATATATTTGCACTATTAACAAAACAAAATAAACCTTACCGGAACAATTCTTATTCATGCGATTATCTATTTTGATTGGTATTATTTTTTTGGCTATCCATGGGCTGTATGCCCAAACTATTATTAATGTATTGGATTTTGGCGCCAGGCCGGATAGTTTTGAAGACGCTGTTCCGGCTGTTAGAAAAGCTATTGCAGCTTGTAAAGACAGCGAAACCATAACCCTTCTTTTTCCGGAAGGGCGATATGATTTTTGGCCGGATTTTGCGGAAGAAAGAAATTATTTTATCTCCAATACTTCCAGTGAAACCGAATGCCCTTCCAAAATGAAAAAGATTGGAATACTACTGGAGAACAAAAAAAATATTACGATTGACGGAAACGGATCACGGTTTATTTTTCATGGTAAAATGATCACGTTCGCATTTGATCATTGTAAAAATATCCAATTCAAAAATGTGTCCATAGATTTTGAACGGCCATCCATGTCTGAACTTACGTTTGTACATGTTTCTGATACGGCTATTGTTGCGGATATTCATCCGGATTCGCGATACGACATTATCAGCAACAAACTTGTTTTTTACGGCGAAGGATGGACCATGCATCACTATCATGCCATTCTTGTAAAACCCGCACAGGGTACTATGTTCTACAGCAGTTGGAACCCCTTTTTGAAAAGTACGGCAACCGCCTTATCGGCCAACCGGGTTGTTTTTAAGGGGAATTTTTCCGGTACCCGTTTTATGCCGGGTGAAGTGCTCACCATCCGCGATCCTATCCGCGACCATGTGGGCGCTTTTATTAACCGTTCTGAAAATATTTCGCTGCGGAATGTGCGCCTGCATTATATGCATGGCCTGGGTATTGTAAGCCAGTTCTCCGAAAATCTTCATTATGATAGTATTGATGTAACAGCGTCCCGCGGCAGGCAGATTGCCGCTTTTGCAGATGGTATGCATTTCTCGGGCTGCAAAGGAAATATACGGGTTGAGAACTGCCATTTTAAAGGATTACACGATGATCCGGTGAATGTGCACGGCACGCATTTGCAGATAACGGAAATACGATCGCCCACCAGCGTTAAAGTGAAATTCATGCATGCGCAAACCTATGGATTTGAGGCGTTCTTTAAAGGAGACTCGGCAGGGTTTACCCGTTCTGCCAGTTTACAAACTTTTGGATATGGCGTGGTAAAAATCGCCACGTTAATTTCGGAAAGAGAGATGCTGATTGAGTTTGAAAGAAGCATTCCTGCCGGGATACAAAATGGCGACTGCCTGGAGAATATAACGTGGACGCCTGCCCTCACCATACGCAACTGCCGGTTTGAGGGAACCAATACCAGGGGATTGCTGGTTACCACCCGGCGAAAGGTGTTGATTGAGGATAATACTTTCTATCGTACCGGCATGCACGCTATTCTTATTGCCAATGACGCTTCGGGTTGGTTTGAGTCGGGTCCTGTAGAAGATGTTACGATCAGGAGGAATACTTTCCAGGAATGTGGTTATAACAGCGCGCCCAATCATTATGTAATTAACATCGCACCGGAAAATCACCTCCGGGTTAAAAACTTTTATGTACACCGGAACATCAGAATTGAAAACAATATTTTTAAAGTATACGACCGGCCCGTTTTGGCAGTCAAAAGCGTTCAGGCGCTTTTGTTTCAAAACAATACCATTCTTAAAACAGGCTTCATGCAGGTAACAGATAATACCCGGCCGTCATTCCAGCTTGCAGAAAGCCATATGGTGAATATCAGTAAAAATCATTTTACAGGAATGGCGCCGTCAATACAATTGAGTAATATGAGTGCTAAAGAAATAAAAACGGACATACAAAGCGTTACTACCGAGCGTTAGAAAACGAAGGAGGAGTAGTCTGGTTAGATTTGCTGTAAAAGATGCCGCAGATGCACAGATGAAATCTGCGGTAAAAAAATCAAACATGACATGCGAGAACTAATTTTAGTTCAGCTTTTGCCGCTGTACGCCTTCCTGCACAACGGTTCTGCCGGCTTTACCCGATGCGTCAAATGTTTTAAATTGTAAAGTACCCGTTGCCGGAATGGGACCATTATATATGGCTGATTGTTGTGTGGGTTCAGAGCCATCCGTAGTATAGTGAATACTGACGCCCGGCAGCGATACGTTTGCCCTTGCCTCCCCGTTTTCTACGATTACGCCTGCGGGCGGTACCCGGTAAGCATACCCGCCGTTAGTATGCGCCAGTTTTGGAAATTCTTTTTGTGCAATGGTATTGGCAAACCGGTTCCATCCTTCATTAATGTTATTCAGTCGAAGCCGGCGGTTGCTTTGTGTTTCCCATTTCCTTTCGGGCGACCATGCGCTTTCAGCGAAGCCTATCAGCTTGGGAAGCATATAGTATTCCAGCATATCCCTGCCTTTTATGGTTTCGCTCCAAAGCTGGGCTTCAACCCCAATGATATTTTTTCTTGCCTCCGGTTTCAGATTCTGCAATTTTGCCTCCGGTACATCCCAGTGCAGTTCGTTGCCCATAGCACCTTTGAGGGTGGTATTAAACATATTGAAGGGAGCAAAGGCCCATGCGTTTTTAGTGTCAATAAACCCGGCCCAGTATAGCCCGGGTTCTTTCGGATCGTTATTATAGGCCAGGTCAAAATAAAAATTAGATACATTGCAAAGCACTACATGATAGCCCGCATTGGCTAACTGGTAACCCAAATCGGGATAATCGAAAAGATTATTCCAGGTATAGGGTACCACTTTTTTGTTTGCAAATTCAGGGTTGGGAATATACCTGCCCGTGGCATCTTTAATAAGCGCTACTTCTTCCCAGCCATGTACTTCGAGGTTCCTTTTTTCCATTCTTTTTAAAAGCTCACGAAAGAAATACGTTTGCAGGTTCTTGGGGTCTTTGATCTCGGGATGTTGGCTTAACAGTTCCAATGCTTCAGGCGATTGGGTCCATGCGCCTTCGGCCACTTCATCTCCGCCGGCATGAAATACATCCATCTTTAATCCCGCTTCTTCATACATCTTCGCAAATTCGTCTACCACCTTTTCAAAAAACCGGTAGGTTGATTCGCGGCTCACGTTCACTACATTGTCTTTATACATTTGAGCGGAAAGGTATACCGATTTGTCTGCCGGGTCAACCAGGCGGTATTCATTCGCTTCTGCTTCCTTTCCTTCCTTCATCAAACGCTGGTAGCGTGCTTCCATAGATTTAATGGCGGCGCGGGCATGACCGGGGAAGTTCAGTTCCGGGATCACTTTTATATGGCGTTTTTTTGCGTATTCCAGTATTTCAATAAAATCTTTCCTGGTATAAAATCCGCTGCCATAATGGCCTTTGTCGTAAGCAAAAGGTCCCGAGCCATAGGCGGGATGTAATGCCGGGGCATTTATACTACTCACATGCGAACGTTGTGCGCCTACTTCAGTTAATTCGGGCAGGCCGGGAATTTCAACCCGCCAGCCTTCGTCTTCTGAAGTGTACAGCAGGAAGTGATTGAGCTTGTACTGTGCCATCACATCCAATACCCTGAAAATAGTTTCCTTTTCCTGGAAGTTGCGGCTCACATCAAGGTGTACGCTGCGAAATCCAAACCGTGGCGCGTCATCAATGGTAACAAAGGGAACTGCCGCTTCCGCGTTTTTGCTGATGTATACCTGGGTTGGGATAAGCGCCAGCAGGCTCTGAACGCCATAAAACACGCCTGCCGCATCGGCGCCGGTAATAGCAATGCCGTTTTCGCTTATACTTAACCGGTAGGCTTCCGCTTTTTGTTCTTTAAGGGCCGATGGAGCAACAGATAAATAAATACCCTTGCTGTCAGCATTGCCTTCGCTCACGGCAAAATCCTTTCCTGTAATTTCTTTGAGTTTAGCCGACAATATATCCGCTTCGTTTTTCAGGGAAGATGTATAATGAATGGCGTTGCCTTCCAGCGCGAAGTTTCCGCTGCCCCTGGAAAAATGCATAGGCGTAGGAATAACAGGTAAAAGCTGATCGGGGTTTAATACAGATAAAGCGGCGTTTTCCCAATAGGTTTTAGTAGCAGATGCCGGCGCTTCCAAATCGGCTGTACCCCGCAATAATTGTTCCCTGCGTGTAAAAGGGATGAGTGTATAATCGTCAATTCTGGCAATGCGTTCTTCTTTGCCTTGTCCATCATAAAAAACAATATAAACGCCCAGCGGCTGGTCTGTTTCCTTTATTCTGGCCTCCCTGGCTTTATAGATGATGTCAATAGAATCACCTGCAGGCAGTGAAAAACCCGAATTGGGAGATAATTTATACCAGTCGCCGTTCAGGTGTTCAAGCTTTGCAGGTTGCGGGGTATCCGGCGGCAGCAGGGGGCTGGGAGCAATGGAAAAGAAAACCGCCCAGTTTTTATCGGTAAGTTGCTGTTCTTTTTTATTAACCAGGTTTATCCGTGCAGTATAGCCTGAGTCGGTGAAATTACTCACCAGTTCCCATTTCATACCAATGGCGGCGATATCATCCTGTTTTATTTTCGTTGCCTGTTGATTACAGGAAATAAAAATGGTAAGGGCAAGGAGCAGCGAAAGAGGTAGTTTGAAATATTTCATATCTAAGCGCATTGGGATATAAAGATATGGTGAGAGAGATATTTGCCGGGGCAGTATACTATGTAAAGCGAAGGTATTTATACGTTATACTTCCTTCTCTCTTCTGCTCCCGGCATACAATTCATATTCGAGTAACCGGCAATCAATAGTGCTGGTATAAAATTCTATGCGGCGACTGGCTTTTAACCCTGTTTTTTTAGCCAGTTCCAGGTTGCCTGTAAATACGTAGCCATAGTAGCCTCCGCAGCGTTGCTTCATAAAATCGCCGATGCGTTTATAGGTTGCTTCCAGTTCCTGTACCTGCCCCAGCCGTTCTCCGTATTCGGGATTCATAAACATAATACCTGCCGCATGCTGAGGCACTTCGGTATCCGCAAAATCGCAAATAGTAAAATCAATCAGTTTAGCAACGCCCGCCGCTATAGCATTTTTCTTTGCATTTTCAATAGCCCTTTCGCTATAGTCTGAAGCAATAATACGCAGGCCCGGTACATCAATGATCTGCGCTTCCAGCAGTGCGTCTTCCTCCAGGTATACGGCATCGTCATATCCCTGTATATGCATGAAGGCATAATTTGTTCTGAACAGGCCCGGCCGGCGGTTGGTAGCAATCAGCGCCGCTTCAATGGCTATTGTTCCCGATCCGCACATGGGGTTTACGAACGGCGAAACCCTGTTCCAGCGGGTGGCATAAATGGTGGCGGATGCCAGCGCTTCCAGCATGGGTGCCAGTCCTGGTATTTTGCGGTAACCATGCCGCGCTAATGAATTGCCCGAAGTATCTATAAAAATTTCCGCCTGATTGTTTTTCCAGAACAGGTTAAAAACGGCGCCCGTGAGTTCGGATCCGGAAGATGGGCGTTTGCCTGTTTTTTCCCGTATCCGGTCAACAATAGCATCCTTTACCCGCAGGTTGGCAAACAAATTATTATTGATGGTTTCATTGCTTACATTACTCGTAATAGAAAAATAACCGGCGTCCGGTAAAATGTTTTCCCATGGGTAATCAACAAGATTGCGGTAAATAGCATCGGCATCGGATGCTTCAAATTGCTTCAGGCTGTACAATACCTGGCTGGCGCAACGCAGGTTAAGGTTCAGTTTTATACAATCATTCCCTGTGCCGGAAACACGTACCCCGGTAATAAAGCGGTCTTCAACAGTAAATCCCAGGTCTTTTGCTTCCTGCTCAAGATAAGGTGTAATGCGCTTGTGGCAGGTAATAGTAATCGTTGTTTTTGTTATGAATACGTTCATTGTAAAATGGTAAGATAGTAAAATAGTAAGATGGTAAGAAGCAAACTTTGAACACTGGTATTCCCTTAGAATCTTACGATCTTACAAATGTACGCTCTTACGTTTCACAAATTAGTACCCGTGGCCTTACAACATCAGCAACGACAATATATACACCATCGCCAATGCCGTTAGTCCCATGAACACGGTAGCCAGCGAATATACTTTCAGCATAACTTTCATTTCTAATCCGGAAAATTTGCTGATCACCCAGAAGTACGCATCGTTGGCATGGGAGATCATCATAGAACCGGCGCCCATTGCCAGCACGCAAAGCAGTTGCCCGGCTGGCGTATGTAATCCCAGTGCGGGCATCAATGGCTGTATAATGGATGCTGCCGTAATAATAGCCACAGTAGATGAACCCTGTGCGGTTTTAAGCAGGGCGGTGAGCAAAAACGGGAAAAAAATGCCCATGCTGGCAAGAGGTAAACTGTCGCCGAGATGGTTGCCAATTTTGGTGGCGGCAAGCACAGCGCCAAAAGCACCGCCGGCGCCAATGATCACCAGGATACTGCCGGCTTTTTCCACTCCTTCCTGCAAGAGCCTGCTTATGGCACTTTCCTTCCAGGAACGAACAGGGATAAGCGCCAGCAATACGCCAATAAACAATGCGATCATGGGATCGCCTGCGATCTTAAAAAAATTCCATATGCTGCTGTCGTGCGCTTCCACCGAGCTGAATGAACCCAATGCGATTAAAATTATAGGAACGATTACCGGCAGGAAGGATTGCGTTACCGAAGGTAATTTTGCATGTGCATCATCATCGTTTTCCCGCGTAACTGGCAGTGGCGGCATTTTTTTTCCTGCATGTTTCGCCCACCAGTAACCCACCGCGCTTGCCGGAACAGCAACGCCTATGCCCGCCAGGATAAGCTTGCCAAGATCAACGCCAATAATGCCTGCGGCAGCCGCTGCTCCGGGGTGCGGAGGAATAAGACAATGCACCGCGTATAAGCCTGCCGCAAGCGAGGTAGCCATAACTGGTACCGCTATTTGGGTGCGCCGGGCCAGCGTTTGGTTGAGTCCGCTCAGCACTATATATCCCGAGTCGCAAAAGATAGGCAGTCCTACCACAAAGCCGGTAATGTTCATGGCCAGGGATGCATGCCGTTCGCCGGTTTTTTTTAGAATGAATGCCGCCATTACCCGTGTGCTGCCTGTGTGTTCGAGCAGCACGCCTAATGCAGTGCCGAGTACGATTATAAAGCCCAGCGATTGCATGATATGCCCAAACCCGTTTTTCATAGCGCCAATAACTCCGGCAAAAGGCAGTTGCACACCAATACCTACCACAAAGCAGGCAACGGAAAGAGCAAAAAACGCATGTACCTTAAGCCTTGCCGTTAGCAGGATGATCAGCGCGATGCCTGCCAGAAGAAAAAACATGATCTGTATAAAATCTGCAGACATGAGTTATGATTCGTTGATAAAAATTGAATCATCAATTTACTACTTCCTTTTTTAGATGGAAATATTTTATTAACATCCCTGCAGCACAATTTCACCTGTACCCGGTTTTTGAACGAAAAATAACTTACTATTTTTGCATGATGTATTTTTTTAGAATCGTTTTTCCTGTACTGTTAATAATAACAGGTATGCCTGCCGGCGCCCAGATTGTGAATGTGGAATCCCGCAGAATTCAAACAGATACTACCGGCTGGGCCGGAAGTTTTGGCGGCAGTATTAATCTATCTAAAAATGTAGACAAGGTGTTTTCTGCCGGCGCCTTTGCCCATCTGCAATATAAGAACAGTAAGAACCTCTATCTTTTTTTGGGTGATTATTCTTTTTTGAAGGGCGCCCAGAAAAAATATACAGACAACGCTTTTTTTCACCTGCGCTATAACCGGAAAATCAGTAACCTGCTTCGCTGGGAAGTATTTACGCAATTGCAAACCAATAAAATATCCAAAATAGATAATCGCTTTCTTACGGGTATGGGGCCGCGATTTAAATTATCAGGTTCGGGTATGCTGCAGATTTATTTGGGTGTGCTAGCCATGTATGAATATGAAAGAGCGCTAACGGAGCCGCCTGTTTCCCGTCATAGTGTACGTAACAGCAGTTACCTGAGTTTTACACTCAAGCCCACCGCTACCCTGGAAATCATCAGCACCACATTTTACCAGCCGCGGTTGGATCAGTGGGGCGACTTTCGTATATTGAACCAGGAATCCGCTAACCTGTTTATTACACAAAAATTATCGGCAACCATAAACTGGAACTATTTATACGATCAGTTTCCCGTGGAAGGCATTCCCAGGAGTAACTATACATTTTCCACCGGGTTTAAGTATGCGTTCTGATCAATGATTTACCGGCATCATATTTCAAATTGCTACTGCATTTTGAACGCGTGTGGCATAATGCATTTAGCGTACATTTACCAGGCAGGGCCGGAAAGTCTGGCATAATTTTATTTTAATTGATGGCATGATATTAAAAAGCGTGTGGAAGATCACCCAACAAACCTTTTCTGATTTTATTGATGATAAGGTTTTGAAGCTTAGTGCGGCACTGGCTTACTATACTATTTTTTCTTTACCGGGGCTTATTATCATTGTTATCTGGATCAGCGATGTGTTTTATGGCGAAAAAGCGGTAGAGGGAACCGTATACCGGCAAATAGCCGGGCTGGTGGGCAATGATGCGGCGTTGCAAATACAGCAAACCATACGTAATGCTACGCTGTCGTATGAAGGCGGTTTTGCAGCCACTATAGGTATCGCCACGCTTATTTTTGGAGCTACCAGCATTTTTGGTGAAATACAGGATTCCATCAATGGTATATGGAAGCTGAAAGCAAAGCCTAAGAAGGGATGGGTTAAGCTGCTTGTGAACCGGTTGCTTTCGTTTTCCCTTATTGTTACGCTGGGTTTTTTATTGCTGGTATCTTTGATTATAAATGCGATAATGGATGCTTTTATTAATAAGTTCACAGTAATATTTCCCCATACGGAAGTTATCATTGCTTATGTATTTAACCTGCTACTTTCCTTTGCCATTACTTCGTTTTTGTTTGGGTTGATCTTTAAGGTTTTGCCCGATGCCAAAATAGAATGGCGCCATGTGCGTGCAGGAGCGTTTACCACGGCCCTGTTATTTATGATCGGCAAATTGGGTATAAGTTATTACCTGGGTCATAACCGTTTAAGCTCTGCGTATGGCGCTGCAGGCTCAGTGATCGTAATATTGTTATGGGTATATTATTCCGCAATTATCCTTTATTTCGGGGCTGTATTTACCAGGGTATATGCTATTCATAGAGGATCACATATTTACCCCAACAATTATGCTGTTTGGGTTGAACAGGTAGAAATTGAATCTGATAAATCGGTGCAGGATCAGGCCGACACCAAAACCGTTATTACAACAGATGGTGAACAGGAAGCATAAAAGCTTCGTCCAGCCGGCAGGATCAGGCTTTGAGATTGCAATTTGAATTTTAGTTGATTCCTGATATTGGATTCATGGCGCTTTCATTAGGATATAGCGCTTATGGTTTAGGACTTAATATCCGCCACTGCTGAACTGTAAAGGCGATGATTATGTTTGATCCTGTTTATTTTATTCCCGCTCTTTTCTTTAGCTCTGCTGCCGTTATTACTATCATTCTGCCCATGGGCTTACCATCGCGGCAGGTGATCACTTTCATGGCCGCGGCATGCGTGTATTTGGGATAAAATTTGCCGGGAAAGGAATTGTCAGAACTGTAAAAAATATCCAGCCCGTTAATTTCGATACTTAATTCAACCAGGGCCGGTTCTTTTCACCTTTCTTTACCTGAACAACAGGATCGTATACTGCAGGTGGCGCATATTGTATACCTTGCTCCACCTATAAATTAGCCTGTCCGTCTTTAATGCCACGCCAGCTCATTACCGCGGCATTGGGTGCTAAACCACCCTGCAAAATTTCATCCCAGCCTATCATTTTCATTCCTTTCGATTCTATTATTTTTTCTACCCTTTTTACAAAATAGCTTTGTACCTCATCTAAGTTATTCAGCTTTTCTTTTTTCATGAGCGCTTTTATGGCGGCGCTTTTTCCCGGAAATTCCTTGCTGTTTCATCGCCGCCCATGTGTATGTATTCAAAAGGAAAAAGTTGCGCTGCTTCGGTAAATACTTTATCTAAAAATTCATATACTTTTTCGTTTGCGGGGCAAAGCGTGTTATCCACCAGTCCATAAAAATGACCGCGCGGAGGCCATACCATAAAAGGCTCACCTGAGTTCACTTTATATGTATCAGCGCCGGGCGTTGAAAAATAATTAAGGTGCCGTTTTTTTTACATTCCACGCGCCTATGGAAGTGAGCTTAGGCAAACTTTTTATTTCGATCCTCCATCCCTGGTCGTCTGTAAGGTGCATGTGCAGGAGGTTGAACTTGTATTTTGCCATATCGTCAATAAATTGCTTCACTTCTTCTTTAGTAAAGAAATGACGCGATACATCGAATATTAAACGCGCCATCCAGGACGGGGATAATCCGTTATCTCAACGCAGGGAGCCGTTCATGATACCGCTTTACTAATGGATTTGCCGGTAATTTCCTTAGGCAGTAATTGCAAAAACTTTGAACGCCATAAAACAGGCCGGCGGCTGTATTGGCGGTAATGGTTATATTATCTTTTAAGGTAAAATAGGCCTTGTTGCTGAACAATGGAAACAGGTTCGGGAATAATAGCTATAGTGTTGTTCTGCGAAAAGGAAGTGAGAGCAGTAAAGAGGAAAGCTATTGCCCTGAGGTATCTCATATATACTATTTTAAACAAGGTAGAACGGGATGCCAGGATAAAAAAATACCCGGACAATTGATAAATGTCCGGGTATTGTGTTCTGATTTATAGCGTTGAATCAGTTTACCATCTTTTACGATTCTGCGAAAATGAACCGCCGCCTCCGCCACCAGAGCGTTGCTCTTTAGGACGGGCTACGGTAACAGAAAGCGCCCTGCCTTCGATATCTTTGCCATCCAGCTCTTCCATAGCCTTTTTAGCATCTGCTTCTTCAGGCATTTCCACAAAACCAAATCCACGCGAACGGCCGGTTTCCCTGTCGGTAATTACTTTAGAAGAAGAAACTTCACCGAAATCGCTGAATAAACTTTTTAAGTCTTCATCTGTGGTGTGAAAACTTAAATTCGAAACGTACATGTTCATACTTTTACATTAAAATGTTATTAATCAACCTGTAAGAAGAGCATAATGTACAGAAGAACAGACAAATACAACGGTGTAAGCTGTACAAAGTAGACGTTCGTGTGTGTATGCTTTAATTCAAGTCGTTGATAAAGGTAGGCTTTTAAAATGAATACCTGCAACATTCCGGCAGGTTTAATAGATTAAATAGGAGAAAATAATTTTTTAGAACTGGTAAACGAGTGCATTAATGTTCATTCCGGCACCAACAGAAGCAAAAAGTACCTTATCTCCGCTCCTGATTTCCTGGTCTTTTAATTTCCCATTCCGTATAAGGTCTAATAAAATAGGAATGGTGGCTACGGAATTATTGCCCAGTTTGGAAATAGTCATCGGCATCAGGTTACCGGGTATATCCGCTTCATTATACAGCTTAAATAACCGTTCCAGTATGGCAACGTCCATTTTTTCGTTGGCCTGGTGAATCAATACTTTGTTAATATCGCGTATATGCAGGTTTGCCTTATCTAAGGCAGCTTTAATGACCAGCGGAACCTGTGTTAATGCAAATTCATATAATTTCCTGCCTTTCATTTTAAGAAAGATGTTTTCATCATTTTCCGATGAGGGATGGTAGGATTGTCCCATTTTTAGCAACATCGCGTCATCCAGCGCATGCGTTTGCGTTTTATGCGCTATAATGCCCGCTCCCGGCGTATCAGGGGCCGAGATAATTGCGGCGCCGCTGCCATCGCTGTATAACATCGAATCCCTGTCGTGGGGATCTATAACCCTCGATAACATTTCCGTACCAATTACCAGGCAATGCCTGGCATCACCGGAACGGATAAAATAATTGGCCTGTATAATGCCTTCCAGCCAGCCCGGACAGCCAAATGGCAGGTCGTATGCAACACAGTCGGGATTATGTATTTGCAGCCTGTGTTTGATACGGGAAGCCAGGGTAGGAACCATATCGGTTCGGTTGCTGCCATACGCCACATCCCCAAAATTATGCGCTACTATAATATAGTCCAGCTTTTCCTTGTCCATTCCCGAACTGCTGAGCGCGGCGCCGGCCGACAGAAACCCCATATCGGAAGCTTTCTGGTTTTGGGTTCCATAACGGCGTTCGGCTATGCCTGTAATTTCCTTAAATTTTTCAATTATTTTTTGCGGCTCTTTTCCAACAGGGGTGCCGTCTGTATTATAAAAGCGGGAGGTTAAAAATGCATCATTAGGAACGCACAGGCTGGGTATGAAACTGCCGGTAGCAGTAAATACGGCCCCCGAAATCTTATTAAATCTTTCCTGGTTTTCAATCATTTCTGTACAGATTCTCCCCAAGATTACAAAAAAAAGGCATATAGCCTGTGTTTTTCAATTATATTCTTTAATAGTGTGAATATATTTAAGCAAAAAACCCGTAGAAATTGCATGGTAATGTGCAATTCCCACAGGTTATACGTAGCATAGTTATAGTATATTAAAACCAATGTCGTTTTCTCATTGCTAACCAGTTGGAGAAAGCGTTAATGTATTATGATAAAATAAAAATGAGATAGATTTCAAAATAATATAACCAGGAGGTCAGACCTGCCGCACAAACTTAGCAACATTGTATTTTCAATACCGCTTATTTGTTAACTGTTACGGTTATTAATTGATCTTTACGGAACGGGGAGCTGTTACAGATACGCCCTGCTGTGCAGCAGAATCCTCTTTTAATTTTCCATTTTCGATATACCTGATCTTCACGCTTCGCGCGGTATCTGCTGCGCCCGGAATACCTGCAAAAAGAATAGTGTATATTTTTCTTTCTTCTAAAGTAATGGAACGGGTTGCCTGTATATTGTTATTGTTGTTGATGGCAATATTTGCATTACCCGGGTTTATTGCAACAAAGCCCGAAACGGAAGCGAAAGGAGCATTTTGACTGATAACGCTATTGGCATTGTCGCTTACCGTTACTAATGGCTGGCTGGAATCGGGAATGGCATTAATGTAACGTATATAAGCTTTGCCTGAAGCGGATGGAAGACTGTCTAACCCATCGTTTACCACTACATTACGGTAAACAGTGTCTGCACCCACTACAAACAGGGAGTAATATTTACCTTCGTTGAATGTAAAATCCGATGCGGTAAAAGATGTTCCGCTGCCGGCATTATACGCTACTACCGACCTTGTACCCGGATAAATACTCAGGTATCCGCCTGTGTAATTGGTATAGGCTAAAGCAGTATTGGTGAGATTATTGCCGGAAAGCGCAATACCAATGGCCGATTTATCGGGCGAAAGGTTAAATGCCATCAAGCCGGCAACAGGTGTATTGGAATTATTATTATCATTTGTTTTCAGGCACGAGGTAAAAATAAGTATCGTAAATAAGGTGCCTGCTGCCAGTATCGTTTTTTGTATTGAAAATCCTTTTTTCATAATTGTTTTCTTTATTGTTTAGAATTAAAAAATAGTGAATCAGTACCTTGTGCTGTGCAATAATGGCAAATGACTGTCCGAAAAAATGATGCCAGATGAAGGTTTTGCTGCTATGCGCACAGAACTTAGGCTTGCCTTAACGTTTGATTGGTAGAACATTAACATATCAGGCTTTGTAAGCTGTTTTAAGGCAGGCTGCGATACAATTTTATTTTTCAGTGGATTACTATTGTATCATATATATCATAAAATGATAAAATCATGGAAAATACATATCTTACCCCCTTCAAAAAACAACAACAGGTAATATGAAACTTTGTACAATTTTTTCTGTGATTATAGCGGGAGTTATACTGTCGGGATGTAACCGGGGCGGCAGTAAAAACGAAGAAAAGGGAATCGTAATAGGCGCTTCCATGCTCAGCCTGCAGTCTGAATTTGTAGTGAATGTAAAAGACGCTATGGAAGATCATGCCAAAGAGAAAAGCGTGAAACTGATTGTAAATGACGCGCAGCGCACGTCCGACAAACAGGTGCAGCAGGTAGAAACCTTCATATCGCAAAAGGTAGACGCCATTATTCTTAACCCATGCGAAGTAGAAGCCAGCTCACCCGCTATTGAAAAAGCGAAAGCAGCAGGCATACCCGTTATTAATGTAAATTCTGAAACGGCCGCCGCACCCGATGGATTTGTAGGTTCCCGCGATGAGGAAGCCGGTGAAATAGCTATGGAGCAAATCGCTAAACTGCTGGATGGGAAAGGCAATGTAGTGATGATAGAAGGTTATATGGGCCAGGCTGCGCAGATCAAAAGATCGGCCGGTGCAAAAACGGTTCTTGACAAATACCCCGGTATAAAGATCCTGGCGCAGCAAACAGCGGAGTGGGACAGGGCAAAGGGAATGAGCTTAATGGAAAACTGGATACAGAGCTATGGTGATAAAATTAATGCTGTATTTGCCCATAACGATGAAATGGGCATGGGCGCATTGCAGGCATTGGAGCAGTCTAAATTAAAGAACAAGGTTAAGGTAGTAAGCATTGATGCCATAGCCGATGCATTGCAGGCGGTGAAGGATGGCAGGTTAGATGCTACGGTTTACCAGGATGCAAAAGGGCAGGGTGCAGGCGCTATTGATATGGCCATACAACTCATCAAAAAAGAACCGGTAGAAAAGAAAGAGATATTCATTCCATTTCAGTTGGTGACGAAGGAAAATGTGGATGGGTTTTTGAAATAAAATACACGATCATAAAATCATCCTCATGCCCAAATCAACCCTCAAAACCGATACACTACTGCATCGCCGTAATTTCCTCAGTATCGCCGCGCTTGCTGGAGCAGGAATGGCTTTGAGTTCCCGTTTTGCATTTGCGGGAGAACCTGTTAGTGACCGCAAGATCCGTATGGGCGTTGTAGGCGGGAGGTTCGGCGCCAGCTTTTATTTTCATGAACATCCCAACTGCATTGTTGAAGCGGTGAGTGATTTGCGTGCCGACCGCAGGGATGTGCTGGTAAAAACATACCATTGCAAAAAGACCTATGAATCGCTGGAGCAACTTTTACAGGACAAAAAGGTTGATGCGGTATTCATCGCCACCGGCGCCCCGGATCATGCGCAGCATGTGCTGGCAGCATTAGATGCCGGCAAACATGTATTGTGCGCTGTACCCGCGGCAATGACACTTGAAGAATGTGCGGCGCTGCGCGATGCCGTAAAACGAACCGGTCTTACTTATATGATGGCGGAAACCACTGTTTATCGTCAGAATACCATCTCCGTAAAAAAAATGTACCGCGAAGGAAAGTTTGGCAATATTTTCAGTGCCGCGGCAGAATACAACCACCCGGGCCTGGAAGTGCTGTTTTGGGAAGATGGCGCCGCAACCTGGCGGCATGGATTCCCACCAATGCATTATCCTACGCACTGCACCGCTTTTTTAATTGCGGTAACCGGCGAACGCCTTACAGAAGTAAACGGCATGGGTTGGGGTGATGGCAGTCCGCTGCTGAAAAATAATCCCTATAACAATCCATTCTGGAATGAAACGGCATTCTTTAAAACCAATAAGGGCAATCCGTTCCGGGTGGAAGTAAACTGGCGGGGCGCTTTAAGGGGTGTGGAGCGCGGCGAATGGCGCGGCGATAAGATGAGTTTTTTCTCCGCGCTGCAGGAAGGGCAGGATCATACGATAGTTACTTCCGCAGATACCATTGGCCGCGATGATGCCGGATTTCAGCATAAGGAAGCAACAGTAGAAATATATCAGCAACCTCAATGGTGGCAAACCGATATGTTACCTCAAGCCCTGCGCCACAACAGCGGGCACGATGGCTCTCATACTTTTATTACCCATGAATTTATTGATGCCCTGATCAATAACCGCAGTCCCGAAGTAAATATTCACGAGGCCCTGGCCTATACCGCGCCGGGCATTGTTGCCCACCAGTCGGCCTTAAAAGGCGGTGAATGCATGAAGGTGCCGGGGTTTGATTAGGGGAGTGATTTTTTGGTGAAAGAATAATATCAGGCTCAAAAGCAAAAGCCCCGGAAATCCGGAGGCTTTTACATTCTATCTCGTCTTGCGGAATTATTTTCCTCCTGCACCAAGTGTGTAAAATAGACCCACGTGAAAACCTCCTACCTTGATATTGGATGCTTCACCACCTTCTTTATCACTGTCTATTTTGGTAAGACCCAGGTTATACCTGGCGCCTATGCCCAGTCCGTTGGAAAGCTTGTAACCGGCGCCAAATCCCCATGAGAAGTTGATTTTTCTCATGTCATCTTTCATAGAAATTGAGTTTCCATCAAACGCCATTTTTGCGCTGGCTAAAAGACCAAGCTGGGGGCCGGTTTCTGCATAAAAGCCGGAAGGATTATTGTATTGTGCAAGCACAGGAATGTTAATATAGTTGATATTAAAATTCATGCTTTGTCCACCTTCTTTATACCTGGCTCCTTCCATAGAATACAATACTTCCGGCTGAAGGCTGAACAATTCGCTTAACTGCAAATTTACAAGAGCCCCGCCTGCGAAGCCTACCTTATATTTTGGAGATATGCCCTCCATCTTGGCATCCGATCCCGAAAATGTACTGAAATTTGCACCGGCTTTGATCCCATATCTTATTTGAGCCTGGATGGTAAAGGCGGTAAGGGTTAACACCGATAAGACAATGATCTTTTTCATAAATGATATTAGTTTCAGCATAAAACGTAATGATTAAAATTTATTGTTACCGCATCGTAAATTAATATGCAGGAATGTGCGTAAACACTGGATTTCACACTATATTTTTACTTGGCTGGGCAATATTTTCATTCATGTGATGAAAGAAATAGTCGCTAATACACGAATATGCCGGTATACTCTCTGTTCATTACAGCATATACCATACCCCCGCCACTACCGCTCCGGCAGCCGTATTTAAAAAGTTCACCGCATTATTGGTAAGCAAGCCTTTATTTTCTAAAGTAAGTCCTAATATGGAATCAATTATATTACCCGCTGTGCCGGCAATAATTATAACCAGGAAATGCGGTGCATTCCAGCCGGTTCCCAATACATATGTCAAAGCGATAATTGTACTTCCCATAATACCGGCCACAATTCCCTGAAGGCTTACCGCGCCATTTGCACCACGTTGTATTTCGCGGAAGGAAAGAATATGGTAATACCTTCTGCCGTAAACATTTCCTAATTCCGATGAAAGTGTATCGGCAGTAGTGGCAGAAAAACTCGCAGCAATCATCAGGTGCAGCAGGGCTGCATGGTTTGTATTGTATGTTGCCAGCAACGCCAGGATAGCGGCTGCACCTGCATTAGCAAAAACCTGCCCTGCGTTTCTTTTCCCATTGCCGCTTTCAGCCAATCCATCCTTCTTTTTTGTTTTAAACTTCCAGGCAGTAGCACCAGCACCCAATACAAAAAAGGCGGTTAGCAGGCTTATACCCGTAAAGCCTCCTCCTATAAAAATAATAACCGCCAGCAAGCCCCCGGTAAGCGCGGCCATAACAGTTAAGTTTTTTTTCAGCACACTAATAAGCATGCCTGCTGTTATGATAATAGAAGCTGCCAGGTAAGATACATCCATGCAGCGCAAATGTAATGATGGATTGTAATCCGGCACAGTACAGAACCACGATACCGGCTGATAAGGAAGACTGATAGTAGGGCGATATCCGTTCTTGTTAATCGTTAATTGAATAATTTTTATTGATAAACAATAAAAATAGTTTGTTTTTTAATAAAATAAACATTATTCTTGCAGTATAAAATTTAAAACAATGAAACCGAAATTTGTTTTATCATTCCTGAGCGTAGCCACCCGTATTTTAATGTGGGTGCTGATTGTTTTTACAGGCTTTCTGTTATGTGTTTCCATATTAAATATCGTGGAAAGTGGTAAGGGTAAAAGGCTAAACAGTAAAAACTATACCTATGAAATGACGGCTTTTGGAGAAGGACGGGCAGAACAGCCATACATATATACTGCCGATAGTTTGGTGCGTTACCGCAATATGGCCAATAAGTACACTGTCGAGATTGAACCTAACTCCCCGATTGGTTATTACAGCATATTCATGAAGCTGATCTTCATGGGACTGGGAATTGCTGTTCTGTGGAATTTTAAAAAGATTTTCAGCGAAACCAATCTTGATGATCCGTTTAAGTATAGTATTACCAAACGGCTGAAGGTATTGGCCGCATTATTCATCGTTGCTGACCTGCTGAAATTAACAGACTATTTTTTGTTTAATAGTTTTTTACGCCGGTCGGTTACAACACCTCATTTGGGGTTAATTACAGATACCGGAAGTGGTATTATAACAGGACTGATCATCTGGATCATTGCCATTGTATACCAGAAGGGAATTGTTTTGCAGGAAGAAAACGCCTTAACCGTTTAAGCTATGGCAATAATCGTTAACCTGGATGTAATGTTGGCCAAACGTAAGATGTCCTTATCGGAGCTGGCGGAAAAAGTAGATATCACGCTTTCCAATCTTTCCATATTAAAAACAGGTAAGGCTAAAGCCATACGTTTTTCAACGCTCGAAAAAATATGCGAAGTACTCCAATGCCAGCCGGGAGATATACTGGAATTCAGCGCATAGCCGCTTATCTACAATTTAACAGGCTGTTTGTATTTCACTGGTTGTTGTGTGACTGTGAATAACGGAAAACATATATTGCAACAGGTAAAAATTTCTTCGTTCAAATAAAAAGCATTTGGTACAGCAGATTGTTCACTATAGCTCTCATTTTATAGTTCCGGTATTCATTGCCCTGTTACTGTACCGGCAACACTGGCTGAGGGCTTATGCTGTTTTGTTGCTGACGATGATGGTAGATATTGACCATTTGCTGGCTACTCCTGTATATGCAGCATGCAGGTGCAGTATAGGTTTTCATTTGCTGCATAGTTACCCTGCCATCGGTATTTATATTTTATTGCTGTTTTTTAAACCTGTCCGGTTAGTGGCTATTGGCCTGGTGTGGCATATGGCTACAGATTATATGGACTGCCTTTTGCAGGCGGTATATTGTAAATGAGCATTACGTTCATCACGGGAGACAATGTTATGATAATGTACTTTTACAACCCAGAATTAGTGAAGGACTTTATAGTACCATTTGCATGAAAGGATTCTTCTGAAAGGGAAGCAAAGTTACCTGTTATATACAAAAATTATCCTGCCAGCGCACGACGATGGAATTAGTGGCAGCCGCTTTTCTGCCACGAATGCCCGAATGGGTTTCGAATACAAGTGTTCTTTCTGCCTTTCTACTGCGCATTCTTCCTGTCGAGCAGTACTGCACCAATAATAATTACCCCTTTAATGATCTGCTGGTAATAGGATGTTACATTTAACAGATCCAGCCCGTTATTGATTACACCTATGATCAATACGCCGATCACCGTTCCGGCAATACTTCCCCTTCCACCCAGTAAGCTGGTGCCGCCAATTACTACCGCTGCTATGGCATCTAACTCATATGCAATGCCCGCATTGGGCTGACCCGTGGTTATGCGCGAAGCAAGTATAATACCAGCCAGTCCTGCCAGCCCGCTGCACATCATATACGCAAACAGTTTTACCCCGTTTACCCGTATGCCGGAAGCTCTTGCGGCATTTTCATTGCCACCCACCGCATAAATATATCGGCCGATACGGGTATAATTTAAAATTACCGCCGAAACAATGATCACCAGCACAAACAGCAATATGGGCACAGGAATATGCAGGAAGTCACCTCCACCAATGTAATTAAAAGCCGGTGAAAGATTCGTAACCGGCCTGCCATCGCTCCATACCAATGCAAGTCCTCTTGCTATCGTCATCATACCCAGTGTAACAATAAACGGAGCCACTTTCCCGAGTGTAATGGTTAGCCCGTTAATGGCACCGATAATAACACCGGTGAGTATGCCCAGCATAACCGGCACAATGAGCGCATAGGTTCCGGGATGGGCAAAACTGGCGGCAACTACTCCTGTTAACGCCAGCACCGAGCCCAGGGAAAGGTCAATACCCCCGGCTATAATAACAAAAGTAACGCCTATGGCCAGTATACCGTTAATGGATACCTGCCGCAATACGATCAGTATATTCTGCGCCGTAAAAAAATAAGGCGAGGCAATGGAAAGCAGGATGCAGATGGCTGCAAAGGCAATAAAAATGCCGTACTTAGACAGATAGCCGGATGATGATTTTATTTTCGCCAGGTTCATTTTTGAATATTTGAATGAAATTGGGTTTATGGTTATAATCTCCAATTCATTTTAGTGTCGTTTTTTTAAACTTTTACTTCTTTGCCTGCCTCACATCATCGCATATTGCATAATTTTTTCCTGTGTGGCCTCCGCGCCGTTTAATTCGGCTTTGATCATTCCATTATGCACAACAAGAATCCTGTCGCTCATGCCCAGTATTTCCGGCAGTTCGGAGGAGATCATGATGATCGCTTTTCCTTTCGCTGCCAGGCCATTCATCAGCCTGTATATTTCTGTTTTAGCGCCAATGTCAATACCTCTTGTGGGTTCATCAAGAATAATAATATCCGGATCATTGAGCAATACTTTTGCCAGCACAATTTTTTGCTGGTTACCACCGCTTAAAAAATTTACGACCTGGTTCACCGATGGTGTTTTAATGGCAAACCGCTGCATTTGCTGCTCCGCAATGCCACGCTCTTTTTGCATTTCAATAAACGGACCGTTGCAGCAACTTTTTAATGCAGCCAATGTAATATTATGTTTCACCGTAGCAGACAGTACAAGCCCGGTGCTTTTCCTGTCTTCGGTAATCAATCCTATCCCATAGCGTATGGCATCTTTTGGTGAACGAATGGTCACCGGCTTGCCCTTTACAGCAATCGTTCCCTTATATAATCTATCCAGGCCAAATATCGCGTTTACAATTTCTGTTCGCCCTGCTCCCATCAACCCCGCTATTCCCAATATCTCACCTCTGCGTACAGAAAAACTAATATCACGGAATTTCGCACCGGTTAAATCCTTAACCGACAAAGCTACCGCTCCCGGGATAATATTTCTCTTTTCAAAAATGGTATTCAATTCCCTTCCTACTATCAGCGAGATCAAACCTTCTTTGTTTATTGCACCCACCGGGTGCGTGGCAATATACTTGCCATCACGCATAACCGATATGGTATCGGCAATACCCAATATCTCATCCATTTTATGCGATATGTAGATAATAGCAATACCCTGCTGTTTCAAATCACGGATCATATCAAACAGCACGGCGGTTTCCCTGTCGGATATGGCTGAAGTGGGCTCATCCATAATAATAAGCGCTGCCTTATTGGACAACGCTTTGGCAATTTCAACCATCTGCATTTCTGCGATGCTGAGGGTTTTCATGCGGCGGGTAACATTTATTTGCAGTCCTAATTGATCAACAAGCAACTGTGCATCTCCATTTCTTTTTTTACGGTTGATCCATCCGGGAATAATCGTGGTAGGCTCATTTCCCATGAAAATATTTTCTGCCACGCTTAGCTCCGGAAAGGGCAGCAGTTCCTGGTGAATCATGGAAAAGCCCGCCTTAAGGGCATCATGCACCGACTTAAAAGCTATGGGTTGTTCTTTGTAAATAATTTGTCCCGCATCGGGTGCATACATGCCGATCAGGATTTTCATTAAGGTAGATTTCCCTGCACCGTTTTCCCCCATTACTGCATGCACTTTTCCTTTTTCAACATGCAGTTGCACATTATCCAGCGCCTTAACACCCGGAAAGGATTTTGATATATTTTCTGCACGCAGCAGGTATGCGGGATTCATTATTGTAAAACTGCTTAATTTATTTCTTCACAATATAATATCCTTCATCTGAAATGATCTGCTTATTATCTTTCAAATGAAAAAGATTCATGATGATCCGGGTATCGGGCTTATCAAAAAGATAGAGATGATGCCAGCCATATATTTCACCGGGAGCAGGGTTTTCTAACTCATAACGTCCCCTAAAATAATACAGGAAAACAATATTGGAAGTAAACTGCCCATGCCAGTCGTTGTGCAGCGAATCCTTTGCCGAAGAACGGCGGATATTTATAATAATTCCTGGCACAGGCGACAGGAAATTATTCCAGCCATAAGATACGGTGAAAGTAACGTCATCAGGTTGTTCGTTTGCCGGAGTAATATGGGCATACTTACCGAAAAAGGGGAATAACCGTGCCAGGGCAAATATTCTTATAACAATAACAAATAAGTACAGTGCAAAGAGAAAGCATAAAAGGGAATACAAAAAAACAGGGATGGTATGCATCAGATAAAATTAATTTTCAGAATTGATCATTCGGCGCTACTGCAAAAATCTTTGCACATCCTCCATCATTTCCTTTGAACCAATAAACAGAGGGCTGCGCTGGTGAATATGTTCGGGCTGTATATCCAATATCCGTTGTTTTCCATTGGTAGCATTGCCGCCCGCCGCTTCCGTTATAAAAGCCATAGGATTACATTCGTAGCACAGCCTGAGCTTGCCATTGGGCTTACCCGTTACCTGCGGATAAAAAAATATTCCGCCTTTTAATAAGTTACGATGTATATCGGCCACCATACAACCATAGTAGCGGTTGGAGTAGGGACCATTTTTATTTTCGGTAGTGGAGATACAAAAATCCACATAGTTTTTCAGGTGCTGATCAACCTGGTTATAATAACGGTTGTCGAATGAATAAAAGGGACCATGTGCCGGCATTTTTAAGTTGGGGTGACTGAGGTAAAATTCGCCGATAGCGGTATCTAATGTAAATCCATTCACTCCCCTGCGGGTGGCATATACCAGTATAGTGGATGAACCGTAAATTACATAGCCGGCCGCTACCTGTTTTATACCGGGCTGCAGGAAATCTTCCAGTACGGCAGCCTTGCCCAATTCAGAAACACGGCGATATACACTGAAGATGCTTCCTATGGAAATATTAATATCAATATTACCCGACCCATCTACCGGATCCATGAGCAGCACGTATTTCGACTGGTTGCTTTTGGCATCATCAAACACAACCATATCCTCGTTTTCTTCAGAAACAATACCGGCACAATTGATCCCGGATCGCAATACATTGATAAAAACATTGTTGGCATACACATCTAATTTCTGCACCACTTCGCCCTGCACATTAATACTCCCTTCCGCACCCAATATATCTGCCAGCGCCGCTTTATTTACTTCAAGGTTTACCCGCTTGGCGGCCAGTCCAATGCCGCGCAGCAAACCCGATAATTCCCCCGTGGCATGAGGAAATAACCGAAGCTGCTGAATAGTGAATTCATCAAGCGTGATCAGGTTTTGGTATCTGGGCATAGTTTTAAATTAATATTACAACGGCTAATTGCTGCATTTTTATTTCAATGCTGCCGGAGGGGTGGTTACAAGTGCAATACATCTTTTCTTAACACTTTCTGCCTGCTCAGCATTTACTTTTAAATAACGATGTTTTCCAGTTGGGTTGGGGGTAAAAGCAGTGGATGCATCAGTTATAACTTCAATAGTACCCCGCTCACTAAAACTAAAATAATTTTTTGCGCCTTCCACGGCGTATAATACGGCAGTAAGATCCCAGGTTTGGCGGTCGTAGGGCATTTTTGCATAGCTTTTATACGCGATCACCATGGGATGATGGGCTGCCCAGTTAAAATCACTGAGGATGCTGGTTGCAGGGTATCTGATCTGCTCACCCACTTCAAAAGGGCTGACCACTATTTCGGTTGGCCATTCCTTAAAAAGTTTCCTGGCGGCAGGCACATCTTTAACCACATTGTATTCCTTCATCTTCTTTCCTTCAAAATTACCGGCCATCACCGATAATAGTATTACTTTTTTTGCCACAAGCTCCTTTCCGTTCAAATCGGTATGCACATCCGGGGCTGAATGGAGCAGCCGGGCCAGGTTAGTTGAAAATCCAACAGAAATAATAACCACGGAATGATCAGCAGCCTCCGATAATACGCGCCGGTAAAGAGCTACCGATTCGGGATAAGCAGCGGTATCCTTTGTTGTTGTTTTGAAGGCTGGCTGGTAAGCGGCCACTACCCTGGTATAATTAACGGCATCGTGTTCTGAGTTCGCGCCATTTACTACTTTTCCAACCGGTATTTCCGGGTAGCCATACCAGGTATTCATGATATCGAGATATACAGCGGATGAAGGATTGTTTTTATTGGAACTCACCGCCAGCAGCTTAACCATTTTTTGGTCAGCATATTTATACAGCATATCCAGCGCCAGTGCATCATCAATATCATTGCCCATATCGGTTTCAAAAATTACGGGTAATGGCTCATTAGCCGCAGTTGCTTTTTTTACATTGCTGCAACCGGCGAAAATGATATATGCTACCAGTAAAAGAAATATGCTGAACCTTCTGTCAGTCATCCTAACCATTTAATATGTGTGATGGAAAAATAATGATTATTAATGAAAGCTTCACAAATGATCGCTACCGGACACAGTGTAAGCGCTCCATACTGCCATTACTCACCTGGTATTTTCAATGGCAGATCCATCCATGCCAGGCCGATGCTTCTGAACATGTGACTCCTGCTTTGCCCTTCGGCAGCATCGTATAGTAATGCCAGGCGATCGCCCACTTTAATAACAGCAGGCATGCCTATAGCGCCTTTGGCCCAAACAGAGTTTGTACTATCTAATACTACAGCCTTATGTTCTGTATTCCAGGTATTGATATCCTTCGACCAGTATACCCATATAGCATCTGTGTATTCAAGCCCTTTTTCATCAATACCTATATGATTGGTAAACAAAAACCATGTTTTAGTGGCATGGTCATAAAACAGGGAAGAATTTTCAATCTGTTCGGATAGCGGAAACACAGGCACACTATCTATCTTCCAGGAACGGTTCAGGTTTCTGGTTCTTGCTATTCCCAATGTTCTTTTAGTAATGGCATTATCCTGCGCGGCGCCGCTAAAAAACATGAGGTATTCTTTTTTATGCTTTACCATAAACCCCGGACTGGAAGTAACCGAATAATAACTATTTTCTTTTGGTGGCAAAGGCGTAACATCATATTGCTTAATCCATGGACCGCGTAATGATTTGGATTGCGCCTTCATGGTGAGGTAGGGAAATGCCGGAATGCGGTAGGGTGGCGGTGTAGTATTAGGTGTACCCATGTAAAACATATGCCACACCTCTTTTTCTTTTATTGCCCATGGCGTAGACGCGCTTCTATAATCGGCTTTTGTTGAATCGCCCAGGGTAAGAATAGTTCCCTGCTTCGTCCAGGAGCGCAGGTCTTTACTTTCCGCCAGGCAGGATATCCATCCGTCTTTACCTGCTCCATCATAAAACAGGTAATACGTGTCTCCTTCTTTGTTAACCACGGCTTCTCTTGCGCCATAGGTATCGCAACTGTCTTTCCCATCGCCATAACGCATCACAATGCCTTCGTCCCTGCATTCCATACGCAATGAAGCAGCGGGTCTGCCATCGCTGTATTGAATTTTTTGCGCTGCCGTGTTCGCTGACAAAATGCTTAAAAACATACAGCAGCTTCCGTAATAAATAATTGTATTCCTTTTCATATGCACCATCATTATTTAATGATTCATTTCTGGGGGCAAGATATTTAAGATGCAGCACATGTCCATCCTTTGCTGTAGGGTACGGTCCTTAACGCTGCAAGCGTATATAGTTTGGCGACAGGTGAGCTAAAAACAAAAAGCCCGGCGAGATCAGTTGGAATGATCTTCACCGGACTTTATAATTAACGGACAAAAAAACGCTACTGTTTAATACAATTTTACTTCTTTGAAACGATCTGTCTCTTTTTAAGAGATTAAAAATTAGGAGTTAAAGCTGATTCATCTGCAGGCAAACCATAATAAGGATCCAGTATAGTGAATGCATTATTAGGCGGAACAGCATCATCCGGATAATAATAATTCAGTGGGTTTGCTTTTATTCTGTTGCCATAAGGAACGATTACGGATTGTATCCGGTCTGTTCTAACCAAATCGAACCAACGTTTATTTTCAAACGCCAGTTCTACTCTTCTTTCCTGGTAAATAGCATCACGCATATCCGTTTGCGAAGTGGCTGTGGTATTATCCAATCCTGCGCGGTTACGCACTGCGTTCAGATAGGGCGCAGCATCAAGCGGTTTGTTCTGCTCATTAAGCGCTTCAGCCAAAAATAATAACACTTCGGCATACCTGTAAACCGGCCAGTTGGTACCCGTGTTACCATGCAACGCATGGGGTTTGGCAAATTTTTTAATATAAGGATATACCTTATTAGTTCTCAAACTCTGGCTTAAAGTAACGTAAGCGATAGAAGCATCTTTTCTTTCATCATCGGGTTCATAAGCTGCAATAATATCAGGGGTGGGAATATTATTTCCTTCACCTGAAAGGGATTGAGGATTAGAAGTTCCGGTAATGGGCGCCAATTCTGCTGAAGTCATTGGGCGGGGCAAAAAGTTGTATATAAAACCACCGCTATACCCTGCGGACCCTTCCATAAACTGAATTTCAAAAACAGATTCCTGGTTGTTTTTATTACCGGTAGAAGTAGAAAAAACATCTTCGTAGCCTGAAGTGATTAGGGAATATTGCGTACTGGTTACTACATCCCTGGCAGCTGCTTCTGCATCACTCCATCTCTTTTGCCACAGGTATAAATCGGCAAGAAGTGTTTTTGCCGAACCGGAAGTAACCCTTCCTGCTTCCTGCTCTGACTTTAGGGGTAACAATCGTGCTGCTTCTTTTGCATCTGTTTCAACCTGGGCATATAACTCTTCCTTAGTTGCCAAAGGGGATGCCGCTTCCTGGCGATTGGTAACTGGTGTCAGGTGCATTGGGGCTTTTCCAAAATATCGTACTAATTCGAAATAAGCGAAAGCTCTCAGGAAAAGTGCCTGCCCTTTCAAATTACTTTTTACAGTGGCGTCAAACTCTACTTTATCAATGGTTGCCAGAATTTGATTGGCACGGGCAATGATCTGGTAATCCAGGCGATACTGATTTAGTACATGACCGTTGGTGGTTACGCCGTTGCTCATGGGCATAGCAAAATCTGCCACGTTTTCCGTTGCATCTACTGCTCCAAACAGAATATTACGCGGATAGTAGGTGTTGTCGGAATGCATCTCGCCCAAAACCCAGGCTCTATCATTAAATATACTCCTCAACGGCACATAAGCTCCGTTTACCGCCTGTTGGAAGTCGGCTTGCTTTGTAAAAAAAGTAGCCGAACTCAGTGCAGTTTCCGGGGTTACATCCAAAAATTTTTTACAGCTTGTGGTAGCAATAACTAACAGCGCTATTATCGTGATTTTTGTTTTCATTCTTACAAAATAAAAAGTTAGAAATAATTTACCGGTTACTTAAAAATTCAGGTTAATACCTAACGTAAATGTGCGTGGAACCGGGTAGTTTGAAAGATCTACGCCCTGGCTTAAGTTACCACCATCACCATTTCCATCACCCTGCGCACTGGTTTCCGGATTTGGACCTCCCCAATAACTGGTAAAAGTATACAACTGCTGGATTGATGCATACAACCTGGCGGAGCTAATTGTTTTGCTCTTTTTAAAATTAAGGTTATAGCCAAGTGTAATGTTCCTGATCGTAAAATAGGACGCGTTGGCAATAAAACGGCTATTCATCCAGTCTCTTTCAACGCCAGTAACAGTACCACCGCCAACGGTAGTACCATAAAATCCTTTGCCGGGATTGTCGACCGACCTGAAACGATATTTTACTTCCTCCACCATATTGAACACACCATCCAGGTTGGCCGTGCTGTACAAATGACGGACCAGGAGCTGGTTGCCCTTGGAACCCGATCCAACAATAGAAAAATCGAAATTCCCATACTGCAAGTTGTTTGTAATACCATAGATGAAATTGGGGAAAGGATTACCGATAATAGTCCGGTCATCTTCGTTGCCACCGTAAGTAATTACGCCATCGTCATTTATATCTTTAATTTTGATGCTGCCCACCGTTGAGCGTCCGGGAATCTGGGGAGATTTATCAAGGTCATTCTGGTTCATATATACGCCCTGGGCTATTAGTCCGTAAAATTGTCCGAATGGCTTGCCTACCTGGGTAATATGAAAAGTACCATATACTCTGTCAATTCCATCGGCCAAGGCCATCACTTTGTTGCGGTTAAATGAAATATTAGCACTGGTGGTCCATTTCAGCTTTCCTACCATATTTCTTGTAGTCACTGCAAATTCATGCCCCCAGAATTTAATTTCGCCAATATTGTCATTGAAATTACCAAATCCGGACTCCTGCGGAACCTGGACACTATACAACAGGTTCGTAGTATTTTTCCGGTAATAATCATACGTGAACTGCACCCTGTCATTAAACAAAGCCAGGTCTAAACCAATATCAAATTGTCTGGTCGTTTCCCAGCCCAAATTATTATTGGCCAAAGAAGTTACCACGGCGCCTGTTGCCACATTATTGCCAAAAACGGCATTTACAGTATTGTTAACTAAGGCATACTGCGTATAGTTACCAATATTATTATTTCCAATTACTCCATAGCTGGCTCTCACTTTTGCAAAAGATACGTGCCTGAAGTTTTGCATAAAATTTTCGTCCGAAATAATCCAGCCCACAGAAGCGGAAGGGAAAGTACCCCAGCGGTTTGCGGATCCAAAGCGGGAAGAACCATCACTACGAACGGCAGCCGTTAACAGGTATTTACCTTTAAAATCATAGGTAAGCCTTGCTAAATAAGAAGATAATGACCACTCTTCTACACCATTATTAGTACCGCCCCTGTTTATATTAAGAGCGCCCTGTATAGTAGGCAGCCTGTCATCAGTATAGGTGTCGGCCTGAATACGGGTGCGTTCCTGGCGAAAATGTTGGCTGGTATAGCCTGCCAGTAATTCAAAACTATGGTCATTAAAATTCCTTGTGTACGTAGCCAGATTTTCGTTCAACCATGTGGTATTTTCAACATTCTGCCTGATCGAAACGGCCGTAGTGGGTACAGGCACATTAATGGCGCTGGTTGCGGTAGATGGATTGAAGAAAAAGAACTTGGAAGCCAGGTATTCAACATTGAATGTTGATTTCAGGGTCAGTCCTTTAATGGGTTGATATTGTGCATAGACATTTCCCAGCACATTAATATTCTTTGTTTCATTTACCAGTTCATCCGCAGCCCTTACCCAGTTCGGATAATCGAAGATATTGCCTGTACTTCCGGGAAACTTATTATATAACGTAAGTTCGCCATTCGCATCACGAATAGGCATAACGGGCCAAGTATGCAAAGCATTAAACAAAATACCCGTACCACGATCGCCATCCGTTCGGGGTGTATTATCAAACACATAAGAAGGGGCGATATTAAAGCCAAGTTTTACTTTATCGGACAGTGCATAATCCGTATTCATACGAAGCGAATATCTCTTATATGAGTTATTCAATACAACACCTTCCTGATTGTATATTCCTGCCACTAATGCCGTACTTGTTTTGTCTGAATTACTGGTAACCGTCACGTCATAGCTCTGCAACGGCGCCTTTCTCAGCAAAGCACCATACCAGTCGTTATTTTTACCTTCGTACTGAGAAGGGTTTTGGAATTCTACCGGTACAGCTTGCCCTGCATCTTCGTAATATTCTTTTTTAAATTGTGCAAATTCAACGGCGTCCAGCATTTTTATTCTTCCTCTCTCCGGCACCTGTTGCAAACCCACAAATGAATTAACGCTCACATTTGTTTTACCTTTCTTCGCTCTTTTGGTAGTGATTAAAACC
>NZ_DATJEB010000043.1:0-144146 GCF_035497235.1 Agriterribacter sp.
GTAAACTCACATTACCAGACCGCTTTTGCTCTCCTAAATACAACAATTCTTTTTTGCTTAGCTTTATTTGTGTTGACATCTAAATTGATTTTAGTAACACAAATATAATAAATGTTTCTAAATTAATTTGTCAATACACTAAATATTATAATGGAAATATTCCTTGGGTAAAATCAGGTGAACTTGATAAAGGGTTAATAACAGATACAGAAGAAAAGATTTCTGAGGAAGCAATAAAAAACTCAAGTGCAAAAATATTTCCGAAGGGAACTTTGTTGATTGCGCTTTATGGAGCAACAATAGGCAAGCTTGCATTTCTTGGAGCTGATGCTGCAACCAATCAGGCAATTTGCGGGATTTATGAAAATGAAAAAATCAACTCTCATTTTTTATACAATTATTTATTTTATAAGAAACAAAAATTAGTTAATCAGGGAATTGGTGGAGCACAACCAAACATCAGCCAAACAATATTAAAAAACTTAGACCTTCCTCTTCCCCCCAAACCCGCTCAACAAGCCATCGTTTCCAAAATAGAGGAACTCTTTAGTGCCTTAGACAAAGGCATAGAAAACCTGTGTACCGCCCAGCAGCAACTAAAAACCTACCGGCAGGCTGTGTTGAAATGGGCGTTTGAGGGAAAGCTGACAAAAGGTCTGAACCATGATTCTTACGATTTACATGATGAACATGATGTAATGCTTGCTGCAGAACCTGCGGCTGATTGTAAAACAAAAAATAATCAGGCAAATCAAAATAATCACATAAATCATGGTTCAGATAATGGAGCGTTGCCGGAGGGGTGGAAGATTCAAAAGCTTAATGATATTGGAACATGGAAAGGGGGTGGTACACCTAGCAAAGCAAATAAAACATTTTGGAATAATGGAACTATTCTTTGGGTTTCTCCTAAGGATATGAAGGCAAAAGTAATTTATGATACCATAGATAAAATCACTTCAGTTGCAATTGAAAATTCATCTACTAAATTAGTGAGCAAGGGCTCGATTCTTTTTGTTGTGCGTAGTGGAATTCTACGTAGAACCCTACCTGTAGCAATTACCGCAAGTGATGTTACAGTCAATCAAGATATACAAGCCTTTACACCCAAAAATATTCTGCCTGATTATGTATATTGGTACGTCCAGGCAAAAAACGAAGATATCAGGAGAGAATGTAGTAAAGACGGAACGACTGTAGAAAGCATAGAATCTTCCCTGCTTAAAAATTATCCGATTCCTGTTTGTTCACTCAACGAACAAACCCAAATCGTCCAGCAAATTGAATCCCGCCTCAGCATATCCGATAAAATGGAAGAAAGTATAACCCAAAGCCTGCAACAGGCGGAAGCATTAAGGCAAAGTATTTTAAAAAGGGCGTTTGAGGGGAGGTTGATTGGAATAAAATAAAAACAACCGTATGTCTTCACCTAATGATAATTGGTATGGCCACCTGGTAGCCCAAAGCCGTACAGATGCTATCTACGATCTTATTCATATGTTTCTGGTTCCTGACTGGGAACCGAATCATGATCTGGATTTTGTAACGGTAAGAAAACAGGCACTGCCGGAGCAGTTCAAAAATATTCCCCCGGAAGACATTTCACGAAAACTTCTACCCAAAGATTATTGTTTCCCCGGCGATGATTATGTGCTGCTGCACAACTACCGGTTAACCGAATACCTGCATGCCGCCCGGTGGATTGACTGCATTGAAGATTTTGAAGACCGAAGTTTTCTGGAGCTTCGCTACGACTGGCCACAAAAAGCAGAGGAGTTTTGGAATAATCCACCGGCTTACAATCTTGCTTCTAAAACCCCCGCAACGACAGACGCCGATGATGAACGGGTGTTGGAAGAAAAAGAGCAAAGTCTGAAAATTGCCTATGAGTTGTTGCAGCAGGGCCGCAACCGGGAACTTGCTTTGCAGCATGCGGAAACCGGGAAAGCGTTTCTCGATTCACAACAAATAATTTATAATAGCGACGCCAACACCATTTTGCAAAAAATTTCACGGCAAATGATGGGTTATAATATAGTGGCGATGGTGTACGCCTGGAACAACCAGATAGATAAAGCGGTGGCAATTGATAAATTGTACATTCATCAACCGGGGCTATGGGAAAGTTTGGATACCTGCATCATGTCTTACCTTGAAATGCTGATGGTAAAAAAGCAAAGCGACTATTTGCATTATTTATTCAGCGATAAGGATTTTCGTCAGTATTTTTTAGCGCATTACGAAGCCTATATTTCTTTATTGGTGGATGATACTTATATACTTTCCCGTAAAACGGACGTGGTGGGCATCATCAACCGGGTTAATCATACAGGAAAAGAGTGGAAATAGGCATTACCCAAAGCCTGCAACAGGCAGAGGCATTGAGGCAAAGTATTAAAGAAAGCGTTTGAGGAGAGGTTGGTATATAAAATCTTTACTAATTGATAGTCAGCTATTTAGCATGATTGCATCATGAAAGATCGTTTACATGACTTTCTTTATTGTAAACCAAGTGCATATTTAGTTTACATTTGTGGAACGAATGTTTACTAAAATGATACTATGGGAATAGGAAAATTAATAAAACAGCCAGAGGGATATACGGCTTTTATACCAGATCCATTTCCATCAGTAAACCTACTGGATTTCCCGGCTGATTTGATAGCTAAGGCTGCTATGGCAGAAAGGCTGATAGGCAAACTGGATGGCATTACCCATGTATTACCTGATGCGGATTTCTTTTTAAGCATGTATATAATAAAAGATGCTACCAGTTCAGCACAAATAGAAGGCACGAGAGCAACCATGATGGATGCGCTTGAAATGAGTGCTGGTGTAAATGTAAAAGATACAGACGCAGACGATATATTATTTTACATTAAAGCTTTGAATTATGGTACCAAACGGCTTGCAGATTTTCCTTTTTCTCTGCGTTTTCTGAGGGAGCTGCATAAAGAGTTGATGACGGATGCCAGGTCAAGCCATTTTTCTGATCCGGGCGAATTTAGACGAACACAAAACTGGATAGGCGGTACAACCTTGCATAACGCATCATTTATCCCACCGCCGGTAGCTGCTATGCAGAACGCTTTGGCCGACTTTGAAAAATTTATTCATGATACATCATTGATGCCGGTATTGCAGGCGGGAATACTGCACGCACAGTTTGAAAGTATTCACCCATTTTTAGACGGCAATGGCAGAACGGGAAGGTTGCTGATAACGCTATTTCTTTTTGAGCGGGCTATTTTAGAAAAACCCGTTTTGTTTTTAAGCAGCTTTTTTAAAAAGCATCAACAATTGTATTACGACAAGCTGAATGCATATCATGATAATAAAACGAACGAATGGTTACATTTTTTCCTGGATGGCGTAATTGATACGGCTAACCAAGGTATTACTACCTCAAAAAAAATAACCATGCTTCGGGAAGAAGACATGAGAAAGATACAAGCACTTGGTAAAAGAGAAGCAACAAGTGGCGTATTGTTCCTGAAGGAGCTATTTAAAACTCCTATTGCCAGCAGTGCTATGGTAGTAAATACCATGAAGTTCACCAGGGCTGGCGCAGGAAAGTTAATTGAAAGGTTTATTGATTTGGGTATTTTGAAGCCATTAGATGAAAACAGCAAATGGGGGAAGACCTATATCTATAAAAATTATGTCAGTATTTTTAGTGAATAAAAGTATTTATGAGTAGCAATTCTGCAAACACGTCTTCCATCGTTTCCAAAGTATGGGCCTTCTGTAACACCCTTCGCGATGATGGCGTAGGATACGGTGATTATTTAGAACAGCTAACGTATTTGCTGTTTTTAAAAATGGCAGATGAGTACAGTAAACCGCCACATCTCCGCAAAATGCCTATCCCTTCAAAATACAATTGGGCTACCCTCACCAATAAAAGTGGTGATGAATTAGAGGTTCATTACAATAACCTGCTGCGGGAACTGGCAAAGGAAAAAGGTATACTGGGACAAATATTTACCAAGAGCCAGAATAAAATAACTGACCCCGCTAAACTGTATAAACTTATTGCGCTCATTAATGCCGAGCAATGGGTGCTGATGGGTGTAAAAGACAAAGGCGATATTTATGAAGGCCTGCTGGAAAAAAATGCCGAAGATACCAAGAGCGGCGCCGGACAGTATTTCACGCCAAGAGCATTGATTAAAACGATGGTAGAATGCCTGCGGCCCGAGCCGAATAAAACCATTGCCGATCCTGCCTGTGGTACCGGTGGTTTTTTCTTAGCCGCTTATGATTGGATAACGGAAAACCATGAACTGGATAAATCACAAAAGAAATTCCTTAAATACGAAACCTTTTTCGGCAACGAAATTGTAGCGGGCACCCGGCGTTTGGCATTGATGAATTTGTTCCTGCACAATATTGGAGATATAGACAGTGAACAGGTAATGATATCTCCCAACGACTCCTTAATTGCCGCTTCTGAAAACCGCTACGATTATATTTTGGCCAACCCACCCTTTGGCAAAAAAAGCAGCATGACCTTCACCAACGAAGAAGGCGAACAGGAAAAAGAAGACCTTACGTACAACCGCCAGGATTTTGGGTAACCACCAGCAATAAACAGCTCAACTTTGTACAGCATATCAAAAGCATGCTCAAAACAACCGGTTTTGCCGCGGTTGTTTTACCGGATAATGTTTTATTTGAAGGTGGCGCAGGAGAAACGGTAAGAAAGAAACTATTGGAAACTACCGACCTGCATACCATCCTTCGTTTGCCTACAGGTATTTTTTATGCCAACGGCGTAAAGGCGAATGTGCTGTTCTTTGACGGCAAACCGTCCAGCAAAAATCCGTGGACCAAAGAAGTGTGGATATATGATTACCGCACCAATATTCATCATACCTTAAAAAAGAATCCGCTGAAACTGGAAGACCTGCAGGATTTCATTAACTGGTATAACCCAACCAACAGGCATAAACGAAAACAAACATGGAGTGGAACCAATCCTGATGGACGCTGGAGAAAATTTACCTATGATGAGATCATCGCCAGGGATAAAACCAGTTTGGATATTATCTGGTTAAAAGATAAATCACTGGCCGATCTGGATAATCTGCCTGATCCGGATGAACTGGCGGAGGAGATTGTTGAAAACCTGGAGGCGGGAATAGAAAGCTTCAGAACTATTATTGCAGCGCTGAAAAAATAACGCTGGCCATCCTTTCATGAAAAATACAGACTATCATTACCGGTATCGCTTAAGAATATCTTCAATGCGCTCATCGGGTACCAGGTTGGTGGTTTCTATCAGAGCAATTTGTGTATAATGAGGATGCATGGGATTGAGCACATAATTAAAGTTGCCGGGCAATACGGCGGAAGGTACTTTTAAAACAGGCGTATCGCTTTTGTCATACCATGCGTTTCCGAGTGGCTGGCATTTGCTGTAATCTGTAAAATCTCTCCACCCGTTTTTCATATCAGTTTCTTTTATTTCAGTAATGCTGAGCGTGTCGGGTATTTCGATGATCATTATTTTAAAATCCCCGTTGAATCCTACTCCTTTTCTGCGGATCATGTTTTCCAGAAATGCCAGCGGCACAGATTCCGCGGTGTACACTACTTTGCGCCCCTTTCCGTTCCAGCGACCGCTTATACCCGGAGCAAAGAGCGTCTGACTATATGCTTTATGAACAATACGATACACCAGCATGCAGTAATTATTTAAGCAACATATCCATGTGCCAGCCGGTCTAATTCATCCGACACCAATCCAACGCCACCGGGAGTAGTCAGCCAGTCTATTGGCTTTTCCTTTGTGCTCCAGAAAGGCTTTTGCAACCAGTAATTAAATTCATCTGCATTACCGAAAAGCTCCTCTCCCTTTGCAAAAAGGGCAATGAGCCTGAGCAGGTGTTCACTTTCAACAGGCGCCAGATTTTTTTCCTGCTCCCGATAGTTGTTTATTGTCCTGGGGTGAATATAAAGCAGTTCGGCGAGGTTTTTCTCAGGCATTTTTATTAAGTGGGCAAAGTTGTAAAACACCTCTGCACTGATACCCTTACGGGCAGCGCCTACCATCTTTATCTCATCGCTCAAATCGAAGTTTCTGAATTTCCTCCGAACGGTGCTTTTTTGTTTCACATCAGTTGCAGCCATTATATTTGTTTTATTTATAAAGATAGTTGATGTTTTTCACTTTTAAAAGTGAAAATATTCAACTACTACATTATTGCAGCTACGTAGCAATTTACCTGCTCTTCTCCCTTATCGCCTTAAACTCAGACCCCGTTTTCCATTGCGGCCAGTTTTGTCCATACGCCAGGCGGCGCCCTACTCTGAACAGCAGTTGAAGATCATCAATGGCGCCATCTAATTTCCAGGTGGCGCCATCGTATTCATCGGAGGGGCGATGGTAATGCTTTTCAGTATATTCATCATCCATTTTTTTACCATACCCGCTTTCTTTACCAATTACATCAATGCCACTGCCGACGTATAAAGCCGGTATACCTGCTTTGGCAAAATTGAAATGATCGGAGCGGTAATAGTAGCCGGCTTCGGGATGCACTTCGGGCGTAATAACACGGTTCACTTTGGCGGCTTCTTCCCGAAGGTAATCTTCCAGCTCCGATTGTCCCTGTCCTACTATAATCACATCCTTTGTTTTTCCATACCAGTTCAATCCATCCATATTAATATTGGCCACGGTTTTATTGGCCGGGTAAACAGGGTTTTGAGCATAATAAGCCGAACCCCATAATCCCTGCTCTTCAGCGGTTACAGACAAAAAAACAATAGTCCGTTCAGGTTTTGTTTGCAGGCTTTTAAACCCACGCGCCAGTTCTACCAGTCCCGCTGTTGCACTCGCATTGTCTAATGCGCCATTGTAAATGGAGTCGCCGGTTTCATCGGGCGTTCCAATACCGAGGTGATCCCAGTGCGCGGTATATATGATGGTTTCATCGGGATATTTACTGCCTGTTATTTTGCCAATTACATTATTGGACTGATTGTAATTGGTTTTCACCCGTATGGTAGTTGATAACTTCAGGTTTAAAGGTGTCCCTTTAAATCCTCTCACATCGGCTGAGGCAAGTAAGGTTGTATCCTTACCTGCAGCAATCAATAATTTTTGCGCCGCCGGCGCCGATATCCAACCAATCACATCGCATATCTTCTCATTTTTCCCCCGTGGGTCTAAACGCAAACGGGAGGCATTCCAGTTGTTCTGAACTACTGTAAACGGATAGCTCGCCGCTTCCGTATTGTGAATGACCAGGCAGCCCTTGGCGCCCTGCCGGGCGGCTTCTTCAAATTTATACGTCCAGCGACCGTAGTAGGTCATCGTTTTTCCTTTAAACAAAGACGTATCACCTGCGTTAAAACCGGGATCATTCACCAATACCATCACCACTTTCCCCTTTACATCCAATCCTTCGTAATCATTCCAGTTATACTCCGGGGCTACCACGCCATAACCTGCAAACACAAGTTCATCGTTATCAAGCGAAACGGAAGTATCTGTTTTATCTGTCCATACCACATAATCATCCAGTCCTTTTAAAGTAAAATTTCCTTTGGCAGATTGTACCTGCATAGCTGGCGCAGCATGGGTAGTAATGTTCACCATCGGCACTTCCTGGAAATAACTTTCACCGTTGCCGGGTTCCAGCCCCGCTGCAATGAATTTATCCTTCAGATAATGAATCGTTTTTGTTTCTCCTTCAGTAAATGGCTTTCTTCCTTCAAAATCATCACCCGAAAGTTCAGCGATATGCTTTCCCAGAGTATCGGCGCTGAAAGCGGCAAGACCGTCTTCTTCCCCAAAAGTTGTTTCAGGTTGATTGCAGGAGCCAAGTAGTAATGCGACAGATACAACAATTAAAATGGAGCGGTTCATAAAAGCGGTATTATAAATGCAGCAAGTATAATAACTTTTTCAGACTATCAGGCGGCAATTATGTACGGAGACTAATTAAAAGTTTGAGGTAATAAGGTTTTTGAATTGCTTTACGTTTTTTTCAGGGTTAAGCTATTGTAACCCTTACCTGCACCCATTCATTTTTTAAAATATACCCTAATATCAATACCTTGCGCATCTTTTCCGGGGAAGATGAAAGGTTAGATGTAAGCGCTGGCAGTTGTTTTATTACTATTCTTTTTGTTTTCCGGGTTAAGAAAAATGTCTTTTATATTTGTTCTCTTTAACCTTTTATTAACCTGTTGCAGGATACATTTGTCACTCAATTTAATTTATGAAGCGTTTCTTACTGGTTATTTCATTGATAGTATGGGGTAATTTTTTATGGGCACAAACGGAAACAGACACGCTTTCCCGGCAAAAAAGCCGGAACAACAGCCAGTTTTCAGGCCGCGCTGCAGACCATTTTATGATACAGGTGGGCTATAATGGCTGGGCAGGATCTCCTGATACACTCAGAACAGGAGGCTTAAGCAGAACCTTTAACATGTACTTCATGTTTGATTTTCCCTTTAAATCGGATCCCCGCTTCAGTGCAGCCATAGGAGCAGGAGTGGGTACCGACAATATGTTTTTTAAAAAAACCACGGTTGACCTGAGAAAATATCCCCTGAACTTTGCGCATGATACGGTGAGTTCCTATAAAAAATATAAGATAGCTACAGGCTACCTGGAAGTTCCTGTAGAGCTTCGGTTCGCCAGTAACCCAACAAACTATAACAAGTCCTTCAAAGTGGCTTTAGGCGTTAAAGTGGGAACCATGATAGATGCCCATACCAAGGCTAAAATAACCCGCGACAGGGAAGGATATGGTGGCTATACCCAAAAAGTGAAAGACAAAAGAAATTTTAATACTACCCGCTTAGCGGGTACGCTTCGTGTGGGATATGGCGTGTTTTCGATTTTTGGCACCTACCAGTTTAATGAATTCATCAGGGAAGGCGCTGGTCCAAATGTTAAGCCCTATTCTATCGGGCTAACGATAAGCGGGTTATAAATTTAATTTATTATATTTTTAAACGGAAGCGGATGTTAATAGTGACATCCGTTTTTTATTATGCATCGTTTACCTTTGCAGTTCTAAATTTTAAGGATTGATAGATAAAAAAAGTAAATTTTTACAGGAAGAAAAAGCGGTGCTGGTGGGGCTGGTGCATAAGTTGCAAACGGAACACCAGTTGAAGGAATACCTTGAAGAGCTGGCTTTTTTGGCTGAAACAGCCGGTGCAAAAGCAGTAAAAAAATTCTATCAGAAGCTGCCGCATCCCGATAGCAAAACATTTATAGGTAAAGGCAAGCTGGAAGAGATCAGGCTGTATATTGAGAAACATGGCGATATTCAGGTTGCTATTTTTGATGATGAGCTTACCGGTTCGCAGATTTCCAATATTGAAAAAATATTGGGCATTAAAACGATAGACCGGAGCGATCTGATACTGGATATTTTTGCCAATCGCGCTAAAACCGCCCAGGCCAAGGCCCAGGTTGAACTGGCGCAGTACCAGTACCTGCTGCCCAGGTTAAGAGGCATGTGGAAACACCTGGAGCGGCTGGGTGGCGGTATAGGAACGAGAGGCCCGGGGGAAACGGAAATTGAAACCGACCGGCGTATTGTGCGGGACAAAATATCGCTTTTACGTAAAAGGCTGGTAGAAATAGATAAGCAGGCTTTTACGCAACGGAAAGACCGGGGTGAATTTATTCGCGCTGCGTTAGTGGGGTACACCAATGTAGGAAAATCTACGATCATGAATGTACTGAGCAAAAGCGAAGTATTTGCCGAGAATAAGCTGTTTGCCACGCTGGATACCACCACCCGCAAAGTGGTTTTTGAAAACACACCCTTCCTGCTGAGCGATACCGTTGGATTTATCCGGAAACTTCCGCATCACCTGGTGGAAAGCTTTAAAAGTACCTTAGATGAAGTGAAAGAGAGTGATATATTATTGCATGTGGTGGACATATCACATCCGCAATATGAAGACCAGATGAAAGTAGTAAATAAAACCCTGCAGGACCTGGCGTGCTATGACAAACCGGTGATCACTATCTTTAACAAAATGGACCTGTATGTAAAAAATACCTTCGATGAATGGCTGGATGAAGGTACAAGAACACAGTTGCTGGAAGAACTGAAACAAAGATGGGTGAATGAAACGCAGGGTAACTGTATTTTTATTGCCGCCACGGAAAAACAAAATATTGATGAATTGCGTAAAGTACTGACGGATAAGATCCGTGAATTGTACCGTATCAGGTATCCTTATAAAACTGAATTTTTTTACCAGGCTTAGAACAGTACTGCGTAATTATATTGTAATCTTCATTATTATCCTTCACAGCACAATGCCCGAAAAAAATCAAAGGTGGATTAAGATCGCCGATCATATCTGCGAAATGGAGTTTGGTACCAATAATATTGCTTTAACAGAAGCGGGGGATAAAGCGATTTGTGTGGGCAGATTCAAGGATGCCTTTTTTGCTTTTGCTTCCAAATGTCCCCATGCGGGAGGGCTTTTAAGCAATGGCTGTATAAATGAGGCGGGCCATATTGTATGTCCGGTGCACGGCTATAAGTTTAATATGCGTACCGGGTATAATGTAAGCGGCGAAGGGTATTTTTTAAAGCATTGGCCGTTAGCTATAAGGGCAGATGGCGTTTTTGTAGATATGGGAAAGCAGGGGTGCTAAATATAAAAAATACTTACAAATACGATCATCAAAAATTAATTACTACTTCTTCTTTTTGGGGTTTTGTATTCTTTAAAACATTCCAGGATATACAATCCCAATTCAGCATCATTCAGCATAACCACATACTCATACCGGGGCCGGTAATACTTCATAAAACTATCTAATTCCGGACTTTCTAAGTGGGTAAGCTTTCGTATAAACAATTTGCTGTAGCGATAGTCTATATATTTTTCCTGCTCTTCTTTTATCAGCCATCCCTGCAAAAATTTCATATTCCTGTTGCGGCGAAAGCGAAATACATTGATCAGCTCGTCAAGGTCAACGCCTGCGCCGGCGCCAACACTGCCGGGCGACAAAGAAGAAACGTGAAGTCCGGGTTTACGGTAATTAAATGCCTTTTCATATTCTCTTCTGTTTTGTAAAGAATCAAAACGGTAGCTGGGCTTTCTAATGGTAACGCCGGGCAGTTCAATAGCCGATATTTGTATGGCAATGTCAAAGGCAGCAGGGTTCTGAACGGTTGTAACCGGGTATCTGGGAGTGGCTTTCCCCAGGTAAGAGAACCATATGGAATCTGCCGGAAGCACCCTGATGCTGTAAAACCCCATAGAGTCTGTTTGTGTGCCATGTCCGGAAACGGTAAGCACGCTTACTCCCGGCAGGGGAATCTTTTGTGTAATATCATATACCGTTCCCTGTATCTCCTGTGCATAAACGAGCGCCGGAGCGGCAGCCAATATATATGTTGCAAGTATACATACACGATAGTTGAGCTGCAGGCTATGATAAAGCTTTTTCCAATATGCCCTTCCACCTTTCATATATGCTTGCATATGTTTTTTGATTGTTATTGGGTTCTGCCAGGGCAACAGGCTTATAGTTTCGGAATGCTTCCTGAGGGTTTGTGTAAATACCAGCGCCAATGCCTGCGCCTATAGCTGCTCCCACTGCGCCGTCATTTTCATACAATTCTACCGGGGTGCCGGTAAAGTTCACAAAAAGATCTGTAAACAGGGGGCTTAAAAACATATTGGCTTTTCCCGCACGGATAACCGAAGGGCGAACGCCGTTTTCCTTCAGGATGTCTAATCCATAACGGAAAGCGCAGGCAATGCCTTCCTGTGCAGCCCGGAACAGATGTGGCGATTGATGTGTGGTTAACTGCAGGTTACTGATTTGCGCTCCCATCAACTTATTTCCAAGCATACGCTCTGCGCCGTTCCCAAAGGGCAATATAGTAAGCCCGTTACTTCCCAAAGGAATGTTTGCTGCCTGCTCATTGATTTGCGCGTACGATAAATGGTTGCCGGCCACATCTTTCATCCACCTGTTCATAATACCCGTGCCGTTAATGCATAGCAGAACGCCTATGCTTTTTTCTGCTGCGGTATGGTTTACATGTGCAAAGCTGTTTACCCTTGATTGCGGATCGCCGGTTAGCTTATCGCTTACCGCGTATATTACACCTGAAGTGCCTGCTGTAGCCGCAATTTCACCGGGGTTCATTACATTCAGTGATAAGGCATTGTTGGGCTGATCACCGGCCTTATAGGATACGGGGATGCCGGGCTTTAATCCTAATGTTGCGGCTACTTCCGGGGTTACCGTGCCATGAACGGAAAATACGGATTGCACCGGAGGAATAATATGGTCAGAAAAGCCATAGTGATCCATTACCGGCCGGGCTACAGCATCGGATTGAAAATCCCATAAAACACCTTCTGATAATGCGGCAGGAGAAGTGGTTATTTCCTGTGTTAGCCGCATAGCAATATAATCTCCGGGTAACATGAGCTTATCCGCTTTTTCAAAAATAGCAGGCTCGTGTTCTTTTACCCATGCCAGTTTGGATGCTGTGAAATTACCCGGTGAATTTAAAAGGTGCTCCCGGCAGTAGGCGTTGCCGATAGCTGTAAAAGCTTTATTACCCGTTTCAACGGCACGGCTGTCGCACCATATAATGGAAGGGCGTAAAACCTTTTTGTTTTTATCCACAATTACCAGTCCGTGCATTTGGTAAGCAATGCCGATAGCCGCTATATCCCGGGGGTTAAAACGGCCGGAGGCGGCAAGTTTTTGTATAGCCTGGCAGGCATATTGCCACCAGCTTTCCGGTTCCTGCTCTGCCCACCCGGGCTGTTGCGAAATAATGGTAGCTTCCGTTTCAGGAAACTGGGCAGAAGCAATCAGTGTTGTATCGGCAGCATTTACTACAGATACTTTTATGGATGAAGTGCCTACGTCAATGCCGAGAAGTAACATACAGCGAATGATATGGTTTGATTAAAATAATAGGACAAGATACTAAAAACATTGTTTGCTATGCTGCTGTAATGATATTTGAATTATGTTTGAATAAATGTTTTGTTTCATTTATCCTTTGCTGTTAAACAATTGTGATAAACGGGCAGGCGGGTAAGCGTAGCGGTGGTGTTTTAACGCAACTTTACCGCGCTTTCAACCCGTCTCCTGTAGCCAAATGCATACATTTGTTATGCTTGTATTGTGATTGTTACGGGCATAGAGGAGAGAAAATAAAAGATGAATCGTATAGGAAAATATTTACTTCAATTTGCATTACTGCCGTTTGTTTTTTGCCTGCCGGTTCAGCAAAGCCGGGGTCAGGTAAAAATTTCCGCTTCAGCTAATAAAAGTATTGTGCTGCAGGATGAGTTCATTAAGCTGCAGTTTACCGTGGAGAATGCGGAGGAAGTGCAGCAATTTGTGCCGCCTTCTTTTAAAGGATGTAAAATTGTGGAAGGTCCACTGCATACAACGGGTACTTCTGCTGTTAACGGCGTGGTGAACAGCTACGTTACTTTTATGTACGTTATACAACCCGAAGCCCCGGGTAATTACGCACTTTCAGGTGGGTCTGCTAAAATAAATAACAGGCGTTTTATTTTTAATACCATCCGGTTTAAGGTTAAAGAGTCGAAACATAATAATAACCGGTATAATTTTCAAAATCACTCGTATGACGATGTGCTGGATCAGCAATTATACAGTGATTATATTATCCGCAAAGGCGAAGATATTCAGAACAAGATCAGGCAAAATCTTTTTATTAAGGTAGATGTAAGTAAGGATCATTGTTATGAAGGCGAGCCGGTAATAGCCACCTATAAATTATATACCCGCCTCCGTTCTGAGTCAAAAGTGTCTAAAAGACCATCTTTTAATGGTTTTAGCGTATATGATATCGTTGATCCTTCTTCAGCGCCTTCCACCATTGAAACGCTGAATGGTAAAAATTTCAATGTATATCTTATCCGCAAAGCCCAGCTTTTCCCGCTCCAGCCGGGCATTCTTGAGCTTGACCCGGCAGAGGTAGAAAATTCCATTTCTTTTGTAAGTGCTGAAACGGCCATGAAAGACAAGGGAGAACATTTGCCCGAGTTGCTGAGATCGTTTGAATCGGATAATGTTACCCATGAAGGCATTGTAACGGAAAATGTGAATATTAAAAGTAATGCATTGCCTGTAACGGTAAAGGCGCTTCCGGCTTTCGCCCGGCCCCACTCATTTGATGGCGCGGTGGGAAATTTCAGCATTGAAGCTACTATTAACAAAAATGAAATTGCTTTGAATGATGCAGCGCTGCTAAGGGTTATTATAAAAGGGGAAGGTAATTTTGGTGTTATTAATGCGCCTTTGGTACACTGGCCAAAAGATATAGAAGCCTATGAGCCTGATATTAAAGAAAATGTTTTAAAAAATGTGGCGCCTATGCGGGGGTACAAAACCTTTGCATTTACGGTAATGCCTAAACGAACAGGAATAATAGCGATTCCTCCTGTTGAATTCTCCTATTTTGATCCGCAGGCCAACCAGTATAAAACTGCGAAAACAGATGCTGTTATTATTAACGCTGTTGCTGTGGCGAAAAAAAATTTTTCCGGTGCCGGCACGGCAGTAGCCGCATTTGAAACTACGAAAACCGGAACAGGCAGGTTATGGATGATAGCAGCTGCAGCGCTGCTGGTTTTGTTTGGTTTCTTTTTATTCAGGTATATCCGTTTTCCGGGTAATGCGCCTGTTTTAATAAGTGCTAACAATAGCAAACAGAAAATGGTTCCGGTTCACAGGGAGGAGGAGCCAGCGCCACAGGCAGGCTTTTTGTCTAATCCTTTATTCCAGGCGCGGCTAATGCTTATACAGCAAAACGGGCAGGGGTTTTATTCAGAACTGGGCAAGGCTTTGTGGAATTATATGAATGAAAAATTACAGCTTACCGGCACTTACACCCATAAGAAAGATATAGAGCAGCGAATGAAAGCAAGAGGATTTGACGATATTATTATTACCCAATTCCAGTTGCTTATTCAGCAGTGCGAAGTGGCCTTATATACGCCCGTTATTAATGAAGCAGAGATGCAGTCTGTATACGATCTTGCAGAGGATTTGCTGGACAGCATTTCAAAAACGTAATAACCAGCCAACTTATATTACTATTCCGGCAGCTAATAAATTTTTCAGAACATGCGGTGAATTATACTGTTTGGGTATAAAGTAGCAAACAGAGTAAAACGCATAGGGCCTTAAAACAAATAAGGCCAGCCCTAGAAAGAGCCAGCCGTTGCTAACCTATGAAAAACACCGAGTTAAAATTAGGTAATTATTCCGTATTTAAAAAATCATTTGTTTTTACGTTGGGGCGCCGTTCCATCCTGTCTCATTTTCATCCGTTGCTGCATCTCCTTTCGCACCATCGTTTTAAACCTGTCTTCCGCCTCATATACTTTTGGCCCTCTTTCTTCATCCAATGTATTACTAAAATCCTTACGGTATTTTTTTCTTATATCTAAGACCTTCTGTTGCCTGTCAAGCTCATCATTGATGCTTCTATCCTTGATAGCAAATCTTAATTCTTTTCGGTATTTATTAAATAAAGGCCAAAATCTTTCGGCTTCGGAGGTAGAGAGTTGCAATTGCCTCGTAAGATACCCAATTTCAAGCATTTTTATCTTATCTCTGCCGTTTCCGGAGTCTGCAACTTCCTGTGCATTGGTTAGCAAGGTTGCAAATGTAATAAATCCAAAAAGTAAAAAAATTTTTTTCACGAAAAAAATATTTATTTTTTATTTTAATAGCAATGTTTCAAAATAACATATCATTTTAAGAATAATATCTGCAGGAGATAGTATAAGTATAAAACTTTTAAACGCAATCTGTGATGAAGTTTTTTATAAAGATATCTCCCCGGAAATATCCTGTTCATAGCTCTTCAGTGTTTCATCAGGGATGTTCTTAAGCATATTACCAAGCGTAGTATCATCTATTTTTAAAAAGGCAACATCCTCAAATTCCGCATCAGCGTTTTCTGAAACCCATTCGGGCGTTTTCGGTGCCGCGGAAAGGTAGTTTGCTAAATCGGCATCAGTAATTCCGGGTAGCCCGGATGATACAGACTGGATGCCATCATTTTGAGCAACAGGTATTGTTTTACCGCTATTGCCGGTATTGAGTAAAAATAATGCACTTGTACCTATAACTCCTGTTACTGCGGCCGCCGTGGCGTAGTTCAGCCATTTTCTTTTTTTACCTGTACTCATACTAATTACGGGAGCCTTTTCTTTTGGTTCAGCAAGTTTAGCCAGAACGATACCGGGAAAGGTGTTGAAATAACCGGCAGGAACACTTAATGCAGGGTTACTTCTTAATGACGCAATGAGGGGCGATAATTGTTTGATTTCTTCATTGGCTGATACATCAGTTTGCTCCTCATTTACCTTGATAAGTGCTAAAACTTTTTCGGGGAGATTTTCAAAATACCCGGGTGGCGTTTGAAAAACATTTTCTTTCCCAATTTCAGAAACGGCCGGGCTGATTTCCCCTAGCTCTTTCTCTATATCTGAATTACATTTCATAATCTGAAATTACGTTTCATTAAATGTTAAGACTACGTTATATGTAGAAGGTTTAATGATTCAGAATAAAGTCTTCAATCTTTTTTACCGCATGGTGATAGCTGGCTTTTAATGCGCCTTCGGAGGTATCCAGCACCCTGCTCATTTCTTCATATGGCATTTCATCATAATAGCGGAGGTTAAATACAACTCGTTGTTTATCAGGAAGCTGCTGAATAGCCATTTGTAATTTCCATTCTATTTTACCGGCGTCAAAATCCTTATCGGCCCTTAACTGGTTAGCTATGCTTCCTTCATTGTCAATAGATACCGATGATTTTCGTTTTTGCTGTTCTATATAAGTCAGCGATTCGTTGGTAGCAACGCGGTATAGCCAGGTATACAATTGGGAATCTTCACGAAAGTTATCAAGCCCGTTCCAGACCTTGATAAATACATTTTGCAAAACATCGTTGGCGTCTTCGTGGTGAATGACTATACGGCGCACATGCCAGTATAGCTTTTCCTGGTACTTTTTAATAATACCGGTAAACGCTTTTTCCTTAGTGGCGGGAGTGCGGAATTCCTGCAGTAACAAAATATCATCAGCATGATTATCTGCCATACCCTGGGTTTTGTTTTAAGTACTTTACTTCCGTTTAAGTACTTTTTCTGCGGCTGCAATAATATCCGGAGTATCAAGCCCGTATTTCTTTAAAAGTTCGAGGGGTTTACCACTTTCGCCAAACGTATCTTTTGTGCCTACGTATTCAACAGGAACCGGGAAATGCCGTGCAGCTACCTGTCCTACCGCATCGCCCAGGCCGCCAATAATATTATGTTCTTCCACCGTTACCGCACATTTTGTTTTGCGCAAGGTGGTTAATACGGCTTCTTCGTCAAGTGGTTTTATGGTATGTATGTTTACTACTTCCACGCTGATTCCTTTTTCTTCTAATTGTATACCTGCTTCAATAGCCTTCCAAACCATATGGCCACAGGCAAAAATGGCTACATCGCTTCCCTGCGAGAAGTATTGCGCCTTGCCGATCTCAAATTTTTCATCGGCTTTGGTAAATATGGGCCAAACGGGTCTTCCAAAGCGCAGGTATACCGGTCCTTCATAATCGGCTATAGCAAGGGTTGCGGCTTTGGTTTGATTATAGTCGCATGGCACAATCACTGTCATACCGGGCAACATTTTCATCATACCAATATCTTCTAATATCTGGTGTGTGGCGCCGTCTTCTCCCAGGGTTAACCCGGCATGGGAAGCGCAAATTTTTACATTTTTACCGGAATAGGCTACCGACTGGCGAATCTGGTCGTATACCCTGCCTGTAGAAAAATTGGCAAAAGTGGTGGTAAACGGAATTTTACCGCCAATAGTTAAGCCGGCAGCAATACCTATCATATTGGCTTCGGCAATTCCGCATTGTATAAAGCGGTCGGGAAAGTCCTTAATAAACGCGTTTAACTTTAGGGAACCGGCGAGATCGGCTGTAAGCGCTACTACATTGGGGTTGTTTTTACCTAATTCATGAATACCATCACCAAATCCACTTCTTGTATCTTTTTGTCCTGTTACCTGTATGTCTTTTAGCATAATTTATTCGTATGTATATGTTTTTATAATGGATTAATTTAACTGGATATTTTTTCCTGTAAACAATTTTTCATCTTCCTTCAGTTTTTGCTCCCATGCCCATGCTGTGCTCAAAATATCTTCGAGGGTAAACCGGGGCTGCCAGCCTAATTGCTGCCTGGCTTTGTCATTATTGGCATAAATGGCAATTACATCGCCGGGGCGGTTGGCGCCTATCGTATAATTTAAAGGCAGGCCGGTTACTTTTTCAAAGGTTTTTATGGTTTCCAGTACGGTAATGCCGGATCCTGTACCCAAGTTGAATATTTCAGGATTCTTCTGGTTTTTCTGTTCCACCAGGTACTGGAGCGCCAGTGTATGGGCATGAGCCAGATCGCTTACGTGTATGAAATCTCTTACGCAGGAGCCATCGCGTGTGGCGTAATTATTTCCAAAAACAGTAATCCCGGGCAGTTTACCAATGGCAGATTGTGTAATAACCGGCACAAGGTTCTGTGGCTTATCAATAGGTAGCTCTCCTATGAGCGCCGATGGATGTGCTCCGGCAGGGTTAAAATAACGTAATAAAACACAGGAAGTATTGTTAACATGTGCAAACTCTCCAATAATCTGTTCTCCCATTTGCTTGGTATAACCATAGGGCGATTCTGCCGCTTTGGTAGGCGTGGTTTCCGTTACGGGTATATGATCGGGGTTGCCATATACCGTGCAGGATGAGGAAAAAACGAAATAAGGGATTTTAAAAAATTCAACGCATTTTAAAAGGTTGATGAGGGAAACCAGGTTGTTTTCAAAATACAGCAGCGGCTTTTCCACCGATTCTCCCACCGCCTTATAGGCGGCGAAATGGATAATACCGGCAATATCTTCATTTTCTTCAAAAATGGCATAGGTATCATTAAAATCACACAGGTCTACCTTATAGTTCTTTACTTTTTTGCCGGTAATTTTTTCGATACCCTCCAGCAAGTGCTCAGAGGAGCGTGAATTATTATCAACAGAAATGATGTCGAACCCATTTTCAATCAGGTCAACAATAGTGTGCGATCCGATATAGCCACAGCCGCCTGTTACCAGAATTTTTTTCATACCAGTTATAAAAATTTAATTCAAGATACTAAGTTCAAAAGATATTCTCCATATCCGCTTTTCATCAGGGGTTCGGCTGTTTTCAGTAATTGTTCCTTACTAATAAATCCTTTTCTGTATGCAATTTCTTCTATACAGGCAATTTTGATACCTTGCCTTTGTTCAATTACCTGCACAAATAACGAGGCCTGCATTAACGAATCAAAGGTTCCGGTATCTAACCAGGCGGTTCCCCTGTCTAATACCGATACTTTTAATTTTCCCCTCTGCAGGTATGCTTTGTTAACATCCGTTATTTCATATTCTCCTCTTGGGGAAGGCTTTAGGTTTTTAGCGATGCTGATTACTTCATTATCGTAAAAATAAAGCCCGGGAACCGCATAGTTACTTTTGGGCTTCACCGGTTTTTCTTCAATGGATAAAGCGTTCATATGTTCATCAAACGCTACCACCCCGTAACGTTCCGGATCACTCACCTGGTAAGCATATACCATACCGCCATCCGGGTCAATATTATTGCTGAGGGTACGGCCTAACCCACTTCCATAAAAAATATTATCGCCCAATACCAGGGCCACTTTTTCTTTGCCTATAAATGATTCGCCTATTACAAAAGCCTGGGCAAGTCCGTTGGGTACTGCCTGCTCAGCGTAAGAAAATTGCAGTCCCAAACGGCTGCCATCTCCAAACAGTTTTTTAAAGTTGGGCAGATCATGCGGTGTTGAAATAATCAGTACTTCCCTGATACCCGCCAGCATAAGGGTTGATAAGGGATAGTATATCATGGGTTTATCATAAACCGGCATCATTTGCTTGCTGATAGCATAAGTAATGGGATGCAATCTTGTACCTGATCCACCCGCCAAAATAATTCCTTTCATCTGGAAATAGTGATCTGTTTTATCTTAATAAATATACTACCTGTTTATATGCTTTCCCGCTGCCGTTTTCCTCATTTGTATAAAAGCAATGATCTTTTTTCCCGGCTAAACAGCGTACGATACCTGTAAGCTGTTACTGGCAGGTTTACCCCGGACGAAGTTACCCACTTCGGGTTAAAATAAAGCAGATTAAAGTATCAAAAAAAGAAATGGGAGAGCCAATAGATGATGGCGGCCATAAGCGCGCTTATAGGGATGGTTATAATCCATGCCCAAAGCAGGTTAACGGTAACACCCCAGCGTACGGCCGACAGGCGTTTGGTGGCGCCCACGCCCATAATGGCGCCTGCAATGGTATGGGTAGTGCTTACCGGTATTTTAAGGTGTTCTGTAACGAAGAGCGTGATGGCACCTGCCGTTTCGGCGGCAACCCCTTCAAAGGGTGTTACCTTGGTAATGCGGGTGCCCATGGTTTTCACAATTTTCCATCCCCCGCTTAAAGTTCCCAGCGCTATGGCGGTATAGCAGGATATGGGTACCCAGTAAGGCATTTCGTCAAAAGTTTGAATACTGCCGTGCGAAATGAGCGCTACTGTAATAATGCCCATTACCTTTTGAGCGTCATTACCACCATGGCCAATGCTGAATGCCGCTGAAGAAACTAATTGTAACTTTTTAAACCATACCGTAGACCGGTGTGCATTCAGCCTGCTGAGAAAGAGCGTGAATATGCACATGATCATTATAATTAAAGCAAGCAGCACCAGCTTAAAATTGTGAGAATGAAAGATGACCTTCAATATATAACTTTCGTAATGCGATTTTAAATTGGCCGGGTCAAACTCCATGATCTGGGAAAGTGTTAATACCGTAAGTACCATAAGCCCGATAGAAAAGAGTTTCGGCCATATACTTTTTCGGAAAGCATTGATGAACCATAGTGAAATAACCAGTGCCATAATCATACCCAGGAGTGGGGCTAAAAAGATAAAGGCCACAATCTGCATCACCGGAGCCATGTTTATGGCATAAAAACCGGCATGCGCAATGGCCGCACCGGCAAATCCGCCAATTAAAGTATGTGAGGATGAAGAAGGTATACCAAACCACCAGGTAATAAGATTCCATATAATGGCAGCCGACAAGCCCGCCAGTACAACCTGCAGGGTAATATAGCTTTCCTTTACTGTTTTGGCAATGGTATTGGCTACGCCGTGATCTTTAAAGATGAAGAAAGCTACAAAGTTGAACAATGCCGCCCAAAGTACCGCCTGGAAGGGAGTGAGTACTTTAGTGGAAACAATAGTGGCAATGGAGTTGGCGGCATCGTGAAACCCGTTAATATAGTCAAAAATCAATGCCAGAATGATAATAACAACTAATAAGGTCATGCATCCTTGTTTGAGGGTCTGGTAATAAGAAGATAAAGAATGTTCAAATGCTCAAACATTATGCATATTTAACGATAATGGACTCAATTACATTAGCGGCATCTTCACATTTATCTGTAGCTATTTCCATAGCCTGGTAAATCTCTCTTTTCTTTATTACTTCTTTGGCGTCTAATTCTGTTGCAAACAACCGCTCAATGCTCATATCAAAAATATCATCCGCCTGGTTTTCTATACTGTTTATTTTTACCAGGGATTCCGTTATCTGGCGAAGATTTTTCATATCGCGCAGCTCATGAACCGCCACCTTAATATGTTCACATGCCTGAACAATCAGCTCGGCAAACTTCTGCATACCCTGGTCGTTGGGGTTAACCCGGTAAAATTTTATTTTTTTGGAAGAGGCGAAAATATAATCTGCGATATCATCTAACGCAGATGCCAGGTAGTGAATATCCTCGCGGTCAAAGGGTGTGATGAAGTTTCTGCCTAATTCGGTAAATATTTTATGGGTAAGATCATCGTTCACATGTTCCAGCTCTTCAATCTGGGAAGCTATCGCGGATCTTTTGTCGTAATCCGGTTCGTGCACTACTTCTTTTAATTTCCTGGCCATTTCCAGTACTTTAACGGCAACTTCTTCAAACAGTTCGTAAAAAACCCGATCCTTAGGTAAAAAGATCTTCATTATAGAATTAATCATAACGGAAACTTTGGGCAAAAGTAAAGGTATCATTTGCTACCGGCTCCTGATTTCAAGAGTTAATAATTTCTTAACATGCGGGTTTTTTATTCCACATTTTTATACCTGTTGTTAATATTCCGGTAATCCAGGAGCAACATATTGATAACCTTGCATTCATCATGAGTTAACACAAGGGCTATTCCTTTGCTGAAAATTCAGGTATGCAAAGAACGCTTAGCAGTTGTGTGTTATTTATTTTCATACTGTCCTTTTCATTTATTCAGGCGCAAACCATTCCTTTAACAGGTAAAGTAATAAATGAAAAGAATGAGCCGGTTTCGGGCGCAACCATAAAAGTTGCTGCTGCAGGTGGAACGGTTACCGATATAGAAGGCCGCTACATTATATCGCTTTCTCCCGGCACTAAGTACGCTTTCATTATTTCTGCTGTGAGCTATACGGAAAAAAGCATTACAGATGTGGAAGTGCTGCCCGGTGTTCCCAATGAATTGAATATTATACTTGAACCGGCGGCAAAAAGCCTCGAAACAGTAGTTGTTACAGCCACTAAAACCAATGCACGCCGCGAAACGGTAAATTCGATCATCGCGTTTCAAAAAAACACGAACACTGTTGCTTCCGTAATTTCAGCGGAAAGCATCCGCCGTTCTCCGGATAAAAATACGGGGGAAGTATTAAAAAGAATTCCCGGAGCCAGTATACAGGAAGGGAAATACCTTATTGTAAGGGGGCTAAGCGACCGGTATAATACAGCGCTTTTAAACGGCGTACAGTTATCTACTACCGAACCCGATAGAAAAACCTTTTCCTTCGATATTTTCCCTTCTTCCATGATTGATAACATAGTGATCAATAAGGCTTTTGTTCCCGAATATCCCGGCGAGTGGGCCGGAGGGCTGGTGCAGGTAAATACGAAGGATATTCCCTCTGCTGATTTTCTTTCTGTGCAGGCAGGCACTGGTTTTAATACCCAAACAATTGGTAAAGATTTTTATACCTATAATGGAGGACGCACTGACTGGTTAGGGATTGATGATGGAACCAGGGCATTGCCTGATCATTTTCCTACCAAAACAAATTTCCAGGCATTAACCGATGCGGGAAAAACAAACCTGGCCAAAAGCATAGCTACCAACTGGTCTGTGCATAAAGGCAAGGCGCCGCTTAATGCTTCTTTTCAGCTCAATGGCGGATTTAACGCAAAGCTTTTCAAAAAAGACTTTGGAGCTATCCTGGGGCTAACCTACAGCCGCTCCGGCCGGAACATGGATTTTGATAATGGTTTTTATAGTTTTAATAATAACCAGGGTTCCCTGTTATTTGATTACAACAGCCATAAATACAGCAACGATGTGCTGGCGGGCGTATTGGCTAATTTTTCTATTAAATTAAACAGGAACAATAAGATCAGTTTAAAGAATATCCTGAATATAAACGCATCTGACTATACCACTTTAAGAACAGGCACTGATTATGAGCAGGACCCGGTATTGGGAGAAAATATCCGCGCCAGGGAACTTGCTTTTCGCTCTAATACATTTTTTAATACGCAACTCATCGGAGAGCATAATATCGCTTCCCTTCGTTCTAAAATTAACTGGTATGGTAGTTTTAATATCCTCGATGGGTATATACCCCAGCAGCGCAGGGTTCAGTACAATCAATCAAAAGAGGAGCCCAATGCCCCTTATAATTTGCTGATCGGCGAATCCAAATCCCAGAAAACAGGCAGTGTATTTTATTCCATGTTGTCGGACTATATTTACAATGCAGGAGGCGATATAACAAACCGGTTCATGCTGTTTGGACAAAACCAAACCGTAAAAGCGGGCTATCTCTTCCAGGTAAAAGACAGGCTCTTCGATTCAAGGCCTTTTTCCATATACCTGGTAGATGGAACTTCTCCATTACGTCTGCAGAATGAAGACCAGGTATTTAACGAAGCGAATTTTGATGCCGGCGATCCGAGGAAGTTTAAGTTTGATGAAATTATTGGTAAACAATACCGGTATATGGCCAATAGTATTTTGAATGCCGGGTACCTGCAGTTCGATAATCAATTCAGTTCGTGGTTAAGAGTGGTTTGGGGTGCAAGGTATGAGCATTTTGACCAGTTGGTGGGAAGCGTAAAACAAAATGACGAGCGCCATGCACATATCAAACAAGGCGACCTGCTCCCCGCTGTTAATTTTACTTTTAAGCTGAACTCAAAAACAAATATCCGTTTATCGGGTTCCCAAACCATTATTCGTCCCGAGTTTCGCGAACTCACCAATTTTGCCTTCTACGATTTTGAATTAGGCGCGGCGGTTATTGGTTCCAGTTCACTTAAACGAACCAAAGTAACTAATATTGACCTCAGGTATGAACTATATCCGCGTGCAGGAGAAATGGTAACCTTAGGCGTGTTCTATAAGTATTTTAAAAATCCTATAGAATTATATTTTAACCAGTCCGGCGTAGCTACCAATACTTTTAATTTTTTGAATGCAGAGGAAGCAACGGGTTATGGAATTGAATTTGATTTTCGTAAAAAGCTTGATTTCGCTCATGCACTCAGGAACTTCACTTTCCAGGGCAATCTTTCCTATATCTTTAATAAGGTCAATGATCCCAACGTAAAAATTGACAGGCCCATGCAGGGGCAATCGCCTTACGTTATCAATGGATCACTGCAATATGATATAGAAAAAGCGGGAATAAGCACAACACTGCTTTTTAACCAGATTGGCCGCAGGATTTTGTATGTGGGTAATGAACAGGTGCCTGAAATATGGGAAGATTCCCGCCCGCTTCTTGATTTCCAGATAGCTAAAAAAGTGCTTAATAATAAAGGCGACATCCGCCTGAATATATCCGACATATTCAATAAAAAGGCATACTTCTATCATGATGTAGATAAAAGTAAGAACCTGAAGCTGGGCTCTTCAGACGTAGTAGCCATAAGCAGAAATTATGGAACCACTGTCAGCATTTCTTTTGGATACAGCATTAAATAAAAACCGCACATTTTAAAAATCAACAAATACAGGAATATGAAAAAGATATTAGCATTTGCAGTTCTGGGCGTACTGGTAACTGCCGGTTGCCGTAAAATTGAAGTAGACGGTAGCATTAAAGGAGGTGATGGTGGAACGCCGGGTGAAACTACTGTTCTTTCGGGTAAGATTAATGCAGACAAAACGCTGAAAGAAGGCGTGTCGTACAAGTTAAGAGGGATAGTATACGTGGTAGATGGCGCTACTTTAACAGTTGAAGCAGGCGCAAGGATTGAAGGAGAAAAAGCTACCCGGGGCGCATTAATTATTACCCGTGGCACTAAGCTGATTGCTAACGGAACAAAGGAAAAACCTATTGTATTTACATCGGATGCCTCAACGCCTTCTGCCGGCGACTGGGGAGGTATTGTATTGCTGGGACGCGCAAAAACAAACAATTCCTTTAACGGTACTACAGGTATTGGAGAAATTGAAGGCGGTGTTAACAACGCAGACGGGTTAGGACTATATGGCGGAGCGGATGATGCAGATAACTCCGGCTCACTGCAATATGTGCGAATAGAATATGCAGGATACGCTTTTCTCCCCGATAAAGAATTGAACTCACTTACTTTTGGTGGCGTAGGTAATGGCACTACTATTGATTATGTGCAGGTAAGCTATGCATTAGATGATGCTTTTGAATGGTTTGGCGGTACCGTAAACTGCAGCCATTTAATTGCCTATAAAACATTAGACGATGATTTTGACAGCGATAACGGCTACCGTGGAAATGTGCAGTTTGGTATAGTGCTGAGGGATTCATCCCGCGCCGACATTTCAAAAGTAGAAGCGTTTGAAAGCGACAATGATGCCAACGGCAGTGATTTAACTCCTCAAACCGCGCCGGTATTCAGTAATATAACGGCTATAGGGCCCCGTGAAAAAGCAAACAATACCGGCAATAGTTTATATAATGCAGCCGCACAATTAAGGCGGAATACCAGCACTTCTATCTTCAATTCTGTTATAATGGGTTGGCCTACCGGCTTGCTGATTGATGCCAGTAAAGGAACGCCTGTTCAGGGAAATATTACGGCAGGAAAACTGGTAATCCAGAATACAACCATTGCCGGTTGTGCGGCGCCCACTAAGTTCGCTGATAACACCGGCACCGCAACAGGATGGACGAATGCCGATGTGAGCAACTGGTTTGGTACCGCTGCATATAATAATGAGATACTGGCTGAAAACGGGGAAGTGAAGCTTGCGGCCGCGTTTAATTATGCCAATCCTGATTTTACACCGCTGGCCGGATCGCCTTTGCTGAACTCCGCCAGTTTTACGTACGCTAAGGTGGCCAGTGGGTTTACGCCTGTTACTTTCAGAGGCGCGGTAGGCGCTGCGGGTACGCCTGAAGGGGAGTGGTGGAAAGGCTGGACATCTTTTGTTAATTAAAACAATAGGTTAACGTGCGTTTTGGATGTTCGGAAATGAAAACCGGTTTGTTAATGTTGCTGTTTCTATGTGTTTTAGTAACGTCCAAAACGCAAGTTATATTATACAAGCAATAAGCAGCCTTTTACAGGGCTGCTTTCTTATACTTTTATTGTATGAAATTTTTTATATTTCCTGTTGTAGCGGCGATATTGGTTATGGGTTGTAAAAACACAGTAAATCATTTACCTCCCGGAATCAGTAAAACAGATAAGGTATTCTTTGATGCTATACGGCATAACAGCGATACCGGTTTTACCCGGATAATTGGTGCGGGGGAATTTTACAGTGCAGAACAATACTATTCCCGCAAAGATAGCCTTGTTTCTAAAATCATGAAGGATACCGCGGGTAATATAACCGGCTTTGTACAGTTTCGTAAAAATATTAGAACAGCTTACGCAGAATATTATGCCAATGGGCAATTGAAAGGTAAATTGCAACTCAACAGCCAGGGTAGCTTTGAAGGACCCGCAATGTATTATTATGAAGATGGAAGCATAAAGAGTGAAGGGGTGTACAGCCTGGGGTTCTTTTCGGGAAAGTGGAAGCATTATGCGCACGGAGGAGCGATGGTTTCAACAGACGAGTATGATGCCGGCGGGCAGTTGATCCATTCCGTTACGGTTAAACGCTGACGGGGATTTGACTGAACAATTAAGCCATTTTTGAGGTTGATGTTTGATAAAATATGTGGCTCTTTAAAAGCGCCAATACACAGGCATAGCCCGTTGAAATAATAGCAGCCCGGAAACGTATGTATGCTGCCGGCCGGCGTATTATAGCCCAAGCGTTTTATTCAGTTGCCCTTCTATTTTTGAAAGCGCTTCCGTAACGTCCTTTTCCAAAACCGTTGATTTTCCGCTCTGTAGCTGGGTTGCATACCATAGCAACACCATAGATACATAGTCCTGCATATCTTTACCTGCAAATTCCGTTTTAAATTCAATGACCTTATCATTAATGATTTTGATGGTTTTTCTTACCTGTTCTTCATCTTCAGGCGCTACTTTAATCCTGTACGTTCTGTCGCCAATACCGATATTAATAGCTATGAGCGTTTGCATATGCTGAATATTAGTGTTAAATTTATTCACAGTTTATCAACAGTAAGTTGATTTTATTGCGTTATAGTAAAAATAACTCCCGGCAATTAATAAAATCTAAAACCGAAAAACCATCCCCAATGTTTGCAAAACTAAAATCCCTGATTTTTATTGACACCCTGATTTTTGAACTAAGCGATGCTACTGCTTCCTCTTTAAGGGCCGTACTTAAGGACGATAAAGGAAGAGTGTGCAGCATGTTTGAAACGGAAGTAGTGCCGGCGCAAACCTCTTTTTGCTGGGATGGTTTGAACGATTTACCCTATGGCGTGTATACGCTGGAACTGTCGGGAGGAAAAGAGGAGCAGCACATGCGACTGGTAAAAAGAATTTAACTATTGATTTCCCAGCAAAGCAATACATTGATCAATTTCTTTAATATAGGTATTAATCCGTTTCTCCAGCTCCGATTTAACTTCCTGTCCTGCCTGTCCAGAGGAAATTTTCGCTATCTCCACCTGTTGTTGTAACCCTGCCGCTTTTTCCTTCATGTTTTGCTCACTCGCCTTTATTTGTTCCAGGTCCTGCTTTAGCCTGTCATTTTCTTTTACCAATGTATGATATTGTTTGAGCAGCAATTGCAGCTTTTCGTTTACCCGGCTAATATGTTCATTAAGGTGGCTCATGCAAACACAGCAAAAAAGGTATAGTTTATTTTCTTATTTCTGCCGGTAACTCCTGTTCAAAGGTATGCATGATCTTTTGCATCATGCCGTCAATTTCATTATCCGTCAGTGTTTTTTCGTTATCTAAGAATGTCAGGTTGATGGCAAAAGATTTTTTCCCGGCGCCCAGCTTGTCGCTTTCAAATACATCGAATAGTTTTACAGCCTGCAGTTTTTTTATGTTTGTATTTTTAACAGCCTGCTCTACTTTTTCATAAGGCAGTTGTTTATCCACCACAATGGCAAGGTCGCGCTGAACTGCCGGGAACCTCGGTATTTCGGTGTATCCGGATTGTTGTTTTGACGCGTGGTGGTATATTTTTTCCCATTCTGCTTCAGCATACCAAACCTGTTGCTTAATGTCGAATTGTTTTACAACCGATGCGTCTGCCAGCCCCAGTGTTATTACCGTGTCGGTATGGATACGTATTTGCAATCCGTATGTAAGGTGCGGAACTGTGGTGGGCTGTAACTGGTAATGGGATAAGCCCGCAGCATGCAAAATGCTTTCAGCAATTCCTTTCAGGTAGTAAAAGTCGCTTTTATCTTCCCCCGCTTTCCAGGAGGCTTCTTTTATCATTCCGGTTATATACAGGCATAATTTCTCCTTTTCTTTGTATTGTCCAACTCCGCCGGTATGGTAGGTTTTTCCAAATTCAAACAGGCGGAGATTATTATTTTTACGGTTAATATTGTGGGCCAGGCATTCCAGCCCGGTTTCCAGCATGGAGGGCCGCATAATATTTAATCCGGCACTCAGGCTGTTCAGCATTTTTACCGAGGTTCGCAATGTAGCTTCATCAAAATAGGCGCTGTTGGTAATAGCGTTTGTAAATATTTCATTGAAACCGTTGCCCGCCAGGTAATGAGCAATTTTTTCTTTTAATGCTTCCTGGTAAGCGATGGTTTCTACAGAGGGGCTGATGGTAATGCTGCCGGGGATGGCTACATTGTCGTAGCCGTCAATCCGCATAATTTCTTCCACAATATCGGCGGGTAGTTCAATGTCGGGCTTGCTGAAAGGAGCGGCTACCCGTATTTTATCCGTGTCTTCCTGTATTACCTCAAATCCTGAATGCGTTAGTATTGTTTTTACCGTATCGGGAGGGTAACTTTTGCCGCTTAGTTTTTTGAGATACTGATGAGTAAGAATGATCTGTTTTTTTTCTTTGGGATCGGGGTATACATCCGTTATATCCGATGCTATTGTTCCACCTGCCAGTTCTTTTATCAGTAATGCCGCTCTTTTTAGCACGGTTACCGTATTGCTGATGTCTGTTCCTTTTTCAAAGCGGGCAGCGGCATCGGTGCGTAAATTATGCCGGAAGGAGGTTTTGCGGATAGTAACAGGATTAAACCATGCACTTTCTATAAAAATATTTTTGGTGCCGGCGGTTACGCCACTATGCAGGCCCCCAAATACGCCACCAAAGCACATCGGTTCGCCATTGCCGTTGCATATCATCAGGTCACCGGCGTGCAGCTTTCTTTCTTTTTCATCTAAAGTGATGAAAGGAGTGCCTTCGGGCAGGTTTTTTACAATGATGGCATTCCCTTTTACCTGGTCTGCATCAAAAGCATGCAGCGGCTGGCCTGTTTCATGTAATATGAAATTAGTAATATCTACTATATTACTGATAGGACGTAATCCCACAGCCCTGATGCGCCGCTTTAGCCATTCAGGACTTTCTGTAATGGTTACATTTTCTATAAGAACGCCGCTATATCGTTCACATGCTTTCTGGTTTTCTATTTTTACTTCAATAACAGCGCCCTGCCTGTCTTTCTTAAAATGATTGTTATAGGGGTATTTAACCGGGTAATCTTTCCTGTCGTGAACGCTCAGGTAAGCGCATATGTCTTTAGCAACGCCCAGGTGGCTCATAGCATCCATACGGTTAGGCGTAAGTCCTATTTCATAAATCCAGTCGCTTTGCAGCCGGAAATAATCCGCCGCCGGCGTGCCGGGTTTTGCATCATCGCGCAAAACCATTATGCCATCGTGGCTGTCGCCAAGCCCTAATTCATCTTCAGCGCAAATCATTCCATAGCTTTCTGTACCCCGTATAGTGGCTACCTTCATGATAAGCGGCTGGCCTTTAGAGGGGTAAATAGTGACTCCAACAGGCGCTACCACTACCTTTTGACCGGCAGCAACATTGGGCGCGCCGCACACAATCTGCAACGGTTCTTCTGCACCTGTATCTACCCTGGTTAGCCTAAGTTTATCGGCGTTAGGATGTTTTTCTGTTTCCAGCACTTCTCCTATCACCAGTCCTTCCAAACTGCCTTTTACGTCTTCAACCTGTTCAAAATTTTCCACTTCCAGGCCCAGGGAGGTCAATATAACAGCTAATTTTTCAGGGGTAATATTTACCGGTAGATATTCGCGGAGCCAGTTGTAACTGATGGTCATATAATGATTACTTCTTTTTCAATTTCAATACCAAAATATAAAGTGGCGGCAAAGATAATTAAATTGCGCCGCGCGCTGAAAAAGCCTGTAAGTCCATACTGTTATTTTAATAGGCCGGCCAAAAAATTCATACTGAATTGTTTCGCACAAGCGGTGTGCATTATTTCCCTTATCGGCAATACTTTTTCGGTAAATTGTGTATAAATGGAAAATAAAAGTGGAAAACCCTGTTAAACAGGTGTAAAAGCATGTTGGTATAAATTAATAAAAAAAAGTAGAGTTGTAATTTGGTTATCAAAAATCAATGGTATTAAATTCGCCTTCCTGACGCAGTTGGTAACATTCCGGTAATAATGCATTAACATTAGCATCAATCATACAGGAGTATAAGCATCGTTCCATACAATTCGGCTAATTCGGGGAAGTGAAGTATGCAGGTTGTATAAGCGGATACTATACTGTTGACAGGCAGCCAGCGTATAACAGATTACTATATATAAAAGCATTTAATGGATCATCTTACTAATCTTAATAAAGACCGTAAAGCCCGCCGAAAAAGTTCCCTCGACCTGAGTTCAATGGTATACGGTAAAGTACCGCCACAGGCACGCGACCTGGAAGAAGCGGTACTGGGAGCTATTATGCTGGAAAAATCAGCCTTTGATACGGTGATTGAAATATTAAAACCCGAGTGTTTTTACGTAGACGCGCATCAGCGTATTTTCCGTGCTATGCAAAGCCTGGCACAAAAGAGCATGCCCATTGACCTGCTTACGGTGGTGGAAGAATTAAGAACAAAGGAGGAGCTGGAACTGGTGGGCGGACCTTATTATGTAACCAAACTTACCAATGCGGTGGTATCTTCTGCAAACGTAGAAACCCATTCCCGCATTATACTTCAGAAATTCATTCAGCGCGATCTTATCCGCATCAGCGGTGAAGTGATCAGCGATGCGTATGAAGATTCAACCGATGTGTTTGATTTGCTGGATGAGGCGGAAAGCAAGCTTTTTGAAATCACCAATAATCACCTGCGCAAAAACTTCGACAGTATTGATACCGTATTGGTAAAAACCATACAACGGATTGAAGATATGCGTAACCGGCAGGAAGATATAACCGGTGTGCCCAGCGGCTTTCCTTCTTTAGACCGGATAACCTACGGATGGCAGCCTACCGACCTGGTTATTCTGGCAGCTCGTCCATCGGTGGGTAAAACAGCTTTTGCGCTTAACCTCGCCCGTAATGCAGCCCTGCATGCTACCAAGCCTTCACCCATTGCTTTTTTTAGTCTTGAAATGAGCGCCGGACAGTTGGTGCAGCGTATTTTAAGCGCCGAAAGCGAGATATGGCTCGAGAAAATTGCCCGTGGTAAAATGGAGGAACATGAAATGCAGCAGTTATACCGTAACGGTATTCAACGTTTGCAAAATGCGCCCATTTTTATAGATGATACGCCGGCGCTGAATATTTTTGAATTAAGAGCCAAATGCCGGCGGTTAAAAAATAAGCATAATGTAAGCCTGGTTATTATAGATTATTTACAGTTAATGAGCGGTACAGGCGATAAACGAAGCTCCAACCGCGAGCAGGAGATCAGTACCATTTCAAGAAACCTGAAAGGACTGGCAAAGGAACTGGGCATACCCATTATAGCGCTGAGCCAGTTGAGCCGTGAAGTAGAAAAACGGAAGGAAGGCGATAAAATGCCGCAATTGAGCGATCTGAGGGAGTCGGGCGCCATTGAGCAGGATGCCGACATGGTTATGTTTTTATATCGCCCGGAATACTACAATATTACCGCCAACGAATTTGGCGAAAGTAATAAAGGTGAAACGCATGTGCGTATAGCCAAACATCGTAATGGTACGCTCGAAACCATTAAACTCCGGGCCCTATTGCATATTCAGAAATTTACGGAAATGGAAAGCGATGATTTTGGAGGTATGGGAGCGCCCCAGGGCAACTGGAAACCCGTGCCAGGCGATGGAGCAGATAATAACGCCCGTTTGTTTATTCAAAAGGGCAGCAAAATGAATGACGGACAATTTGATGATGAAGCGCCGTTTTAAAAAATTAAGTTATGGCGCTTCCCTTTTTTTATGCTGAAGATATATCATCCTCCGGCGCTGTACTTGCGTTAGATGAGGCTACAGCCAGGCATGTAAGCCAGGTATTGCGTATGAAAAAGGGCGATAGACTTTGTCTCACAAATGGCAGGGGAAAAAAAGTTACGGCAAGGATAGAAGAGCAATATAAAAAAGGGTGCAGTGTGTATATTGAAGACGAATCAGATGTTCCTGTGCGGCAGCCCCGGGTTACCATTGCCATCTCGCTGCTTAAAAATGCATCCCGGTTTGAATGGTTTCTTGAAAAAGCTACTGAAACAGGCGTTAGTTCAATCATTCCGCTTATTTGCGAAAGAACGGAACGGATCCATTTTCGTATGGAAAGAATGAAGAATATTCTGGTAAGCGCTATGCTGCAAAGCCAGCAATGCTGGTTGCCCGAATTGCCCGAACCTGTGCGTTTTACAGAATGGATCAGTGGGGCAGCCGGCGTTAATAAGTATATTGCTCATTGCTTAGATACAGCTAAAAGCGGGCTTGCCGGGGCGGCGGCGCTTGCCGGGGATAAGATAGTTTGTATAGGCCCGGAAGGCGATTTTACGCCTGCGGAAGTTGATATGGCAATACAGGGCGGCTTTGAGCCTGTAAGCCTTGGTAATACGCGCCTGAGAACGGAAACTGCAGGCATAGCCGCGGCTATATTGTTGCGAATGCAGTAAATTACATTTCTTTTCTTTCAGCCATGTCTCAGCCACGCACTATAGCACATTTCGACCTGGATGCATTTTTTGTATCTGTGGAATGTATCAATAATCCTTCGCTGAAGGGCAGACCGCTGATTGTTGGAGGAAGTAAGGAAAGAGGCGTAGTGGCGGCCTGCAGTTACGAAGCCCGCAAATATGGGATCCATTCTGCCATGCCAATGGCTACGGCCATGCGGTTATGTCCGCAGGCAACAGTAGTGAAAGGAACCAGGGGCGAGTACAGCAAATATTCCAGGTGGGTTACCGAGATTATAGCAGAAAAGGCACCCTTATTTGAAAAAGCCTCCATTGATGAATTTTATCTTGACCTTACCGGCATGAACAGGTATTTTAATCCCTGGCAATGGACCATTGACCTGCGGCAGGAAATTATTGATAAAACGGGTTTGCCTATCTCCTTTGCGCTGGCACCTAATAAGATGATCGCTAAAATGGCAACCAATGCGGCTAAGCCCAATGGTTATATGCAGGTGAAACCTGGTATGGAAGAGGAATTTCTCTCACCTTTACCCGTTAATGCTATCCCCGGCATTGGAAAGCAAACCTACCAGCATCTATTGGTTATTGGTATACAAACTATTGGAGATATAAGCAGCCGGAAGTTATCAGACCTGGAATTTTTGCTGGGTAGCTATGGGCCGGAACTCTGGAATAAAGCCCGGGGGATTCATCACGGAGAGGTGGTTCCTTATTATGAAGCTAAATCTGTTTCTACCGAAAATACGTTTGAAGTGAGCAGCACCGATATGGATTTTATTATGAGTGAACTGGTACGTATGACAGAGCGTATAGCCCATGAACTGAGGCAGGATGATAAAATGGCTGGTTGTATAGCCGTAAAGATCAGGTATCCCGATTTTGAGACTACATCGCGCCAAATGGCTATTCCCTATACCTGCTATGATGATGAACTTATACCGGCGGCTAAGGCGCTTTTTCATAAGCTTTACCGGAAGGGGCAGCCTGTTCGTTTGCTGGGCGTAAGATTAAGTGAGTTCACCGGCGAAGCCAGGCAAACCAATCTTTTTGAAAACAGTGAAAAGAAGGCGGACCTATACAATGCTATAGATGCCGTTAAAGACAGGTTTGGTAAAGATGCCATAGCCCGTGCAAGAACAATTTAATTTTTTTTAACTCTATAGTCCACTAAAATGGTAGGAAAAGAATATCTTTGCAATCCTTTTATAACTTTTAAATGATCTATTATGAGTTTGCGTTTAGGTGATATTGCGCCAAATTTTACCGCCGAAACAACCGCGGGTAAAATTGATTTTTACGAATTTCTCGGCGATGGCTGGGGCGTTTTGTTTTCCCACCCTGCCGATTTCACTCCTGTTTGCACTACTGAGCTGGGTAAAACCGCTTTATTGCAGGATGAGTTTGCGAAGCGTAATGTGAAGGTGCTGGCGGTAAGTGTTGATTCGCTGGATAAGCATATTGGATGGGTGAAAGATATTAATGAAACACAAAATACGGATGTTCGGTTTCCGATTATTGCCGATCCTGAAAAGAAAGTAGCTACCGCTTATGGAATGATTCATCCCAACGCGTCTGAAAACTTTACCGTACGTTCTTTATTTGTTATAGGACCCGATAAAAAAGTGAAACTAACGATCACCTATCCTGCATCAACCGGCCGGAATTTTCATGAAGTATTGCGCGTTATTGATTCCCTGCAATTAACCGCTAACTACAGTGTAGCAACTCCGGCAGACTGGAAGCCAACTGAAGATGTGATTGTTGTTCCTTCTATTTCGAATGAAGATGCGGAAAAGAAATTTCCCAAGGGTGTGAAGATTATAAAACCTTATTTGCGGTATACACCCCAGCCTAATTTGTAATGTAATTTTTCCCGGGTTAACAAAACCGGGCTATTTTTTGAATCACAGAAGCTCCGGGACACGAAAATGGAATATACTATTATTACGTGTCTTCCTGCTTCTGTGTTTTTTTGCCTGCATATCCCATTTTTGTTGCATGAGTTGCGGGTATATGCTATTTACCGCTATGCAACAGGATATTTAATACCTTTAGTATTACCACTCCTGATTTATGCGGTATAATGTTTTTGCTATAGCTCCAATCCTTTACGTGCTTATACTCCTGTCTGTTTCCACATCAGCACAAAATACCCTATCAATAAAAGGGCAGGTTATAGACTTTGATACCCGGCTTCCGCTTTCGGGTGTAAGCGTGTCCAGTAAAAAAAGCAAAACAGGCGTTACTTCAAATGAAAGGGGAGCCTTTATACTGGGAATAATTATTGATGAACAGGAACTATTTTTTTCATACCTCGGGTATAAAACCTTTTCGTTAACCGTTTATCCGCTTGAAGATACCCTGCTGCACATAGCGCTGAAGCGTAACCCGCCGGATGAACTTCCCGAAATACGGGTGGCCTCGCGCAACAGGAAAGCCAACGTTGCGGATTTGGAGATGAGTACGGTAACGGTTAGCGTTGCCCGGTTAAAAAAAACGCCATTGGTTTTTGGGGAGTCGGATATTATTAAGATGCTGAGCCTCGCCGCCGGCGTAACTACTACAGGGGAGGGCGCGGGAGGCTTTAATGTGCGGGGAGGAAATGCCGATCAGAACCTGGTGTTATTGGATGAAACACCTTTGTTTAATACTTCACACCTGCTTGGCTTTTATTCGGCTATAAGTCCCGAAGCGGTGCGGGATTTTACTTTGTATAAGGGAAGTATACCGGCCCGGTATGGAGGAAGAGTTGCCTCGCTGCTTGCCCTGGATGCAAGAAATGGAAATGATTCGGCTGTTAGGTTTACAGGCACTGTAAGTCCCGTCAGCGGTAAATTCTTCGCGGATGGCCCTGTAGGAAAAAAAATAAACTTTCTTATAGGCGGAAGAGTTGCTTATCCAAAGGTGATGATGAACATGTTTAAAGGCGATATAAAAAAGAGCAATGCTTTTTTTTATGATGGTATTGCCAAACTTTCATACAACCCAGATCTCAACAGCAAACTGAGCCTTACTTTATACAGGAGCTATGATTTTTTTAAATTCCCTGAGGATACTTCTTACCACTGGCAATCCAACCTTGCGGTCCTGCAATGGAAAAGTAAAATACAAAACATAAACTACCAGGTTATTGCTAACTACAGCGCTTTTATTTCCGATATCCGGGGTAACAGGGAAAAATATGAATTTAACCTGCGTACAGCAATAGATCAGAAAGAAGTGAAGCTTAATTTTAGCGCCCGGGTGCATCGCAATGCAACATTTTCATGGGGTGGCAGTACTGCTTATTACAGCATTAATCCGGGTAGCAATAGCCCCCGTGCCGCCAGTTCGGTGATCAATACATTTGCCATGCAAAAAGAAACAGGCAATGAATTGGCCGGGTATATCAATAATGAGTGGAATATTTTTTCAAACCTGGCTATACAGGCAGGAGTGCGATATGCTTCGTTCAGCTATAAAGGGCCGCATAGTGTTTATGTATATGAAGCCGGCTATCCCATGTCTAAAGAAACCATTTATGATACTCTTATCTATACTAAGGGGAAGATAATTAAACGATATGGCGGCTGGGAACCGCGGGTAGCTGTTAATATTGGGCTCGACAGTAATACCTCCCTAAAGCTGAGCTATAACAGGAGCCGCCAATATCTCCACCTGGTATCCAATACGATTGCTATTACGCCGGTTGATTACTGGAAAATGAGCGGACCCTATACGCCTCCGCAACTTGGTGACCAGGTTGCAGCAGGCATTTTTAGGAATTTTAATAATGATATGTTTGAAGCTTCCGCAGAAGTATATTATAAGAAAGTTAAAAACCTGGTTGAATATAAGAAGGGTGCAATGCTTATATTAAATCCATATATCGAATCAGACTTATTGCCGGCTAACGGAAAAGCTTACGGCATTGAAGTTTCGGCAGAAAAGGCCAGTGGTATTTATACAGGGCATGTGGCTTATACCTGGTCAAGGTCATTACACAGAGTAATAACAGCCTTTCCTTTAGAAATGGTGAATAACGGGGCATATTACCCGTCTAATTTCGATCGGCCGCATAATTTGTCGTTCACCGGAAGGATACTTTTAGGCAAAGGTTGGAGCTTTGCCACTAATTTCGTTTATATAACCGGAAGACCATCCAGTTTCCCGGATGGAAATTATGTAATCAATGATATAGTGATACCGGATTATTCTATGCGTAATAAAGACAGGCTCCCTGATTATCACCGGCTGGATGCAGCTTTTTCCTATGATTCAAGACGATACGCCGCGCAAAAAAAATATAGTGTGATTAATATTTCCCTGTATAATGTTTATGCCCGTAAAAATCCTTATTCACTGTACTTTAAAAAAGCGGGACAGGGATTATACGCTTACCGGCTTACCGTATTGGGAACGATTATACCTTCGATAACCTGGAACTACAATTTTTAAAACGCATATGGTTAAATTCTGCTGGTTACCATATTCTATTTTAGGGTTTATTTTTGTCTTTTTTTTTACTGCCTGTGAGCAGGAGGTGGAGGTTCCTATAAGACGCGTTACGCCCAGGCTTGTGGTAGAAGGAAGCATTACAACAGATCCGCCTCCCTATACGGTAAAGCTTATGTATTCCGGTCAATTTACACATACCAATGCTATTCCCGGTGAGTTGTATATTAACGATGCTGAAGTTATATTAAGCGATAATGCAGGCGGAAGCACTTCATTTACCAGAACAAGTAATGGTTTTTATGAAAGTACAGACATGGATTTCAGCGGTGAAACAGGTAAAACATACCAGCTTACGATAAAGCTCTCCGATGGAAATACATTTCAATCGAAGCCCGAAACCATTTTTCCTGTTCCTGCTATTGATTCCCTGAGTGTGGAGGTTGATCCCATGTATACGGCAAGAACACCAACCGGTTTCCTGGTATATGCCAATACCAATGATCCTGCAACGCCCGGTAATTATTACCGGTGGACTGCTGAAAGTATGCTGCCGCGAAAAGCTACAGGAGTGTCCTGTGGTTTTTATTGTAAAATTGGTGAGTATTGCAGACAGCTCCGCAGGAGCAGTGCGATTAATGTATTGTCCGATCAGTCTCTGAATGGGAAGCCTATCCTGCATCATTGGGTTCATCGCTCTCCTATATATTGGTTTGGCAGGCATTATATAGAAGTAAAGCAACTGTCGTTAAGCCGGGAGTCCTTTATTTTCTGGCAAAAGGTTGATGAGCAAACAGCCAGAACGGGAAGTATTTTCGACCCTTTGCCTGCTCCATTGGAAGGTAATATATACAACGTACATCGTCCTGATGAGCTGGCGCTGGGCTATTTTGGAGCCTCGGCGGTAAGTTATAAGAGAATTGTTATTGTGCCTATGTATTTGAAGGAACACCTGTTGCAGGGCATTACCGGCATTTTTATAGAAGAGGGCGATTGTTCCGTATTATATCCGGAGGCGGTGTATGACTTAGGTGCTCCGCCGGGTTGGGAAAACGAGGAGCGGTTAGTTGTTTATTAAATAGTGTATGATTTTTGTATGCAACTATAAAAAAAATAACCATGTTTTTTAATATTATAAATATTATTACCTAATTTTCTGCATCAATAAATCACTTCTTCAAACACAATAAATTCTAACAATCATGGCTAAAGCAAAGAAAAAAAGTGCCGTAAAAAAAGCAGCACCTAAAAAGGCAGTGCCTGCTAAAAAAGCGGTTAAGAAAGCAGCGAAAAAGGCAGCGCCTAAAAAGAAAGCTCCCGCTAAAAAGGCAGTAAAAAAAGCAGTACCTAAAAAGGCGGCACCTGCTAAAAAAGCGGCAAAGAAAGCGGTAAAAAAAGCAGCGCCTAAAAAAGCAGCACCTGCTAAAAAAGCAGTAAAGAAGGCTGCTCCGGTGAAGAAAGTGGCGAAAAAGGCAGCCCTCAAAAAGAAAGCTCCGGCTAAAAAACCGGTAGCTGCACCTGCTGCAGCGCCTGTGGTTTCTCCAACCCCGCCTTCTGCAGACACTCCTTCTTCATCTGAAGATAACGGAGGTTTATTCAGCCTGTAATATTCTTTCCCGGATAAATAAAGGAACAATATTTATACAGCGCAGCTAATAGGTAGTTGCGCTTTTTTTATTTTATATAGGCGCTCATCTCCCTTTGATATTGTGCTGCAATTGCCTTTGCTTCCGTGGCAAAATCTTCTTTTTTGCCGGCAAAAATAATAGCCCGTGAAACATTAATCAGTATACCGCAATCGTTATTCATGGCTTTATCAGAAATATCTTTCAGGCTGCCTCCTTGGGAACCAACGCCGGGTACCAGGAAAAAATGATGGGGTAATATGTTGCGGATATTAGTGAATTCATCAGCCTGTGTGGCGCCTATTACAAACATCAGGTTTTCCGGTGAGCCCCAGCCGGACACTGTTCGCAGTACTTTTTCGTATACTCTTTCTGTGCCGGTTTGCTGCAATTCAAAATCTCTGGCTCCGGGGTTGGAGGTAAGTCCTAATACAATGGTCCATTTGTTTTGGTATTCCAGGAAAGGGCGTACACTATCCTCACCCATATAAGGCGCTACGGTAATGGCGTCAAAATTTAAAACTTCAAAAAAAGCTTTGGCATATTGGGAAGAGGTATTGCCAATATCTCCGCGCTTGGCATCCGCAATGGTAAAATGGGTAGGAGGGATATAGTTCACTGTTTTTTCCATTGCTTCCCATCCCTTAATACCCTGGCTTTCGTAAAAGGCGGTATTTATTTTATAGCTTACGCAATAATCCCTGGTAGCGTCAATGACCTGTTTATTGAATTCAAAAACCGGGTCGGGCAGCGATAAAAGATGTTTGGGGATTTTAGTAATGTCTGTATCTAACCCTACACACAGGTAGGATTTTTTTAAATGAATTTGTTCTATAAGCGCTTTTCTTGTCATGCAGCGAAGTTAATAATGAAAATACACACAGGCATTCGATGTGGCGTTAGAAATTTCTCTTAAAAAAATATCCTCCCTGTTAAGAGAGGATATTATTGCCGGTCACTTGTTGTTGAGCTATCGTTTAATAACAATCCGCTCTCTTTCCCACCTGTCGCCTGTACGAACAAGTATAGTGTATATGCCTTCACTCAGGCGGCTTAGCTGGTTAAGTGTAATACTGTTCTGACCTGATGCTATCATCTGCTGTTCGTGTAACACTACTTTTCCGGTCATATCTAATAGCTGCAGCTCCATTGTACCGCGCAGCGCGGAGTAGAAGCTGATGTTTACGGAAAATGATGCCGGGTTAGGGCTGATCTTTAATTTTCCATTGTTTACTGAAGAAATACGTACCGTAAGAATATTACTGTATTTACTTACCCCGTCTTTGCTAATGACTTTAATACGATAATAAATAATGTTACTGTTCATATCAGTAGCTGCATCCTGGTAGCTGAATTTTACCGCTGCATTTTTAGGAACGGAACCCGTTACGGTGCCTATCTTTTTAAAATGGCTTCCGTCTTCGGATCGTTCCACCTCAAAATGGCTGATTAGTTCGGAAGTAATAATTCTCCAGTCAAGGTCTACCGAATAGGCGCGCTGCACGGCGCTGAACTGAAGGAAATCAACGGGCAGAATAACGCATGGTATAATGTTTATGGTTACCTGTGCACAGGCAGTAGTATTACAATCACCTTCCGCTCTTACATAATAGGTTGTAGTTTGTGCAGGCAGCACAGAGATCATATTGCCGGTGCCGATAAGCGTGTCGCCGCAACTGTTCCTGTACCATCTCCATACCGCGGTGGTGCCCAGTGATCCACCTTGTACCGTAAGGTTTACAGCATTGCCCGGGCAGGTAGTTTGAGCCGGTGAAGCGTCAATGCCTGCTGGTGCGGTTGACAGCGTTTTAGCTGCAAGCTGGAAGCTGCTGGATGTATACCGGCAATTTACATTACTGATACTGCCTGCAGCGGCTACAAGTACACGGTAGTATTTACCAATATCTGAAGGTTGCACTGGGTTGATGGTGTAATCTACACTGTTTGCACCTGAAATATCTGTCCAAGTAGAATTATCAGTACTTACCTGCCATTGATATTGCAGGGTTCCTGAAATCACTGTCGGATCGCTCAGCGCTGCGCTGAAGGTGGTTATGCCGTTGGTGCAACCGGCAGTATTGTTAACCGATACCGTAGGGGTAGGGTCGCATAAGCCAAATTGAATATCATCTATTGCGAGGTCGTTACCACAACCACCAGGCGCATTGTTGGTAATTTCAATAATGATTTGGGTAACCGGGTTGCCATTTACGGTTGCCGGCATTACGAACTTCATACCGTATTGTTCCCAGTTGGGGTTTATAATATCTGGCGTTGTGAGCGTGGTAATGATGAGTCCGGAGGCCGCATCCTTTACGGTAAAGGTAAGTTTGGGTTTCACTATTCCGCCAAAGGCATCACAAAAATTCGCATAGGTTGAATTAGAGATGTTGGATACGAAGGCGAATAATGAATATTTCAAATTACCACAGGAAATATTTATTTTATCACTGTAAACCTTATTTGATTTTACATCAGCATTCACTACCATCATTCTTCCGTTTGAGTTGCCGGTATGATCGGTACGACTGATCCAGCGTGTAGTGTTACCATTGCTGGCGTTATTAGTAAGCGCGTATTGTTCTACATCTAATGGCTGCGTGGTACTTCCTGTATAGTCAGTGGCTGCTGTACCCGCGGATCCCGTAGCTGCGGGTATGCTTGTAGTCATGGTGGTACCCGTTCCAAATTCCTGTTTATATAATATTTTGTTCAATGCCTCACAGGGGGGCATTTCGGCAGTGGTTAATACCACAAAAGGAGTGGGTTGATTCTCGCCCGGGTCATTGGGTTTAGCATTGTTATTCAGATCCGGGTTATCTCCATTAGTGGAGATGTCCAGCAGGGGCCAGTACGCATAACCATTACCTGAAGCTTTAGCATTGTTGTTATACACTTTTCCTATTTGAATACTACTCACTCTGAAAGATATCCGGATAGTAAAATGGTTGTTGGCCACAGGAACATTGGGTAATACTTGTAAAGTATCAAGTAATTTGGTATTAGTCCAACCATTATATAATGGATTAAGCGCTACACCTGCAGGGTTATCAATAAGCGTAACCGTAATGTTGGATGGGTTGTTTGCACCAGTAAAGGGTGAAGTGACGCCGTTACCTCTTAGCACATCGGTAACCTGCAGATTTTCTATTGGCCAGCCACCATAATTTTTCACAAAAATGTCGTAGCTCAAATTGTACTGTCCCGGAACACCGGTGGGGATAGCCGATGACAATTTTTTGGCAATACCAATACCCGAAATGATTTCAGTAAGGTCGTTACTCTGGTAACAGGGTGACTGATTGATAGCTGTTTTAGTACCGGTAAGGATATTAAGGTCCCAATATTTATTGTTGTTGTCAGCAGCTATGAGTTTACCCTCTGCAAAATTTAACCCAATGATTTGGTTACCGGATAAGTTGGCAATTAGTGTGGCGTTTAATGAATTAGGTGTGGCATAATCCTGATAGTTAACCGATATGTATTTATTGTCCCATACCATCAGCATCTTTCCGTCCGGACTAAGTGTAAGGTCTCCGTTTTGTGAAGTAATAGTGACTCCCGGAGGTAGTGTAATGTTTTTTTGCGGGCCAAAAGTACCATTAGTGAAATCAACAGTCCTTAATGCGATACCGTAAGGAGAAGAAGATCCTGTAAATATCAACTGATAACATAGCCCGCTGGGATCAAAGGCAAATCCGAGGATAGCTTTATTGCTATAAGTCTGAAAAACTGCTGTTCGTGGTGGACATCCACTGCCGGGGGTCCAACGCCAAACATAGGTATCTCCCCCGGTATAGCGGTAATAGTATAACATGTGGTCTGCCGGATTGAAAGAAATACCGGCGCCGTATATGCTGAACCCAGGACCTCTAAGGTCTGGAATACAATTCTCAAAATCTGTTAATGTTTGGGTAATACCGTTATATTTAAAAACATGTGCAGACCAGGTACTTGTTCCACCCCCGCAAGGCCTTCCAATGCTAACCGGCCATGAATGGGTAGCTGAATCTAATGGTGGTTGTGCATAGGTTGTAATGCAGAGGAAAGCCATGGTGATCACCAAGCTACTTTTTTGCCACCATAATTTTCGTGAAGGGTAGAAATGTATTTTCATATTGCCAGTATTTATGGCTTTCAAAAGGTTGGATAGTCTGAAAATGCGCTTCCTGAAACAAAGCTATTACGTGTAATCCCTTATACTTTTGCTATTCGATATATCTGCTCTTTTCTTCGACTAAAATTCCTGCCAGTTATCATATATCAACTGAATAATGGGATACACTTATTTTCGCTACGCTATAACGTATGCACCCCGGCTGAAAGTATATAAAGAAGCGTATTGAACTACTGTTAAAACGTAAACAGCCCCGGTAAAATTTACCGGGGCTGTTGTATAAAAATCAATATAATGGCTTACTTATATCTCGACATAAGCGCTTTTGCTATTTCCGTCATTTTCTTAACACCTTCTTCAGGCAGGTTGCCTCTTTTGAACTCATTAAGCACATCGGGTAATTTATTTTCCATTTCTATCAGAAATAATTCCTCAAATTCTTTTACTTTATTTACAGGTACATCCCTTAATAATCCCTGTGTACCCAGGTAAATAATGGCTACCTGCTTTTCCACCGAAAAAGGGGAATACTGCGGTTGTTTAAGGATTTCCACGTTACGGGCACCTTTGTCCAATACTAATTTGGTAGCAGCGTCCAGGTCGCCGCCGAATTTGGAAAAAGCTTCCATTTCGCGGTATAAAGCCTGGTCGAGCTTAAGCGTTCCCGCCACCTTTTTCATGGATTTGATCTGTGCATTACCACCTACACGGCTAACCGAAATACCCACGTTAATGGCCGGGCGGATACCTGCATTAAAAAGATTCGATTCCAGGAATATCTGCCCATCGGTAATGGAAATTACGTTAGTGGGTATATATGCCGATACGTCACCAGCCTGTGTTTCAATAATAGGGAGTGCTGTTAAGGACCCACCACCTTTTACAAGGTGCTTGATGCTATCGGGTACGTCATTCATGTTTTTGGCTACTGCGTCATCGCTGATCACTTTTGCGGCGCGTTCCAGCAGGCGGCTGTGCAGGTAAAACACGTCACCGGGGTATGCTTCACGGCCCGGGGGGCGGCGTAACAACAGGGATACCTCGCGGTAAGCTACTGCCTGTTTACTTAAATCGTCATATACGATCAGCGCCGGCCGGCCGGTATCGCGAAAAAACTCACCAATAGCCGCTCCTGCATAGGGTGCAAAGAATTGCTGCGGAGCAGGGTCGGAGGCGGAAGCCGCAACAATAACAGTATATTCCAAAGCGCCATTATCTTCCAGCGTTTTCATCACGTTGGCGATAGTAGAAGCTTTTTGTCCGCATGCCACATATATGCAATATACGGGCTTACCTGCCAGGTAAAATTCTCTTTGATTGATAATGGTATCAACGGCAATAGCCGTTTTACCTGTTTGCCGGTCACCAATGATCAGCTCACGCTGGCCGCGGCCAATGGGAATCATGGCATCAATAGCTTTAATACCTGTTTGCAATGGTTCCTTTACCGGCTCACGGTAAATTACACCTGGCGCTTTGCGTTCCAAGGGCATTTCAAACAGTTCGCCTGTAACAGGGCCTTTACCATCTATAGGGTTACCGAGTACATTAATTACACGACCAACCAGCCCTTCACCTACTTTCAGTGAGGCAATGCTACCGGTTCTTTTTACTTTATGTCCTTCTTTAATTTCGGACGATTCACCCATCAGTACCACGCCCACATTATCTTCTTCCAGGTTTAAAGCCACGGCTTTAACACCATTGTCAAATTCAACCAGCTCGCCGGCACGCACATTGTTTAAGCCGTAAATGCGGGCAATACCATCCCCCACCTGCAATACGGTGCCAATTTCTTCCAGGTCGGCGCCTGCATCAAAATTGCTTAACTGCTGCCGCAGTATCGCGCTTATCTCATCGGGCTTAATTTCTGCCATATCCTTTAATTTTTTGTATTATTGTTAATCAATTTTTATATTAAACAGGCGGTATTGTTTACCTGATATTCTTTACATATATATTGCTTCTGAACTGTTTTTGGATATCTTTTAGATCCCTTAGTATACTGGCATCTACTAATTTATTATCAAATTCCAGTACAAAGCCTCCTATCAGATCTTCTTTCACCACTGTTTCCAGCTCTATTTCCGGAAGCGCAGCGTCTGCTTTTACTTTTTGCATAATGGCTTTTTGCAATGCTTCACTTATGGGTTCCGCAGTAATTAATTTTACTTTATGAATGCCTTTGATGGTATGGTACTGATCAATAAATGCGTTTATGATTTCGGGTAAAATGCTTTCCCTGCCTTTTTGTATCAGTAATTTATTAAATGCTGCAGTAAGCACTCCCACTTTATCCTTAGTAATAGCATCTAAAATGCTGTTTTTTTTATCTGCATTTATTACAGGGCTGCGCATGAGGGTTACAAACTCGCGGCTTTGGCGGCAAACAGACTGTAAAAAAATAATATCGGCGTATGCCTCTTCCAGTTGATTGCGCTCCTGCGCTAAATCAATCAAGCTTTTGGCATATCTTCCGGCTAAACGTGGTTGGAGCATTGTATTAATTTGAAAATTTGAAAATTTGAAAATCTAAACTGAAGATTGCTTCACATGATTTTCATTCTCAAAATTTAGTTCAGTTTAATTTCGCTGGTCAGTTGCTTTATATAATTCTCCTGTTCCGGTTTATTTGATAATTCGCGGCGCAATATCTTTTCTGAAACCTCTACCACCATGTTGCCCACCTGGTTTTTCAGGTCAATTAAAGCGGCCATTTTCTGATTTTCAATTGCCTGTTGCGTATCTCCCATGATTTTAACAGCCGCTTCTTTAGCCTGTTCCTTGGCTTCATTAATCATTTTATCCTTTATTTCTTTGGCTTCTTTTAATATCTGCGCTCTTTCTTCGCGGGCCTGCACTAATAATATTTCGTTATCGCTTTTTAGCTGTGCCATTTCCGCTCTTACTTTTTCGGCCGTGGCCAAAGAATCGTTAATTCCCTGTTCTCTTTCACTAATGGCTTTCATAATAGGTTTCCATCCAAATTTGCCTAACACAAACAGGAGGATCAGGAATGCCAGTGCTGACCATATCATTAATCCGGGATCGGGAAGCACCAGGGGGTTTATTTCTAATAACATATAATATGCTTTATGCTGAATAAAAATGTACGTTAAAGGTACAGACCTCTTCGCCCTGTGCTAAAGGTCTGTACAAAATGAAATTTGTTTAGCCATTGCCAAGCAGGGCAACAACCACTGCAAACAAGGATACCGCTTCTACCAACGCCGCAGCAACAATCATGTTGGTACGGATTTCATTGGCAGCTTCCGGCTGGCGGGCAATACCTTCAACGGCGCCCTTACCAATTTGGCCGATACCGATACCTGCACCAATGGCTGCTAAACCTGCACCTATTGCAGCAACACTTCCTACTACCATTTTTTAATATTTAAAAGTGAATAAAAACGATTATAATACCAGATCCTGTTCATGATGCTCTTCAATGGCCATTCCAATATATAATGCCGATAACATCGCAAAAATAAAAGCCTGGATAAAACCTACCAGCAATTCAATAACGCTTATAAAAACCGTAAAAGGAACCGCCATTGCCGATGCCGCCACAGCTTTAAAAATAAAGATGAGGGAAACTAAGCTCAATACTAGTATATGCCCGGCTGTAATATTGGCAAACAACCGGATGGTCAGCGAAATGGGTTTTATAAAAACGCCCAGTAATTCAATAGGCATCAAAAATATTTTCATAGGTGTGGGCAGCCCCGGCATCCAGAAAATATGTTTCCAGTAATCTTTCTTCCCGTTAACATTTACAATCACAAAGGTGAACAGCGCAAGGGTAAAAGTAAAAGCGATATTGCCACTCAGGTTGGCGCCACCCGGGAAAAAAGGAACCAATCCCAGCAGGTTATTGATCCATATAAAAAAGAATATGGTAAGGAGGAATGGCATGAACCGTGGCGCGTGATGTCCCAGGTAAGGTTTACCCACCTCATCTCTTATAAATATGATGACAGGCTCAATGAACGACTGAAAACCCTTTGGAGCGGATGTAACGCCTGTTTTTGTGTAGGCCCTGGCTACTCCCAGGAAAATAATAATGAGCAGGAAAACAGTAATGAACATGGAAACTACATTCTTGGTAATGGAAATGTCAAAAACTTTTTTAGACGCTTCCGCATTTACACTGCCATCCGCATTCATTATTTTAATCTTCCCTTCCATTAATTTGTAGGGATAGTTGCCATTATACACTGCCGGCTGATGATGCTCATCTGATAATTTGGAAGAGGAAAACACTTCAAAGCCTTTATCTGTTTTTAAAATAACAGGCAGGTGTATAGCAGTATGACCCCATAAATGCCAGCTATGATGATCCCGTATATGATCTAAAATAGTACCTGCAACATCAAAATCTCCCTCTTCTTTTTGACCTGCATTGTGCTGCTGTTCTGTAACCCCGTTATTAGCTGCACCTTGTGCAACAGATGCATTATAATAAAAGGCTATACATATACTGAAAGCCGCCACCAATAAGGACTTTAGGCATTTTGAAGACATGGTTACCTGAAATTTGCCGCAAAGATAGGAGTTGGGAAGCAGAAAATAGAAAATGGCAAATGAGAAATACTAAATTTATTTGATTTCTTTTTCAGAAATTACTGGTTGTACTGAAAAGCATATAGCATACAGAAGATTTAGTCATCTTTAAAGAGGTATTTACCGTTGTTTTTTTGGATAAGCGTTGCGGTTCGGCATTTTTACCGGGGAAAATCCGGGTTTTACCGGTAATTAAAGTAGTATAGCCTATATATGCTTGTAACAAGCTACGGCACAATGTAGTTTTGTGTAAAATTATAGATAACATGCGAAACAGAAGACATTGCAACGAAAGCAGAACAGGCACGGTGCTGGCAGGATTATTTTTATTGCTGATAGGAGTAGCTGCTATTTTGCGGCAAACCGTTTTCGATTTCCCCTCATGGGTGCTGAGTTGGCCAATGATTTTAATAGCAGTAGGGGTATTTACAGGTTTAAAACATGGTTTTAGGGGGCCCGGCTGGGTTATACTAATTGGACTGGGTTGTATTTTCCTGGCAGATAAAATTGTTCCCGGAGCCGATCTTAAGCCTTTTATATGGCCGTTTGTCATTATTTCGGTAGGCTTGTTTATGATCTTTGGTGCTGGTTCCAGGAAAAAGTGGATGCGGGAAAGATGGGGATGGGATGGGAGCGATGCTGAAAAAAAAAACATGAGCTCCCCTGATATCCCAAACCCGGAGCAGGATGCAGCATATAACCGGAATGATGAGGATGATTTTATAGACAGCACAGCCATTCTGGGCAGTTCAAAAAAAGTGATTCTTTCCAAAAATTTTAAGGGAGGTGATATTACCAATTTTATGGGCGGAACGGAGATTAACTGCTCCCAGTCCGAATTATCGGGCAGGGTTAAACTGGATATTACACAAATTTTTGGAGGCACCAAGCTGATTGTACCTGCTCACTGGACTATTAAATCAACCGTTACCTCTATTTTCGGCGGATTTGAAGATAAAAGGTCTCCGTCTAACGTTGCCCCCGATCCCAACAGGGTATTGGTTATTGATGGTACCACCATTTTTGGCGGTATAGAAATTAAAAGTTATTAACTGCAAAATTGAACATGTATGAACTGGTTTCTCGCGAAAATCGTATATCGAATTATTTGTGGCGAAGGAGATCATACGCCGCAGTTTGATGAACAACTAAGGTTGATTGCAGCGCCGGATGATGCGGAGGCTTTTGAGAAAGCTTTTGCTATTGGTAAGCAGGAAGAAGACAGCTTTTATAATAATTCGCAAAAATTAGTACAGTGGCAATTCGTTAATGTTTCTGAGCTATACAGAATCGCAGAATTGATTGATGGCACCGAATTGTATAGCAGGATTGAAGAAAAGGAAAATGGCGAGCTTTATACCGAGCTGGTACATAAAAGAGCGGCGAACTTGCAATTGAATAGCACCCCGCATTTTTTGCAGGCTTTATAAAATCAATATTGTGGCGGTATCAGCATTATCTATAAGTAAATACAGGTATTATTTTATAATATTCTGGATCAGTTGGTCTGCCATACATGCATGGGTACTGCAGGAGTGGGGTTATAGTTTTGAGGCATCGTGGTTAGACAGTGCAGTATGCAATATTTTACTTGCCGGAATGTCGCTGCTCATCATAACAAGTCTCCGGTATTACCTGCCACGTAAGGAGTCATTTACTTACCTTTTTCTGATGTGCATTGGCTTTGCCCTGCTGTGGCTGGGCTGTGCAAAAATGATATTACCGTATGTTGCAGATGAGTTTTCGGTAAGTACTTTTAATGAATCTTTGCCCATAAGGCTTGCTATAGCCATACTTGTTTCGGGATGTGTAATATTGATCAGTGTATTGGGGTATACCCTTGAAGAACAAAAGGAGCAGGAAAGCAGGAAAAATGAATCAGAGAAAATTGTAAGGGATGCGGAATTATACAAGCTGCGCCAGCAACTGCAGCCTCATTTTCTTTTCAACAGTTTAAATTCTATCAGTGCACTTGTCATCAGCCAGCCTGCTGAAGCAAGAAGAATGATACAGCAATTATCTGATTATTTGAGAAGTACGCTCAAAAAAGAAGAGCACATGTGGGTAATGCTTTCAGAAGAGTTACAATATCTTGAACTGTATCTGGATATAGAGAAAGTCAGATTTGGACGGCGGTTAACAACGGATATCAGAATTGAAGCACCGGCGCTGTCTATGACATTACCCGCCATGTTGCTTCAGCCCGTAGTAGAAAATGCTATTAAATTCGGGTTGTATGATACTACAGGTGATATTACCATTAGTATTGATACTGCTGTGGATGGGCAGATGCTTATAGTGACGGTGAAAAATCCTTTCGATCCGGAAATTTCACAACCTAAAAGAGGAACGGGCTTTGGATTAAGCTCCGTGCAGAGAAGGCTATCACTCCTCTTTGCCAGGAATGATCTGCTCAGCATTTTCGCTGTGGGAAATATTTTTATTACGCAGGTAAAAATCCCTCAACAATGATTAAGGTATTAATAATAGACGATGAACCATTGGCGCGAAGCATCGTAAAGGAGTATTTGCAGAATCATGCACAGATAGAGGTACTGGAAGAATGCCGCGATGGATTTGAAGGTGTAAAAGCTATTATGCAGCACCAGCCCGACCTTATATTCCTTGATATACAAATGCCGAAAATCAACGGGTTTGAAATGCTGGAGCTTATTGATCGGCCGCCATCGGTTATTTTTACAACTGCTTTTGATGAATATGCTATCCGTGCATTTGAAACCCACGCTATAGACTACCTGTTAAAACCTTTTAATAAAGAACGCTTTGATAAAGCGCTTCAGAAATCCTTAGCGCAGCGGGCTAACAATACGGACGCGCTGTTTACGCCGGCTTTATTAGAAACGGCTGCCCAGGCACCCCTTCAGCACTGTCGTATAGTAGTGAAGAGTAATGGTAAAATAAAAATTATACCGGTACACGATATACAATACCTTGAAGCCGCTGATGACTACGTGAAAATACATACGGCATCAGGTACGCACCTGAAAAATAAAACCATGCAATATTTTGAACAAGTACTGGATGTCCGCCAGTTTATACGTACGCATCGTTCTTATATGGTAAATATACAGCAGGTTACCCGCCTCGACCCCTACGAAAGGGAAAATTATATAGCAATATTACATACCGGGTTAAAGGTTCCGGTGAGTAAAACGGGATACCTGAAATTAAAACAGGTATTGGGGTTGTAATATAAAATAACCTGAATTAATGTTCCTGTGCAATAACATCCAAAACCCCCTACCAGAATAGGTGTGCCGGGTAATCTTATTTTTTTATCTTTAATAAAAGATAAGGACGTATGAAAAAAATATTGCTGCCTGCCTGTGTTATATTATTATTCTTTATTGCCTGCAATAGCCGTCCCGAAATTACTCCCTCCTTCAATCCTGATATAGATTCGGCCCTTGCAGTAAAAACGCGGGTGCCCGGAGAGCCGGATGCTACACGTATGCTTATTGGCGTGTTTGAAGGCATATTACCCTGCGCTGATTGTGAAGGAATTAAAATGGAGTTAACATTATACCAGGATGTAGCCAATGCCGATAATAACAATTATATTTTAAAAGAAACCTACCTGGGTATCAATACCGGCGATACCACATTTACCAGCAAAGGCAAGTGGGATATAATAAAAGGGATAAAAACGGATAAGGACGCTGCTGTGTTTTTTTTGAACTATGACAGACCGGATGAGCCTAAATACTTTTTAAAACAAGATGATTCAACAATTGTAATGCTCGACAAAGAGCAAAACAAAATAGACACTCCGCTCAATTATACACTCCGTAAAAGATAAACTCCGGGTCTCCCTACTTCTTTCATAACTGAAACGGTTTAAAAGCAGGCATAGCCATTGCTTTTATGCAATTTTGTTTTCATGCATTCGTTTTATGCTAAATCTATGCTATGAAAAAAATAATGCTACTCCTTGTTACTGCTGTTTCAACTGTTTACATGAGCCAGGCGCATGCTCAAAAAAACGGTAAGCCATTCAGCTTTGGTTTTGGATTTGAAGGCGGACCCGTAATGGGAGATGCCGGGTTTAAAAGCGTATTTAGTTCTGAGTTTGGACTGAGCCTAAGATTTTCCGTTAAAGCCGGTCCGGGCTATGCCACTTTTTCCCCCGGTGCATTGCTGGTAATACCTAAATCTTTATCTGAAGATGATATCAAAGTAGGCTCTCATATTCCATTACGGCTCGGTTATAAATATATTTTTGCCGGAAAGTTTTTTGTGATGGGAGAAGCCGGGTATGCCGCTTATACCGTTTATTCGGCCGATGCCGGCAGTGAAAGCGATGAAATCGTTAAAGAGAAGGCCGGAGGCTTTACCTATGCGCCTTCCGTAGGGGTTAACCTGGGTAAGTTTGAAGCCGGAATTCGTTACGAAACTACCCATCTTAAAGACTTCGATACGAAGGTGGGTTTGCTTGGACTCAGATTAGGGTTTAATTTTTAGCTGAACAATAAAACATATAGTTTAATTAAAAAGCTGTTGCGGGTTGGCAGCGGCTTTTTAATTTTCTGCAACCAGGTACAACGATAAAAATATTTTTTTGTATCAGACAATTGTCGTACATTGGGGGTGTAAATGACGCTATATGAAACGAAAGAAGAAGAAGCTGGTACAAGATAAACCCGAAGACTTTGAATCCAGGGTGGAAGAGCCTTTGGCCGTGTACGGCAGGATAAATGCATTACCGGTTACGGATAGCTTCTCCTATAAGAAGTTTGAGAAAATAGCCGCGCTTGCTCCTTTTACGCAAAAGGAATGGGGTGCTATCCTGCATCTTTCCGAAAAAACCATTCAGCGTTACGCCCGGGATAATTCTTTTTTTGAAGGTATTTACGCCGATCGTATTTTGCATATCAGTGAACTGATTGATTTGGGGAAGGAAACTTTTTCGGATACCGATGCCCTTTACCGCTGGTTGAAGCGGGAAAAAAACATATTGGGTATGAGGTTGGGTTTTGATGCGCTTACTTCTACAAAAGGTATCCAGCTTTTAACTGAGGAAATAGGTCGAATTCAACACGGTATATTTATATGATGCTGTATAGGTTTACATTGGAAAAATACAGTAAAGATATTTCAGGAAAAGGGGCACGCCGTTATGGTGGCCGGTGGAACAGTAAAGGGAATGCCGTGTTATACTGCAGTTGCTCTATCTCTTTATCGCTGCTTGAGTTGCTTATTCATAAAGCCAGTTACGATGAAATAAGGACGAACATCTTATTAACCATAAAAGTACCGGATATACAAGTAAAAACCTTGCCAGATGCCGGTTTAAAGCAAAACTGGCAATCAGATATTGACTATTGCCGGTTTATAGGCGACTCCTGGTTAGGCTCCGGAGAGTCGCTGTTGTTAAAATTACCTTCTGCCATTATTCATCAGGAATATAATGTATTGATTAATCCTGCTCACCCTGATTTCGAAAGGGTAGATGTGGCATCCGCGCTTTTTTTTGAGTTTGACGCAAGGCTTTTTAAATAAAAGTGAATTGGCTAAAATGCATTAAACCGGGCGATAGCGTCCGGTTTAATAATTCTTTGATCAGAGGTGTGCTTTTATATCGTTTGGGTGGTCTGCGGTAACATGTCCAGGCTGTTGGTGGTTTTCAAAATCGATAGATGCTTTTGGTTTTCATAGCAATTGAAAGAGGCTGGAAAGTTTGTCTTTCCAGGGGATCAGGATTTTGGATTTGGTTCAGGGGATAGAGATCAGCTATTTCTGTAGGTATTGGATTAAAGATTTCGGTAATTTTTCAGGGTTCCGGTTTTCTCAGTTATTGGGTTGAAGGTGTAGCAACGTTGACAATACAAAGATTGCCAATATTTCAGCAGTTGCGTAATCTATTCGTTGTACGTAATCTTTTCTTCGATTTTAGTGTATATTTCTTCGATGAACATTTTCTGTATTTTCATTTAGATTTGCTTTATGACAACATATGAAGAAGCGCTTGCATTGCTCATACAAAATGCTTTGCAGGAGGATACCGGCGATGGTGATCATTCCACATTAAGTTGCATTTCACCTGCTGTAAAAGGTAAAGCTATCTTGAAAATAAAAGAAGCAGGCATTTTAGCCGGAATGAAAGTTGCTGAAAAAATATTCAGGCATATGCAGCCGGATATCCTGTTCGCTGCTTTCAAAAAGGATGGAGATGAAATGGGCATTGGCGAAACCGCTTTTGAAGTGGAAGCCAGGGTGCATACTATATTACAATGCGAAAGGCTGGTGCTGAACTGTATGCAGCGTATGAGCGGTATAGCTTCGCTTACCCGTAAGTATACGGATTTGCTAAAAGGCTATCATACCCAACTGTTAGATACCCGGAAAACCACGCCTAATTTCCGTTTGCTCGAAAAAGAAGCGGTGCGGATCGGCGGAGGTCTCAATCATCGTATGGGATTGTATGATATGATTATGCTGAAAGATAATCATATTGATTATTGCGGAGGTATTGAAAAAGCGCTGGCAAAAGCCTATACTTATGTGCAGGAAAAAAAACCGGGCTTGAAAATTGAAATAGAAACCAGGAATCTGGATGATGTAAAAAAAGTAGTGGCTTTTGGCAGGGCAGACCGGATCATGCTTGATAATTTTACACCGGAGCAGATTGCAGAAGCGCTGAAGGTAATTAATGGAAAATTTGAAACCGAAGCCAGCGGGGGCATTAACCTGGGAAATATTGTTAACTATGCCCGTACAGGAGTGGATTTTGTGAGCGTGGGCGCCGTTATTCACCATGCGGTTAGTGCCGATTTAAGCCTAAAAGCGGTATTGATCTGAAAACATTCTTATTATGTCTAAAAAAAATAAACCCGATACCCGGGGCTATGTGTTTAGCACCAACCCATCCTTTTCTTTTGAAGAAGAAAGTGCTGACATCAGTACCTTACCCCCGGCACAACAGCCCTTAAGAATTGTATTGGATACAAAACGGCGTGCGGGGAAAACAGTAACCATTGTATACGGATTTAAAGGCAAGGATGCTGATCTTGAACCGCTGGGCAAAAAATTAAAAAACTACTGCGGCACGGGAGGATCGGTGAAAGAAGGCGAAATTATTGTGCAGGGCGACCAGCGGGATAAGGTTTTGCAATGGCTGCAAAAAAACGATTATAAAAAGGCGTGTAAGGTATAGTTAAAAGCTGCAGGTTACAGGTCTTAGGTTTCAGGGGCATTCCCTTGGAACTTGTACCCTGCAATCTGCATCACCACTGATGGCTTGTAGCTGAAGGCTGATTGCCCTTCATAAATTCATCTTATCTCTTATCTTTGCGCCCTTATGGCAACCAACGATAATAACAAGTTTCAGGCGGTAATAGCACACGCCAAAGAATATGGATTTGTATTTCCCAGTAGCGAAATTTACGATGGGCTGAGCGCGGTATATGATTATGGCCCCTGGGGTTCTGAGTTAAAGAAAAATATCCGCGACTACTGGTGGAAAAGCATGACCCAGTTGCATGAAAACATTGTAGGCATTGACGCTGCTATTTTTATGCATCCCACCACCTGGAAAGCATCGGGGCACGTTGATAATTTCAGCGACCCTATGATAGATAATAAAGACAGTAAAAAAAGATACCGGGTAGATCATTTAATTGAAGCACATGCGGAAACCCTGTCTGAGAAAGCGGCAGAAGCCTTATTGGCTTCAATGGACAACCTGCTGTCGGCAGATGATTTTGCCGGGTTAAAAAAACTCATCGAAGATCATAACATCAAATGCGCCATCAGCGGTACCTGCAACTGGACGGATATACGCCAGTTTAACCTGATGTTCAAAACCGAGTTCGGCGCAGTGGCCGCTGAAAATGCAGATGACAACATGGTATACCTGCGGCCCGAAACCGCCCAGGGTATTTTTGTAAATTTTTTGAATGTACAAAAAACAGCCCGCATGAAAATTCCTTTTGGCATTGCGCAAACCGGCAAAGCATTCAGGAATGAAATCGTGGCGCGTCAGTTCATTTTCAGGATGAGGGAATTTGAGCAAATGGAAATGCAGTTCTTTGTGCGGCCCGGCACCGAAGGGGAATGGTATAAGTACTGGAAAGAAGCAAGATTGCAGTGGCATTTAAGTTTAGGTATGCCGGCTGAAAAATACAGGTATCACGATCATGTTAAATTAGCCCACTACGCTAAGGAAGCCTGTGATATAGAATTTGAATTTCCTATAGGTTTTAAAGAAGTAGAAGGCATACACAGCAGGGGTGATTTTGATTTGAGCCAGCACCAGTTGTATAGCAAAAAGAAGCTGCAGTATTATGATAATGATATTGATGCAGCAACCGGTAAGCCTTATGGCAATTACGTTCCCTATGTAGTGGAAACATCTATTGGGTTAGACAGGATGTTTTTATCCATACTCTCCAACGCATACGAAGAAGAAACGATTCCCAAAGAAGACGGGTCTGCCGACAGCCGCACCGTGTTGCGTATCCCTGCTAAAATAGCGCCTGTAAAACTGGCTATACTCCCTTTAACCAAAAAAGATGGCTTGCCTGAAATTGCCAGGGATATTATGAGGAACTGCCAGGATGAATTTTATTGCTTTTATGAAGAGAAGGATACCATTGGTAAGCGTTACCGCCGTATGGATGCCATAGGTACACCTTTTTGTATAACAGTGGATCACCAAACCAAGGAGGACAATACCGTTACCATCCGTTACCGGGATACCATGACACAGGAAAGACTGCCTATTGACAAAGTAAAGGAATTGGTGAAGGAAAAGATCAGGTAGAGAGAAGAGAAAGGTGAAAAGAGTGAAGTGAAGGAGCGATTTATTCGGCGCCATCCATTTGACTGATTGCCTGCCGTATAGATTGATCATTGATCATCACATCCTTTATTACAGCATCACCGTTTAGAATGCTTACTACCACATAAGTTTTTTGGGTTGAATCCCTGGTGCTTTCACGGTACACCGTTTCTGCTTTGGGTGCTTTAAATTCATCCATATAAAATGCATCAAAAGGGTATTGCAGATGGATGACTGCTGTATCCTTTTTTCTGTCAATATAGCTGATGGAAGCCTGTACATAATCAAGCGCGGCGTCCGGTTTTTGCTTTACTACATTTTTTATTTTTGCAAAACCATCCCTGTCTTTTTCGAGCAAAACAAAAGCCTCTCCATAATTGAGGAGCGCCGAATGGGGTGAAGTTGTTGTAAACTTATTTTCTTTGAATGAAAGCGCAATATACCTTCCCTTAAAAGGATGTGAGGGGTCAACCGGTTCGGTACGGAAATTGAAAATCTTCCCTTTTCGCAACACAGCTTCCTTATCCCATATCATTTTGCCGGGTACAAACCATTGTATTATGGCAATAATGATAAACGCTCCAATTGCGAACTGTTTCATAATAAAATTATTTTTTGGTAATGGACTTCCTTTTTTTAATCATCATATAATTACCGGCAAAAAAACCGGCACCTGCTGCAAGAAAGAAAACCCCGCGCCATATAAAAGGAATCCCGTTATCGAAGAAACGTAAGACCCCCAATATTGCTACCATTAATAAACCAAAATTTAATATGCCCAGGTGATCCTGTAAAGCCCCTTTACGAATGAAAAAAACAGCCAGGTACAGTATCCACAGGTTGATGAACAACACAGCAATATGAGGCAGGCTCCGGAACGCCAGCAACAATACAAGCAGAACAAAACCCGAAAAGCCCGTGGGATCGAAAATGATATTTTTAGTAGTCCTGTAGCCTGATAGTACGAGCCACGCTGCAATGATAAGTATAGAAATAGTAACATATAGAAACGGAGAAAAATATATGGATGGACGGTCAATGTCTGAATAACGGTAGGCATCTGTCCACGACCAGCCGAAACTCCAGAACATAAGAATACAAATTGTTCCCAATGTTCCAACGATTAAAAAAGGATTGGCGAATAGTTTTTGATTGCTAAAGTTTTCCAACCTGCCCAAAAGATAAAACACAGAAAACAAAGCAAGATATCCCGTAAATACCCATTCGGTTCTGTCTTCCCCACCGCTAAAACTTCCCAGTACAATCGTTACAGATAGTACAAGCAACCAGTTGAGCAGATGAAAAAAATTACTTTCTTTTTTATGTGTGGAATATGAATAATAGTGCGGGACAATCAAAGCGAGCAAGGGTAGATAATAGATAGGAACCACATTGTTTGAATAATTAAAAAATCCTGTGGCGCAGGCATACCAGGTAATGCCTGCAATGTATAATAATGCCACTGTGGAAGAGGACAAAATATAAACAAGTGGTATGGTAAGCAGCATCCAGGTCAGTAAAAACGCACTCATGGTACCTGTAATATGATAGGTTTGGCTGATAAGAGAAATAGAACAGGCTACAGCAAAGAAAAGTATAACAGCAGCCGATTCCCGCCAGGCAATATTGTTTTTCTTTTTCACCAGCACGTAAAAGCATAAACCCTGACCTATTACCAATGGAAAGAAAGAAAAAAAAGTTTTGGCAAACCTTCCCAGTTCATCCCAATTATGAGCCACTACCAGCACAATGCCCAGACTTACCAGTAAAGCGCCCAAAATATTAACCACTGCGGAAAACCTGTTGGGGCTGTCTTTTTCTCTGTGTTTATAATAATCAGCTATTTCCTGTGCTGTAGCCGGAGTTATGATATTAGCCGCTATTAATTCCTGTAGTTCTTTTACAAAAGGCTTGCTCATAAATTTCTGTGCATATATACCTTAAACGTAATAAAAAACCCGATATTTCCTGCATATTAAATGACCTGGTATTTTTTGGGGAGATTAGTGCTACAGCAGAAGCGAGCGTGGCAAGTAAAGTGCAATAGTAGTATTGGAGCTAAGTACAAATAAGTACAAAAATATTACTTGCTCTATTAGTGCATTACTCCAATGCAAGTCAAATCATGTATCTGATCTATTATGCCCGGAACAAGGCCTTCTACAAAACCGTCCATATGATCAACGGAGGCATAGCCGGCCGCAATAGCATTCCATATGCCTACATCGTAAGAAACGTGTCCCGCAAAGGGGATATTTACTTCTTTAGCAGTTTTTACTATGCCATTAAAGTTTTCAGGGGTAAGTCCTGGTAAAAGTTTAAGCAGGTCGTATCCTTCCGCTATTTTAAGCGTATTGATACCGTACCTTTAAAAATCAAATCGTATGCATATGAAATATGTCATAAGCTGCTTCATCATTATTTTCTGCACTGTTTTCATACAGGCGCAGCCTACCCAAAAGCCTCCTTTACACGGCAAGCACTGGATGGCAATTACCGGTAAACCTTTGGCTGCTACGGCAGGTGCCGCTATATTTCAACGCGGTGGCAATGCGGTAGATGCGGCTTGCGCTATGTTGGCAGCAACCTGTACGATGTGGGATGTATTGAGCTGGGGTGGAGAAACACAGGCGCTGATTTACAATCCCAAAACGGGGAAAGTGATTGGCATCAATGCGCTGGGCGTGGCGCCAACCGGGGCAACACCTGCTTTCTTTAAAAGTAAGGGTATGGAATTTCCCCCGGAATATGGGCCGCTTGCCGCGGTTACTCCCGGTACGCCAGGCGGATTATGCACCATGCTTGCCGAATATGGAACAATGAGCCTGAAAGAAGTGCTGGAGCCTGCTATACAAATGGCAGCAGGTTATGCTATGGAAGCGCAAACCGCCAATAGTATAGAAAGAAATAAAGAACGAATTAAGCAATGGCCTTATTCAAAGAAAGTTTTTCTGCCGCACGCCGGTGAAAAACGTGAGGCGCCTGAAGCGGGAGAAGTTTTTGTGCAGAATGACCTGTTACAAACCCTGCAAAAACTGGTAGATGCAGAGCAGCAGGCCTTAAAGAAAAAGAAAAACAGGAAGGAAGCGATATACGTGGCATATGACCGGTTTTACAAAGGAGATATCGGGGCTGAATTTGCAAGAGGATGCCGGGAGCAGGGAGGATTGATCACTGCCGGAGATCTGGCACGCTGGACTGTAAAAATAGAAGAACCGCTAAAAGTAAATTACAAAGGCATTGAAGTATATAAATTATCACAATGGACGCAAGGACCTGCTATGCTACAGACTTTAAACATCCTTGAAAACTTTGACCTGAAAGGCATGGGATATAATTCTGCCAATTATATACATACTATAACCCAGGCTATGCAACTTGCCTTTGCCGACAGGGATTTTTATTATGGGGATCCTTATTTCCCTCCTGAGGAACCCATGAAAGGGCTGTTGTCGAAAGACTATGCAAAGCAAAGAGCGGAATTGATTAATCCGCAACGTAACAACCCCAATGCCGCCCCGGGCGATCCTTATGCCTATGAAAATAAATCCAACCCATATCTTAACATCCTAAATAAGAGAGGGTTTTTTGCTGACACAGCAAAAAGTCAAAACCCGGAAAAGTTTATGCCTGCGCACGATGCGACAACAACTATGCAATCATTTTCTTCACCCGAAGAAGAAGCGTTGTATAAAGACAGGCTATGGCGGGGTACTACTTCGATAGAAGCTGCGGATGAGGAAGGCTGGGTGGTATCTGTAACGCCCAGTGGCGGATGGATACCGGCCTGTATAGCAGGTAATACGGGCATGGGCATGAGCCAGCGTATGCAGAGCTTTGTATGCGACAGTACATTAAATCCCTTTAATGTAGTAGCGCCGGGCAAGCGTCCGAGAGTAACGCTAACGCCTACCCTGGCACTGAAAGACGGGAAACCCTATTTGGCATTTGCGGTGCAGGGCGGCGATACCCAGGATCAGAACCTGCTGCAGTTTTTTTTGAATGTGGTTGAATTTGATATGACGGTACAGGAGGCTACCGAAGCAGCTAATGTAAATACCAATCAGCTATGGCTATCGCTCGGCGGAACCGGCAATGCCGACCGCAGACCAAGGCCCGGGAGCTTGTTGCTCAACAGCAATACGCCGCCATGGACCAGGAAAGAATTAACCGGAAAAGGGTATAAGCTTAGTTTTGAAGACCGCACATCCGGACCCATCAATGCTATTTATTTCGACTGGAAGCATAAAACATTATGGGGCGGCAGCAGTAACCACGGAGAGGATTATGGTATTGGATGGTGAGACGTGCAGGGTACATGTTACAGGGTGCAGGTTACAATAAACTATAAACGACAAACTATAAGCTCCTCCTGTTCCATTGCCACTTTACGCCACCCATCAACCAGCGTCCGGGCATTGGAGTACCTAACAAATCGCTGTATTGCCTGTCAAAAACATTATCTGCCTGTACAAAAATGGATAATGCTTTATGAAAGAACGCATACTCGAGTTTGGCATTCAGTATAAAATAATCAGGAGTTATGCTGGCATGAATGGCAGAAGCAGATTGCTCCTGTCTTTTTTTATATAAACCGGTGAAGCTTGCTGTAAGATTATGACACTGGTAGATCAGAGAAAAATTGGTGAGAAATTTAGCATGTGAGGAAATGTAAAACGATGGAACCGTATCGCTGCTTTTGCTGTTGAGCCATACCAGGCCGGCAGACGCGGTAATGCTTTGGTTTTCATTCAGCATATGCATATATTCTATATCCGTTTCAAAACCCAGCGTATTTACCGTAGCTATATTTTTTGCTAAAGCGTAAACACCCGTTGGAGAAAGATTTTCCTTTCTCGGCATATTAGTATAAGACGTAGTGCTGTAATCAATAAGGCGCTGATGAAAACGTTGGAAAAAAGTAGCTGATATTTTAAGTCTTTCTTTCCAGAACCAGTCTGCACCGGCTTCATAGCTGAATGATCTTTCTGCTTTAAGTCCGGGGTTACCTATCCTTCCGCTTGTAACCAGTTCCTTATTGTAGTTATTATACCGTTCCGTAAAATCTGCGTCCCTGATAGTTTTTCCGGCGCTTCCCCGTAACTGCCATTGCTGTATCCTGTATGAAAGATCAAGCTGTGGCACCAGTTCAGCCGGAATTTTTTCAAAGAATACCAATTGTACAGAAGGGCGAACTGAAAAATGCTGGGCGAGTTGTTGCGAAACAGAAATAAATGGAGAAGCCATAAACAGCGAATGATCACCCCTGTCATTGGAATGAATCATTTTTTGCTGGTAATTTAATCCGGTAACCAATGTGCTTTTATTGCTCAGCTTGTTTTGATAAAGTAAGAGCGCCTGAAACAGTTGCGAAATATTTTTATTTGGAACACTCTTGCTGTTATAGCTATAAGTATCCTTCGCCCATTTAAAGCCTGCATCTAATGAAAGGCTTTGCTTTTCGGTATGATAGCCGATCTTTATTTGATTCCAGAAAGACGATACTTTTTCTTTTGCAGTATCAGACAAAAAACTGGTATAGAAATTCTGTGCGGCAAAGTCCCGGTTGTCATATGCCGTACGGTAGGCAATATTCCATTTGGAGTTGAGATGATAATTGGCAGAAACGGATGCCGTAGTATTATGCAAAAAGCCTTTGGTACCTCTTTGCTGCACACCGTTTGCATTATTGGTTAATACGCCGCCGCCAATGCTTAGTTTATTTTTACGGTAAAAAAAACCGGCATCGGTATTTAAAAAACCATATTCGCCTGCAGAAATACCTGCCGAGATATTTGTTTTCTCCTGGTTTTGTGTTGCAGCGAATGATTTGGTGATAATATATATTACACCGCCTACCGCGTCAGCGCCATGAATGGCGGAAGAGGCGCCTTTTAAAACTTCAATTCTTTCTATTTCAGACGGGGCGATGGGGATATAACTATTGAAATGACCGGTATTGGGATCATTCAGGCGCATACCGTCTAATATTACCAGTACCTGTTGAAATGTTCCGCCGCGTAACACAATATCGCTCTGCGACCCCATAGGGCCGCGTGCCTGTATTTCAACCCCAGGGATATAACGAAGCAGCTCATCTAATGAATGTACCGGCAGGTTCTGAATGCGTTCTCCTTTTATTATAGTAATATTCCTTCCGGTTTCCGAAGCTCTTTTCTGGCTTAAGGTAGCGGTTACCGTAATGGGGTCTAATTCTATTTCCTGCGCATGGGCAAAGGAAACAGTTATGAGAAAAATGGCAGTTAGTGCTTTGGTAATAGTATTCATACGTGCGGCAAAAGTAGTAAAATGAACGAATAATAATTACTGCCTCTATCTTTGCGGTATGCACATAGACATTATTACCGTATTGCCGGAATTATTAGAAAGCCCGCTTTCGCATTCCATAATGAAACGGGCAAGAGAAAAGGGATTGCTGCAGGTGGAAATACACCAGTTAAGACAATGGTCCGTAAATGCTTACGGACAAGTAGATGATTACCAGTATGGCGGAGGAGCCGGTATGGTAATGATGTGTGAGCCTTTGGTAAATGCCATTGAACATTTATCCAAAAGCAGGGCTTACGATGAAATCATTTATCTTACTCCCGATGGGGAACAATTTAACCAAAAAACAGCCAACCAGCTCTCTTTGCAACAGAACTTATTGCTGATCTGCGGTCATTATAAAGGCATTGATGAAAGAGTGCGGGAACATTTTGTAACTAAGGAAATTTCGATCGGCGACTATGTATTAAGCGGCGGCGAACTGCCCGCTGCCATACTGGTAGATGCTATTGGGCGTTTGCTGCCTGGCGTTTTGAATGATGAAACTTCCGCGCTTTTTGATTCATTCCAGGATAATTTATTGGCACCGCCGGTTTATACACGTCCCGCTGATTACCGGGGATGGAAAGTGCCGGAAATATTGCTAAGCGGCGATCCGAAGAAAATAGCCGACTGGCGCTATGAAATAGCTGTACAGCGAACCAAAGAAAGGAGACCGGATATAACGGAGACGGAAAGCGATGTTTAAGTGCTGGTATCTTTAACTTTCAGATATGAAGCAGTTTATTGTATGGGTGATAACGCTATGTTTTCTTTTTTCGGCCTGCCGCAACCGGCAGAATGAAACCCCCGTAGTGGAAGAAAGAGACACAACCATTACCATATCTAATGCTTATACGCAACTGTTCTTCAACAGTATTGCGCTGGAGCGCTATATTCAGCAGCAGCAATTTTCAGATACCACAGCCAACCGGTTCCGCAGCTTTTATAATGCCCGTAATTATCAGTATGCCTGGTTTTTCAGCGATGGGCCTGCAGAGCAGGCATACAACTTCTTAAATATGCAGAGCGATTATATTGCATATAGCGGAGACAGCAGCTTGTATAACCCGGTATTGCAACAGGTGTTTGATACGCTGAAAGCAGGAGGGCATTTCGTTCCGTTAAGCGATACGAACCGTTTAAAAGCGGAGTTATCGCTCACCGTCCAGTTTTTCCGCTATGCTGAAAAAGCCTACCAGGGCGATCGGAATCTCAATACCAGCGACCTGAAATGGTATATTCCCCGAAAAAAAATAAATGAGGTGGCCTTACTGGATTCCCTTATTGCGCATAAAGGCGAAAAGGTTGACAGTTATGAACCTGTAAACATTTATTATCGGCGCCTGAAACAAAAACTGCTGGATTATTATGCTATAGAGAAAGCGGGAGAATGGGAGCTGCTTGTTACCAGCCGGAAGAGGCTGGAGGTGGGCGATACCGCAGCCGTTATTGCGGCTATAAAGCACAGGTTATTGCTTTTGCAGGATATGCGCTCGGCCGACAGTTCAAGGTTATTTACAGACTCCTTAAAAATAGCCGTCAAAAAATTTCAGATGAGGCATGGTATGCAGGCGGATGGTGTTATAGGTGCTGCCACACTTCGTAAAATGAATGAACCACCGCAGGCTGCTATCCGCAAAATGCTGATTAATATGGAAAGAATGCGATGGGTTCCTGCGGAAATTAACAGCGACTATCTCCTGGTGAATATTCCCGAATTTAAATTACATGTGTTTGAAAATGGCAGCCTTTCATTCAGTATGAATGTGGTGGTAGGAACCACGCAGCATAACACCGTTGTTTTTAGCGGCGATTTGAAATACGTTGTATTCAGCCCTTACTGGAATGTGCCTGCGAGCATTGTAAAAAATGAAATTATACCGGGCATGGAAAAGGATAAGAATTATATTACCGGGCATAATATGGAAATCACGGGTTATTCGGGCGCTATACCCATAGTGCGGCAAAAGCCCGGGCCTAACAACTCGCTTGGAAAGGTGAAATTTTTGTTTCCTAACAGCTACAATATTTACCTGCACGACACCCCCCAGAAAAGTTTATTCGGCGAAACGCGAAGGGCATTCAGTCATGGATGTATACGGTTAAACGAACCCCGGAAATTAGCAGAGTTTCTTTTGCGCAACGACAGTGCATGGACCGGCGCAAAAATAATTGCGGCTATGAACAGCGGGAAAGAAAAGTATGTTACGCTAAAATATCCCGTTAAAGTATTTATTGGTTACTTTACCGCCTGGGTTGACTCAATGGGAGCGTTGAATTGCAGGGATGATATTTACGGGCACGATGCAAGGATTGCCAAACAAATGTTTTAAAATAGGGAATAAAGATTTCCGGTTACAGTATATTAATCTTTTGCATTACCCCCGATTTATGTGTTTTACTAATGGGTATCATATTGCCATTGATGAATAAAACATTTTCCTGTATATCGTTGATCTTGGTAAAGTTTACAATATAGGAACGGTGCACTTTCATAAACACCTGCGGGTTTACCTTGGTTTCTAAGTTTTTGATGGTGTTGTGCGTGATGTATTTTTTTACGGGCGTTATAAACTTAACATAGTCGCCCATGCTTTCAATAAAAAGAATATCATCATTATGCAGCCGGATCAGTTTGCCATCTGTTTTAATAAACATATGATCCTGCTCGGAACCCCCATTTAGCTGTTCCGTTTTTTTACTCACTTTTTGTACCGCTTCTAAAAAACGCTGATAGGTAAATGGTTTTTTGAGATAATCTGTAACGTTATACTGGAACGCGTTGTAAGCATACTCGGTTTTAGAAGTAGTAAGAATTACCTGTGGTGTGTACACCAGTTGATCCAGCAATTCAAACCCGGTGGCGCCGGGCATTTCAACATCTAAGAAAATAAGATCTACTACATTGTCTTTCAGGAACAGCATGGCGTCTTCCGCGTTAAGAAAATGATGCGCCACGTCTACCACCCCGGATTTTTCGCAGAACCTTTTAAGAAATTCTGCAGCAACCTGGAGATCTTCTACAATAATGCTTTGATACTTCATAGATATTGGATATTGTGCTGTTTCAGCCGTTTAATTTCTTTTTCCGCTTTTTTTACCGCTTCAAGCGTTATAATCTTAATATGATAGAATCCTGCCTCCGCTTCTGCTGCCGTTTCAGACTGGGCACAGGTTTGTTCAAATACTGCAAACTCCTCCATGATCTCATTCATGCCCATATAGCCTAACAGGGGTTTCATTTTATGAATTACTTTTTTTAACCCCTGCATATCCCCGTTGTGAAACCTGGTTTCTGCCAACTGCTGCTCATTACGGAGTTGCTGAACAGAAGATTCAAAAACCATTTCTGCCTGCAGGAGGTCATCACCATATAATTCCTGCAGAAACGCGTTGTCCAGTTCAGGTGAAAAAAGGAATACTATTTTCTGATCTTCATTATACATTATCACAATTTGCATAGCATAAAGGCGTTTTACCTTTTGCGTTGAATAAATATTAATGTGGTCAAATCATCATCTCAGCTTATGCAAACGAACATTTTAGATAAATTAGTATCTTTTTGCTATAGTATTTTAAACAGTGGCATTGATCCTGCCAAAGGGCATGAAGAGAATAAGGAGGTACAAAGACTCATCATTTTTATTTTTTTCGGAATAGGTGTAAACCTGATATCGGTAATAATGAATATTGTGCATGGGTTATACATCAGCATTTCCCTGAATATTACTTCCATCATTCTATTATCGGTATGTTTTTTTTTAAATAAGGATGGTAAACGGGTATTTGCCAAAGTGCTGGGTATTATTACCATCAACTTTTACCTGTTTGCCATTAGCTATGCGGAAGGCCTGAGGGCCGGAGAGCATATGTATTATTTCCCCTTTTTATTAGCGCTGATTTTTGTTATTGATATCCGTAAGAATTATGAAGAGCTGATCCTGACTTCTGTAGTAACTTTCATTACTGCGGCATTAATTTTTATTGTGGCGCCTTATGTAAGTAATGTGCAGGCCATCAGTACGGAGCAATACAGCGCTTTATTCAGTTCAAATCTTAGCCTTTCGCTGGTTATAACGGCATGCTTTACTTACTATATCTTAAAAACCCTGGAAATTAATGAGGAAAAGCTATTAGATGAAACACGGTTTAAGGATACCGTGTACGATACCTCGTTAGACAGCGTGTTCATTGTTGATACATATAGTATGGTAATAACCGGCTGTAATAAAAAGGCCATTGAAGTATTTGGATTAACCAGTAAAGAAGAAATAGTAGGTACATCTGCCAAGCAACTCCTGGGTAATATAATGGAAGAACATATAGTTGTACAGGGTAAGCAGCAGTTTGCCAAAAAATCTCCCTGGTATGGCAATATGGATTTTGTGCGAAAAGACGATACGCCCTTTTTCGCATATGTAAACATTGTTCCCTTTTCGCACAGGGAATATCATTTTTGTAAAATCAGTATCCTGGATATTACGGAAATTAAAATTGCCGAATTTGAAATATTGAAAGCCAAGGAAAAAGCGGAAAAAGCGGTTCAGGTAAAGTCGAGGTTTTTGTCAAACATGAGCCATGAGCTCAGAACGCCGTTAAACGCTATTATAGGCACTACAAACATCATACTGCATGAAGAGTATCTGCCATCGCAAAAACAGAGTTTTGAAGTACTCAAATATTCTTCAGAGCACATGATGCAATTGGTGAACGACATCCTTGATTTTAGCAAAATTGAAGCCGGGAAAATGGTGCTTGAAAATGCGCCATTTAATATGAAGGCTTTTTTACAAAAAGTGATAGCTCCTTTTGCCGCTCCCATAGCGGCAAAACGCCTGTTGCTTCAAATTGATGTTAATGACAATGCGAACCTGGAAGTATATGGCGATGAAATGCGCCTGATACAGGTAATGAATAACCTGGTGGCAAATGCTATAAAGTTTACGGAGAGCGGAAAGATTACGATTGAGGTAAAAGAAATTGCGCATAAGAGCCATCATGCTGATATTTATATCGCGGTTAAAGATACCGGCATTGGCATCGCGCAAAATAAGATGCGGCAGATATTTGAAAGCTTTACACAGGCGGATATTGAAACAACGAGAAAATTTGGCGGTACAGGACTGGGGCTTGCGATAAGCAAAAAAATTGTTGCTCAAATGGGAGGCGACCTGCAGGCCGAAAGCAATGTAGGAATTGGCAGTACCTTTTATTTTACACTTAGCTTTAAAATTGCCAGGCAGCAAAAATCGTATGTTGATGAAAGTAAACTGAAAGGACTTTCCAGCCTGGAAGGAATAAAAGTGTTGCTGGCGGAAGACAATCCTATCAATATGATAGTTGCCAAACGATTTTTACAAAAATGGAATATGGAGGTAATTGAAGCAGAAAATGGCGTAAAGGCAGTAGCACTTTTTCATCAGCATCAACCCGATTTGTTACTCATTGACCTGGAAATGCCCGAAATGGACGGAGCGCAAACCGTTGCGGAAATAAGAAAAACACACCCTTATGTACCTATTATCGCTTTTACAGCGGCTACTTATGAAAACATAAAGGAAGATTTGCTCAGTAAGGGCTTTAATGATTATGTGCCTAAACCCTTTAAGCCTGAAGAGCTGCACTCAAAAATCATAGCAGCCACATCGCCCGGTTTTAATGAACACAGGAAGGCATCTTAGCGTTAAAATATTTTTGCTGTCCGTTAATTCGTTTGCTCCATAGCTTTAATATCAAGTGAGGTATTGATCTCAATTTTACTGATGCTGGATTTTATTTCTCCTACCATAGCATTACTTATTACGGCATTATAGGCAAAAACAAAGCCTTCCGGTGTTTTACGGTAATCCGAAAAATCGGTGGTTTGTGTAACCGTTTGCTGATCTACTTCAGTTTTTACAATGTTGCGGATCACATAATAGCTGTTTGGATCCAGGTAAAAAGTACTTTCATAGTTGCCCCTGCTCAGTATGATCTTGTGTGCTGCTATGTTATTAACCGTATCTTTTCCTTTATAAACAGCGGTAAATCCTCTTGCCTTGTAATCGGTTAATTCGCTTCCTGCAATTAAAGTTCCTTCTGCTGCCTTTACGGCATCATCAGGTATGGGCCGGGCTTCTGTACTCCCCATTAAAGGATTGATCATCCAGCCTTTATCTTTGGCTATAAAGGTGACCATTTTTTGCCCCTGAAACGCTACTTCCTGGCGCGAGGCTGTGCCATAAATGATCCATTGTTTGGCCGGCATTTGCATGCCCATTACTTCCATATTGGTTTCAATGAAAATATTTTTCAATGCAGACAGGTTTTCTTTGCCACCCAATGCTTTAATATAGCTGGCTTGCAATTCATCCACTGTTTGCGCCTGTACAGGTATAGCCATGATGCTTATAAGAACAGCCAATATGGCGAACTTTAATTTTTTCATTGATTTTACTTTTAATTATTCCGTCAAAAATAAGTGTTTCCGGCCTGTTTATAATTTCCGTTTATCATTTAACTTGTTACCGGATCATTACTTTCTGATAATATGACATATACTAATCAAATTAAAGGCCGGATCGTGGATGTTTTGCGGCAAACCATATACCCCGGAATCATTTTTACTGACGGGAGTAAGATACAGGCAATACAGGAAATAGAGAATGAAGATGATCGCGACCTTCCTTTTATTTTACCGGGTTTTATTGACGCGCATATTCATATTGAAAGCTCTATGCTCGTGCCTTCGCAATTTGCAAGACTTGCTGTGGTGCACGGTACGGTAGCCACCATTAGCGATCCCCATGAAATAGCTAATGTTTGTGGTATGGAAGGCGTGGAATATATGATCAATGATGGTAAAAAAGTTCCTTTCCATTTTTTCTTTGGTGCTCCCAGTTGTGTGCCGGCTACTGTATTTGAAACCGCGGGAGCGGAGTTAAATGCTGATGATGTTGAAAAACTGCTGCGGAAAGACGAAGTTAAATACCTGAGCGAGATGATGGATTTTCCCGGAGTTTTAAGGAGGGATGCAGGCGTAATGAAAAAAATTGCTGCGGCGCAAACGCTTAATAAACCCGTAGACGGGCATGCGCCGGGACTCAGGGGCGGGCAGGCTAAACAATATATTGATGCGGGCATTTCAACAGACCATGAATGTTTTACCAAAGCCGAGGCATTGGATAAGCTGCAATACGGAATGCATATTCTTGTAAGAGAAGGAAGCGCGGCTAAAAATTTTGAAGCCTTAATTGACCTGTTGCATGACTACCCGGAAAAGATAATGTTTTGCAGCGATGACAAGCACCCCGACAGCCTGGTGGAAGGGCATATTAATCAGTTATGCGCCAGGGCGGCATCCAAAGGGATAGACATATATAAGATATTAAGAGCGGCATGTATCAATCCTGTTTTGCATTACCGGCTTGATGTGGGGTTGCTGCGCGCAGGTGATAGTGCCGATTTTATATTAGTTAAAGATTTAACCAGCTTTGAAGTGCTGCAAACCTGGGTAAAAGGTGAATGGGTGGCAGATAAGGGAAAGAGCCTGGTACAACCTGTTGCGAACAGCGGAGCGATTAATAATTTTCACTGTAAGAAGAAAACGATACAGGATTTCTCCTTTGTGGAAACGCATGCTTTATTGCCGGTAATAGAAGCATTGGATGGCCAGCTTATTACCAATAAATTATTGTATGAACATCCCGTATCCGTTTCAGATACCGGCAATGATATATTGAAAATTGTAGTGGTTAACCGTTACACCAATGCTCCTGTTGCTAAAGCCTTCATTAAAAATTTTGGCTTGAAAAAAGGAGCCATAGCTTCTTCGGTTGCGCATGACAGTCATAATATTGTTGCTGTAGGAACAGATGATACGGCCATATGCCATGCTGTAAACATGGTCATTGAATGTAAAGGAGGGGTGAGCCTGTGGGCGCCTTCACCCGGCAGCGGCGAACCAATAAACCTGATATTGCCACTTCCTGTAGCTGGTTTAATGAGTACTGAGGATGGTTACAGCGTAGCCGCGCGTTACGCCATGATGGATAAAGCTGCCAAAGCGCTTGGGTCAGCTTTGTCTGCACCCTATATGACATTGTCTTTTATGGCGCTATTGGTAATACCCCATTTAAAACTGAGCGACAGGGGGCTGTTTGACGGCGATACTTTCAGGTTGATGTAAATAGCAGAAGGAAATATCTGTGTTAATGCTTTCTCCGCTTTGATTTTGGTGGTTCAGCCATTATTTCATCCACGGTTTTCAATTTTGCATCATCGGCTGCTTTTTTTATATAAATGGTACGATATAGTATTTGCGAAGGATTTTGCCTTGCTTTAACCGTGACCTCTACTTTTTCAACCGTGGGTTCAAAGGGTAACCATAGGCTGTTGCCGTAGAATTTTCCATAAGAAGCAGTAAACAGAAGCTGGGTGCTGTCCATCGGACGGAAATTGCCGTTTGAGAGTTTCCCAATTACATTAATATAATTGTATGTTCCTTTTTTCAGGCTATCGGTATACAAATTAAAATAAATGCTGTCCACTTTTTGAGCAAAAGTGATGCTGTAGAAATAAAGTAAAACTGGTATAAGTACTATTTTTTTCAAACCGGCTGTTGTTTTATGTATGGTTATGACGTATAAACGCATACAAAAGTACAGTTGCAGAAAAAACTAAGCCAAATCTTTACTTTTATATAACAAATTGCGGCGTTACGCCTAAAAACCCATTGCCTGTCACCCCTGGCAAGGAAGGGCTCAAAAAAACGATAGCCCCTAAGTGTAGCTTTTCGTAACCTGGCCTGGCATTTTATATTGACAGTAATTATTTTATCTTAGCACACTATGGTACCACCTATATTATGGAAGCCTTCGGGCGCTTTTAAACGCAGCTCAAACCTTACGCAGTATATGCAATGGTTAAAGGATACCCTGCAATTAGATTGTAAAGATTACGACAGTTTGTGGCAATGGTCTGTTGAGCATACAGCAGATTTCTGGAAGAGCATTTCAGCTTATTTTAAGATCATCCATCATGCTCCATACAGGAGTGTGATGAGTAACGATCCTATGCCGCATACAAAATGGTTTGAGGGCGCTACATTAAATTATGCCGAGCATATTTTTCGTAATGCAACAGGCGGGCGTCCTGCCATATTATTTCAATCCGAGCGGCATCCGCTTACATCCGTCAGTTGGGAAGAGCTGAAACAGAAGGTAGCGGCATTGCAAAGTTTATTTATACAGCAGGGTATACAGCCCGGCGACAGAATCGCGGCTTATTTACCTAATATTCCTGAGGCTACCATCTCGCTACTGGCCGCTATGAGTGTTGGGGCGGTATGGAGCAGTTGTTCACCCGATTTTGGGTCGGGAAGTGTTATGGAGCGCTTTCAGCAAATTGAACCCAAAATATTGATTGCGGTGGATGGATACATGTATAATGGAAAAATGTTCAACCGTACAGACGAAGTAAAAGCCATTAAGGCGGCACTTCCTTCGGTTGAAAAATTAATAAGGATTCCTTATGCAGGTAAGGATGCTGATGCGAAGGATATGCCGGGCGCCGTGTTGTGGAGTGAAGCGATGCAAACTCCATATACGGATTTTCGGTTTACCGCTGTTCCTTTTGATCATCCTGTATGGATATTATATTCTTCCGGCACAACCGGCATTCCAAAAGCCATCACGCATAGTCATGGCGGTGTATTACTCGAACATTATAAATACCTGGCTTTTCATAATGATGTGCAGCCCGGTGAAAATTTTTTCTGGTTTACCACTACCGGCTGGATGATGTGGAACTACCTGCACGCTGCCCTGCTTACAGGCGCTACCATTGTACTGTATGATGGTAATCCCGGTTACCCGGATATCAGCGTGCTGTGGCGGATGGCGGCAAATGCGCGGGTGCATCATTTTGGTACCAGTGCGCCTTTTATCATGGCCTGTAAAAAAGCAGGTATCCTTCCGGGTGAGTACGGCGATCTTTCCGCATTACGTTCTGTCAGTTCTACCGGGTCGCCGCTGCCGCAGGAAGGATTTGATTATGTGTATGAAAAAATAAAAAAAGATTTGTGGTTGTGCAGTATGAGTGGCGGTACGGATGTGTGTACCGCGTTTGTAGGTGGATGCTCCCTGTTGCCGGTTTATGAAGGCGAAATTCAATGCAGGGCCCTGGGTTGCGAAATGTATGCGCTGGATGAGGAGGGCAATCGGCTGTGGGATGAAGTGGGAGAGATGGTGATTACTAAACCCATGCCTTCTATGCCGGTATTTTTCTGGAACGATAAGCAGTTTGAAAAATATCTTTCCAGCTACTTTGAAACCTATCCCGGAATATGGCGGCATGGCGACTGGGTGAAAATAACACCCCGCAACGGGGTGATCATTCTCGGCCGGTCGGATGCTACGCTTAACAGGCAGGGGGTACGGATTGGAACGGCGGAAATATACCGGGCGATAGATACGATTCCGGAAATTAAAGACAGCCTGATCGTTAATATTGAATTGCCCGGCGGCGGTGATTATATGCCCTTATTTGTGGTGATGAAAGAAAACCACAGCTTAACCGCAGAAATAAAAGAGACTATCAAAAGAACCTTACGCAGCACCTATTCTCCACGTCATGTGCCCGATGAAATGATCGCGGTAAATGATATTCCCTATACTATTAGCGGAAAAAAAATGGAAATGCCCGTTAAAAAGATATTAATGGGTAGGCCGTTAGAGAAATCAGTGAACGCCGGATCTGTAAAAAACCCGGAATCGCTGGAGTTTTTTAAAACATTTATGATGAAGAAGTAGGTTGCAGGGTACAGGGATGTCTGGTCTGTAAATGTATTGTGGTTAATACATGAAGAAGTGCGGGGCAACGCATAATAAAATACAAATAGTTCGTTCCATGGTAAGCGGGCCGCCAATGGCACATCATGTTATTTTCAGCACTTGATTGACCCGGTAGTAAGGGGTGGAAAAGCAGGATAGAATTGGTGTTGCACAAGCGAGCGTGGCAACTGTAGCTTAATAGTAGCAATGCAGCTAAGGACATAAAAATATCCTGCCACGAAGGAGATCAGGCAAAATGCTTTCAATCAATGTATGCCAGGCACTTCAAATTTAAAATTTTCATGCTTCCTCTTCTTCCTCTTCCGCATCTGTTTTTCTTACATGCCTGTTCCTTAACCTTACCGCCGGGTTGGTCATAGGGCTGAGGCCGGGGCGTTCATCGCCCAGCAAAATACCCCAGTGCCGGAAATCCGTAGTGTGATCAAAAATAATTTTAAGTATGGCAATCATGGGCAGCGATAAGAACATGCCCGAAACCCCGGCAAGCGTGCCGCCGATAATAACGCCTATAATGCTTACCAGGGCATTGATCTTTACTTTAGAGCCCAGGATACGGGGCATGAGAATATTGTTGTCTAAAAACTGAACAACAGCAATCACGATCAATACGGCAAATACATGCCATAATTCGCTGGAAGAAGTAAGCGTAAGCAATACACCAATTACGTTGCCAATGAGAGCACCCACATAGGGGATAAGATTAAGAATGGCAAAAATGATAGCAATGAGCATGGCATGTTTAATACCTATAATCATTAAAATGCCGCCTAACATAATGGTCATATAGGTTACCTGTATCACTAAACCCATCAGGTAACTTTTAACCATTACTTCCGTTTCACGCAGTGCCGATTCCACCTGCGGGTGATCGTCCCTGTTAAACCACAGGAAAACAAAACGCAGCAAAAGGTTTTTATAAAAAAGAATCAGGAAAACGTAAATAGGGAGCAGTCCCATAAATACAAATACACCAGTAACAGACACGGCGGCACCGCTCAGGTAAGAACCCGCGTTATTCACCAGCTTGCTGCCCTGTTCCTGCAGTACTTTAATTTGCTGGTCGGCAGAAAGATTCAGGTTCCTGTTAATCCAGTTGCTTAGCGTAGTCCAGTGTATGTTAAGGTTTTTCTCTAATTGGGGAAAATCGTTCACTAAGGAAGCGATCTGCAGGGAAAAAAATGCCAGTATAGCTATTATTATAAGAGCGGCGGTTAAGATAACCAGTATGATAGCAATGAGTTCGGGGATTCTTATTTTTCGTAAAAACCTGAACAGGGGCAATAGCATGAGGCTGATGAAAAAAGCCATCAGCAAAGGCATGATAATGGAATTGGCTACAGAAAAAAGGGCTATGAGTAAACATAACCCCAAAAGTTCTATGGAACGTTTTACAGTTAAAGGCAATTGCTTCATACACCAGGTATTGTTAACAAGTTACGTATAAAAAATATGCCAGTTTAATAAAAAAAAGTAGCAATCCTTTTTAGTAAAAAGCGAATTACTTATTTTCAAATAAAGAATACAGCTATGAGAAAGATGTTCCTGTTTATTATTTTTCTTTTTGGAACCACTTTACTTGCCGCTCAAAACAATGCACCCGGCCGCCTGCTGGTGGGTGCGGCTGAGGCGGTAATCAATCCGGATAGTGAAAGCTTCCTCGCCGGTTATGATCAGAACCGCAGGAGCACAGGTGTGCACGACAACCTTTTTGTAAAAGCTGTAGTAGTATCCAACAAGCTCAACGCACTGGCATTGGTTACTATAGATTGTATTGGGTTGCCCTATCCTGTTGTGCAGCAAATAAGAGACGCGGTTGAATTAAAGCTCCCGCCTGGTGTATTTAATGCAGGACAAATCATTGTTTCTTCTACACACACCCATTCGGGACCGGATGTAATTGGCATATGGGGAAAGGATATGGCGCATACCGGCACAGACAGCGCATATATTGGCTTTTTAGTTAAGACTACCGCGGAGGTGATTGAAAAAGCATGGAAGCGCCGGCAGCAGGCTGTGGCAAAATATGCCGATACCGTATTTGGTGAAGGATGGGTGGAAAATGTTTCAGACAGCCTGGAAATAGACCGTTCCGTTACAACTGTGCAATTTACCGCTCCGGGTGGAAAAAATATTGCTACGCTTACCAATTTTGCCTGCCATCCTACTTTTTTGGGAAGAGAAAATACGTTGGTGAGTGCCGACTTTCCTTCCGGGTTTTATAAACAAATGAAGAAAGGTGTGGGCGGCATAAACTTATATGTGCAGGGGGCGATTGGAGGGTGGGTGCAACCTGAAAAAGTGGCGCGCACATTTGAAGAAGCTGAAAAGAAAGGAGCTGCGCTTGCCACCGCGGTTACCGGTGCGTTAAAGCAAGCGAAGAAACTGGAGGGAACCGGTATATCTTTTGCTTCACGCCGTTTTGAAATGCCGGTTAGCAATAATGGGTTTAAGCAAATGACCGCCGCGGGAATAATTAAAAGGGATATCAGCGATGGCACCCCTACTGAAATTGCCTGGTTTACTATTGGCAATGCGGCATTTGCCACGCATCCTGGTGAGACCTCCCCGTTATACGCTTTTGCAACCAAAAAATTAATGACTAATAAAGGTCCAAAATTTGTTATAGGCCTGGGGCAGGATGAACTGGGCTATATACTGAAACCAGATTTTTTTGAACCGGGCGCCAAACTGCATGCCGCTCCTTACCTTACCGGAATGTCGCCGGGCGAACAAGCCGGATCTGCTATGCTGCAGGTACTCACGGAACTGGCGGAGCAGAATGAGGGGAAATGACAGGACAGATAAGGGATAAGTTGCAACACAGGATATATGAACCTGACAGCCGATACCTGATACCTACACATTCACCAGCTTCATACCGCCATCGCCATACCGGTTGCCTACATTAGGATAGCGGGTCATTAAATCATTAATCTTTTTTAAATCATTTGCTGATAGGTGAATATCCACTGCGCCTGCATTCTCCACTAAGTATTTTCTTTTTTTAGTACCGGGTATGGGAATGATATTATTGCCCTGTGCCAGCACCCATGCAAGGGCAAGCTGTGCAGCCGTGGCGTTTTTTTCTTTAGCCAGCGCCGCAAATGCATTTCCCAGTTGAATATTGTTCTGCAAATGTTCTTCATTAAGGCGGGGTAATGTGCGGCGGAAATCATCTGCAGCCAGTTGTGCAGGATCGTTTATCGTAGCGGTAATAATTCCGCGTGCCAGCGGTGAGTAAGGAATTAATGAAATACCCAGTTCATGTACAGTATCTAATATTTCGCCTTCTATATCCCTGCTCAGTAATGAATACTCGCTTTGTAACGCGGCAATGGGGTGAACGGCATGCGCTTTCCGGATAGATTGAGCGGAAGCCTCACTCAGTCCGAGGTAGCGTACCTTGCCTTCCTTAACCAGTTCGGCCATGGCGCCAACGGTTTCTTCTATAGGAATGGTTTTATCTACGCGGTGGGCGTAGTACAAATCAATAGTCTCAATTTTTAATCGTTTCAGACTTTTTTCTACAGCCGTTTTGATGTAAGCCGGCGACCCGTCAACGTAAGTGCCGGGCAGACCGCTATGGCCCGGAGTGCTGTCTTTAAAACGAAAGCCGAATTTAGTGGCAATAAAAACCTTATTGCGGTTGGATGCCAGCACCTGCGATACCAGTTCTTCATTTGTACCATTGCCGTACATATCGGCTGTATCCCAAAAGTTGATATCCAGGTCCAATGCCTTATGCAGCGTAGCGATGCTTTCCGTATCATCCGTTGGGCCGTAGGCGTAGCTCATGCCCATGCAGCCCAGGCCAATAGCGGATAGCTGTTCTTTTGTGTTACCCAGGTTTCTGTATTGCATCATATTTTTTTATACTGTTACCATTGTATTAACTCCACTATCTGCTCAAGGTATTGCTGGTCGGTAGCATCAAACCGGTCATAAGCATCACTGTCTGCGTCCAGTACGCCCACTACTGCATTATGCCTGATAACAGGCACAACAATTTCCGATTTCGACAGGCTGCTGCAGGCGATGTGTCCCGGGAATTTTTCAACATGGGGTACAATAATCGTTTGCGCTTTTTCCCAGGAGGCGCCACATACACCCCGTCCCTTACGGATACGGGTACATGCTACCGGTCCCTGGAAAGGCCCCACTACGAGTTCATTATCCTTAACCATATAAAACCCCACCCAAAACCAGCCAAACTGTTCTTTCAGCGCGGCAGCTATATTCGCAAGGTTGGCTACCAGGTCGGACTCGCCCTCTATCAGTGCTTTTACCTGGGGAATAAGTAACTGGTATTGCTCCGCCTTGGAACCCGTTGCAATAATCAAATCTTCTGCCATACAGCAAAGGTAGAAAGTTTGAGGTTATTGCAGGTTTCAGGTTACAGGTGTCAGGTATCGGGTTGCTCACTATCACCACTCGCATTAAAATTTGCGGTTCACAGCCCATCATCAGGATACACCCATATTCACATTTCCACAAACCGATGATGATACTTTCCCACGCTGCAATCCCCTCCCACAAGCCTCATGGGTTTGCCGCTCCCAATCAAATTAGCACATTTCTCACACTTTCACATTTCCTACAAAGGCCTTATCCATATATTCCTGAAAGCAGTTGGGTTGCCGTGATCCTGCAATTCGATCGGTTCTTTATCGCCATGTTTTTCGTAATTGGGTGTACCAACATATTGGGTAGATCCCCATATGGTAGTATTGTTTTGTACTATCACGCCATTGTGAAATACCGTGATCCTTGCGGGTGTTCTAACGGTGCCATCTTCCTGAAAGGTAGGAGCAGTAAATAATATATCATAGGTCTGCCATTCACCCGGTCCGCGGGAAGCATTTACCTGCGGAGGCGTTTGTTTATAAATACTTGCGGCCTGTCCGTTGGAATAGGTGCGGTTATTATAAGAATCCAGTACCTGCAGTTCATATCTGCCCATTAAAAAAATACCGCTGTTTCCACGGCCCTGGCTTTCACCCTTTACTACAGCAGGAGTGCGCCATTCAATATGCAACTGGCAATCGCCAAAGCCTTCTTTGGTTTTTATATTACCAGTACCGCTTTCTACTACTAAAGCATTTCCTTCAATTTTCCATTTTACCGGGCTGCCGTCTTTTGCAGACTTCCATTTAGAAGCATCTTTTCCGTCAAATAATATAATAGCGTCCGAAGGGGCATCGGCATTGGCTTTGCCGGGTGTTATAACCCTTACGGCAGGGTCCCAGTATTCGGTTAATTTAGGGTCGCCATTTCTGGGGGCTTGTTGTGCAAAACCCGCGGAAATAGTAAAACATAAACAAGCGCTCAATACAATTTTGGATAAACGAATGATCATAGTTAAAATTTATTGCGTTTTTAAAAGAGAGTACAATTTATAAAAAAATATGGTTTGAGATGGCTTTTAACAAATACGCAACGAATGGGGAGTTTAAAGTTTTTGGTTTGTTGTTTATCGTTACCTTGAGAGGTAAGAGGTAAGAAGTGAAAGAAGGCGTTAGCTCATCGTTAGTATACTTTAGCCGATCGCTGCTGATTGCTGAATCTGACGGCTAATAGCCGACATCCCGTTTGTACATGTTTAAATTGTAATACATATAATACCATGATGAAAGATAAAATACTTGTTATAGGCGCATCGGGCCAGATAGGTGTGGAGCTAACGCTGGCTTTACGCAGGATATATGGCAATGCCCAGGTAGTTGCATCCGACCTCAGGGAAGAAAACGACCTGTTAAAAGGTACGGGGCCTTATGTTTCATTAGATGTAATGAATAAGGAAATGCTGCATGTGCAGGTGATCCGGCAAAACATTACCCAGATATATTTACTCGCGGCCATTTTATCGGCAACCGGCGAAAAAAACCCGGGACTGGCCTGGCATTTGAATACGCAAAGCTTATTGAACGTGCTGGATATTGCAAGGGAAGAACAACTGCAAAAGGTATATTGGCCAAGCAGTATCGCCGTATTCGGACCCACTTCCCCGCGGCAAAACTGCCCGCAGCAAACAATAATAGAACCGGTTACGGTATACGGCATAAGCAAATACGCCGGGGAGTTCTGGTGTAATTATTACAACAGGCGTTTTGGCGTAGATGTAAGAAGCCTGCGTTATCCCGGACTGATCAGCTACAAATCTTCACCGGGCGGCGGTACTACCGATTACGCGGTAGAAATTTTTAATGAAGCACTGGAAGAAAAGAAGTATACCAGTTTTTTATCTGCCGGCACTTCCCTGCCCATGATGTATATGCCCGATGCTATCAGGGCAACTATTGAGTTAATGGAAGCAAGCGCTGCTAACATTGCTGTTCGAACCTCCTATAACCTTGCTGCTATAAGCTTTTCGCCAGCGGAAATTGCGGCAGAAATAAAAAAACATATACCCGGCTTTGCGATTACCTATGAACCGGATTACAGGCAGGCTATTGCCGATAGCTGGCCGCAAAGTATTGACGACAGCGCTGCCCGAAAGGATTGGGGCTGGAAGCACGAATATGATTTGCCGGGCATAACCGCCGATATGCTGCTTAACCTGCGGCAGGAATAAGTTTTGTATTTTTGCACTTTATGGAATGCAACTTTATGAAACGAACGGTATTGGCGCTAACCTTATTAATAGGCGGTTTATATGCCCCGGCGCAACAAAAAAATAAGCTCTCCGCAGGGCAGTGGCGTGGTGAACTGGAAAGAACAGACGGCAATAATATTATCTTCAACTTTGAGGTAAGCAAAAATGCGGGGAAGCCAATCATATATGTTCGCAATGCTGCAGAGCGCTTAGCCGTTGATGATATTACAGTACAGGATGACTCTGTATTTATACGGCTTCCCTTTTTTGATTCGCAGTTCAGGGCTGTTTTTACGAATGATAAGCAGCTACAGGGCGTTTGGATAAAACGGCTGGCAGACCGTAACCTGGTTATGCCTTTTTTTGCTGTAAACGAAGGTGAAAAGAGCTACCGGTTTAACGCGGGCAATACAAAACCTGCCGCGAATATAACAGGGCGATGGGCAACTACTTTTTTTATTCCGGGTAGTGAACGCACGGTAAAAGCAGTAGGCGTTTTTAACCAGGCAGGAACGGCATTAACAGGTTCTTTTCTTACGCCATCGGGCGATTACCGCTATCTTGAAGGTGTGGTAGATGGCGACTCGCTCAAGCTGTCGGGTTTTGATGGTGGGTATGCCATGTTGTTTACCGCAAAAATTGATGATGCAAAAAAGATCAGTGGTGGAAAATATTTTTCGGGTGCGGGAATACCCAGAGAATGGGAAGCCAACAAAGATGCGGCAGCAGCATTAGCCGGTAATAGTTCTTCCGGCCTTTTAAAGCAGGGCACATCTCCAAAATTAAACTTCACTTTTAATGATGTGGATGGTAAGCCGGTATCTGTTAATGAACACAGGTTTAAAGATAAGGTAGTGATCGTACAGCTTTTGGGCTCCTGGTGTCCTAACTGTATGGATGAGACCGTTTTTATGAATCAAATATATCAGCGGTATAAATCAAAAGGAGTAGAGATACTGGGGCTGGCATACGAAAGAACAGCCGATTTTACCCGTTCGCAGCAAAGTGTAAAAAATTTTATGAAGCGGTTAAAAGTAGCATACCCGGTACTCATTACCCCGGTTGCCGTAAGCGACCCTCAGCGTGCTGAAAAAACATTACCACAGTTAGAAAAAATACCCGCTTTCCCAACTACTATTTTTGTGAACAGGAAAGGTGAAATTCAAAAAATACATGCAGGGTTTAACGGCCCCGGAACAGGGGCCGATTATGAAAAGCAGAAAAGAGAATATATAGAGATCATTGAAGATTTGCTGGCACAGCAGTAAAACCCGTGCTACCGGCTCGCACCGTATATCAGTACGCATATCGCCAGCGTAATGAGCAGCACAATAAGCGGATAAAATTTTTCCCAGTAATTTTTTTGTTGCGCTGTTTTTACAAAATCCGTTATCATTTTTATAGCCGCATCATCAGTGCCGGCTAGCATTTTTAAGGAAGCGGCAATGGAATCAACATATTTAAAAGGCAGTTCCGATGAAGCGGATAAAAGCTGGATGATAAGCTTCTGGTTTAACATTGCATCTTTATGCTGCAGCAGCAAGTTGATATTCGGTTCAGACAGTATTTTTTTTACCCGGATGAATATAGCTTCCTTATTCATCCTGAATATGTCCATAGCCGCGATCTGCCTATTGAGCTGGATGCCCTCATTTAAAATGGTCAGGGGCGTATGTTCCCAGTCAGTATTGACATCGGTGTGCGGAAAATGTAATTTCCATTCATAATGATATTTTGCTCTTTTTGAAGGATGCGATAAGGTTTCATAAGCTTCCTGCAGTTCCCTGAACCGCAGTGTGGCAAACTCGTTCCCCGCATTCATATCGGGATGATACTGTAATGCGAGCTTTCTGAACTCTTTTTTAATAGCATCCGAACTCGTATGGGGAGAAACACCTAAGGTTCTATAATGATTCTTAAAAGTCATAGCCGGGTGTGCAAATTTCCCAAAAACAAATTACAGTGCCTAAATAAAATTTAAGAAGTAAGAGGTAAGAGATAAGAGGTAAGATCTTTTAGTCGCGTTGGGGTCTTCATAAATAACCATTGCGGGCGGCAGACCCTGGCGCTTAGTATTTTTGGGCGATAATTATAAAGTCCAGATTAAAATAAAAAGCGCATATCGTTTTCAACAATTCACGGTATTTGGCTTGTTTACAATTACTAAACAACTATTTTTACGGCATGAAAGATGCATACAGCCGCACGGAAGGCGATATCAATTTATCCGCTTCGCGCAGTGCCTGGTATAAGGTAATAGCGCATGCAGAAACGCAAAAATACTTAGATGAAGACGCGCAATATTTCATGCACCAGTCTATGTCTACGCCCTGTTTGGATGTGCTGCAATCCTGTGAAGGAGTTTATATTACCGACCTTACCGGCAAATCCTATATGGACTTTCATGGTAATAATGTGCACCAGGTAGGTTACCGTAACCCGTTTGTAATGGAAAGGGTAAAAGCGCAGATGGATATATTGCCGTTTAGCCCCCGCCGTTATACCAATGTGCCGGCTATTACGCTGGCTAAAAAGCTGGCGTCCCTTTTTCCCGGCGACCTGAACCGTGTGTTGCTGGCGCCGGGAGGTACTTCGGCTATTGGTATGGCCCTGAAATTAGCCCGTATCGTTACCGGTAAACATAAGGTAGTATCGCTGTGGGATTCTTTTCATGGCGCTTCCTTAGACGCTATTTCCGCGGGCGGTGAACAGGTATTCCGCAAGGGTATGGGACCGCTGATGCCCGGAGTGGAAAGAATACCGCCGCCTACTTCTTACCGTGGTGTTTTTAGCGATGATGGCAATGACGTGGTGTACGCAGATTATCTTGAATATGTAATAGAGAAGGAAGGTGATATAGGCGCTTTCATAGTAGAAACGATACGCAATACCGATGTGCAGATACCCTCAAAAGCCTATTGGAAAAAAGTAAGGGAAATATGTACCCGGCATGGTGTATTGCTGATATTAGATGAAATACCCATAGCTTTTGGCAGAACGGGTAAAATGTTTGCCTTTGAGCATTATGATATAGAACCGGATATTGTTTGTTTGGGAAAAGGACTGGGAGCGGGTATTATGCCTTTAGCGGCTATGGTTACCCGTGATGCGTACAATATTGCCACTGATGTGTCACTTGGTCATTATACGCACGAAAAAAGCCCGCTGGGCAGTGTGGCAGCCACCGCCATGCTGGAGTTCATTGAAAAAGAGGAGATACTTGCGAAAGTGAATGCCGATGCTTCGTTTATGAAAGCCGAACTGGAAGCGCTCAAACAAAAACATGCTTTAATAGGCGATGTACGGGGTATAGGATTGTTATGGGGCATAGAACTGGTAAAGAACCAGCAAACCAAAGAGAAGGCGATTGAGGAAGCGGAAATGGTTTTATATGAATGTTTGGCCAACGGGCTGAGCTTTAAGGTTTCTCAAGATAATGTACTGCAGCTTTCGCCGCCCTTAACAATAACCAGGGAAGAACTTAAAAAAGCTATTGATATAGTAGATGCGGCTATTGCAAAGGCGGGTAAATACTAAGCATTAAATTTCCACCATCTTATATTTAACCGCTAACAATACCATTCCTATCCTTGAGCTTACTCCAAATTTTTGGTACAGGTTTTTTTGGTAACCGGTAATGCTTTGCCGGCCAGGGTTCATTCTATCCGCTACTTCGCTATAGGGAATGTCCATAGCCGCATATTTAAGAAACAGCAATTCCCGTTCATTTAACGACTCCACTATTTTGCATCGCTCTTCTTTCGAAGCACACATTAATTTATTATGCACCAGTTCCGGATAGTAAGTGCCGTTTGCGCCAACGGCATCAAGCGCCAGAAAAAGCACATTGGATTCAAACGTTTTTAAAATACCCATAAATGTGGGGTAAAAATAAAAACAGGAATGGAGAGATCAGCTTTGAGGATGATCCTGGTCATGCCGGCGCGATTCGGGAATGCGGTCAGTACGCAACAAAGGAGCGTCAGACCGCATGTTCCTTTTGAGACGGAGACATTGTACAGCCAAGTCGGAGACTTCGAACAGCAGGGGTTAGCTTAGTACTATGCCTTATTACATCTGTAATTTGCATAGCGCAAAAGAAGCAGTCTGTTTTTGTTGGACCAGGCGTTGATCCTGATCCCGGAGGACTTGGAATAAAAGCGGAATGCCAGCCTTTTAAATATCTCTGGCTTTTTGGCGGTGCCGGTCATAACCTCGCAGGCTTTAACGGTAACGAAGGTGTTATTTATAATATGCTGCCTGACAAAAAGTTTACACTACAGGTATACTTACAGCCCTGGTAAGTGCCTACTGCTCTGGTACGTGTCTCACGTACCAGAGCAGCCAGTGGTGAAAGCGTTATAAAACCACAACTTAAAATATATTGTAAATAACCATTAGTTCCCAGAATATACCTGTTAAACTGCGCCATTTTTTGTTTTTGATACTTGTAACTACAGCATTATTATCGTTTTGCGGAACGGAGTTCCGGGAGAACATATGAGGTACAAAGTCAGAGACTTTCGTAGAGCAGCACCGGAAGTCCCAGGTCGTTAAATACTGTTATCAGGTATCCTGTTGTTTTTCCTTTCAATTTCAACCAGCAGGGCATTGCTCATTTCGTTATTACTGAATGTGCCATCTTTTATTTGCCGTAGTTCTTTTCCTGAAAAGCTTTCTATCCTGTCTCTGTCAAAATCATCTAAAAATACATCGCTCACATTCCATGCGCTGAGTTTGCCCCGGTAGAAGAAAACTGCGCCGTCTTTGATGCGGGCTATTTTAAAATAACGAACAGTTTTATTGCCTTCACTATTGGTATATCTTATCTTATACACATCGCCCGTTTGCGGCTGGGTAAATAACAATTGTATGCCTGAAACCCTTTCCTGGTTAACCTGCCGGATATAAAAGAAAAGGAACAGTATCATCAAAACGGTAGTTATCAATATGTTTTTCCCGTAACGCATGGTATTTGTTGTTGAATGGAACGGATTATTTTATGGGTTAGATACGGCATTTTACATAAAAACTTCGGCTATCATACATCTCGCGCTTCCCCCGCCGTTAGCTTCAATGGTATCTAACGGGGCATGCAATATGGAATTGTATTTTTCAAGCTCCTTTATTTGTCCGGGAGATAAGGACCGGTAAGCCTGCGATGACATGATTAAAAATGTTTTTCCTTTCCTGTTGGTTACCTGCAGCATATTACCCGCAAAATGTTTCATTTGCGTCATGGTAATGGGAATTGCCTTTTTACCGGACATTTTAATAGCTGAAATTACGTTCTTTCTTTCTTTAGCATCGGTAATGCTTTCTAAACAAATAACAACATATTGTTTGGCCACGCACATCATTACATTGGTATGGTAAATGGGCCTGCCCTTATCATCAAATGCATTAAACGCCACCGGCATAAATTTCAGGGAACGGCAAAATTCATCCAGCACTTCAATAGCTGTTCTGGGTGAAAGACAGGCATATGCTATTTTAAAACGCCGGTCCAATACCATGCTGCCTGTACCTTCTAAAAATTGATTATCCTTTTCGTGCCGGGTAAGATCAACGATTGAAGCAGCATTAAATTTTTTTTGCAGTGTTGCTATCAGCTCCGGCTTTCGTTCCTGCCTGCGGTTTGGAGCAAACATAGGATAAAGGCAGATGATCCCTCCTTCATGAAAAGATATCCAGTTATTGGGAAATATGGAATCGGGCGTATAAGGCAGGGGTGTATCATTGATAACGGTAACATCAATACCGTTAGCGGTGAGTAATTGTACAAAGTGTTCAAATTCTTTCAATGCTTTTTCCTGCGCTTCCCTGTCTTCATTTGCAACCTGGAAAGTATTATTCACCGCAGTTTCAGGGTTAAAGCTAAAATTAACCGGCCTTATCATTAAGAGTTGTGATGCAGTTTGCATTTAGTTGTTACTTAATTAATTACCTGATACCTGATACCTCATCTCTCATCCTTCAATTTCATCTCTCAGCAGCGGCATGCTCATACAGTGAAATCCGCCTCTTGCCCTTGATAATTCTGCTGAAGGAATTAATATTAACGTGTCTTTTACTTTGTCGGGTGTTATGGCGCCATTTTCAAAAGCATCCACCATTTCTCTCGCGGCTGTTACGGCAAAGCCTTGCCGGCGAAAGGCTTCAGTGGTTCTATCGTTGCGGTCGTATCCCAGCACAACGCCTTCTTTAAGCGCCAGCAGGTTGCAGGAATCCGTCCATTGCTCGCGGCTGTCATAAGGAAATTCATTATTGCCCGAATAAATGAACTGCACTTTATCCCTGCATTTCAGGTCATTCGTGCTGATGTCGGTCAGCAGGTCCTCAAGGTTATCCATATAAACCGGTTTGCCGGTATTGTTTTTATGGAATTGTATGATCCGTAATAAGTCATCTTTTTTAGGCGCGTCAAGGATCCTTTGCACAGGGTCGGCAGCTTCCTGGCGAATGGCCGCTTTTGAAAAATTGCCCAGCATTACCCATACGTTCCTTTTTACCTGGGTAAACACCGTATCAATATGCATAAAATCTCTCTTCCGCGGAATTTTTACTACGCTTATTTTATTCACTAATTGTTTATTAAATAAAATGCGGATTACCTGTAGCGCGGCTTCCATGCTGGTGCGTTCGCTAACGCCTACCAGCAGGTGGTTAGGGCTTACTACCATTACATCACCACCTTCAAGCGTTACCTTTTTATCTTCGCCATCGCGCGGCATCAGAAAATGACGGTGGGTATCGGCCAGCTCAATAATGTTTTGCCGGTAGCCTGAAAAAAGCGGGTGATTATAAAATATATATTTAGCCAGCAAGGCCTCCCGTATGCGGGCCTTTTTAGCAGGCTTGTTCAGCAGTATATGATCTTTGATTACGATACCAATATCTCTCGTAAAAATAAAATTGGGAATAGGGGGGAATATCATGGTTTTATCGGGCAGGCTGCCGGTAATAAATACTTTGCCCAGTGCACACGATGGCAGTTGCGCCAGTTCTTTTTGCAGGAGATAAGAACAGTTTTCAACTGCGCATACCGATGCCGTTAGTTTTTCTTTTATACCGGCATCATTAAGGATATCCGACAGCAGGTTTTGTAATTCCACTACTTTATCCGAACGAAAAAAATCCGGATGCTCGGGCTTGTAAAAATTCCTGTTATTTTTGGGATCATCCGCCTGCTTTAATTTTCCTTTGATCTTTGCGGGATCAAGAAAGTATAGGAGTAATTTGGTGTAATAATCATATTCCTTGCGCCGGATGGTATCCAGGTGCACAATGTCTTCAAAAAGCCAGTCCTGCGCTTTGGAAGGAACCACTTTCCCCAGTCCGCTATCCGGCGTATGCACCAGTACGCTGCGTAAAGTGCCTATTTCGGAAGTTACCCTGAGTGGGTTAAATTGATGGGTATCCATAACAACATGTAATTTACCTTTTTTACACGGAGCGAAAAAGGGGTATTACCGTATTTGCGGAGAATTAAGTTTTTTCCCGGCAATTTAACGGATCATTTAAACTAAGAGGAATAATATTTGTCTTAGCTGCAATTGTAACAAAGGTCCGTATTCGTTCGTTCACTTAAAAATTCGTTTATGAAAAGATTATTTTTACTTTCAGCGCTACCGCTTTTTATTTTTTCTTCCTGTAAAAAAGAAGTTACAGAAGTAACGCAGGTGCAAAAGGTTGACCAGGCTTTTTCAGCCGTGTATAATATAGCGCCGGGCGATTGGACCACTACCAATGGAGGTTTAATTTATTCCGCGGAGCTGGATATTCCTGAACTCGATAATGTTATTTACCAGGATGGGGCGGTATTGGTTTATCTTTCTTTTTCCGGTACTTCTTATTATGAAGCGCTGCCCCAGGTATTTGACGGTATTGCGTATGGTGCCATTCACGGAAACGGGTATGTTAGTATTGATATGAGCGCTTTATCGGGTAATACCATTAACCCGCCCGGACAAACAGTTTCGGCCAAGGTTATTTTAATTGATGCAACCAGGCTGGCATTGCGCAAAGATGTAAATCTGAGAGATATTCAGGCAGTTGAAAAAGCCTTTAACATACACTAAATATCCATGCGGTATTATTATTGCAGCAAACAGGTGATTTGTTACTTTACGATTAAGATAAAAAATCTGTTATTCCTGTAATATTTTGTTTTTAGTTTGAATTTGCAGTGTACCTTCGTGCAAAAATTAACAATCATGAAAATTATTAAGTATGCACTGATTGCCGGTGTTGTTAGCCTGGCAGCATGTGGCAGTGGAGACGAATCCTCAAAAGCAACTGATCAACCTGCTGCAGAAGAACAAAAAGCCGAAACACCTGCTGCAACACCCGCCGCGGCTGAAGGCGTAACACTTGAAATTACGGGAAACGATGTAATGAAGTTTGATAAAACTGAACTCAGGGCAAAAGCGGGCCAGAAAGTTACGCTTACCCTGCATCATTCCGGTAAATTAGCTAAAGAAGCGATGGGGCATAATGTTGTAATATTAAAAACCGGTACAGATGTAGCAGCCTTTGCCGCTAAAGCTGTTGCTGCTAAAGCCAATGATTATTTTCCTGAATCAGAAGCCGCCAATGTAATCGCACATACCAAAATTATTGGTGCAGGCGAAAGTGTTACGATTGAGTTTACGGCTCCCGAAGCAGGAACCTATCCTTTTATCTGTAGCTTCCCCGGCCATTACGGATTTATGAAAGGCGATTTCATTGTAGAATAATTGCTCTGCAATTGAAGGTAGCTTAATGATAATAATTTTTAAACCCGGTTTCCGGGTTGTACAAACCCACTGGTATACACAGTGGGTTTTGTTTTGCCCAACGGTTTCCTTCTTCTTTTCACGTAATTTTGACAATCGGCCAGCCGGCGCTTCAATTATTTATAATTCTAATTCATATGTCAGATAAAACGTTTCCTTACACAGGTTTTAGTTCATTGGCCATACATGCAGGACACCAGCAGGATCCTAATTATGCGCATCTTACGCCTGTATATGCTACTTCCACTTTTGTATACGATGATGCAGAACAGGGCATGCGTCGTTTCAGCGGTAAAGAGCCGGGCTATATATACACACGCTGGGGGAATCCTACTTTTCATGAAGCGGAAGAAAAGATTGCCGCCATGGAAACTTTTGGACTTACAGACGAGCATGGCGCTCCCATAGTTTTAAAAGCCTACCTGCAGTCCTCCGGCATGGCGGCCATCAGCACTTTAATGATGAGTACATTAAAGGCGGGAGATAAAGTATTGTCGCATTATTCACTTTACGGCGGCACCCAGGAACAACTGAACACCTTGCTGCCCGCTTTTGGTGTTGACGCAGTTATAGCCGACCTGCGCAACCTTAATATCGCGGAAGATATGCTAAAACAGCATCCGGCTATAAAAATGATATACCTTGAAACACCCGCCAACCCTACCATCCAGTGTGTAGATATTGAAGCGTTAACTAAACTGGGCAAACAGTACGGAAAGATCATTGCCTGCGATAATACATTTGCTACACCTTACCTGCAGCAACCCTTTAAGTATGGTGTTGATTTTATAATTCATTCCACTACCAAATTCCTTAACGGGCATGGCACCGCCATTGGCGGCGTATTTATGAGCAGGGATATTTCTTTTATGAAAGGCAAAGCCTATAAAGTATATAAAGCGCTGGGTGGCAGCAGCAGTCCTTTTGACGCTTTTTTGCTGGTGAACGGTATGAAAACCTTGGAAGTGCGGATGGAAAGGCATTGCAGCAATGCAGAAAAGGTAGCGACGCTGCTGAATACACATAAAGCGGTGGCTTCGGTAAACTATAACGGGCTGGCATCGCATCCCGACTATGCGGTAGCTAAAAAACAAATGCGGCATCCCGGCGCTATGATGAGCTTTGAACTGAAAGGCGGTTTACAGTCAGGCATAAACTTCATGAACAAATTACAGTTGTGTACCCGAACAGTGTCGCTCGGCACCTGCGACACGCTGTTGTCGCATCCGGCTTCCATGACGCATTACAGTGTGCCAAAAGAGCAAAGGGAACGGTATGGCATAACCGATGGCTTGATCCGTATGAGCGTAGGCATGGAAAATATAGCGGATATCCTGAGCGACCTGGACCAGGCGTTGAAATAGTGCGCTTTTGTATTTATTTTAAGCATCGTAATTTACTGGTACAAAACATACTGCAATGAAAAAACTGCTCCCGATTTCTTTACTGCTGCTTTTTTCCTTATTTGCCTTTGCGCAAAAAAATAAAATACAGCCCGATAAACGGCTTACCGGGTTGGATACGGCCCTCGAAAAGCTGCTGAAAGACTGGAAAACCGCGGGTTTTGCCGTGGCTATTGTGGAAAAGAACAAAGTGATTTATAGCAAGGGATTTGGCTATCGCGACTATGCCGCAAAAAAGCCGGTTACACCTAATACGCTTTTTGCTATTGGCTCCTGTACCAAAGCGTTTACCGCTTCTTTACTGGGTATGCTGGAAAAAGACGGGAAGCTGTCTCTTGATAAAAAAGCAACCGGGTACTTGCCGGCGCTGCATTTTTTTAATACTGACATGGATGAAAAAATTACCGTGCGGGATATGACGACCCATCGTACAGGCCTGCCCCGTCATGATTATTCATGGTACCTGTTCCCAACCGCTTCACGCGACAGTTTGCTGCAGCGCATACAATACCAGGAACCGAATGCAGGCATAAGAGAAGTATGGCAGTATAATAACTTCATGTTTCTTACACAGGGCATGATCGCCGAAAAAATAAGCGGTAAATCGTGGGAAGAAAATATAAAGGAAAAAATATTTACGCCTCTCGGTATGAACCGCTCTAACCTGAGTATCAAAAATATGGAGAAAGATGAAGATGCTTCCCTGGGCTATAGCCTGAAAAAAGACAGCAGTATTAAAAAACTCGGCTATTTTAATATTGACGGTATGGGCCCGGCAGGCAGCATTAACAGCAGCGTTACGGAAATGGCCAACTGGGTAATAACATGGATAAATAACGGACAATTTAATAGCAAGGAAATCCTGCCTGGTTCTTATATACAGGGAGCTATCAGCACTCAAATGGCCATGGGTGGGGCGTTGCCCGATAAAGCGCATCCCGATATTTATTTTTCTAATTATGGATTGGCATGGTTCCTTACTTCTTACCGCGGTCATTACCGCGTGGAACATGGAGGTAATATTGACGGCTTTTCGGCAAGCACCAGTTTCTTTCCTTCCGACAGTATTGGAATTATTGTACTTACCAATCAAAATGCCTCTGCTATACCTTCTGTCGTACGTAACCTGGTTGCAGACCGGATGCTGAAACTACAATACAGGAACTGGAGCAACGAATATAAGCTGATGGTTGCAAAATCGGCCCTGCAGGCAAAGGAAGCGGAAAAGAATAAAACCTCTAATCGTATTGCAGGTACCAAGCCTTCTCATACACTTACGGATTATGAAGGTGTTTTCAATAATCCCGGGTATGGCGATATGGAAGTATATGTAAAAAAAGATACGCTTTTCGCCAGAACTAATAAAGACTCCATGTGGTTGAGACACTATCATTACGATGTATTTGAAGTAAAAGGTTTTGATAAGGAGGAAGGATTGGATACTTCTTCCGGTGGAACGGTTTTAAATTTCAGAACCGGCGATGATGGTAAGATTGGAAGCCTGAGCATAACCCTGGAGCCATCCCTGAAACCCATAACGTTTGTATATAAACCCGGGCCCAAAGCGTTAAGCAAAGAAGCGCTGCAAAAGTATGTGGGTGAGTATGAGCTGGGTGGCATGACAACGAAGGTTTACCTGAAAGAAGAAGTTTTATTTGTATTTGTTCCTGGTCAGCCAGAGTATGAAACCATTGCACTGGGCAATCATACTTTTAAGTTAAAAGCGCTTGATGGATTTAGCGTGCAATTTGATGTGGCGAATGATAAAGTAACAGGTATGCGCTTTATTCAGCCTAATGGTATTTTTAAGGCGAAAAGGAAATAGGGAGGTGAGAAATGAGTAGTGAGTGGTCAGAAGTGAGAGGTGAAAAAAGAGCGGGAAAAAATGGGAGAAGCGTGCAATCAATCAACCAACAAATCAAGTAAGAATGAGTATAACCATAAGGCCTGCTGTAAAGAAAGATTGTACGAGGCTAATGGAACTGGTGCGGGAACTGGCGGAATTTGAAAAAGCGCCGCAGGAAGTAACGGTTGACCCTGTACATTTTGCTGAAAGCGGTTTTGGTGAAAACCCTGTGTGGTGGGCATTTGTAGCAGAGGTTCCTTTGGACGAAACCGGGGCAAAAGAAATTGTTGCGTTTGCATTGTACTATATACGTTATTCCACCTGGAAGGGGCAACGCATGTACTTAGAAGATATTATTGTTACCAAAGCCTGGAGAGGCAGGGGAATTGGGAAATTGTTGCTGGATCGCCTGGTAGCAGAAGCCCGGGCTAAAAAATTTACCGGCATGATGTGGCAGGTATTAGACTGGAACGAACCTGCTATACAATTCTATAAAAAATACAATGCGGAGTTTGATGCAGGGTGGGTAAACTGCAACGTTAATTTTTAATGTTAGCCAACGTTAATTTTTGGAAAATAAATGTTAAGGCTAAAATTGGGGGCAACGGTATGCCTTGTTAATGCGTAATTTCAATATGCAATTTACTGTCATAAACCTCCTGTTCCGAACTTCAATAGCCGTGATATGAATTTGAAAAACATTATCTTATTATTCTTTTCAGTCCTTATACTATCTTTTTACAGTTGCAAAAAGGAAAGTAATAATTCCGGCAATGCAGGCAATACAACGGAGAACAGGGTTAAAGATAGCGCCTGGAATTACGCGAAGGATATCTACCTGTGGTATAAAAGCCTTCCTTCTGATTTTAATGCGAGATCTTATGCCGATCCCGATGCTATTATGAAAGCGCTCCGCCCGTATAGTATAGAGCCCGGTTTTAGAGATCCTGTAGACCGGTGGAGCTTTGCAATAAAAAAAGCCGAATGGAATAATGTGAGCTCAGGTATCAGCGGTGATTTTGGACTGGGGATATTTTTTAAGTCGGCAAATGACCTGCGGGTTTCTTATGTAGAACCGGCGTCTCCTGCCGCAGCGGCAGGCATAGAAAGGAGTTGGCGTATATTGTCGGTTAACAATAATACCACTGTTAATACCGATGACGCAACGGTATCACGTATTTCCACCGCCGTGTTTAATAGTTCTTCCGCCAGTTTCACTTTTGAAAAGCCCGATGGCACAGCTATTGATATTACGCTTACCGCCGCAACTTACCAGGATGAGCCCATTATTTTAGACACGGTGTACAACAATGGCGGCAATAAAACCGGGTACTTTGTTTTCAATTCTTTTTTGGGTAATGTTACCGGCATTAAAGGCCGCCTGGGAAATATTTTCAATGAATTTTCAACTGCCGGCATTACCGATATGATAGTAGACCTGCGCTATAATGGAGGAGGATACGTGGAGCTGCAGAATGAGCTGGCTAATTATTTAGTGCCTTCAGCAGGCAATAACGGTATTATGCTGCAGGAAAAATATAATGATAAGTATAGCGCTCTTTTTGATACTACCATCAACTATCAAAAAAAGGGAGCGCTTAACCTTAACCGTATCTTTTTTATTATCACTAAAAATACAGCGTCCGCAAGCGAGCTGCTTATTAATAGTCTTAAGCCTTATATGGATGTGAAGCTGATTGGCAGGCCGAGCCACGGAAAACCTGTAGGTTATTTTAATATTGGGGTGGGCAACTGGTATATTTTTCCGGTATCCTTTAGAAGTATAAATAAAAATGGCGAAGGCAATTATTTCAATGGACTGCAGCCGGACGCTACCGTGGATGACGGATTAGATAAGCCCTGGGGCGATATAAATGAAAGCTGCCTGGCAAGCGCGCTGCATTATATAAATGACGGGGCCTTTTCACGTATTTCACCCCGTGCGCAGCAGGATGTTAAGCTGGAAAACGGGAATACTGCGTTGGACGTAAAACGGTTTAAAGGAGCGGTGGGGGAGCAGAGGGGAATGTGGTAATTTGAAAATTTGGAGATGTGAAAATGTGAATGATGGGAAGAGGGGCGTGGTGAGAGGTGAAACGTGAGAGGAGAGGGGAGTGAATCGTGAGTCCGTGAGTGGTGTCGTGATTTGCAGGCTCATAGCTGATGGCTGACAGCAAAAACTATGATTTCATAAATGCAAAATACACGGCGCCCATCAGGCATATAAAGCTTAGCAGGTATTTCCAGTGCATGGGTTCGCGCAGGTATAATAAAGCGAAAGCAACGAATACCACCAGTGTTATGGCTTCCTGGATTATTTTTAACTGGAAAGCGCTGAAGCCGCTAACATACCCTAAACGATTAGCCGGCACCTGCAGGCAATACTCAAAAAAAGCGATCCCCCAGCTTACAGCAATGGCTTTCCACAGCGGAACATCCTGGTGCTTTAAATGTCCATACCATGCAATGGTCATGAAGATGTTAGAAAACAGCAACAATATAATGGTGCGCATAAGCGGGGTGCTTGTAAGTGGACGCCGTGGCGTGGTTAGTATTCAACCGGTAACTAAAACCTAAACCCACAACCTGATACCTGAACCCTCCCCCTTAACTACTCAACTTTTGTGATCTTAAGCAGGTTGGTAGGTAAATGCAGATGAACGGGTAAGCTGCCGGTATTTACGATGGTATCGCCGGATTTTAAAAATCCCCTTCCTTTTAATATTTCAATCTGGTCAAAAATAATCTGGTCTATATTTTCTTCTTCATCATAAAAGAATGGTCTTACCCCCCAGCTCAGGCTAAGCTGGTTAAGTAATGTTTTTTCTTTTGTGAAAATGTATAATGGCGATTTGGGCCGGTAGCTGCTTACCACAAAAGCCGTGTACCCGCTCTGGGTCATTGCCAGCAGTGCGTCTGCATTTACATCTTTCGCTATTTTACAGGCATTATAACAAATGGCATCGCTGTGAAAAGACGGCGAATGTGGTTGCGGCTTCAGATCTTCTTCACGGTTATAGCGGTATTCTTTTTTCTCTACTTCCAGGATAATTTTACGCATGGTTTGCACTACCAGCACCGGGTGCTGGCCCATAGCCGTTTCACCGCTCAGCATTACCGCATCTGCGCCTTCCAGCACAGCATTGGCTACATCGGTAGCTTCACTGCGGTTGGGTTTAATGCGATCCATCATGCTCTCCATCATTTGCGTAGCCACAATAACCGGTTTACCGCGGTGAAGGCATTTACGAATAATATCTTTTTGAATAAGCGGCACCTGTTCAACGGGCATTTCAACACCCAGGTCGCCCCGGGCGATCATAATACCATCTGATTCAAGAATGATCTCGCGCAGGTTAACAATGGCCTCAGGCATTTCAATTTTAGCCATCACCTTGCATTTGCTTTTACGTTCCTGCAGCACTTTTCTTAATATCTTAAGATCATCTACTCTTCTTACAAAAGAAAGCGCGATCCAGTCTACCGCATGCTCAATCATAAAATCCAGGTCGGCAAGATCTTTTTCCGTAAGTGCCGGCAATGAAATTTTAGTATCGGGCAGGTTAACGCCTTTTTTAGAAGATAAAATACCCGGCATGGTAACTACTACTTTCACGTCTCCTTTTCCGGTAACCTCTGTTACCTGCACTTCTAATTTACCATCGTCTATTAAAATTTTGTTGCCTGCTTCCACATCATTGGCAAGGTTGGGATAGGAAACGTAAATTTTTTCCCTGGTACCAACACATTTTTCGTTGGTGAAAGTAAGTATATCGCCAACATTTACCGGCATGGAACCATTTTCAATTTCGCCCACCCTGAGCTTTGGCCCCTGCAGGTCGCCAAGTATACAAATATTGTATGGTTCTTCCGTATTGATCCTGCGGATATATTTAATAATAGCCAGCTTGTCTGCATGCGCACCATGCGAAAAATTCAGGCGAAACACATTTACGCCGGCCTTTACCAGTTCCAGCAGCTTATCGTAGGTATCGCAGGCTGGTCCAACAGTGGCAACAATTTTAGTACGGTGAAACGTGTGTTCAATACCTGCTTGTTTGTCCATCTCTTCGTGCAGGTATTTAGTAATATTTTTTGACATACTATGGTAATGATTTTATTTTTGTTATAAGGTACAGGGTACAGTATGATAAAACGCAGGCACGCAAAAGTATAACGTATAGCGCATTTACCTTCAACCCATAGCGCTTGCCGCTACGAAGCCAGGATTTTCACTATTTTAAGCCAGTCGTAATCTATTGTTTGTTCCGCTTTTACAGCCTGTTCTAAAGGGGTATAATGTAATTGGTTATTTATTATGCCAATCATAGTGTTAACATCTTTGCCGGTTATCAGGCACTCCACTGCTGCATAACCCATACGGCTGGCAATCAGCCTGTCGAGGCAGGAAGGTGAGCCGCCGCGCTGGATATGCCCGAGTATACAAACTTTTATATCGGCGTTAGGCATTTTTTCTTTTAGCACTTTGGCTATTTCATTGGCTCCTCCCAGCTCAGTGCCTTCGGCCACTACCAGCAGGTTCACTAATTTTTTTCTTTTTTCTTTTTCCTGGAGGGAATCAATTACTTCATTAATGTCTGTTATGCGTTCGGGGATCAGGATGTTTTCTGCACCGGTGGCAATACCGCTATGCAAAGCAATATAGCCGGAGTCTCTGCCCATCACTTCTATAATAAATAACCGGTCGTGGGCATCAGCGGTATCCCTTATTTTATCTATAGCCTCTACGGCAGTATTTACAGCGGTATCAAAACCTATGGTAAAATCGGTTCCGGCAATGTCTTTATCAATAGTGCCGGGTAAACCAATGCAGGGAATATCAAATTCGCTGGAAAATGTTTGTGCACCTCTGAAAGAGCCATCGCCACCTATGATCACCAGGCCGTTAATGCCCAGCTTCTTAAGATTTTCGTATGCCTTTTTTCTGCCCGCAGGTTCCATAAATTCCCTGCACCTTGCGGTTTTCAGAATGGTGCCTCCTCTTTGTATAATGTTGGCTACGCTGCGGGATTCCATTTTAAAAATATCATTCTCTATCATTCCCGCAAATCCGCGCATAATACCAAACACCTCTAATCCGTAATATAAGCCGGTACGCACTACGGCCCGTATGGCTGCATTCATACCCGGGGCGTCTCCTCCTGAAGTCAGTACCCCGATTTTCGAAACTTTCTTTTCCATTCGTTTAAAACTTGTCTGAAATGATTACGATCATTCAAAGGGCAAGTACAGTTATTATATTTTTTTCTATATCTATTTTATAGAAGCGTCAAAAGTACATAATTACAATCATTTCCCAATTTTAGATTGAAGGTTTAATGATTTTGTATATTCGGGGCTTATACGTCTTAGGATGAAGATTTTAATTACCGGAGCCAACGGACTTTTAGGACAAAATGCAGTGAAAGTGCTTACTACCGCTGGGCATGAAGTAACGGCTACAGGGAGGGGAGTTTGCAGGTTGCCGGCAGCGTATAAACCTTACCGGTATACCGATATTGACATTACAGACAAAAAGAGCGTATTAACACAGGTAGCTGCCATTCGGCCGGATGTAATTGTTCATGCTGCGGCCATGGCACAACCCGATACCTGCGAACTTAATAAGGAAGCGTGCTATGACACTAATGTACATGCGACCCGCTATTTTATAGATGCTGCCGTGGCTGTACATGCAAAGCTGGTATACATTTCCACCGATTTTGTGTTTAGCGGTGATGATGGTCCTTACCGGGAAACAGGTATACCTGCCCCGGTTAATTATTATGGAGAAACCAAATGGGAGGCGGAACAAATGGTGCAGCAAAGCAGGATCAACTGGGCTATTGTGCGCACTGTGCTGGTATATGGAAATATATTAGCAGGCACAAGGAGCAATATTGTAACCTGGGTGAAAGAAAATCTTGAAAAAGGGAATACTATAAAAGTGGTGAGCGACCAGGTACGTACGCCCACCTATGTAGAAGACCTTGTTCGTGGTATACAATTGATCATAGAAAAAAACGCAGGCGGCATATATCATATCTCCGGTAAGGAAGTACTTACTCCCTATGAAATGGCGGTTCAGGTTGCCGAATATTTTGGACTGAACAGGGCGCTGATGGAAAAGGTAGATGCTGCTGTATTTACGCAACCGGCGCGGCGCCCCTTAAAAACAGGCTTTATTATTAACAAAGCGGAAAAGGAACTGGGCTATAGCCCGGTAAGCTTTATGCAGGGCATTCGCAACATGTTCCCGGAGAAAGAATAAAAAAATTGGCCCCTGTAAAAACAGGGGCCGCAACCAAAACTAACTGCTTATGAGAAAATTGACTGTATGTAATTGTCTTTATTAATAGACGGATCAGAAGCAAAATAGCACCATCTTATATTGTTAATTAATTATTAAATAATCGTTTTCAGCATTAGCCGAGCCGGAGTCTGCATAAAAGCCATTGCAGTAGCTATGATACCCTGGCACTCAGGGGCCTCACACTAAGAGGGGTTACTCTTTTTCTATTGTTTAAGTCGTCCAATTTTAATTAGTGCTTCTTCCAACTCAACTGGCTTGTTCGTTCCAATCAGTAATTTTTTATTGTTGTCGAATTCTAATTGCAGCCCTTTATTACCCGAAACATTAAACGCGGCGCCTTTTCCCGGTAATCCTGTTCGTAAGCCCCAGCCACCATATTCGGTAATTGCCGAATATGACCTGACATATGATTTGTTCAGGTTGTTCCAGGCGTAATGTTTGAAAGACCAATGAATGGGGAAAAACCGCACATAAATTCCATCTGTTTTAATGCTCGTTTCAAGCCGGAAACTGAGGAACAATAAAGTCAGCAAAAGAGTTAACCCGGTTACAATTAAAAGGCCGGTGTTACTCATGGGTTTGTTGCCAAATTGCTGTCCGCCAATTACCTGCTTACATACCCCAAAAATAAAAAGTCCGTTAATGCCAAATAAGATTAGCCAAAGCCACCACTGCTTAAAACGTTGCCTTTCAGAAAACAAGACTTCATTGTCCATACAGGTGCTATTTTGAATAGGCTAAACAATAGATATAAGCCACAGTAATTACTCACTACTTACTACTCACTCTTCTCACACCATTCTTCCCATGAGCGGGTCGGTAATGCTTATCCTGCCTGTTTCCACCCTGCCTGCATATCTTTTTTCAAAACTGTTTTGGCCTTTTATTTTTACACTCAGGTCGTACCAGCCGGAACTTTTAGACAGATCAACGATGATGCCCGCCTGTGCACCCGGGTTGATGATCTTCGTTTGTGCCTTGCCTTTATAGGCATTGTCTGTTATTTCTACGGTTAGTTTTTGCTTACCTGTGTTCCTGAGTTTTATTTCCGCGTTCCCCGTGAGCGTATTCCGGGTGGCTGCCGCACGCTGGTATTCAAACGCTACATCTAATGCAGGGTCATTGCCATTGCCCCTAAACTCACGGAAGAAACCATTGGGACCATAGGTCTGCAAATGATAGTTTTCATTAGCGGGCAATGTCCATGCGTCAATAAGCTGGTCGCCTGCTTTTACCGCATAGTTGCGGGGCGCCACATCTTTTCCCGGCATATACACATAAAATGGCGAGCCGGCAGCCGATGCGCCAAATACTTCATTCCTTGCTTCAAACTTTATTTTAAAAGACCGGTTGTCTTCGCTGAGCTTCCCGTCTGCATACAACTGGTAGGGCAGGGGTGAAGCGGGTCTTGTTCCTTTTTCCTGCTGCGGCATCCAGGGTGAGGCTTGAGGGTCTTTATTGATTTGTTCTATTTCGGCAGCGCTGAGGTTTTTAAAACCGGAGGGCAGCGCTTTAAACTGCGCTTTATGAATGCTTTCCAGGAAAGGGATCCTGTCCACCGGTTTCGGCGCTGCTATGGCTTCTCCATTATATGGTCTGAATACGGAGGTAATATCTCCGCAAACCGTACGGCGCCATTGGGTGAGATTGCCGGTTTCTATTTTTTTACCGGTTTTTTTGGTCAGAAAATGTTCGAGGAACTGTATGGGAGACGTAAGATCAAATACTTCCGAATTCACGAACCCGCCGCGGCTCCAGGGCGATGCCACTACCATGGGTACACGAAAACCGAGGCCTATAGGACCTTCACGGTCGCTTTTGCTTTTGGCCTTATCTTTCATCCATTGCTGGTTTTGATTAAGGTATTCTGTTTTAGGGTCTATGCCTTTAGATACCAGCCCGCTGTTTTCTTTATAAGGATCGGGTGCTGCAAATGGCGGCACATGATCAAAATAGCCATCGTTCTCATCGTAGTTAAGAATGAAGATGGTTTTTTTCCATACTTCCGGGTTTTGGGTAAGAATGTCTAACACCTCACTTAAATACCAGGCGCCATACCAGGGTGCGCCAGGGTGATCTGAAAAATTGCAGGGAGCTACCACCCACGATACCAGTGGGAGATTGCCCGATTGTACGTCCTGCCTGAACTGGTGCAGCACATCGCTTTTAGGTATTTTCATTTTGCGTTCCGTACCGCCATCGGTATAGCTAATACTGGTGAGCGTGCGGTATTCTGGATCGGTTCTGTTATCGCTGAACGCTTTTTCATGCAGGTGCTTATGCCATTGCGATAGCTTGTTGTATTCCTCCAGGTTGTACTTCTCCCTGTCTTTTTTTACCGAGGCAAAGCGCTCCTGCTGCTTCGTAAGTTCTTTTTGTACCTCCGCTTTTTCTGTACTGCCGTCAGCGTGGCCTTTCAGCTTCTCTTCCGTTTCCTTTATGATGCCGGGCAATAGCTTCTCCATTTTTTCAAGATAACGCATATGCCCAAACGAAAACTTTACATGATACTGGCTGAACCACTCAATAGGGTTATTGGTAAAATTTGCCAGCCAGTCTTCTTCCTCTCCTTCAAACCCGGTTTGAATGCTGATTTCGTTCTGGTATATTCTCCATGGAATATTATTTTCTTCCAGGTATTCGGGAAAAGTTTTCCAGGAGGCTTCTCTTCCATAGGTAATGTCTGAATTGTATACGTTGGCCTTCACATTTTCATCGTGTTTCTCTCTTATGGTACCCGTCCAGAAATAAGTTCTGTTAGGCGTTGTACCTGTTAATGATGAACAAAAATGCTGATCGCAGATGGTAAAGGCATCGGCGAGGGCGTAATAGAAGGGAATGTCTTCGCGGTTAAAATGTCCCATAGTCAATGGCATGTCTTTAACCGCTTTATGTCCCGATTTTTTTGAATCCAGCCATTTGTTGTGCCTTCCTTCATTCCGGGCATCGGTCATATCGCTCCAGCCATGAGGCAGTGAGCCCAGCCAGGTAATATTGCTTTCTTTGATATTTAAACGAAAAGGCGCGTAAGTTTCACCGGCCGCGTTGGATTGCAGCCAGACTTTATTTTTGTTGGGTAATGGAATAGCGCGGGGGTCGTTAAAGCCGCGAACGCCCTGCAGGGTTCCGTAGCAGTGATCAAAAGAACGGTTTTCCTGCATCAGAAAAACAACATGTTCCGCGTCTAAGTAAGTGGACCCTGCTTCCGGGTTTATAGCAAATGCTTTCTGAATGGAAGGCGGTAACCCGCTTAGCATACCGGCGCCGCCGGATAATAATGCTGCTTTTTTAATAAAATCTCTCCTGGTATCCATAACGTAGAAGGGTTTAAAGTTTAAGGGATAAATATAGGAAATAGGGAGGAAATAACCTCACCCCCGCGCGACTAAACGTCTTTCGGGCGGGCTCTTTCTCTCTCCACGCAGGGGAGAGGGACGGTGCTTCAGTATAATGCCATGCTGTTTGTTCTTCCATATTAACTTTTTGCTACAACCTCTCAAACCATAACCAAACTGCAAAACAAGAGATCCTCAAAAATTAAAATCAGGAGAAAAGTGCAGGTTAATCTAAAGCTGGTCTATTTCAATTATTGAATAAAGGCTGCGCAATCTCAAGGATCAAACAAAACCTGTCCACAGAGGCGGATTCAAATTTCAAGTCTGAAGCAATTTGCACCCTCCACCCTGTAATACAAATCCGAAATGACTTCAATCTCAAATCATCAAATCTCAAATTTAAAATTTGTTACCCAAACAATATCATGGCAATAATTAAAGTAAAAATAATATTAAAAAACTGCGCAATCAGGAAAGCGTAAAGCGGTTTACGGTTGTTGGTTTGAAACAGATCCCTGAAATTGGTTTCCAGCCCTATACTGGTAAAGGCCAGGGAAAACCAAAGCGTTTGAATATTCTTTAGCGGCGCTTTTACCTCTGCTACTACTGCCGGGTTTAAGAGGAATGAAAAAAACAGGGATGCTGCCACAAATCCCACTACAAATTTTGGAAACCGTTCCCATATCAATCCTAATGTGGGCTTCTGGTCCACACCAGGTATATCACTTTTGTTAGCGTAAGTCCAGTAAACCGATATAGCGAACGCGGCCAACCCTAATAATACGTTCTGCGAAAATTTCACAATAGTGCTGATCTTCAGGGCTTCTTCCCCAACCAGTGTTCCGGATGCTACTACAGCGCCGGTAGTATCAATAGTGCCGCCCAGCCATGCGCCGGTTACCGCTTCGGGAAAGCCAAAATAAAGGGCTATGTAGGGCATAAAGATCATCATGGGAATGGCGGTAATCAATACCAGGGAAACAACGTACGATAATTTTTTAGGATCGCCTTTTATAGCGCCCGAAGTAGCGATGGCTGCCGACACGCCGCAAATAGACACGGCACTGGACAGCATCATACCTAATTCGGCGTCAATCTTTAGTTTTTTACAAACCCAGTAGGCAAAATACCATACAGCCAGTACTACTAATACCGCCTGCAGCAACCCTTTGGAGCCGGCTTTAAGCACATCCGAAAAAATAATAGAAGTACCCAGCAATACCAGCCCGATCTTTACAAACAGTTCGGTGGTGAGTGTTTCCCTGAACCAGCTTGGTAACTTCATGGTATTGCCGATCAGCAACCCGATAGCCAGGCTAAATATAACAGATTCAAGATTCAGTTCATTCATTGTTTTATTCCCGGTTATAACCAGCGCAATAACCGTGAGCAAAAAAACCAGGGGAAATACAACCAGGAGATTTCGTATAGACCTTCCTGTTAGCCAGGCGCCCGCCAATGCAATGGCGAACGTAATTAAGAATTGCAGGCCTATCTCCGACAGGTTATGGCCTGAAAATACATTGCTGAATAATTGTTCCGTGTTGCTCCATTTAAAAGCCGGTAAAGGGAAATACAATCCTGCGATAGCCAGGAAAATAAGTGCAAAGCCCAGTATCACCACTGTCCAGTCTTCTGTAATAGCTATTCCTTTTTTTTGTGCTGCCATGGATAGTTTTTTTTGCGCTAATGTAAAATAATATTTTCAGTATTATAGATGTTAAAGTGGTATCTGCCGCCTTCCGGCATCAGCTTCATACGTATGGCGTGTGTTGCGTGACATATTATCTATCGTCCATTCTATTCTTTTTTCAAAAGCATGCCGGCGAACGGTACACTCCGTTTTATTGCATATCCGGCAGGAAAATTCGAGGCAGGCATCCGCATGCACAAAAAGCTCTACCGACTCGCCAAATTCCTTTTTTATTAGTAGGGAGAGGATATCAATTTCAGCGTGCGCTTCTTTTACATTAAGATACCAGGGTACGGTAAGATGGCAGTCCATGTGCAGCACATTGCCGTATTTAATAATGCGCAGATTATGCAGGTCAATCCAGTTTACCCGCCTGCTGGCATTCAGCAGGTTCACCATCCTTTGTAACAGCGCCTTATCCGCTTCGTCCATAATGCCGGCAACAGAACTTCTTACTATACCGTAGCCGGTATAAATAATAAAGCATGCAAATCCAATAGCAACAGCACTGTCTATCCATTGCAGTTTGGTAAACCATATTAGCAACAGTCCTGCAATAATGCCGAGGGTAGACCATGTATCGGTTTGCAAATGCCTGCCGCTGGCAATTAATGCCAGTGAATTATTCCTTTTACCTGTTCTTATGCAATAGTATCCGGTTATATAATTGATAATGGCCGTAATGCTAATCAGCACAATGCCATCGTCTAATTGTTTTAACGTATGCGGGTAAACAAAACTATTAATGGAAGCGTAAATAATAATAAAACCTGCAACAGTAATTAAGCTGCCTTCAATGGCTGCGGAAAGAAATTCCGCTTTCCCATGACCGTAGGGGTGGTTGGCATCGCGGGGCCTGGCGGCAATGTACAGGCTGAACAAGCTGATGAACCCTGCAATTACGTTTACCGTGCTTTCCAGTGCATCCGTGAGTATGGATACGGACCTGGTAAGGTACCATGCAATGATTTTGATGATGAATAAAACCACTGCTATAACGGTTACTATCTTTTGCAGTTGTAAATTAACCCGGGCAGTATGCAATAGTGGAAAATTTCAGGTAAAGGTATTTTTTATCTCTTTACCGGGAGCGGGCTTCCTAATAATAAAAAAGGCCCGCTGAAATGCTATTCAGCAAGCCTTTGTGTTGCTCTCCTATTCCTGCTTCCGGCTATTGCTTATTTTCTTTAAATCTTTTATCTGCCGTGCCGTCTTTTTTTACATGCTGGCTGTGTTTCTTATACCTTTTATCCGGCGTGCCATCTTTCTTTAAAGGAGCGGTGCTTGCTGCTGTGGAAGGTTCCTTAACCGCAGCCGTTGTTTTTTTTTGATGGTCCGCTGTTTTTACCGCATGTGTTTTTGCATGTGCAACATCTTTTTTAACCGTCTTTGTTTTTTCCTGTGCCGGCTGAGCCGATTGGGTTTGCTGTGCGAATATGGCGCTTCCGGTGAACAGCATAATAAAACAGGCGAGAATGATCTTTTTCATAATTGTATTTTTTTAAAAAATATATACTGCATAATTAGTTCCAAAAAATTACAGGAAGCTATAACCGGTTGTTAATACGCTTGTGTTAACTATTATTTTACAATCGGAAAGGCAGGCGAAGTAACAAAAGGTATTATTTATTGGAATGCACGCCAAAAATGAACAGTTGTTAGTCAGATGGGACAATTGGCTTATTTTTGTTTTCTTTTAAACATAAGCATTATGCAATTCCAGTTGAATGAAGAACAATTGATGATTCAGAAAGCGGCACGCGATTTTGCGCAAAATGAATGTTTGCCGGGGGTAATAGAGAGAGATGAAAAGCAGCAATTTCCCAAAGAACAGGTTTTGAAATTAGCTGAACTGGGTTTTATGGGAATGATGACTGCTCCCGAATACGGTGGGGCAGGCATGGACAGCATCAGTTATGTTTTGGCTATGGAAGAAATCAGCAAGGTAGACGCAAGCGTTAGTGTATGCATGAGTGTAAATAACAGCCTTGTTTGCTGGGGACTTGAAAAATATGGCACTGAAGCACAAAAAGGGCAATATCTTATGCCCCTTGCACAGGGTAAAAAGAACGGAGAATTATATATAGGCGCCTTTTTGCTGAGTGAACCGGAGGCTGGCAGTGATGCTACTTCACAACATACTATTGCAGAAGATAAAGGAGATCATTATATCATAAACGGAACAAAGAACTGGATTACCAATGGCGGAACGGCCAGCGTGTACCTGGTAATAGCGCAAACGGATGCTTCAAAAGGCAGCAAGGGCATTAACACTTTTATTGTTGAAAAAACCACACCGGGTATAACGGTTGGGCCTAAAGAAAATAAATTAGGGATCAGGGGAAGCGATACACACAGCATTATGTTCCAGGACGTAAAAATACCCAAACAAAACCGCATGGGCAAAGATGGCTTTGGGTTTAGCTTTGCTATGAAAACCCTTGCCGGCGGTCGTATTGGCATTGCGGCCCAGGCGCTGGGTATAGCTTCCGGCGCTTATGAACGGGCAGTTGAGTATGCCAAACAAAGGAAGGCCTTTGGAAAGGAAATAGCGCAGCACCAGGCCATTCAGTTTAAGCTGGCCGATATGGCTACGCGCATTGAGGCTGCCAGGTTACTGTGCCTGCGGGCCGCCTGGGAAAAGGATAACGGCGATGATTATACGCTGAGCAGTTCCATGGCTAAAGTGTTTGCCTCTGAAACAGCCATGTGGGTTACTACAGAAGCGGTGCAAATTCACGGGGGATATGGTTATGTAAAAGAGTATCATGTAGAGCGCCTCATGCGGGATGCAAAAATTACACAGATATATGAAGGCACCAGTGAAGTGCAGCGGATAGTGATTGGAAGAGGGATATTGAAGTGAGGGAGGGGATGCAGGTTACAAGTTGCAGGTTTCAAGGATAAAGCAATAAGAAAGTTATGGCGGTAAATATAGAAGCATATCAAAGTATACTAAGGGAACTGGATATTAAAAAAGCAGTATTGGTTGCAGTATCTAAAACCAAGCCCGTTAGTGATATACAAACCTTGTACGATTTGGGACAGCGCGATTTTGGAGAAAATTATGTGCAGGAACTCGTAGAAAAACAGAAGCAGTTACCCGGTGATATCCGCTGGCATTTTATTGGCCACCTCCAGCGCAATAAAGTAAAGGAGATAGCGCCTTTTGTTCATCTGATTCATGGTGCAGACAGCCGGAAACTGCTCATGGAGATCGGCAAACAGGCGCTCAAATGCGGCAGAACCATTCCCGTATTGTTACAGGTGCATATAGCCCGCGAAGAAACAAAATTCGGACTGGATGAAACTGAGCTGAAAGAAATCATAAATAACCTTTCCGGATTGAATAATGTAGCGGTAAAAGGATTGATGGGCATGGCCTCATTAACAGATGACAGGGAAACCATCAGAACGGAATTTCACTACCTGAGATCATTATACGATCAGTACTCATTATCCCCACAACCTACCCCTCACCCCTCACCACTTACCACTCTCTCCATGGGCATGAGCGGCGATTACCGTATTGCCATTGAAGAAGGAAGCAATATGGTTAGGATCGGGAGCTTGCTTTTTGGCTCCAGGAGTTACGAACGCTGATTAGCCTGCCAAAGCATTTTGTAACCTATGGTATTGCATTTGTAGTATAATTGTCTTTACTTTAAGCGCTTTCATCAAAAAAGTGAACAAATTCATATGCGTATTTTTAAACAACTGGTATGGGGCTTTTCATCCCTGGTGGTCATAATAAGTTTATCAGCCTGCAAAAACAATGGTTCATCAGTAAAAGGCGAATCGTTTATTGATTTTGCCGGTATGGATTCTACGGTAAAACCAGGCGAAGATTTTTTTTCATATGCCAATGGAAAATGGTATCAGCATGCGGTTATTCCGGCAGACCAGTCTGGCTGGAGTACGGCGCATGTGTTGTATGAAGACAACAGGAAGAAGTTGCACGCTTTGCTGGAGGAAGTTGCTGCAGGCAAAGGTTTTTCCAAAGGATCACCCGAACAAATGATGGGCGATTTATATGCCGGCGCAATGGATTCAGCGGCTATTGATAAGTTCGGGTATACGCCCGTTGCAAATGACCTTAAACGTATTGATGCGTTATTTACCGCGGCAGACGTTGTTAAGGAATGCGCTTATGAATACAGCCAGGGTAAAGGTAATATGTTTGGCGCCTATGTGGGTCCTGATGACAGAAATGCTGCTGTTAATAAATTACAGTTTTCCCAGGCCGGGTTATCCCTTCCCGGGAGCGATTATTATTTGAAAGATGATGCTGAAACAAAACATATCCGCAGTGAATTTGTACGCTATGTAGCCAATATGTTTAAAGCCATAGGAGTAGACAGCATAACGGCAACAAAAAGCGCGTCAGCTATTCTTGAGTTGGAAACAGCTTTGGCCAAATCACATTCCACTCCGGTTGAATTAAGAGATCCCGTAAAAAATTATAACAAGTTTGCAGTGAGTGAACTCAATGCATTAACGCCTGGCATGAATTGGAGTCAATTTATTGAAACTTATGGCGCTAATACAGATACGGTATTGGTGGGTCAGCCGGGTTACTTCAAAGAGCTGAACAGGCAATTGCAATCTGCTCCGCTGGAGGTATGGAAAAATAAACTCAAACTGGGTGTAATAGAAGAAGCGTCACTGGGTAATCCTTTCGAAGATCTGCAATTTTCATTTTACAGGAAAACATTAAGAGGCATTCAGGAGAAACCTGTTCGCTGGAAAAAAGCTACGGGTATAGTAGATAATTTGGCCGGCGACCTGTTGGGCAGGGTATATGTAAATAAGTATTTCCCGGCCGATGCTAAAAAAAGAATGCTCGACCTGGTAAATAACCTGCAGCACGTATATGAAAGCAGGATAAGGAATATAGACTGGATGAGCGACAGCACCAAAGCAAAAGCGTTGAACAAGCTCAATGGCTTTGTTAAAAAAATCGGGTATCCTGATCAGTGGAAGGATTATGCCGGTGTACACATAGAAAGAGGAGCGCATTTTAATAATATCAGGCAGTTGAAGATATATGAATTTAAACGGGAATTGGCTAAAATTGATAAGCCGGTAGACAAAACCGAATGGTTTATGAATGCTTCCGAGGTAAACGCGTATTATAATCCATCGTTTAATGAAATTGTATTCCCTGCCGGAATTCTTCAGCCGCCCTTTTTTAATAATGCGGCCGATGACGCTATTAACTATGGCGCTATAGGCGCGGTTATCGGGCATGAAATGACGCATGGTTTTGATGACCAGGGCAGGCAGTATGATGCGGATGGCAACCTTCACGACTGGTGGGCGGCAAATGATGCGGAACAATTTAAACGTAAAGCGAAAGTGGTGGTTGAACAGTATAACGCCTATACGGTGCTGGATAGTTTACACGTAAACGGTGAGCTAACCTTAGGGGAAAATATTGCCGATATAGGCGGATTGATGATCGCGTATGAAGCGTTTAAAAATACGCCGCAGGGAAAGGGTGATGAGAAAACAGACGGACTTGCGCCCGACCAGCGTTTCTTTTTATCATTTGCCAATGTATGGCGGTCAAAATACAGGGATGCGGCTGTCAGAGAACGGCTATTGCTTGACCCGCATTCGCCTGAAAAACTCAGGGCAAATGGCTCCGTTTCCAGCATGCCGGAATTTTACAATGTATTTAATGTACAACCCGGCGATAAAATGTACCGGGCAGATAGCGTAAGAGCGAAGATATGGTAGGGGAGGCAGGTTGCAGGTTGCAATTTATAATGGGCAAACAAAGAAGGTTCCCTTAGCCAATCAACTATTCAACCATCTTTCATTTCAACTTATTCTTTTCAACCCCCTCATTAGTAATAACTACAGGATTAATCAATCCTTTTTCATCAAAGTACATATGGTCTATGCAGGTTACTCTTGCATTGCCATCGGTTTCGGTTAAAGGTCGCCGGTGATACACCATATACCATTGATCCCTGTTGGGAACCTTGATCACCGAATGATGCCCGGCGCCGGTAGCGATTTTGGGATCCTGCTGGAGTATCTTTCCAATTCTTTTGAATGGACCAAACGGCGAATCAGCAATCGCATAGGCAACACTGTAGTTGGGGCCTGTCCATCCGCCTTCCGACCACATGAAATAATATTTACCGTTGCGTATAAACATAAAAGGGCCTTCCACATATCCCTCCGGTGTTATTTCCTTAAATGTTGTTCCGTCTTCAAAAGGAATAAAGCCTGTAAAATCATTATTGAGCCTGGAGATGTTGCAATGTCTCCATCCGCCGTATATTAAATAATACTGCCCGGTGCTGTCTTTAAAAACACACTGGTCAATAGGCTGTGCGCCGTTATGAAATTTATCTACCAATGGTTTGCCCAGGTGGTCTTTAAATGGTCCTGCGGGGTGATCGGCAACGGCAACGCCAATACCGCCTATTTCTTTATCACTTTGAATATCGTTGGCGCCAAAGAATAAATAGTACTTGTTTTCTTTCTCTACAATAGCCGGCGCCCACACTGCCCGTTTGGCCCACTTAATAGCAGCGGTATCTATGATGCGGCTGTGTTTTGTCCATTGAATAAGATCGGGCGATGAAAAAGCGTCTAAAAAAACCTGTTTGTCATAAGGCGCTGAATAAGTGGGATAGATCCAGCAGGTATGGTTAAAAATGATGCCTTCCGGATCGGCATACCATCCCGGGAAAACAGGATTACCTGAACGGGTAACCGCTTTCTTTTTTTGCGCATAGAGGATGGTGGTGTAAACCAATAAAGCACTAATCAGCATTATTCTTTTCATTATGCTTTTTGTGCGAAACTACTTGATTTGCTGGTAGTAAAAATTGGGTCTCTTAACTAATAATATTGGGCCATCGCCGGAGGCGATAATAAGAGGATTCGCGGCGAGGACGCCGCGAACAGTGACATTTTTATACTAAGCCCTGCATTTTTAATTAGTTATTTTCTTTTCCCACCTTTTTTTCTTTTTGGCGCTCCTGTTTTTTCAACATGTTTTTTCTCAACCCGCCAAAACGTACCCCCACATGAAAATCAACCTGTTTGGAGTTGCCAAACAATGCTGTAAGCGCGCTACCGGAGCCTATGAATAATGGTCCCAAACGAGCGGAAACGCCGGCGTTGAGTTTGGTTAGCTGGTTGTAATTAACGGGTATATACAATCCCAGCTTTCTGCCTTCTATGCGGGGTGTAATGGTAAGGGAGGAATAGTAATAGCTGTTCCAGGCTTTGTTGGCGGTGTTTACCAGGCTTATTTGTCCGGCAACATTAATGTAAATGCCTTTGTTGAAATGATAATCCGCGTCAATACGCAGTGAAGAAGGTAAAGCCACTTTATATTTTTTTTCAGTGTTACCGGATTCCGGGATAAAGTATTGCGGATTGGTATCAAAATAATTCTTAATCTCATCTATTTCCACTTCACTCATCTCGTTGAGATACCATTTTTCCATGCCTGTAATATCCATATTATAAGCGCCGCTGCGCTGCATATCTTTTTCATATTTAATAGAGCCGATATCCAATAATGCCACGCCAATCCTTAATTTGTATTTATTCAGGTCTTTTCTCCAGCTATTATCATCAAGCCGGTATTTGGCGTAATCGGGTCTGAACTCATACACAAAACCTATATCCGCGCCTATACCTGTACTTTTAAAAGCGAGCAATTGGCCTGCTTCAAAATCATCAAGGTTTACCCCGCCAAATCCCAGTTGCATTTTCCCGGTACTGTTGTGCAGGTAGGTTTCCTCTTTTACATCATCATAATCCATTGTGCCTTTAAGGCTTTTCATATTGAGGTAGCCATTGGCGGCGCCTGCAAGATATTTGAGCGTGAGACCGCCTTTAAAAAAATGTTTATCCTTATCGGTGATCACGCTGGCGTAGGAAAGCCCGTACTCCGTCCAGCCGTTTATGCCAAGGCCCATGTTGGCATTGGAGTTAATACTGTAAGGGAAAGAAATATCGCCTGATGAGCCATCTGTGATTTGATTGACTAATGGCGCATCTATATCGTTTGCGTTTATCATGATCCTTGCGCGTGTAGTAAGGGCAACAGCACTTTTTTTACTGGTATTGATCATTAGGGAAGGTCCGTGAACGCCGAGGTTTATAAGGGCCCTGGTTAGCCCGGCATTTTTACCAATGAACTGGTTGAGTAACGAGTCGCCAACGGTTTGTCCAATATTTTTAAGGTTAAAAGAAGCCTGGTTATTGCCCACATAAGTGTGGAGGGCAAATAAGTTAACATCCCAACTGTAACGGCTATCCGCAATATTGGCCGGGTTTAAAAAAGCACCGTTAACGCCGTTATAATTTCCGGTATTGTAACCGGGAAAGTCCTGGGATGCCAATTGGGTGGATAAGAACAGACTGACAATAACAAGGGTCTTGTAAATACGCATAGTAAGGATTTTGGTTGTAACAAAATAAAGGTTGCTAATGTTATTAATTTAAGCGAATAACCGTAACGGTTAAAAAGGTTATTCATTGTTTCTAACCTGCTATTAATGATTTACCGGAATTTTATAACACCTGCCTTTTATTTTTCTATATCATGCATCCTTTGGTTATTATTGCTGCAAAAGAGGGAGGCTGTATTGGAAGGTTTATACCCCCGCCATCCTTTTTTTACGAATAGGGCCGGGTTAAGTAAAGACGGCATATATAGTAAATTGCTTTAATCCGGTATAGTGATCTTTATGTTTTGGTATGTATCCGTAACCTTTGCTTGTAAAGCGATTGGGAAAAGAAAAGCAGCTTCAGGGGAACTGTTTTTATGTTATATAATTCATGTTGAAACCCTATCTTTGCCCCCACTTTAAACTTTTGTAAACGCTTTTTTGTATGCAACTGAAAGGTTTGGTCTCTGTTTTTGCGATTGCATTGATTGCTATATCCCTTTACCAACTGCATTTTACATGGGTGGTACACAACCACGAGGGGAAGATGGAAAAACAAGCCCTTAACTGGGTAAATTCTCATTACAGCGGAGCTTCACAGGAAGCCAAAGATTCTGCTTACGAGCACAGGTTGAGCCGCTTATTAGACAGTACTAAAGGGAAAATTATTACTTACGGCATTAACGGGGCTACCAGTTACCAAAAAGCCAAAGAACAGGAACTAAGCCTGGGATTGGATTTACAGGGTGGTATGAGTGTAACGCTTGAAGTAGAACTGGAAAACTTGCTGCGGTCTATTTCCAATAGCCCCAAAGACCCTGGTTTGAACAAGGCGCTGGACCTTGCCAGTGAAAGAAAAGGAACTACAGACGCCGACTATATTAGTCTGTTTGCAGAAGCATATAAAGAAGTAAATCCTTCCGGAAAACTATCCGGCTTGTTTGCTAATGCGGGTCAGCGTAACATTAAACTGGAAGATTCCGATGGGCAGGTTATTATCAAGCTAAGGGCAATGGCAGGCGAGGCCTTTCAGAACACATTCAGGGTATTAACCAAGCGTATTGACCAGTTTGGTGTGGCTCAGCCCAATATCAACCCCGATCCGCGTAAGGGTACCATCAGTGTGGAACTGGCAGGCGTAAAAGACGATCCTGAAAGAGTACGTAAAATATTACAGGCTACTGCCAACATGCAGTTTTGGGAAGTGTATAAAGGTAATGAGCTGTCGCAGTCATTTACCCAGGCTGAAGAAATGCTGAAAAAAATTGGGCAAAGTCATACGGCTACGGCCGATACGACAAAAAAGCAGGCCGATACAGCAAGCGTTGCTGCACCGGCTGATACTACCAAAACCCTTTCCTTAACTAATCTTTCTACAGATACTAATCAGCAGGCAAATGAAATTAATACAGCGCCTGCTACTACGCATACCATATTGGGTTTGCTTATGCAGGCTTCTCCCGGTGATGCGGCTATTGCTTACGTGCAGGTAAAAGACACTGCTTTATTAAATGAAAACCTGGAGATCGCCCGGGATATATTTCCCAATAATGCCAGGTTTTTATATGGTATTGCACCACGGGGCGCGGCAGCAACCTCCACTGTGCTTCCTTTATATGCCATCAAAACACGCGATGGCGATAAAGCGCCGTTAGAAGGTGATGACGTAGAGGAGTCCACCATTTCTTATGACGAACGCGGCCGGCCGGCCGTTTCGCTGAGAATGACCAAGCAGGGAACCAAGAAATGGGCTGATCTTACTACAGAAAACGTAAACAAACCCGTAGCCATTTCATTAGATAATATTATATATTCGGCGCCGAATGTTATCAATCCTATATTAGATGGCAACTCGCAAATTTCGGGCAGTTTTACGGTAGAGGAAGCTTCCGATCTGGCCAATATCCTTCAGTCCGGTCAGTTAGCTGCGCCTGCAAGAATTGTGCAGGAACAAATGGTTGGGCCTACCTTAGGTGCGGAAGCCGTTAAAGGAGGTGCTATGTCATTTGTGATTTCTTTTATTGTGATATTCGCCCTGATGTTACTGTATTTTAATACCAGCGGCTGGATAGCTAATATTACACTCATCCTGAACCTGTTCTTTACTATTGGTGTTCTAAGCGGTTTGGGCGCCACGCTAACTTCCGCAAGCATTGCGGCATTGGTACTGGCTATTGGAATGGCGGTAGATACCAACGTAATTATATTTGAGCGTATCAAGGAAGAAATCATGTGGGGACGAAGTTATGCCATGGCCGTAGACCACGGTTACAACCGCTCCCTTCCCCCGGTATTAGATGCGCACGTTACCACATTATTAACGGCTATCATTCTGTATATTTTTGGTACTGGTCCTATTAAAGGGTTTGCCACTACCCAAATTATTGCCGTGGTATTAAACCTGTTTTGTGGTATCCTTATTGCACGGCTGGTTTCCGAATGGTGGACCAACAAAAAAGGCCGTCACTTTGAATACTTTACCAAGATATCCCGTGTTATATTTAAAAAGGCGCATTTCAAATTCGTGGAAGCACGCAAGTATGCATACGCTATCTCTGTAGTAGTATTTATATTCGGCATCGGATCTTTCTTTTATGGGTTCGATGAAGGAGTAGAATACAAGGGGGGCAGAAGTTATACTATCCATTTTGATCATGCCCAGGAAAACAACGATGTAAAGAATGCTTTACAAAAGGTGTTTGGTGAATATCCTGTAATTAAAACGGTAGGCGATGCCCGCACATTAAATATTACCACTTCTTTCCAAAAAGAAAACCCTTCGCGTACCACCGATTCTTTAGTGGAAGCTACTTTGTTCGGCGGGCTTAAACCCTTTTTGGCGGAAGGCACTACTGCAACGGATTTCAAAAGAGTATACCTCCAAAGCTCACAAAGCGTTCAGCCTTCTATTTCGGAAGACCTGAAGCGTGGCGCGGTAACCGCTACCGTAGTATCCATTATTCTTATTTTCTTTTATATTTTCATTCGTTTCCGCGACTGGCGGTTTTCACTTGGTACCATCTTTTCATTGGTACACGATGTGTTTGTTACGCTGGCGGTATTTTCTTTCTTCCGGCATATCATGCCCTTCCCGCTGGAAATTGACCAGCACTTTATTGCGGCAATATTAACGGTGGTAGGGTTTTCCATGAATGATACCGTGGTGGTATTTGACCGTATACGCGAATACAGCAGAACCATGAAAGGAGAAAGCAAGCCCCGCATTATTGACGCTGCCATTAACGATACCCTGAGCCGTACCGTTATGACATCGGTAACCGTGTTTATTGTATTGCTGGTGTTATTTATTTTTGGAGGTGAGGTAACAAGAGGATTTTCTTTTGCTATGCTGATTGGTGTAATAACCGGTATCTATTCTTCGATATTTGTTGCTGCGCCTATATTGGTTGACTTTGCAAAAGATAAACCTTTGGGTAAATTAACGCCCGAAGAAACCAAACAACGGGCTAAAGCGAAGCAGGCCGCCGCTGCCGCCCATTAATATAAAACTATTGCTATACACTAACCCCGGGTAATCGTCCGGGGTTTTTTATTAGCGTAACTTCGTTCTGTCATCAGTGTATGGTAATAATCTTTTTGAACAGGCATTGACTATTGAAGAACAATATATGTACCGTTGTTTGCAACTGGCCCGGGCCGGTGCAGGGTATGTTGCGCCTAACCCAATGGTAGGCGCTGTGCTGGTACATCATAACCGGATAATAGGAGAGGGGTATCACCGGCAATATGGTATGCCGCATGCGGAAGTGAACTGTATAGCATCGGTGAAAAATGAAAACAGGCATTTGATCAGTGAAAGCGTGCTGTATGTATCGCTGGAACCTTGTGCGCATTATGGTAAAACGCCGCCCTGCGCCGAACTTATTATAGAACACCGTATACCCAAAGTGGTGGTGGGCTGCAGGGATCCTTTTCCCGAAGTAAATGGTAAGGGAATTGAAAGGTTGCTGGCGGAAGGCATAACGGTAGTAACGGGTGTGCTGGAGAAAGCGTGCAGGGAATTGAATAAACGGTTTTTTACTTTTCACACACAACGCCGGCCCTTTATAGCGCTTAAATGGGCACAAAGCAGGGATGGAGCCATAGCTGCTCCCGGCGGTTCGGCTGTGCAGATCAGCAACGCGTATACGAACAGGCTGGTGCATCGCTGGCGCAGTGAAGAGGCGGCTATCTTGGCGGGAACCCGAACCGCGATGCTCGATAATCCATCCTTAACTACCCGTTTATGGCCGGGGCAGCACCCGGTAAGGCTGGTAATTGACAGGGAATTAAAACTACCGGGTACTTTGCAGTTGTTTGATGCAAAAGCACCCACAATTATTTTTAATGAACGCAGGGATACGATGTTGGGTGGTGATCGTATTTTAGGCGGAAACTGGTTTTACCGGGTTAGCGATGACGTAAGTATAGTGCAGCAGGTTGTGAACGCTTTATATGAGTTGCGTATACAGAGTGTGCTTGTAGAAGGCGGAGCACAAATATTGCAATCATTTATCAATGAAAATAAGTGGGATGAAGCCCGGATCATTACAAATGAAGCATTGGGGATACCCGGAGGCATAAAAGCTCCGGAGCTCATCCATGCAATACAAACAGGAGAAGAACATTTTTTTTCTGACAGGGTAGCATACTATATTCCCTCTTTATTGAGGATCTGAATAATAGAATAAGGGTGCAGCAGCTACCATTTCACAAATATATTCAGGAAGCACAGGCAGACTTATGGATTATTATTACACAGTGGAGCAACGGGGAACGGCAGAATTTAAAGACAGGGGAAGCCGGTTTATTGCTTGCCTGGTTCCGTTTGCTTCAGCAAATGATTTTAAAAAGGAAATGGATCTGGTAAAGAAAGCGTTTCCCAAAGCCACCCATTATTGTTTTGCCTATCGCGTAGGACTGGATGGCAATACTTATCGCCTTAGCGATGCCGGAGAACCCTCCGGCACTGCGGGCAAACCCATATTCGGACTTATAGAAAGCAGGCAATTGACCGATATACTGATTGTGGTAGTACGGTATTTCGGAGGTACCTTGCTGGGTGTTCCCGGCTTAATTAATGCCTACCGTTCGGCCGCCGCGCTGGTGCTGCAAACTGTTCCGGTTATACAAAAATCTGTTGAGCGGCAATACCGGCTGCAATTCGACTATACAATTATGAACAATATAATGACCATTATAAAACAGTATAGCTGCAGTATAGCGGAACAGCAATTGCAATTGTTTTGTACCATGACAATCGGTATACCTCAAAACCGGCTGGAAGAAGTGTTGTTTAAACTGGAAGAAATAAGAGGGCTGGAGATAAGCGCTGAGCTGGGTTAAAAAGATGGGGTTGCGGGGAATAAGTTGCAATGGCCAGGCACAGGGAGCAAGTTGTATGGTGTAGGGTATGGGTGTAAAGTAGGGTCTGTAAATTAAACTGTGTCAAAGAAATAATTTAATATAGTTTAAAAGAAGCGGGACGGCTCCCTTTAACAGAGCAAAGGCCCGCTTCTTTATCTGGGAACTTGCAACCTGTAACTTTCTCACATTTCTCTTCTCACCTTTCACTATTCTCTCTCTCACCACTCACTTATGATATTGCAGCATCCACTCATAAATATTCATATTGTTTTCTTTATAAGTGAAGCTATATGCGTAGGTCCAGGCATTGTGAGAATTTAGAGGATCATACATGTCTTGTTCACTAAATATTGTCATTTTTGCAGGCGCAGTAGGATAATACTTATTAATCATGTTTACGAAGTCTTTTGTTTTGTAAACCGGCACTCTTTTATCGATCTCATTATGGAATGCCCATACAGCAACGTTATTGGAGGCAATAGTTTTTGCTTTAGTTTGCGTAGGGGTATGTGATCCGCACACCGGTACGATTGCGGCAATTTTTGATGCATATTTCCCCGCATAATCCCAGGTAACGCCTCCGCCCATACTTAAACCTGTAACATAAATCCTTGATTTATCTATTCGTAAAGTAGAGGTAAAATAATTAACAACCTCATTTACATCATTGGCGGTAGGCCACACTCTAAACTGTGGAGTAATTACAATAAACGAGTAGTTCTTTCCGCCGGAAATAAAGTTCGGTGGAAACCGTTTGTTTACTAAAGAAGCATTAAGTGGACCGGTCATTTTCAATGGCGGGCTTCCGTCTCCCAGCCCACTTTCGCCGGTTAAGTTTATTATTAAAGGGTATTTTATAGTGGTTGAATTGTAGCTTGCCGGCAAACCTTCCCAAAATCCGCCACAATTTGCTGCAATTGAAAGGGTAATTGGCGTGTAGGTATGCGGTTGGGTTTCAGCAACATTACTGGTAAGCGAAAAAGCAGTATTTTCTGAGGCGATTAATGTTTGATCTGACGTTTGAATAGCGTTGCCTTCAGGAATAACAAAATCTTTCTGGCAGGAAACAATTATTACTAAAAATGCAAGGAATACAAGTTTCACAATAAGCTATTTATGTTAAGTGAAAGACAATTGTACAAACTTAATGCCAGACAAAGATAGTATTTAATTATCTATGATATTGTAACATCCATTCGTAAACATTCATATCATCTTCTTTATATGTAAGGCTATAAGCTTTCGTCCATGCATCATGTCCGGTAGCCGCATAAATGGTCATTTTAGCTTTTGGCTTCATATCCATATTGTTTAACATGTTTATATACCCCAGCGTATGGTCAACGGAAACTCTGTCATCGCCATCATTATGAAATGCCCAAACAGGCAGTTTATTATTGGCAATCATTTTAGCTTTTGCTTCAGTTGCAGATGATGCTCCGCAAACTGGTGCTATGGCGGCAATTTTTGATGCGTACTTGCCTGCATAATCCCATGTTGCACCTCCGCCCATACTTAACCCGGTTACATATATCCTGGTTGGGTCTACCCTTAATTTGGAAGTAAAATAATTAACAACCGCATCTACATCATCGCCGGATGGCCATGTTTTAAACTGAGGAGAAATTACAATAAAAGAAAATGATTTTCCACCGGCAGTAAAACTGGCTGGAAATTTTTTATTTTTTATCAGGGAGTAGGGTCCTCCTGAAATCTTTTTTAGATTATCAGCACTTCCGTTTCCAAGAGCGCTTTGTCCGTGTAAAAATATTATTACAGGGTATTTTTTTGTGGTGGAATCGTAACGGGCAGGGAGTGCTTTATAATAACCATTACAATTTGAAGTAATATTACTTGTTATTGGTGTCTGGATAGGAGGCATTGTTTCTGCAACATCAATATCTGGTTTGGTGGTGGGCGTAGTTAATGATGTGCCAGCGTTTTCATCCCCTTCTTTTTCAGGTTCAGCAGTTTCTTTTTTACAGGAGAAAAGTGTTAGTAATACGATAGCAAAACATAACAGCTTAACAATTGTTTTCTTCATTGGTATCAGATTTTATGAATAACGGGTTATCGCCGTTCTTTATTCAAATCTGATGCCGGGAGCAGTTGATAAATGTGAAAATTTATTCTTCCATTTCTCTTTTGATCGTTTCGGAAATGGCTACCAGCACTTTATCAATACGGTGTCCGTCCATATCGGCTATTTCAAAGGTAAATCCGCGCCATTCCAGCTTGTCGCCGGTATAGGGAATGCGCTCTAACTGGTGTAAGATAAATCCTGCAAGGGTATCGAAATCGTGTTCCCCTTCATTCATCCATTCTGTTTTTTCAAACGCCCTTAAAAAATCATAAAAAGGTATCTGCCCGTCTACAAAATAAGTTCCGTCATCCCGTTTAATGATCTCGTAATCTTCTTCATCCGGTTGCGGAATATCTCCCACAATAGCTTCCAGTATATCGTTCAGGGTAATCATTCCTAAAAGACTTCCGTATTCATCTACTACAAAACAGCAGTGTATTTTTGTTTCTTTAAACCGCTCCAGTACCTGGTAGGCGCTGTTGTTTTCGGGTACAAACAGGGTGGGTTGCATAATCTCACTTAAGAGCGTACTGCTTTCATGTACATACAGGTCTTTAATGGATACTACCCCTTTAATATCATCAATATCACCATCACAAACAGGGTATACCGAATGGGGTTCCGCGATGATTTTTTCCTTTATTTTTTTCTCATCTTTATGCAAACTGAACCATACAATATCATTACGATGTGTCATTAACGATGTAATGTTGCGGTCGCCCAAATGAAAAACACGTTCAATGATCTCCTGTTCCGCCTCTTCAATCGTTCCCTGCTCCGTTCCTTCACTAATAATAGCCTTTATTTCTTCTTCCGTTACCTGGTTGTCTTTTCCCTGGATCTTCAAGAGTTTAACGGTGTAAAAAGTTGACTTGCTCAGGAGCCATACGAACGGATAGGCTATTTTGCTGAGTATGCGCATGGGAGCGGCAACCAGCTTGATTATACTTTCAGGGCGCGAAAGTCCTATACGTTTGGGAACCAGTTCGCCTAATATCAGCGTAAAATAGGTAAGGATGATTACAATAATAGCGGTAGCTGCTCCATTTGCATAGGAACGAATCCATTCAAACCTGTCGAGATAGATAATCAGGTCTGTTTTTAACGCTTCGCCCGAAAAAATACCTGTTAAAATACCAATAAGGGTTATACCAATTTGAACGGTTGAAAAAAAAGTATCGGGCTTTTCAATGAGTTTTAATGCTTCATTTGCACTCTTATCGCCTTTTGCCGCCTGTGTTTCCAATCGCGTTTTGCGGGAAGACACCAGCGCCATTTCTGCCATTGAAAAAATACCGTTCAATAAAATTAATCCCAGTATAATCAAAATTTCGATCATGATATATGAAGTTAAGCTAAAGTGGGTAAACCGGCTTTCTTATTGAAAGCCCATGCTGTACCCAGGCCAATAATGCAGCCCAGCAGCCCTCCGCAGACAATATCCAAAGGAAAATGCACGCCAACATATACCTGGGCGTATGATATGGCAAAAGCCCAGGCAAATAATACCCATCTCCATGCCAGTGGAATAAATAATAATGTTTTAAAAGCAAACATTGCCATTCCAAAATGATTAGTGGCATGAGAAGACGTAAAGCTGTATGGCCCCCCGCAACCAACTACCTGTCTCACCGAATCGGCCAGGTAAGGATCGGCACATGGCCGTAAACGTTCAACCCATGGCTTAATGAGCGAACTGCTTACCATGTCTGTAAACGCAAATGTGATGAGGAAGAAAGCTATCCATACGAAACCTTTCTTTTTGAAATTCAGCAGTATAAAAACAACGGTGAAAAGATACAGCGGCGACCAAAAGTACTGGTTCCTGAGCAGCGGCAAAAGCCAGTCGAGAAAGGAATTATGCCATTGCCTGTTTATTTTGAAAAATAATTCAATATCATACCGGATTAAATTATTCATACTATTGGATTTTTAATATAACCGGGAGTTGGTGTATTTACCCAAAGGTACATTGCCGGATGAATGGATGAATGGTAAAGTGTGAAGAACCTACGGTTGCCCGCCATGAATGGAATGAATTGTTTAGGCAAATGTAATTATAGTTTTACAACCCGGCTCAATTCCGGGAAATAAGATCAAAACACAGGAACGGTACCGGCATCGCCTTAGTTATTACAGGCAGTTGATTTTAAAAAATTAAGCTAAGTTTGCATCCATAAAATAATTAGTACTGTGGCATTGATTAAGAGCATATCCGGAATCCGGGGCACTATAGGGGGGAAACCCGGGGAAACACTTTCACCATTGGATGTAGTAAAATTTACGGCGGCTTACGGAAGCTGGCTGGTTGAAAAAACAGGAAACAATAAAGTAGTTGTTGGAAGAGATGGCAGAATAAGCGGCCCGCTCATACAAAGTATTGTAATAAGCACTTTAAATGCTTTGGGGATAGATGTAATTGACCTGGGACTAAGCACTACGCCCACGGTAGAAGTGGCGGTTGTGATGGAAAAAGCAGGCGGGGGAATTATTTTAACCGCAAGCCATAACCCTAAAGAATGGAATGCCCTGAAGTTATTAAACAGTAACGGAGAATTTATTTCCGGACCCGATGGTAAAGAAGTATTAGCGATTGCGGCGGCTGAAAATTTTAGCTTTGCCCCTGTTGATAAACTGGGTACGGTAAGGCAGGATGATTCTTATCTGCAAAAGCATATAGAAGCCATTACTTCTCTCAGCCTGGTAGATATAGAAGCTATCAAAGCCAGGAAGTTTAAAATTATTGTGGATGCAGTAAACAGCACAGGCGCCATATTTGTTCCGGAACTGTTACATGCTTTGGGTGTGCAGCCTGAGGATATTACTATTATCAACGGGGAGGTTAACGGAAAATTTGCCCATAATCCCGAACCGTTGCCCGAAAACCTGGGAGACTTAAGCAATATGGTACGCAAGAGTGAGGCGGATATGGGTATTGCTGTTGATCCGGATGTTGACAGGCTTTGCTTTGTATGCGAAGATGGCAGTATGTTTGGCGAGGAATACACGCTTGTTGCCGTTGCCGATTATGTATTAAGCCGGCAACCCGGCAATACAGTAAGCAATATGTCTTCTACCCGCGCTTTAAAAGACGTTACTGTAAAACACGGCGGACAGTACTATCCCAGTGCGGTAGGTGAGGTAAACGTGGTAACCCGTATGAAAGAAGTGAACGCGGTAATTGGCGGCGAAGGGAACGGCGGTATTATATTACCCGCTTTACATTATGGACGCGATGCACTGGTGGGTATCGCTTTATTTTTGACTCAACTGGCAAAAACCCAGAAAAGTATTAAGCAGTTAAGAGGCACTTATCCGGATTATTTTATCAGTAAAAATAAACTGGAGCTGGAGCAGGGCGTAGATGTGAAAGCGGTATTTGAAAAAATTAAAGCCAAGTATAAAAACCACCCGGTTAATACCGAAGACGGCTTGAAAATAGAGTTTGATAACGACTGGGTACACCTGCGTACCAGCAATACGGAGCCGATCATCCGTATTTATGCGGAAAGTAATTTTGAATCTACTGCCAATAATATAGCATTGCGCCTTATGCAGGATATCAGGGAATTAAAATAGCATAGCTGATTTTTGCTGATGGTAGTTTTTGGGCGTGAGCGTAAAGTACAATTTTGTGCAAAGAAGAATATATTTTGATAATGCCGCTACAACGGCGCTGGCCCCCGAAGTGCTGGAAGTGATGTTACCTTATATGACGGAAAAATTTGGTAACCCTTCTTCCATTTATTCTTATGGCCGGGAAAGCAGGCTTGCCATTGAGAATGCCAGGAAGGCTGTAGCTAAAATACTCCATGCGCATCCCGCTGAAATTTTCTTTACCAGCGGGGGAACAGAAAGCTCCAACGCGGCCATTACTGCTTCCGTAAGAGATTTGGGCTGCAAGCGCATTATTTCCTCACCTATAGAACATCATGCCGTTTTGCATACAGTAGAATACCTGTACAAGAGGGGCGAGGCACAGCTCCTTTTTGTTAAGCTTTTACCTGACGGGCATATTGACCTTGAAAACCTGGAGCAGTTGCTTGCCGGCAGTGAAGAAAAAACATTAGTTACGCTTATGCATGCCAATAATGAAATTGGCAATTTACTCAACCTGCATACCGTAGGTGAAATGTGCAGGTTATATGGGGCTGTTTTTCACTCCGATACGGTACAAACCATAGGTCATTACCCTATTGATCTGCGGCATACGCCGGTTCACTTTATAACCGCTTCAGCGCATAAGTTTCACGGTCCCAAGGGTAGCGGTTTGTTGTACATTAATGAAAACGTAAGCATAGAACCATATATACATGGCGGAAGCCAGGAAAGAAATATGCGTGCCGGAACAGAGAACCTGTATGGTATAGTAGGTTTTGCAAAAGCGCTGGAACTGGCTACCGTAAATTTTGAGGCAGAAAGCGGGTACATAAAATCGGTTAAGCTGTATATGGCCGAACAATTGAAGAAACACATTAAAGGTGTTGGGTTTAATGGCGATTATGCCGGGCAAAGCTTATATACCGTGCTGAATGTCAGTCTTCCGAAAACGGAAAAATCAGAAATGCTTTTGTTTAACCTTGATATTAATAATATCTGCGCGTCAGGCGGCAGCGCCTGCACCAGCGGCGCAGAACAGGGATCCCACGTTATACGGGCAATTCATAACGATCCCGGCAGTATAGCCGTTCGCTTTTCATTTTGCAGGCACAACACCAAAGCGGAAGTAGATACAGTGGTGGAAAAGCTAAAGGAACTCATTTGACATTTGATGCTTAGTCAGCCGGTTTTCCCGCACTCACCACCTAAATAGTTACCAGCTAACTACGCACGGTTTGTCCTTCATCTCAATTCTTACGTAAATAGCTATAGTACGGACTACTGAAAAATGAAAAAGCAGTGGCGAAATGAAGTTGAAGTCACAGCAGCACAAAAGCTATATTAAGGCTGCTACCGGAAAACGGGGCGTATTCGTTTCCCGGCAAATAAAATCTGTCTGCCTTGGTAGATACAGGCGGTTCGTTCCTGTGGTTTTATTCCACGGCGGGCGCCCTGGCAATGATACCTCATCACATTTTCAAAGTGTTTGAAGGCGCTTGTTATTTATTTACTACCGGACAATCGTACCTGTCCTTGTATCCCAGCGAAAAAATGAGTCCAACGGAATGGCTATGGTAACTGTCTTTTTTACCGGGATTGGCCGCCTGGCTAAATCCATCTAAATAATCGGTAAACATAAACCGGTAGCCGGTTTCTGCTGCAAGTGAAATGTTTTGGGTTAGCGCGTATTTTAATCCCACGCCTGCGGGTAATATTATTGCTGCGCCTGGTGTACGGTGTGCAATATCCGCCGTTAAGCCTGCCGAAACTGATTCGCTGTTAAAATATGCCGCATTATAATTACTCCAGTTCCGGCTGATATGTAATAATGATACACCTGCTCCTGCAAAAATGTAAGGCGAAAACCCCTTAGGTTGCTCCATCGCGTTTTTTGCCAGTATGTTCCACACCAGCATGCCCGAGAATTCTGTTACGGGTGTAGAGAAATTAAAATTTCTTTGCCTGCGGTATTCCGGTTTTTCATACAGCGCATCGTTCCCTTTTAGTTTGCCAAACATAACATTAGCCCGCACCGAAAATGACCTGTTTAGTATCCTGGCTGCAAAAAAGCCAATGCCGGGTGCTATGGTTTGATATGATCCAGCGTCTGAGGGAGTGAGGTCGCCCTGGTAAACGAAAGCGTTTCCGCTTATGCCTGCTTCATAACGATGGGTATACAATTGTGCATATGTGAAATGACTGCATGCTATAAATGGAATAAGCCATGCCATTTTTTTTGCAATAGAACGCATCGGTAAGTTTGATTTAAGTAAGAAATAATACCGTGTAGAGTTCTATGTTATAGCTATAGCATTTAAGTAAACAAAAGATTTATGACTATCAGGTAACAGGTAACAGCAATCAGGTGTCAGGTGTCAGGTATCAGGGTGTTGCAAGTTTCAGGTTGTGAAACGAATGACAGACTGCGTATCCCTTCTTGCTCCGCTTTCTTCTCACCGCTCACCACTATCTTCCTCCTTGAATTTCGGACTCCCGGCATCAGGCAGAGAAAACAATGCCATAAGCATTTGAATCCTGTTAAATATTTCACTATTTTATATTTTGTATGAGCGAGTTGCCTGAGATGATGCATATCAAAATCCATTGCTGGCGGAGCCGTATTATGGATAAATAACCCGCTTTTAAAAAAATCCCTTTATATTGCGGCGAATTTTAAGGAAAGGTTCACATTATGACTTCATTTACCAATTTCAAGGTACCCTATGCTGCTATAGATGAAAGGTACACCAAACGCGTTGCTTACTTCTCGATGGAATTTGCCATTCATCAGCCGCTGAAAATTTATAGTGGCGGTCTTGGTTTTTTAGCGGGTTCCCATATGCGGAGCGCCTATGAACTCAAACAGAACCTGGTGGGCATAGGCATTTTGTGGAAATACGGCTATTACGATCAGTCGCGCAACCAGGATCAAACCCTGCAGGTGCAGTGGAATGAAAAAATTTACAATTTCTTAGAAGATCATCATATAAAATTTCAGATCAATATCCACGATCACCCGGTTTGGGTAAAAGCTTATTACCTGAACCCGGAAACCTTTAAGAGCGCGCCGCTGTTTTTACTGAGTACCGATTTGCCGGAGAACGATTATATTTCACAAACCATCACCCACCGCCTGTACGATGCCAATGTAGCCACCAAAGTGGCGCAGTTCATATTGCTTGGCGTAGGGGGTGCTAAGCTTATGGATGAACTGGGTTTCAACCCGGAAGTATATCATTTAAATGAAGCGCATGGACTTTCCGCGGCATTTTATCTTTATAAAAAATTCGGTAATAAGGAAGATGTAAAGAAGCGGCTGGTATTTACAACGCATACGCCGGAAGAAGCGGGAAATGAAAAACATGAGATCCATCTTTGCGAAAAAATGAGCTATTTCTGTGGTATACCACTTGATGAAGTGCGTAAGCTTACCGGTATAGCAGACGATCAGTTTAATCATTCCCTGGCTGCGTTACGCTTTGCGCGTTTATCTAATGGGGTTAGTGAGCTGCACGGACATGTTAGCAGGGCCATGTGGAGCAAATACGCGGGTATTTGTCCTGTCATTCATATTACCAATTCGCAAAACTGGAGGTACTGGGCCGATAAACAATTGTATTATGCGGCTGAAGAAAATAACGAAGATAATTTTATTGACCGTAAATGGTTTTTGAAAAAAAGAGCTTTTGATACAGTGGCCGATCAAAGTGGTAAACTGTTTGATCCGAATGTATTTACGATTGTATGGGCCAGGCGTTTTGCAGGATATAAAAGAGCGGAATTAATTACCCGCGACAAGCATCGCTTTGAGGCTATGCTGAGCAGCATCAAATATCCTGTGCAGATCATTTGGGCCGGGAAGCCTTACCCTGTTGATTATCCTGCCATCAGCGATTTTAATTATCTCGTTAACCTGAGCAAGGCCTATAAAAATGTGGCGGTATGCATTGGGTATGAGTTAACCCTGAGCAAGCGACTGAAGCAGGCAGCGGATCTGTGGTTGAATAATCCACGCGTACCGCGCGAAGCATCGGGTACCAGTGGTATGACGGCCGCTATGAATGGCGCCGTGAATTTTTCAACAGACGATGGCTGGATTCCTGAATTCGTTCATCACGGGCATAATGGTTTTGTAGTGCCTAAAGCAGACTATGCGCATATGACGGTGCAGGAACAGGATGCTTACGATCTTGAAAAAATATACGAAATATTAGAGAAGGAAATCCTTCCCCTGTATTATGACCACCCCGATCTGTGGCGGCAGGTTATGAAAAATGGCATGACAGATACCCGTTTCAGGTTTGATTCCGGAAGAATGGCCGATGAATATTACAGGTTACTCTATAATGCATAGTGTAAAGGTATGGAAGTGTATAAAAAAAATCCCGAAGTAAGATGGGCGGATCTTGATCCCAATTTTCATATGCTTCATTCTAAGTACTACGATCTTGGAGCGTATGTACGCATGTGTTTTTTAACAGAAAATGGTCTGTCGCCGGCAGTAATGCAGGAACACAGTATGGGACCTATACTTTTCAGGGAAGAATGCGTATTTAAAAGAGAAATAAAATTTGGCGATAAAATTGAGATAGACCTGGTAATGCTGAAAGCCAGGAAAGACGGTTCCCGCTGGACCATGCAGCACCATATTTATACAAATGGCGATACCCTGGCCGCAGTAATTACCGTTGATGGCGCGTGGATGAATACAGAAAGAAGACGCCTGGCTACGCCGCCGCCATTATTTGCCGGGGTGTTTGATAAAATACCGCGTTCCGAAAATTTTGAATGGCAATAAAAAAGCGCGAAGCAAAAATAGTGTTAAGCCAGGCAAATGATGTCTGTATATTATCGTGAAAAGTGAGAAGGTAAAGTTGAAAGAAGCGTTTCACATTTCACTTCTCAATTCTCACACTGCTTCTTATACAATTTCCACCAGTTCCACGTCAAATACAATATCCTTGCCTGCCAGGAAATGATTGGCATCTAAAATCACCACCTTCTCCTTTACTTCGGTAACCACTACAGGAACGGGATGCCCCTGCTGGTCCTGAAGGGTAAGCTGCATACCAGGCTCTAATTTCATATCGGCAGGGATATGTTCAACCGGGAACTCAATCATAGCTTCTTCATTTCTTAACCCGTAACCGTCTTCGGGCGCAACGGGAATGATTTTCTTTTCTCCCACAGCCATGCCTTCCACACCGGTATCAAAGCCTTTGATCATTTGCCCGGCCCCTAAAGTAAATTCTAATGGTTCACGACCGGCAGAAGAATCAAACTGGTTACCATCCGTTAGCCGGCCTGTATAATGCACACGTACCACATCTCCTTTTTTTGCCTGTTGCATAAAATGTAATTTTTGAGTATTTAAAATCCGGAAAGGTAAATGATTCCGGTTCTTTCTGCAAAAGTTTAAGGATATTTGAGTGTTATATTATTTCGTATAATGTGATGCATATTCATCTTAACTCATTGTTATGCCGGCAAACCATTGTATTATCGCGCTCTCCACTTTTTTTATAACCGGCATTGCCTGTTATTGTTCGCCGGTTAAGCCCGGTAATAACAGCGAACCCGGTTATTTCCCCGTAGCAGCGCATACCGGCAAAAGCGATCATATTATTGCGGGAGCGCAGCGTTTCGGTCTGTATAGTCAATTATTGAACGGAAAAGCAGTTGCTGTTTTTGCCAATCAAACCTCAATGGTAGGCAGCACCCATCTTGTAGATACTTTAAAAAGCCGTGGTGTTCTTATCAAAAAAATTTTTTCGCCTGAGCATGGTTTTCGCGGCACTGCCGATGCGGGTGAAAAAGTGGGTAATTACACCGATACCCAAACAGGCATACCGGTTATTTCTTTATACGGCAGTAAAAGAAAGCCTGCTGCCAGCGATGTGAGAGATGTAGATGTGCTGGTTTTTGATATACAGGATGTGGGCGTTAGGTTCTATACCTATATTTCATCGTTGCAGGAATTTATGGAAGCCGCAATAGCGTTTAATAAACCGCTGATCATTCTGGACCGGCCCAACCCCAATGGCTTTTATGTAGATGGTCCGGTGCTGGATATGCAATACAAATCTTTTATTGGTATGCAACCCATACCCGTGGTATACGGAATGACAATAGGGGAGTACGCTTACATGCTGCTGAAGGAAAACATGCTTTCCGTAGAAACAAAAGCACAGCCTGTGGTGCACATTGATCCAAAGCCCGGAGCAAATATTAGTTCATCAAAGTTTAGTCTTACTATTATTACATGCGGCAACTACACGCATAACAGTAAGTATATACTGCCGGTGCGCCCTTCTCCCAATTTGCCTGATATACAATCGGTATACCTTTATCCCTCTACCTGTTTTTTTGAAGGAACGGTTCTGAGCGAGGGCAGGGGAACAGCAAAGCCCTTTCAGGTTTTTGGGCATCCATCGCTCCCCCGGACGTTGTTTTCTTTTACACCCAATCCAACAGAAGGCGCTAAACATTCAAAACTGTACGGGCAGCTTTGTTATGGATGGGATTTGGGCGGATCGAAAGAAGAAGTATTGAAGGAAGTAGATAATAAAATACAATTAAAATGGCTGATAGAAGCATACCGGCTGTTCCCGGAAAAAGAAAAATTCTTTATAGTTCCCGGTTCCGGTAAAATGGAAGCGTCCTTCTTTAATAAATTAGCAGGCAATAATGAGCTGTGGCAGCAAATTAAAAACGGTGTACCGGAGCAGGATATCCGTAAAAATTGGGAGCCCGGATTATCTGCATTCAAAAAAATAAGGAAGAAGTATTTGCTGTATGAAGATTTTTCAATTGCACCATAACGGGGTTCCATAACTTTGCAATCATGTCTGCACAACAAACAGTTCCTCCTGATAAAAAAGGTCTTCGCCTTGTATTTATGGGTACGCCTGAGTTTGCTGTGGCTTCATTAGACGCATTGGTACGGGCAGGTTATCTTATAGTGGCGGTTGTTACGGCGCCCGACAAACCCGCGGGCAGAGGTATGAAGCTTACTGAAAGCGCTGTAAAAAAGTATGCTGCGGAAAAAGGATTAAAGATACTGCAGCCGGTAAAGCTGAAGGATCCCTTATTCGTGGAGGAATTAAGATCATTAGAACCAGATATACAAATTGTGGTTGCATTTCGTATGTTGCCGGAAATAGTTTGGAATATGCCGCCCATGGGCACTGTTAATGTACATGGCTCCCTGCTTCCGCAGTATCGCGGCGCGGCACCCATTAACTGGGCGGTGATCAATGGTGAAAAAGAAACTGGTGTAACTACTTTTAAGCTGCAGCACGAAATAGATACGGGTAATATTTTGCTGCAGGAAAGCTTTACCATTGGTGATGATGAAACCGCCGGCGAAGTGCACGACCGGATGAAAACAATTGGAGCAGAGCTTTTGGTGCAAACTATGGAAAAGCTGATAGACGGGACTATTCAAGAAACGGCACAACAACACCCACCACTCACTACTCACCACTCACCACCCCCGCCCCCCCTCAATCACGCGCCTAAAATATTTACCGAAACATGCCGGATAAACTGGAACAGGCCAGTGAATGAAATTTATAATTTAATACGCGGCTTATCACCTTTCCCCGGCGCTTTTACTTTACTGGGAGAAAAAACGTTAAAGATATTCCGTGTAAAAAAAGACATGACCACGCCGCTTATTCCTCCGGGTATGTATGAGTCAGACGGAAAAAAGCTTTTGCGGTATGCAGGAAAGGATGGATATATTGAAATACTGGAATTGCAGTTGGAAGGAAAGAAACGGATGCCCGTGGAAGAGTTTTTAAGAGGGTACAAATTTTGAATGTGAAAATGTGAAAATGTGGGAATGCAGTGCGGACAAACTATAAACTACAAACCCTCCTTTATCTCTTTAGCTAAAAATAAATTCCGGCCTGCTATTCCTGTAGCCGTTATACTTTTTCCCGCAAGTATTTCAGGTGATGCATCCCGAATGGATTGCCACCCGTTTCCCTTAAAATATATGCTTTGTTTTCCGTTTGCAGTAATACGGCAACGCGTTCTGATTTAGAGCCTTCGGAAAGCTTTTTCAGGACAACCTTTCCGGAGAGTTCTATCTCCTGTATTTTATTTATATTTTTTTATACTGTCGTCCATTACAGGTAGTAGGGATGGATCGCCCGGTAAATAAAACAGGGAAAGTTTTTTTATGAATGAATACTACTAATTTGGTTGTTCTTAATTTTTATATATAGTAAACAAAAGCTTATTTTATATAAACAACCTGCTTTGCTGCAAAAGCTATCAGAGCGGGAGGTTGAGCTAACGTTAAGTAATAGAAATAAAAAACGGAGAATAGTTATGATACAAATGAAGAAAATACTTTTTACCCTCGCTTGCATTGTTCTGGTCTCCGGCCTGCATGCGCAGCCTAAAAAAATAAAACATATTATATTGATTGGTTGCGATGGTTTTGGCGGTTATGCATTACCACAGGCCGATATGCCTAACCTGAAAAAAATGATGGATGAAGGCGCATGGTCTTTAAAGGCCCGTTCGGTATTGCCTTCCTCAAGTGCGGTAAACTGGGCATCTATGCTTATGGGAGCAGGACCTGCTATGCATGGGTATACGGAATGGGGCAGTGCCGTACCTGAAATACCTTCAGTTGATATTAACCAGTATGGAATGTTCCCCACTGTTTTTAGTTTATTGAAAGAACAGCAACCCGCTGCCGTATCCGCATTAATCTATAGCTGGCCGGGTATTAACCCTTTGGTAGAAAAAGAAACTACTACCATACGTGTGTCATCAGGTGATAATGATGATTTTTGTGCCGATACGGCGGCGGCTATTATAAAGTTGCAAAAGCCGGCATTAACATTTATCCATCTCCATCAGCCGGATGTTGTTGGCCATAATATTGGTCATCATAGGCCCGAATATTTTAACGAATTGGAAAAGGTAGATGCGCGGATAGGTAAAATTGTAAACGCGGTTCAGGAAGCGGGTATAGCCGAACACACGGTTATATTAGTAACAGCGGACCATGGCGGTAAAAGTAAAGGTCACGGAGGCAAATCATTAGATGAAGTGCAGATACCCTGGATCGTTTACGGCAAGGGCGTTCGCAAAGGTCACCAGTTAAGTAGTACCATCATTACTTACGATACCGGGGCTACTATTGCATGGTTACTGAAGCTTAAAACGCCGCAAAGCTGGCGTGGAAAGCCGGTTGCTGAAGCTTTTAAATAAATTTTTTCTCCCCTATTATGTCTCATTCATTGTAGTTAGTATTTGGAATGCAGACCTTTATTTTTATAGGTCTCCTTTTTCTGGAAAAGGTATTAGCCTGCTTACTGAGTTTAGTTAATCTCCGGATCAAAGATGACCGGTTAATATGGAGTTAACTGGCATATTGTGATGAGTTGTAAATTGTGAAAAATTGATCTAATTCTTTTTGTTATTCATGAAAGTGAATTATTGTAACGAAGATAATTGCTTCCGGCTTATGGAACAGGGTGATAGTATCGCCCTTCATTATCTTATACGAATATATTTTCCGGTGCTTAGCAGGTATGCTTTTCAAATAACGCACATAAACAGTGCCGAGGCAGAAGATGTGATTGTGGAAGTATTCCTGAAGTTATGGGAGCGGCGCAACCAGTTTGCTGATCTCGGAGAAGTAAAAGGCTTTTTGTATACATCCGTTCGTAATGGCTGCCTTAATGTAGTACGGGGCAAACAACGGGAGCAAACGCGGATGGCAACCTTTATGCAATTATATGGAAATGCAACCGGGAGTGATGACGAAGCGGAAATAATATATTCGGAACTGCTGGCTGAAATACGAAAATCCGTTGATGCCCTGCCGGCTAAAATGCGTGAAATATTTATACTCAGTTATTATAAAAAAATGAGTACCCGGGCAATAGCCGTTCACTTAAACCTCTCTCACCAAACCGTCCGTAATCAAAAGAGCAAAGCGCTGACTTTGTTAAGGCAATGGTTGAAGCAGAAAAATCCGCTTTTGCTTATAGTATTTTAAATACAGGCGTATCATTAATTACATAATCAAAAAAAAATGGAGGAAGGATGGTACAAACGCCAGCCGGCGGTGTATTATATGTAAAGCAGCGCTTTTCTATGAAAAAAAATGAGACGCAACAATCCATATTAATTGCCGGTCTGATACAAAAATACCGAAATAACAGCATCTCTGAACAGGAAATGCAGGCATTAGATCAGTGGAGAAATACCAGTGCAGTCAACCAGGGGTTGTTTGAAAAATTGATGGATGACGAAACGCTGGGCGATGCGTTGCTGAAGATGGAGGAAGCAAATACCGCGTTGCATATCCGGCGTATTTTCAGCAAAGCCGGTATTGCCTTGCCGGACATTGATAAACCGGTTGTAAAACATTTACAAAGCAAAAGGATGTGGCACTGGATTGCTGCGGCGGCATTGATAACTGCTATTGCGGGAACAGTTTGGTTTTTTGCAGGTACTGCTAACAGCGCTCAGGAAAAGCGGCAAATAGCCGGGGTTCATACAATAATGCCAGGGAGCGATAAAGCCGTGCTAACCCTTGCGGATGGATCGCAGGTGCTATTAGACAGCACTATCCGGGGTGTGATTAAGGAGCGTGGAAATGTTGACATATTCAGTAAGGGGGGGAGGCTGGTATATGATGTATCGCGTTTTTCGGCCGGGGCTACACAAACTATTGCAATCAACACCATTACCACGCCCCGTGGCGGGCAGTACCAGGTTATATTGCCTGATGGCACGGCAGTGTGGCTTAACGCCGCTTCGTCAATAAGCTTTCCTGCCGCGTTTACGGGCAGGGAACGTAAGGTGACCATAACAGGAGAAGTGTATTTTGAGGTGGCAAGGAATCCGGCACTGCCATTCAGGGTTTCCGTTGTTTCGGCGGCAGGTAAAGCAGATAGCATGGAAGTAACAGTGCTGGGTACTCATTTTAATATCAATGCCTATCCTGATGAGGAAGCGATGAGGACAACAGTGGTGGAAGGGCTGGTGGTGGTAAGTAAAGCCAGAACCGGAATGAAAATAACACCTGGCGAACAGGCAAGTATCGCTGTTAACAAAACAATGTTTGAAAAAAGCCATCCTGATATAGAAGAAGTGCTGGCATGGAAAAACGGGCGGTTTAAATTTTCAAATACCGGGGTTAGCTCCCTTATGCGGCAAATTGCCCGGTGGTACGATGTGGATATACGGTATGAAGGTGATGTATCATCCATTCACTTTTCGGGGGGCATAAGCCGTAAAGACAATGTGGAAAAGTTGCTGGAGATTTTAGAGAGTGAAGGAAGGGTGAAGTTTATAAGGCAGGGAAGAACTATTACCGTTAGACCCAACCGCTAATTTTTATAGATTATAATATCACAAACCCCCAAATAATTTACTTATGATTTAAACCATCTACAACAAATAACCGGTATTAAAACAAAACGGGAACCCTGCTGGTACAGGATCCCCAGTGGTTTTGAACTACTACGGTTGCTTCGGCTAAAAAACAATTTTGTAAATCAAAACTTAACAAAAGTATGAACCAAAATGCTTATGGCAATGCCTTTTCGCTAAAAAGGCATTTATGGGCGCAAACATTGCTTTGTATGAAATTAACTGCTTTGTTGCTATTTGCTGCCTGCTTACATGCGAGCGCCAGAACTTACGCTCAAAAAGTTTCCCTCTCAGGCAAAAACCTTTCCTTGGAACAGGTATTTGAAATGGTGAAAAGCCAAACGGGTTACGATGCTATATACAATCCCGACCTGCTCAAAAAAACAAAATGCGTTTCTATCCATGTAAAAAACATGGAGATCGTTGATGCCTTGCAGCGCTGTTTTCTGGATCAGCCGGTTAGCTTTCTGATACGGCACAACACAATTGTGGTTACTTCTAAGCTGGAGGAGAAAAAAGTACTTACCACAAATAATAAAGATCCGGAAGAGCATATTCCTGTATTGGAAATTAAGGGTAAAGTACTCTCAGAAACCGGTGAACCTATTGCCGGCGTTAGTATAGGAGTTAAAGGAACAGCAAAAGGTACAACTACCAAAGAGGATGGCAGCTTTGTAATTGACGCTAATCCGGGAGACGTATTGGTAGTATCCCTGGTAGGGCATGTACCGCAGGAAATAGCAGTAACGCAAAATGCCAGCCTCACCATAAAATTGAAGCAGGCCGCCAACGAATTGGAGCAGGTTGTAGTAGTAGGTTACGGAACACAAAAGAAGGCAACATTAACCGGAGCCATATCAACTGTGGGGCCATCAGATCTCACGGCGGTTACAACCTCAGATTTGAGTAATGCACTTACCGGGAAGCTGCCCGGGTTAAGAGTGATGCAAATTGGCGGGGAGCCTGGTACCTACAACAACGATATTGATATCAGGGGGTGGGGTACAATGCTGGTAATTGTTGATGGGGTTCCACGGGACGATTTTCAAAAAATTGATCCGGGAGCTATTGCCAGCGTTACCATTCTTAAGGATGCCTCCGCAGCGGTATATGGTTTAAAAGCTGCTAACGGTGTTATGCTTGTTACTACAAAAAAAGGACAGGCTGGGAAGGCAAAGATTACGCTAAACTCCTCATATGGGTGGCAAAAAATGACTGAATTCCCCAAGCCTATCCGGAATGCTATGGATAACCTGATTCTTAAAAATGAAGCGGCATTAGTAGCTGGTAACCCATTACCATTTCCTGATTGGGAAAAGTATACCGGAGAAGACCCGGATTACCCTAATGTAGACTGGTGGGGTTTAACCGTTAGAAATACGATGCCGGTCACAAAAAATAGTTTGACCGTAAGTGGAGGAGGTGATAAGGTTACTTATTTCCTGACCCTTGGCAACTTGTCTCAAGCAGGCATGTATAATACAAAGTCAATGGATTACAACCGCTATAACTTCCGGTCGAACGTATTTGCCAAAATTACACAAAACCTGACAGCCAATGTAATACTCAGTGGTATGATTGACGAGAAGAACTCGCCTTATGGCAGTTCATCGTTTGATTTTTTTAAGCAGGTTTGGATGCAGCCGGGATATGAGCCCATTTATGCTAATAATACTGCTCCTTATTATTTTGATGGACAGGCAGATAGAAACCCTCTTGCTATTATAAACTCCGATTTAACAGGCTTTAGAAAAAATCAGATCAAAAACTATCAAACAACTACCACGCTCACATATGATTTGCCTTTTATAAAAGGGCTCCAGGTTCAGGGTTTGTTTGCATATGATATGACCTATGGGCATAATAAAATATGGAGAAAGGCTTATAATGAATATAAATACGATGCCAATGCTGATAAGTACCTGGCCACAGTATTAACCAGCCCTACACGTCTGCAGCAAACGCTCGATGAAACCGTATATACTCAGGCGCAATTATCATTGCATTACAAAAATTCCTTCTCAGCCGCGAGGCATCATGTTGAAGCTTTGTTATTAACGGAAGGTCGCAACGGAACGGGAACGCAATTTTTAGCGCAGCGTAATTTTTCATTGTCTGCATTGAGTCAGCTTGATGCCGGTCTGAGTGATAATCAGATCGCGTCAGGAAGCGATAAAGTATTGGCTGCCAACCAGGCATTAGTTGGAAAGTTTAACTACGATTTCTTATCCAAATACCTGGCTGAATTTAGTTTTCGTTATGATGGCTCTTCCTTATTTCCTAAAGCAACCCGGTGGGGCTTTTTCCCGGGCTTTTCGGTAGGTTGGAGAATAAATGAAGAATCTTTCATTAAAGATAATCTCAGCTTCGTTGATAACCTTAAGCTCAGATTCTCCTATGGTAAACTGGGCGACAACTCAGATGCGTTAGGTTTTGAATTTTTACAAGGATATGTCTATCCTTCCGGATCCTATATTTTTGACGGGAAATCACTTACCGCGGGTTCTGCTGTTAAAGGATTGCCAAATCCAAATATCACGTGGTACACTGCTACTACAACTAATTTTGGAGTTGACGGCGATTTTTGGAACGGACTATTGAATTTCACAGTTGAGTTGTTTCAAAGGAAACGAGATGGTCTTCTTGCTACCCGGGCTATTGCCTTACCGCCCATATTCGGGGCTAACTTACCCCAGGAAAATCTTGAAGGAGATATTAGCAGAGGCTTTGAGATTGTTCTTGGACACTCAAACAGAATTAATGATTTCTCCTATAACATTTCAACCAACTTCACCTATGCAAGAGCCAGGTGGATGCATCGTGAGTCTGCTTTGCCTGGTAATAGCTATTTAAATTGGAGAAACAGCTCTGAAGATCGCTGGAAAGACATCCAATGGGGTTATGGAGTTGTTGGTCAGTTTCAAAATCAAAAAGAAATTGATGTGTCACCCGTCCAAAATGCTAATGGGCATTCTGAATTGTTCCCCGGAGACATCCGGTATGAAGACTGGAATCAGGATGGGATGATAGACGGATTGGATATGTACCCTATCGCACGCAGTGTGGAACCCGAGATGTTCTATGGTTTAAATTTATCAGGGGCATGGAAAGGCGTTTCACTTAATTTGTTTTTCCAGGGTGCAAGCAACTACTCCATGATGCCCAATGAACAATTACAGGGGCCATTGCCCTGGGGAAGAAACTCCTCTGCAATGTTTTTGGATCGCTGGCATCACGAGGATCCCTTAGATTTTAATAGTCCCTGGGTTCCCGGTAAATATCCTGTTAGCCGCGATGGTTTTGGCTTTGGGCCAAATAAGATGCCTTCCACTTACTGGTTTCAGGATGTGACTTATCTGAGATTAAAGAGTGTAGAGCTGGCATACTCCCTGCCGGGTACATGGGTAAGTAAGATTAATTCTCAACAAATACGTGTGTATGTTAATGCCTTTAATCTGTATACCTGGAAAGGGAAAAATATCACATTTGACCCCGAGCACAGGCTCAGTGGAGATGGTTCGGATGGAGGTTATAAGTATCCTTTGATGGCTAATTACAACTTAGGTATTAATGTAACATTTTAATAGTAAAAAATTATGAATAAAATATATAAGGGTGTACTGATATTAGTGATCACAGCCTCTTGTGCGATACTACATGGTTGTAAGAAAAATTATCTTGATAAAGCACCCACGAATATTCTAACAGAAGATGTTTTGTTTTCCGATCGGGCAGCGTTTAATACCCACATGGCTTATTTATATGCTCAACTGCCATTCAGTAATTTTTTTGTAGATATGGGTACCTATCTGTCCTATAAAACCGATGAACTGGTTAATTGTACACAAGATCAGAATCCGTCTGTTGATCCTAATAATGATTGGTGGGTGCAGGGATACAAATTAATCCGGGATTTAAATACCCTGATAGAGAAGCTTCCCACTTCAACAGTTTTTCCGGGTCAACAGGAGATGACACAGGTTTTAGGAGAAATAAAATTCATGAGAGCGATTTCTTATTATAACCTGGCCGCGAGATACGGGGGCGTGCCAATCATTACTAAAGTAGCTCAGCTTCCCAAGTCGGGGAACGTATCTGAACTTTATGCTCCGAGAGATAGCGAGTCAGACGTGTTTAAGTTTATTGAAGCCGAAATGACTGAAGCGATTGGTATGATGTCAACGGCATCTTCATTTACCGAATACAGGTTTAACAAATGGTCAGGCCTTGCATTTAAATCAAGAACCATGCTGTACGCGGCGTCTGTAGCTAAGTATGGCGAAATGCAGCTTAATGGCACAGTAGGTATTCCGAAATCCGAAGCCGAACATTTTTGGACTTCAGCAAGAGATGCGGCGAAAGAAGTGATTGAAAGCGGTACCTATGCTGCTTATAATGAAAACAGCGATAAGGTATTAAACTATCACAATCTTTTTTTTGATAAGTCCGGAACCAACAGGGAACGCGTTTTTGTTATTTCATACGTTTGGCCGCTCAAGGGACATAACTTTGACAGAAACGCGGCGCCCTTCAGCCACAGAGGCGGTGTAGGGTATGGAGGACGTTTTTGTCCGATATTCGATATGGTTGAAAGTTATGAATATGTGAATGACCGAAATGGCGCTTTAAAATTAAATAATGGCGGAACTCCTATTGAGTATGCCGATCCTGCAGACCTCTTTAAAGACAAAGATCCCCGTATGTTCGCATCGGTCCTTTTCCCTGGCTCTCCATGGAAAGGAACAACATTAAAGATTTATGCCAAAATTATAGAAGGCGGTGTAGAAAAAGACGGACACGGAGCTGATGGCATAACCCAGCCCGAAGCTACGTCAACCGGCTTTTATCTTTCCAAATGGCAGGATCCGGCGCCTCCGCGGCCTATTGATAATAACTCTTCCGATGCGGATAGAATATGCATCAGATACGCAGAAGTAATGCTCAATTATGCGGAAGCAGAATTGGAATTGAACAATGAACCCGAGGCAAGAAAATATGTGAATATGATACGCCGGCGTGCCGGTATAGAAGAACTAAGCAGTGCCATAAGCATGGATGATTACAGGCAGGAACGTAAAATAGAACTGGCATTTGAGGAAAATCGCTATTGGGATCTGAAAAGATGGCGCGTATATGACAAAGTTTTGAATAACAAGGATACCTATGCGCTTTGGCCGGTATATAACAAAGACAAGGAAGTATATACATTCGAAAAACATATGCTCCCTCCCGGTAAGTTTACCCGGAATTTTACTGCAAATCTTTATTACAACAGGGTACCCGATGCGGTAATTCAAACTAATCCGTTGGTGGTACAAAATCCAGGGTATTAAAATTGGGTATGACAAATTAAATTTTAAATTATGAAACAAATTATAGGTTTGATCTCTATTACGGGATTACTGCTTGCTAATGGCTGCAAAATTGATAATTATGATTTGCCAAATCAGGCTATTGAAGGAAATGTGATTGATGCAGTGACCGGTGAAAATATTCAAACCCGGCAGCCAAACGGTATTAAAATACGTTTGCTGGAAGAAAGGATTGAAAATGCGGTGCCATATGATTTCTGGTGTAAATCGGATGGCAGTTTTAAGAATACCCGGTTATTTGCAGGGAAGTATAAAGTGGTGGCAACTGAAGGAGCGTTTGAGCAATCAAGTGTGGATACGATAATAGTGGACCTGGGTAGAAGCCAAAATGTATCCTTTAAAGTGGAGCCTTTTGCCCGTCTAACCGATGTTATCATCGCAAAGTCAGGGAGTGGAATTAAAGCAACTTATAAAATCTCGCAGGGTACCAGCACAAAAAAGATAATAAAAAGCATGCTGATATGTTATACTTCACCTATTTTGCACGAGGCTACAACAGGGAAGTTGGCTTCTCCGGAAAATGACTTATCTGGCATGACAATCACAGATATCGAAAACATATCTTTTGAGGATGCAATAGATAACCTGGTAGCCGGAAAAACATATTATGCCAGGGTAGCTGTTCAAACTGAAAATCCGTTGAACCGGTTCAACTATTCACCTGTTATTGAAATTGCATTTTAATAAAAACACACCAGGCAACCGGGTATAGGATGGTTAATAAACAGGGCTCCATTTTTTAAATGGTTAATGATAGGGATTGTAGTAAGGTAGCTGGCATTCAATGTATAAAGAAAAATGTTAATATGAATAATAAATTGCGGGTGCTTTTCCTGTTAATGATTGCTGCACTTGTTTTTACCTGCACCCTTCGGGAAGAAAATGAAAAGCCTGTTTTTAATCCGCACCCAACAGCGGCTTATTTATCTCCGGAGGAAAGCATGAAAACCATGTACCTTCCCAATGGCTATAAGTTGGAGCTGGTGGCCAGTGAGCCCATGATCCGGGAGCCCGTGGCTATTACCTGGGATGCAAATGGCAGAATGTATGTTGCAGAAATGCGTTCATATATGAGAGATGCCGATGCTACCAACGAACAATTACCTGTTAGCCGTATCATGTTGCTTGAGGATACTGATAATGATGGAAAAATGGATAAGCATACCGTTTTTATTGACAGTCTCTTATTGCCGAGAATGATGCAGAGTGTGGGAGATGAGTTACTGGTAAACGAAACCAATTCAATAACCATCACCAGCTATAAAGACACGGATGGCGATGGCAAAGCAGATGTAAAGAAAGTAGTGTACAAAAATGATAGGTATACCTCCAGTGATGCCAACATGGAACACCAGCGTAGCGGATTGGACTGGAACCTGGATAATTGGATGTACATGACCTACGAACCTGTACGGTTTCGTTATACGAATGGTACTTTGGAGGCAGATACCATTCATGGCGGGGGAAGCGGACAGTGGGGATTAACCCACGATAATTATGGCCGGTTATTTTACTCAAGCGCTGGCGGAGAAACACCGGTACTGGGATTTCAAATTAACCCGGTGTATGGGAAACTCAGCTTCCCGGATGAGTTCAGTCCTGAATTTCAGCAGGTTTGGTCTATTATGGCAACCCCCGATGTAGAGGGAGGAAATAAAAGACTGCGTCCTGATAATACCCTTAATCATTTTACGGCATCCTGTGGCCAGTCCATTTTCCGGGGAGATGCGCTACCGGTTGATCTTGTTGGAGACTATATAGTTTGTGAGCCCGTTGGAAGAATTGTGCGCAGGGCTAAAGTTGAGAACAGGGAGGGAAAAACAACGCTGAAGAATGCGTATGACAGCAGTGAGTTCATTGCCTCCCAGGATATGAACTTCCGCCCGGTGAATACAGCCACAGGCCCTGATGGTAATTTATATATCGTAGATATGTATCGTGGGATCATTCAGCAGGGAAACTGGACAAGGCCGGGAACTTTTCTTAGGAATAAGATTGATAGCCTGGGCCTTGCCGGGAATATAAACCGTGGACGCATTTACAGGGTGGTTTACCAGGGGATGAAGCGGGGACCTAAGCCTAATATGCTAAATGAGCCTTCAACCGCGCTGTTGCAATACCTCGGACATCCAAACGGCTGGTGGCGCGACAATGCTCAGAAGTTGATCATTGTAAGGGGCGACCGTGACGTGATACCGGCTTTGAAAAACATGGCTACCGGGCAAAAGACCGAAACAGGAAATAACAGCAATCATTTGGCCCGTATACATGCTTTGTGGACGCTGGAGGGACTGAATGCAATAGATAACGAAGTTTTGATGCATGCTTTGGCAGATGAAAATCCGGAGGTCAGGAAAACGGCGGTTTGGATTAGCGAAGCCTATCTGAAAAAAAATGATAACCAGGTAACAGATGAGGTGGCAAAGCTTGAAAGCGACTCTAATTTTAACGTTCGTGTGCAGGTGCTCCTTTCCATGAGCCAAAGTAATTCAGCAAACGCCCAGGCTGTTGTTAAAACCATCCTGGATCAGAACGCGAACAATGAAATGCTCACGGCTGTCAAAGAAGCCGTTGATAAAAATGAAATTGTAAAAAACCTTTCTGCCAGGTTGGGGAATATGCCGCAAAATGATAAAAAAATGATATTGGGCGGAGCCGTCATTTTCCGGTCCCTGTGCGCTGGTTGCCATGGAAACGAAGGTAAAGGTTTGCCTGGCGGGGGAGTAAGCACCACAGCGCCGCCCCTTGCCGGATCAAAGTTTTTACAGCTTTCGGAAAAGAACAATGCGATCAGGATTTTGCTTAATGGATTAGCCGGACCTATAGAAGGTAAAAGCTATGCAAGTGAAATGCCTTCGATGGCCGCTAATAGCGACAGATGGATCGCTTCGGTTTTAAGCTATGCCCGTTTTGAATTTGGTAACAACCCGGGTAACAGGGGATATCTGCCTTTAATAGTTACCTCGGAGGAGGTTAAAAAACTAAGAGAAGAAAATGAGGGAAGAAACAAACCGTGGACCTGGGCTGAACTTACGGGAAAAAAATAAAACCAGATGACAGGCTCCGCTATTGTTTTCAGCTCTTCAGTAAAGGACAAAGATGCTATATCAATAAACCCGGAGTAACAATGTGAACTTTCCCCGCCGAAGGTAAGTGTACCCATTTTTTGTCGCTGTATAATCCTTAGCTTGTGCAGGATAAACCCGGTAGTGCATCCAGCCGTAACTTGTAGCATAAACATTTTATAAGCATATGCATCCATCGCTCAAACCTCAACGCATCCTTTCTATAGATGCCTTTCGGGGCATTACTATATTGGTAATGGTTTTTGTAAATGAGCTGGCGGGCATAAGAGATATCCCCCAATGGATGAAACATGTGCCTGCCGATGCGGATGCCATGACCTTTGTTGATGTGGTGTTTCCCGCTTTTTTATTTATTGTAGGCATGTCGTTACCCTTTGCCATAAACAACCGGGTAAAAAAAGGCGATAGCTTCCTTCAGTTACAATGGCATATAGTTTGGCGCACGCTTGGTTTGCTGGTGCTGGGTGTGTTTATGGTAAATGGCGAAGGAGGG
>NZ_DATJEB010000044.1:0-24353 GCF_035497235.1 Agriterribacter sp.
CGATAGCCTGCTGCGGCGGTTCAACATTCTTTGCTGTATTTGAATAATTGTGCCTGTTACCCAATATAAACCGCCTATTTTCACAGCACGGAAAAGCCCGCCTGTTTACCATTAAATGCGGGCTTTCTCCGAAAAATATGGTAACAAATATACTTTAAAAGTATTACGATAGCCCGCAAGGGCTTTTTATCTCTACCCGCCAATCCCACACGAATTAACCCGAAGAATATTTTTTAGTACCACTCTGAAATCCCTGATGGATAAAGATAGTATTTACTCGCTGAATCGCTGATGAAATATAGTGCGGCATGGCAGTGTTGAGCGTGAAACGACAGACGGGAAATGTGAGCATCTCAAGTTTGTCCTTTCTCTTCTCACGTATAAATGAGGCAAAATATTATTTGCGCAAGAGTAGGTTACCATCTGCCGCCAAACCTTTCTTACACCGCCAGTAAAATGGCTACATAATGACAAATGGCTGCTGCCAGCACAAAAAAATGCCACACGGCATGGTTATAGGTATATTTATCCCACAGGTAAAAAATAACCCCCATGCTGTACAAACCGCCACCTATAATAAGCATGATCAGCACGGGCTGTGGCAGGGCTACAAAAAAAGTGCGTCCGCCTGCTACCATTATCCAGCCCATTGCCAGGTAAATGATAGTAGACAATTTATCCCATCGCCCGGTATAGAATATTTTAAATACGGTACCCAATGCTGTTAGCGCCCACAATACAGATAGCAATGTAATGCCAAATGTATTGTTCATATAAATGAGCAAAAAGGGCGTATAGGTTCCTGCAATGAGGAAATAAATGCTGATATGATCAAGTATTTGCAGCACCTCTTTAGTTTGAGGATGCTGAAAACCGTGGTACAACGTAGAAAAAGTAAATACCATTAAAAAACAAAACCCGTAAATAGCGGCGCCGATAATGCCGGGTGTGTTTTCGCTTTTGGTTGCCATAGCAATGAGGATGGGAATACAAACAATGCCGAAGAGGATACCGAATCCGTGCGTAATACTGTTCACTAATTCCTGCTTTATATGCAATTTAGGATTTGTGACTTTCATGAAGTATAATTTAGGAAGGGCAGGTAAATAAACGATGTGAAACCTAAAGTTACAACTATCAAATTTTTTAATAGTTTCTTTTTCATACCTTCAGCAGTACAGTTTTTTTACTTTAAAATAATTTTATCATGGCAGATGTTTGGTTACAATCGCTTATTACAGCAACAGCACAGGAAGGTTTCGAACTTGCTGTTACGCTTTCGCGCAGGGGAGTAAAATACACCCAGCCAGATGCAGAAGTGTTACACAAATTACGTCCGGAATACGCTAATAATGCGGATAGCTTAACAGCCGCTTCCCAGGTGGTGGCCATTAATTTTCAAACGGTAGCCGCCGCAAATGATTACTGGCGAAAAAAATAGGGTAATTATGGGTGATTCATTTTGACAGTGAACAAATGATTGATAATGAAAGCTGATAGAAAATGAAGGCAATGCCCTCCTGAAGAAATAGAATTTATTTTGAAAAAATTTTGAAATTAATTTGCAAATAATCAATCTTTATTTTAGCTTAGTATTGAAACTTAGTTGCTAACACCACACCTGTAAAACACCTTGGCTAACACCAAAACTATATTGTTTTTGCTATGCCTGTTCCCCTTGCCCGCCATTGCGCAGCAGTTGAACAATGTGCTGTCATCCCCACCTCATTTATTACCAGCAACCTATAATATTAAGGGTGATGGCTTAATACTTCCCTTTAAAGCATATTATAATGGAGATGACAGCACCGTTTACTACTTTCTTTTTATTGCCGGTGTTTGTAAGGGGAATTATTTTTCTAAACGGACACTCCGGGTTTCCTTTTTACCCGTTCAAACTCAGCCGGTTATTGCAAAAGAACCAGCCGTTTTGCATACCGGTCCCACTTTGCATGGCAACATAAACTATGATTTCTTTTATCGCTCCGTGGTTGATACGCCTCATGCCGGCGCCAATATTATGCAGCACAGCCTACGTGTTAATATACACGCTATGCTTAAAAAAGTGTTGCCCGTAGCGGTTCATATCCAAACGCGCCATAGCAACTCTCCGCTTTTTAAAAACTATACAGATGCCACTATTGCATTCAACGGACAAACTTTTCAATCTGCTTTAAAGGAAAATCTAAAAGCAGAAATAACAGAAAGGATCAACCGTAAAGGACCTGATAGGTTGCTACATGACGAACTACAAAAGAAATATGCTTTACAGCAGCAACTCGCTCAGTGGCTGCAGGATGGCCGCCAGGTGCAGCAACTGGCCGATAACAGGCAGGCTGTTGCAGCTATCACCGGCAACGGGGATATTTCGGAGTACAGTAAAGCGATGCCGGAAGAAAGAATAAACGCTTATTTACAGAACACAATGCAAAATGCGCTTATCCATAAAGGAGAACATGCGGATCATACCCGATGGATGCACAAAGGAGCTGCGCTTTCGGGTAAGGCAAAACAAATTGCGGCTTTAAAAAACCAGGGTACATTTTCCAGTACCCGGAACGTAATGAACGACAAACAGAAAAAAGCTATTGATTATTTAAAAGCTTATATAGCAAAAAAGGAAAAATACAAACAGGTTTCCGAAGAAGTGAAACAATGGGAAGAAAAATACATTAAAGCGAAAGCCTTAACCCGGCTGGCAACAGATTCCGCCAGGCAACTGGTAGATGCAACAACCGATCCTGCAGTGCTGCAGGCTCAGGCTAAAAAATATGGATTAGACAGTAACAAAATCTATAAACGGGTAAAACAGCTAATGGCTATAACAAAAATTGCTGTTGGCCGCAGCAGCATTGACTACGCTGAGCTTACAGCAAAAAACATAAGCGTTACCGGTGTAAACATAGAATACAATTCCTGCTTTTACTACGCTGTGGCCGCAGGTACGGTGGATTATCGCTACCGCGATTTTATTGCCAACCGGAATGGAAATATAAAACAATACCTAATGCTGGTGAGAATCGGTATGGGGAAAAAAGAAGGCAATAATTTAATATTCACCCTATACAGGGGCAGGAAACAGGTGCAGGGCTTTACCAATACCCATCAACCGTTAACCAACAGGGTGCTGGGCATTTCGGTTGAGGGAAGGTATTATTTCAATAAGCACACTTATGTTCTTGCGGAACTTGCCAAATCTTCCTATCCCCAATACCATTCCTTACAAAATAGCGTTGGAGGCGCGTTAAAGAAATCCGCTTTGTCCGATCGCAGCAACGAAGCGTATGCTATACAGTTCTTCTCCGGTATCCCTGCTACCGGCACCCGCATTTACGGACAATACAAACGCATAGGGCTTAACTTTCAATCCTTTACTGTTTTTAATTACAATGCGCAATATGCTGCCTGGCAGGTAAGCGCAGATCAGTTTTTGTTTAAAAGAAAATTGTTTATTTCCGCAGTGGTAAAGAACAATGCATACCATTCACCTTATACTATTTACAACTATAAAAGCAATACCATTTTTAAAAGCATACAGGCAACATTGCATATAAAGAAATGGCCCGTGGTTACAGCAGGTTATATGCCTTCTTCGCAACTAAGTAAAGTAGGAAATGAAATGATGGAAACCCGTTTTAATATGGCTATGGTAACGGTAAGTTATACATACAGGCTTAAACAATATTACCTGTTTACAACGGCTATGTATACCCGGTTCTTTAATCGCCAGGAGCAACAGCGTTTCGTTTATTATAATGCCCGCACATGGATGATAAGTCATAGTGTTACCGGCAACAGGCTTAGGTTCAGCAGCTCGGTTGCAGTAAGCTATAGCACTGGTTACCGTTTAACCACCGCTGATGAAGGACTAAGCTGCCGGCTGAACAAATGGCTGAACGCGGGCTTTGGACTCAAATGGAACAGGATGAACCCTTATAGCAACAGGCTGGGCTATTACGGTAATGTGCAGGCGAAACTGGCAAAACCGGGCGGGATAAGCATCGCATTTGAGCGGGGTTTTTTACCGGGCTTATCGCAAACACTGCTACCCAATGATATGGCCCGGATCGTTTATTCCAAAACATTTTAAAAAGGGGATATGAGCAACCTGATAAACAGTATATTATTTTTCATAGCGGTGTTTGCAAACCTTACAGCAGCAACGCAAATAATAGTAATGCCCCGGTTGCCGGCGGCAGGGTTGCTGCAGCAGCAACAGTTGTGGAACCTGCTTTTAATCAACAGCAATAATTACAGCGGGGAAGTGCAGGTACAAATGATGATGACAGACATCGTTAGCGGACAAAAAATAGCAACCGGCATCTCCCGTTCATTTACGCCTGCCAAAGGAGCCGCTTCAATAAAAGAAACCGATATAGCACCTGTTCAGTATAGCTATTTCAGTGCAAATGCGATGCCAAACAGCGGAGCTGCAGATCTGCTGCCTGCAGGAAGATACATGATTTGCTATACCGTTATTGGCAACGATGATAAATCGCTGCAGTCCTTTACCGAATCGTGTGAGCCGGTGGAGATAGCGCCGCTTTCACCTCCGCAACTGATCTCCCCACCGGATACTGCATGGATAGAAACCGCTTATCCCAGCTTTACATGGCTGCCTCCCGCACCCGCGGCAATGGTTCCGCAATTGCGGTATGAACTGCTCCTGGCAGAGATGAAGAAAGGCCAGAATGCGTATGAGGCCATTCGGAAAAACACGCCGGTATATATGCACCGGTATCTTACCGCACCTTACCACCTATACCCTTCTTCCGCACACCCCCTGGAGCCGGGGAAGCAGTATGTATGGCAAATCATAGCTAAAAACGGTGAAGTATACACGCAGCAAACGGAAGCATGGAGCTTTAGCATTAAAAATGATTCACCCGCTGCTATGAAAGATACCAGTGCCTATCCTAAACTGGCAAGGGGTTACAATGCCTATTCCTACATATGCCGGGGCAATATGAAGTTTGAATATAATAATGAAGCAGGCGATTCAATAGTAAGCGTGGCCATATATGAATGGCAGAACGGGCAACAAAAAAAAGTGGAAAGCCGGCAGATAAATATGAAGCCCGGACAAAACTTTATTGAAATGCAATTTAATGCAACAGGAAAATTCAGGCATACACAGGTATACCTGCTGGAAATAATAAACAGCAGGAAAGAAAACTGGAACTTGAAATTTATATACCTGAAGGAGGAATAAGATTAAGTAAAACAGATACGACACTAACTTAGAAAAACACCACTTCAATGATCCACCTGTTTTTAAGCAGGCACCGTAAGGGAGCCGCTGCTACTTTATTGTTAGTATTTTTTTTACAATTCTGCTGTACGCTTTACAGCAGCGCATGGGGCAACACTTTTATTCAAAGCAGCTATCCTTACGCGTTAGGTTCCCATACCTCACCATCACCAATCCTTGCACGCACTATTGTGGCTAATGCCGCTGCACACTACCCGGTAGCAATGCCCGGCAATATTACACGAACCGCTCCTCCAGAAAAGGAAAGTTCCGCGATACAAAAAAGAGAGGAAAAAAATAAGTTCTCAGGGCCAGGTCCGGGGCAGCCGGAAATGCAATCCTTTCAAAGCGTAAACAGCAATAACCTGGTAGATTTATTCAGCGGCGATTTTTCCTATTCCATTCCTTTGGCAGATGTAGGCGGCTATGCCGTAAACATTCATTACCGCAGCGGCATAACTATGGACCAGGAAGCCAGTTGGGTAGGACTGGGATGGAACATTAACCCCGGCGCTATAGGAAGGAACATGCGGGGGCTCCCGGATGATTTTAACGGAGAAGATGTAGTTACGAAAACAAGCTCCCTCCGCCCTAACTGGACAGCAGGCGGCAATGTGGCACTGGGGCTTGAACTTTTTGGTTTGGAGCTGAATAATTTTAATATTGGTTTAAACGGTTCCCTGTTTTATAATAATTACAAAGGCATAGGTATTTCAGCAGGCGCTTCTGTGGGCTACCAGTCGTCTGTTGGAAGCAAGGGTTCACTTACAGCAGGTATAGGACTGCAATCCAATTCCCAGAGTGGCGTAAGTATTGCGCCTTCTTTTGCAATGGAATTCAGGAACAGGAACGCGGAAGTGAGCGGCATACAATCTAATGGATTTTCGGCAAGCACTTCTTTCAGTACCCGCAGCGGACTGCAATCTTTAAGCATTGCTTCAACAGGTCGTTTGAAATATAAAAATGACACGCGCAATAATGAATTATCTCCATCCGGTGCTTTGTATACCGCTTCACGCAACCTGGTAAATATTTCATTTGCTCACCAGGCCTATACCCCCTCTGTCAATATACCTTTTACCAGCTACCAGTTCAGCTTCAACCTCAAACCCGGGGGAGAAGTCTTTGGCACGCACCCTAATATTTCCTTCGGCGGATTTTTTTCACGGCAATATATAGCCGAAGATGATAAAAAACAGGAATTTCCTGCTTTCGGTTACATGTATTATCAAAAAGCCCGCGATATTTCAAACGCGTTGCTCGATTATAACCGTGAAAAAGAACTCACCTACCACGCTACCCCTCCGGTTCCGCATATCGCCATCCCAAATTATACCTATGATGTGTATAGTATTACGGGAGAAGGCACGGGTGGGATGTTTCGTCCTTACCGGGGAGATATTGGTTTTGTAAGAGATGCTGCTATACGTTCCAAAAGTGTTGACGGAAGTATTTCGCTGGACCTTGGCGCCGGAAACCTTGTGCATGCAGGTTATGATGTACACGTAAATGCGGCGGTAACCGGCAACGGGGCATGGGCAGAAGCTAATCTACTGTCTGCGCAACTGCCATTTAAAGATACCGACAGCACTTTTGAAGCGGTATATTTTAAGAACCCGGCCGAAAAAACCATCAACCCGCAAAGTTATTACGATAAGCTGGGTGATACCGACCCTGTATTACCCGTAATGAGTACGAATGATGACCCAACGCTCTCTCCTTTCCTCCAGCCATATAAAAACCTGTTGCCGTACGGCAATAAAATAAAGGTAGATTCGCTGCACACGCTAAAACGTTTCAGGGATAAGCGCAGCCAGGTAATCAGCTATTTAACCGCTGCCGATGCGGCCTTGTTTGGATTAGACAAAAGCATATTCATTTATCCGGTAAACAGTTTTTTTGCGGGTAAATGTGATGGTGATATTTGCAATGATCCTAACCAGGTGAATTGCAAAACCATTATGGCAGAAAGCCGCGTTACATCTTTTCGCAAAAAACATCACCTCTCCGAAATAACCGTGCTGAATGCGGATGGCAGAAGGTATGTGTACGGACTACCCGTTTACAATACGATGCAGAAAGCCGTAAGTTTTAGTGTAGATAAAGCTGATGCTGATATACAAACAGGATTGGCGGAATACAGCCCCGGAACAGATAATACAACACACAATACCAAAGGAAAAGACAATTTTTACGGAGCAGAGGATATACCGCCCTATGCGCATTCTTTTCTGCTTACAGGAATTGTTTCTGCCAACTATGCCGATAAAACAGGCGATGGGATAACAGATGACGATATGGGCGATGCAGTAAAATTTAATTACTGCAGACCGTATGGAAACAGTCAACTGTTTCACTGGCGTACGCCCCTTGCCGAAAATAAAGCCACTTATAATGAAGGGTTGAAAACAGATTACAGCGATGATAAAGGAAGTTATATCTACGGGCAAAAAGAAATATGGTACCTGCATTCGCTTGAATCAAAATCAATGATTGCCACTTTTACGCTGAATGATCCGCAGCAGGGAGAACTACGGGAAGACGCTTTTGGATTGAAAGGAGAAAACGGCGGAACGGATATGCAGCAGCCACTCCGCTACCTTAAACAAATTGACGTATACAGCAAGGCGGACTATATTAAAAATAAAGAAGCGGCTAAACCGGTAAAAACAGTTCATTTTGAATACAATGATGAACTTTGCCGGGGCGTTCCTTCTGCTGCTCCGGGCAAAGGAAAACTTACTTTAAAAAAGATATGGTTTACCTATAACAAAAACAATAAAGGTCAAAAAAACCCATATGTCTTTCTGTATCATCCGCAGAACGTGAATGAGTCTGACAGTGATCCCCAAACGGCGTATAATCCCGCCTATGATCCTAAAGGGTTCGACCGCTGGGGAAATTATAAAGATGCCCGGAACAACCCGGCGCAAATAAGCAATGCCGATTATCCCTATACGCTTCAAAGCGGTAATGAAACAAACAATGGCAAATGGGACAGTGCAAAAGCTGCCATACATGCGGCGGCATGGACCTTAAGCGACATCATACTCCCTTCCGGCGGAAGGCTGAATGTACAATATGAATCAGACGATTACGCTTATGTGCAAAACAGGAGAGCCATGCAAATGTTCACTATTGCCGGCTTTGGCAGCGCTGCCAGCCTGGGCAATATGAGCAGTGATTTATATGGTACGGCGGAAAAAGCGTTTAAAGATTACCGGTATGTATTTATCAAACTGCCATCCGCCGTCAGCGCTACCCTGCCCGCTGCCATCCGAAAGGAAATTTTTGAAAAGTATTTATCCGGCACTACAAAATTGTATTTCCGGCTAAGGGTGCAAATGCCTGCCGACATATATGGAAGCGGTAACGAACAGGTTACTACCTATGCCCAATATGAGGATTATGGATTAACTGCCGACAATAGCATTATCTGGATTAAGATAAAAGGAACAGATATAATAAGTTCCGGCGATGGCGCGGCAAGTCCGCTCGCCAAAACCGCGTTGCAGGTATTAAAACTTAACCTGCCATCCAAAGCTTATCCAGGCTCCGATCTTAACGGCAACTTTGACGCGCTGGCGGTAGTAAAAGCCACCTTTGCGGTAATGGGCAATATCAGTGAGCTATTTCTGAAATTTCCTGTGCAGGCAAGGATCAGGGGCTGGGCAAAAAAAGTAAATACCGCGCAATCTTTTGTGCGGTTAAATAACCCGGAGTATAAAAAATACGGCGATGGCTTAAGGGTAAAACGGATAACCGTTTATGACAACTGGAACAAAATGACAGGAGGTGCGGAACAGGAGGCAACATACGGACAGGAATATGATTACACCACCGTTAAAGATATTAATGGCGTTAAAACGATAATGAGCAGCGGGGTGGCAAGCTATGAACCTGTTGTAGGCAATGAAGAAAATCCTTTCAGGGAACCTATAGAATATAATGAACAGATAGCGCCTTTAGCTCCGGTTAATAATATGTATTCGGAACATCCGCTGGGAGAAGCATTCTTTCCTTCCGCTTCCGTTGGATACAGTAAAGTAAGAACCCGGAGCATTCATTACAAGGATATCAAATCTGCAAACGGTTACGAAGAATCGGAGTTCTATACCACGTATGATTTTCCTACTATAGTGGAGCATACGCCGCTTGAAAAAAGAAAATATCATTCGGAAAATCTCCTGCAAATCCTGAACCTGTATTCCAAAAAAGCATTGACCTTTTCGCAGGGCTTTAAAATAGAGACCAATGATATGAACGGAAAGCTGAAAGGTACCGCTTCTTATCCTGAAAATGATCCCGGTAACCCTTTAGCCTATACGAAGTACTATTACAAGGTGCAGGATGAGAACGCGGAAATTAAACGGCTATCCGGCACCGTTGCGGTTGCAGATTCTGCCAACGGGCATATTAATATGCAGGCCGAAATGGGAAAGGATATTGAACTGATGGTTGATATGCGGGAGCAGGAGTTCAAATCGCAGGGTGCAGGTATGGAGTTTAATATAGACGGATTTGTGATTGGTATTTTACCTGTAACCATACCTTTTCCCTGGCTTATACCCCACTTTGAAATGAACCGCTTTCGCTCGGCGGCTGTAACTAAAACGGTACAGCGCTATGGCATTGTTGATAAGATAATGGTATACGAAAAAGGCAGCTTAATTACAACTGAAAATATTTTATATGATGGCGAAACGGGAGATGTGTTGCTAACCAAAACACAAAACGAATTTAACGATCCGGTATACCAGTTCAACTACCCCGCACACTGGGCCTATAGCGGTATGGGAGCCGCATATAGTAATATTGGCGCGGTATTTCATAATATCAGTTTCAGTAATGGTAAGATCATTACTGCTCCCGGATATCCTGGTATTGAAAAATATTTTGAAAGCGGCGATGAGATCAAAGTGTTTAACGGGCTGGAAAAACAGTTGGAGAGTAACGGCATAAATATATGCACCGGCTTTGGTATTTGTAACCAGCCTGTAATGATACCCGCGGTTGCTAAAAAAATATGGGCCGTGCATGCCGCTAAAATTCAGCACCATAAAGGATTAACCGGCATGTATTTCATTGACGAAAATGGGAGGTTTTTCACCGGAACGGGAAACGATTTGCAAATACTGCGTTCGGGAAGGCGCAATATGGCCGCTACCGGCGTTGGCAATATCCTGAGTTTGCAGAACCCTGTGCAGCAGGTAGCCGGGAAATGGAAATTAGTGTTGGATAACACCATCGGCGTAACTAACAGTACAGCGCAATCGTACAAAGATTTATGGAAAGTGGAAGATGCCAGGTATCAGCCGCTGACAATTACTACAAAAACAAGCGCGGTGAAGAAAATAGTACTTAACCCGGTAAATTCATTTTCCATATATTATAATCAAAAGCTCAGTGGAAGGGGTTGTTCCTTTAATGGTACGGAATACAGGGCCTATACCAATGCCCCTTATTTTGAATCATTGCATAGAAAAAGAAATCCCAGGGGAGCCTGCGCGTATTTGAGCAGGGAAAAGAGCTGGTTGAAATTTGACCTGGCAGCCATCCCCTCCGGGGCTACTATTGTAAGTTCAGGTCTTGCATTGTATCCGCATTACGGGCTGCATGAAGAAAGTGACAGCAGGGGGTTTGACTGGAATTATACTACCCGTGACCATAATGCCGCAACGCCGCATAAACTACTTGACCCTAATGCCGGCAGGCTTCCAAGCAACGCTATTTTGCACCGGGTTACCAATAAGAGCCTATTTAATGATCTTGATTTAAATACCCTTTCTGATAACAGCACAAAAACGAAAAACATATTCAATAACAGAAGTCTCGATGAATTAACCAAAGCGGTTATTCCCGCCACAAAAAAACAGAACAGCTTTATTGTGGATGTAAAAAATATGGTAGCCGGAATGATAAGGGAACCCGCCCAGGACGCTTATATCCAGATAAGTCCGGAAGCGCCGGAGGGGCTTACCACTGAGCCTGTACGCGTTTGCTTCTGGGCAACCAACAGTTATATACAGGACTATGTAAACGGATGCAATGCATATGCGCCCGGCAGTAGCAATACCAATGCCAGCCCGTCATTGCAGGTGCAGCAAAACGTTGAGGCGATAGCACCGGCGCTGGTTATTCCTTCATGTGCCGGTTGCAGTAATGTAACAAATGGCTATGATGCCGGCGCCAAACTAAATATTTCCTGCCCCACGGCTCCGCAGTTAACCATTGAATATATAGCCTGCGGCAACGGCGAAAGACTTATACAGGAATGCGACTCTTTTTATTGCGGGAAAACAGTTGCTACAGACACCTGTATTTCACAAATAACCGATACTGCCACTAATCCCTACCGTTGGGGCATACTGGGTAACTGGCGTATGGACAAGGCGTACAATTATTATGAAAACAGAACGGAAGCAGATATTCCGGCAAACAACGGCGCCACAAATATCCGTACCGATGGTACTATAAACCAGTTTAACCCTTACTGGATATTCCGTGCAAACGGAATAACCGCCGGTTCCGATACCGTTCGCTGGGTTTGGAATACACAAAGCACACAATTTAACCGCAGGGGATTTGAAACGGAAAACAAAGATCCGCTTGGCAGATACAATGCGGTGCAGTATGGATACCACGAAAGTATGCCGGTTGCCATTACTCAAAATTCAACATATGCGGAACACGCGTTTGACGGGTTTGAAGATTATGAATACAATAATAACAAATGTGATGTACCCTGCGCCATTCAAAAACATATACCTGCCGGAGCATTACAACGCTACATTGTTAATGAAGAAGCCCATAGCGGAAAATTCAGCCTCGGTATTCCTGTGGGGAGCGATGCAAAAATAATGATACCATTGGGCGATACTTTACGCACAGGAGTATCTTACGGTCTGCAGTTTAATTCGGATACTACTACCCGCAGCACCATTAACCGGGTGAATAACGGAGCCGGGTTAAAAGCCACCGTTTACAGCAACTACAATTACTGGAACGACAATTACGGACTGGATGCATACAATTACAGCGCCGGCACTGCGGCGCCTGTTACAAAAGACCGGGTAAACATTAATTACGACAGGAGAAGTACAACCCGGAACCAGCTTGGATTAACCAGGAACCAGCATTTTTATAAAGTAGTATGGGAAGGCTACATGACCCTGCGAAAAGGTAACAGTGCGGAAAATACAGATCCCGAAGGCCTTTACAGGTTTAGTGTGGCAGCCGATAATTCTTTTAAACTGTGGATAAATGATAAGCTGGTACTGAATGCTTTTCCCAATGACCCGGTATATTTTAGCAATGCACGAAATGCATCCCTGTATAGTGATCCTGTACAATTGTACCATGGCAAATACTATAAAATAAGGGTAGAGCATGCTGATGGCGAAGGAGAAGGGCTTGCCGTTCTTAACTGGAAAAAGCCCAATGCTGCAAATCCTGAAATTATTCCTGCAAGCAATTTTCATAACAGTGTAAGTACAGCGGAAGCGGCTATTGTTAAAAACACTATCCGTTGTATAAGTTGGGAGGGTACAAGAACTTCAAACCATATCATTTATGATGAGTTTGCGCCCATCGCAGGCAATACTTACCTGCTCAGTGCATGGGCAAAGGAAGAGGCAGACTGCAGGTGTGATAATTATGCAAACGCGTCAATTGAGCTGTATTACACAGACCAATACGGTAACTACTTTTCACAGCGCGATATACTGAAACCATCCGGAAATATTATTGAGGGCTGGCAGAGAATTGAAGAAGCGATAACGATACCGGCAGGCGCTAAAAAAATGGAGATATACCTGAAAGCAGCAGGCGATGGGAGCAATCGGGGAAAAATATTTTTTGACGACTGGCGCTTTCTTCCATACAATGGCAATATGCGATCATTGGTATACGATGCGGTAAGCCTTCGGCTGATGAGCGAGCTGGACGAAAACAATTATGCCACATTTTATGAATACGATGACGATGGATCAGTAATACGGGTGAAGAAGGAAACGGAGCGCGGTATAAAAACAATTAAGGAAACCCGTACCGGATGGGGGTTGTAGAATATAAAAATGTGATAATTTGAAAATTTTAAAATGAAAGAAAAATAACGTGGCCGGTGTGCAACGAAGGAAGCGTTGTACCGCGGGTGCAAAACTATATCAACATGATACCATTTAAAAAAACAACAACACTTTTATTGCTGCTGCTGATCACTGGCAACAGCTATACCCAGCATTTTGACCGCGCTGCAGAAGAATTGCAACAAATCAGGAACGCTTATTCGGGGCCGGATTATAACAGTTTTACCATACAATACCAATACGCGATGGAAAGCAATCCCGAAAAAATAGCAGATGTTCTTACTGTTTATTTCAAAATAAAAGGCGGCAACTACTATTGCAAAACAGATAATATGGAATTTATTCAAAACGACAGTGTGAACGCTGCCATATATCACAACGAAAAAACCATTGTGCTCACCAATGCCACTGCACACATTGAAAAAGGAAGGCTGCTGATTGATGACTGGGATTCCGCTTTTATAGCAGCTAATATAGATTCTGTATCAATTGCAGACAATAAAGCTACCCGAACCTTAGTATTTTATTTCGCCCCGGCATCTGGTTACAGCCGTTGTTCCATCACCTATAACAAAAACACATTTCTGCCTAAAAGAATAGATTATATACAAAGGGCAACGCAAAGTTTTGAAACCGGTAAAACAAAACCGAATGGCATTATTGTTACCGCTAAATTTTTAGCGCATAGCAAAGCAGCTTTTAAAGAAAGCATTTTTGATTACTCAAAATTTATAAAAAAGAAAAACAGTAAATGGTCAACCGTTGCTAACTATGAAAGTTATTCAGTGGTAAACAATGTGTATTGAAAATAACAGACCAAACAAAGGAGACACTTTGGATGAATGTCATATTGTTGCTGCATTAAAGGAATAACAACACCAGGTCATTGCCACTCTCCGCTGAAGCTGATGCACTACCCCTTCTTCCCGGAAGGAAGTGAAAGTTAAAAGAGGCGGAGAGCAGGCAAGACCAAAAACTGACACCAAAAAGCACCCGGCTTATGCTAAAACACCTGTGCATGCTGATAATGGGAATAGGTTTCCTGAATACCGTTTGGGCGGTTGAAGAGCCTGCTATTATAGCTCCGCTTGAGGGGCGCCTTGGCCAATTAAAACCGGACTCTTTTGCCCAGGTGCAGGACATAGGCTTTTATGCCGACCTGCAACGCAACCCGCATAAGTTTGAAGCAACTTTTACCCGCAATATTATTACGTTTTCCATTAACGAAGCATCTCCTTTTTTTCTGAAATCACCTTTTGAAGCAACAATAACATACCGTTTATACTATAACTTTAAAACCACAGCTTATAACGAAGACTCTCTTGCTGAAAATCAAACGCTCACTATTAACTACGATACCGCGAAGGGAAAACCGTTCAACGCAAAAAATAGCTTTGTGTTTGAAAATGCCGTTCGGGTGAGGCTCAAAATAGTAAGCATTACCACCAGCGCTCAGGGATGGGACCCCCTGCCATCACTGAAAATAAGCAATGAGCTGCAGATCGAAAGAATATACAGCTTTGATTGTGATGAAAATAAAGTTCAGAAAATCAATTTTAATCCTCCTTTGGATAATGATGCCGATGAACTGGATGTTTTCTGGCAACCGGCAGAGGGCGCAGATGAATACGACCTGGAATGGGCTTACATTGATCAGCCGGCATACAATGCCAATGTATATGGCACACCCGGCAGTGCATATTTTGAAAAGAATGTATTTAAAAATAACGCGGCAAGGGTTACCTTAAACCATACGGTGCACCAATATCCTGTTCCGCTGCTGTACAATAACCACGGCTGGCTGGTTTTCAGGGTGCGCCCGGTGCAGGTAAAGCCTTCAGGGCAGCGTACGGAAGCCAGGTGGAGCGCCTCTAATACATTTGAATGCAAACAGGGCCATGAAGAGCTACTGAACTGGCAGGCATCAACAAGCTTTGCTGAGGAGGGCAAACGCAAAAGCGTTTTACAATATTTTGACGGCAGTTTGAGAAACCGCCAAACCGTTACTAAAGACAATACGGAAAATACAACCGTAGTTGCCGGAACTTTTTACGACTACCAGGGCAAACCTGTTATACAGGTACTCCCCGCTCCCACTATCAGTAAGCTGATAAAGCATACGCCGGGGTTCAACAGCTTCCTGAATACAACGGAATATTATAAAGACAATTATGATAAACTTGTATTCAACCGCAACTATTGCAACGGAGCCGCACCTGCTTTAGATCCCACGAAGAGTGGCGCTGCCCAATATTACTCGCCGCAAAATCCCCGGAAAACAGAAGGAAACAATAAGCTTATCCCTGATGCTAACGGCTTTCCTTATACGGAAACGAAATACCTGCAGGACAATACGGGCCGCATTGCCGCGCAAAGCGGCCTGGGGCCTTATCACCGGCTGGCTACAGGCCATGAAACAAAATATTATTACGGCAATCCCGATCAGGCTGAATTAGATGCGTTATTTGGCACGGAAGCCGGCGATGCTTCACACTACTTTAAACATATGGTGAGAGACGCTAACGGGCAATACAGCGTATCGTATATGGATATGCATGGCCGCACCATCGCCACTGCATTAGCCGGCTACTTACCCGCAGATATTAAATTAAACGATCTCCCTTCCAAACAGGATAGCTATCTTACCAAAACACTTACAGATGCTTCAAACAATATTGTAAAAGGATTTACTATTGAAAGCAGTAAAGGATTGCTGGTTGCAAAAACAGGAAATCATACATTCAGTTACACGCTTTTGCCTGAAGATGTAAACATCAAAGATTGTAACGGTACGGATATATGTTACACCTGTTCTTATACTATTGAAATTACCATTAGCGATGATTGCGGTAATAAACAATTTGGCGGCAATCCTTTTGTGTTTACCGATGTTATAGGCGCCATAGATACGGATTGCACCGGTGTTCCGGAAATATTTACTAAAAAATTTGAGAAAGTATTGCAGGAAGGCAGTTATACCATTACTAAAAAACTCACTATTCGCAACGAGGCGCTGCAAGCCTACCAGGAGATTTTTGCCGGCAGCAATCTTTGCAAAACCGTACAGGATTTTGTGGAAGAACAAAAACAAATATTTTTAAACAGTACCAATAATTGCGCTACGCCCTGTTATAATTGCGAACAGCAATTAGGTGCTTCCCAACAGGCATTTATTGATAAGTTTATTACAGATAATGGCTTAAACGCAAATCTTGCATCCAACAGGCAATTGGCTACAGCAGCCTATGCAAAATTATCAGCGCAGTGTGAAGAACTTTGCGGCGGCGCCCCCAAAAAAAATTATGCAGATAACCTGCGTATAATGATGCTTCAGGATGTAACGCCACCTTACGGACAATATGCTAATATTGAAGATTATACCGGCGCCGGTGATAGTAAGCAATATTATATTAATGGCATTTTCGGACCCATCAGTTCCGGGAACAGCAACTACCGCTATACCATCTCTTCATTGCAATATAAACATGCAAACGGTACGCCTGCAACAGTTACCCTGCTGCGTAACGGCAATTGGGTTACGCTTACACCACAACAATTAACGATAGAGGAATTTGTGTTGAATTTTGAACCCTCCTGGGCCGAAACGCTGGCCGACAACCTGCATCCCGAAAGAATGCAGTACAATATACTGAATACAACCGCAGTTTTTAACGACCAGGCGGCTGTAGGAAATGCCAGTTACAACTGGGATATGGATTTTATTGGCACTGAAACATTTGCGGAAGCACAACAAAAAGGGTATCTCAATCCAACAAACAATGCGGCCTTTACCGGCCGGTATCCCACATTATTTACGGGCAGCAATGCAAATACCGATCCTTTTTTTCAAACGCATCCCATATTGCGTAACCAGATGCAGTTATTTATGCAACAGGTAACTGCAGGCGGTGAACTGACTGCCGACATCTGGAATACCGCTTCCTTTGCGGGCTTTTGCAGCCGCAATGATGATGAAGCATGTATGCAAAAGCAAATGACCGATCCTTTTAGCACACAGGGCTGCACAGCCAGCCTTGATGTAGCATGGCAGGCCTTCAGGGCAATGTATAAATCAAAAAAGGATGATCTGGTACTAACAATGGTGAAGAACAATACCGGCAGCGCCCCTGTAATAGATGAAACCAAATACCATTCATATTTCATCAGTAATGCAAACGCCATAAAAAATGGTACAGGCATAAATGATATTAATAGCAAAGATGAGGCAGATGCGGCATTACAGGATTTCTATACAGACCAGAGCACCTGCGCCGGCTATGCCGAATTATGGTGGCAAAAACTTACACCCTGCAATATTCAAAAACTAATGCCTTATAAAACGCAGTTATTAGCCGGACTGGTAACTGTTTGCACAAAGGGAACCGATGAAACACATATAATGGGCGCGAGTTCCATTGCACCAGGCACTACCAATACCTTTCAGAACTTTGATGAAGTGCTTGCACACTATGTGCAGTTGTACAACGCTGCCAACCCCGCCACTCCTATTGGCGTACAGGATTGCAATGGAAGCTTGATCAGCTTCCCTGCTTCTTATTCAACACCGCAGGCATGGACCCATAAACCTGTTATTACAAAGCCGGAACCATGCGAATGCGAAAAATTAACGCAATTGCACCATGCGTATACGCAGGAAAACAATGATGCAAATTTCGCCGCTTATATAAAGCGGGTGCTGCATACTACTGTACGCAACGGCACCCTGGATACCCTGCTGAACCTGTGTTCCGGGACTATTGATTGTAAATTCATTTCCACTGCTGTTTATCTTCCCCCGGAATTGCAGTGTGGTATAGCTAAAGCCTGTGTACCCTGTACCGCAATTAAGGAAGGTTTTGATGCATTCGCCAACGCCTACCCCAATGTTGTGCCCCGTTTTGAAGAAAGCACAAGTGAGCAGCAAAATATAAATCAATTGTTCGCCCATTATATGAATACACGGTTTGGTTTTGCGAAACAGGCGCAGGAGTATTTGTCGTTTATGGATAGTTGTAAGGTAAAAGTGCTGAATGGTTGCGACAGCCTCAGCAATTTGGTCAGGCGTTTCAACAAAAACGCGAACCCCTACCGGGTAGAAGCTTTTTGTCATTCCAATGAAATGGATCCTCCGCTTATTAAGGATTTAAATGAAATAGTGAGTGATGGATACCTGCACTGGCCAAAAGCCATACGCGATACTACCGGGCGCAACTGGGTATATTTTCAGCACAGAATAGCAGGATCATTTTGCCTCGAAAACGGGTATTCCGTTGAATTCAGATTTAAGTCGCTTAAAAAAGTATTGCGCCCCAATGACGATGTATTTTATTTTACCGATCGTAATGCAGGCTTTGTGCTGCACAGGCGGGAAACAGACCGCCGCGGCTTTCACCTGCTTTCTATAAACGCCATTAATCCTGAAGATGAAAGACCGGTAAATATACATGCAGGACTTGTATTGATGGATGAAGACCCGGATGTAATTTATAAAGCATGGACTGTAGTTAAGCTGGAAGTTAAACCAGCATATATCAGTATCTATTATAATGGCAGGCTGATTAAACAGGTAGCCAGAACTACGATGCCATTGCGTAATTGGCCGGCGTTTACACTTGCTTTTTTAGATTACCAGGCGGCGCTCGACTGGGTTCGGGTATATGATGGTAGTGATGTGCCGGTTTATTTTGATGACTTTAACAGTACGGATACAAGATCAACGGTTAGCCCGTCTTTTGTTTGCCCGCAACCTGTGCCGGATTGCCAGGCAGCCTTTGTAAAATATTATAACCAGCAAAAAGAAACGAATTATTCATACCAGCAGATTGATTCCGTTTATTATAATACCTGTGGAAAACATTTAGATGTGTGCAGAGACGATAACCTGCTGAAAGATTCATTAATACGCCTGGCTGATGCTTATAAAGCAAACTATAATTCTATCAATGACAGTGGCGTTGATACCGGGCTCCCTCCTGTTCACTGGGTTACCGGTGGATACTCTTCCTACACCGGGCTTCCCGTAATTTCAAGTAATTTGTCTGCAATTACTGATACCGGCGTGTTGCACATGCCAACCGGGTCAGATCCCTTATATTATTCTTCCATAGGATATAGAAATCTTAAGGGTATTTGTATTGAAAATGAATATGCGGTTGAGGCAAGAATAAAAAATCCCGTTGACCCTTCCCAGGGTGGCGATGTAGTAATAAGCGCCAACACACATAGCATTAATATGGACACCAGTGATATTGACGAAGATTTTGCTGTTGACTTTGTACCCAACCGGCCAAACGCATCATTCTACAGGCTACGCGGAGCAAGGTATTACGACACCTCCTTTAGTTATAAGGATTTCGAGAACTGGCGCATTATCAAAATGTCGGTTAAAACGGATTCTTTCCGGGTTTATTACGAAGGCAAGCTGATCTTCAAAGCACCGCGCGATGGAAGAAGCTTTATTGACAGAATTGATCCACACCTGTCATTTCAACAGGGAATCAATGTGCAGTTGGACTGGATGAAACTTTACGGAACGAATGACGAACTCATATTTTTTGAAGACTTTACGGATACGGCTAACCTGGCTTCACACGCCCAAAGCTACCAGTGCCCTTCACCAGATTGCATTACTAAATTTACGAAGTACTTTAACAGTCAATGGAGTGAAATATATAATGCAGTACAGATTGATTCGATATACAACGCCAATGGTATTGCATTAAATGTTTGTGGTGATAGTACAAACATGGTTCCATTCTATCCTGATATCCTGCTTTGCCGTAAAAATGCTGCTGCTTCGGTTCCTGTTGAAGTGCGCAACGAATTACCCTGCGCCGACAGTCTCCATTTTGCCATAAGCCGCGGATATGAACGGTATGCTGTATACAACGACTCGGTTCGCGGCAGCTTTACCAGCGCATTCCTGGCTAAGTGCCTCCTGGCGGCCCGGCATGAAAGCTTTGTTGTGCATCAGCCGGTAAGCGAATATCATTATGCGTTATACTACTATAACCAGGCGGGCAACCTCGTTAAAACCGTTCCGCCACAGGGTGTTCATCCCAATTTTGATGTACATTGGCTGCAACGCGTAAAAGAAGCCCGTACAGGAAATAATGTACTGGTTCCGGAACATACATTAATTACCCAGTATCGCTACAATACACTGAACCAGGTGGTGCAACAGCAAACACCCGATGCAGGATTGAGCCGGTTTTGGTACGACCGACTCGGCAGATTGGCGCTGTCGCAAAATGCGAAGCAGGCTGCCTCCCTTTCCACTGGCGCAGAAGGCCCGGGCGTGAGGTACAGTTACACACTTTATGACCAGCTCTCCCGTATAACCGAAGTAGGACAATTCAATAATGCCGGTCCCGAAATGAACAACAGCATAAGCCGTAACCCGGTGCAGTTGCAAAGCTGGATGAACAGCAATGCTTCCCGCAAAAAACAGATAACCGCTACAATTTACGACCTGCGGGCCGGGGACAGTTACCTGCAAAAAGACCTGATGCCATACATCATGCATCAAAACAACCTGCGTAACCGTGTCTCCTTTTCCGTATTCGCTGAAGCAGGAAACCTAAACAATTATGATTATGCCATATTTTATAATTACGATATCCATGGTAATATAGATACGCTTTTGCAGGATTACGGTTCAACAGGTTTAATGGCTCAGCAGGGTAACCGCTATAAACGTATTACGCACCGGTACGACCTGATCAGCGGAAAAATAAACCGGGTAAGCTATCAGCCCCGCTTATACAACCCCGTCACCAGGCAATGGATCATACAGCCCGATGCATTTTATCATCAATATGGCTATGATGCCGGAAATCGTCTTACGGATGTGTATACCAGCGCGGATGAAACGCATTGGGATCATGACGCACACTACCGGTATTATAAACATGGTCCATTAAGCCGTGCCGTTATAGGCGAAAACCAGGTACAGGGTATTGACTATGCCTACACATTACAGGGCTGGCTTAAAGGTGTGAATGGTACAGTTGCGGAAGAAGGACAGGTGGCGGGAGATGCTTATCATTTCAATCTGCATTATTACGGCAGCGACTACACGGCCATTAACGCACCCAATGCCTATAGCGGGCTAACTGCAAAACTACAGTTGCTTAATGCATATAAGCCACTGTACAACGGCAACATCAGCAGCATGGCGGTTAATATTGGCGGGTTGGGCGCACCACTTTTGTATAATTACCAGTATGACCAGCTTAATCGCATAACAGGTATGGACGCTTATAAAGGAAACACTTCCGTTAATAATATATGGGACAACGGGCTTACTGCTACGCGGGAGTATAAAGAAAGCATAAGTTATGATGCTAACGGAAACATACTCAACTATAACAGAAATGGTTTCGGTTCAACAGTGGCAATGGATGATCTGGCCTATTATTACCAGCCGGGAAGTAATAAATTAGACCATGTAAAAGATAGGGTTCCTGCCGCTGCCTATCCTGAAGATACAGATGATCAGCAGCCGGGCAATTATGCTTACGATGAAACTGGCAATTTAATAAAGGACAATGCGGGAGACATTAGCAAAATAGAATGGACGGTATACGGAAAGATAAAAAGCATTACTAAAATCAACGGCGGAACAATTGTTTATACATACGATGCAGCCGGAAACCGTATCGGCAAAACAGTAACGGCTTCCGGCTCTGCCACCACTACCTTGTATGTACGCGATGCCAACGGCAACACAATGGCTGTGTATGGTATAAATAACAGTGATAATAAATTATTCCTGAACGAACAGCACCTTTATGGCAGCAGTCGCCTCGGCATTGTGATGCCCGCCAAGGAGCTTTCGGCAACACCGCCGCAGCCGGTAAATATGGGTTATGGAAACAGCGGCAGTTTAATTATATTTGAAAGAGGTAAAAAGTTCTTTGAATTAAGCAATCATTTAGGCAATGTGCTGTCAGCGGTGAGTGATAAAAAGAAAGGCCATGATGCGGGCAATGGAACGATAGATTATTATGAAGCGGATGTAATGAGTGCGCAGGATTATTATCCGTTTGGCATGCAGATGCCGGGGAGAACTTACACAAGTGCCAATAATTACCGTTATGGATTCAATGGAAAGGAACAAGACAAAGAAGGCCCGGTACAGTATGATTATGGGTTTAGAATTTATGACCCGGCATTGGGAAGGTTTAAGTCGGTTGATCCCATTACAAACAAGTATCCGGAATTAACACCGTACCAGTTTGCAAGCAATCGTCCTATTGACGGGGTGGATTTAGATGGGTTGGAATATGTAAAACGAATTCATACAGTAGCAGGAAATGGGATGGTAATACATACCGAAGACTATGTGTATTATCAAATGAGTGAAAACCAGTTATCTGCGCTTGGTGGTACATCGGCTGGACGATATAATGCAGGCGGACATGGTCCCAAAGGAGAAGGGGTTCAACATCAATATATTAATGCAAGTGGAGAACCAATTGGTGAACGATGGGATTTACCAAGGAACAGCTTAATTCAAAGTGCATCAACTCATGGGCTATATTCTGGAGGAGGTTCAATAACTGATGGTAATGGGAAATATGATTTTTCTTGGCAACCAGTAGATATTGCGGATGCGATAGCTAAAGCTCACGACATGGAGTTCGCGAGTGAAGCAGGAGGTGATGGCTATCAAGGATATGTAGAAGATGTAAGAACCTTAGCAGCAGACAGAAGAATGCTTCAGAGAATTCAGGCAGCTCAGAATGGAGCGTCCGCCGAGGATTTAGGATTAGAAACTCCATTTAGAGGAGATATTGCAGGCGAAACCACTGCAGCTTTTGCAGGACAAAAAAAGTTTATTGGTATGTTAGCTGAATATAAGACTTGGAAACTCACACAGCAAAACAATGGAGAAGGAATATCTATACTAAATGAAGTTGATGCTAATGATTTTATTAATGCGGCTGATGGATGGATAAATAAGAAGATTCGGACTCTTGTCACTGTACCAGCACTTCAAAAAGCAGAAAGACAAAGAACAGCGAATCAGAATGAATAATTATGAAGCTCTACAATTATGTTATATCAGGTTTAATTGTGTTACTACTGATAGTATTGTTTTGGCTAATTTATAGCTCGGATAAAGCAATAGGCTTGCCTCAAACCGATGGACAGTCTGGGATAGGAATAATGTTCTTAATTTATATTAGGTTAACAGTATTGTTTTCCGCGGTTATGCTTATGCTGATACAATTAATAATTGTTATTAGAAAACGAGGATTTCATGATAGACATCTAAATTTCAACTTATTATTGCTAATTGGTTTCTTAATTGTATTTTTTATTTACACTTAATTCTTTCGTCCCGCCGTGGACTTCGCCGGGTGGGAAAGGGTGCTGAGCGAGACCCCGGCGAAATTCGATAAGTGCTTTGTTTGTGTGTATGTATTTAAAAAACAGGATTAAGCGCATAGGTCGGAATCATAGATATAAACTTTGCATCATTTCATAACGATAACTTCTACCCTCAAAGCACAATATGTGCTATCAAACTATTTTTTCTTTGTTATAAAAGAGCTAATGGATAAATTAACGATACATGACAGAGTCAAAGCTTTGGCGTTATTTGTTTAGCGATTTGAGAAAAGTAATGATACGGCAGCAGGTCTGGCAATACACAAGGCAGCGCTACCAAAGGTTCCAGCGCTACTTGGGAAAACTACAAACCATCTACAAAATGAAAATCTGTAGTACACAAAGCGGAACAAAAAAAAATGAAAAACCAACAACAACGGCTATGGGCGCCTGGATAGCTGCAAACCGGGTTAAATGCTGCTATAAACAGGAGGAGTTTTCCGGGATATAATCCCGGAAGAACATAGGAGGTACGCAGTCGGAGACTGCTATGTAGAAAAGCATAGTGAGGTGTGATATGTGCGAAGAACTTCACATAAAATTAGATTTTAATATTCAGTAATCAAAATAATCTCCGACTGCTATATGCGGTCATTTCAACAATCGTATTGAAAGCC
>NZ_DATJEB010000045.1:0-31850 GCF_035497235.1 Agriterribacter sp.
CGGCATCCGGACACGCTTGCGTTAGTGGCACAGAAGAGATTGTTGGGAGAATCCTATCCGCGTAAGCATACCATGCCCACCCTATACCGTTACAACAGCCTGAACCAGGTGGTAAGCCAGCAAACGCCCGATGCCGGTAAATTGGTGAGCCAGCAAACACCCGATGCAGGCAAAAGCAGCAACTGGTACGACCGGCTGGGCCGGCTTGCCATCAGCCAGAACGCGCAGCAAAAATTGGATGGCAAATACAGTTATACACGCTATGATGTGCTGAGCCGGATCACCGAAGTAGGACAGAAGCCACAGTCTACCCAAATGACTAATATCATCAGCCGGGATACTACGGCACTTGCCAATTGGCTGTTCTACAACAACAACGGAGCCAACGGGGCCGAAATGGTTACCCAAACGGTGTACGACCAGCCGGGCATTGACGCCACGGCCTGCATAGCCGAACTGCGCTTTACCCAAAAGCCCTATACCCTCCGCAACCGGGTAAGCTACACCCGCTATTATGAGAAGCCCATGTATTACAACGGTGGCAACGGGCGTTACTACATTAGCGGGCAAAGCTATGCTACGGGTATTGATTACAGTTATGATATACACGGCAATGTAGATACCATGCGCAACCTGTACGGCGCCCTGCAATACGGGCCAATGGCCAACCACGGTTACAATGCCTGCAAAACCATTGCCTATACCTACGACCTCATTAGCGGTAAGGTAAACGAAGTACATTATAATCCCGGTCAGAACGATGAGTTTTACCACCGCTACGAATACGATGCCTAAAACCGGCCCCCTCCTGGCGCTGGTCTTGTAGCACGGGTAATGCGTTAAGCCAGACCAGTGCTTACGTGTTACTTGATTTACAGAATAAAAAATAGCCGGAAAGGAGCCGCTGCAATTTGTAGCGGTTTTTATTTTCTCTTCACCAGTTTATCAATCAGTTCATCCTTTTCTTTGAGCATCCGTTCATAGAGGGCAATTTTTTCCTGGTAGAGTTCAATGATTTTTTCGATTGGGTTAAGCTGGTAATTTACGGAAGAAGAATGATTGTGATAAGTGTTAGCGATGATATTAAAAGTAGCTTCCTCATTAAAGTTGCGGATAGCGTCAGCGCTGACACCGAGCGCATTGGCCACTTTTATCTTCTGTAGCCCAGTTCAGCCCCTCCGCTCACCGGTAAAGTGCAGCCGGTAATGAAGCGGGCTTTTTCAGATAATAAGAACACGCATGCATCGGCTATAACATCTCCTTCGGGGCAATATCCCAGGGGATGAATGGTTTTGATGTATTCGCTTGTTTTTTCCTGGTCGGGTTGCTGACTTATCCAATCCTCAACGGCCGGTGTCCATACCCATGCCGGGCAAACTGCGTTTACCCGTATGTGATATTTAGCGTAATCCAGGGCCATAGATTTGGTTAATGTGCTGATACCTCCTTTAGTTGCGGAGTATGCCGCATGGTTTTCCTGGCCAATATCTCCCACCAGGCTGCTGGTATTGAGTATGGAGCCCTTGCTTTTTTGCAAAGCGCTAAGCCCGTATTTTGTTGTCAGGTATATGCTCTTAAGATTGGTATTCATGAGTTTGTTCCATTCCTCCGTAGTGGTTTCATGCAGCATGGCAGACGGTGTTACAATACCGGCATTATTATGAATGCCATCCAGCCTGCCATAGTGTTTAATCGTTTTTTCGATTACATCTTTTACTTCTTCTTCTATGGATACGTCACACGGAATAATGATATGCCGGTGATTGCCGATCTCTGCTAATACTTTTTTGAGATCAGGTTCATGATTACTGGCAATAACAAGAAGTGCGCCTTCCTTTGCATACGCTTTTGCACATTCATAGCCAATACCGCTGGACCCTCCGGTGAGAATTAAAACCTTATCTTTTAATAGCATCTATATAATTTAAATTATCTTCAACGATATAACAAAATACCAGTTTTGCGTGCTCAAAAAAAATGGAGTATACCAGTACTTTGATAGATAATCCGATTATAATTATGAAAGGCGAAAAAAACAGATACAAGGGATTAACCACAAGAAGGCGTGATGGTTTCATGGGTGAAAAACAAATTATACTACCCGGGAAACTTTTAAAGGAACGTATTGAAGACGACCCCCTGCTTAATAGTCTTTATATAACGCTTATAGGTTATTTTCCCAAAGCATCTTTTCATTACCGGGAAAGAAGATGGGGTTGCCGGGACAATATTTTATTTTACTGCGTGGATGGGAAAGGCTGGTATGAAAACAAATCGGGCTATTGTGAAGTTAGAGCAAACGAGTTTGTAATACTGCCCGCTACTGATAAATACCTTCGTTATGGCGCACATGCGGAAGATCCCTGGTCGTTGTACTGGGTGCATTTTTGCGGAACTAAAATCCCGCACTTCAATCAAATGTATAACCTTGAGCAGTTCCTGACGCCCACTGTTCTCCGCCCGGATGAAAGAAGGATTAGTTTATGGGAGGAAATGTACAATACACTTGAAATGGGATACAGCCTGGATAACCTGAGCTACGCTAATTTTTGTTTATATCATTTTGTGGCTTCTTTTATATTCAGGAACCATAACTTTTCCAGTTTTCAGAAAAAAGACGATAATATTATTACACAAGCTATTCTGTTTATGCGGGAAAACATAGACAAAAGGCTTTGGATAGATGAATTAGCCGGTAAGTTTTCTTATTCAGCATCCCACTTTTCAAATCTTTTTCGAAAACAAACCGGTTTTGCTCCTTTGGATTATTTTATTAACCTTAAAATTCAGAAAGCTTGTCAGTTACTTGACCTTACTGAGATGAAGATAAAAGATGTTGCGGCTTTTATTGGATATGAGGATCCCTATTTCTTTAACAGGATATTTAATAAAATCATTGGTATGTCGCCATCCGAATACCGGCGAACCAATAAGAGTTGATTGCTGATGTTAATGCAGTACACCTCCTGCAGGAGATGGGGCGAACATATTTGCACCAGGTATAATAATTGAATTATCCAGTATTTTAAGTGGATATTCTATTTTTAAAGTCTGCGGAAATGAAGACTTTTAAAAATTAATAATATGCTTTACTGTTATGGATGACTCAACGGCGCGACAAAATATGCTGAATAAAATTAGCCAGGCTTTATCAACCTCCACTTCTGTTCCTTATCCTTCTGCTGATATGCCTGAATCTTTTTTTAAATCAGAACAGGAGTCGCTGGTTGCTTTATTTGAAAGGAAGTTTACAGGCTTGCTGGGAAAGTTTTTTTTATTCAGCAATGCGGCAGAGTTGAGAGCAAAATTAGATCAACTTATAATAGAGAATAAGTGGATGCATATTTGTTGCCATGAAAATTCCTTAAATCAGCTCCTGGGAGATGCAACCGGTCCATTTATCCCCACTGGCAATTTATATAATACCGGTGCAGCTATCACGGGTTGCATACACCTGGTAGCCCAAACAGGAACAATTGTGCTGAGCTCCGGTCAGTCTTCGGGCAGGGCCCTGCCGGTATATACGCCTGTGCATATTGTAATTGCATTTGCACACCAATTGGTATTTGATTTAAAAGAAAGTATTGAAAAGGTTATGTTAAGCGGGGCGCAGGATTTTCCTTCGTCACTGGTATTTGCTTCCGGGCCGAGCCGTACCGGAGATATTGAAAAAACATTGGTAGTGGGAGTACATGGTCCCGGGGAAGTTTATGTGTTGATGTTATCATAGCGTTTTGAATTTATTACCATAGGTTCTGCAGTAAATAATTTAACTCCTGTATATTCAATTTTAAAACCGTTGTACCTGTCTTTGTTTCACAGGTGCTTGTGCGGAAATCCGGTCAGTTGTATAAAATAAATGCAGGTTTAGCCAGTGCTTAAATGCCGGCGGACGAGGTGCCTTTTTATTGATGTATTCTTTTTCCTTTAATAAACCATTTGATATTTCGCATCTGCCATTCAGATGATGCAATGCTGAATACTTTTTGGTGATGATGGGCGATACTTCATCAGGTAATGCAGCGGCTTTTTGATTATATAGGCAGCGAACACTTTTCTTCTTGTGTAAATAATTGAATAATCCAGTAATATAAGCAGATATTCTATTGATGCTTATTGTTAAGTTTAGCAACTTTACTTTCTGTTATACCGCGGTATCATACAATAGCAGATGCTTTTTTAACGATTTGCATTCTTCAGTACATATGAAGTTTACACCAGGGTTATTATTTCCATTGCAAAGGGTTGGAGAGGGTATCTGTAGCTGCACTATGAAATATTTTCCAGGAAGCTAATACATTTTTATCTGTCAGAGTATAAGCATATATTCTGTGAGGCCACTATTTTATAAACTATAAACAAAAACTTAACTGCGTATGGAAAAGTTACATATTCCCCTGCCCGTTAAACAAACCTGCCGGTTATGCACAAAAATTATGGGCAAACTTGTTTGGGGTGTTGCCTGGGAATCTAAAATTTTATTTGCCATTGTTTTTATGGCATTGCCATCTTTATTATCATTACCGCTTAAAGCCACCCCGTTTTTTTACGGTGATAATATAGCATCAAAATTATTGAAAGAAAGAACAACCTTTCAGAACAGGGTAATTAAAGGCATAGTTACCAATGATGCAGGTGAAGCCCTGGGCGGTGTAACCGTACAATTGAAAGGCAGTAATACTGTTGTTACTACCGCGCAGGATGGTTCTTTTAGTATTAATGTACCGGGCGGTGCAGCTACGCTTGTTTTTTCCTATACCGGAATGCAAACCCAGGAAGCTAACATAAGGGATAACAACCCCATCAGGGTTGCATTGAAGGTTGAAGATAATACCCTTTCCGATGTGGTGGTAGTGGGCTATGGCACACAAAAGAAAATCAACCTTACCGGTTCTGTTTCATCTGTGTCTGCAAAAACGTTGTTGGAAAGGCCGGCAACAAATGCAACAAATCTGTTGCAAGGTAGAATTGCCGGGCTACAGGTTACCCAATCCTCAGGTCAACCAGGAAAGGACGATGGGATTTTACAGATAAGAGGACTCGGATCCTTTGGCGCTTCCCCGACTCCTTTGGTGCTGGTAGATGGAGTGATAGGTTCTTTGTCCAATTTATCTCCCAATGATATAGAAAATATTACGGTGCTCAAAGATGCAGCATCTGCCTCAATATACGGATCAAGAGCCGCGAATGGCGTAATTCTCGTTACGACAAAAAAGGGCAAAGGTTCTTCTATTGAATATAAAATAGATGTGGGGGTTCATGAAGCTACCAGGCTCCCTGACCTCATTTACAATTCCGCAGAATATATGGAAATGTACAATTCAGCAGCAGAGCGTTCGGGAGTAGCGACACGCTATCCACAAGATCAGATTGATGCATACAGGAACGCAACCGACAGGAACCAATATCCTAACTTTAATTGGCTTGATTATTATTTTAATCCTGCCACTGTTATTAATCATTATGTAAGTGTAGGTAATGCGACTGAAAAAAGTTCATATAAATTTTCTTTAAGTTATTTGGACCAGGATGGTATTTTGCCGAATATTAATTATAAGCGATATAATGCCCAGTTGAATTTCAATAATCAAATAACCCGGAGCATTAATGTGGGCACAATTATAAGCGGCGTATTTAAGGACAATCATGAACCGCCTAATTGGTCAGAAACCAGTGTGCTTTCGGTCTATCAGGCTGGTCCTTTGTACGGTCCTTATTTGCCCGATGGGAGTGGCAGGAAATCTGGAAGAGCTTATGCTTTTGAACCTCACAATACAACATCGCCGGTAGCTTTTTCAAATGGAGCCAGGTATACTAAGAATTATGCGATAAATGCTCAGGCTTATGTTAATATAGATTTGCTCAAAGATCTGAAGTGGACAACAAAAGCGGCTGTCAATTATTCTGATCTTACCCAAAAAGACCATATATACGCAACTCAAGAGCATTATTTTTACCAGAAATTGCCCGGTGAGTCCGACTATACACTGGATGCCGGAATTGTTGCTCCCGCGGGTGTTGGTGTAACAGATAATTACAGTAAGTCTATACTCCCTTCCATGTATTCAACATTAAATTACGACACAAAGATTGGGACGGGACATAATATATCTGCGTTACTTGGATACGAACAGCAATCCTTCAGAAATCAATATCTCAGGGGGAACAGAACTACTTTTCCAACAACGGGGTTAATGGAGCTTGATGCAGGTTCAGCTGCTGTTCAGAGTACTGGTGGTTCTACTTACGAGTGGGCACTCCGATCATATTTTGGTAGAGTAGCTTATAATTTTGAAGGTAAATATCTCATAGAGGCAAATGCACGTTATGACGGAACTTCAAGGGTTTCGCAGGACAACAGATGGGGTCTTTTTCCGTCTGTTTCCGCTGGATGGAGGATTTCTGAAGAGAATTTTATCAGAAATAATTTACCCTGGGTCAATGACTTAAAGTTTCGTGCTTCGTGGGGAAAATTGGGAAATCAGGAAATTGGAACTTATCCATATCAGGCGATTCTTGGAATTACAAATTATGCTTTTGGCCCCAACCTTATGCAAGGTGCTCAGTTAACAAGGCTAACCGACCCCGGTTTGAGATGGGAATCCACCAGCGTCATTGATTTTGGAATTGATCTGGACATATATAATGGATTATTCGGTATGACTGTTGACTGGTTTAAGAAGAATACTACTGATATATTGGCCACGCTGCCTGTACCTACCAGCCTGGGACTTAGCGGCCCTACTACTAATGATGGGGAGTTGCAAAATATTGGTTGGGAAATGGATTTAAGACATAGAAATCAAATCGGTCAGGTTTCATATGGGGTAAATTTCTTACTCTCAACGTTCAAAAATAAACTCTTGTCAATTGTAACACCAACTTTAGGCGTAAGAGAGGTCGGACTTCCTTACAACTCTTTTTACATGTATGAAATGCTTGGTGTTTGGCAGAGTCAGGAAGAAATAGACAAATCTCCTAAACAGGTATTTTATAATCCAAGACCCGGAGATTTGAAGTATGTGGATCAGAATGGAGATGATTTAATTGATGCAAAAGATAGAATTTCTCTTTCGCCATTCCCGGATTTCACCTATTCATTTGGCTTTAATGTAGGCTGGAAAGGTTTTCAGTTATCCGCATTTTTTCAGGGCGTAGAGGGACTGAGATCAAGAGTATACGGATGGGCTTATGATCCTTTTGTACAGGGAGATCCCCCAAGCACAAGATTTAGGGATGCCTGGACACCGACCAATCCCAGTAATACGGTTCCGGCCGTATACATTGGATCTGGCTGGTATGAAGGTGGATATGGCGGAGTGTATGCATACGGTTCCACTTACCATTTATTAGATGCATCCTACTTAAGGTTAAAAAATGTGAATTTGTCCTATGAATTGCCTCAAAGAATAGTTAGCAGAATCAAATCCAAAGGAGTCACTTTATATGTGTCTGGAGACAATCTGCTGACTTTTACAAAGTATCCCGGTGTAGATCCAGAGAGGCCCATGGATGGTCCCAACGGAGGAAGAGGATCGGTTTATCCCCAGGTACGCATTTTAAACGCAGGATTAATGGTTAAATTCTAACCATATAAACTATAATTTTATGAGAATCAAAAGTTTTAAAATAATTGCGGGGCTAATATTGGCTATATTAGTTTCATCATCATGTAATAAAAGCTTCCTGGATAGAAATCCGCTGAATGCAATATCCAGCCAAACTTTTTGGAAAACGGAGTCAGATGTGGAGATGGCGTTGACTGGAGTGTATGCCCGGCTTAGAAGTGATTTTTTTGGTTGGCAAAGGCCGTATATGGATTGTTTGACAGATAATGCTTTTGCGCATTGGGGTTATTTTAATATGCCAGCCATGACGCTGGGGAATGTAAGCCCCAATACTGGCGGTGCTATTTCCAAATTTTATGATGCATCCTATAGGGGAATTTCTTCCTGCAATTTTTTTCTGGGTAGTATTGATAATGTTACGGCTATAACTGAAGCAAAGAAAAGTGTCTTTAAGGGAGAAATTAAGTTTCTCAGGGCCTTAATGTATTTTGATTTGGTAAATGCCTTTGGAGATGTTATCATATATAAAGAATCTCCTAAAAGTGCCGATGATTCAAAAATTGCGAAGAGTACAAAGCAGGAAGTATACGCACTCATTAATGAAGACCTTGATTATGCAATTGCCAATTTACCTGATGATAGCTATACCAATGGGCATGCTGTAAAAGGAAGCGCGATGGCCTTAAAAGCAAAAGCCTTGCTTTTTGAACAGAAATGGCCGGAAGCGGCTGCCATGGCAAAACAGATTATGGATGGCGGAAAATTTAGTTTGTCAAATAATTACGAAGGGTTATTTCTGACGTCTGGTCAAACGAATAATCCTGAAATTATATTTTCGACCAGTTATCTCAGCCCCAATAGTTATCACGGAGATTTTTCAGGTGCTGAAATTGAATTTGGCTGGGGCTCTCATGTTAATCCATATCAGAATCTCGTGGATGCCTATGATTGTACGGATGGGAAGCCAATTTCGGAATCTCCTCTCTATAACCCGGCTGATCCGGGTGCAAACAGAGATCCGAGATTAGCCTATACTTTAAAGCTCCCTGATGTTGCATGGCCCGGTGGTGAGCCTCATGGTGCACCTTCCCTCACAGGCATCAATATGCAGAAATATGTTGACCTTTCCAGGATTCCCTGGAATTACAGCAAGTCTAATCTTTCCGATCAGGATATGATTCACATTCGCTACGCAGATGTACTGTTGATTTATGCGGAGGCCCAGAATGAAGCAGCGGGGCCTGACGCCACTGTATATGAGGCACTAAATGAAATTCGTTCCAGGCCTGGTGTAAATATGCCTGCAGTAGATGAGTCCAGATATAATACCAAAGATTTGCTTAGAGCGTACATTCGGCATGAAAGACGTGTAGAATTGGCAATGGAGGGATCCAGATATTTTGACATAAAACGCTGGAGAATTGCCGATCAGATTATGCCTTTAATAAAGAACCCTTCTGGTCAATCATTGGTATTCGAGCAAAAGCATTACTTCCTGCCCTTCCAACAAGGGGAGCTGGACAATAATCCTCAGCTTGTGCAAACGGAAGGATATTAACATATAACATCAGTGTAATATTGACGAATCAACTCTTACCTTTTATGGGTAAGAGTTGATTATAACTTATTGAGGTGATCTTAAATTATTTAAATATCCTGTATGATAAAAGCCCTTTTACCTCTAATTCTTACCGTTTTCTGTACGATCATATCCCTGGATGCGAAAGCTCAAAATGCTTCTAAGCCCAGGTTAGTAAAATTGCCTTTCGCTTTTTCCAGGTTTGAGCGGGAGCCAATGGAAAACACACCCGTGGTTTTTAATTCAAGGCTGTTAATGGTTGGAAACTACCGCCCTTCCGGAGAATCAAGCTTCCGGGATAAGGATTCGTACTTATATATAGAGGATTTACAAACCGGCGATGAAGTGGTTCGTTTTGGGAACGCTCATTCTTTCGTAAGCGCATATGTAAGTAATGATGAATTGAATGTATTTGCACTGGATTTTACAGCATCGGGAAAGGTTTGGAATTCAAACGGGATTAATCGTTTTGTGACAAAAGACCTTAAAAACTGGGAAGAGGAAAAAATAATTCTGCCCGATGGTAATGAAAACTTGTTTAACACTTCGGTTTGTAAAGATGATAATGGTTATCTGATGGCATATGAATCCAACCGACCTGTTCAATTCTGTTTCAAATTTGCACGCTCAAAAGATCTTTCAAAATGGGAAAAGATTCCGGGCCTTGTATTTACAGGGGAAAATAAAGAGTATTCTGCCTGCCCTCTCATACGGTATTTCCCACCCTATTATTATGTGATCTACCTCCATGCACCGATAGCAAATCATAATGGATATGTATCCTATCTGGCAAGATCTGCAAATCTCTCCGATTGGGAATTGAGTTCCCTCAATCCAATACTTGAAGCAGAAAAGGAAGAGGGTATAAACAATTCCGATGTTGACATAATGGAGTATAAGGGGAAAACTTATTTGTATTATGCCATAGGAGATCAGGCTACCTGGACCACAGTAAGAGTTGCTATGTACGATGGGGCTCAAAAAGATTTTTTTGAAAGCCATTTTCCAAATGGTCAATCATTCAAAAAAGTTTCTGCCAAATATGAATAATTTAAACCCCAACTGAAATGATTAAAATAGTGTACCTGCGGGTTTTATTCACATTTCTTTTTATTAATATTTCTTGCGGTGACAAAGCAGAGCCGCAGGTAGCGGTTGAGCGGATGGATTGGTGGCGCCAATCCCGATTTGGTTTATTTATTCATTGGGGGCTTTATTCTATTCCGGCTGGTGAATGGAATGGAAATCCAAATCACGATGTACTCATCCGGGAAACCGGTCAAATTACGTTGGAGGACTACAATGAATATCTTAAGCAATTCAATCCTGAAAGATTTAATGCAGAAGATTGGGTATTGATGGCCAAGAATGCAGGGATGAAATACATTGTGATTACCGCTAAGCATCACGATGGATTTTGTTTGTTTGATTCGCAGGAAACCGAATTTGATATCGCATCAACCCCTTTTAAAAGGGATATATTAAAAGAATTGTCTGATGCATGTTTAAAACATGAAATGGCATTGGGCTTTTATTATTCAATAATGGATTGGCACCACCCTCACTATCTGCCAAGAAGAAAGTGGGAAAAAAACAGGCCCGCCGAAGGGGCCGACATGAAAGAGTATACAACTTACATGAAGAAACAGTTAAAGGAATTACTTACAAAATACGACAACGTTGCAGTGCTGTGGTTTGATGGCGAGTGGGAAAAAACATGGACACACGAAGATGGAGAGGATTTATACAAATATTTAAGGGCACTTAAACCAGGCTTAATCATTAATAATAGGGTAGACAAGGGGCGTACCGATAATGGAGGCATATCAAAGGATAGTACGTTTTATGGAGATTTTGGAACACCTGAGCAGGAGATCCCCATAAATATGCTTAAGGGAATGGATTGGGAAAGTTGTATGACAATGAATGATCATTGGGTATATAATAAATCTGATCAAAACTGGAAGTCATCTGAATCCCTCATCCACAAATTAATAGATATAAGTGCTAAAGGTGGTAATTTTCTATTAAATGTCGGGCCTACTGCAGAGGGGCTTTTCCCTGGTGAAAGTGTAGAAAGACTTAAAGAAATTGGTGATTGGATGAAAGTAAATGGAGAAGCAATATATAATACGAAAGCTGGCCCATTTCAACAATTGCCATGGGGCAGATCTACTCAAAAGAAAGTGGATGATCATAAAACCGTAGTGTATTTGCATGTTTTTGATTGGCCAGATGAAGGAGAATTATCTATTCCGCTACTGGAAAATACAATCATGAATGCATATTCATTGCATGATAAAAAGAATATATCAGCTTTCGGGAAAACCAGGAATGGTATTTTGATAAAAACGGGCGGGGTTGTTAAGTCAAAATACGCAACAGTGATTGCCATTGAGATGGAAGGGGTGCCGGTTGTAAAAGATTAAAAAATTACAAATTGCATAAATTTAATAAGCTCATATAACTCATTCAATTTAAAACCCTGAATATGGAAATATGTAAGAAAAATGGCCGTATGATATTAGTATTGGTATCTTTCTTTTTTTGGGTCCAGTCTTCCCTGGGTTCGCCTTCTTATCCTTTTTCTGATGAGTATAAAGGAAGAAAAGGATCTACCATATATGTTTCGAAATTGGGAAATAATTCTGATGGCACCACTTGGAAAAACGGGTACCATACTATTCAGGCTGCACTTCTGGCAACGCCTGATAATGGAGGTGGCCACACTATTATCATTCGTCCGGACACCTATGTAGAAGTGAACTTGTATCCCATTCATAAAGGTGCAAAAGGATCCTATAACCTGTTGATTGGAGATGTTGATGGGAAACTTGGATCTGGTAGTAAGGGAAGAATTATAATTGATGCAAGTGATCCGGACAAAGGGTTTAAAAGTTTTGATTGGTGGTCGACAATTAGGGCAACTACACAAGGATGGCGCCAGGAATTTAAAGATGAAACATTCTCAAGTATATGTTGGGATCGGTGGGTTCTGCGTAATTTATATACATCAGGAAGTGACGCCGGTTTTTTTTGGGATTTGACAAATAAAAGTGGTGAAGGGTTTACGATAATTGTAGAAGACTGTGTGGGTATTGGAAGGGCTTTTGGGGGAGGAGTATGTTACCCCACGGTACGTCCTGATGAACCAAGCATATTTCGCCGAAGCTATTTCCTTGCCCTTGATTGGGTAGGAGATACTGCGGCTGTTTTGGTTGGCGGCTCCGAAGAAGTTGTTCCGGAGTTTCCACATCTTATTTTGGAAGATTGCATCCTTGTTCATCCTGATAACGCTCTGGCCATGTCTTACGCAAGTAATGCCGTAAACGTTCGTGCGGTTCGTTGCAAAATGATTGTTTTGAATTTCACTCAGCCGGAGATGGGGGGCAAATCAACGGGTATTATCTGTACACAGGGACATGGACCTAAGGGTAAATTGCATATTGATCTGGAGGATTGTGCGCTTGCAGGCTATAGCGTATTTACGCCAGGCAAAGACTCCGATGCTGTTACATACAAAATAAAAGGAAATGTGAAGGTCTATGTGCAATTCAGCCAATCTGTTCCTGATGGATTTGAACGTACCAACCTTTGGCCTGTTGAACTTTTTGATGCAATGGCAATTCCGAAATAAAAAAATAGAATATTCTCGCCCATTATGATTTTCAACCTCATTCAATTTATTATATGATCAGAAGCCGAAGAGATGTATTAAAATTATTAGGAATGTCCATGGCGGCTACACAAATACCGGCCGGTATCTTTGCGAATGAAAGAACAATTCCTTTTACTTCGCCTTCTCATAACGCAAAACTAATTTCATCTTTTAATCCTTCTACAGGTGAATGGGAAATAGATTGGCCTGCCAAAGTTTCTCAATATGATCTTGTTTACAAAAGCCCTCCCATTGATCCGCTTCAGGGGATTCCGCTGGGTAATGGGGATATTGGAGTATTGGCATGGTGTGAAGAAACAAAAATCAATATTGTGATCAACAAAAGCGATCTGTGGCACGATGCTGTTTTTGAAGATTTTCATAATTGGAGTAAAGAAGAAGAAGATTATAGTACAACCTTGCGGCATGCTTGCCGGGTAGTTATTGATTTCAAATTTCCTGTCTTCAGTACCCTGTTTTTGAGCGATTTTACCGCGAGGCTTCAATTGTCAGATGGCTCATTATTTTTACATTGTAAAACGCCTTTCGGCGAACTTCAATTACAGGCATTTGTTGACTATAAAACGGGAACCATCTTTTTTGATTTGCACACACAGTTTGACGAGATGTCTGCAACTGATGTATATGTTGAACGTTATGGTTCCAGAACATTCGCGCATTGGTACAGCCAGATAAACAGAGATGCTTCGATTGGTACGGATGGAACCTCTTCTTCAGCAGATACCAATGGTGTTTATATTGTACAGGAGCTAAATGATGTTAGCTTTGCAGCGGGCGCAACCGTTATTAAAAATAATGGTTCACTGGTTTCATATAGTAGAGAACATTCCAGGCTTGCAAAATTCATTTGGGTAGTGAAAAGGAAAAAAAGATCCGGTTTGCAGTTAAGGTATCATCTCCGGGAAAGAACAATGTACTCAGCAGTCTTAAGGATGAGCTTTCAGTTGTAAGAAAAGATATTGATAGTTATAAGGCATCCAATACTGAAGTGTGGAAATCATTATGGTCCCGTTCATTTATTGATTATGGCGATGATTATTTAACCAACTTATGGTATCTCACTATTTTTTATGCCATAACTTCCCAGGGAGGCAGGTATCCCGGTCGTTTTAACAATGGAATGTGGTCCTGGAGCAGGGATGTTCAGAACTGGAATTTTTATTTTCACTGGAATCAGCAACAACTTTATTGGCCGCTGAATGCTGCAGGGTTTCACGAATTGGTAGACCCCTATCTGGAATTTCGTTTCCGTTCATTGCCTCATGCTAAAAAGGATGCTCAAAAACATTTTAAATCAGATGGTGCCTTTATTTCTGATGTGGTTGAAAGAAGAGGTTTTAATTCAGTCAATGAATTAATAAATCATACACCTGTTGCTGAAATTGCACTTGATTTTTGGCGGCAATATCAATATACGGGCGATCAGAACTTTTTAAAAGAAAAGGCGCTTCCTTTTATCATGGAAGCGGCAAAATTTTTTGATTCTCTTTTTATAAAGGAAGCAGATGGTTACTATCATGCAACAGAAGGTTCCGGTTATGAAGGATGGATACACTTGAAAGACGGTCTTACAGAACTTGTTTACGGGCGCATGTTGTTTTCTGTTGCACTGGATGCTTTAACTGCTGCTGGTATCGATGCGCCCGAAAGTAAGAAATGGAAAGAAATCCTGGATAACCTTGCACCTATACAATTGGTGAAAGCCGATCTTGGAACTATTGAGAATATTGATGGTACTTATAAATTAAAAACCGGGTATTTTAAAGGACAAACAATTTCTACAGACAAGATTACTGCTGCGGGATGGGGGATAAAAGAAAAAGAGTGGCTTACGGTGTATAGGGGGGCTGAGAATGGTACGTATTTCGGTCTGAAACTGCTTGATGGAATTTTTCCTACGGTTGCCTCGTCGGCAGTATTTCCTTCAAATTGTATAAGTCTGTCGCATAAAGAAAAAGACAACAGTTTGTTTGAAGCTGTAAGAACTACAACTTTATTGTATTCACCGGGTATCACTGGCTGGGATCCCTCTCCGATTGTTCAGGCAAGGTTGGGGTTAGCTGATGCCCTGGCTAAAACACTTGAATTTTTTCCCGAACGTTGGCAAATATATTGCAATGGCTGGGGGCACTGGGGGTTGGAAGGTGAAATTAACAAGGATGCAGAATGGTTTTTCAGAACCAATAATGTGAGAGACGTTTCCAAAGCAGTGGACCAGAAAATCCCATTTCCAATGTGGCCTTTTCGCCATATGTCTATGGAATCAATGTCTGTATTTGCAACGGCGGTAAATGAATCGCTCCTGCAAAGTCATGAGGGATTTATCAGGGTTGGGCCTGCTTTTCCTGCAAAGAAGTGCTGTAAGTTTACTTTGCACGCAACAGGGGGATTCGTGGTATCCGCACAAATTACTGCAGGAGTTATCGAATGGATATGTATTGTGAGTAAACTTGGAAAGGTATGTTCAATTAAGAACCCATGGAGTAAGCCGGGATTATTTTTAAGAACAAAAAGAATTAAGTATACTACAGACAAGGATATTATTACATTTAAAACCAAAGCGGGCGATATTGTTATCATGTTACCGGACGGGCAGGATATTAATAACTGGCAAAGGGTCAGGCATGAAGTCAAACAAAATGAAGAAGCAAAATTACATTCATCAGGGAAGTCTAAATTAGGATTGCCAAGAATGTTTTGAAGTGGGTGCTGGCAGCACGCACTTGATTATTAGCTATAAATTTTAATGTATGCTTAGGAATGTAAAATGTTATTTGATATTAGTAATCGCAGCGTTAAATGTTTTTCCGGCCGCAAGTATTGGCAATGATCTAAAACACCCGGCAATTGCTAATAATGTTATTGCGAAAGCAAATGCTGATACATTGCAACTCCTGGATGTTCATAACGGGAATGTTATCTGGTCTTCAAGCCCTGCTAAAGAATGGTCTGAGGGATATCCGGTTGGTAACGGCAGGCTTGGAGGCATGGTACTGGGTTCTCCGCAAAATGAAAGAATAGCACTAAATCATGATTTGCTTTGGAGACAATTCTGGACGTATCAACCTCGGAATACAGCGGAAGATATTAAGCAAATAAGAGCGTACAATCTGAGTGGTCAATGGGATAAGGGGGATGAGCTTGCTCTCCGTAAAATTCCTTTCACAGGTAATGCCATTTATATCAACCCTTATGTGCCTGCCGGTGATTTGTATATTAATATGAAGCCTAACGCTTCGTCTTATGAAAACTATTCCCGGGTACTGGATATGGAACGAGGTATAGTAGAAATAAACTATCAGACCAATAACATTTCTTATAAAAGGGAAACCTATGCTTCCTGGAAGTATGGAGTATTAGTAACGCATCTTACTACAGATAGAGCCGGAACGCTTTCGGGCGCAGTGTCGCTTTCCAGATTGCTGGATCCCGAATGTACAGTAACCGGATATGCCACGCCGGAATGGGTGGTGATGAAAGGAGCGTTCGAAGAGGGTAGAGCGTTTGCCGTTGTTGCAAAAATTGTTCAGCGAGGCGGAAGACTTACCACAGGTAAAAAAGAACTTCGGCACGCTCCGGAAGATATGCCAAAGAAAGATTATGGATTACGCTACGTATTTAGCGCCAATGAGATGTTTGGCAAAGGGGATGGTGCTTCTGCTTGTTTCGACAGTTCCGATGAAGTTATGATTTTACTCGCCATTGCCATTGATGACGAAGGGCAGAAAGGCGAAGATCTGATCGGGAAATGTATGGAAAGGATTGCTAAAGCCGAAAAGAACGGTAAAACCATAAAAGCTGACCATGTTGATGATTTTAAAAAGATATACAACAGGGTATCGCTTCAATTAAGTGAGAATAATAATACTTTACCCACGGATCTTTTAGTAAGGAAATCAGCAAGTGAAAATAAGCTCCCTGCCCAATTGCTTGAGCAAATGTTTAATATGTCAAGGTATCTGGCCATTTCGAGCGGTAGGCCACAACCGCAGGGGCAACTGGCAAAAGCGCCCATTAATCTCCAGGGTATATGGAACCAGGATAGAAGGCCGGCATGGGATTGTGATTATCATCTTGACTTAAATCTTGAAATGTCATATTGGCCTTTAAGTATGCTGAATCTTGGGGATCTTATGGTGCCGTTGATGGATTGGGCCGAGCGGCTGAAAGCGGGTGGAAGAGTTGTTGCGAGAGATATGTATGGCAGTAACGGAATTGCATTTGGTGTGGTTGCCGATTATAAAAATATCGGCAATGTGGACAATTTCGCTTTTTTCTGGACGGGCGGGGCGGCCTGGATCGCCCAGGTCTTGTGGCAGCATTGGAAATATACCAATGATGAAACATTTTTAAAAAACCGTTTATATCCTTTTTTAGTTGAGATTGGGGCTTTTTATGAAGACTTTTTAGTAAAAGACCACCATGGTCAATTGGTGCCCGCTTTAAGCGCTTCTCCTGAAATGGCCATTGCTGGTAGAGAAAGAATGAGCTTTTCTTCATCGGCCTCTACCATGGACCTCGAGCTGATAATTGATATTTTTAATAATTTAATAGAAGCCGGTACCATTTTGAAAGAAAACCCAGCCAAGATAAAAGGTTGGAGAAATATTCTTACAAAAGTGCCATTGCCCAGAATCAATGCGGATGGGTCATTGAGTGAATGGCTGGAGGAGCACCCTATGCTGGATTCCGGACATCGGCACCGGTCTCCGCTTATAGGCCTTGTTCCCGGCGAAAGAATTTCCTATGAACATACCCGCGCTTATGCTGACGCCGCTTATAAGACCTTATTACAAAGAAATGAACATGGAAGAAAATCTACCCAGTCTTTCACTTTTGTATGGGATGCACAAATGCTGGCCCGATTAAATAAGGGACAAGAGGCTTATGATGAATTGAAAAGAATGATTCCCGTCCATGTGCTGGAAAATCTGCTCATTACCTGTAATGATTGGAGCGGCGCAAGGGGCGGTCTCGCCTGGTTTAAAGATGTGAAGCTTTTTCAGATAGAAGCAAATATCGCCGCAGGAGCGGCCATCATCGAAATGTTTTTCCAGGACAGACAAGGCGTGTTGAAATTTATACCGGCGCTTCCAGCCGAACTGCCCGATGGCAAAGTAGCCGGTTTAAGAGCGAGAGGAGGATTTGAAGTAGGGTTGGAGTGGAAGGAAGGGAAAATGATGTCAGCAACAATTGAATCCCGGGATGGTAAAGAATGCCGGTTCAGAGATGATGGGTTTGAGAAACTAAAAATATTGAATAATAATATGGAGGTGATGTTTCAAAGAGAAAATGGCGTAATTGTTTTTAAAACAGGCAAAGGGAAAAAGTACGCGCTGAATTTTTTGTAGTTATTGATGATCACCACATGCGATTCCGTAGCGCTTCTTTTAAACAACCGGCTCACCGGAATACATCATAAAATGTTTAGCGGAATTTAAATAAACATTCAGATGAGTTTTTTAGGTTTGACCGAAGAGAATCATTTAAACATTATATAGCATATGCTAACTGTGAGAATGATGGAGCATACACCCTGCGTTTATAAAGCCAAAGCGACCTGGATGAATAAATTCCATTAATTATAATCAAATAGTCCAGCCAAAAAGACCAATATTCTATTTACTAACGCTTCATTAAAGTTGATATTTACTTTTTATTAATCAGAAAGCATAATAATAAAAAAGATGATGAACGGAATCTTTGCAAAACGGGCTTCCCTGTTGGGTATTTTGTTGTGGAGTATAGGTTGTGTATCGGCGCAATCAACATGGACAAATCCCATCGTTAAACAAGGACGCCTGGGATCACCGCTTGTGGAATCATCACCCTTTGTATTTAATGATAAATTGTACCTCCTGGAAAATAATCAAAAATTCTGGGATGTAAAGGGCGCCAAACCGGGCGATTTGTTTCATGAGGACGAGGTGCGGATCAAGGATATTGCTACCGGAAAAACTGTATCCGTTGCTTTAACAAATCATGGATTTGGGACCGTACTAACGCACAACGGCAGGGTATATATTTTTGCAGGTAGTTACGGCAAAGGAAAACCATGGCGGCAGATGACGGAAATTACGATGACAAGTTCTGCTGATCTAAAAAAATGGACAAAGCCTGTTACCGTATTTAAAGCCAATCCCAGGGAGTTCTTTTACAACACTGCTGTAACCCGGGGGAAAGATAAATTTATTTTATTGTACGAAACCAATGATCCCACCTGGAAGCCCTTTACATTCAGGTATCTTGAATCAGACGACCTGGTGAACTGGAAAGAAATTCCCGGTGCTGTTTATGGAAAAGATAAATATGTTGGCGGGCCTGCCTTATACTATGAAGGTGGATGGTATTATACCTTATATCTTGAAAATATTAAAATGGGTTACGAAACCAGGATTACCCGTTCAAAGGACTTGGTGAATTGGGAAGACGCACCTGCCAGCCGGCCATTCATAACCTTCGATCCTTCTATTCGGAATATTCCATTGATTGATCCGGGAATACCCGAAAGCAATGCCTCTGATGTTGAATTGTGTTATTACAATGGTAAAACCATATTATATTTTACAGGAAGCGATCAAACAACTGCAGGCGATTTGCAATGGGCCACCTACGATGGAACCCCCGCACAGTTATTTGCGTATTTTTTTGAGGACACCCAAAAGCAAACCTTTGTATCACCCGATCATAAAGGCGATTGGGCGCCGGTTCTGATAGCGGGTTCAGGCGGAGCGCAACATCAGGATGTTCAAAACGAAATAAAAACCAAACCGTCTCCGCAACAATTAACCTATCAGATGGAACAGCTCGGAGCCTTCATTCACTTTGGACCCGCTACCTATATCAAATCCGATATGCTTGCCGTTCCTGTTGCTGATTTATTTAATCCATCTAAGCTGGATGCGGATCAATGGGTAAAAACAGCCCAGTCTTTTGGCGCCAAACATATCGTTTTAACAGCCAAACATCATAATGGATATTGCTTATGGCCTACTGAAACAACCGATTATTCTGTTAAGCAATCGTCATGGAAAAACGGGAAGGGGGATGTAGTAGGCGAATTTGTGAAGGCCTGCAGGAAATATGGCGTTAGAGTGGGGCTTTATGTATCCGGGGGCGATAAACATTTTGGCTGCAGCAGCACTCCCGATCCGCAGGGAGAAAGAAAATTAGTGGGTGACATCAATAAATATTTCCCGGTGTTTTTGGAACAGTTGAGAGAGCTGCTGACCAACTATGGTGAAATTTCATACCTCTGGTTTGATGGCGCCTATGACCCTTTTGGCTGGGATGTAATGGATCCCAAAACGATGAAGCCACTGGGTACCGCATTTGGTGATGCCATCCACGCTATGGTAAAGCATTTACAACCCGGCGCTGTAATTATGGGTGGCACCCGGCCGGATATACGCTGGTCGGGAAGCGAGCAGGGATGGGCCGCGTATCCATTATGGAATGTTGTAAAACCGGGAGAGGGATTTTCTCATTGGGTGGGTCCGCAGAATGCGGGATGGTTACCAGCAGAGGCCTGCCTTCATACACGCGACACCTGGTTTTGGGTGCCGGATTCTGACAAAACATTGCGGAATATGGACTTTATGACTAAAACTTATTTTGAATCCATCGGTCGTGGAGCTAACCTGCTTATTAATATGACTCCCGATACCAGCGGAATAATTCCGCCTACTGAAGTAAAAAGCCTGTATGAATTTGGGAAAAAAATAAATAGCATGTTCGCTGATCCGTTGGCACAATCAAATCAAAACATAGTGGGAGATACCATTAATTTACACATGTCTGAAAAAAAGAGGGTGGGATTGATTGAAATAGAAGAAGACATCCGCAACGGACAATTTATACAACAATATAAAACAGAAGCATATATTGCCGGTCAATGGAAAACGATAACTTCAGGACTAAGCATTGGAAGGAGGCGCCTGGAGGTTATTGAGCCCGTAGAAACGAATCAGGTAAGGCTGATCATAACAAAGCGTAGTGCAGAAAAGAAAATCAGGAAGTTTGCTGTATACTCAAAACGCTGATGACATATTTGTTGTTAGTTTAATTACCCGTTTATAGTGCTTATCCAACATTTGAATCTTGCCAGATGATTAAAACTCCTGATCTGATCATTAGTATTTTGTATATACTCATTATTGTTTACGTAGGACTATGGGCTGGATTGCGAAAAAGAAAAAAGAGCAGAAGCAGTGCCTCCGATGAGTATTTTCTGGCTGGAAAAACGCTAAGATGGCCGGTAATCGGATTGGCTTTATTTGCTACGAATATATCCTGTATTCATCTTGTGAGCCTTGCTCAATCAGGGTTTGATACGGGGCTGCTGAATGGCAACTTTGAATGGATGGCGGCATTTACGTTGATTTTGCTTGCCCTCTTTTTTGTTCCTTTTTATATCAGGTCTAAAGTACCCACCTTACCTGTTTTTTTGGAAAAAAGGTATAACACGGCCTGCCGCGATTGGCTTACTGTTATTTCCATTGTATCAGCGATTATTATACATATTGCCTTTTCATTGCTTGCAGGGGGAATTGTGTTAGAGACGCTTTTCGGAATAAATATGTACGTAAGTGTTACGGTAATTTCCGTATTGGTAGCCGTGTATACCATAATTGGCGGTTTAAGGGCAGTTGTAATAACAGAATCCATTCAAACCATAGTATTGGTTGCAGGGGCTATCGTTATTACCGCTGCTTCATGGTTGAAATTGGGCGGCTGGACTTCGTTGGTTCAGGTACTGGAAGAGCACCAGGCTATGGAAAAGATTTCAATGCTCCGACCACATGGGGATAGCAGTCAGATGCCCTGGTATGCTGTTTTTCTTGGATATCCGGTATTGGGAATCTGGTACTGGTGCGCTGATCAAACCATTGTTCAAAGGGTTTTGGGAGCTAAAGATGAGAACCACGCACGGGTAGGCTCCCTCTTTTGCGGATTTATTAAAATACTACCTGTGTTTATTTTTGTGGTGCCGGGTTTAATGGCCTACGGATTGGCGCAAAAAGGTTTGATAGATCTTAGCTCCATCACCACAGTTACTGCGTCTGGCGAAGCGGTAGTTAACAGTAAAGGAATATATACGCTCATGATCACCCAATTACTACCAACTGGTTTAATTGGAATAGTAGTGGCTGCATTGCTTTCCGGTTTAATGAGCCAGGTATCAGGAGCGCTGAACTCCATTTCAACGCTTGTAAGTTACGACCTCGTTAAAAGGTTTAGACCTGGTGTAAAAGATAAGCAGTTGGTAAAGCTGGGGCGTATAGCAGTGGTGGTTGCTCTTATATTTTCTGTTGCCTTATTGCCTTTGTTGAATAGTTATGAGAGCTTGTTTAACGGGTTAAATGATATCATTGCACATATTGCACCTCCAATTACCTGTGTTTTCTTATTGGGAATATTCTGGAAAAGAGCATCGGCCAAATCAGCTCAATATACTTTATGGATGGGCTCTTTGCTGGGTGTAGTTGTATTTACTATTAATAAGCTGCTTCCATTAAGCATCATAGGTCAGATACCATTTATGATGATGGCTTTTTACCTGTTTTGCGCATGCCTGGTAATGCAGGTGCTGTTGTCGTTTGCGTATCCTGTGCAGCATACGGAAGACAGTAAAACATTATTCTGGCGGTCTCCCTGGGAGCCCTTACAAAGCAAAGGATGGAAAGGATTGGGAAATTATAAAGTGCTATCGGCATTATTGGTTGCCTGTGTGGTTGTGCTGTATATGTTTTTTGGATAGTAGCGGAATAACGGCTTTTTTTTTAACCTTTAAAATGAATACAAATGCGATGCTATACATCTTGCATCCTGTTGTTTGCGGCGGTATTTTTTTACAGTTGCCGTGAAACGGGCGCTGCTGCAACAGATCAGGGCAAACAAACTGAAGCAACAAAAAAAGAACCGCTTAGGATAGGAATGGTTACCGGTCTTAAACCAGAAAAGATAGCTTATTATAAAGCACTCCATGCCAATACATGGGAGGGCGTACTAAAAAAAATTAAGGAATGTAATATCCGTAACTATTCCATCTATTTTAAAAAAATAGAGAATAAATATTATTTGTTCAGCTATTTTGAATACATAGGAGACAATTATGAACTGGATATGAAAAAAATGACATCAGATTCTGTAACACAACGTTGGTGGAGAGAAACTGACCCCTGTCAGCAGCCATTGCCGGATGCTGCTGCGGCAGGAGAAATATGGTCATCAATGGATGAAGTATTTCATACGGAATAGATTTTAAACACACCCTTGAACCATTTCATATGCACGAACAGGAAAAAATATTCCAGGAAGAAAGCAGGATAAAGGCGACTGACTTGGAGCACAGGCGGAAAATTAACTATAGCCTGACGCAATCGGATATTGCTTTTCAGAAGGGAAAAAATGTATTCTCAGATCTCGAATCAGCACGTAAAAGAGCTAAAAACATAAAATGGGAAACGATTGAGCACTTAAATAAATACCTGCTGGAATTTGAAAAAAAATTTACAGAAAGGGGAGGCAAAGTAATATGGGCAGAAAATCCGCAACAGGCATTAGACGCGGTTTTACAAATATGCAAACAGAAACAGGCTAAAAGTGTTGTCAAGAGTAAGTCCATGGTTACAGAAGAAATTCATTTGAATCCTTTTTTATCGCGGCATGGTATTGAAGTAGTGGAAACCGATCTTGGTGAGTATATACAGCAATTGTCCGGGGAGGCGCCCTATCATATGGTAGCGCCTTCGATGCATAAAAGCAGGGAGGAAGTGGCCAGGTTATTTCATGATAAATTAAATGCACCACCCGGTTTGGCGCCTGAGGAGCTTACATTATTTACCAGGCAAATACTCCGGCAAAAGTACGTGGATGCGGATATAGGAATTACCGGGGTAAATTTTTTACTGGCTGATATTGGCGCTGTGGCTGTAACAGAAAATGAAGGGAATGCAAGATTATGTACCAGTTTTCCTAAAACACATATTGCCATTACCGGTATTGAAAAGATATTGCCATCTGTAAACGATCTTGCGTTGTTCTGGCCTTTATTGGCAACGCACGGTTCAGGACAGCAGGTAACCGTTTACAATACCATTTTTTCCGGTGCAAGGAAAGAAAATGAAACAGATGGTCCCGAAGATATGTATGTGATATTGCTGGATAACGGAAGAACCAATATACTTGCCGATGTTACAGCAAGGGAAAGTCTGTTTTGTATCCGGTGCGGTGCTTGTTTAAATGTGTGCCCGGTATTCAAAAATATTGGCGGACATACGTATAATGCTACCTATGGCGGGCCCATTGGTTCGGTTATAACCCCTTATCTGAGTGGGCTGAAATCCTATAAACACCTCAGTTATGCTTCATCGCTTTGCGGCGCTTGTACCCAGGTGTGCCCGGTTCATATTAACCTTCATGAGCTTTTGTTGTATAACCGCAATAAGTCGGTAAAAGCCCATTGCGGTTCCCGTAGTGAAAAAATAGGATGGTTGCTATGGAAGAAGGCCTGCCTGAACCGTGCAATGATGAACATAACAAATGGAAGGATTAAAAATTTTATGATTAAACTCCTTTTTCGGAAAAGCTGGGGTGATAACAGGAGCCTTCCGGACTTTGCCCCAAAAACTTTTAATGAGCTGTGGGAAGCAACCGGGCAATAATTATTTCAAAAGTTACCGGGGATGATGCGTAGTTTGCTTCTGCCCTTTACTAATACTATTGTGTATGCATGTTAATCTTTTTATTCCCTGCTTTGTAGATCAGTTGTATCCACAAACTGCTTTTAATATGATAAAGGTATTGAAAAAGGCAGGCTGTACGGTGCATTACAATACGGAACAAACCTGCTGCGGGCAACCTGCATACAATGCCGGATACTGGGATGAATGCAGGAGCGTTGCAGAGAAATTTGTTCGCGACTTTGGGGGAAATGAATACATTGTAGCTCCCAGCGGATCCTGTACCGGGTTTGTAAGAAATTATTATGGTAAGGTACTCGAAAATGACGGGCATAAAAATGAAATGCATCATCAGCAGTTGCCCGTATATGAGTTTACGGAATTTTTGACTGCTGTTTTGAATGTAGAAGATATTGGAGCTACGTTTAAAGCTTCTGCTGTTTATCATGATGCCTGTGGCGCCCTGAGGGAGTGTGGTATAAAGGATGCTCCAAGGAAACTGTTGCAGCATGTAAAAGGACTGCAATTAATTGAGGCGCCGGATTGTGAAGTGTGCTGTGGTTTTGGCGGCACCTTTGCGGTAAAGTTTGAACCCATCTCTATTGCAATGGGAGAACAAAAAGTATTAAACGCAATTGAAATGGGCGCTGAATATATTATTTCTACAGATTTATCCTGCCTCCTGCATTTGGATGGGTATATCCGGAAACATAAGCTGGCTTTGAAAACCATCCATATAGCCGATGTGCTGTCAGCCACCTGCCAATGACATCTTAGTAAAGTTACTGTTTATCAGGCAGTTGCAAATTGTGTTTTTAGATTAGACTTTTTTCTTTGTCACTTTTTGTGGAAAAAGTAACCCAAAAAGCCCTGCCCGCCCGGATGAGCCGTTCGGACGGGGCTGGCAGGGAATACCGACCGTTTTCGGGAATATGCCCTGGTTAAGCTTTTTTACTACTGTGACTTCAGCGGTAGAACGCAATGCTTTCTCAACTTACGGCACTCCTGAACCTGGCCAACTTACCAACTAATCAACAATGATGATAAGTATGCTGTAGGCGGGCTCACAGTAGTACTGCTGTCTGATCGAAGGGAACGGCAAACGGCCGTACATCGTTTGCCGCGTGCTTTTGGCTTCGTTTTGCACGAGCAAAAGGAAGAAAAAAAATGGCTGCAACTATTTAAATACTACCGGTAAATGAATTGTAGAAGGGTATGCAAAATGTCATTTTCAATATGCTTAAGCACACGCTTATAATATACTCAGCATGACGAGCAGCGGAACTTTATCCGGCTATACCACTAAAGCTGAACCCTGTTACTGCTACAGTCATTCCAACGCAGTATGTTTACCGCAGGCAGGAATCTGCCTTCGTTTTGATCATTGCAGATGTTTCGATCAGCATGATTAAGTGTTTCGTGCGCACATACGAACCCCGGTGCGAACAAGGCATTTGTTGTTCGACCCTTTCAGGGTCGCAATAATGCACTACCTGTGGTTATAAACGTTTAAACCCTTTCAGGGTCAATACGAGTCCGTATGCATCAGCGCTTGGTACCCGATGCAGGAGGGGCAGGCCACTGATGGAATAGTCTTTTCTTCCTATCCTGAAAGGATACAAGGTTTATAACGAGAAGAAAAAAGTTTTGAACGACTCCAAAGGAGTCGAAGTTTCAGTAACGGAGAGGAGTAAGGGGTTAACGCGGGGAAAAAGGTGAAAGGAGAAAGGAGAGAGAAAAGAGAGCGGTGAAAGAAGAAGTAACCCGCCCGGTCGTTAGTAGTTACCCACCTGATAGCTAATTGCTGATGCCTGATACCTTAACCTACAGCAGGAATAGGTATTGTTAAAAATAAAGATCACAACTGCTCCCGGCAACTTCCGGCGTTTTGTATTTGCCATCAACAATTTGAGCCGGATGGATAAAATGTTTTTTAAGATGGGGAATGTGTTCCAGGAATAATGCATCGTGTCCCAAAACAATATGATTAAAAAGTACCAGGTGCTGATGTAATTGGCCCATATCCCCAACATGCGGTACAACCGGTATCCAAAATTTTCTGCACATCAGGCTAACGGTAATAAATTCACTTACCCCGCCCACTCTTAAAGCGTCAACCTGTATAAACCCGGCACAGTTACTCTGGAGATAATTCTTGAACATAATGCGGTTGGGCACATGTTCGCCCAGGGCTAAAGGAGTTGGAGCGATCGCTTCTGCAAGCACCTTATGCGCCAGCACATCGTCCGGATGGGTGGGTTCTTCAATCCAGTAAGGATCCATTGACTGCAGTTCCCTGCAAATTTTTAATGCCTGTGGCAGTGTCCACTGCTGGTTGGCATCGAGCATAATCTTGATCTGATCCCCTGCGGCTTTTCTTACCATCTGCGACCTGGAAATATCCCTGCCGGGATCATTTGATCCAACCTTGAGTTTAATCGCATTAAAACCTTCTGCAACGGCCTGCTGCACATTTTCTTTAACCTGTTCATCAGAATAATTAAACCATCCCACGGAAGTGTCGTAGCCGGGGTAACCCTGTTGAAGAATAGCCTTACGGTCATCCTTATCCGCTTCATTTTTCTTGATCAGTCCGAGCGCCTCTTCTTTTGTCAGTACATTTTCTATGTAAGAAAAATCCAGTGTATCAATGATCTGCTCCGGACTCAGGTCTGTAAGCAGCTTCCAAAGGGGAACCTTTCTTTTTTTGCCCAAAGGTCATAACAGGCATTTGTAACGGAAGCCAATCCAAGGTGAACAACACCTTTATGAGGTCCGAGCCAGCGGTACTGCTGATCGTTCGAGAATTGACGGAAGAGAGTACCAAAGTCTGACATCAGATCCTCGATATCCTTTCCTTTTAATTTTTCGGCGTAAAATTGCGCTGCCTTGCATACCAGTTCATTGCCTTCACCAATGGTAAACGCAAGGCCGGTACCGCTAATTCCCGTGTCATCCTTAAGCGTGGTAACAGCATAGGAATAAACAGGATCGCGGTGCATGGCATCACTGCCTGCCCCGTTAGCCAATAGAAAACGGGCATCAGCTATTTGAATGTGTGTGATCATAGCTTAGAAATCAAAAATGTCGCCCAGGAAAGATTTTTTCTTGTAGTGTGGATTTTTTTTGTAATAACCGGCATCATTATCCTTGTGCCCGTATTGGTTAACATCCCTGTCATAATTCTCCTTCCTGGAATAGTGTTCTGCGGAGCGATCTATAATCTTGTCTAATTCTCCGCGGTCTAACCATATTCCGCGGCACTTGGGGCAATAATCAATTTCAATTCCATTTTTATCGCTAATCAGCAAAGTTTCATTACAGGTTGGACACTTCATTTTTATACTATTTTAAGAAAGTTTAAAATTGGTGAATATAAATATTTCGATGCAATTTTTTTCAGTACTAAAATACCTTTAACAATTTTATCAGGTTCCGGTTAATACAATTGTTTGATAGCAATTGTACGTATTATCGGAGAAGCCATTGCACAAATTGTGGAGCAGGTAAAGTATTTTGTATAGTTCGCCAAATGAAAAACAGGATCGCTTGTTTAATATTCAAAGACAATTCAGTACCTTCCGCACCCTTTTTTAATATACTTACATGAAAAGAACTGCCATCAGCCTCGTCTGCACCCTGCTTTTTTTTATTGGATGCAATACTAACAAATCACAAAACTGTGAGCCTCAGCAAAGGGATAAAGCTTTAGCATCTATTGATTCGCTGGGCACGGGTTTGAATTGGCCTAACGATCTTCAGATCACCGGTTTTGCAGGTCCCGGCCTTACGCCCAGTCCTGCCTGTTTGGCAGTAGCTCCTTCGGGAGAAGTGTATGTTGGCGTGGATATGATTGGCTCGCTCGGTAAAGACCCGGGCAAGGGCAGGATTGTAAAATTAGTAGACTGTAATAATGATGGTATTGTAGATAGCCATACGGAATATGCCGCGGTAGACAATCCCCGTGGGATTATATCAGTGGGTGACCAGCTTTTTGTTCTTCACACCATGTTTGCTGCGGATGGTTTGGCAACAGGAATGGACCTGGTGGTTTTTGAAGACAAGGATAATAACGGGGTTGCTGATGGCCCCGCTAAGCCCCTCATTGAACATATCAGCAACCCAACATTTATTAAAAGCAGGGGAACCGATCATGCCACTAACGGCATACGTATGGGTATTGATGGCTGGATATACATTGCCGTAGGCGATTTTGGATTTCATGATGCTACCGGCCGCGATGGAAAAAAATTAACTATGCTGGGTGGGGGAATTGTAAGGGTACGGCCGGATGGTACAGAAATGGAAGTGTACACTCATGGCCTGCGTAATATATATGATGTGGCCATTGATCCTTATATGAATATTTTCACCCGCGATAATACCAATGACGGAGGCGGATGGAACATCCGGTTTAGTCACCAGGTGCAATCAGGCGAATATGGTTACCCGGTTCTGTTCAAACATTTTACAGAGGAAATTATTCCCGCGATGGTAGACCTGGGAGGTGGCTCGGGTACGGGTTCGCTTTTTATGGATGATGCCACCTGGCCCGACAAGTACAATCATACGCCTATGATGGCCGATTGGGGAAGAAGCCAGGTATATATTCACAGGCTTACCCCATCGGGCGGAAGCTTTACCCAGGAACAGGAAGATTTTATTAAACTGCCGCAGGTTACCGATCTGGATATTGACGCTTCCGGCCGGCTTTATCTTTCTGCATGGGATGGCGCCGGTTATTCAGGAGACTCCGGTAAAGGATTTGTAGTACGCGCCGTACCTAAAAACTGGGAATATAAATCCTTTCCCGATGTTAAATCCGCTTCTATAAAGGAACTGCAGTCGCTGCTGCAATCCGCCGGCGCGGCGGCAAGGCTGAGCGCCCAGCAGGAGCTCATTGCCCGGAAAAGCGGAGAAGCCACCAAAGCAGCATGGGAACTGGTAACCGATAAGGGATTGCCGTTGTATGTACGTGTAGCCGCCATGTATACCTATGCGCAGGCGGCCGGCAAAGACGGTATTAAAAATTTGCTTCAGCTTAGCTCAGAACAAGCTATGAGGGAATTTGCGTTACGCGCCCTTGCCGACAGGAAACCTTTTTTAAAAGAGGTGCCTGTTGAACCTTTTATCAGCGCATTAAAAGAGGAAGCTTCACCACGCGTTCAAATAGCAGCTATAGTTGGCTTGGGCCGCCTGGGCCGCACGGAGGCAGCGGAAGCCCTGCTGCAAATACCTGTTCCCGCATCATTTGTATCTCCTGCCAAAGGCGAAGAAGGACCGCATGCCGCGCCTAATACCGCTATTATTCCGGCACATGTTGCTGCAAAAGCCCTGGTAGCATTGAATGCGGTAGATGCCTGTGTAGCTGCCATTGGCTCTCCAAATTCTACGCTTGCACTTTGGGCGTTGCGCTATATGCATGATCCAAAAGCTGTGGACGGACTGATAGCCGCTTACGAAAAAAGCCAGGATAAGGACCTGAGAAGTAAGATACTTGCCACGGTAGCGCGACTGTATAAAACAGAAGCGCCTTATGATGGTTCCTGGTGGTGGAGTACCCGGCCCGATACACACGGACCTTACTACAAACCCGTAACGTGGGCGGCTTCAGATAAAATCAACGCGTTTCTCACGGAGGAATGGAACAAATCGGATGCGGCAGAAAAAGCATTTTTCGCTGACCTTAACGGTAAACTCCGGATGGGCATCAGCCGGTTTGGCGGTGATGAAGAATTGATAGTGGCAAAGGAAGACAAGGTTGACCTGAACAAAATCAGGAACACAAAAGGGCAGATTGGAAAATCATCCATAGAAGATATTATGCTCGCCATGGATAAAATAAAAGGTAACCCCGCTGCCGGAAAAACGCTCTTTATTCAACAGGGCTGTATTGCCTGCCATAGTATTAATAAAGGGGAGGTTATGAAAGGGCCTTTTATGGGTCAAATAGGTTCCATTATGAGCAGGAAACAAATAGCTGAATCTATTCTCAAGCCTAATGCTTCTATTTCGCAGGGCTTTGCTACGGTGCTTATTACCACAAAAGATGGTAAAAGCCTGATGGGTTTTGTAACGGGCGAATCGGCAGACAAAATTGTGCTGCGCGATATTACCGGAGCCGCACATACCATTAATACCAAAGATATTAAGGAACGTAAAGAGCAGGAAACATCCATGATGCCGCCGGGTTTGGCCAATGCATTATCGTATGAAGAATTTGCCTCGCTCATTACTTACCTGTCGCAGCAGAAAGGGTAAAAGGAGGTATACAGTAAACGGCTTTTTATTTTTGAGGTGAAGTTCCGGAAACAAAAAAGTAAACTTTTTCACTGTCCCGGCTTATTTTATATTTTGTATATGCTGCCTGAATGCTTTAGGCGTTTGCCCGGTGATCTGCTTAAAAAAGGAGAAAAAGTTTACGGGATTATTATAGCCGCACTCGTAGCAAATATCTTTTATGGAATAATTTTCATTCTGCAATAATTTTCGGGCGTGGCCGATCCTTATTTCGTTTACAAAGCGGGTAAAGGTTTTTTGTGTTTTTTGTTTAAAGAAACGGCAAAAAGCATTGGGCGACATATTGCAGATGCGGGCCACTTCTTCCAGCATAATATCACGGTGAAAGTTTTTCAGCAGGAACTGGTAAACATCGTTAAACCGTTCCATATCATTTTCATTTGTTGAGCTTTTGTAGCCAACGCTGGCCAACACAGCAAACTCTTTTGATTTGGATAGCAGGTCAACAATCTGAAGAAATATGCCCAGTTGAACCAGCCCGCTGCATTGTGCCGCTTCTTTTATCTTTTCAATTGTTTTCGTCCTGGTTTCTCCATGAAACCTTAAGCCTCTTTCTGCCCTGTGCATTAAGTCGTTGTATAAACGGATACTTCCGGTATCATCGGTCACCTTGTTGATCAGATCAGGTGGAAAATAAAGCCCTAAGGCTTTTGTATGCAGTTTTTTCCTTTTTTTATAAAAGACCGCATCGCATTTCCATAAATGGGGCAGTTCCGGGCTGGAGAGAACCAGCTCCCCTTCTGCAAAGTTTCCTACATAATCGCCAATGATCAGCTTGCCATAACTTTTTTCAACCCAGGTAAGTTCACATAGCTTATGAAAATGAAAGGGGTGATCAAAGTGAGGTTTATAAATTTTTTTCACCCAAATTTTCTTTTCACCGATAATCGGGGCATCTACAATCAGTTCAGGCTTCATAACAATCGTTGATAATACGTTATTGAATGTTGTTTGTAAGTAACCGCTATATAAGGTTTTTATAAAAATAGCCTGCTTTTAAAAGGATACGAATAGAATGCTTACATAAAGCAATATAAATA
>NZ_DATJEB010000046.1:0-10019 GCF_035497235.1 Agriterribacter sp.
CGGGGGCAGCGGAAGAATAGGTATATACTACCGTCCTTCAACCACCTATGCTTACCAGTTAACAGATCATTTGGGTAATGTGAGAGCTGTGGTAGCAAAGAATGGCACTACACTGCAGGTAAGGCTGTACAATGATTATTATCCTTACGGTATGGTGATCACCCCGCAAACCACGGGCACCAATGATTACCGCTACGGCTACCAGGGACAGTATGCGGAGAAAGATCCCGAGACGGACTGGAACGCGTTCGAGCTCAGGATGTACGACGCTAAGATCGCAAGATGGCTGAGCGTGGATCCAAAAGGTCAGTTCCACTCTCCTTATGTGAGCATGGGCAATAACCCCATAACCGGGGTTGATCCCGATGGGGGGTTTAGTTCCTGGTTGAGAGCTTTCGGTTACTGGCTTAGTCATGAAGGAGGGAAAATATCAAAGAATGAATATGGCGAATGGTCAGTAAGAAGAGCAAATGTTGAGGTCAATGCTGCCGGAGAAACAATCGTAACATCGTATCTGGAGTATGGCGAAGGTAGGCACTCCAGATCAGCATCGTTTGAGTCGCTCGCGAATGATCAAGCGATGATGGCGGACATTCAAGTAAACGGGGAGAAATCACTTTTTAAAATGTACGATTCTCCAACAGATGCAGGTTGGAGTGCGATGTCGATTGGCACAGGTTTAGGATTATCAGCCATGGCTCCAGCGTTAAAGGGAGGAGCTACTGGTGCCAACGCCGCTAAGGGGGGAAGTCAATTATTACTAAAGCCCGGAGCAGCTAATTTAACCCAAAAAGGGTTAGACCATATAGTTGCTCGCCATTGGTTTACGAGTGGCGCTAAAGGTGCAGGGAAATTTGCGGAAGGGACAACCGGGGCGGGTTTAAAGAGTATGATTAACACTACGACAACACAAGGTGCTTTCCGGGCTAATACAATGGGGCGTGCCGGAACAATAGCAGAATACAATTTTGGAAGAGTAATTGGCACAACTTCAAGTGGTGCACCTGCATCAAGTTTGAGAGTTGTTATTGGAACAAACGGAAATGTTATTACTGCGTTCCCATTTTAAAAAGTATTACAATGTTTAGAATAGAGTATAAAATAATAATAGAGCAGCCCGAAGAACTTGAGTATATCTCTGATGAAGAAATCCGATATAATTTTTTATTGGGTAATGTGTCTTTAATTTCGTCTGATGCAGAGATTGAAATGGAATGGGAATGGATACCATTGTTAGACTTTGCCTATTGTTTGCAAATGATTGTTAGTAGTCTAAAAGCAAAAAATACCGCTAAGGAATATTTTGAGTTTACAGAAAATGCTGAAACATTAGAGTTTTCAAGGCAGGGAGAGCAATTAAAAATTGTTGCTTCTTTTTCATCAACAGTGTTAGAAACGATATTTGCAGATTTTGAAAAAGCTGTATATGATTTTCATTTTAGCATTAGTGAATTCGTCCGAACGAATACATCAGGCGAGTTGCCGACTGTTTTACAAAAATACCTTTTAGTTGAAATGTAGATACCAAAGCCCGCAAATGCGGGCTTTTTTATTTAAGGATAGCCTGTAATTTGTTTTTAGCGAGGAACGCATCCAGCATAGCGAAAACGTGTTCCTTATCGGCGGGGTCGAGCTTTTCAATATCCTGCAGCCGTTTTACGGTCTTTTTATCAAACTTGCTGTTTACACCTTCTCCTACCAGGTAATCCAGACTTACCTCAAAAGCGTCCGCAATTTTTTTAGCCTCCCGCCGTTGTTGGGTGTGTCACGAATGGATAGAATAGATAGTTCTTTTCAATGCTGTATAAAAGATGGTAGTAGGTCTGCCGCATACGCTGTACAGACGGGGTATGCAAACCACCTGAAGGTGCTGTAATCAAAAGTTGCGGTGCTGAACGTTCAGGCAAAAGGTGTCTGCAAAGGCATCAGGTAAGTGTAAAGAAGCTGAACGAAAGTGAACCGACCGAAGACATGTCGAAACGGCCCCTCGTTGTTAAAAGTATCGGTTCCCAACGATTGATACGAAGACTGTAGCAGTTATCTGTTTACCGGCTACAGAACAACCGGCATTAAGGCGGCAGGAGCTTTACACAGGCTTTTATACGGAACGTGAGAGGCTTTCCGATTGATGTGCTAAGAAGCTTTGCAGAAATCGCGCCTTTGGCGCGAGACTGTTCAATAAATATTCTACAGTTCATACTGCAACTCAATCTTGCTTTAGGCAGGAGAAGCAAACGGGAGCGTTGGACGAAGCCGTAGTAGCGAAGAAGTTTCTGTAATGGAAATGGAGCGAAGGGCTTCGGTTATCTAAGTCAAATTATTCTTAAACAACTCTGAATCAAAGACAGAGAATGATGAAAGAAGAAAAGACAAAATCATTGCCGGTAAGTAAAAGGATGGTATATGATAGCTACTTAAAAACGGTGTCAAAGCAAGGAGGTGCAGGCATAGATCGTGAAAGCATTGAAATGTTCGATGCCAACATGAGTAAGAACCTGTACAAGATTTATAACCGCATGGCATCAGGCAGCTATTTTCCACCACCTGTACGAACGGTATTTATTCCAAAGAAGCAAGGTGGTTTAAGACCATTGGGCATACCAACGGTAAGTGACCGCATAGCGCAGGGAGTAGTAAAAGATTATCTGGAACCCTCAGTGGATGCAGTCTTTCACAATAGCTCATTTGGATACAGACCCGGCAGAAGTGCCCATGATGCGCTTTGTCAATGCCAGGCTAACTGTATTCAGAAGGCATGGGTGTTAGATGTAGATATAAAAGGGTTCTTTGATAACATCAGTCACAGTATATTGTTAGCCTTGCTTGGGCAGCATACGCAGGAGAAGTGGATACTGATGTATGTAGAAAGATGGCTGAAAGCAGGGGTAGAGCAAGAAGATGGCAGCATAACAGCAAGGACGAAGGGTACACCGCAAGGTGGAGTGATTAGTCCATTGCTGGCTAACATTTACCTGCATCATGCCTTTGATAAGTGGATGGATGAAACACATAAGCAGTGTCTTTTTGAACGCTATGCAGATGATATCGTTATCCACTGCAACAGTAAAGAAGAAGCGGAACGGATGCTGGAAGCACTAAAGGTAAGAATGCAGGATTTTGAATTAACGCTGCATCCTGAAAAGACGAAGATTGTGTATTGCAAAAATTATCAGCGCCATGACAGGCATGAAAATGAAAGCTTTACTTTTCTAAGTTATAGTTTCCAGCCAAGGACGGTGAAGGATAAGTTTGGCAGGGCAAAACGCTTGGTAGTGTTTAGTGCAGCCATCTGCAATAATGCAAAAGCAAGCATCAAAGCAGCAATCAAAGAAGTGTTACGGACCCAGTGGAGTACCCAAACCTTAGAATGGTTTGCAAAAACGCTAAATCCAAAAATACGAGGCTGGATCAATTACTACACGAGGTTTAACAAGGATGAAGCACATGGAGTATTTTACTATTTGAATGAACGAATCCGTAAATGGATGAAGAACACATATAAGATACGTGGCAAGAAACGGTTGTATAATAAATACAGGTTGTTGCAAGCCGAAAACCCATTGCTGTTTTATCATTGGAAGATTGGAATAAAAGCTTGATTGGATAACACGAGCCGTATGAAGGGAGACTTTCACGTACGGTTCTTTGAGCGGCTTGGGCTGTAATGCCCTTGCCTACTCGACTGTTCCTGCAGCCGTGCCGTTGTTGTGTATGTCGGGTGGGCAATGTGCAAAGCATACCAACAACCGAAACAGAGCAATATAAAAAGCAGTCCTATATGCAAAAACTTTTGATGATGAGTATGCTGTTGGTAAGCATTAGCGCAACAAACCCTGTCCTGGCGCTGGTCTTATTGCAAAGGGATTGCAGCACAGCCAGACCAGTGACGACAATCTGGAACAGCAACCTGACTGCCAACCCGCTGATGGACAGCCTCACTTATTTTTATACCGGTGGCACCAACCGTTTGGATCATATAAGAGACCGCAATGCAGGCAGCACTGCACACTCCAACAACTACGCCCCTGCGGTAGACATCAAAGACCAGGCAGCAGGCAATTACAGCTACGATGCCATTGGTAACCTGAAGAGCAGTGAATGGATGGGGGATGACGATATAAGCTGGAATGTTTACGGCAAGGTAGTGGAAGTAGAAAAGCGGGCGCTGGCGGGAGTGACCAGTCGTTTTCTTCATTACTATTACGATCCATCGGGCAATAAGGCAGGTGAAACGGTGCGCCACGGTAGTGGAGGCACTGCCTATTACAACCACCGCTGGTATGTGCGGGATGCTCAAGGGAATGTACTGGCCACCTATGAGGTGAACAATGCCGCCAGCGCTTCTGCCGGTACACTGAAGCTCAGGGAGCACCACCTTTACGGCAGCCGCCGCTTGGGGATTATCAATCGCGACCAGGACGTTGATGCAGACAAGCTAACGGCGGTTGACGAAACCAATTTGGGAGACACATATTTACTTAACTTTACCAGAGGTAATAAGCTCTTTGAACTGACCAACCACCTGGGTAATGTACTTACGGTACTAAGCGACAAAAAAGCGGGCAGGCCTAAGTCCGGTGACCCGTCCATGATCGGCATTTATGATTTTGACATGGTAACGGCAGCAGACTACACGCCTTTTGGCATGGTGATGCTGGGGCGTAATTTCAGCTTCCTTTCGCGTTACCGATACGGGTTCAATGGTAAGGAGTACGACAATGAGTTTAAGGGTGCAGGTAATGCCCTGGATTATGGGTTCCGCATGTACGACCCGCTGGTGGGCAGGTTTTTGAGTGTTGACCCGCTGACGAGCAAGTATCCCTGGTATACACCTTATCAGTTCGCGGGGAATAAGCCGATTTGGGCAGTTGATTTGGATGGGCTGGAAGAAAAGCCAACAAACAATGGATCAAGAGAAGGGGAAATGCAGCCCAGATCTGGTGACGTACAGAGCACAAAAGGCCCCTTCAAAGAAATTGTAAAGAAAGACTGGTTTTGGCATAGCGGTTCAAAAGAATATGGAACAAAAGCAGATTGGTACGAAGAGAAAGATTATAAAAATGTAATATGGCCGATAGCAACTGATTTAGCGGGTTATGCGGACATGTATCGCTCTTCGGGTATAGGTAAGAACTGGAGTGATGATGAAAAAGCCAATGTAGCAAACACAAAGTTAGGTCAGTTTTTAAGTTCGGGATTATCTGAAAAGGAGGTTAAGGGTTTACTGAGTCAGGCATACAATGTTTCAATGACCCAGGCTACCAACTCTTCGGGGAGGGTAGAGTTTTCTCCGATTAATGTTGAAAGTATTATTGGACTTGGACAATTAGTAAAGGGATTAATGTCAAATGTTGCCGCTAAGGGAGGGGAAAATCTTGCATTTGGTTTAGGAAAAAATCTTGATGAATTTTCTGCAGCTGTTGGGTTTAAAAATTACAGGCAATTTACAAGTGGTGGATTTAAGCCTAATGAAATTGAAGGGGCAATAAAAAATACTACTAATAATCTACATTTTAATTTGACAGATTTTACAAGATGGAAATACTTGAAATACAGCAATAATCCTGTTTCCCCAACTTTAGGAAATATTACTAATTGGGAGTTACATACAATTTATAATACTCCAGGTGCATTGCAAAGAACAACATTTTACAAATTTATTAACGGCAGCTATCAAGTTGTACCAAAACCATTTTAACTATGTTTTTTAATTCAATAAGAATTTTCCAAATTTGGATTTACACGGTAAGTCATTCAATCTTAATATTGAGAAGCACAAATGATGAAGATGAGGAAACGAAGGGGTATAATATTGATATTGAATTTTGGGGGATAGCCTATATAGAATTGCCCAATTTATTTAGAGGGATTAAAATTCGAAAACTTGTGGATAGTATTCCTCAAAAAATTGATAAATTCAAAAGCGATTTTGGCTATAATGTTTTTCAGATAACAACAGATGACGCCAATTACTATGTTGTGGCGGCAGGATGTAAAGTAGGAAAAAATAACTGGCTTAATGAGAATAGAGTTTTAAATCCAAGTTTAGAGTACGATGAAATAGTAATAACCCTATAGGTTGCTAAGACGAGTACGAAGCTCACTATGGCAACCGGTTGTATGATCCGCTGGTGGGCAGGTTTTTGAGTGTTGACCCACTGACAAGTAAGTATCCATGGTATACTCCGTACCAGTTCGCAGGGAATAAGCCAATATGGGCAACGGATTTAGATGGTTTGGAAGAGATGCCTACTAATAGAGGTAATGAAGAACATCAAGCTCAAACTACACATGCAACAGTTTCAAGCACAAAAGGCCCGTTTTCGGAAACGGTTAGTAAGACCTGGTTCTGGCATAAAGGGTCAAACGAATATGGTACTAAGTCGGGGTGGTATGAAGGAGAAGATTATAAGCGGTTGGTATGGCCTATTTCGGCTGATTTAGCTGGCTATGCAGATATGTATAAAACACCGGGGATCGGAAAGAATTGGAGCGATGAAGAAAAAGCAAACGTAGCTAATACAAAGCTTGGGCAGTTTATCAGCTCAGGGTTATCTGAAAAAGAGGTTAAGAGATTTTTAAGCCAGGCGTATAATGTGTCAATGACCCAGGCTGCCAATTCTTCGGGAAGGGCAGAATTTTCGCCGATCAATGTTGAAAGTTTTATTGGGCTTGGACAATTAACTAAAGGACTGTTGTCTCAGACAGTTAGATCGACAATTCCAAGTCTTATTGGAGTTCAGAAAACCTCACTGGAACGTGTTATAGCTAGGCTGGCAAACTTAAGAAAAGGAGATAATTATTTGGTGTCGAGTGTTGAAGCGTTTGGTTCGAGAGCTGGCAGTACATTTAGGGGGCGTGGTCCTTTACCGACTTCAGATCTAGATATTATGATTAAAATAAATAGTAAGAGTTTGAATGATGATTGGGTCTTGAGAACACTTGAAAATATTTCGGATGATTTTTTTAAAGAAACTGGTATTCCGCTAAATATAAAATCTACAATTATTAAAAAACAAATAGGGGAAGTACCCACGATAAATCTGTATAAGAGATGATATCAATGGAAGTATTTGTAGATAATCATTTAATTCCGATTAGGAAGGTTTGTGCTTTTTATCAAAAAGAGCCATTCCCAGGTAATCATAATTATACTTTACGATTAAATTTCGAAAACAGTACGGAATTAGAGAAAGTGGTTACTAGATTCAATTTGCATGAAATTGATAGTGTGAATTGGAGCACATTTTTTCTCTACTTAACCGCCCATTGGCCCTTTGATGAGAATGCAACAGCAAACTACTTTATAAATAACGTTCAAGAAATTTTTTTTAGTGACTATAGCATCAAACTTCACGGCGTTTGTTCTGATGTCCTGAGAAAATAACAATGTGGGGGTGTTCCAGGGTTGGTGATGGACTATGCAGAACAGTTATGCATACCGGTAAATAACAGCAATCAACCACTTTTTGTTTTCAAATGAAAGTTCAACTGAAAAGCGAAACAGTTAAATTTGGATGGTGTAAGAGAAGTTCTTTGAATATTATAAAAAAGTTGTGCAGAGGTTTTTGAGTGTTGACCCGCTGACGAGGAAGTATCCATATTATACACCTTACCAATTTGCAGGGAATAGCCCTATTAAATTTGTCGACCTCGATGGTTTGGAACCTGCAGAACCGGATCAACATGAATATAAGGGGAAAATATGGGCTGTCGATAAAGCTTACCAAATATCAGGAGGTGATGCGAAGTATTCTGATAAATTCAAAAATACCTCATTGGGAAATTATTCGAGAAAAGTAGATCGCAATAAGTTTTTTGGCAATGATAATGGCAACAATAATGTAGTCAATGAAAATAGCCAATTTGCAATTAATGAATCGGCATTTTCAAATGAAAAGGAGCTGGTTAATTATTTACTTGGGAACTTTGTTTGGGGTAAAGGACCAGAAAATATTGTTTTCCCAGAGAATGGAAAATTTGCTACTAACCTGAAGAATTCTATAGTAGTAGGTGAAACCCTTGTTGATTGGGCTAAGAATAATTATATTGATGGTGTTTATAAATGGGGAATGGATTTACGTGGTGAGATTAATGTAGATGTAAATTCAGGATTAACAAGCTTAGAGCATTTTCTTGGCTCTGCGGCTACAAAAATTACTAAAATAGATGATGATCAAATTCGAATTGAAATATTTAATGTTACAAGCTTTGGATCAGGCTATTTAACCAAGGATATTCCAATCATTAACAAATTTGTAGATAACCCCCGCTCAACAAGGAGAATGGATAATAGTGGTAGTCAACTTACTTATTCTAACACAAGTCAGTATTTTAACTTAACCATCTCTACAGTGCAACTTCCACGAACTTTCTATAGTAAGCTGTTCGGAACTCCGGACATAAGCCATAATTGAATACTGTGATAGCTTAGCTATAGTTTAAATGTTTTTATCCGGAAACAATTTGATGACTTTATAGAAAAAGAAGCAAAAATGAATGCAAAAGGAAAGGATAAAATGCCCCGTTTTCCTTCTCCGCAGTGTGTCCTCCCGGGCTTTGTGGGCAAGCCAGGCACGCTGCGGTAATGCAACTAATTTCCACGTCTGTTTATTTTCGGTTATTCGTTTCAGTTATTAACCAGAAACTAAACCGGCAAAGTTGTTGAATAGAATTATAGACGTACAAGCGAGTCCCGACTACAGTACGGGATAAACTGTGGCAACAAAAGCTTAATAGCGGCATTACAGCTTAGTACATCAACCTCACAACCCTATACCTTACTTCCTATACCCTACGCCAAAGCTGATGGCTCATAGCTGAAAGCTGATAGCCCCCAGTTTTACCACCGCTACGAATACGATGCCGAAAACCGGCTGACGGATGTATATACCACCGATAATAAAATCTTCCTTCACCAGCAGGAGCTCGAAGAGCATGAAGCTTTTTATGCTTACTACCGGCACGGCCCGCTGGCACGGATGGTGTTGGGGCAGCGGCAGGTACAGGGTGTAGACTATGCCTATACGCTGCAGGGCTGGCTCAAAGGCATCAACAGCAGCAATGCGTCAACCACCTACGATATGGGCGGCGATGCTACCGGCTTAAACCCCGGGGTTGCCCTCGATGCCTACAGCTTTACACTACATTATTTTTATGGCGATTACGATCCCATCAATACGGCAAGGCTTCCCTTTGCCGAACCCGGCCTGCATGCCAACCTTGCTTACCGGCCCCTGTACAACGGCAACATCAGCAGCATGGGGCATAGTATACCCCTGCGCTATGTGAACCAATTGTACAATTACAAATACGACCAGCTTAACCGGCTGGTAGCAATGGATATGTACCGCGGACTTGACGGTACCAACCAATGGGCAACGCTGGCCATCAGCAACCTGTACCAGGAACGGTATAAATACGATGGCAACGGCAATATCAAAACGGTGCTGCGCAACGGGCACCTGACCGCCAACCCGCTGATGGACAGCCTCACTTATTTTTATACCGGGAGTACCAACCGTTTAGATCATATAAGAGACCGCAATGCAGGCAGCACCGCACACTCCAACAATTATGCCCCTGCGGTAGACATCAAAGACCAGGCAGCGGGCAATTATAGCTACGATGCCATTGGTAATTTAAAGAGCAGTGAATGGATGGGTGATGACAATATAAGCTGGAACGTTTACGGCAAGGTAGTGGAGGTAGAAAAGCGGGCATTGGCAGGAGTAACCAGCCGGTTCATTCATTATTATTACGATCCTTCCGGTAACAAGACAGGCGAAACGGTGCGCCACGGTAGTGGAGGCACTGCCTATTACAACCACCGCTGGTATGTGCGCGATGCACAGAGCCTGTCCCGCATACATGCGGGAGCAATGTGCTGGCCACCTACGAGGTGAACAATGCCGCCAACGCTTCATCTGGCACTTTGAACCTTTCGGAGCATCACTTCTATGGCAGCAGCCGCCTGGGCATAGTGAGGCGCAGCCAGAATATGGATGAAGACAAGCTAA
>NZ_DATJEB010000047.1:0-46528 GCF_035497235.1 Agriterribacter sp.
CAGGCAGGTTTTTTCTTTTCAATTGAAAAGAAAAAAGTTCTATTTTGGGCATTGTAACAAAGTTCTTTGAGTGGCTGCCCTCGAGAGTGGGACATTTTTTGAAGCATAGCCAAAATAGTATGGTAGTTATTATCCGTTCGGGCTTACTATGGCCGGGATATCATCAAAGGCGCTGAATAATGCGGTAGAGAATAAGAGAAGATTTAATGGAGGAAATGAATTACAGAACAAAGAGTTCTCTGACGGTAGTGGACTTGACTGGTATGATGCACACTATAGAACATTTGATCCTCAAATTGGAAGGTTCCATCAATTAGATCCGTTAGAAGGTCTTTCATTGAATCTGTCACCTTATGCTTTTGTAGGTAATAATCCTGTTTCTTTTAATGATCCCTGGGGCTTGTATAAAGATTCTATCAAAACAAAAGAAGGCGACTATGCTTATGCTAATAACCCCACTCTGTCTACGGTTTACGTTATGGGGAGAAAAAAGACTGGTTCTAATTGGCTAGGCTGGCCAAGAATGCATAAGGGGCAATCGGCATGGAATAATGAAATGTATGCAAGGCAAAGAGATGGCAGATCCTTAGTTCAGGGAAATGAGCCATCATGGGTATTAAATGATTTAGCTTTTCATAAAAGGAACTACCAGGCAAATGTAGAATACCGGCAAATGCAGGTAGCTGCAGTAGCGCTTATTGGTTCACCGGTTATATTATCAACAATGTCAGCTCCGGCATTAGTAGGTGTTTTGCAAAGAGTAGGGCAGCTATACGGGCGATCACTATTGCAAAATACTGCACTTGAAGTTTTAAAGAACAGGGGAGATTTACAATCATTGGATATTCACGATATTCTTACATCAACAGCGGCATCAAGGTTAGGCGTATTATCAAGAGTAGGTGTAGAAGCCTATAATGCAACTACAGATTTTAATGCGCAAAATGGGCTTCAGACTGTATTTATACCTGCTTACAATAAAGCATATAGTGCAGTTCTTTTAGATGCAGTATTTAGTTATTTAAAATTAGCCGGAGGAGCAATTGGGCAGGGAACGGGAGCAACAAGCACTTCTATTGAAGCGTTGAATGTAGTATTAGATCAGGGTCAAAAAACTATCTCGGATGCAGGACAAAACAATTAATAAGTATATTAAATACATACTTTTCGGGGCTATTTTGTTAGGCATAACCTATATGTTTTTTACGGGAAGAATTATGAGTAAAAAGTTAAAAGAGAAGGGAGTATATAAGTTAGGAATTATTAGTGATATTAGGAATGGAAAGAATGGCGCTCTGCATACATGCAACTATATTTATCATGGAGAATCTTTTACTACAAAATTTACGGCTGCTGGCTTAGGATTACAGAAAGGTAATTTGATTTTTATAAATTTCTTGCCTTCAGATCCTAAGATGTGTAATCCTCTTTATGAAACCAAAGTACCACCTTGCCTTACTATAGAAAGTAGCCCGGAAGAAGGGTGGAAAAAATTACCGCCGGACACATGCAGATAGTGTGATATTATTATTGATACTGGCGCAGGTCTGTAGCATCGACATTGTGGGATAGCCGACCTGTTGCCTGGAGATTACTTGTTGGTACTGGCGCAGGTCTTGTCGTATAGCGTTGTGCATAGCCAGACCTGTTGCCAGCGCATTACTTGATTTACAAAACAACAAAAGAAAATAAGCCCGGCAGCGCCGGGCGTCAGCAATACAGATATGCTCACCAATGTGCTGGGCAGCCTTATCGCCTCCATTGGCGGCAGCGGCGCCACGGGGAGCCTGGTAAAAGGCGGGGCGGCCGGCATTAATACCGCGCTAACCAACACGCCGGGATTTGTAAACACCGTTACCCCCGCCGGCAACGTCTCCGCGCCGCAGGCCTATTTAACCATTATGTTCTTCGATGAACGGTTTAACTTTATCAGCGCCGCCGATGGCGGGGTTTCCCAGGCTCAGGTAGCCGCAACCTGGAGCACCTCCACCTCGCCGCTGGCTTTGGGCATGGTAAAAGCGCCGAAGAATGGCTATGTGTACGTGTACATCAGTAACCGCAGCGAGCAGCATGTGTATTTCGATGACTTTAAAGTAAGCCTGCAGACAGGTAATATCATAGAAGAGAACCACTACTATTCATTTGGGCTGAAGATTGCGGCCATCAGCAGTAAAAAACTGGGGCATGTGAACGAGGGGTTGCTGAAGAATGATTATTTTTATAACGATAAGGAGCCCTTTGACGATGGGGGCCTGAACTGGTACAATTACGGCTTCCGGAATTACGACCCGCAGATCGGGAGATTTCCTCAGTTAGACCCGTTAACGGACTATTATGCTGTGCTGACACCATATCAATACGCCGGTAATGATCCGATCGTAAATGTGGACCTTGATGGGCTTGAGCCATTAAGTTCTGTTAATGGCGCAGTATCAGGAGTGACGGGTGCAGCAAGGGATTTCACTTATGCATACAACACAGCGAGCCTGGTTTTAGGCCCGGCGATGCAAGCTGCAACTGCAAGCTCAACGGTTTTCACATCTATCAATCTTGTCACCAGCATAACAAGCCTGGTTGCTACAGGTGCAAATATTGTGTCTGATATTATTAATAGTAAAAGTGTTACGCAACAGGTGGGGAGTATGACGAAGATAACAGGAAATAATAGTGCAGGGTATAAACTTGAGCAGCAGGACGATGGATTTGATTATTATACTAACATAGATATAGCAGCGTTTGTGTGGGCGCAGAAGGTCGGAGGAATTCGTGGGCAATTGGAGAATATAGAATGGTCATCTAAAATCTTTTCAAAGACTGTGAATGGTATTAAATATTATGCCGTTACAAGAGAAGGTCGATTAAAAGATAGCCAGTTTGCTGAAAATCAGTCACCAGGACCTGATGCAAATGATTCTTATCATGGGGCTTTGCCAAAGGGGGCTGTTTTAGAGGGACATATTCATTACCATCCGTTAGGGTCTGGTAAAATAAATGAGTCCTTTAGTCCGCCTCGGGGTAACCGATCAGGTGATTTTGGAATGATGTCAGGTTTCCCAAACCTAAGATTTTATGTTTTAGGATCATCAGGTGAACTTTGGGGAAGAATTCCTGCAAATGACAAACCAAGATCGGTATTTCCAACAGATCACGATGGAGGAAAAGTATATAAAGTTGCAGATAATTTTTACGGAGAGGGAAAAATTAAATCGTACATTAAATTAACTAAACAACTTTTAACACCAATAAGGTTAAAGTAATATTTTATGAAAAAAAATATATTGTTCATTTTAATAATTGTTTTTTCATCATCGTGTAATTTTTGTAGAAAAAAAACTCTACAAATTAAAAGCGTTGATCTTGAAACAGTAACTCCAGATACTTTAGTTTACGGAGAAATTTTTGATGAATCAAGGAACGGACTGGAAGCTGTGTGTAAATTTATCGGTTTGAGCAATTTGCAAAAAGATCAGGGGAATGAAGATGAAATTCGGTTTTGGTTCGGCTATGATCGTTCAGATAGTGCGAAAATAATTGTATTAAAAAAGAGAGGAGGTAGTTGGCAATCAATGATTTATTTTCTAAAGTACAGCAATGACGAAAAGTTTTATATTACGTCTGTTGAAAAAAGAATGGAGCAGGGAGAACCAAAATCAGGCTGGAATGTTTTTTTTAATAAGTTGGAGGGGTTAGGGCTAAGCAAGCTTAAAAATTTCGATAAAATACCCGGATATACTCTTACAACAGGTGGAGATCAAATAACTATAGAAATTCGGAAGAATAATAAGTATAACAGGTATGAATACCCTAACTATCTGGTTCATTTAACAGAAACGCCCTTAAAGGAAGTTGATGAAGTATATGAAATGGCATTGTTAATGCAAGAAGAATTTGGATACCGGTTGTATCCTCGTCCTCCCATGGAGTATTAAATATGTTGATAAAATCTTTTAAAAGTTTATTAGATAAGATGGATAAGCCATTCAAGGAAATAATTCTATTGAATACGCTAATATTCACTTCAATTTTAGCTTTAGGTCAGGTTAATGCACCGTTGGTAATAACTTCAGATGTAAACTTGAAAGAAGTTCATCTTGGGGATACTATTTGCTTTACGATAAAGAATAAGACGCTAAAAGACAGAGGATATACTATAGAAGTAATAACTTCCGAATCTCAGGATTTGAAAATTGGATATGATGCGGTATACACTGCTTATTTTAATAGCGATGCTTCTTTTTTCATTGAGCTTGATAGTATAAAAAGAATGTCTCGAAAGCAAAAAGTACCTTATTTAATGCCTGATCCTAATTTAACACCTTATGATATTGGTGCAAATAAAAAATCTACATTTCAATTTATTGTAAAGGGGAAAGAAAGAAAAAAGGGAATTAAAGTTCAATTCAAAATAATTCCGGATTTGGTTGATGAAGAGTCAGAGGTTTTAATACTATCTAAACCATTTTTTCTATTTGCAGCACCATTTTGAATTTTGACTGTGTGTATTTTTTTTTAAAATAAAAATAGAAAAGTAAAAATAAGATAACAGGATTGGTGCACAAGGCGATTCTACCAAACTTGCGCAAGAGCATATATGACTTTGTAATAGTTTTAAAAGCTATGCCTAAAACAGAATAAAATTCCTGATATATGAGAAGGCTGTTTCTACTTATTCTGATCCCTTTTTGTTCTTCTTTCCTGGGCGCTCAGCAAAAAGATTTTGAGAGGGTCACAGGCAATCAGATGATTACACTGGAGCTCCTGGATGGCGCTTTTTTTCCACGCAAACAATCCGAAGAAGATCGCCTTGTGGGCTATATTTCCATCAAAGCGGGATTTCGCAATATCTTTAGTTAATATTAAAACCCTTTGCCAATTTTCGGAAACGCTTATGCCTAAATTAACCTGCAATATCTGCATCATGCTCTTTTGCGTTGTTGTATTGCTGTTTCCATGTTCATCTATGGCCCAGCGCGATACTATACGGGAGCAGCCCCGTGCTGGAAGAAGCAATCAATCTTATATCTTTTCCTATTCCGGCCTTCATCCGGAATTATCTAAACCACTGCAGCACCCGTTTAAGTTGGCGCCTATGCATTCGTTGCGTACCCAAAAAAGTAGTTATAGAACTTCGGGTGCTATTGATGTACAGATGAATATCACTCAGCCTACCTGTGGATATGGCAGTGGTTCCCTGGTGGCAGCGGCTTCAGGCGGTGTTGCCCCATACAGGTATGAAGTAACAGATGCCTACAATTATACAGCAAGATATAACACCGGTAATGTTCGGCCCCTGTCTGCAGGTAACTATATACTGAAAGTGATTGATGCCAACGGTACATTTGTCGAAATCCCTTTTACACTCACCGATACTTATCCGGCCGTAAAGTTAGATTTGGAGTCCTTTACGCCGGCATCAGGGTGTGATGTCAAAGACGGCAGTATTACGGTTATGGCTTCGGAAGGCAGGTCGCCCTACCAATATAGCTGGGACAGGGTAAATTATGATGACAACAGATCCTTTTCGGGACTGAGTTATGGGCTTTATAATATTTTTGTAAAAGATGCCAACGGCTGCGTAGGCATCTACGAAAGCTTTCCAATCATAGCCAGATTTGGTTGCGACAACCCCCTGGCAATAGCTGGAGGCGGCTACACCTGTGGTAATCGTTCTGTGATTGATTTTAGAAATTTGGGAGACAAGGGGCCATACTCCTATTCACTGGATGGTATAAACTACCAGGACAAAGGATACTGGAAGGATATTGGTCCGGGTAATTATACGGTATGGTCAAAAGACAAAGATGATCGTATTATACTTTTTTCATTCCAGGTAATTGAGTGGTGCGATATTCAAGTTACTTATGTAGGAGTAGATGCGGCCTGTAAAGAGGAAGATGGTATGCTGACTATTACGGCTGAGAATGGGGTTCCTCCATACTCCTATTCTATTGATGGGGTGTACTATCAGTCTTCAAATGTATTTTCGGATCTTGCCCCGGGGTATTATATAGTTACCGCCCGGGATTTTAATAATATCAGCAGCTCGGTAAGCGCCGATGTGTATGATAAATGCCCCGCCATGAATTTATCAACTACTAAGGAAAGCTGTGCCGGTAATGATGGTTCTGTTCTTATCTATGGCTTTAAAGGCACTCCTCCTTATGTTTATTCCATAGATGGTCAAAACTTTCAAACTGAAACAAGCTTTACCAATTTAAAAGAAGGTAGTTATACCATAACAATGAAAGATGCGCTGGGCTTCACAAGTACCAGTGATATTTATGTTGCTAAAGGCTGCCTGAACGTAATAGCTTTACCGGAAGATGCAGGATGTGAGGGAGGAAAAATTACGGTATCAGCCTTTGGGGGGCTTGAGCCTTATCAATACGCTGTTAACGGCGGCGCCTATAATACAGAACGGGTGTTTACCAATTTAACAGCCGGTGTTTACACCATTCGTGTAAAGGATGCCGCTGATGCCGAAGGCAGTGTACAAACCATTGTCAATTCGTCCCGCACACTCGCATTAAATATCCAGTTGGGTTATGCAGGTTGTTCATTGAATGACGGGAGTTTGCAATTGCAGGCAACAGGTGGTACAGCTCCGTATATGTATAGCATCAATGGTACAGATTTCCAGTCCTCAGGCAGCTTTACAGCAATGGCTCCGGGTAATTACACTACATGGGTGAAAGACGCAGCCGGCTGTACTTTTAAAAAGGATACCAGTGTAGCGATCAATTGCCTGAAATTTACAACCGACCGGTATAGCGCAAATTGCAGAAAAAGCGATGGCGTTTTAAAAGTAAAGGCAATGGACGGCATAGCTCCTTTTGAATTTTTGATAGATGGAGTCCACTTTGGCGCCGATAGTACTTTTAGAGATGTGGTTCCCGGAACATATACTATAACAGTGAAAGCGGCTGACGGTAGCGTAGAGACCGATAAAGTTACTATTGATGAAGTTTGTATTGCTTTAAGTTTTTCCGTACAAAATGCGGTTTGCCAACTTGACAATGGAAAGATAGAAATTTCTGCATCTGGTGGAACAGCACCTTATCAGTATTCGAAAGATGGCATCAGTTTCCAAAGTTCTAATAGCATAACAGATCTGGCAGCCGGCAGGTATAAAATATTCGTAAAAGATGGGGAAGGAAGAATGTTAGATACCGCTATACAAATTATTGAACAGGAACCGCCACATATTTCAATATCAACACACCCGGCATCTTGCGATGATAATGATGGGACAGCCTATGTAAAAGTCAATGGGGCCGTATCGCCTTATACTTTTAGCATTGATGGAGCAACTTTCCAACAGGATAGTAATTTTTTCAGGTTGCCTCATGGAAATTACGTCTTCGTAATGAAGGATGCAAATGGCTGCAGGATCGAACAGACTGCCACGGTGAACAGCATCAATAATCTTTACTTAGATATTGGCGCAGATACAACTTTATGTGAAGGCGAAACACTTGTACTGCAACCTTCCTCCAATGCGCTGAATTATTTATGGAGCCCTTCAGCATCTTTAAACAATGCAACGGCCAAAAATCCGGTAGCAGCGCCGGCAAGTTCTACAAAATATACGCTGAAAGTAACACGCGGAATTTGTGAATTATCAGATGCGGTAAATGTTAGCGTAATGGACGCACCAATCGCTAAAGTTTCTAACGATATTACTATTTGTTATGGTGAGAGTACCGAATTACATGGATCAGGAGGAGACAAATATACCTGGAGTCCGTCTACATATCTTATTGATGCTCATTCGGCAACTCCCCTGGTTCAAAAACCGGCTGCATCTGTTGCTTATCAATTATCGGTAGAAGATCAATACGGTTGCAGATCTATTACTCCATCCTCTGTAAAGGTCGTAGTTACAGCAGCGCCAAATCTTTTTGCTGGCAATGACACTTCCATAGTAATGAATGAACCTATACAGCTTACCGCTTTGGATGTAAATAATAGCGGGTTCATAACATATCAATGGTCCCCGGAATTCGGCTTGAGCGATCCAGGCTCATCAGCTCCTGTTGTGAAAATTGATCGTGACATTACTTATACAGTAAAAGCGCATACGGCTGCAGGGTGTGAAGGTTTAGATGAAATACAGATCAAGGCATATCAAAAAGCTGAGATATATGTAGCAAGCGCATTTACTCCCAATGGAGATAATATCAATGATATACTCAGAGCAATGCCGGTAGGCATCAACAGGTTTAATTATTTCTCTGTTTTTGACAGGTGGGGAAATCTTGTGTTTAACACCAATACACCAACGTTGGGATGGAACGGATCAATAAATGGTAAAAATGTTGCTACAGGTGCGTTCGTATGGAAGGCACAGGGAATTGATTTCAAAGGAAACCTGATTTTCCGGAAAGGAGTGGTTACGATCATTCAATAATATTATCATGAGAAGACCAAAGCAAATATTGATTGCAAAGGAGGTTTTCCATAAGTATTTGAAATTAGCGGGGACAGGTATCAAAATTTAAATTTATTATTTAATCATGATAAAGCTAAAGCACGTAACAGTTGGCATATTGCTTTTTTTAAGTTGTAAAAATAAAGATGCAGATACTATTGTGATGGATAATATTGTTGAAGACGTTATCAATAATGTAGCGATTGATACAAGCTTCAGTACCAGGTTGCAACTTAACCCGCCTGATGCTTCAGTATATATCTACCGCTCAAAAAATGAAACATCGTATGATCTGAAATTTGATGATAGAGAAGTTAAAAGTTCAAATGCTTCGGATGTGCAATATCGCTATGCGGTCCATAAGGATTCTGCCGGGAAATTTATTATGGATATTTTATTCGATAGTATTAAAGTTCTCTCCCAAAAGGATAATGTAAAATCAGAAGCAGATGCTGCTAACGCAATGCTGTCCGTTAATCCACTGGAACGGATGTTGGGTATGTTGAAAGATCAGGGTATCCAGGTAAAATTAAGCGCTTCGGGTGTAGTGGAATCTATAAGCGGTTACGAGGAATTAGGCCAGCGGTTTTTGTCGAAGTTTGCAGAGGACGATACCTATGGAAAAACTGTTGCAAAAGAGCAATGGGATAAAATTATAGCTAACGGATTGGTGAAAGGGCATTTGAATCAATTGTTTAAGGCATTCCCGGATGCTCCCATTTACCAGGGTTTTAGCTGGAAGTTGAAAGAAAGGGTTGAAGGCGAGCTTCCGTTAGAAATGGAAACTACTTTAAAAATAAAAAGTGTAGACCCTAATGGACAGATCATAATAGTTTCAAACGCAGATTTGAAAAGCGCCGAAGATGTAATTGTTGAAATGCCGGGACAAAAGGGAGTAACGGCGAAACTCTCCGGATATAGAAAAGGAATCTTACATGTTAATGCAAAAACAGGTATGGTAGAACGCAGTGAATATATTAGCGATATGAATGGGACAATACTTGTTCTTGGCAATTTTGTGCCAATTAAAATAAAAAACAAGGTCAAACTGGAGGGTAGAGAAAAATAGCAGGAACACAGCATCAGCTCTGTAATATCGTTCCGCCGGGATCTTCGCCTGGTACAGCAGTAAAATCCTGCAGGGCTTTCTGAACAAAATGGAGCGCTGCCTCATATTTTTTAAACTGGGCATATAAAATTTTTCATCACCGGTTTTCCAATAATTTCCTTCATCACTAAGGGTAAAACTTTCCAGGTATTTTGCAGCAATATGTTTTAAAAGTTTGATGATAGCAATAGGGGCATCCGGGCCGGCGTATTGTTTTTGTATCGTCAGGATATGCCTGGCATAAATGACCGTTCTATGAAGGCCCCCTGCGCAGCTCAGCTTACACAATAAAATGCACCCAGCAAGATTTTGGTATCCATATCCGGAACAATTATCTTTGAATTACAAAGTTGCATAAACAACTAAACGTACACACCATGCAGGATGCCTATATAGTAGCGGGTTTTCGTACAGCCGTAGGGAAATCCAAACGCGGAGGATTCCGTTTCACCAGGCCCGATGACCTTGCCATAGAAGTGATCAAAAATGTGCTCGCTTCTGTGCCGCAGTTAGAAGCTAAACGTATTGATGATGTAATTGTAGGCAATGCTGTTCCGGAAGCGGAACAGGGTTTGCAGGTGGGGAGAATTATAGCGGCAAGGGCATTGGGTATTGAGGTGCCGGGGATGACGATCAACCGCTATTGCGCTTCGGGTTTGGAAGCCATTGCTATTGCAACTGCTAAAATTCGCACCGGAATGGCGGAATGTATTGTGGCGGGTGGAACCGAAAGTATGAGCTTAGTACCCACCGCAGGCTGGAAAACGGTTCCTGCCTATTCCATCGCTAAAGATGAGCCGGATTATTACCTGAACATGGGACTTACAGCCGAAGCCGTTGCTAAAGAATATACTGTAAGCCGTGAAGATCAGGATATGTTTTCTTATCATTCTCATCAAAAGGCCATTACCGCTATGCAAAACGGCTATTTTAAAACGGGTATACTGCCTGTAACCGTTGAAGATGTATACTTAGATGCTAAGGGAAAAAGACAAACCCGGAGCTATGTAATGGATACGGATGAAGGACCGCGTAAAGACACATCTGTTGAAGTACTGGCAAAGTTAAAGCCCGTGTTTGCAGCCGGGGGGTCAGTAACCGCCGGAAATTCTTCACAAACCAGCGATGGAGCGGCATTTGTGATTGTAATGGGCGAAAGTATGGTGAAGGAGCTGGGGCTAAAGCCCTGGGCGCGCCTGGTGGCATGTGCATCGGCAGGTGTTCATCCCCGTATTATGGGTGTTGGACCAATTGAAGCGGTGCCCAAAGTATTGAAGCAGGCGGGTATGTCATTGCAACATATTGATCTCATTGAATTAAATGAAGCGTTCGCATCGCAATCACTTGCCGTAATCCGTAGGCTGGAGTTTAATCCCGATATTGTAAATATAAATGGAGGCGCTATTGCTTTAGGGCATCCTTTGGGCTGCACGGGTTGTAAGCTTACCATACAAATTACGCATGATATGAAGCGGCTGAATAAAAAATATGGCATTGTTACCGCCTGCGTGGGCGGAGGACAGGGGATAGCGGGAATCATTGAAAATATCAATTAAATATTGCTGCTACAGATAATAAAAAGGCGGCTTCCAATACAGCGCAGCAGCTTCCTTACCCTGAAAATAACGGGCTGGCCGATCAGTTGAAAATAGTAGCCCGCCTCATTAAAGGAGGATTGAAAACACGGGTATACATGGTAAGCTACAATGGGTTTGATACCCATTCTATGCAAACCGACCAGGCGGATCCCACAATTGGAAAACATGCCGGACTGCTGAAAGAGTTGTCAGACAGTGTAAAAGCATTCCAGGACGACCTTGCATTTATGGACATTGAAGACAGGGTGATCTCTTTTACTTTTTCGGAGTTCGGTCGCAGGATCAAATCTAATTTTAGTATAGGCACCGATCATGGCGTGGCGGCTCCCATGCTTGTATTTGGAAGCAAAGTGCAAAGCGGTGTTTTAGGTAAAAACCCTGATATACCTGCGGGTGTTTCCGTTAACGATAATATTCCTCATCAATATGATTACAGGAGCATATATGCTTCTATCCTGGAGCAATGGTTTTGCGCCGATACGGTTGCGCTGCAATCCGTATTGTTAAAGAACTTCCAGTCACTCCCGCTTATTCAAAACGGTACCTGTTCGGGCATAGATGATCTCAATAAAAAAGCGGGTGTAAGCCTCATCTCCAACTATCCCAATCCCTTTACAACACAAACCCATGTTAAATATATAACGCAGGGCGGGCATGTGCTGGTGCAGGTTATAGATTGCATGGGGCGGGTAGTAAAAATATTGGTTGATAAAGTACAGGATGGCAATACCTATACCCTGTCATTTGATAGTACGGGTCTTGCTACCGGTGTATATTACCTGCGATTGCAGAATGGACCTTTGCAGCAGGTGAGACCCGTGCTGAAGGTAAAATAATAACACCCTATTGTCATTCAAATGGAGATGGAAGCGTACAACGTATAACCTGTTTGATCATTTTTATTATATGAGCGCATATAAAAGAACAGTAAAAATAGCAGAGCTGTTATTTAAATTGCTATTTTCAGGCAGGGATTAAGTCTCGAATCAATATCTTCAATCGAATTTTCCTGATCACTCATATGAGAGGACGCATTGCGGCATTATATCTATTGTTCTTTTCTCTTATTTTTCAGAAAGCTTCTGCGCAGGAGGATACTGCCTGTTTGAAATTGTTATACGACAGGGCGCTTGATTTTAATAGCGCTAAAGCAGATTCTGTTTTGTATTATGCGAACCATATTGAAAGTGAGGCACGAAAACTTAATTTTGATAAAGGCACTGTATTATCGCTAAGACTTAAAGGAATATACCAGGAGTTCAGGGAAGAGTACGATTCTGCCATTAGTTTTTATTACCAGGCTTTGGAACAGGCAAGAGTGTTAAAAACGAATGAATATGAGTCTTCCGCCCTGAGCGACCTGGCTATGGCCTACAATAATATTAACCAGCCTCAAAAGGCGAAGGATTTTTTTAAGGAAGCGTTTCATATAGCCACCGCGCGAAAAGAAGTGGCATCTATCTTTATAAATGGTTCTAACCTCGGTTCCATTTACAATCGCCTGGGCTACCCCGATAGCGCGTTGTTTTTCCTGGAGCAGGCAGAGAACATTGCTCAGGAGTATAATCTCAAAACTGATCTTCATTCGGTGCATAATAATATAGGTAACGCCTGGTTTCACAAAAAGCAGTGGAACAAGGCGCTCCGTTTTTTTATGCTCAACTATGCCGCCAATTTGGCTAACGGAGACAGGGAAATGCTTTGGTATGACTGTTTGAATATTGGAGATGTATATATAGAAAAGAGACGTTTTGATTCGGCCCGAAAGTATATTGACCTTTCTTTTGACCTGGCAAAATCGCAGGGTTCTAAACGCAAGGAAGCGGATGTGCATTTCCTGGATGCCAAATATTATTCCACCAGGGGTAATTATAAAGCCGCTTACTATTCTTTTCAGAACTGGTATAACTTAGATACAGCCCTGATTAGCCGGCGTATGCTAACAACAGTTGCCGAGCTGCAGGAAAAATATAACCTGAAGCAAAAGGAGCAGAAGAACGGCATGCTGGAGCTTGAAATTGACCGGCAAAAACTTGTAAAGAGAAATATTGTTTTATTGGCATTGGGTATAGCAGCCCTGGCTGTTTCAGCATTTGTTAGTTTACTGCTTATACGGAGGAAAAATAGCCTGCTGAAAAAGCAAAATGAGCTGATCCAGAAGCAGAATAATAAGCTTGCCCGGTTAAATGCAGAAAAAAATTCGTTGATCAGCGTAGTATCGCATGATTTAAACGGGCCTTTTACCAGTATAAAAATGTGGAGCCAGATATTGTTGTCTGATGTTTCCAATTTTACGGCCGACCAAAAAAAGGCGCTGTACCGTATCCAGTCTTCTGCAGATAACGGGGAACTTTTAATAAGAGATATCCTGTACATTGAAAAGGAAGAGATCAAGCATCACACATTAAACCTGGAAGAGTTGGAAGTGAATGCTTTTTTAGATGATATAGTACATATGTACCAGCCGCAGGCGCAACAGAAGGAAATTAGCATAAGCTATACTGCCAGTGAAAAATTGGTGTTGCTTATAAGTGACCGCTATATCGTGAGCCGTATATGTGAAAACCTCCTGAGCAATGCCATTAAGTTTACGCCGCGTGGAAAAAGAATTGGGGTGAGCCTCCTGGATACAGCGGATGCAGTTCATATTAAAGTAGAAGATGAAGGTGTGGGAATAGCCCCGGAAGATATTCCGTATCTCTTCTCCAAATACAGGAAAATATCTTCTATGCCCACAGAGGGCGAATACTCTACCGGGCTTGGACTCTCTATTGTAAAAAGACTTGTTGAAGAGCTGAACGGTAAAATAGTATGCAAAAGCGAACCGGGTAAAGGAAGCCTGTTTACGGTAATTCTTCAAAAATAAAATACATGTGCCGCAAGGAAACGCGTTCCTGCTAAGCCGTTTCAACAGGCGTTTCCGATGGATTGGGTAAAATAAATGGCTTTTTTCTTTCGCCAATTTGTTGCCGCCACATGGCATAATACAATCCTTTTTCCGATACCAATGCATCATGCGTTTCTTTTTCTACCACTTCACCTTTTTCCAGTACGTAAATCCTGTCGGCATGCATAATGGTTGAAAGCCGGTGCGCAATAAGTATAGTGATCTGGTTGTGCCGGGAAGATACCTGCCTGATTGTGTCCGTAACTTCTTCTTCGGTAAGCGAATCTAATGCAGAAGTGGCCTCGTCAAAAATGAGCAGCCTGGGCTGCCGTAATAAAGCCCTGGCAATAGACAGGCGTTGCTTTTCACCCCCCGATAGTTTTAATCCTCCTTCTCCTATCATGGTTTCTATTCCTTTTTCCGCCCTGCTCAGTAAACTGGTGCAGGCGGCTTTGTTTAACGCGTCTAATAGCTCATCATTACTGGCAGCAGGATTTACAAACAGGAGATTCTCTTTAATGGTTCCGGCAAATAGCTGGGTGTCTTGTGTTACAAACCCAATCTGGTTGCGCAAGTCTTCATAATTGATAGCAGTTTCGTCAATTCCGTTATATAATATTTTACCTTCCTGCGGGCGGTACAGCCCTACTAATAATTTCATGAGGGTAGATTTACCGGCTCCGGAAGGGCCTACAAAGGCGATGGTTTCTCCCCTTTTTACCGTAAAGCTAATATTGGCAATGGCGTTTTGCTGGGCGGTTTGGTGTTTAAATGCAACGTTCCTGAATTCGAGTGTGTTAATTTCTCCCAAATGCACGGGTTTCTCCGGTTGCGGCTCCGGTTTTTTTTGCATTAATGATTTAAAATTGTTCAGCGAAGCTTCCGCTTCGCGGTAGGAGAGTATGATATTCCCTATTTCCTGCAGGGGACCAAAAACAAAAAAAGAAAAGATCTGCATGGTTACCAATTGCCCGGCGTTCATCCTGTCTTTAAATATCAGCCAAAGCAGCATGAATAATATTACCTGGCGCAAGGTATTCACAAATGTGCCCTGTATAAAACTGATGCTTCGTATACGTTTTACTTTGGTGATCTCCAACCCCAGTATTTTGTAGGTATTGGTATTTAAACGGTTTACTTCCTGCTGGGTAAGCCCCAGGCTTTTTACAAGTTCAATATTACGCAGCGACTCTGTAGTGGCGCCTGCAAGGGAATTGGTTTGGGCAACAATGTTTTTCTGAATGATTTTTACTTTTTGGCTGAGCAGGTTGGTTATAATCACCAGTAAAAATATGCCTCCGAAATAAATGGGGGGCAATGACCAGTGAATGCTGAAAGCGAAGCCGCCAACGAATACAATGCCTACGATTACGGTAAAAAGTATATTTACAAAGTAGCTCATGAATCTTTCCGTATCTGTTCTAACTTTTTGCAGTACGCTAAGCGTTTCACCACTGCGCTGGTCCTCAAATTCCTGGTAAGGAAGTTTCATAGCGTGCTGTAACCCCTGTGTAAATACCCTGGCTCCAAATTTCTGGATAACAACGTTTAAAAAATAATCCTGGAAATTTTTGGCTATGCGGCTGATCATGGCAACGCCTATGGAGGCAAGCAGCAGCCACATCACACTGTTATAAGGTTTAAAAAAAAAGTCTGCCTGGCTGTAATGCCCGGTATTTTTGGCATAATCATTTGCCAGGTTCACTAAATGTCCGAAAATGATAGGATCAAACAGGGAAAAACCGATATTCATGGCCGCCAATAGTAGCACCAGCAATACCAGCCATTTAAATGGCTTCAGATATGTTAGAAGAATTTTCATACTTAAAAGTAATAAGAGATTGCGACCGGGAAAGACTTATCTCAGCAAATTATGTACAAGTTTCTTTTTTGTGACAGGATGGCTGGGAAATAAAAACCTCCACCCAAAAACAGGCGGAGGAATCTTTTTAATTGAGCCTACTAAGAATAGACAGGCTTCGCAGGATTGGACTTTGGGGTCAACAATTAATAATCAATTCAATTTCGTTGTCCAAGGTTGTGGTTTTCAGGTTAACGATATTGGATTAGAATCGGGGTGGTTTTTCAGGTCCTGGAAATTGGATTTTGATAAGATCTTTCGGTTCCGGGAAACTGGTTTTTTCTTTTGGATAATGGTTTACTGGCTTTTCTATGGATTTGGGTTAGTATTTATTATAGGTTTAATTCAATAAAAAAAAGTTGATTGATATTGGATTTTATTCTACCCTTTTCAAAGGATTTGGAATTCAATTTTTTCTGGACGGTTTTCAGGACTTTTTGGACGGTTGAGGCGTAGCTTCCTCATCAATCAACTTCAGAACAAAAATACTAACCAGTTATCCACCGTACAAGAGCGCTTTTCCCCAATTTTTGGCTTATGTTTTTTACGGAATTATGCGTAAAATAGCTTGTTATTAACATCGTATATCTACTAAAATGTGGCAGGTAAAAGTAGCTTTCTGCTATAAGCAGTACTTAAAAGCAAATTGCAAAACTGCCTGTAATGCAATACTGTATTGAATTACAGGCGTACAGTTAAAAAGAAGTTAAGGAAAGTGATGTCTTAGTGTTTTGTAAGAGATTGTATTATATCGTATTTTGTTATAATGTGTAAATCTCCTGCTTCATCTCTGCTAAGTATGGCGCCATTGTCTTTATTGATCAGTTTACCCAGCCGTTCAACGGGCGTATCGTATGCTACTAACGGATAGGGTGGCTCCATTACCGTATATACTTCCTGGGTTTTAATTCCCGGAGCTGCAAACATTTTACTAAACAAGCCGCTTTCGGAAACAGAACCTTCCGGTACCCCGTCTTTCATTACGGGTATATTTTCAATATCATATTTTTTCATCAGCTCAAACGCGTCTGCTACAGTTTGGGTGGGTTTAACCGTTACAATGGGCTGGTTACCTTTTCCGCTGATAATATCTTTAAAAGTTTTTACTTCCAGGAAACCTCTTTCCAGCATCCACTGATCGTTATACACCTTGCCTACATAGCGGCTTCCGTGGTCGTGAAAAATGCAAACAACGAGATCGTCTTTTTGTAAGCTTTCCTTTAACTGCAATAGCCCCTGGAGGCAGCTTCCCGCGCTGTAACCGCAAAAAAGACCTTCTTCTTTAGCCAGGCGCCTGGCCATTAAGGCGCCGTCTTTATCTGTAACCTGCTCAAAGTGGTCAATTACGCTCATATCAAAATTAGCGGGAACAAAATCCTCTCCAAATCCTTCCGATATATACGGATGAACTTCTCCCATATCAATTTCCCCGGTGCGGAAATATTTGGTAAGTAAAGAGCCGTACGCGTCAATAGCCCAAATTTTTATGTGTGGATTTTTCTCTTTCAGGTACATGGCGGTACCCGTAACCGTTCCCCCCGTACCTGCCGTACATACTAAGTGTGTAATTTTGCCATCTGTTTGCTCCCATATTTCCGGTCCTGTGGTTTCGTAATGAGCTATGCGATTGGCAAAATTATCGTACTGGTTGCACAAAAAAGCGTCAGGTATTTCCTGCGCTAATCTTTTGGCAACCGAATAATAACTTTTAGGATCATCCGGTTCAACATTGGTAGGACAAACAATTACTTCTGCGCCTACTGCTTTCAATATGTCAAACTTTTCCTTGGATTGTTTATCTGTAGAAGTAAATATGCATTTATACCCTTTTACACTTGCCACTAATGCAAGCCCCATCCCGGTATTGCCCGAAGTACATTCAATAATTGTACCTCCGGGTTTTAATTTGCCTTCCTTTTCCGCCACTTCTATCATCTTCAGGGCCATCCGGTCTTTAATAGAGTTACCGGGGTTAAAATAATCTACTTTTGCCGCCACCAGGCAGGGCAGTCCTTTGGTTATTGTATTCAATCTTATCAAAGGCGTGTTGCCAATGGTTTCCAGTATATTGTTTTTTATATCCATGCCATAGTTTTCTGTTGCGGTAAAGATAAAATTAAATCCGAAGCCGAATGCAAGCGGGAGAGGCAAAAGGTGAAAAGAGAGAAGTGAAAGAAGGAATATCCGTTCTATTGTTAGTAATTACTCACCCAATGGCTGATTACTGTAAATCTGAAATTCAAAAACCAAAATGCCAAATCCGAAGTAATCCTCCCTGAGACCTGCAACTTGTACGCTGCCCCTCACTCCCCCAGCGCTTCCAATGCTTTCATAACCATGGGATCATTTACATTGTTTACTTCATAAAAGCCCTCATTCCGCCATTGCTGCCGGGCAAACAGGCTTTTAAGCCGCTGTGCTATAAACTGCTTATCTGCCGCAGACAACGTATTTATTTTAATACTGTCCTGTAAAGCAAACGCGGTAAACGTGTCCCAAACAGTGCTGTTGATGTCAAATCCCTTTTCAAAATCGGCAGGATTTGCAAATAGTTTAAAATGATCTATATGATCTACATAGTACCGGTATACAAAATTTGCAATTGTATTTTTGGTATACAACCGGGCTACTTTATTGCTGATGCCGGTGGTATCCATAGCCACAAAAACATCGGGTGTTATGCCGCCGCCGCCATATACTAATTTTCCATCGGGTGTATGGTAAGCCTGGCCCGTAGCCATTTTGTTACTGTCGGCATTCATCATTCCGCCATTATGGTACCGGTCATACAGTTCTTCGTTATAGCTTTCTATACCTTTATCGTAGGGCTTTTGAATAGAACGGCCCAGGGGAGTATAATAACGCGCTATCGTTAACCGTAAGGCAGATCCATCGTTGAGGTTATATTGTTCCTGCACCAGCCCCTTTCCAAAAGTTCGCCTGCCAATTACTTCGGCCCTATCCCAGTCCTGTAAAGCGCCGGTTAGCACTTCGCTGGCAGAAGCAGATCCCTCATCTACCAATACGATTAATTTCCCTTTTTCAAAAATCCCCTCCCGTCTTGCGCGGAACTCCTGCTTTTTTATATGACTTCCCTGGGTGTAAACGATAAGCTTGTTCCCGTCTAAAAATTCATCCGCAATTTCTACCGACTCCTGTAAAATGCCGCCTCCGTTGCCCCTCAGGTCGAGGATTAATTTTTGTACGCCCGCTTCTTTTAATTTTTGCATGGCTTCCATGAACTCCTCATAGGTTGTTTCAGAAAACTTGTTAAGGCGGATATAACCCGTTGCCGGGGCAATTATGTACCCCGCGTCTAACGAGTATAGTGGAATAATGCCCCTGGTAATTGTAAGCTCTTTTCTTTCTTTACCCCGAAGCAGGGTAACCCGCACTTTTGAGCCACGTAAGCCGCGCAGCAATTGCTTTACTGTATTGGCGTTAATGCTGTCGCCGGTTACAGCCGAATCGTCTATTTTCAAAAACTTATCGCCCGCCTGCAGTCCGGCATTTTCGGAAGGCCCGCCTTTGAGTACAGTCAGTACATTAATGGTATCGCTGAAAATGTTGAATTCAATGCCGATGCCTTCAAATTTTCCTGCCAGATCTTCATTTACCTCCTGTAAATCGCTGGATGGGATAAAGACAGAATGCGGATCCAGGTGGTTTAGCATTTCTTCAATTGCCGCATCAGCAAGGGTATCGGTTTTTATAGGGTCAACATATCTTTTCGAAATAAGATCAAGCACTTCCTGTACCGTTCCCTTTCGCTCCGTGGAAAAAAAGCGGGCTGTAACCGGCATTTTTTCTTTCATCTTGTATCCTAAAAACATCCCGCCAATCATTACAATGGAAAAGATCAGTGGCAGCCAGAGCTTTAATTTATTATTACCCATCAGTCTGTATTTGTATATTATCTTTGACTTTCAGAGCACGAATTTCACGAAATAAGTTCAATTAAAGATGTCATCTGTAAAATTGATAGCCGACAGCGGAGCCACCAAAGCGGAATGGTGTTTATTGCAGGGCAAAAAAAAGAAAACGATTTTTACCCAGGGCATCAGCCCTTATTTTTTTGATACGGCCCAGATAACGGAAATATTAGAAAAGGAATTACTTCCCGCTCTTAAAGGCATACAGGTTGATGAAGTATTTTATTACGGAACGGGATGCATCAACCCCAATAATAACCGTATTGTAAAGCAGTCCATCAAAAATGTTTTTAAAGATTTAACGGTTATTGAAGTTACGCACGATGTGATGGCTGCGGCCAGGGCGTTGTATGGCGATGATAAGGGGGTGGCCTGTATTTTGGGAACCGGTTCCAGTTCCTGCTATTACAACGGTAAAAGAATAGTAATTAATAAGCCTGGGTTGGGCTATGTACTGGGTGATGAAGGTAGTGGGGCATACCTGGGTAAGAAGGTATTACAATATTACTTATACAACACATTCGATGAGGAATTGACGGGACGTTTTAATGGCAGGTATAATATTAATAGTACAAGCATCCTGGAAAGTGTATATAAAAAGCCCCTGGCTAACCGCTACCTGGCATCTTTTACTCCTTTTTTATCTGAAAACAGGGGGCATTATATGATTGAAAATATTATTGAAGATGCCCTAAACGATTTTTTCTTTCACCATATTTGTAAATTCAGGGAGAGCTGGATATTACCTGTAAGTTTTGTGGGCGGAGTTTCCTATCATTTCCAGGATGTGCTGAAAGAGCTTTGCCGGTCGTACGAATTCACTCCCGGGAAAATATTAAAAAACCCGATGGAAGGGCTTATTACCTATCACCGGTAAGCAGTCCGGAACTAAACAAAGCCTGGTTATTTATAGCTATGCATCAATTGTAACTTAAAACGCCTTATGCCTTCTTTTATAAAGATCACGGAACAATCCTCTGCATACCACCACCTCGAAAAAATGCCCGTAGCCGAAATTCTCAGCCACATCAACGATGAAGATAAAACGGTGCCTTACGCTATAGAAAAAATGATTCCTGCAATTGAAAAGCTGGTGCTGGTTACTGTAGATAAGATGCTGGCAGGCGGAAGGTTGTTTTACATTGGCGCCGGTACCAGCGGAAGGTTGGCTATTGTGGATGCCAGCGAATGTCCGCCCACCTATGGCGTTTCGCCTAACTTAGTTATTGGTATTATCGCAGGTGGTAAAAAGGCTATGACGCAGCCTGTTGAATTTGCGGAAGATAGTGTAACGCAGGGATGGGAAGACCTGCAAAAGCATAATGTAAATGATAAGGATGTGGTAATAGGTATAGCGGCAAGCGGTACCACACCCTATGTAATAGCCGCATTAAAAAATTGCCGGGAGCGTGGCATTATAACAGGTTGTATTACCAACAACCCGGGCTCTCCTTTAACAGAACAGGCCGATTACCCTATTGAGCTGGCTGTTGGGCCTGAATTTGTAACCGGCAGCACCCGCATGAAAAGCGGTACTTCGCAAAAGCTGGTGCTTAATATGATCTCTACCGCTATTATGATTCAACTGGGCAGGGTAGATGATAATAAAATGGTGAATATGCAACTGAGCAACCAGAAACTATTAGACAGGGGTACTAAAATGCTGATGGAAAAGTTGCCCGGTACGGATTATAGCAAAGCCAAAGCACTGCTGTTAAAATACGGAAGTGTGAAAAAAGCCATGGAATCGCAGGGTAGATAAAAGCACTAAAAATCAAATCGCAAAAACAAATTATATATAGATGATCCGTTCCCCGTCACGGCGGGCAGGCTGCCAATGACAAATAAAGTTAAACCCGAAGCCTGAATTTCGGAACCCGAAACCAAATACAACCATAAACCACCAGCCATAAACGCTAAATCCAACATTGAAATGGATTTTTCCCTGCAACCTGTAACTTGCAACCAGTGTAACGCTCACCATTCAGGTATTCATCCTGTTGTTAGTAGTTAATCACCTGAAAGCTGATTACTAACAGCTGACTACCATTAAATCATAAACCGGTACAGTATGTTTGAACAAAAAAAAACTATTATTATAATTGGCTTATGCCTGGTTTGCCTGGTTTCTTTTACCGCGGTATCACAAACAGCAGGCAGCGATGTTAAATTTAAAAAGTATCACCTGTGGGATGAGTTTTATACGGAAGCCGCTACCGTTGCCGATGTGAACAGGGACGGTAAAATGGATATTATAGCCGGCGCCAGGTGGTTTGAAGCGCCGGACTGGAAGGCGCATGATATATGGAAGCACAAAAAATTTGACTATACCAAAGGCTACAGCGATTCCTTCCTCAATTTTGCTATAGATGTAAATGAAGACGGCTGGGTGGATTTAATTTGTTTCGATTTCCCGGGTAAAGAAGTGTATTGGTTCGAAAATCCAAAAGGTGCTGATGTGCTTTGGAAAAGATACCTGATTGATTCTATCGCTTCCAACGAATCGCCCATGGCGGTTGATATTAATGATGACGGTAAAACGGATTTGGTATTTGGGAATGAAAAGCTGGGACAAATGGCCTGGTTCAGCGCGGCGGTAAAAAACAATAAAGTGAGCTGGCAACGGCATCCTATAAGCGAAGCCAATGCCAAAGGTGTTGGCATGTTTTCGCACGGATTGGGCTGGGGAGATATTAACGGCGATGGCATTAAGGATGTGATGATCCGCGGCGGCTGGTGGGAAGCGCCCAAAGACACGAAAACCTTTCCCTGGACATTTCATGAGGCTGATTTGGGAGCATCCTGCGCGCAAATGATCACTTACGATTTTGACAACGATGGCGATAATGATGTACTTACCAGTTCGGCGCACGACTATGGCGTATGGTGGCATGAGCAAATACGTGACGAGAAAGGGCAGATCGCCTTTAAAACGCATGCCATTGATACTACTTTTTCCGAGGCGCATAGTATCGTATTGCAGGATGTTAACGGCGATGGTCTGCCGGATTTTATTACCGGTAAACGATTTTTCTCTCACCAGGGTAAAGGTCCCGGGGGGCAGGAGCCGGCGGTATTATATTGGTTTGAATTATTAAAAGATGGAAAGAACAAACCCGTTTGGGTACGCCATCTCATTGATAATAATTCGGGCGTTGGCATACAGTTCGTTACGGAAGATATGAATAAGGATAGTAAGCCTGACATTGTTATCGCCAATAAAAACGGCGTATATTATTTTGAGCAGGAATAGTGCTGCAATGGTATCCCAAAAGGCGTTTTAAAAAGTGGCATTGTTTTGCGGGACAGAGTCCCGGAAGAACATATTATATACGAAGTCAGAGACATCGTATAGCGGGGGGTGGGCGGGGATGCGGGTGGCACGCGACAGGGGAGCGTCAGGCCGCATGTTCAAATAATCAGCTCAACAGCGAACAAAACCCTGAAAGGAGCGTCGCAACATCAGCCAAATTAGCATGCAACTGCCGGTGAAATAAAAAATAAATTTGATGTCCTCAAATCACCTTTTCTTTGAGCCTATTGCCAGCCGGTATTTTTCCCGCATAATGTTCTGCACCGGCACATTTTTAATCTTACTTTCCAGCCACGAAATAATATCTAAATACATGAAGGAGCGGCTTTCGAGCGGGTTGTCTTTGTATTTTTCCAACTTTCCTTTTAGCGCAATGAATGCGGCTTTCACCTGCTTCTTATCCAAATGAAATGATTTTTTCAGGAAGCGGAATATCTCCTCCTCCACCACGCTCAGGTTCTGCATTTTAGCCATAAAGCGGTATACCGACTTCACTAAATATTCTAACAGATCGTAATTGCCCAGTTCGTAGTGCGCAATAAGGTGTAATAACCTGGAATAACATTGAATATCTGTGCGCAGATCTACCTTCCAGTTAATAATGCGGTTGAGGTATTCAATGGCTTTTTCATTATCGCCGCTGCCAAAGTACAGGCAGGCTATTTTGTAGTAAAACACTAAAACGCGGTGGCGGTCCATCTTCAGCCTGAATTCTGTGATCTTAGCCTCAATTTCAGGAATGAGCTTTAAGCCTGCTGTGAAGCTGCCTTCCAGGAAATGCTTGTTGAGCTTGGCGGTATACAGGTATATAAAGGATTGTACCCGGTTATTGTCGTTGCTGTTGGCTTGTTTGGAATGATAGAAGTGCTCAAATTTATCTAATACGGTATTAAATTTATCGTAGTTCTGCAGCACAAAATGAGCGTTCAGCAAATTGTGCAGTCCTTTAATATATAGCGGGGTATCCACTCTTTTCATCAGTGGCTCCTGTTCAAAAGCATCCACCCATTTCTGGCAATAGCGGTAATACATCAGCAGATCCTGCAAAATAAATCCATACCAGCAGTAGCTTTCGTACAGGTAATGTTTTTCGTAAAACCCATTGTATAGTCCGGCAGTGGTAGGCAGATTAGATTCAAAGAAAGCCTTTATCGCCATCCTGTCTTTATCGCCGCGGGCATGCCCGAGGTTAATATACCAACTGTATAGTTGCAGCGAAAGATTAGAGAGCTTATTCATCATGGTGAGCTTGTCGCCGGCTTCTTCCACTTCCCTGGCCAGTGTTTCCGCCCGGTTCTCCATGCTCCGCGTAATATATAAGGCCTCAATCTTTTTTTCAAAAATCAGCGTTTGCAGCCAGTAAGTAACCTGGTGCTGTTCCCTGGCATATTCCTTTACCCGGTCTAAGGTTTTAAGACTTTGGAGGTAAAGCCCTTTATCGTACAAAATCCGGGAATAGTCCATGAGTTCATGCAACTGCAACTGAATGTTATTATCATCCTTTAGTATACGTAAGCTGGCCAATATCTGCCTGTACAGGTGTGCTTTAAGGTTAGAGAGTTGTTGCTTTTTGATATCCGTATTGCGTTTCAGCAGCGATTCCTCGTCATAATCTTCCAGTTTATCCAGCGCATCGAACAACTGAACGGTTTTCATGTCGGACGAAGTGGCATTACGCTGCACGAAAAGCTTAAAATTCCGTTTTTCAGCCTTTTCAAGAGACTTAACCAACTGAAATAATTCGTCTGTAGATCGTTTGGGCATCGTAATCAAATTGCTTTTAAATCCGTATCTATAAAGGCTTTAAGTGAAAAAATACCGCCTTGCACATCGTAATATAATGTTTAATTTGGTTTTATTCCTTTGTTCTCTACCAGTACATTCGTGCCGGATTGCAAATATCCGTTTTTTAATAAAACAGTTACATGAAGTAATTGCCTTTACGATGGGGCTGATTTAATCATCTAAAATCCATCTATGTCTCAAAACAAGATTTATATTTTTGATACTACACTGCGCGATGGTGAGCAGGTTCCGGGATGCAAGTTAAATGCTGATGAAAAGATAGAACTCGCCCTTGCGCTGGAAAATCTTGGGGTGGATGTTATTGAAGCGGGTTTCCCGGTTTCCAGTCCCGGCGATTTTGAGTCGGTACGCAATATCTCCGCTGTTATTAAAAACGCCACCGTTTGCGGCTTAACCCGCGCCATAAAGAAAGATATTGAAGTAGCGGCTGAAGCTTTGCAGGGCGCTAAACGGCCCCGCATTCATACCGGCATCGGGGTTTCTGATTTGCATATTGCTACCAAGTTTAATTCCAATAAGGAAGATATTTTGGCCCGTGCGGTAGAAGCGGTAAAATATGCCCGTAATTTTGTAGATGATGTGGAATTTTATGGCGAGGATGCAGGACGCGCTGAACTGGGTTTCCTGGCAAGGGTAGTGGAAGCAGTGATTAACGCAGGTGCAACGGTAGTAAATATTCCGGACACCACAGGCTATTGTCTTCCTCACCAGTATGGCGAAAAAATTGCTTACCTGGTAAATAATGTGCCCAATATTGATAAAGCCATACTTTCCTGTCATTGCCATAACGATCTGGGGCTGGCAACAGCTAATTCCATTGCCGGTGTAATGAATGGTGCGCGGCAAATTGAGTGTACCATTAACGGTTTGGGCGAAAGGGCCGGTAATACCTCCTTAGAAGAAGTGGTAATGATCATCAAGCAGCACGAATCGTTAGGGTTATATACAAGTATAAAAGCAGAACAGCTTAACCCGATGAGCCGTTTGGTGGCCGACACCATGCGGATGCCCGTGCAGCCTAATAAGGCTATTGTAGGCAGTAATGCCTTTGCGCACTCTTCCGGTATACACCAGGATGGGTTTTTGAAGAACGCCGAAAATTACGAAATCATCCGGCCGGAAGAAGTAGGGGCCGACAGCTCAAGAATTGTATTAACGGCAAGAAGCGGAAGATCCGCGCTGGCACATCGTTTTCAGAAGTTAGGGTACGATTTTAACCGTAATGATATTGATGTATTGTACCAGGCTTTTCTTAAGGTAGCCGATGTAAAAAAAGAAGTGGGGGACGAGGATCTGAAGGCATTGGCAACCAATAATCATCCGGAAGTAGCACTTGCATAATAAGCAGATGTTTTCTCATGTTGCGTTAAGCACTCTGATTGGCGTGGCGCTTCGGCGTCACGCTTCTTTAAAAAAGAACGATGGGTAAGACTTTATTTGACAGGATTTGGGACAGGCATGTGGCTAAAAACATTGCCGGAGGGCCTTCGGTGTTGTATGTTGATAAATATTTTATTCATGAAGTAACCAGCCCCCGGGCTTTCAAAGGATTGCAGCAAAGAAAACGTAAAGTATTTCGTCCGAAACAGGTGGTAGCTGCCGCCGGTCATAATGTACCTACTGTAAACCAGCATCTGCCCATAAAAGGAAGGGAATTTGCTCCGCAGGACGATGCCCGGGAAAAATCGATAAATGACCGGAGTACCTTATATAGCCATACGGATCAGATCGTTCCTGCCCGCTTTTTAAAAGCTGCCACAAGGTTACGATGGTATAGATTATTTACTTGGCATGAAACCGGGGATTGAAGCATTTGAAAAGCAACATGCATAAATTATTGATCATGCAGCGCGCTGTAACCCTCAATTAAACGGTATGAAAAAAAAGATAGCAATCATTTTTGGTGATGGTATTGGGCCGGAGGTAACACAGCAATCTATAAATATACTTAATGCTGTTGCTCAAACATACAAGCATGAGTTTGAATATACCTATTGCCTGATGGGTGCAGATGCTATTGATAAAACCGGCAATCCGTTACCCGATGAAACCATAGTAGCTTGCTTAAACAGCGATGCGGTATTATTCGGCGCCATCGGGCATCCCAAATACGACAATGACCCTGAAGCGAAAGTACGTCCTGAGCAGGGTTTACTGCAACTCAGAAAAGCGTTGCAGTTATACGCCAATATCCGTCCCGTTACCACACATCCTGCTTTGCAGCACCTGTCGCCCTTAAAAGCGAAGCATACGGAAGGCGTTGACTTTGTGATTTTCCGCGAACTTACCGGCGGTATTTATTTCGGTAAGAAAGCGTGGAACGAGGAACGAACACAGGCATCGGACGAGTGTGTATATACCCGCAGTGAAATTGAACGTATAGGTCATCTTGCTTTTCAGCATGCACAGCAACGCCGTAAGAAGCTCACCCTGGTAGATAAGGCTAATGTGCTGGAAACTTCAAGGTTGTGGCGCAAGGTAGTGCAGGAGATGGCAGGCGGCTACCCTGATGTGGCGGTAGATTATATGTTTGTTGATAATGCAGCCATGCAGATCATTATTAACCCCAAACAATTTGACGTAATGTTAACGGAAAATATGTTTGGCGATATCCTTAGCGATGAGGCCAGTGTTATTGCCGGATCACTTGGACTATTACCCTCGGCATCTGTTGGCAATGGAGTGGCTTTGTTTGAACCCATCCATGGTGCTTACCCGCAGGCAGCCGGTAAAGACATTGCCAATCCTTTGGGTTCTGTTTTATCTGCAGCCATGATGCTGGATCATTTTGGCTTAAAAGCAGAAGCGGCATTGGTAAGGGAAGCGGCAGACTGGACGCTGAAGCACAATTTTGTAACCAAAGATATTGACCCGGTTAATTTTTATTTAACCACTACCATTGGCGAGCTGATCTGCGAATACATTAACAATAAAGTACCCGGGGAAGCATATGGATCAGATACTGAGCTGAGGAGGTCAACGATTATATAAAATGTGGAAATATGGAAATGTGAAAATGAAAGAGGATGAGGGGAAGGATAAGCGGATAAGGTATTATAAGCAATACATACAGTAGTAAAATGAGTATAACAGATAAGGCTATGGAATTAAACAAATATTCAAAAACAATTACACAGGATCCAACGCAACCCGCTGCACAAGCTATGTTATATGGTATCGGGCTTACAGATGATGATCTTAAAAAAGCGCAGGTAGGTGTTGCAAGCATGGGATGGGACGGCAATACCTGTAATATGCATCTCAATGACCTGGCGAAAATTGTAAAGCAGGGCGTATGGGATAATGATATGGTAGGGCTCATCTTCAACACCATTGGCGTTAGCGATGGCATCAGCAATGGCACAGACGGTATGCGCTACTCATTGGTTAGCCGCGATATTATTGCAGACAGTATTGAAGCGGTTTGTGGCGCGCAATATTATGATGGATTGATTGCCTTACCGGGCTGCGATAAGAATATGCCCGGAAGCGTTATGGCCATGGGCCGTTTGAACCGCCCGGCGATAATGGTATATGGTGGTACTATTGCACCTGGACATTATAAAGGACAGGACCTGAATATCGTTTCTTCTTTTGAAGCATTAGGACAAAAAATTGCCGGTAACCTGAGCGAGGGCGATTTTAAAGGTATTGTAATGAACAGTTGCCCCGGCGCCGGCGCCTGCGGCGGCATGTATACGGCAAATACCATGGCATCGGCTATTGAAGCGCTGGGCATGAGTTTGCCCTATTCTTCTTCTAACCCCGCGTTGAGTGCTGAAAAGAAAGCAGAGTGCCTTGCCGCAGGTAAAGCGATCCGCCTGCTGCTTGAAAAAAATATTCTGCCTGCTGATATTATGACGCGGAAGGCGTTTGAAAATGCTATCAGGGTAATTATTGTAACCGGCGGAAGCACCAATGCCGTTTTACATTTTATTGCTATTGCAAAAAGTGTGGGCATTGAAATAACCCAGGATGATTTTCAGCGCATGAGCGATCAAACGCCGGTACTGGCCGACTTTAAGCCATCGGGTAAATACCTCATGCAGGACCTGCACGAACATGGCGGCATACCCGCGGTAATGAAATATTTATTAGAGAAAGGGTTATTGCATGGCGACTGTCTTACTGTAACGGGTAAAACCATTGCTGAGAATTTGGCAGATATTAAAGCAGTTGATTTTGAAACGCAGGATATTATCTATCCCCTGGAAAAGCCAATTAAAAAAACGGGTCACCTGCAGATATTATACGGCAACCTGGCCGAAAAAGGAAGCGTAGCCAAGATCAGCGGTAAGGAAGGCGAGCGGTTTGAAGGGCCGGCAAGGGTATTTGACGGCGAAAAGAACCTGATAGCCGGGCTTTCTACCGGCAGGGTAAAACAGGGCGATGTTGTCGTCATAAAAAATGAAGGACCCAAAGGTGCGCCGGGTATGCCCGAAATGTTGAAACCTACAGGAGCCATCATTGGCGCTGGTTTGGGCAAATCGGTTGCCTTGATTACCGATGGAAGGTTTAGCGGCGGCACCCATGGATTCGTCGTCGGACATATTACACCCGAAGCTTATGAGGGCGGATTGATAGGTTTGGTGGAAGATGGCGATATTATTGAAATAGACGCCACAAAAAACCTCCTCTCTTTAAAAGTAAGCGCTGAAGAAATTGCACGGCGAAAGGCGGCATGGAAAAAACCCGCGTTAAAAGTTACTAAAGGGGTTTTATTCAAATATGCTGCCAGTGTAAAAGATGCCAGTGAAGGATGTGTAACGGATGAATGATAACTAAAGGCGAAAGGAGAAAAAGGAAATTATGTTTTGTACTCCTGCCGTCACTATTAAGTAATTTCTGATAAAAAGAATCATAATGAGTGATACATTATTGACAGAAAAAGTAAAAAAGACAGCCGGGCAGAAAAAACCCGCAGCAAAGTCTGCACGGTATACCGCAGGAACAGAGATCAGTGGGGCGCAGGCAGTGATGGAAGCCCTGGTAGCCGAAAATGTTACCGATTTCTTTGGCTATCCCGGCGGGGCCATCATGCCCATATATGATGCATTATATGATTATACGGATATATTGAACCATATTCTTGTACGCCATGAGCAGGGCGGTATACATGCGGCGCAGGGCTATGCGCGCACATCCGGGGAAGTAGGCGTGGTGTTTGCCACCAGCGGTCCCGGCGCTACCAACCTGGTAACCGGCCTGGCCGATGCCCAGATAGACAGTACGCCATTGGTTTGTATAACCGGACAGGTATTCGCTCATTTACTGGGTACGGATGCTTTCCAGGAAACCGATGTAATAAATATTACCACGCCTGTAACCAAATGGAATTACCAGGTAACGGATGCAACGGAAATTCCGGCTATACTGGCTAAGGCGTTTTATATTGCACGCACAGGCCGGCCGGGGCCTGTACTGATAGACATCACCAAAAATGCGCAGGTACAAAAATTCAACTATCCCGGGTATACGCCGTGTAATCACATACGCAGCTATCGCCCCAAACCCAATATCCGTAAAGAATATATAACAGAGGCTGCCAATTTAATTAATACTGCCGAACGGCCTTTTGTAATTTTTGGACAAGGCATTATTCTGGGTAAAGCCGAAAAGGAATTCCAGGACTTCATTGAAAAGGGAGGGTTACCTGCTGCATGGACGGTGCTGGGGTTAAGCGCCCTGCCTACCGGTCATCCGCTTAACGTAGGTATGCTGGGCATGCATGGCAACTACGGGCCCAATGTATTAACCAATGAATGCGATGTACTGATAGCGGTAGGTATGCGGTTTGATGACCGGGTTACCGGCCGGCTGGATAAATATGCCCGGCAGGCAAAAGTGATTCACCTTGATATTGATCCTGCGGAAATTGATAAGAATGTGCAAACCGCCGTGCCTGTTTGGGGCGATTGTAAAGAAACCCTTCCTTTATTAACCGCTTTGATTAAGCCGAAGCAACATGCTGCCTGGCTGCAGAAGTTCAGGGATATGAAAAAGCAGGAAGAAGAAATTGTTATAAATGACGAGTTGAACCCTACTGGCGAAGTAATGACGATGGGCGAAGTGATAAAGGTACTCAATGAAGTTACAGGAGGTAATGCCGTTATTGTAACCGATGTAGGACAGCACCAGATGGTGGCATGCCGCTATGCTCATTTTAATAAGAGCAAAAGCAATGTTACCTCCGGTGGGTTGGGAACAATGGGCTTTGCCCTGCCTGCAGCTATAGGCGCTAAATTTGGAGCGCCGCAGCGCGATGTTATCGCCATTATTGGCGATGGCGGCTTCCAGATGACCCTGCAGGAACTGGGAACAATTATGCAGTTTGATATTAATGTAAAGATCATTATTCTGAATAATCATTTTTTGGGCATGGTACGCCAGTGGCAGCAGTTGTTTAACGATAGAAGGTATTCATTTGTAAATATAACCAGCCCCGATTTTGTAATGGTGGCAAAAGGATATGGCATTGCAGGTAAAAGCATTTCAAAAAGAGAAGCGCTGCAAAACAGCCTCAATGAAATGATGCAGCATAAAGGAGCTTATTTGCTGGAGGTTATTGTAGGCAAAGAAAACAATGTATTTCCCATGGTGGCACAGGGATGCGGTGTGTCTGAAATAAGATTGAAATAATGATTGGGGAGGATTTGAATGATGATGAAGAAAAAATAATAATGAGCAAATCAACAACAGTAGAAATAAGAGAACGGTTTGATAATGATGTAAAACGGTTTTCAAATTTGGAAACCGGGCAGCTTTCAACCATTGACGCAAAAATATCTTTGGAACTGATTACAGAAGCAGCGAAAAGAATTGTTCCACATGCTGAAAATCTGTTAGACGTTGGTTGTGGTGCAGGGAATTATACGTTGATGATGCTTTCAAAATTGCCGGATCTTAATTGTACATTGGTAGATCTGAGCAAGCCCATGCTGGATAAAGCATTTGAAAGAGTAGCTGAGAAAACAAATAATAATATAGCACTTTGGCAGGGCGATATAAGAACAGTTCTTTTAAAAGAAAATCATTTTGATATTATTTTGGCAGGCGCAGTATTGCACCATTTGCGGGATGATGAAGACTGGGAATCAACTTTTGAAAAATTGTACAGGCTTTTAAAACCGGGCGGTTGCCTGATGGTTTCGGATTTAATCAACCAGGAAACAGACGTTTTAAATGCCTATACCTGGGAAAAATACGGCGATTATCTGGAAGGATTAAATGGCAAAGCATACCGGCAAAAAGTGCTGGATTATATAGCAAAAGAAGATTCGCCGCGATCCATAAATTATCAGTTACAACTGATGAAAAAAGTTGGATTCGCTAATGTGGAAATCCTGCATAAAAATTTGTGCTTTGGCGCTTTTGGTGGAATAAAGTAATCATCCCGGCTGGTGTTCCGGCTACAATTTGAGCTTTCTCACCAAAGGTAAATACACCCGGTAAAAGATAAGAATGAGTTAAAAACAATTGTATTAAAAATTAAATTCCCCGCCCCGCGGGATGGAGGTTATATATGAAACAGGAATATACTATTACGGTTTACACCGAAAATCATATTGGTTTGCTGAACCGTATTGCCATTATGTTTTCCAGGCGAAAGATCAATATTGAAAGCTTAAATACTTCACCTTCTGAAATAGACGGGATACACCGGTTCACCATTGTGATCAATGAGGTAGAAGAGGTAGTGAAAAAATTAGTGCGCCAGATTGAAAAGCAGGTGGAAGTGCTGAAAGCTTACTATAACAATAATGATGAAATTGTATGGCAGGAACTGGCATTATATAAAGTATCTACCGATAAAGTAATTGAAGATGTAAAAGTAGAAAGGTTATTGCGCAAGTATGGCGCAAGAGCGGTAGTGATCAGGAAAGACTATACTGTTTTTGAAACTTCCGGTCACCGCGAAGAAATCAATAATCTTATTGAGGTACTCGGCCCCCTCGGACTGATAGAATTTGTACGCAGTGCAAGAGTGGCCATCATTAATGCAAGCAATGGTTTTTATGAAAAGCTCAGGGAGTTTGAAGAAGAAAAACCCGGTGATGAAATAGTGGAGAATGCGTTTTTGGATAAGCAGGACGAGGTGTTCAGCATGTAAATTTTGGTTAAAATGACAGCAGAAATTACTCAAGCGCTACCCAAAACATACTTTAATATTAACAAGGTTACAAAGGAAAGTGGGTTTACAATGCCCTCCGATATTTTAACTTGTTCCTTATTAAGAACGCTGGCAGCTTCAAAACCCCGAAGTAAATTTCTTGAGCTCGGAACAGGAACAGGACTTTCCACATCCTGGATCCTTGATGGAATGGATAATGACTCGTCAATAGTATCGGTTGATAATGATAAGGTTCTTCTTTCGATTGCTGATTCGTTTCTCGGGCAGGATGGTCGGTTGACCCTCATTCATGCCGATGGTGAAGATTGGGTAAAAGCCAATAGGGGACTTAAATTTGATTACATTTTTGCAGACACCTGGCATGGAAAATATTTGCTCTTAGACGAAGTACTGGAAATGCTCAATGAGGGCGGATTGTACATAGTTGACGACATGCTTCCACAACCAAACTGGCCTGATGGCCATCAGGAAAAAGCGATTAATTTTGTCGAAAGTTTGGAGCGAAGGAAAGACTTATTATTGGCAAAACAACATTGGGCGACAGGTATTATAATCGCGGTAAAAAAAACTTTTTAAAAAGGGGTATAATTTTCAAATCATCAAATTTTCAAATTAAAAAAATGGCAAAATTAAATTTCGGCGGTGTGGAAGAAAACGTAGTAACGCGCGAAGAGTTTCCACTAAGCAAGGCCCAGGAAGTACTAAAGCATGAAACAATCGCCGTTATTGGCTATGGCGTTCAGGGACCCGGACAGGCATTGAACCAGCGCGACAATGGCATTAATGTAATAGTGGGCCAGCGAAAAAATTCAAAATCATGGGATAAAGCGGTAAAAGATGGCTTTGTACCCGGTGAAACACTGTTTGAAATTGAAGAAGCTTTAGAAAAGGGAACCATTATATGTTACCTGCTCAGCGATGCGGCGCAGATTGAATTGTGGCCAACCGTTAAAAAGCACCTTACACCCGGAAAAGCCCTCTACTTCTCTCATGGCTTTGGTATTACGTTCAATGAACAAACAGGTATTATACCGCCCAAAGACGTGGATGTATTTTTAGTGGCTCCCAAAGGATCAGGCACTTCCTTACGCCGTATGTTTTTACAGGGGCGTGGGTTAAACAGCAGCTACGCTATTTTCCAGGATGCTACCGGCAAGGCGCAGGAAAGAGTAGTGGCATTGGGTATTGCTGTAGGCAGCGGGTATTTGTTTGAAACGAATTTTAAAAAAGAAGTATACAGCGATCTTACGGGAGAACGCGGTACCTTAATGGGCGCCATACAGGGCATTTTCGCGGCGCAATACCAGGTGCTGCGCGATAAAGGTCATACGCCGTCAGAAGCGTTTAATGAAACGGTAGAAGAGCTTACCCAGTCGCTTATGCCATTGGTTGCTGAAAATGGCATGGACTGGATGTATGCCAACTGTTCTACTACGGCACAGCGCGGTGCGTTAGACTGGTGGAAAAAATTCCGCGATGCTACCGCCCCGGTATTTAAAGAATTATATGAAAGTGTTGCGGCAGGTAAGGAATCGCAGCGTTCTATAGACAGTAACAGCAAGCCCGATTACCGCGAGAAATTAGAACTAGAATTAAAAGAGCTGAGGGAAAGCGAATTGTGGCAGGCAGGTAAAACCGTAAGAAGTTTAAGACCTGAAAATCAAAAATAATTTTTAAAAGGTATAAGAAATGAGTGTGGAGGATAAGATGAAAGCGGTGGAAAAAAATACTCAAGTCAGCAAAAGCCTTCCTGTTTGGTCAGGAAGGCTTCTTTTTATGGAGGCTGCCAGGCGGTTAAAGGGTACCGTAACCCGTACACCGTTGATGTATAACAGCAACCTGTCGCGCAAATACGCCTGTGATGTGTATTTAAAAAGGGAGGACCTCCAGGTGGTGCGATCCTATAAATTGCGGGGCGCCTATAATATGATGTGCAACCTTGAAAAGGAGCAGCAGCAACGCGGCGTGGTATGCGCCAGTGCAGGCAATCATGCACAGGGATTTGCATACAGTTGTAAAAAACTCGGCATCAAAGGTGTGGTATTTATGCCTGTTATTACACCCAGGCAAAAAATCAGCCAGACAAAAATGTTCGGTGAGGATAATATTGAAATAAAGCTCATTGGCGATACTTTTGACGATTGCGCCATTGCAGCCAAGGCATATACACTGGCAAACAACATGGTGTTTATTCCTCCTTTCGATGATTACAGCATTATTGAAGGGCAGGGAACCGTTGCTGTGGAAATACTGGAAGATCAAAGTAATATTGATTATGTTTTTGTTCCGGTTGGCGGCGGAGGGTTAGCTGCCGGTGTTGGCGCGTATTTTAAATCTGCCAGTCCTTCTACAAAAATTATTGGAGTAGAGCCCGAAGGCGCGGCATCCATGAAGGCAGCGCTGCATGCCGGGCATCCCGTTACGCTGGAGCAGGTTAACAATTTTGTAGATGGAGCAGCAGTGAAACGGGTGGGGGATATTAGCTTTGAAATTTGCAGAGACGTGCTGGATGATATACAGTTGGTGGCTGAAGGAAGAGTATGCACCACCATACTGAGGCTTTACAATAAAGACGCTATTGTAGCGGAACCTGCTGGTGCCTTATCTATTGCTGCACTGGAAAGCTACGCAGATAAAATTAAAGGGAAAAAGGTAGTTTGTATCGTAAGCGGCAGCAACAATGATATTGACCGTATGCCCGAAATAAAGGAAAGGTCGCTCCGGTACGAAGGGCTGAAACATTACTTTCTCATCAGTTTTGCCCAGCGCCCCGGCGCCTTAAAGGAATTTGTGAATAATATATTAGGTCCAACAGATGATATTACCCGTTTTGAATATATGCAAAAGACCAATAAAGAAGCCGGACCAGCTTTGGTAGGCGTTGAACTGCAGGATAAAAATGATTACCACAGGCTCATTCAGCATATGAAAGACTACCAGGTTAACTTCTTCGAAATCAATAATGACGATAAATTGCTTGGCTACCTGGTGTAGAAAAAAATGTTAACAACTGTTAGTGTTTTTTAGACGAAAGGTTGATTTGTTATGTTTTTTTAGTACTTTTATGCTCTTGCCTGCCATATATTTAAACAATATTTAAGTATTCTCTTCTTTTTTGATTTTTATATAATAACTACCGATCTATGGTTAGAAAAGGTTTGTATAGGGCGGAATTTGAACACGATGCTTGTGGTGTAGGATTTGTGGCTAATATTAAAGGCAACAAATCGCACCAGATCGTATCAGACGCGCTTACCCTGCTTGAAAATATGGAGCACAGGGGCGCATGTGGTTGTGAAAACAATACCGGTGATGGCGCAGGTATAATGATCCAGGTTCCGCATGAGTTCTTTTTTGCGGAATGTGTGAAGTTAGGCGTGCATTTGCCCGCTTTTGGCCATTATGGCGTAGGTGTAATTTTCTTTCCTAAAGAGGTGGGAATGAGAGAGGAATGCCGTGAAATATTTGGACGGGCCGCCGAAAAGCTCGGGTTGGAAATACTTACTTACCGCAAGGTTCCTGTAAATACTACCGATATTGGCCAAACCGCCCTTTCTGTGGAACCCGAAATTGAACAGGTATTTATTGCCTGCCCCGATCATCTTCAAAACCCGGAAGACTTTGAGCGCAAACTATTTATACTGCGCAATTACGCTTCGCATACCATTCATAATACGGTAAAGAAAGATAGTGTAGGTTTTTATATTGCTTCCCTTTCCTATAAAACGGTTACCTATAAGGGACAGTTAACCAGTATGCAGGTGCGTACTTATTTTCCAGATCTCAGCAATAAAAGGGTAGTAAGCGCTTTTGGCCTTATACACTCCCGTTTTGCCACCAATACCTTTCCTTCCTGGAAGCTGGCACAGCCGTTTCGCTTTATAGCGCATAATGGTGAGATCAATACCTTACAGGGAAACTTAAACTGGTTAAAAACCAGTGAAAACGGGCTTTCTTCTCCTTATTTCAGCGAGGAAGAAATGGATATGCTGTTGCCTATAGTAACCGGCGGACAGTCTGATTCGGCCTGCCTGGATAACATGGTGGAATTACTCACTTTATCCGGCCGCTCTTTACCGCATGTAATGATGATGCTGATTCCGGAAGCATGGGATGATAATGATAAAATGGACCCTGTAAAGAAAGCGTTTTACGAGTATCATGCAGCCGTTATGGAACCCTGGGATGGTCCTGCTTCCATATCATTTACCGATGGAAAGATCATTGGCGCTACATTAGACAGGAACGGGCTGCGCCCTTCGCGTTTTTGTGTTACGCACGATGACCGGGTAATTATGGCCTCCGAAACCGGCGCTTTGCCCGTAGACCCGCGTATAGTCAAAAGCTATGGCAGGCTGCAGCCGGGAAAAATGTTTGTGGTAGATATGGAACAGGGCCGTATTATCAGTGATGAAGAATTGAAACAGGACATCTGTTCGCGAAAACCTTACAGCGACTGGCTGAACCAGTATAAAATACGCCTGGAAGAACTCGCTTCCCCCAGGGTAACCTTTACGCATCTGTCTGAAGAATCTGTTTTTAAATACCTGAAAGCTTTTGGTTATAGTACGGAAGACATAGATACGCTCGTTAAACCAATGGCTATTGAGGGCAAAGAACCCATAGGATCAATGGGAACAGATGTTCCGTTGGCCATCCTGTCCGATCAGCCCCAGCACCTGAGCAGTTATTTTAAGCAATTGTTTGCCCAGGTAACCAATCCGCCTATTGATCCTATACGCGAACGCCTGGTAATGAGCCTGGCCTCGTACGTGGGCAATAATGGCAACCTGCTGGTAGAAGAGCCGCATCATTGCCATGGGGTGGCGCTTAAGCAGCCTATACTTACCAGCACCGAGCTGGAAAAATTACGCAGTATTGATACCGGCATCTTCCAGGCCAAAACCATCCAGTGTTACTTCAGGGCGGATGGCAAACCCGGATCGCTGAAAGCGGCGTTAGACCGTATTTGCCGCTATGCTGTAGACGCGGTGGAAGATGGTTTTGAAGTGCTTATCCTGTCAGACAGGGCCATTGATTCGGATCATGCCGCTATACCCTCATTGCTCTGTGTATCTGCCGTGCATCATCATCTTATCCGCAAAGGATACCGCGGCCAGGTAGGTATTGTGGTAGAAGCCGGCGATGTATGGGAAGTGCATCATTTTGCCTGTTTAATAGGCTTTGGCGCAACCGCCATCAACCCTTACCTGGCGCTGGCAACAATCCGTACGATGAAAGCCACCGGCAAATGGGAAACCGACCAGGACTGGTATGAGCTGCGTAAAAATTATGTAAAGGCAGTATGCTACGGGCTGTTGAAAGTATTCTCCAAAATGGGTATTTCCACCCTCCAGTCGTACCAGGGTGCCCAGATATTTGAAATATTAGGATTGAACCAGGATGTGGTAAACAAATATTTCACAGGCGCGGTAAGCCGTGTGGCAGGAATGGGGTTAGATGAAATTGCTAAAGAGGCCCTCGCCAAACATGCACTTGCTTTCAATCTTAAAAATATTCCTGTTGATCGTTTGTCCGTTGGCGGTATATACCAATGGAAACGCAAAGGGGAAGTACATCTCTTCAATCCGCAAACCATTCATTTGTTGCAGTATTCAACACGGATGAATGATTATAATGTGTTTAAAAAATACAGCAAAGCGGTAAACGACCAGGGCGAAAAAGCCTGTACACTACGCAGCCTGTTCCGCTTTAAGCGCAACCGGCCCGCTGTTTCCATTGATGAAGTAGAACCGGCGGAAAATATTTACAAACGTTTTGCTACGGGCGCCATGTCCTTCGGTTCCATTTCCTGGGAAGCGCATACCACCCTGGCCATAGCCATGAACCGCCTGGGTGGCAAAAGCAATACCGGCGAGGGTGGCGAGGATGAAAGAAGATATGAAAAATTGCCCAACGGCGATTCTATGCGCTCTGCCATTAAACAGGTAGCTTCTGCCCGTTTTGGCGTTACCAGTTTATATCTTAGCGAAGCTGATGAACTGCAGATAAAAATGGCGCAGGGCGCAAAGCCGGGCGAAGGCGGACAATTGCCCGGACATAAAGTAGACGACTGGATAGGAAGCGTGCGTCATTCTACACCCGGTGTAGGATTAATTTCTCCTCCGCCACATCATGATATTTATTCTATCGAGGATCTGGCTCAACTGATATTTGATCTTAAAAATGCCAACCGTGCGGCGCGCATCAATGTAAAATTGGTATCAAAGGCCGGCGTGGGCACTATTGCTGCCGGCGTTGCCAAAGCAAAAGCAGATGTAATACTGATTGCAGGGTTCGATGGCGGAACAGGCGCATCCCCGGTAAGTTCCATCAAGCATGCCGGCTTACCCTGGGAGTTGGGATTGGCGGAAAGCCATCAAACATTAGTAAAGAACCGTCTCAGGAGCCGCGTGGTTTTGCAGGCCGACGGGCAAATGAAAACAGCACGTGATATTGCTATCGCCACATTGCTTGGAGCGGAAGAATGGGGAGTGGCTACAGCCGCATTAATAGTAGAGGGCTGTATTATGATGCGTAAATGTCATCTCAATACCTGCCCGGTAGGCGTGGCTACGCAGGATCCCGAATTGCGCAAGCGGTTTACCGGCAATGCCGATCATGTAGTGAACTTTTTTAAGTTTCTTGCCCAGGATTTGCGTGAACTGATGGCCGAACTGGGATTCAGAACCATCAACGAAATGGTGGGGCAGGCAGATTGCCTGGAAAGAAGAGAAGGGATCAATCACTGGAAGTATAAAAAACTGGATTTATCTCCCATTTTATATAAAGAGCCCGCTCCCGGGCAGGTTGGCTTATATAACCAGGAGAAACAGGATCACGGACTGGCAGGCGTACTGGACTGGCAATTGCTTGAAAAAGCAAAGCCGGCGCTGGAACGGCAGGAACGGGTATACGGAACATTCAGTATCCGTAATATTGACCGTACGACAGGTACCATACTCTCTAATGAAATTACAAAACGCTATCGCGCGGCAGGATTACCGGACGATACAATTCATTTTAAATTCACAGGAACGGCCGGACAAAGTTTTGGCGCCTTTAACACTAAGGGCGTTACGTTTGAGCTGGAAGGCGATGCCAATGATTATTTTGGTAAGGGCTTAAGCGGTGCAAAACTTATTGTATATCCTTCAAAAGAAGCCGGGTTCGTTCCTGAAGAAAATATTATTATCGGTAACGTGGCTTTTTATGGCGCTACCTCCGGCGAAGCATTTATCAGGGGCAAGGCAGGTGAGCGTTTTTGTGTAAGAAATTCGGGTGCTAATACCGTGGTGGAAGGCGTGGGCGATCATGGTTGCGAATACATGACGGGAGGCCGTGTGGTAATACTGGGCGATACCGGCAGAAATTTTGCGGCGGGCATGAGCGGCGGTATTGCTTATGTGTACGATGTAAAAGGCCAGTTTGCGGAAAACTGCAATCCCGAGATGGTTGATCTTGATCCGGTAATCAATGGCGAATCGGAAGAGCTGTATGATATGATAAGCAGGCACTACGCGTTTACGGGGAGCGCCGTTGCTAAATTCATTATAGATGATTTTGACAACCAGTTAAAGAATTTCATAAAAGTATATCCCAAAGATTATAAAAAAGCCGTTCAAAAAGCAAAGAGTAAAGTGCAGGAAAGATAAGCGGATGAGGACGGGAAGCATAAATATTTTTAATTCATTAATGAAGTAATCAATACAATGGGTAAGCCAACAGGTTTTATAGAATTTACGCGCGAATTGCCGGGAAAAAAACCAGTAGCGGAACGATTGAAAAATTACAATGAATTCATTGATCGCTTTTCTGAGCAAAAGCTGGTCAACCAGGCTTCGCGGTGCATGAATTGCGGAGTACCTTTTTGCCATAGTCATAATGGTTGTCCGCTGGGTAATCTTATCCCCGAGTTCAATGATGCTGTATACCGCAAAAGCTGGCGCGAAGCGTACGATATTTTAACGTCTACCAATAACTTTCCTGAATTTACGGGGCGCATTTGTCCTGCTCCCTGCGAAACTGCCTGTGTATTGGGCATTAACCAACCTGCCATTACCATTGAAGAAATTGAAAGACATATTATTGAAATAGCCTTTGAAAAAGGTTTTGTGCAGCCCCGCAAGCCTAATATCCGTACAGGAAAGAAGATAGCCGTTATTGGTTCCGGTCCTGCAGGGTTGGCAGCCGCCGCACAATTGAATTATGCAGGTCACTTAGTTACTGTTTTTGAAAGAGATGACGCGGCCGGCGGACTATTACGGTATGGCATACCCGATTTTAAATTAGAGAAATGGGTGATTGACCGTCGTATAGAAGTAATGGAGCAGGAGGGTGTGGAATTCAGGTACAATGCCAATGTTGGGGTGAACGTAAGCACCAATGATTTGCTGGATGCTTATCATGCTATTGTGCTGTCGGGCGGTTCTACGCAGCCCAGGGATTTACCCATACCCGGCAGTGAGTTGAAAGGCGTGTATTTTGCCATGCAATTTTTAAAACAGCAAAACAAGCGGAACGCGAAAAAAGATCCCCTGGCTAATGCCGCCATTGAAAGTAATATCCTTAAAGAAGAAATAAAGGCTACCGGTAAAAACGTAGTGGTTATTGGCGGCGGCGATACCGGCAGCGACTGTGTGGGTACATCCAACCGGCAGGGCGCCACGTCTGTTACCCAATTTGAGCTAATGCCCAAACCCCCCGCAGAACGTACGCCATTTATGCCGTGGCCTACTTATCCCATGATATTAAAAACATCTTCTTCGCACGATGAAGGCTGCGAAAGAGAATGGGCCATTGCCACCAAGGCGTTTCTGGGAGATGACAAGGGTAACCTGAGGGCATTGAAAATAGTTGACCTGGAATGGAAATTTTCAGATGATCAGCGGCCTTCCCGCTTTGTGGAAGTGCCGGGTACGGAAAGGGAAATACCCTGCGAGCTTACCCTGCTTGCCATGGGGTTTGTTCATCCGCAGCATGAAGGTTTGCTGGATGAAATAGAAGTGGAATATGATGAACGCGGAAATGTAAAAGCTTCAGAAAAAGCGTATCAAACCAATATACCCAAAGTGTTTACTGCAGGCGATATGCGCCGCGGACAATCGCTGGTGGTATGGGCTATAAGCGAAGGACGGGAATGTGCCCGTAAAGTAGACGAGTTTTTGATGGGCAGCTCCCTTTTAGAAACCAAAGACGCATCGCTGGTATCGTTGGCAATATAGGGGGAGAATCGGTGGTAAGAGGTAAGTAGTAAGAAAATACAATATTATGTTTACATTTTTGCTTTGGTTAATACTGTTGGTGCTTTGTGCGCCGCTGGCTATACTTGCCATTGTACTGTATCCAATAATATGGCTGCTGTTGCTCCCGTTCCGGTTACTGGGTGTAGCGGTTGACGGTATATTGTCTCTTATTAAATCAATCTTTTTACTGCCAGCCAGACTGTTGAAACGTATTTGAGTTAATATCTCAAAAAATTCCGCTAATGCACTTGCCGGGTATATTACCTGGCATTTTTTTATTCCTGCCTTCCGCAAGCTGTCTCTAATTTGTAAATACGAACTTGACTAATATAGCTGTAACAGTTATATTTAGGAGTTGCTCTGTAACTAAAAATACTTACGAAAACGATTATAAAAACAATATAGCCATAAAGGCACGAAGCCACGAAGCGTTTTCCTTTGTGATCTTGTGACTTAGTGGCAGAAATCAATAATTTACGAAATAGGAACAGCAATCTGATACCCGCTATTGCTCCAACTTTAAGAAGTCTTTAATAAAAGAAAACGCTAAAGACCAATGTTATTCTATCCGGGAGTATATCTTTGCCGGCACTAAATATTTTACCCATTATGAAAAAACAATTCATTGTATTAACAACGGCACTGGCATTGTGCATTACAACGGCTTATGCCCAAAAAAGCGAAGACAAGCTCGTTTCCTTCGGCATAAGAGCGGGCGTTAACCTTCAGAAAATGTATGGCGATGATTTCCTGGGCAATAAGCTCAATAATGATTTTAGAACCGGTTTTCACGCGGGCATTAATGCCGACTTATATATTTCAGAGGGTTTTTATCTGCAACCCGGATTATTGTATTCCACAAAGGGTGCTAAAAAAGCAAACAACACGCAAAACATTTCCTATATCGAATTGCCGGTAAATCTTCTGTTTAAACCGGAGCTTGGGGCTGGCAGATTATTACTCGGCGCAGGGCCTTATGCCGCCTATGGCATTTCGGGCAAAAACAAAACTAAAACAGGCGAAGCAGCTATTGAACTGGAGGCGAAGTTTAAAAATAAGGTTAGCGCTGCCGACTATCTGAATGCCGCCTATTATGTGAAGCCGTTCGATTTTGGCGGTAATATATTGGTAGGATATGAACTGAACAGCGGCTTCAGCCTTCAGTTAAACGGCCAGCTCGGTTTATCTAAAATCAATCCTGAGATAAGGGATGTTACTACAGATCAAAGGAAATGGAAGAACATGGGCTTTGGCGCATCGCTGGGGTATAGGTTTTAGTGAATGGTGAGAAGTGAAAGGTGAGAGATGGATGAGGATATCTGCTAAATACATTTTTAGAAAAGGATTGCACGGTTTTAAACGTACAATCCTTTTTTATTGATAAGTAAAAACAAAGGCAGAGTAAAAGCTTCACTTCAAATTCTTTAACCGATACTGCACTATTCAAGTATTTATCCTGTCGTTAGTAGTAACTCACCAATACCTGACTGCTGATACCTGATAGCTCTGCCATTTAAAACTCAGCGATCAGGGAGAGCCATCTTGCTGCCGGTGCTCCCCATACTTCTTTATACGTAGCCGTGTTAAACTGTGGCCAGTAAGGCTTGTCTTCGTTAAATTTCGACTGCATCCCAACAGGAATACCACCAACCGTTTCGCCGGGTAATGCGGTATAGAGTTGCGGATAATTACTGCCCTCCCCCCATATTAATGACTGACCAAACGGATTTTTTCCTACTATCCAGAATAGTTGCTGTTCTGCAATGTTGATCAAATCTTTATCATTAAGGAATTTGCCGGCCAATGCGGCGGCTTTACCTGTGGAAAGATGTACAGCCGCATTGCCTTTAAAAGAAAACCATACAGGAAATACGCGCAGGTAATGTTCCTTGTCGAGCTTAACGCCATTTTCTAATTGCTCTTTATAATCTTTTTCTGCCCCGCGAAACACGCCCACCTGCACCTTGTAAAAATTAACGGAGTCTTTTACCTCATCAATATGATACACACCGCTGGGCACCATACCATAAGGCTGAACATACTGCATAATGGTTTTCAAATAGTCTCCATATAACCGGATGGATGCTTTCCACTTGCTATAATCTGCATGACCCGGCTGGGTTTCGCAGAGCATCGTTAGCGCCTGCATATACACCTGGTCGCGCGACTGGTGTGTATAATGAACAATGGATTTTTTATTTAGATCGCGGTAAAAGAATCCGCTTAATTTATCCTTATCTTTAAGCGGCGCTGTGCGTTGACAGCTCAGCGTATAACGTATGGCATTTGCGGCCTCACCGGCATAATAGTGATTACCTGTTAGTTTATAAAGTATGCTGGCAGCGAACGAAATGTTGGCCATATACTGGCTGTTAGATGCCATAGCAGCATGATCCCCTCCGCCGCCAATGCTGCTCAGATCGTTAAAGCTCAGGCTGTCGAACCGGCGTTTTGCAAATGCGAAATCTGCTATAGCTACCTTTCGCAGGTTTTCTTTCAGCATTTTATCTTTCTCTTCCACCAGCGATGCATAAGCTTCTATACCCGCAAATACAAAGTTTTCAAAAGCCCTGTTATGCACATGAATGCAACGCCTCCCCGTGGAATCGTCTTTTGTGCCAATGAATCCGTCTGTCCATAAATTGGTGCCCCAGGTTTGCGCACGGTAGCCATCTCCAAAACGGGATTTGAGGATCATATCAATTCCCCATTCTGCCTCCTCCATCAAACGCAGGTGTAAAGCCGTGTTGCCCTTTTGCCTGGCGCGTTCCGCCATTTCCAGTAAAGCCTGTGCAATTTCTCCTGATTGCAATATTTGTTGCGACATATCAGCCGCATCGTGCCAGCCGCCATTCATGGCAAAGCGCTTACCATCGTGAGTGCCGTTAAGATCTGAATGACAGGCGCCATGCTTTCCCGGAACAGGGTAGCCGCACCGCTCACAAAAAATAAAATTCAGTACACGCCAGGCTGAATTATCCCAGATGTTTTTATTGATGTAAAAGGAAGGGGTTGTGATGGCTCCTGCTTTAATACAGTATTCGCCTTCTTTTTTAAAATCGCTGAAGTCAATAGTTTCAAAGGATCCGAGTCTTGTTTTTTGTGATTGAATTTTTCCCTGGTACACCAGTCCGTTTGAAATATGATCTATCAATTGGAAGGTGCCATTATGATTTTTTACATTGACGATGGCTGTTTTTTGGCTTTCATCACCATAGCCGGTAGTCGAATAGATGATCCTGTTCTCAGCAGGCGCCCATCCGCTCACCACTTCGGGATTTTCTACCGTTTCAAGGGTAACGGCATCAATATCAAATTTTAATGAATCGCCCATGGTACGCTCTTTTCCAAACACCTCGATGGCAAACTGTAACGCTGTGACCTTATCTCTCGCCAGTTCGGGCATTTCCACAAAGCATTCGTTCCACTGGCCGTTAACCAGGTTTATCTCATGATAGCCTTCACGCCCATACTTATCCGGCACTTTTATTTTTCCATCATTAACCACGTAAAGATTAAGATAAATGCTGCGGGCGCCTTCACAATCGGGATATATAAAAAACCTGATGCGGTTGTATTTCTCCCAGTTAACTTCTCTCACATCGAAACTGGCAAGTGAGGTGCCAAAGCCCAGTCCCCAGCCGAGGAACTGCGGATAAGTGGTGGGAGCCGCCAACCGAAGGCTATGGCTGCCTTCGATCCATCTTTCTGTCGTCATTGACATGCCGCCAATTCCCTTATGCGACCATTTGTCCATGTTTTCCATATTGCAAAGCATATCAGAAACCAGTACTTTTTTGGTAAGCCCGAAAGACTCAAAGGACTTACTGTAATCCAGCGGCAATGGGCTGTGCACATAACCGCTGTTGCGAATATCTTCTTTTAACTTTTCATCAATTTGCGCAAACAGAAAGCAGGCAGGATAAACAATCAAAAAAGCAATTGTTGTTATTCTTTTTATCATTTGGGGGTAGTTGTTTTGCCTTTTATAACTGGAATATAATGGAGGAATAATGTACACGCTTTCACCACGGCCTTAGCAGGTATTAAATATACTATTTTTTTGTTGTGCCACATCAAAAATGGGGCAGGGATATAACCGTCTGCCTGCTTTGAGTATATTCGCTTTTTTACCTTCTCTTTGAACCATGCTTCAACAATTATATATACCCATGCGCACACCTTTAGCAAAATTTATTGCTGTTGCCTTATCGCT